>CAMFKI010000003.1 GCA_945957365.1 uncultured Alphaproteobacteria bacterium | reverse complement strand
CGATCCAATCAATGGCAGCGATGCAAACGGGCATTCCTACGAAGATGCACACGACGACGTCACCGATCATGGCGATCTGGGAGGTGGCGGGAAGAACGACCACACCAGCGGAGGCGACAGTGCGTCGAGTCAGAGCAGGGCCACCAAGACGTCAGAGGAGAAGTGTCAGAACTGCACAAAGATTGCAGACGAGACCGAGGATGATCTCCCACTGGATATTTCGGAGCCAATCGAACCCAAGGTCATTAACCCGCTTACGGGCATGAGCGTCCCCAATCACATCCCCAACGAGATCACACCACCACAAATCGAGGGGGGAGAGTTTTTCGGACCGGCATTGGCAAAACCGGGGAGTGCGGTTGCAGTGGAAAGGCCGGGCTCTGCAAAGATCTCCATAGAAAACAGTACTCCGTCCGAGACACCGTCAAAAGCGTTTAGTCCCGAAAAGCGTGCGTTGGTCGACATGGCGAAAATTGACAAAAGAACTGGAATGACTGCCGCTGACATGGAAGCTTATAAAGAGTTGAACAGACAACTTTCAGATCCGTTCCCCAGTAACAAGGTCCGTGGTCCCGAGGCACACAACTCTGGTGCCCCATCTTCTCAGGAGCTACACGGGCATGTCGGTCCTGTAGATCATATTCCTATAAGGGAACTGCAATGACTAAGCTGCAACTTTGGATACGGCAGGCATGTGATACTCTTGGACTGGGCTTTGACCTGAACTACCGTGTAGGACTATCAGGTCATTGCGAAGTAGAAGCCCTCGCGAGAATACGCGGAATTGGGCATCGGAATGGAATGCTGATAGTGACCAGTTATGATACCGTCAGTCCTTGTGGTGCAAGCCTGATGGCAGAGGGCTATGGGTTCGCAGTATTGGATGAACCTCGCGATGGGGAGGACTTCGATCTTCAATCCTTTGTTGACATGTTTCGCGACTGGGGCTGGACAGGATCAAATGAAGAACCTTAGGACTTGTTGACGAGGGGGTCTGGTGCATTTTTGTCTGTTGCAATTCCAACCTCGTCTACGGCCCAGGGGCCCACCCCCACGCCCCCACCTCGATCTGCGGCACAACCGTCACCTACGACGCCAACGGCAATACCCTCTCCTATGACCCCGACGGTGCCGCAGGTCCCATCCAGCCCAAGACCCTGACCTATGATGGCGAGAACCGGCCCGTCTCCGTCACCCAGAACGGCAATACCGCAACCTTCGACTATGGCCCTGACGGTGAGCGCACCGCCAAGAGCTTCCTCGGCCAGACGCGGTATTTCTTGGGGGTGGATGCCGAGGTCGCCTTCGATGCCGCAAACCCACAGGGGCTCCTCACCTCATACCTCCACCCCGACGTGAAGCGCGAGGGTACGCCCACCGACTTCCTGCTCAAGGACCATCTCGCCTCGAACCGGCTCTCCATCCGCATGGGCGGCGCCACCACCAGGGCCGACTACGCCCCCTATGGCCAGCCCCTCACCTCGAACGGATCCTCCGTCCTCACCGGGAAATCCTACATCAACGAGCGCTTCGACCCCGAGACCGGTCTCCTCTACCTCCACGCCCGTTACCTCGACCCCAACCTCGGGCGCTTCCTCTCACCCGATACCTGGGACCCCGACAAGGACGGCGTCGATATCAACCGATACGCATATGCCCTCAACGATCCAATCAATGGTGCAGATGCAAACGGGCATTCCTACGAGGACTCCCACGACGACGTCACCGATCATAGCGATCTGGAAGGGGGAGGAAAGAACGAGAACTCCCCAGGCTCCAGCAACAAGTCCTCGGAAACCGCGAGCCAGAACACCGAAAGCCAGTGCAGTGCGTGTAAGAAGATGGCGGGTGGGCCGGATCAGGCCGATCCAAACTCAGAGGCTGAGGTCGGCGAGGAGCCAATTCAACCGAAAATTATCGATCTAAACATGGGAGTTGTCCCTGGAGTACACCCGGCAGAAGACATAAAGGTAATCAATCCCATAGGAGCTGGAAGCGTCCCAAATGCAGCAGAGGCTGGACCAAAGGTATCCATGGTGCCAAGTGCGAAGCAGGCAGCGGACCTGTCCAAGCATCTTGGCTACGCAGAGAAGTACGGCAAAGATGGCGTCAAGGAGCTTGAGAACGGGCGCGTTCGCTATTACGGCGAAATCCAATCGGCTGCAAAGCCTGGAGAGATGGCAGGGCGTCGATACGTGCACGAGTACAACGCTACGTCAGGAAGGTCGCGAGGGTGGCATGAGACAGCCGATCAAGCCTGCAATGTTCGTCAAGTGCGGCCGGAGCTAAATAGCGGAAGTAAGACCCATTACGGGTTCGACCGTGACGGCAATTATTGGGAGGCTGGTAAGTGGAAATCGATCTCGAGACGGTGCGCCGTGTGTTCCGCGATGTGCTGGATGGGCGAATGACCAGAGAGGCAGCCGATCGCTGGGCCTACAGTGTGATGCAGCAGTCCGAGGCGGGTTCGTTAACTTACTCGCCTGTTGCCGCGAAAGATCGCATCTGGGAGTGTGTCATGTTCCTCTATGGAATTGACATCATGGACGCCCCCGGGCAGTACCTTCACACCGAGGAAGACGTCAGGTCGATCATGGACGCTAAGCTGGGGCGCTGATCAAGAACTGCATCTTGCGGTGTCAGCCCTGTGTGGGCGTTGTTCTATGATTCCGTAGCGATAGATCGCAGTGCATCGGCTGAATCGACAATTTCGATGCCCTCATAGCCGAGCAGGGCCTGCTCACCTCCTACCTGCACCCGGACGTGAAACACGAAGGCACCGCCACCGCCTTCCTGCTCAAGGACCATCTCGCCTCGAACCGGCTCTCGATCCGCATGGGCGGGCTACCACCAGGGCCGACTACGCCCCCTTCGGACAGACGAGCGGGCGTGGCACTTTCGTGCCGCTGGCCTTCGCGCAGGGAGAGCATGCCGTCGTGACTCTATCCACGAATGGATCGTAAGAGGGGTTCACAACATCGCACAGTGGAGGTGATTCTTCGCTGCCACAAACTCGCCCTTGAAATTGCGGCGGGGGAGAAGGAACTCATCCCCAAGGCTCCAGTGCGGCGGCATGTCCAAGAAGCCTTCCAGGCCCTTTGCGCCGAACTGCGAGACATCCCCAACCGCCATGGTGACGAGATTGCTGAGGAGGTCCGGTGCGATCCCGTCAAGGGTCATTCTTCACTCACTGGGGTCATCGGCCAATTTCTGAGTGGCCTCGCTCCGCCAACTGTCTCCACATCGACTGAGAGGCACTAATGGCTAGGCTCGTGGTGATCTGAACAATTTCCATGTCAATGCGGGAGAGCCCTCTTGACATGCAAGTGTTCACTTGCCTAACATCATGCAAGTCACTACTTGCCTGTGGAATCTATGACAGACGACCACCATGACGCAGATCTACTGTTTAAGGCACTTGCCGATCCCAGTCGGCGGAAGCTGCTGGATGTGTTGCACCAACATGATGGTCGGACGCTGAACGAGCTCTGCGAGCACCTCGACATGACACGTCAAGGCGTGACGCAACATCTCGGTGTGCTTGAGGCAGCAAACCTCGTCGCCACCCAAAGGCAAGGACGCGAGAAGCTTCACTTCCTCAATCCAGTGCCATTGCAGGACATCTACGAGCGCTGGATCGCCAAATTCGAACGGCCGCGCCTAAAGGCGCTTTCTAAACTCAAACAACGACTGGAGAAGGAAAATGGCTAGATCCGCGTTCAACTATGTGACGTTCATCCGCACAACACCAGAGCGACTTTGGTCGGCGCTAACCGACGACACGGAGTTCATGAAGCAGTACTGGTTTGGTGTTTACTGCGAGAGTGATTGGCTCCCGGGCAGTGCCTGGAAGATGGTTCATTCTGACGGCAGCGTCAGTGATGTCGGGACAATCTTAGAGGCAGTACGACCAACTCGGTTGACCATCCTTTGGCGGCACCAGCGAAATTCGGAGCTCGCGGCTGAAGGAGACTCTGTTTGCCGAATCGAATTGGAGCCCATCGGATCGGCTGTCAAACTCACCATCAATCATACAATTGAACACGAGCCATCAAAGCTAGTGGAAGCTGTGTCGGGAGGCTGGCCAAAAATTGTCTCCAATCTGAAATCTCTCTTGGAGACCGGCAGCGCTGTTCTTAGTGACCCCGGAAAGAAATAGGAGCGAGATAAGTGTACGCGCGTGAACCCACCCATGAAGGGAAATATGAATTGTTCAGCATTGCTAGCACAACATTCCGCCTATGCGTTCATCTCGATTGCGCGTTCCAATCGCACTAGATTAGTTTGAGTAGCGACTGGGGTTTATCTCAGTCTTCGCTCCAATCGCTGTGGTCCCTCTGACGCCCCCCTGGCGAGGGATCACACTCCTTAAGCATACTTCCCACCTGGCTCGCCGCGAAGCGGCGAGCCTTTTCTTTGCCTAGATCAGAAGCGGCCTCGCACTGGCGTGTACAGTTGCAATACCTCTCTACGCTTCAAGCCTCCTCATAGGCTCGATACATTGCATCAGCATTGAACTTGTGGCTGACTGTCAGTCGCATCCGAGGTGACCTGATGGGGTGGACGGCCAAACTTCCCGCAAGGGAGATGATGCTGAGGCGGGCGCGAAGACCTGCTACTTGGTGCGAAGGAAGGGGATCCCGAGAGCCACGCTGCATAGCCGGAAGGCGAGTTCGACGGCATGGACGTCTCCGACGACAGACGCATGAAGGCTGATCGGGACAAGAGCAGAAAGTTGAAGCGGTTGGTGACCGACGCCACCCCATCAGGTCAGGCCAACTCGCACGTCCATGCCTACAAAGCTTCAGCACTCACTCAGCAAGGGCACATTGGCTGAACACTTCGATCCGCCATTCCCCTTCAGCTAGGACCAGGAAGGGTCGATGCTGGGAAATCTAGTTTCAGCTCTCGGCTCCACGGACATCAGTGAACCTTCCTTGACATTGGGCCGCTTCAGGAACGCCGAACGAGGGTCAAGCAGACCAGGAATGCCCGCGAACTGCTCTTCAGCGGGTCCGCCTTCGAGGTAGATAAACCCGATCCTGTCCAGAGTGCGCCAATCGGCTTTGACACGGTGTTTGATCTGGCACGGAGGAAAGGCCACCCAAACCTCGTCTTCTACCTGCAGATGGTCAGGCAGACTGACTTCGACCCAATCCAGGCCGGCAGACATTATGCACCCGATATGGACTCGCCGACCCCTGGCATTGGTAATATCCGCAAACCGCAGGGTTGCAGCGGTGAACGTTCCATACGCGTATCCCATGGTGGTACTCCGTGGCTAGAGATGGGTGAGAACTCAGCGGTGATACTGTGACGTGCCGGATCTCCGAGTTGCGAAGTGCGGATGATCCGATACTGCGTGCAGTCGCTTGGTTACGACTGGGCACCTTCGGGTGAGGGCTTGGATTACGAGGAAGCCTAAGCACGGGAGCAGAAACACGCCGAAGAATTGCAGCGAATGAACGAGGTCAATCCCTGCCGGCGACATAATGCGGAAGGTGGCGAGGCCGAGCAACGGCATTGCGAGACAGATTGTGGAGGCGAACGTGATGTTGAACAGTGGCGTGTGGCGCAATGAACTCTGCCGATGCCAGAGAGTGAGCGCGTGCGACACCAGGCAGCACTCCAGCGAGAATGTCAGGGAGACAACGATGGCTGTCAAAAAAACTCTCCCTTCAGGTGCGATCAGTCTAGTCATAAGATAGAAATAGGGAACATAGCCGAGCAAGCGTATGCAGCCTGCCTCAAGCTTTCGTTCTCCGTTTTGGAGAAGTTCGTTGTAGTTGTATCCGCTCATGGCTTTCTCCCAGACCAAACAACTTAAAGTTTAAAAACTATGCGGGGATCCGTGCTTCGACGGCGGTCAACGTGAGCCTGGAGGGGGCCCGCTGTGAGATGGCGACAGGCCTGGCCGGCCTCATTGAAATGCCGGCCTCACTCCACTCCGCAGCACCTCCGATCTCAACAACACTGAGTTCAACCAGTGTCACGAGTTCTCGCCAGGTGCACTGGCGGTAGGTGGCTTGGAAGTCGGACGCCAGCTTGTAAACGTCTGTGACAACGTTGTTGTCCTTGTTCGCCGACACAACTGCGACAATCGAGAGAAGAGCGTCCATATTCATGAGCTTGTCTCCGCACCATCGATAAAGTTGCAACAGACCGTTCGCATGAAGGCCGTGACGGCCTGGTGCAACTCTCCGCAACGACCGGCCTCGGAGCAAGCAACGACATAGCAAAACAGCGATAATCGATGTAATTAACACCGACTTTTGCCCTGTAGTTCTACTTACATGAGAGTTTGATCATTGTCTTGGAGGGTCCATCAACCTTTCGTTGATGTCTCTTGCAATCAGTTAGGCAAGGTCCGTCCCTTCAAGCCTGGCGGAGGAAACCCAGCTTGCTCGATAAGCTGCTGAACTTTCTGTTGATCGGCTGCCTGTACGAAGCGGAGAGGAAGCTGCTCAAGTAGATCGGTGAGCTTGTCCGGCGCATTCTCCGTCAGCCAGAGCCTGTGCTTGGCAGCTTCGGAAGTCTGTCCGTTGGCAGATAGAATGATTGCGGCCCAGATGTGAAAGACGGGGTTTCCCGCAGCGTCCGCATCGACTATGAGCCTGGCAGCCTCTTCCTTGTCACCCGAGAACAGCCGGCAAACAGCCAATCCAGTGAGATAATAGGGCCGTTTCCGGATGGTGCTTGAGAGGGTAGCGCTGATCAGTTCGCAACCTTCATTGTGCCGTCCATAGAGCATCAGCCGCATCCCCAACTCGCCCTTCAACTCTAGATCGTTGGGGTTGAGTTCTCGCGCCTTTTGTCCCAGATCGAGAGCAGTCTGGTAATCGTGGCGCATGAACAGCGCCATCATAAGGGCCTGCTGCGCGCGGATGTTGCTCGGGTCCAGGTCAACCGCCCTGCGCGCCGCATCATACGCCTTCCCGAGGCTGATGGTCTTCTGCTCCGGAGTTGGGTTGCCGTAGGAGAAGCGCAGTTCGTCCAGATAAACCAGAGACAAAAGGGCCCAGGCGGTCGCATAGCTGGGATAGTCCTGCACCGTTCGCTGGAGACAGCTCCGTACCGTCGGGTGATCGCTGGCAGAGAGGGTTAGCTGGTAGGCATAGGCATTCAGGATGCAGCTGAAGTCACTCCAGTCTGCGGGCGCAATCTCTACGCTGTCGCTTCTCACCGCATCGAAGATCACGCCCGTCGGTTCGGCGACATTGACGGCAACGGCATCTGCAATGCTGCTCTCTGCCTTGAGCAGCTCCTGGGCCTGAACCGCGGGAGAGTATGATTCCGCCCAGATCATTTGGCCGCTCTGCCGGTCAAGCAGGTGTACCTGCACGATCGCCCCGCCATCGGTCATGAGGAAGGTGCCGGTCAACTCAAAGCGGGCCGCCGCGAGAGAGGGGCCGGGGGGCGACGGGTCCCCGGCGATTACCGCCAGCTCGCGATACCGCGTCAGGCGCTGAACAATGCTCTCGGACAATCCTGCCGCCAGGAGGGACGTCTGCGGCGTGTTTGAAAGGTCCACCAGTGGCTTGAAGAGCAGCGTCGGCTTGGGTGGGATCAACGGTGGTCTAGGATATGTCGCCCACCAAACTGCTGTGGCCAGCAACATGACAACGAGGGTTGCCGAAGACAATTTCCCCAAATTTGAAGACTGCACAGCCCGGATGCCACGCCGGAAAATGGCATGCCGATCGCCAGCAGAACCATTCAGATAATGGGAGCCGACGTTTCCTTCAAATGATGGAGTATAAGCCCCCTTTGGAACAGAAATTACCAACTCATCACTACGACCCTCAGTTAGGTAATATCGCTCCAGCTCACGCCGGAGCTTTGATGCTTCAATTCGGACGATCGAATCTCTCTGGGGATCGAAGTCAGGAGAACGGCCTAGCACCTCGAGGGCAATCGAATACGACTTGATGCGATCGCCGCGGCCCCGAAGCGTTTCCTCGACAAGATAACTCAACAACTTGCGCAAGCGTGGATTCGTTGAACCCCCCCCGCTTTTGCAGATCCTCGCGAGTGACTTGAGTACAACTTCCTCGCTGACACCTGCAGGAAAGATGTTGCCGACTGAAGGGGAAGGAAAACCTGTGTCTATCGGACCAACTTTCAACTCACTTCAACAATTGCGCTCAAACGAACGTAAGGTCAAAGTACCTTGGGTGGTATTACTTAAAATCCTTAATATCTCCAAACCTATGTTTTGACTATTTGTTCAGTTAGTGGGACGTTGACCTACTACTGAAGATTTCCTCCAGATAAGTTTGGAGTCCAACCTGTGCTCCGCCCGTCAATGGGCGAGGTCTTCGGAATTCCGCCTGCAAAGAGACGACGAGCTTCTTGTTACTTCACCGTCCATAGGCGAACTAATGTGATTTTCCATCGGTGGTGACGGTCAGTGACATTGATAGCGGCTATGGGCAGGACTTCTCCACCCTCGGTCATCTCTTCGTTCTGGATCGATAGTTGTGGCTTGTCGCGTGTTTGATGTCAGTTCTCGAATGAGATTCCGTTCGGTGGATACACCAACGGCGGGCCGATCTCACGCCCTAACAACCCACCATAGTGGCCACTTGACCTTGTGGGGTTGGTAAGTGGCATTCAGTACCATTCGTTGTTCCTGCTCGCTAAGGCGTTTGGTGCCGAGGCGATCGAGAGCAGTCTGGACGAGCCAGGGCTCAAGCATCACAAATGCCGAATCTTGGTAGCGATCCAACTTTCGAGCCATCCCAAGGCACAACATTGCAGAGTTAGGATTTCCAGGCGAAATGCAGATGCAGATGATCTCGGAGATGCCAGTATCGTGCGGATGTCCTCGTAGGCGTACAGCATCGAGTGCCGCAAGAATATCATTGGCGGCAGCGACATCGCCTGCCATGCCGCGCTTGGCAGTGTAGAGGAGAAATGCCTCAGCGGCTGTCATCCGTATTTCTCTTCCTCCGTCCCTCACTGTTACCATGCGGCCGAGAATGCCTTCATAGGGCATGTCCGTTGTCCGTCCTCTGGGGCGTCCCCCCGGGTTGCCACTGCGACCCTTTTGGAACCTCGTCGCGCGAGGCGGACGCCTGTATCCAACGTAGTCGTCGTCTCCATCACCGCTCATGATCTGCTCCGGTTAGGCCAACACAGTGTCTCACTCTTGTCAGTAAGGCGCTCAACGTCGGAGATTTCCTGATCTGACCACTGCCGACGACGGCGACGGTTGATGGCCAGCTGCACGGCCCAGGGTTCAAGAAGGAGGCCTGTCTGATCGCCGTGTTGAGACCAAAAGGGATCCGGGTGGGCGATGCCGAGAATCTGCAGCGCCTCGAAGGTGTTCTCGGGGTCGGTCGGCTCAATACGAACGGCGACCGGAGGAGGTGGAGGCGCCCGCTCCGCCCTCGCTCTGTCGCGGTCCTGAATCATCCGGATAAGCTTCCGACGAGCCATAGCCTTGCCGGCCAGCGCCTGCTCGTAGATTCGTTCGTGGAGAGCGTCCTCCAATGGCATCTGGTGCTGCACACCACCCAATGTGACGGTGAGAACGCGGTCGCGCACGATTTCGAAGCTGGACGGCGGGGCAGCCGACTTCCTAGGCCTGCCCTTGGGATTTCCACTCTGACCCTTGCGGAAACGCGTAGTGATCGGCTCTGTCATGTCAGCTCCCCTCTATTGTCGGCTGTTCCATATGACGGGGAGGGTGATAGTTTCTCCGAGATCGCCACTGGCTCGTCCCGCACTGGGTTAGATCCTTCTCGTAACCGTTCGCGTTCCACCTTCTCAAATGACTGCCCGGTAGCATTGAGAATGGCGTCGTCCTTGGCCAGCAGCTGCCAACGACGCACGATGCGGTCGCAGTAGACGGGATCCAGTTCGCAGAGAAAGCCTCGCCGCCCCACACGGTGGGCCGCGATCAGGGTGGAGCCAGACCCTCCAAAGAGGTCCAGGACGACGTCGCCGCGCTTCGAGACGTCCCGGATGGCATCGGCAATCATGGTTACCGGCTTGACCGTCGGATGCAGATGAATCTCCTCCTGCCTGCTGCCGCCGAACGAGTTCATTCCCTTGTAGTGCCAGACATTGGTGCGGTAACGGCCGTGTTGTCCAAGCTCAAAGGAATTGATGTGCGATGCAGTGCCCTTCTTGAATGCAAAGATGAGTTCGTGCTTCGAGCGGTAGAACGTACCCATGCCGCCGTTGTCCTTCACCCAGACGATGAGGTTCTTGAGCTCGGCATAGACATTGGTCCCAGCCGCCAGGATCTCAGCCATATGCCGCCAGTCCATGCAAATGAAGTGGATCGAGCCATCGGCACTGAAGAGAACAAGGTTTCGGAAGGCTTTTGTCAGGAAGTCTGTGAACTGCTCACTCGTCATCTCGCCTGATGCCATGGCGAACTCGCGATGCCGGACCTGCCCGAGCCCCGACACATTCCCCTCGATGGCGACATTGTAGGGCGGATCCGTAAACACCATGCGAGCGGTTTCGCCGGCCATGAGAACTGCGACAACATCCTTCGATAGACTGTCGCCGCAAATCAGACGGTGTCCGCCCATTTGCCAGATATCTCTGGGCCTGGTCACGGGAGGGCCTTCCCCAAGGGGAGGGAGCAACTCATCCGCCGGTTCTCCAAGGCTGTCGCGGGAAGCGCCGTCGATCAGCTCATCGACTTCCGCGATGGAAAAGCCGGTCAGGCTGATGTCGAAGCTGGGGTCAAGAATGCTCAACTCCTGGAGTTCGAGCGTGAGCAGCTCTTCGTCCCAGCCGGCATTGAGGGCGAGCTTGTTGTCCGCAAGGACATACGCACGTTTCTGTGCCTCGCTCATGGTCTCGATCCTGACACAGGGAACGCGCTCCAGTCGGATGAGCTTTGCGGCCGCAAGCCGGCCATGTCCCGCCAGGATCATGCCCGTCCCGTCGATCAGGATGGGATTGGTAAAGCCGAATGCTCGAATTGAGTCAGCAATCTGCTGGATTTGCTTGCGGCTATGGGTACGTGCGTTGCGCGGGTATGCCCTGAGTTGTGCTGGGGCGAGGTATTCAATTTGGAGATCTGACATCGATTTTGCCCTTCTGATAAGTCACCATGCCCCGCCTTGAGCGAGTGCCGTGCGAACAGAAGAGCACGGCTGACGCTGCAGCCTGTGCTGGGCAAAAGATATCGATATGTGTTTTCTTAGGTCGTTCGGGGGAACAAGCAACTCCTACAGGCTGAGTGATCCCGACTCGGTGAACGCACATGTTTACCACTACCTGAGAAAGATCCGAAAGTGCCGTCTTGCGAAGGAGCGCCACCGGCCCTCGCTCAAGCATAGTGGGCCGACTGCCGTGATGGATCTGCGCTTCTCCTGTTACTGAGCGCAGCGTACCTACGAATCAGGCTCAAATGTCCCTGATCCTGGTCCAACAGAGCCTGTTTTCTAAATAGCAGGGAATTGGCATCTGAAACTCATCAAGTCTGTGAAAATAAGACGTATTTCGATCTCTCATTGCCGAGGACGAAGCCCCATTTGCCTGTTATCTGGTCAAATTTATTGAAAATTCCCTGTTAATCATCAGAGAGACCAGTTCGCAGTCGACTGGAAGCACCACCATTCTCTCCCAGTCGTTCCAGGAATTTTGGGGCCCGGCCAAGCGCGCTCCCTTTCGGCTGAGCCTGGCCTGGCCCACCGGCACAACGTGACATCGCACCGGCTATTTCACCGGATGGAACAGATGCGGTCCGCTTACGGCCTGCATTTCATCGGCCTCGACCAGCGGACGCCAGCGCATGGTCGAGAGGCGGGACGGACCCTCTCCCTCGAACAGGGCGCCAGGCGTGTAGAGAGGCTGCCCGGCAAGGGAATTGAGGTCGGCGACGGCAAGCCCGGCGTGCCGCAGCGCTGACGGAATGATCGCTTCGCAATGCCCCGACCAGCCATTGCGGTGGGCGGCCAGGACGCAATGCAGCGCGGCCCTTGAAATGCGGTATAGCGGAAAATATCCCTTCATAACGAACGAGGCTGGCGGGCATTGGTGAAGGGCCGGCACAGGCACATGCAGCGACGGCCACCAATACCAATTGGGCAATTCGCCGAACGTCGCCAGATGACTGCACAGCAGATCGGCGGAACTGCTCTCTGCGGTGCGGATCAGGTCGCCCCAGTCGCCGGTCAACATGACGTCGTCCTCCACGAGCCAGTAGTGATCGTGGGAGGTCTGCTCGCCCAGAAGCAGCAATGGAAAGTGGCATGAGCCGGGAATCATGCTGCCGGCACGCATGAGATGGATGCGCAACTGGTCTGCGGCCGCGACGATGTCGAAGGTCACGATCTCGACGAGGCCGAGATCGCAATCGGCAAGGAAGGCGGCCCAGCGATCCGCGATGCCGGGGGTGCGCGAGTCGAGAAGCAGGTAGCGCGCCGCGCTCGTTCCAACCTCGGCCGCGATGCGGGAAAATCTCCCCATGACATCCGCATCGCTGCGATGGGACATGAATACGACCGCAGTGCCTTGCTTACGCGCGTTCAATGGAGACTGTCCTGAAGGCCCGAGTGTCAGTCGCGCCGGGATTGGCAAGATGCATGAGTCCGGACCCCCTCGGATCGGCTTGACAGGCAAACGGCGAGGGAGCCTTGAATATCCAGCCGACCCTATTCCGACGTGACGCGGAATCGGGCGTGGGCCATGTAGTCTCTCAACGGAACGCTTGGCAACCCGACTTCAAAACAGACGCCCGCGTTGGGAATTGGGCCGGCAGATGCGCGCTGGACGGACGATCAGAAGCGGGGCGATAGCGGATCGGGCAGCATCCATTCACCGCCCAGGCAGAAATCCATCCTGCGCTTGTTGTACTTGCCCAACGGCGCTTCCTGCAGTTCGAAATAATGCACGTCGCCCAGCGTATCGTGGCGGTAGGCCCAGTTGCGTTTCAGGTAGGATTTGAGGAACCGTGCATTCTGGGTCCTGCCGTCCACCATGACGAGGGTGCCGGGTTCGAGGAAGAACTCGAACCGCAGCACATCGGCCGACATCGGCATGCGGGAGATGCTGTTGAAGGACAGGCCGTTCAACTCCGACGTCGTGCCGAACTGCGACGGACCATCGACGTAGATGAAGTCGGGGGCAATGTTCGGAAGCGTCGAGAACACCGTGGCGATGCGGTTGTCGTGGACGATGAGGTCCACCGAGCTTCGGGTCACCGTGGCGAACTTGCCGAGCTTGCTGCCCAGACGCTCCCTGGTGATTTCGAGGAAGCGCTGGTCTTCCTCGACGGCGAAGACATGAAAGGGCTCCTGGCAGCGGATATTGTCCAGCGCCCAGTCATGAAAGCTCCGGCTGAGGAGCCGCAGCGCATCGGCCATCACGGCGGTGCTGTAGCCGGAACCAAGCTCAAGAATATTGAGGCATTTTCGCTTCAGCACCAGATAGTGCAGTCGGCAGAGATCGGCATATTGGGGCTGGAAGGGCCGCTCCTCGAAGGCGGACACGCTCCGCTTCAGGTCGCTGTTCCGGCTGTCGATCCTGTCGAACTTCAGTGCCGAACACACCTTCCGGAGGCCGAATTCCTCGACGTATCTGGCGGTTTGGGCCGGATCGTTGAAAGATGCGAGCGTGAAGCCTGAGATCCTGTCCGCGATGGCGCTGAATGACGGTGCGACAGGGCGCGGGAAGTCATTGGGATCAGGATCCCTGACTGCAATATTTGTATAATTTTGCATGAGTGAAACGCCGGCAGGAAAAGTGGTGGCTGACCGATACCCTCACCTCTAATTGCGGCAAATCGTTGTCGCCTTGTGGCGGTCTGACACCCTCATGTCGGTATGAGACCAGCGACATTCTGTCTCGCCGGGTGCGCTCTTCATCTGGGGGATTGGGGCAAGCCTGCCGTCCCGGCTGCCAGGCGGGGCGGCGCCGCAGGGGTCGTCAGCTGGTGCTGTAGAGATAGGCCGTCCCGACCACGAAGAGGGCCGAAAGAACAACCAGCACAACGGTATTTTCCAAAATCAATTGCCTCCTGAGCCTCCGCTTACGCAATTTTCCTTAGGTCGGATGGGTCCAGAAGCCGGTGAAAACTGTGCCAGGCGGCAGTGGCGGGATAGGGCAACCTGCAGGCTGTACCGGCACTCGCTTCCGTCGCCTAAGGGCTGCCCGGCCATACATGGAGACCGCGTTGAACAGCCCGTCGGACGCAAAGAACTTCAAGAGCCCTGCCGCCCAGATCGCCATAAGGTTTGCCGAATTGCTGGATCATGAATTCACGCGCCTGCACATCGGCTGCCTGATGGCGGCGGGCCCCGACTGGGTGGAGGTGAGCCTGCCCGAACGGCTGAGGCTGGCGTCGAACCTGCTGGTGCGAGTCCTTCCGTCGACGGTCGCCCACAAGGTGCTGGAACGCTGGCGCAGCCATGACCGGGTCGGCCTCGTCTATTGCGACGGCGGGCCGCCGGAGGAGCGTTTGGCGGGGTTGCCGGGGCTGTTCGACCCGCGCCATGCGGCTGAGCTTCCCTAGCTGCCAGGCGGGAGCGATATCGCCCCCGGCCCCCGCTCAGTTCTTGTTCTTGTAATAGACGTCGAGGAACACGGCGAGCATCAGCACCGCGCCCTTGATCACCTGCTGCCAGTCGATGCCGATGCCCATGATCGACATGCCGTTGTTCATGACGCCCATGATGAAGGCGCCGATGACCGCACCGATCACCTTGCCCACGCCGCCGGTGGTCGCAGCGCCGCCGATGAAGCAGGCGGCGATGACGTCGAGCTCGAAGCCGAGGCCCGCCTTGGGGGTGGCGACGTTGAGGCGCGCGGCGAAGATCAGTCCGGCAAGCGCGGCGAGTGCCCCCATGATCACGAAGATCAGGAAGGTCAGCTGCTCGGTGTTGATGCCCGAAAGCTTGGCGGCCTTCTCGTTGCCGCCCATGGCGTAGACGCGGCGGCCGAAGGTGGTTCGCGTGGTGAGGAACACGAACAGCGAGATCAGCGCGAACATCACGATCAGCACGTTGGGCAGGCCCTTGTAGCGGGCCATCAGCCAGGAGAAGCCGATGAGCGCCACGGCGATCAGGATGTTGCGGCCGTAGAAGATCACGTCCGGCTCTTCGGCGAGGCCATGCTTCTGCTGGTTGCGGCGGGTGCGGAAGTTGAAATAGACGATGAGCCCGGTGACCACGATGCCGATCAGCAGGGCGAGGAGGTTGAAGGGCATGCCGCCGAGCGTGAAATCGAAGATGTCGGGCACGTAGCCCGAGCTCAGCAGCTGGAACATCTTGGGGAAGGGCCCGACCGAGGCGCCGCCCAGCACGGTGAGGGCGAGGCCCTTGAACACCAGCATGCCCGCCAGTGTGACGATGAAGGCCGGGATCTTGTAGTAGGCGATGAAATAGCCCTGCGCACCGCCGATGACGGCGCCCAGCGCCAGGCAGGCAAGACCGGCGAGGAAGGGATCGATCTTCCAGTTCACCATCATCACGGCCGCGACGGCGCCGATGAAGCCCGACACCGATCCGACCGACAGGTCGATGTGGCCCGCCACGATGACCAGCAGCATGCCCAGCGCCATGATGACGATATAGCTGTTCTGCAGGATCAGGTTGGTCATGTTGACCGGCTTGAACAGCGTGCCGTCGGTGGCGAACTGGAAGAAGATCATGATCGCCAGCAGCGAGATCAGCAGCGCATAGTCGCGCACATGGGCCTTGAGGAAGCGCAGGAGGTTCGGCCGCAGCGGCGCCTGGGTTGTCACGTCGGTCATGTCAGTCTTCCCATGATTTCATGATGGCGCGCATGATCTTCTCCTGCGTGGCCTGTTTCGCCGGCATTTCGGCGACGAGCCGGCCGTCGTTCATCACATAGATGCGGTCGGAAATGCCGAGGAGCTCGGGCATTTCCGACGAGATCACGATCACCGCCTTGCCGGCTTCGGCGAGCTGGTTGATGATGCCGTAGATCTCATATTTTGCGCCGACGTCGATGCCGCGCGTCGGCTCGTCGAGGATCAGCACCTCGGGGCCGGAGAACAGCCATTTTGCCAGCACCACCTTCTGCTGGTTGCCGCCGGAGAGATTGACGGTGGTCTGGTAGACGCTGGAGCAGCGGATCGCCAGGTCGCGGCGGTACTTGTTGGCGACGGTCAGCTCCTCGACATCGTCGACCACGCCCTTCGCCGCGACGCCCTCGAGATTGGCCAGCGTCACGTTGTGCTTGATGTGGTCGATCAGCACCAGGCCATAGGTCTTGCGGTCCTCGGTGGCATAGGCGAGGCCGGCGTCCATGGCCCTGGGGATCGTGCTCACGTCGATGGGCTTGCCGTGCAGCAGCACCTCGCCCGAGATTTTCTGGCCATAGGCGCGGCCGAAGATCGACATGGCGAGTTCGGTGCGGCCCGCGCCCATCAGCCCGGCGATGCCCACGACCTCGCCCTTGCAGACGTGGAAATTCACGTCCTTGATTATCTGCCGGTCGGCGTGAATGGGGTGGAAGACGTTCCAGTTCTTCACTTCGAAGATCGGGTTCAGCACATGCGCGTGGCGCGGCGGGTAGCGGTCGGTGAGTTCGCGGCCCACCATCGCCTTGATGATGCGATCCTCGCTGACCTTGGCGGTCTTGGTGTCGAGCGTGTCGACGGTGCGGCCGTCGCGGATAACCGTGATGCGGTCGGCGACCTTCATCACCTCGTTGAGCTTGTGGGTGATGAGGATCGAGGAGATGCCCTGGGCGCGGAACTCCTGCAGGAGTGCGAGCAATGCGTTGGAGTCGGTTTCGTTGAGGCTAGACGTCGGCTCGTCGAGGATCAGCAGCTTCACCGACTTGTTGAGCGCCTTGGCGATTTCGACGAGCTGCTGCTTGCCGGTGCCGAGGTTGGTGATGAGCGCGTTGGGATGTTCCTTGAGGCCGACCTTGTCGAGCAGTTCCTTGGTGCGGCGGAAGGCCTCGAACCAGTCGATGACGCCGTTCTTGGCGGTCTCGTGGCCGAGAAAGATGTTCTCGGCGATCGACAGCAGCGGAACGAGGGCGAGTTCCTGGTGAATGATGATGATGCCGGTGTTCTCGGAATCGGCGATCGAGGTGAACTTGCGCTCGGTGCCGTCGAAGAAGATCTGGCCGTCGTAGCTGCCGTGCGGATAGACGCCGGACAGCACTTTCATGAGCGTCGACTTGCCGGCACCGTTCTCGCCGACCACGGCGTGGATCTCGCCGGGCATGACCGAGAGATTGACGTCGGTCAGCGCCTTCACGCCTGGAAACGTCTTGGTAATGCCGCGCATCTCGAGAATGGGCTGCATCGGTCCTCGCGAAATTGGGCTGGAAGCGCAGGGTCAACCCCGGGGACGGCCCCGGGGTTGATGGATCGTATCGTCCGCGATCGCTTAGTTGTCGATCTTGTCCTGGGTGTAGTAGCCCGAGTCGACCAGCGCGCTCTTGATGTCGGCCTTGTTGACCAGCTGCGGCTTGAGCAGATAGGCCGGAACCACCTTGACGCCATTGTTGTAGGTCTTGGTGTCGTTGATTTCCGGATCCTTGCCCGACAGCACCGTGTCGACCATCTTGGCGGTGACCTTGGCGAGGTTGCGGGTGTCCTTGAACACCGTCGAGTACTGCTCGCCGGCGATCATGCCCTTGACGGAGGCAAGCTCGGCGTCCTGACCGGTGACGATCGGCATCGGCTGGTCGGCCGTGCCGTAGCCCACGCCCTTGAGCGAGGAGATGATGCCGCGCGACAGGCCGTCATAGGGAGCGAGCACGCCATTGACCTTCTTGTCGGTGTAGAAAGCCGACAGCAGGTTGTCCATGCGGGCCTGCGCCACGGCGCCGTCCCAGCGCAGCGTGCCGACCTTGTCCATGCCCATCTGGCCCGACACGATGGCGATCTCGCCGGAGTCGATCAGCGGCTGCAGCACCGACATGGCGCCATTGTAGAAGTAGAAGGCGTTGGTGTCGTCCGGCGAACCGCCGAAGAGCTCGACATTCCACGGCTTCACATTGGGGAAGCGCTCCTTCAGGCCCTGCACCAGCGAGGAGCCCTGCAGCACGCCCACGCCGAAGTTGTCGAAGGTGGTGTAGTAGTCGACGTCGCCGGTCTTGGAGATCAGGCGGTCATAGGCGAAGACCTTGGCGCCGCCGTCATGGGCCTTCTTGAGGATGTCCGACAGCGTGGTGCCGTCGATGGCGGCGATGATCAGAACCTTGGCGCCCTTGGTCACCATGTTCTCGATCTGGGCGAGCTGGTTCGGGATGTCGTCCTCGGCATACTGCAGATCGGTGTCATAGCCGAGCGCGGTGAATTCCTTGACCATGCTCTCGCCGTCCGAGATCCAGCGGGTCGAGGACTTGGTGGGCATGGAGATGCCGATCAGGCCCTTGCTGTCTGCCATGGCCGGCTTCAGGCCGGCGGCCAGGGCTGCCGCAAGGCCGGCTGCGGTGGCGGTAAACTGTCTGCGATTCATCATGGGTCGTTCCTCCCGGGTTGAAAGTAGCCGGGCATTTCTTGAAAAAAGCGGCCCGGTATACGAGCGGAGTTGATAAAGGAGCAGCCGGGCACGGGCAACCGATAATGTGCTCCGGAGCCTCGGGCGAGCACCCGAAATCACCGCAGTTTGCGCCGTGAATTCGCGACCGGAGGGTTGTGTCACGCATCCTGAGGGCAGACCTCTCATTTGCCATGATGGCTGGCCGGCGGGGGCGGGTGAAGTTGAGGGTATCCCCGCAAGGGCTTTTGTGGGAAAGACCGGCAAACATCCGCGCAGCGTCCGTCGCGCCGGGTGAGACCCAGATTTTCCGAAGGTTTTCGCACCATGACCCCGTCCGACGAGATTGTGTCCCCGCCGCAGCAGCCGAACGTGCATCCGGCACTGGCCCCGGCGCTGGCGCGGCAAGGCTACACCAGCCTGACGCCGGTGCAGGCGGCGGTGCTGGAAGAGCGCACCGCGGGCAATGACCTGCTGGTGTCCGCCCAGACCGGATCGGGCAAGACCGTGGCCTTCGGGCTTGCCATCGCCCCCACGCTGCTCGCCGACACGAGCATCGCCGGACCCGCCGAGCGCCCGCTGGCGCTGATCATCGCGCCGACGCGCGAACTGGCGCTGCAGGTCGAGCGCGAGCTGCGCTGGCTCTATGCCGATGCGGGCGCCGTGACGGCGAGCTGCGTGGGCGGCATGGACATGCGCAAGGAGGCGCGCGCGCTGGATCGCGGCGCCCATATCGTGGTGGGAACGCCGGGCCGCCTGTGCGACCACATCAACCGCGGTTCGCTCGACCTCACGGAGCTGCGCGCCGTGGTGCTGGACGAGGCGGACGAGATGCTCGACATGGGCTTCCGCGAGGACCTCGAATTCATCCTGGCCGCAGCGCCCGAATCCCGCCGTACACTGATGTTCTCGGCCACGGTGCCCAAGCAGATCGCCCAGCTGGCGCAGACCTACCAGCGTGACGCGGTGCGCATCGTCGCCACCGGTGCCCGCGAGCGCCATGCCGACATCGACTACCAGATGGTGCTGGTGCAGGCGCATGAGCGCGAGAGCGCCATCATCAACACGCTGCTCTACTATGACAGCGGCAGCGCCATCGTGTTCTGCCATACGCGCGAGGCGGTGAAGCACCTCGCCGCCCAGCTCGGCGACCGGGGCTTCCACGTGGTGTCGCTGTCGGGCGAGCTCTCGCAGTCGGAGCGCACCAATGCGCTGCAGTCGATGCGCGACGGGCGCTCGCGCGTCTGCGTGGCGACCGACGTGGCGGCGCGCGGCATCGACCTGCCGAACCTCGACCTCGTCATCCATGCCGACCTGCCGACGAATCCCGACACGCTGCTGCATCGCTCCGGGCGCACCGGCCGGGCCGGGCGCAAGGGCGTTTGCGTGCTGATCGTGCCGGTGCGGCGCTATTCCGCCGCGACCCGCGTGCTGGGCTTCGCCAATGCGCAGGGCACGGTGCGCAGTGCCCCGACAGCCGCCGACATCGAGGCGCGCTACCGCGAGCAGATCCTCGAGGGCGCCACCTCCGCCACCGCGCCGGAAGAGGCCGAGGCTGCCTTCGTCGCCGAACTGCTGACCCGGGTGACGCCCGAGCAGCTGGCGGCGGCCTATCTTCGCCAGCAGCTGTCCACCAGGCCGGCGCCCGAGGATATCTCGCCGGTGCCGATGCCATCGGAAGGCAAGATGCCGAAGCTGCACGAAGGTGCGGGCAAGCCGAGGCCGGAGCGCCGCGACATGACGGGCTCCGCCTGGTTCTCGCTGTCGGTGGGGCGCAACAAGCGCGCCGAGCCGCGCTGGATCCTGCCGCTGATCTGCAAGGCCGGCGGCATCACCCGCGACGACGTGGGCTCGATCAAGATCTTCGATGACGAGACGCGCTTCGAGATCACCGCCGACAAGGCCTCAGCCTTCGCCGAACGCGTGGCCAGCGGCGGAAGCGGCGAGAAGGGCGTCACCATCGCGCCGGCCGACCGCAAGCCGCGCGAGGTGAAGGACGAGGCGCCACGCAAGGCGTGGCAGACGCCGCGTCCGGCGGCGGAAGAGGGTGCGATCAGCGAGCCCGCCGCCGAGGGCGCGGCAAAGCCGCCGAAGCGGACCTGGGCCAAGCCCGACTTCGCCAAGAAACCCGGCAAGGGCAAGCCCAAGCCCGGCGACTTCAAGGGCAAGAAGAGCTTCGGCGCGGCGGGAAAGCCCAAGTACAAGGGCAAGCCCAAGTCGCCGACGTAACAAGGCCGCCGAGGTGACGGGCCGCCTCAGGCGGTGTGGACGACGTCGGTCGGGAAGTGGCAGGCCACGCGGCGGCCCGGCCCGCAGTCGGTGAGGGCAGGGCGGTCCACCCGGCAGCGCTCCTGCGCGATCGGGCAGCGCGTGTGGAAGCGGCAGCCCGACGGCGGGTTCACCGGGCTCGGCACGTCGCCGCTCAGCACGATGCGCTTGGCAGAACCCTGGGCGGCGAGGTCCGGCACCGGCACGGCGGAGATCAGCGCCTGGGTGTAGGGATGGGCGGGGCGCGAGAAGATGTCGTCCGCCGATCCCATCTCGACGATCGAGCCCAGATACATCACGGCGATGCGCGTCGAGACCTGGCGGACCACGCTCAGGTCATGGGCGATGAAGATGTAGGTGAGGTTCAGTCGCTCCTGCAGGTCCGCCAGGAGATTGACGATCTGCGCCTGCACCGAGACGTCGAGGGCCGAAACCGGTTCGTCGAGCACGATCAGCTCGGGGTTCAGTGCGATGGCGCGGGCGATGCCGATGCGCTGGCGCTGGCCGCCCGAAAATTCATGCGGGAAACGCATCGCGTGGTCGGGCTTCAGCCCGACGATGTCGAGGAGCTCAGCAACACGCCTGCTGATCTCGGCTTCCGACATCTTGGTGTGGACTCGCAGCGGCTCGGCGATCAGGTCCCTCACCCTGCGGCGCGGGTTGAGCGAGGCATAGGGATCCTGGAACACCATCTGGATGCGGCGGCGCATCGGCCGCATCTGGCGCTGCGACAGCGACGAGATGTCGGTGCCGGCAAAGCGCAGCGTGCCCGCGGTGAGGTCATAGAGCCTGGTGATGCAGCGCCCGAGGGTGGACTTGCCGCAGCCCGATTCACCGACGAGGCCCAGCGTCTCGCCCGGCATGACGGTCAGGGACACGCCATCGAGCGCATGCACGATGCGCACGCCCTGGCGCGAAAACCGCGTACCGACGCTGAAGCGCTTGGCGACGTCGACGACTTCGAGAAGGGGCCCGCTCATGCGCTCACATGGAAGCAGGCGGCGGTGTGATTGCCGCTGCCGAGGGCGGGCTCGGCACTGCACTTCTCGAAGCGCTCGATGCAGCGTGGCGCGAAGGCGCAGCCGGGCGGCCGGTTGAGGAGGTTGGGCGGCGTGCCGGGAATGGCGCGCAGGCGCTTCGGCTTGACACCGGTGAGCGGCGGAATGGAATCGAGCAGGGCGCGGGTATAGGGGTGCAGCGGCGCGAGGAAAAGTTCCTCCTTCTTGCCGCGTTCGACCACGCGGCCGGCATACATCACCAGCATGCGGTCGGCGATCTCGGCCATCACGCCCATGTCATGGGTGATGAAGACGATGGCGCTGCCGTGGTTCCGGCGCAGCTTGCGCAGCAGATCGAGGATCTGGGCCTGCACGGTGACGTCGAGTGCCGTGGTCGGCTCGTCGGCGACCAGCAGGGCCGGGTTGCAGGACAGCGCCATGGCGATCACCACGCGCTGGCGCATGCCTCCCGACAGCTGGTGCGGGTAGCGGTGCACCGCCTCCTGCGGGTTCGGGATGTTGACCTCTGCCAGAAGGTCGATGGCGCGCTGCCAGGCGGCGGCCTTCGACATCTTCTGGTGCGCCAGCACCTGCTCGGCGATCTGCCAGCCGATGGTGTAGACCGGGGTGAGCGCCGTCATCGGGTCCTGGAAGATCATGGCGATCTCCTTGCCGCGCAACGCGCGCATGTCGCGCGGCTTCAGCCCGACGAGCTCGCGGCCGCGATACTGGATCGATCCGGTGATGACGGCATTGGGATCGGTGATGAGGCCCATGACGGCGAGCAGCGACACGGTCTTGCCGGAACCCGATTCACCGACGACGCCCAGAAGCTCGCCCTCGCCCACGTCGAAGGAGACATGGTCGACCGCCTGCACCATGCCCTGCTCCGTGCGGAAGGCCACGGAGAGATCACGCACCTTCAGCATCAGGCCGTCCTCACGCGCGGATCGAGCAGCATGTAGAGGATGTCGACCACGGCATTGGCGGCCACGACGAAGAAGGAAGCATAGAGCACGGTCGTCATGATGATGGGCAGATCCAGGTTCAGCAGCGCGTCATAGGTGAGCTTGCCCACGCCCTGCAGGCCGAACACCACCTCGGTCAGCAGGGCGGATCCTCCCACCAGCGCGCCGAAGTCGAGGCCGAAAAGGGTGACGAAGGCGACGAGCGAGGTGCGCAGCGCGTGGCGCAGCAGGATGCGGGTTTCCGACAGGCCCTTGGCCCGCGCCGTGCGGATGTAGTCCTCCTGCAGCGACTCGACGATCGCGGCGCGCAGCACGCGGCCGTAAAGCCCGATGTAGAGGATGGACAGGGTGATCCACGGGATGACGAGGGTGAGGAACCAGCCCTTCGGGTCATCCGAGAAATTCTTGTAGCCGAGCGGCGGCACCCAGGAAAACAGCCACGTGTCGTGATAGCGGCTCTGCGACAGCAGGTTCATCACCTCGCCCAGCCAGTAGACCGGCATCGAGATGCCGATGAGGCCCAGCATCATCAGCGTCTTGTCGACCCATGTGCCGCGCGTGGCGGCGGCGGCGATGCCGATGAGGAGGGCGAAGACCACCCACAGCACGGCGGCGCCGATGACCAGCGACAGGGTGACGGGGATCGTGTCCATCACCGCCGGCACGACCTTCCAGCCGCGGTTGACGAAGGAGGTGAGGTCGCCCGTCACGAAGATCTTCTTCATCATGGTGAGGTATTGCACATAGATCGGCTGGTCGAAGCCGAAGCTCTTGCGCACCGCCTCGAGGATCTCCGGGCTGGCATTGCGCCCGGCGATGCGGGCTGCAGGATCAGCCCCCGGGGTCGCGAAGAAGATCAGGAACACCAGCACGCTGATGCCGAACATGACGAAGAGCATCTGCGCGACGCGCTGAATGAGGGAAAAGATCATCAGCTGCGCCCGATCCGGATCTTGGAGCGCGGGTCGAGCGCATCGCGCAGCCCGTCACCAAGCACGTTGAGCGCCAGCACGGTGATGACGATGGCGATGCCCGGCGCCAGCGCCACCATGGGCCGTGTGTAGAGCAGGTTCTGGCCATCCTGGATGATGGTGCCCCAGCTGGCATCGGGCGGCTGCACGCCGATCGACAGGAAGGACAGGGCGCTTTCGGTGATCATGTTGAGCGCCATCATGATGGGGACGAAGACGATGAGGGTGGTCGAGACATTGGGCAGGATGTCGCGCAGCAGGATGCGGTGGCTGGGCACGCCGAGGCCGATGGCGGCGAGCACGAACTCGCTCTCGCGCAGCGCCAGCACCTGGCCGCGGATGGGGCGCGCCACATAGGGCACATAGACGATGCCGATGATGAAGACGGGGAGCCAGAGCGAGCCCGACTCGATGGTGATGAAGCCGAGGTTCAGCCCTTGCGCAATGAGCACGATCGAGAGCGAGATGGCGAGGAGATAGACCGGGAAGGCCCAGAGGATGTCGAGGAAGCGCGACAGCAGCATGTCGATGACGCCGCCGAAGAAGCCCGCGGCCAGGCCCATGAGGGTGGCGAAGAACAGTGTCACCACCGTGGCCATGCCGGCGATGAACAGCGAGTTCAGGCCGCCATAGAGCAGGCGGGCCATCACGTCGCGGCCCTGGTTGTCGGCGCCGAGGAAATAGTTGCCGAGCTGCCAGGTGGGGCCGATGGGCGTGTAGCCGAGGCCGAGGCCCTCGGTCGACTGCTCCATGACGGGCACGTCCTGGCCGTTGATCCGGACCATGGCATCGAGCGTCGAGGTGAAGGGATCGGTCTTCGCCCAGGCCGCATAGGCCGGGGCCAGCAGGCAGAGGATGACGATCAGGATGAAGACGAACAGCGCCAGGACGGCGGCGCGGTCGCGGAACAGCCGGCGGAGAGCCGTGGCCCAGGGGCCACGGCTCTTCGGTGCTGCGGAGAGCGTGTCGGAAACAGCGGTCAAGAACGGCTCACTTCACCCAGGACTGGGAGACCATCCAGTAGAACTGGGCGTTGAACTGGAAATTGCCGAGCTGCTTCGAGACGAAGTCGACGTGCTTGGGGGTGAACATCGCAGCCATGGGGGCCGCGTCGGTCACGTCCTTGTCGATTTCGGCCCACATCTTGTTGGCGCCTTCGGGATCGGTGACGCCCAGGGCCAGCGCGTCCTTCATCTTCTTGTTGATCGCCTGGTCACAGTAGCCCGAGATGTTGATCGAGCTGTCGGAACCTTCCTTGAAGCTCTCGCATCCGAACAGGATGTAGAGGAAGTCCGATGCCGCCGGATAGTCCTGGTACCATTGCGACACCGACATCTGAACCTTGTTGTTGGTGTTCTGGATGTAGGTGAACTGGATGTTGGGCGAGATCGGCTTCACCTCGGCGTCATAGCCGATTTCCTTCAGCACCGACTGGAGGTAGACGCCGATCGACTTGGACACGGCGGTGTCTTCGACGATCACCGTGACCTTCTGGCCCTTGGTGCCCGACTCCTCGACGAGCTGCTTGGCCTTCTCCATGTCAGGCGCCGACCACTTGGCGCCCGGGTCCTTGGTGTAGGGGCAGTAGTCGACATGCCCGGGGAAGCCCGGCGGCAGGACCTGGCAGACCGGCGAGGCGAGCACCGGGCCGCCGAACAGGTTGACCAGCGCCTTGCGGTCGATCGCGTAGTTCACCGCCTGGCGGGCCTTGAGGTTGTCGAAGGGCGCGAGCCTGGTGTTGAGCGGGGCATACCACCACGCGGTCAGCGTGTTGAGGTGCACCTGGTCCTTGTACTTGGTGCCGATCTCGCCGAGGCGGTCGGTCGGCGGCTGGTCGAACATCCAGTCGGCCTCGCCGTTCATGACCGCGGTCACCTCCGCCTCGTCGGTGAGGCCGAAGTCGTACTGGATCACGTCCGGATAGCCGTCGGGCTGGGCGTCCTCGCTCCACACCTTGAAGTGCGGGTTGCGCGCCATGGTCATGCCCTTGTTGGGGTCATAGGACTGGACGAAATAGGCGCCGGTGCCGGGGATCGGGTTGGAGCCGGCATCCTGTGCGGGCGCATCGGCCGGCAGGATCGCCGCATGCGGCAGCGCCAGCTTGTCCATGAACTCGGCATCGGGCTGGGTGAGGTTGATGGTGACGGTGCCTGCGGCCTCGTCGCCCACCACGCCGCCTTCGAGCGTGCAGGACTTGGCATCGGCGAGGCACTTGTCGGCGCCCACGATGACCGAGAAGAAGCCGCCGGCCGTCGGGCTCGACACCTTGAAGATGCGCTGCAGCGAGGCGACGACATCCTTCACCGTCAGGTCGCGGCCATCCGAGAACTTGATGCCCTTGCGGAGCTTGAAGACATAGGTCTTGCCGTCATTGGTGGGCTGGGGGATCGCTTCCGCGAGGTCCGGCACCTTGATGAAGCCATCCGCACCATCGGCCTTCTTGAAGGCCACCAGGCCATCATAGAGGCCCTGATAGATCTGCCAGTATTGCAGCGTGTAATTGATCTGCGGGTCGAGCGTGCCCGCCGCGGAACGGGCCACGAGGCGCATCGTGCCGCCGCGGTGTTCGGCCTTGTATTCGGCCTGTGCCGGCGCCACTGCCGCCACGGCCATGGCCAGGGCAGCAGCCCCGGCCAGCATCCACTTCCTCATTCGCATTCTCCCTGTCGTGTTATGGTTTTTCAGTCGTTGGCGGTGATGAAATCACCGACGGTCTTCATGCACAATTCCTTTTCCTCCACATGCGGCATGTGGCTGGAATTCTCGAAGATCACCCAGCGCGAGCCCTTGATGTTGTCGGCGAAGGGCTGGACGCAGGCCGGCGTCGCCTCATCATGGCGGCCGGAGATGATGAGGGTGGGCACGTTGATCTTGTGCAGTTCGGGAATGATGTTCCAGTTCTTCAGCGTGCCGGTGACGAAGAATTCGTTGGGGCCGTTCATGGTGTAGTAGACGGTCGGGTCCTTGCCGATCTGGTCGAAGCTGGCCTTCACCTCCGGGGGGAACGGCACGACCCGGCAGACATGGCGCTCGTAGACCCAGTTGGTGGCCTTCTGGTATTCCGGATCACTGTAGGTGCCGGCCTTTTCGTGCTTGTTGAGTGCGTCCTGAATGTCGTGCGGCATCTCGGAGCGCTGGCGCATCGCTTCGGACACCCAGAGCGCCATGGAGGCGGGCGAATTGGCGATGGTGAGCGTCTTCAGCCCCTTCGGCCGGCGCGTGCCATATTCGGCCGCCAGCATGCCGCCCCAGGACTGTCCCAACACGTGGAAGGCACTGCGCTGGCCAAGATGATCAACGAGGTTTTCGAGTTCGTCGACGAAGAGTTGCGGCGTCCAGAAGCCGGACTCCTTGTCGGGGAGGTGGGTCGAGAGGCCGCAGCCCAGCTGGTCGTAATGGACGACGGCGCGACCGGTCTCGCTCAGCAACTTGTAGGAATCGACGTAGTTATGAGCCGCACCCGGGCCGCCGTGCAGGATGAAGACAGGCGGCTTGCCGCTCGCCAGGTCGCCCGTCACACGATACCAGGTTTCATGGGCGCCGAATTTCGCGCGCCCCTCGGTCTGCTTCAACGCCATTCCTGTTCCCTCGTCGTCTTTTTGTATCGTTCCAACCGCGGGAATGCATACTGCCATCATTCCCCTCACAACATCAATGCCGCAGCCTCGCGATTTGAACGGCCGACCCATGACGTCCGGGCAGATACGCAGCTGGCGGCACGGCGGATTGCCCCGGCTTTCGCGGACCCCGCGGCCTTGGTAGAAATGCGGCGTTGCCGTAGCGGACGCGGTGGCGCAACATCCGGCGTTTGCCGCAATCTGCGGCGCCAATCCTGATCCGCGGGGAGCTGAATATGCTGGCCAGATTGCTTCGAGTTCTTGCCGTGCTGGCGCTGATGGCGCCAGCCGCGCGCGCCGACAGTCTGCCGCTGCCGCCCAACCTCATCGCCTCCTCCTCGCCGCAGGGTGAGGCGCTGCTCGTCGGTGCGGAGGACCGCGAGGCCTACTTCACGCTCATCAGCAACTACCTCACGCAGCAGACGCAGAGCTTCTGCGGCGTGGCCAGCATGGTGATGGTGTTCAACGCCATGCAGCTGCCCGCTCCGGAAGTGGCCGCCTACGCACCCTACCGCACCTTCACGCAGGACAACGTGCTGGACGCGCGCACCGAGGCGGTGCTGCCGCGCGCCACCATCCTGAAGCAGGGCATCACGCTCGACCAGATGGGCGCTCTGCTGGCGGTGCAGCCGGTGGCGGCGACGGTCCGCCATGCCTCCGACACGAGCCTCGAAACATTCCGCACCGAAGCGTCGTCCTATCTGGCTGAGCCCGGCCATTTCGTGCTGGTCAATTACTTCCGCAATGCACTGGGCCAGCAGAAGGGCGGTCATTTCTCGCCGCTCGCCGCCTATGACAAGGAAAGTGACCGTTTTCTCATCCTCGACGTGGCGCGCTACAAATATCCGCCGGTGTGGGTGAAGGCGGAGGAGCTCTTCGCCGCCATGAACACCAAGGATTCCGACAATGATGACAAGTCGCGCGGCTATGTGCTGATCTCGCGCAAGTCCTGACCCGACAATTTGTCCCTCTTGCAAGGAAGCATCGTGCCCGATCCCATCCGCTTTGCCCCCGCCGGCCCCGAAGGCTGGCTTGCCGAAAAAGACCTGCCGCTCGAACACGCCGAATTGCTCGCCGGAAGCCCGGTCGGGCTCGACCACGCCTATTACAGCAAGCCGGGCCTGCGCGCCGGAATCTGGCGCTGCGGCGCCTATACCGAACGCTACGACAACTATCCGGTCGATGAATTCATGGTGGTGCTCGAGGGTGAGGTGACGCTGACCAGCGACGGGGGGCCGAGCGAGACCTTTCGCAAGGGCCAATCCTTCCTGCTTCCCAAGGGCTTCAAGGGCACCTGGCACCAGCCGGGGCCGATGCTGAAATACTACGTGATCATCGGCTGAGCGATGCCTGCCGCGGAGAGCTACGACTATATCATTGCCGGGGCGGGCTCGGCGGGCTCTGTCCTCGCCAACCGGCTGGGCGAGGACAGGGGTTTGCGCATCCTCGTACTCGAGGCCGGAGGGTCGGAGAAGGCGGTCATCGTCGACATGCCGGCAGCATTGTCGATCCCGATGAACACCAGGCGCTTCAACTGGGGCATGAAGACCGAGCCCGAACCGGGGCTTGACGGGCGCGAGGTGAACCTGCCGCGCGGCAAGGGACTGGGCGGCTCGTCCTCGATCAACGGCATGTGCTGGGTGCGCGGCAATCCCATGGATTACGAGATGTGGGAAGCGCGCGGCGCCGAAGGCTGGCGCTGGTCCAACGTGCTCCCTTACTTTCAGCGCCTCGAGAGCGTCGAGGGCGGTGGCCCGCTGCGCGGCACCGACGGGCCGGTAAAGGTCAACCGCGGCCTGCAGAAGAATCCTCTCTACCAGGTCTTCGTCGAGGCCGGCGTTCAGGCAGGCTATGCCCGCAGCGCCAACATGAACGAGCGCCAGCACGAAGGCTTCGGCCCCATGGAGATGAACATCGGCGGCGGCCGCCGGATGAGCGCCGCGCGGGCCTATCTCCGCCCCGCCATGGCGCGCGGCAACGTGCATGTGGTGACGGGTGCGATGGTCGACCGGGTGCTGTTCGACGGCCGCCGCGCCACCGGCATTTCCTATTCCGTGAACGGTCAGGTGCGAAGTGCGCGGGCGAACCGCGAGGTGATCGTCTGCGCCGGGTCGATCATGTCGCCCGTCATCCTCAAGCGCTCCGGAATCGGACCGGCGGCCGAACTCCGTGAGCATGGCATCGCCGTGCTGCACGATGCGCCGGGCGTGGGCGAAAACCTGATGGACCATCTGGAACTCTATATCCAGATGGAATGCACCAGGCCCGTGACCCTGTTCCCGACGCAGAGCCTGTGGGGCAAGGCGAAGATCGGCATGGAATGGCTCGCCACCCGCAAGGGCCTGGGCGCCACCAACCATTTCGAGAGCGGCGGCCACATCCGCAGCCGGGCGGGGATCGTTTATCCCGACATCCAGTATCATTTCCTGCCGCTGGCCATTTCCTATGACGGCCTGAGCCTCGCCTCGGGCCACGGCTTCCAGGTGCATGTCGGCACCAAGCGCTCGAAGAGCCGCGGCTGGGTGCGGCTGCGCGATGCGCGGCCCGAGAGCCTGCCGCGCGTGCGCTTCAACTACATGAGCCATGCCGACGACTGGCTGGAGTTCCGCGCCTGCATGCGGCTGACGCGCGAGATCTTCGCGCAGGAGGCCTTCGCGCCGTATCGCGGCAAGGAACTGGCGCCGGGCGCGCAGGCCCAGGACGATGCCGCGCTCGATGCTTTTCTCAAGCGCAAGGTCGAAAGCGCCTATCACCCCTGCGGCACCTGCCGGATGGGCACTGATGAGACCGCGGTCACCACGCCCGACGGCCGGGTGCGCGGCGTCGACGGCCTGCGGGTGGTCGATGCCTCGCTGATGCCGCAGGCCACGGCGGGCGACCTCAACGCGCCGACGCTGGTGCTGGCCGAACGCATGGCGGACCTGATCCGCGGCCGCCACCTGGCCGAGGCCGAGGGTGCTGCGCTGCTGGCCGATCCGCACTGGGCGACACGCCAGCGTGGCTTCGCCATCGGCCGCGACTATGCCCGCGACCGCGACGTGCTGAAGGCAGCACTTCTTGCCAATGCACGGGGCGAGAAGGTGCCGGATGAGTGCCTCCTCACCTTCTGAGGGATCGAAGCAGCGGCGGACAATGCTGCCACACCTCGTGACAACCTCCCTTCTGCATGAGATGCTCCCGCCGTTTTGACGTGCATGCGAGAGTCTTCAGGCAGGACAAGCGAACAACACGGGAGGACGAACATGGCCAGGACGGCAGTGCGTAAACAATCGAGGAAGAACGCCAACAAGGCAAAGCCCGCCAAGTCGACGGCAGCGAAGAAGGCCGCGAAGAAGAGTGCCGGAAAGGCGAAGAAGGCCGCCCCCGCCAAGGCGCGCGGTTCAGCCGTCAAGCTTCATCCGGGGATCGACAATGGTTTCCCCAAGGCGGGCAAGCGCGGCTTCGCGGGCGGACGGCTCGTGTGCAATTGCGCCACCGACCCGGTGGTGGTCGAGGTCAAGTCGCAGACCGCGCATAACCACGCCTGCGGCTGCACCAAGTGCTGGAAGCCGGAAGGCGCCATCCTGTCCATCGTCGCGGTGGCGCCCAGCGACAAGGTGAGCGTGCTCAAGAACGGCCAGAAGCTGAAGGTGGTCGATCCCGATGCCGTCATCCTGCGCCACGCCTGCACCGGCTGTGGTGTGCATCTCTACGGGCCCGTCGAGCGCGACGGCCATCCCTTCAAGGGGCTGACGTTCGTCCATACCGAGCTTTCGAAGGAAAGCGGCTGGTCACCGCCGGGCTTTGCGGCCTTCGTGTCGTCCGTGATCGAGGGTGGCGTTCCGCCCTCGCGCATGCCAGCGATCCGCAAGCGGCTGAAGGACCTGGGGCTCGAGCCCTATGACTGCCTGAACCCGGCGCTCATGGATTATCTCGCCACCGCGGCGGCCCGCAAGGCCGGGACCCTGCACGAAGAGTGATGCGATGTGCGGCGGCCGGAGCTCCGATGCCCCAGCCGCCGTCTCCCGTCAGCCTGCGACGGAGGCGTCGTAGATCGACTCGATGGTCTTTTCGAGTTCGGCATTGAACTGGGCGTCCGACTGCTGGGCCGACAGGCCTTCGCTGAGGGCGCGCGAGAAACTGGCGATGAGGCCGGTGTTCTTCGCCAGCATGGCATTGGCGTCCTCGCGGCTGTAGCCGCCAGAGAGGGCCACCACGCGCATGACCTTCGGATGGTCGATCAGCGGCTTGAAGAAATTGACCTCGCTGGGGATCGTCAGCTTCAGCATAACCTGCTGGCCGGCCGGCAGCTTGTCGAGGTTCTTGAGGATTTCATCGCGGAGGATGCGTTCCGCTTCCTTCTTGTCGGCGATCGAGATGGTGACTTCGGGCTCGATGATCGGCATGAGGCCCTTGGCCAGGATCTGGCGGCCGTAGTCGAACTGCTGGGCGACATTGGCGGCGATGCCGGTGGGCGAGGCGGCGTCGATCACCGAGCGCATCTTGGTGCCGAAGATGCCCTTGGCCACGGCCCGGTCGAGCAGCTTGTCGAGGTCCGGCATCGGCTTCATCAGGCGCACGCCGTCCTGGGCGTCGGCGAGGCCCTTGTCGATCTTCAGGAACGGCACCACGCCCTTGTTTTCCCACAGGAAGGCGGGAACCGGCTTGCCGTCGATGTCGCCGTCCATGGTGCGTTCGAACAGGATGGCGCCGATGACGCGGTCGCCGGTGAAGGCGGGCGACTTGATGATGCGGGCGCGCATGGCATGCATCAGCGCGAACATTTCCTCGTCGGTCTTCCAGGCGTCCTTGCCGATGCCATAGCCTTCGAGCGCCTTGGGCGTCGAACCGCCGGACTGGTCGAGTGCGGCGATGAAGCCCTTGCCGGATGACATCTTGTGCGCTTGTGCGGTGTTCATGGGTGGACAATCCTCTTTTGCGGGCGGCACATTAGCCAATCACCCCCGCAGCTTCAACCGCACCCGCCGCGAGGTCGCCGGAACCGTTAACCACGGTCAGTGCTGCGGCTTCGCCGTGTGCTGCGGGTGAACTAGTCTCGCTCCGGTTTCAACGGGGGATGGGCGCGTGGGCTGGGTTTTCGATTCTGAAGAGGGCGTGAAGCGGGTCAGTGACGAGGCCCTGCGCCATACCATCATCCCTCCGGCGAGCTTCCGCGGCATCGACTGTGCCGTGCTCGCCGCGCGTTACATCGTTTACCGCCGCAACGCAGGTCTCGACCAGCGGCGCGAAAACCCTGACGAGATCACGGTCCGCTCCGCTCCCGGTGTTCCCGAGACCGCCTCCCGGGATTAACTACGTAACCGATTGCAAACTGCTTGACCGACGCACCGCTGCTAGTCATTCGGGTCGGGCCGGTCTCACGTGTGTGACTCGGACAGGAATTCGGCAGGGGTACTCTCATGAAGATCATCAAGCTGGCGGTCGTGGCCGCGTTCACCGCACTCGCGGGGGCATCTCCCGTGATTGCGGGATGTACGCAAAACGCGTGTTCGACGCGGTGGGCGGGCGTCGTGTCGTCGGGGCCTCAGGCGTCGGCGCAGCCGGTGCCCGGGGCGAACGTGTCCATCTATCGCGCCGGCGCGGGAGCCCCGGTTCTGCTGGCGCAAGCCGTGACAAACGGGCGGGGTGAATTCTCGGCGGTGGTGCCGAAGCAGGCGGCGACGGAAGTCCGCTATGCCATTGCCACCAGCATGCGAACCGAATTGATGACCGTGATGGTTGCGAGCGATGCCCCCCAGGTGCGCATCGACGAGATGACGACGGTTGCCTCCGCCTATGCCATGGCGCAGTTCATCGATGGCAAGCAGGTAACCGGCAAGGCGCTGCCGCTGCAGGTGGCGGCTGCGATGTTCCACAATCTCGCGGCACCCGCTGACGGGGTGGTGTCACCGGTTCTGCGAACGTCGCCAAATGGCGACGAGACGAACGCGCGCCGGCTGATGGCGACGCTGTCAAATGTCCTCGCCGGCTGCGTGCGCGGCCAGGCCCAGTCCGGCTGTCAGCTGCTGTTCAGCGCAACCGGGATCTATGGCCGGTGGTCCAACACCACGCTTGATGCGATCATTGCCATCTCGCGGCAGCCGGCGCGCAATGTCCGCCGCATCTTCGCGCTCGGTGATGGTGTGCAACCGTTTCAGCCGGCGCTTCTCCCGTCGCAGGGGCCCGACGCGCCTGACGAGCTGATGCGGCTCGACGCCTTCACCCTGGCGGTGAAGGTGAATCGCACCGGACGCACCAACGCCAGGGGGCAGGAACTCTGCCCCTTCGGCGGCACCGGCAACCTCGTGTTCGACGACAAGGGCTATGCCTGGATCACCAATAATGTGGTGCAGGGCACGCCCGACTCGGCCAATTGCTTTGCGGTGCTGAAGCCCGACGGAACGCCAGCCGACGGGACCAATGGCACGCCCAGTTCACCGCTGTTCGGCGGCGGCGTGCTGGGCCAGGGATTTGGCATCGGCCGCGACCCTTCGGGCAACATCTGGTCGGGCAATTTCGGCTGGGGCGATGCCCTGCCCAATGGCTCGGTGTCGAAGTTCTCCCCCTCTGGCAAGCCGCTGTCGCCGCCAGCGGGCTTCGTGTCGACGCTCGACCGCGTGCAGGGAACGACGTCGGACCAGGACGGCAACATCTGGATGGCGAGCTACGGCAACAATGCGGTGCTGGTGTTCCCGAAGGGCAATCCCTACACCGCATATCCGGCCTATGTTGATGATAACACGAGCCCTTTTCACATCGTGATCGATGACAAGGGGGCGGGGTACGTGAGCTATACCGGCTCCTCCACCATGTCGAAATTCATCATGACGCCGACGGGGCTGGTGAAGCAGTTCACGGTGGGGCTGGGAACCGATACCCACCCCAAGGGCATGGCGCTCGACACCAGGGGCAACGTATGGGCCACGGCTGGCGGCGCTTCTGTCATCTATGCCTATGATTCAAAAGGCAGACCCTTGGGGGCAGGGGCCTTCGGCGGTGGCGGGATCACCGGGCCCTGGGGGGTTTCGGTCGACTCGCACGATACGGTGTGGGTCGCCAATTTCGGACCGCCGGAGCAGCTTTCGCTGAAATACCGGCTGTCGCAGCTGTGCGGGGTCACCACCCGCTACTGCCCGGCGGGCACCCGGCTGGGCGATCCGATCACGCCCGACACCGGCTACACCCTGCCGTCGGGCGGCGCGCAGGTGCTGCTGGCGAACGGCAAGCCCTTGTATGGAGAGGGAAATCCGCCGAGCTACAAGCCCCTGATGCGAGCCACCGTGACGCAGGTCGACATGGCCGGCAATGTCTGGGTCACCAACAACTGGAAGCCTTCGGGCCTCAATGACCTGCTGCTCAACCCGGGTGGCGACGGCATGGTGATCTTCGTCGGGCTGGCCGCTCCGGTGAAGCCCGGAATAGGCTTGCCGAAGGCGCCCTGATCGGTGCTTCCGGTGTTGCCGCCGTTGCACTTTCGGTAGGTGACGGATGCATCCGGAATGCATCCGTCACGTGTTGCGGGAGCGTGCGTTCCAGGTGTCGACCACCGTCTCCATGGTAACGTTTGTGGAGGTGCTCGCCACGAAGGGCAGCTCCGAGATGCGCTCGCCGAGGACGTGGCGGTAGCGCCGGATGTCCCGGGTGCGGATCTTGAGCAGGTAGTCGAAGCGGCCGGCGATCATGTGGCACTCCTCGACCTCGGGGATCTTCTTCACCGCCTCGTTGAAGGCCCTGAGTGCATCCTCATGGGTGTTGGTAAGCTTGACCTCGGCGAAGGCCACGTGGTCGAGCCCCATCTTCACCGGGTTCAGCACCGCCCGGAAGCCCTCGATGTAGCCCTCGGCCAGCAGGCGCTTGAGGCGGAGCTGGCAGGGGGTGTTGGAGAGGCCGACCCTCCTGGCGAGGTCGGTGATCGACATGCGCCCGTCCTCGGCCAGCGCCGCGAGGATGCGGCGGTCGAACTGGTCAAGATCGCTGCCGATGGGTTGTTCGATGGGCATTTTCACTCCTGATGGCCGAAAAATCGTGAAATTCTCCAGGTTTTCAGTTTGAAATAGGTGAATCCCGTTTGCAAGCAGGTGATATAGTCAGGCCATCCCCTCCGGAGAGCCTGACCGATGCCGCAATCGCTGCCGCTGTTCGCCGATTTCGCCCCGCCCATTCGCCCGCAGACCGAGCTTCGCCGGGCGATCACCGCACATTGCCGGACGCCGGAGACCGCGTGCCTGCCGCCGCTGGTCGACTTGGCGCGCCTGGCGCCGGAACAGAAGCGCGAGACGGCGGCCACCGCGCGGACGCTGATCGAGGCGCTGAGGGCCAAGCACAAGGGCACCGGCGTGCAGGGGCTGGTGCATGAGTATTCGCTGTCGAGCCAGGAGGGCATCGCGCTGATGTGCCTTGCCGAGGCGCTGCTGCGCATCCCCGATGCCGAGACCCGCGATGCGTTGATCAAGGACAAGATTTCGGAGGGTGACTGGAAGTCTCATCTCGGCGGGACGAAGTCGCTGTTCGTCAATGCCGCGACCTGGGGACTCGTGGTCACCGGCAAGCTGACCTCGACGGTGAGCGACGGCAGCCTCGGTGCGGCTCTCTCGCGCCTGATCGCGCGTGCGGGTGAACCCGTCATCCGCCGCGGCGTCGACATGGCGATGCGCATGATGGGCGAGCAGTTCGTGACCGGCGAGACCATCGCCGAGGCGCTGAAGCGCTCGAAGCCGCTCGAGGCGCGGGGCTTCCGCTATTCCTATGACATGCTGGGCGAGGCGGCGACGACGTCCGCCGATGCGTCGCGCTATTACCGCGATTACGAGAATGCCATCCATGCGATCGGCGAGGCGTCGGCGGGGCGCGGCGTCTTCGAGGGTCCCGGCATCTCGATCAAGCTCTCCGCACTCCATCCGCGCTACAGCCGCGCCAAGGCGGAGCGGGTGATGCAGGAGCTGCTGCCCAAGGTGAAGCAGCTCGCCAAGCTCGCAAAGCATTACGACATCGGCCTCAACATCGATGCGGAGGAGGCGGACCGGCTGGAGCTGTCGCTCGACCTGCTCGAGTCGCTGAGCCACGATCCGGAACTGGCCGAGTGGAACGGCCTCGGCTTCGTGATCCAGGCCTATGGCAAGCGCTGCCCCTTCGTGATCGACTTCGTGGTGGAGCTCGCGAAGCGGTCGCGCCGCCGCATCATGGTGCGGCTCGTCAAGGGCGCCTATTGGGATGCCGAGATCAAGCGGGCGCAGCTCGACGGGCTCGACGGCTTTCCGGTCTTCACCCGCAAGGTGCACACCGACGTGAGCTACCTCGCCTGTGCGCGGAAGCTGCTCGAGGCGCGCCAGCACGTGTTCCCACAATTCGCCACGCACAATGCCCAGACGCTTGCGGCGATCTACACGCTGGCCGGACGCAAGTTCGCGGTGGGCGATTATGAGTTCCAGTGCCTCCATGGCATGGGCGAGCCGCTCTATGACGAGGTGGTGGGAGCGGACAAGCTCGACCGGCCCTGCCGCATCTATGCGCCGGTGGGCACGCATGAGACGCTGCTCGCCTACCTGGTGCGGCGGCTCCTCGAGAACGGAGCCAACTCGTCCTTCGTCAACCGCATCTCGGACCCCAACGTGTCGGTCGATGACCTGATCGCCGACCCGGTGGACGTGGTGAGCGCCATGCCGGTGGTGGGCACGCCGCATGACCAGATCGACCTGCCTGCCGACCTGTTCGGCCGGGACCGCGTGAATTCGCGCGGGCTGGACCTTGCGAGCGAGGCGGTGCTGGCGGAGCTGTCATCGCAGTTGAAGACAAGTGCCGCGGTGGCGTGGCATGCGAAGCCGCTGCTCGCCGATCACGCGGAGCAGGGTGCTGCGCGCGACGTGCTGAACCCGGCAGATCACGCGGATCGCGTGGGGCTGGTGACGGAACTCGATGCGAAGGATGCGGCGCGCGTCGTGCACATGGCGCATGAGGCAGCGACGCAGTGGGCCGCCGTGCCGCCTGCCGAGCGGGCGGCCTGCCTCGAGCGTGCGGCGGAGCTGATGGAAGCGCGCATGGACACGCTGATGGGCATCGCCATGCGCGAGGCGGGCAAGACCGCCGCCAATGCGGTGGGCGAGGTGCGCGAGGCGGTGGACTTCCTGCGCTATTACGCCGAGCAGGCGCGGAAGACGCTCGGCCCCTCGCACAGGCCACTGGGTGCCGTGGTGTGCATCAGCCCGTGGAACTTTCCGCTGGCGATCTTCACCGGTCAGGTAGCGGCGGCGCTGGTGGCTGGAAATGCGGTGATCGCCAAGCCGGCGGAAGAAACGCCGCTGATCGCGCATGAAAGCGTGCGCATCCTGCACGAGGCCGGCGTTCCACGCGGCGCGTTGCAGTTCGTAACCGGAGACGGACAGCTCGGTGCTGCGCTTGTCGCCGCGCCGGAGACGGCCGGCGTGATGTTCACGGGCTCGACCGACGTGGCGCAGCTGATCCAGGCGCAGCTGGCGGCGAGAGTGTCCGTACACGGACGGCCGGTTCCGCTGATCGCCGAGACCGGCGGGCAGAATGCCATGATCGTCGATTCCTCGGCCCTGGCCGAGCAGGTGGTGGCGGACGTGATCGCATCGGCCTTCGACAGTGCCGGGCAGCGCTGCTCGGCGCTGCGCGTGCTGTGCCTTCAGGAGGACGTGGCGGAGCGCACGCTCGCCATGCTGAAGGGCGCGCTGGCCGAACTGTCGCTGGGGCGCACCGACCGGCTGTCGGTCGATATCGGGCCCGTCATCACGGCGGAGGCCAAGGCGAACATCGAGCGGCACATCGCGGCGATGCGCGCCGCCGGGCACCGGGTCGAGCAGCTGGCGCTGCCGCATGACGCCGCGAAGGGCACCTTCGTGCCGCCCACCATCATCGAGATCGACGGCATCGGTCAACTCACCCGCGAAGTGTTCGGGCCGGTACTGCACGTGTTGCGCTGGAAGCGCGAAGACATGGATGCGTTGATCGAACAGATCAACGCCACGGGTTTCGGGCTCACCTTCGGGCTCCATACCAGGCTCGACGAGACGATCGTCAACGTGACCGAGCGGGTGAAGGCGGGGAACCTCTATGTGAACCGCAACGTCATCGGCGCGGTGGTGGGCGTGCAGCCCTTCGGCGGGCGCGGGCTTTCCGGCACCGGCCCGAAGGCGGGCGGGCCGCTCTATGTCGGGCGGCTGGTGCAGAAGGCGCCGGTGCCGCCGCTGCAGGCTTCGGTGCGAAGCGATGCGGCGCTGCGCGATTTCGCGACATGGCTCGGCCAACGCGGCCACAATGCGCAAGCCGATGCGGCGCGCGAACTGGGCGCGCTCTCGGCACTGGGGCTGGTGAGGGAGCTGTCGGGCCCGGTGGGTGAGCGCAATGTCTATTCGCTGCATCCGCGCGGGCGCGTGCTGCTGGTGCCGCAGACGGCGGCGGGGCTGTTCCGCCAGATGGCGGCTGCCCTTGCGACAGGCAATGCGGTGGCGATCGACACGGGCTCTGGCGTCACGCTCGAGGCGCTGCCGCCCAGCGTTGCGGCACGCGTGGCGTGGAGCGGCGACTGGGAGGCGGACGGACCCTTCCCGGCCGCGCTCATCGAGGGTGACGCTGCGCGGGTGCGCGAGGTGAACCGGCGGATCGCGGCGCTCGGCGGGCCCCTGGTGCTGGTGCAGGCGGCGACCTCCGAAGATCTCGCCGCCGATCCCCAGGCCTATTGCCTGAACTGGCTGCTGGAGGAGGTGAGCACCTCCATCAACACGGCCGCGGCGGGCGGCAATGCGAGCCTGATGGCCATCGGGTAAGGCGCGGGCGTTTGTGACGATTGCGCGACGGGCGTCTCGGGTGCGGCTCCGCCGGCCTAGGACGCGATGACGCCGACGATCAGAAGGTAGGAGAGCTGGTGCAGCATCTGGTCGCCGCCCATGAGCCACCAATACTGCTTGTCGTGGCTGGTCCAGCCTTCGCGTTGCAGCCAGCCGTCCTTCACCCAGTCGACGTGATAGTGGAACACCGCTTCGCCCAGCAGGATGGCGAGGAACAGCAGGCCGTGCACGCCTGCCGCGAGCAGCAGGGGAAGCGTCAGCGCGGCATGGATCGCGATGTGCAGCAGGCCGCCCGGATGGCCCCAGATCCTCCGATGACGGAGAATATAGCCGTTCTGCAGAACGAAGTCGCCCAGCAGGTGTTTCACCTGGAACCCGGCGAGCAGCAGAAGCAGGGCGAAATCCGTCACGCGCGGTTGACCGTATCCAACTTCGGGGCGAAGACAATCGACGCCGCAACCAAGCGGAAGAATATGGCGGGGGACGCCGGAGGGTCAAGTTCGGCCACGCCAGCAGGCTCAGCCGTTGCGCGCTGCATGGCAGGCTTGATGTAAACTAACCATCTTGCGGGGATGCTTTCTTTCATGCAGTTTATCATAGGTGAGGAAAGAATCCCCTCAGGATTTCCCCAACCCGCATGCCTCAACAACACCAAACCGGGAGAACGACCATGAAGTGGACAAGCCGCTTTGCCATCGGTGCCGCATTCGCGGCGCTTCTCGCCTCGACTGCGCCAGCGATGGCGGATCTCAAGATCGGCATCTCCGCCGAGCCCTATCCGCCCTTCGCCGCGCAGGACGCAACCGGCAAGTGGGTGGGCTGGGAGATCGACTTCGCCAACGCGCTCTGCGCCCAGATCAACGAGAAATGCGACATCGTCGCCACCGCCTGGGACGGCATCATTCCGGCGCTCACCTCGAAGCAGATCGACGTCATCATCGCGTCCATGCTGATCACCGAGAAGCGCAAGCAGGTGATCGACTTCACCCAGTTCTATTATGACACGCCGCCGGCGATCATCGGTCCCAAGGACGGCAACAAGGACGTCAGCCCCGCGGCCATGAAGGGCAAGACGCTCGGCGTGCAGGTGTCGACGGGGCATGAGCGCTATGCCACCAAGTACCTCGTGCCGTCGGGCGTCGAGCTCAAGACCTATTCGACGCAGGACGAGGCCAACAACGACCTCGCGGCCGGCCGCCTCGACTTCGTGCTGGCCAACAGCTCGGCGCTCTATGACTTCCTCGACACCGACCAGGGCAAGGCCTGCTGCGAGCTGAAGTCCATCGTCGAGAAGCCGAAGGACGACCCGGGCATCTATGGCGAAGGCGTGGGTGCGGGCGTGCGCAAGGAAGACACGGCGCTGAAGGACAAGCTCAATGCCGCCATCACCGCGATGGCCAAGGCCGGCAAGTTCGACGAGATCACCAAGAACTATCCGCAGCTCGTCGGCAAGATGACGCTGCCCACCGGCAACTGATCATCCTGACGTGACATCGGGGGCCGCGGCTTGCCGCGGCCCCTCTCATTTGCGAGAACGGCAGCCATGGGCTGGAGAGACATCAACATGAACCGCCGCAGGCCGCGCCTCGACGTGGCGGTTGTTCCCATGGCGGCGGGCGAGGACCGCGGCGCCGCGGTGCTGCGCAAGGTGGTGGCAGACGCACTGGCGTCCGTTGCCGAGCAGGGCGGGGCGCATGCAGCGTTCACGGCAGGCTACGCCGCGGGATATGCGCGGCACCGCGCGCTGAAGCACGGTCTCGATGCGGAAGCCGATGGCGGCGCGGCGCTGCGCGGCGAACTCGCCGCACAGGCGCCAGCCAAGCTGCAGGATGCGGTGCGCGCGCTGCAGTTCGCACCACGCGCCATGCCCTCGTCGCGCGCAGCCCTCGCGGCGGCGGACGAGACTGCCGATGCGGGCTATCTCGTGGGCCATCTCGAATCGCTGTGCGGCACGCGCCGGCTGCTGCGCGCCGGCGGCGATGTGGCCGCCTATCTCACCCGCTGCGATCACGCGGCCGACCGGATGCAGACCCATCACCCGACCGCGGTGCTGCGCTTCGACCCGGCAGAACGCGCCATCGTGGAGAGGGCGCTGACCCGGCTGGGGTGATCGCGATTTCGGAAGCCAAGCCCTTCAGGCCGTCGCCTCGCCGAACTTACGCCAGCAGCGCCTCGATCTCCTTGCGCGTGGGCATCGCGGGTGCTGTGCCGGGGCGGGTGACGGAGATGCCGGCGGCGGCGCAGCCGAAGCGGGCGGCGGCTGCGGGGTCCATGCCTTCGGCCAGTGCCGTTGCGAAAGCACCGACGAAGGCGTCGCCCGCACCCGCCGTCTCCACCACCTTGCCGGCGCTGAAGGACGGGATGAGTTCCGAGCCCTGCGCGTCGTGAAGCAGCGCGCCGCGCGCGCCCAGCGTGATGAGGGCGTGTTTCGCACCCAGAGCCAGCAGGGCGTCGCCGGCCTTGCGGGCCTGTTCCTCGGTGTCCACGGGCATGCCCGTCAGCGCCGCCGCTTCCGTCTCGTTGGGAATGACGTAGTCGCAGAGCGCATAGATGTCGGCGGGCACCGGTGCGGCAGGCGCCGGGTTGAAGACGGTGATTGCGCCCGAAGCACGCGCGATCTCGAGGCCGCGGCGGGCGGCGTCCACGGGCTGTTCGAGCTGGGTGACGAAAACCTTCGCGCCCTCGATGGCGCCGCGGGCGGCTTCGACGTCCTGCGGTGAAAGGCCGCCGGCGGCACCCGGCACCACGATGATCGCGTTCTCGCCGGTCTCGTCGCTGACGAAGATGTAGGCCGCACCCGTCGGTTCATCGGGCGCGATGGCGACGTGGGGCGCGATGCCCTCGGCCTTCCATGTGGCCACCGCGATGTCGCCGAAGGCGTCCTGCCCCAGCCTCGAGATGAAGCTGACCTTGCCGCCGGCACGCGCCGCGGCGACGGCCTGGTTCGAACCCTTGCCGCCGGGGCCCATCTTGAAGCCCGAGCCCATGAGGGTCTCGCCCATGACGGGCTGGCGATTGGCCCGGAAGGCGAGGTCGGCGACGAAGATGCCGAGGATGGCGATGCCCTGCTTCATGATGCTCAGGCCTTCGGCGGGATCACGCCCTTCTTGAGCACGAAGCAGCCATAGAATCGCGTTTCGCCGGTGACGATGACGGCATAGGCATTGCGCGCCTTCTCATAGAAGGCGAAGCGCTCGATCGACCCCATCGGCCAGGATTTGCCTTCCCACCGGTCGATGACCTTCTGGACTTCCTGCTGCACCGGCGGAATCTCGTCGGGCTTGCCCACGATCTCCATGCGCTCGGCGGGCTTGTCGACGAAGGAGTCGAGCGGCATGACCGAGAGGATGGCGTCGATGGCTTCGCCCGCGGTGAGGTTGTCCATGCGCAGGAGTTCGCCCGTGACCGTGTGCCGCGCCACCGAGTCGGCGGGGAAGTTGGTGTCGCAGATGATCAGGTCGTCGCCATGGCCCATGGCGCGGAGACAGCGGATCACGTCCGCGTTGAGGCGGTTGTCGAAGTTGCGCAGCATCTGAGTTCGTCCTCCCGGAATTTTTCAGGGAGGCTAGAGGCGTTGCCTCAGGAGTCAAGAAGGCTCAGAAACCCTCGGGCTTGCCCGGTACCTTCACCAGCGCCTCGCCCTCGAGCACCAGCGTGTCGCCCACCTTGCAGCGGCAGGCGAGCTTGACGCGGCGGCCCTTCTCGACCAGTTCGACGACCTCGACCGAGGCCTCGACCATGTCGCCGATGCGCACCGGCGCCTTGAAGTTCAAAGTCTGCGACATGTAGACCGCACCCGGGCCGGGGAGCCTGGTGCCGATCACCGCCGAGATCAGGCTCGCCGTGTAGAGGCCATGCGCGATTCGGCCGCCGAAGGGGGTGCGGGCGGCGAAATGCTCGGACAGGTGGATGGGGTTCCGATCCCCCGAAATCTCGGCGAAGCCCACCACGTCGGAGGATTTCACCTCCTTGACGTAGGTCTCGGTCATGCCGAGGGCGAGATCCTCGAAATACAGGGTTTGGCTGGGCGGCAGCATGGCGGATTACAGCCTCGGACGGTTCCCGGTGTGTATGCCATACAGGTTGGCCAGATGCACCAGCGCCAAAAGTGCAATGAAACCAAAGACCAGAATGACCGGCGTGGTGGGCAGCAGGCGCGGCGTCAGGCTCTTGCGGGGGCGGCGTTCGAGCCACGACATGTAGCCCACGATGCTGGCGCTGACGAGGAGGATGGCAAGCGTGATAACGAATTCGGAGTTGTTCAGGAGTTCGGTCATGGACTGGGCGGATTGGTTGACAGTGAGGGGTGACCCCGCTAAAGACCCCGCCAGTGTTCAACAGGCGGACCGGAGCCGGGCTCCTTCTGCCTGAATTATCAGGTGAAGTCCATGAAAGTCCGTAACTCCCTCAAGTCCCTCCTGAAGCGCCACCGCGACAACCGCATGGTGCGCCGCAAGGGCCGCATCTACATCATCAACAAGACCAACCCGCGCTTCAAGGCGCGCCAGGGCTAAGCTTCGGCTTCTGACAGGTTTGTGAACGCCGTGGACGGGATGCCGCCCACGGCGCTCTTTTTGTTGCCATGATACGGGGTGTAGAGTGACCGGCATGCGTGGCTCCCTCGCCGTTCTCGCCCTCATCGCCTTGACCTCCGGCGCATTGGCTGACGATCCGCCGCCGGTGGGCACCGGTGCTGCCGCCGCGGTGACGCCCGCCGCCAAGCCGCGGAAGCCCGCGGAGGTGCGTGCGGAGCAGCTCGACGTGCTGTTCGCCCAGCTGCGCAAGCCCGGCATCGACAGCGGCCCCGTCGAGGACAAGATCTGGGCGCTGTGGGACGCCTCCGACTCGCCCACCGCCGAGGTGCTTCTGGGTCAGGCGCAGCACGCCATCACCGACGGCGCGCCCGCCGAGGCGCTGTCGATCCTCAATCGCCTGATCGGCGCCAATCCGGATTTCGCCGAAGCCTGGAACAAGCGCGCGACGCTCTACTACATGAACAAGCAGGACGACCTGGCGCTGGCCGACATCGCCCATGTGCTGGATCTCGAGCCGCGCCATTTCGGCGCGCTGGCCGGCAAGGGCATGATCCTCGCCCGCCAGCAGAAATACGCCGCCGCCCGCGATGCCTATGAAGAAGCCCTCGCCGTCAATCCGACACTCGAGGACGTGAAGGATGCGCTGAAGGAACTCGACAAGGTCGAGCAGGGGATCTGAGGCTGCGGTCTCCTGTGCTTCCCCACTGTTCATCATTGCCGGGCTTGTCCCGGCGATCCATTTTTGGGGACCTCGAAGAGCAAGCCCGGGCATGATGGGTTGCCTCGTCCTTCTCCCGTTGCGGCACGCAATGGGAGAAGGTGGCCGAAGGCCGGATGAGGGCTGTGTCGGCGTGGCAGGACTCCTGAGATGCGGACTCGCGGGTGGGAGGCCCTCATCCGCCCTGTCGGGCACCTTCTCCCATCCTCCGGACGGGAGAAGGGACTGGGGGGTCACGCCGCCAGGGCGGGTTTGAGCGGGCCCCTGGTGCAGGGGACCAGGATCGAGCGGCTGCGCAGGCCGCGCTTGTTGAAGAAGGCGGCGTTGTCGGCAAACGCCTCGGCATAAAGCGCCATGTCGGCGAAGCGCTCGTCGGCAACCTCCATCAGCGCCGTGCCGATGCCGCGGCGCTGGTAGTTCGGCATCACGCAGAGTTCGGCGATCCAGGCCACCATCCAGCCATCGCTGAAGGCGCGCAGCAGGCCCACCGCCTCATCATCGACGAAGGCGAAGGCGGCGAAGATGCCGGGGCCGAAATGCTGGGCCATGAAATCCGGGCGGTGGATGTAGTCCGCCTCGGTGCCGAAGCCCACCGAGGCATCGACGGCGGCCACCTCATGGGGCGTGACGGCGAAGGGGTCCGTGGTGATAGCGATGTGCATGCTGGCCTCCGTTGCGCCAAGGAGGCCGCGATTCTCGACGCAGCGTCAAAATGAAAGATTTTGCAGGATTGACTGCGTCATGCCAGCGAAAGCTGGCACCCCGCGTTGCGTCAAGGATGGACGCGGGGCCCCAGCTTTCGCTGGGGTGACGCCATCAACGGGAATCAGTTCACGTAGGCGATGCGCAGCATGTTGGTGGCGCCGGGGGTGCCGAGCGGCAGGCCGGCGGTGATGATGATGCGCTGGCCGGAGTCGGCGAAGCCTTCGCGCTGGGCGATGCCGGTGGCGCGGGTGACCATGTCGTCGAGGTCATGCGCATCCTCGGTGAGCACGCAGTGCAGGCCCCAGGCGAGCGCCAGGCGCCGCGCGGTGGTGGCGATCGGCGTGAGCGCGATGATCGGCGTGTCCGGCCGTTCGCGCGACATGCGCAGGCCCGTCGAGCCCGACCCGGTGTAGCAGACGATGGCCGAGAGCTTGAGCGTCTCCGAGATCGAGCGCGCGGCGCTCGAGATCGCGTCGGCACTCGTCGGCTGCGGGTCGGTGCGCTGGGCGGTGATGATGCCGCGGTAGAGCGAATCGCGCTCCACCGCCTGGGCGATGCGGTCCATGGTGGCGACGGCCTTGTCGGGCCAGGCGCCTGTGGCGCTTTCGGCGGAGAGCATGATGGCGTCCGCACCCTCATAGACCGCGGTGGCGACGTCGGAGACCTCGGCACGTGTCGGCACCGGTTCGACGATCATCGACTCGAGCATCTGGGTTGCCACGATCACCGGCTTGCCGATGCGGCGCGCCGCGCGGGTGATCTGCTTCTGCTTCGCGGGCACGGTCTCGAGCGGCAATTCGACGCCCAAATCACCGCGCGCCACCATCAGGCCGTCGGCGATTTCGAGAATTTCATCCAGCACGGTGAGGGCCGCAGGCTTCTCGATCTTGGCCATGACGCCCGCGCGGCCGGCGATGAGCTTCCTCGCTTCGGCCACGTCGTCGGCGCGCTGCACGAAGGACAGCGCGATCCAGTCGACGCCCACCGAGGCCGCCGCCTCGAGATCGGCGCGGTCCTTTTCAGTGAGCGCCGGAATCGGGATCACCGTGTCGGGCAGGTTCACGCCCTTGCGGTCGGACAGCACGCCGCCGAAGATCACCTTGGTGGTCAGCTTCGTGGGCTCGGCCCGGATGATCTCGACGCGCAGGCGGCCGTCATTGAGGAGCAGGTTGTCGCCGACGCGCGCCGAGGCGAAGATCTCCGGATGCGGCAGGTGCACGCGCGTGGCGTCGCCCGGCGTCTTGTCGGTGTCGAAGACGAAAACATCGTCCGGCAGCAGCTTCGCTTCCTTGGCGGCGAAGGTGCCGATGCGGATCTTCGGGCCCTGCAGGTCGGCCAAAATGCCGATGGGGCGCTTCAGCCTCGCCTCGACGGCGCGAATGTCCTTGTGGAGCTGGCGCAGCAACTCGTGCTGGGTGTGGCTCATGTTGATGCGGAACACGTCTACGCCGGCGCGGAACAGCTTTTCCAGCATCTCGGGCGATGACGACGCGGGGCCTAGCGTCGCCACGATCTTCACATTGCGATTACGGCGCATTATTTTCCTTGCGTGGTCTTTTCGCCGGAGAGCGAGACGGTCCAATCCTTTTCCTCGCCCGTGTCGACCTCGAAGAAGCCGGTCTTGGTGTAGCCGCGGCCTTCGCAATCCTCGATGCCGCGGATGGTGAAGACCTTGTCACGCGTGCACATGATCGACTTGCCACCCCACGAGCCGCCCTTGTCGTAGTCGACGGCGAAGACATAATAGTAACGGGCGATGAGATCGCCCTTGAGCAGGGGGAGACATTTCTGCGGGGCGATGGTCCACCAGCCTTCGGTGGCCCAGCCTTCCTTGTCCTTGTAGCCGAGCGCCACGCCGACGCGGCTTTCCGTCTTGTTGCAGAGCTTGAGATCGGCATGCGCCGGGGCGGCCATGAAGCCGGCCATCAAAAGCGCGCCTGCCGCCAGCGCCGTGTTGCGAAGCATTCTGCCGCCTCCGGAAAAGTTCCGCGAATCTGTCATAGCTTTCCAATCTGCTCATGCCGCGTCAACAGGTGCGAAAAGCCCCTGATTTGCGCGGCGTAACCGGATGACTGAGGGATTAGCCTCATCTATATGGCCCGTCCATGACAAAGATTTCGCTCACCGATGCGTACGAAATTGTGGCGGGACAGGTGTCCTCCCCATTGATTTTGCTGTGTGACCACGCCTCGAACAGGGTTCTGGCGGAGTATGGCGACCTGGGGCTGGCGCCGGGGCAGTTCGCCCGCCACATCGCCTATGACATCGGCGCCCGCGACCTGACGCTGGGCCTGGCGGCAAGGCTGGGGGCGCCCGCCGTCCTGTCGTGCTTCTCGCGCCTCCTGATCGACCCCAACCGTGGATTGGATGATCCGACCCTCATCATGCGGATTTCGGATGGCGCGGCGGTCCCGGGAAACCGCGACGTCGACGAGGCCGAGCGGCAGCGCCGGATCGCGCGGTTCCACGCGCCCTACCACGGGGCGGTGGATGCCGCGATCCGCGCGGTTCAGGCGCGCGGGCAGGTGCCGTTGATCGTGTCTCTCCACTCCTTCACGCCGGTCTGGCGCGGCTGGCCCCGGCCCTGGCACGTCGGCATCCTGTGGGACCGCGACGAGGAGATCGCCTCCGCCATGATCCGCGGCTTTGCGGCGCAGGGTGACCTCGTGGTGGGCGACAATGAGCCCTATCACGGGGCGCTCGAAGGCGATACGCTCAACACCCACGGCACCAGGCCCGGCCTGCCGCATGCCCTGATCGAGGTCCGGCAGGACCTCATTGCCGCCAAAACAGGTGTGGATGAATGGGTGGAACGGGTGGCCCGGGTGATCGAACCGATTATGAATGACCTCCGGTGACGACCCGGATTTTCGAGGGCTCTCAGACCATGGATATCGACGACAAGGCCAAGACCGAACTGGAAGCCGCGGCATTCCGCCGGCTGCTCGAACACCTGCGCCAGCGCACCGACGTGCAGAACATCGACCTGATGAACCTCGCTGGCTTCTGCCGCAACTGCCTGTCGAACTGGTTCGAGGACGCGGCGAAGGAGCGGGGCATGCCGGTGAGCCGTGACGAGGCGCGGACCATGGTCTATGGCATGTCCTATGAGGAGTGGAAGGCCAAGCACCAGTCCGCCGCGAGCGAGACGCAGAAGGCCGCCTTCGCCCAGTCCCACAAGCACTGATTTCGGGGAGCAACCCAGATGAACAAGACCACCTTCGCCCATGGCCAGCTGAAATCCATCGTCGAGCGCATCGAGCGCCTCGAGGAGGAGAAGAAGACCATCGCCGGCGACATCAAGGAAGTCTATGCCGAGGCCAAGGCCAACGGCTTCGACACCAAGATCCTGCGCAAGGTGATCAGCCTGCGCAAGAAGGACGCCGCCGAGCGCGAGGAAGAGGAATCGATGCTCGACGTCTACCTTGCGGCACTGGGCATGATCCCGGGGGATTCGGAAGAGGCGGCGTAGGGCCCGCTCGCGTTCCTACTGCCACCATCGATCTATCAGCCACCTTGCCCCGGCTTTCCCCTCCCCCTTGTGGGGAGGGACAGGGGAGTCCGTTCCGCGTGCTCCGCCTCGTATAGCGGACTCGCGGTACCCCCACCCTTGGTCCCTCCCCACAAGGGGGAGGGAAACGCACTCGGATTGCCGGGGACTGTTCTTCATTGAAGAAGTGGAACTGCAGAAGGGAAGCCCGAGGGGCGGCTTCATTGTTGGCAAGGTCTTCGTCGCCCCGATCCCCGGCCTGGCAATCGGCTTTCCCCTCCCCCTCGTGGGGAGGGGCAGGGGTGGGGGTCCGTTCCGCGTGCTCTGCCTCGGATAGCGGACTCGCGGTACCCCCACCCTTGGTCCCTCCCCACAAGGGGGAGGGAAACGCACTCGGATTGCCGGGGACTGTTCTTCATTGAAGAAGTGGAACTGCAGAAGGGAAGCCCGAGGGGCGGCTTCATTGTTGGCAAGGTCTTCGTCGCCCCGATCCCCGGCCTGGCAATCGGCTTTCCCCTCCCCCTCGTGGGGAGGGGCAGGGGTGGGGGTCCGTTCCGCGTGCTCTGCCTCGGATAGCGGACTCGCGGTACCCCCACCCTTGGTCCCTCCCCACAAGGGGGAGGGAAACGCACTCGGATTGCCGGGGACTGTTCTTCATTGAATGAGTGGGAATGAAAAGGGCGGCCCGAGGGGCGGCCCTTCTGCATGATTTGGTTCGGTGCTTACTGCGCGGGATTGGTGTCGGCCTGGCCGAGCTTCAGCGGCTTCGCGGGGACCAGCAGGCTGCCCTTGCCCTCGCGGTTGACGACCAGCATGTCGCCCTTGCCGTCGGCGGTTTCCTGCGGGGCGGCAGCCATCTGGGCGACGGCGAGGCGCTGCGGCTGGGCCGGCTGCTCGTCGGCCTGGGCGTCGCTCACGCCGGGCAGGATGGTGGCCACCGCGGTGGCGCCGGGGGTGAACTGCTGCGGCGCGCCGTCACGGCGGACCGCCTTGTTCGAATCGAACACCAGCTGCTGCGGCCACCAGAACAGGTCGTCACCCGACGCCGAGGCGGTGATGGTGCGGATGGTCGGCACGTTCTTGGCGTCGCCGCTCTCGATTTCCTCGGAGAGGCTTGACTTGGCGGCGGCGTTGGATTCGAGCGAGGCCGTTTCGGTCATCGTCTCGGGGGCGATCACCACGCCCTGGCCGTTGCCGGCGACGGGCGAGGGGCGGGCGGTCGGGTCTTCCGGCGGAGCGGACGCCGGAACGATCTTCATGTTCACCGCGGCCATCATCAGCACCTCGATGGGCTTGGGGCGCGGCTTGGGAATGACGTCGGCGGGGGTGGTCGCATCGGCGGAGGCCACGGCCTCCGTGGTGTCAGCCGCTTCGGGCTTCAGCCGCGGCTTGGCCGGCGCGGTCGAGGCATCCGCGCTCATGCCGGCCAGTTCCTGGTTGTCGCCATTGGAATAGCCGGTCTCGAGCGGGATCTTCTTCCGGGCCGAGGGCTGCTGGGCCACCGTGCCCTCGTCATCACCCTCGTCGTCGGCGCTGTCCTGCTGCGAGGGCAGGCGGGCGGCGGTCGGATCGGCAGCGGCAACCTCGACCTCGGGAACGGCGTGCATGCCGTCCTTGTTGAGGCGGGCGCCGACAGTGCGGCGATAGTCGCGCATGATCTGGGCCATCTGGAATTCGCTGATGGCGGGACCCCAGTGACGCACGCGCCCGGAATCGATGTGGAGGAAGCCGGTGGGGCCGCCGCCGGAAGAGTAATAGCCGACGCCGCCGACCTGGCGCACCAGCGCCGAGTTGCGGATCTTGATGGTCGGCACGTCGGGGAAATAGAGGTCGATGGCGTGGCCCACCATGTGCTGGCTCTGGCGCGCGACGTTGCGGCCGATCGACTTCAGGAAGGCGTTGGTCTTGGGGCTGCGGTAGCCGCAGACGATGTGGATGGGGGCCTTGGAGCCCAGGTCGGCGTGCAGTTCCCACATCAGGTCGATGGTGCGGGGCGAGATGGTGATCACCTCGTTGCGGCGCCAGTCACGCAGGAAGTAGTTCAGCTTCTTCATGGCGGAGGGCACGTACTGGCCGTCCTTCATGTAGGTGATGGTGATGCTTTCCTTGGTGTGGATATGGTAGAGCGACACGCTGCGCGTCTCGCCGCCCGAATGGGCCGGCTCGTTCAGGTTCAGGAACGCGCCCACGGCAATCACCGCCGCCACCAATGTGGTTGCCGCGATCTTCTTCCAGCGCTGAATCACGTTCCGATGTCCGGCTTCCCTGCAGTCCAAACCCATACCCCACTTACAACCGGTGTTCCGGTTCCTCTGGTGCCTGTCCAGCCTGCCAACCCCCATCCCGGGTATGGCTTACACTGGAACCGCGTTTCAAACAAGAATGCGGCCACCATGAGGCGGCTTAATGGGAATGGTAAATGGTTATGTTTAACAGCAGCTTAATGCCGAGCGGGTTGTGCCGGGTTGAACCACGGGTGGCAGGGCCCGCAAATTTTGCGGGGGATAGCGCGGACTCTGCCGGATCGGACGGGCGGAGAGCGCCGGTCAGCGCTGCGCCACCATGGTGGCCGAGCGGGCGTTCTCGATCGGCTTGTCGCGGCCGTAGATGTCGTTGAAGTAGACGATGTTGCCCGCGGCATCCGGCCAGGCGGTGAAATAGGTGAGGTGCACCGGGATCTTCTGCTTCAGCCGCACCGTCTCGCTCACCCCGGTTTCGACCTTGGCGGCGACTTCGTCGGGCGACCAGCCGAGCACCACGGAGGCGAACTCGCGCGGGTTCTGGACGCGCACGCAGCCGTGGCTGAAGGCGCGGACATCCTGCGCGAAGAGTTCACGCATCGGCGTGTCGTGCATGTAGATGTCATGCGTGTTGGGGAACAGGAATTTGAGCTCGCCCAGGGCATTCTTCTCACCCGGCGGCTGCTGGATGCCATAGGGCACCTTGGCGCCGTAGCTGTCCCAGCTCACCGAGCTCGACGATACGACCTTGCCGTTGGGCGTCACCACCTTGAAGCCCAGCCTGTCGAGATAGGCCGGGTCGCGGCGCAGCTTGGGCAGGTATTCATTGGCGATGATCGACGGCGGGACGCCCCAGGAGGGGTTGAACACCACCATTTCCATCTCGTCGTTGAACACCGGGGTCTGGGTCGTCGGCTTGCCGACGATGACGCGGGTTTCCCACTCCGGCTTGCCGTCGCGGATCACCTGGGCCTCGAAGGCCGCCTGGTTGACGAAGACATAGCGCGCGCCGAGGTCGCGCGGCAGCCAGCGGATGCGCTCCATGTTGTCGAGCAGCTTGTCGACGCTGCCGCCGGTGGCGGCATTGTTGAGGGCGGCGACCGTCTGGGGGCCGAGCACGCCCGTCACCTTCAGGCCGACCTGCTTCTGGAACAGGCGGAGCTGCACCGAGAGTTCGGCGTCGAGCACGTCGGGTTCGGCATCGTCGGCGGGAGTAGCCTCGAAGCCCAGTTCGGCGAGGCGGCTGCGCACCGCCTCGATGCGCGGGTCGCTGCCGCCCTTCTTGACCAGGTCGCCGTCGGCGATCGGGTTGGCGTTGGGCTTGGACTGTTCGGCACGCAGCTCGGCCAGCGCCTTCTTCATGGCGAGATAGGCCGGATGGGTGGGGTTCAGGCTGGCGAGGTAGTCAGCCGCGAAGGGCGAGTTGGCCACCACCTTGATGGCCTTGGCCGGCGCCACCCACGGCGGCTGCAGGTCGTGGTAGCGCGACAGCAGGGCGGGGTCGAACTGGCCGCCCGAGGCGTCATGGGCATAGCGCAGCGCTGCCGCCGACAGGTCGATGTCGAGGCGGGCCATGGCGGCGGCATCGTTTTCGGGCAGCGCCGCGTCGAAACCGGACAGCCCGGTGGGCAGGTAGGTCTGCGGCTCGAGGCCATCGGCGGCGGAGGCCGCGAGCAGCTTCAGCACGTCCTTGCCGCGCGCCGTCAGCTTGCCGTCGGCGAGCCAGATCGGGCGGTAGGACTGGGCGGCATATTGCGCCAGAAGGGCATCGCGCGCGGCGGGCAGCACGCGCAGCGACGGGCCGTCGGCGCCGAGCTGGGCATAGATCGCGGCGGCGGCGGGATCGGTGGGGGCTGCACCCGAGAGCGCGATGCCGCTCAGGGTGGCGAGCTTGGGCGGCACATAGGTGAGGTTGCCCATGCCGAAGCCGGGGTCGGCCTCGGGGTCGGCGGAATCGACGATCTGCACCTTGCCGCGACCCGGCTTCTGCGGGGCCGGGTCGCTTCCGAAGAACGGATCGTCCTTGAAGCTGCCGAACAGGTTGCGGTGGCGGCGCGGCGTCGTATCACCGGAGCTGCCGAACAGTTGCTCGAAGAAGCCGGGCTTCTTCTTCGGCGCGGAATCGGCCAGCGCCGATCCGCCCAGCAGGATCCCCGCCGACAGCGCCACAATGCTCGCCTTGACTAACGTCTTCATCGAAAAATCCCACTTGCACCGGGCCGTCCCGGACCCCTTCACAGCGTCGGCGGGACAGAATGTCAAATCACACTCAATTGCAAGCCCATTGCTGCAACCGAGAGACCGCGATCAGCCGCTCGCCGCTTCCTCGAGACCGAGGTCCTTCATACGGCGATAGAGGGTCGAGCGGCCGATGCCGAGCTTGCGCGCGACTTCCGACATCTGGCCCTGGTAGCGCGCCAGCGCGAGGCGGATCATGTCGGCTTCAACCTCTTCGAGCTTGCGGATGTGGCCTCCCTCGGTGACCACGGGAATGCCGAAGGCCACGCCATCGGCCACTGCCGTGCCGCCCTTGGGCATGCCGCCGGCGATTGCCGCCGCGCCTGCCGGCAGGGCGGGCCGGGGTGCGAGCTGAGGTGCCGGCGGAATCCTGATCTCGTAGCCCTCGACCAGCGAGGCGATCTGCGGGAAGTCCTCGACGTCGAGGCGGCCGCCCTCGCACAGCACCATGGCGCGGAACACGGTGTTCTCGAGCTGGCGCACGTTGCCGGGCCATGAATAGGCCTTGAGCAGCCCCAGCGCTTCCGCCGAGATGCCGCGCACCTTGCGGCCCTCTTCGGCCGCGAAGCGGGTGATGAAGTGTTCGACGAGGGCGGGAATGTCTTCCTTGCGGTCGCGCAGCGGGGGTACCATGACGGGGAAAACGTTGAGGCGGTAATAAAGATCCTCGCGGAACTGCCCGGCCTTCACCATTTCGATCATGTTGCGGTTGGTGGCCGAGATCAGCCGGATGTTGACCTTGACCGGGCGGCGCGAGCCGACGGGGTCGACCTCGCCTTCCTGGATGGCGCGCAAGAGCTTCACCTGCATGTCGAGCGGCAGTTCGGCCACTTCGTCGAGGAACAGCGTGCCGCCATCGGCCTCCTGGAACTTGCCCATGTGCCTGGCCGTGGCGCCGGTGAAGGCGCCCTTCTCGTGACCGAAGAGGATGGACTCGACGAGGTTTTCCGGAATGGCGCCGCAGTTGACGGCGACGAAGGGGCGGCCCGCGCGGTCGCTTTCGCCCTGGATGGCGCGGGCGATCATTTCCTTGCCCACACCGGATTCCCCCTCGATCAGCATCGGGATGCTGGATGCCGCACCACGGCGGCCGAGGCGGATCACGTTGGCCATGGCGGGCGAGGAGGCGATGAGGTCGGAGAAGCTGAGCGCACCCCCGACCTTCTTGTTCAGCCGCTTCACCTCCTCGGTGAGGGCGTTGACCTTGAGCAGGTTCTGGACGGAGGCCTTGAGGCGCTCGGGGCTGACCGGCTTCACCACGAAGTCGTCCGCACCGGCGCGCATCGCCTTGATCACGGTCTCGATCGAGCCCTGCGCCGTCTGAACGATCACCGGCAGGTCGCCGCGGATCGCCTGCATGCGGTCGAGGAATTCCAGCCCGGTCATTTCCGGCATGTTGAGGTCGAGGATGACCAGTTCGATGGTGCCGCCGGACTGGCTTTTCAGCACCTCAAGGGCCTTCATGCCGCCGTCGACCGGCATCGGGTCGCAGCCGAAGCGGCGCACCATTTCCTCGAGAATTCTACGTTGAGCCGGATCGTCTTCGACAATGAGAACGCGGACAGCCATGCGCCTGTGGTCTTCTTCTTTATGTGTTTCTTGGCCTGAGGACGAGACGATCCGGACCGGGCATCCGGGCTCAGCAGCGACTCGTCTCTTCCTTGCCCGCTAAGGTGACAGGGGAGGGTAAAGGCGCCGTTAATGAAGAGCCACGTTTGGAGACACTCGCAATCGTTTGAACAAAGGCCGTTTTTGATCTCCGTCATGGCGCCGCAATGCACAGGCGGCAAACTGCACAACCGGGAGGCGATGTTCTGAGCCCGATCCGCATCATCCTGTTCATCATTGCCAGCGCCGGCCTCGCCGGCGGCCTGCTCGTGCCCTTCGCGGGGCTCGGAGCCTTCCAGGGCTGGATCTTCGGCCTCGCCGCAGCCGCGGTTCTGGCGGTTCTGCTCGTCGACATCGTCACCTCGCTCCTTGCCGGCGAGATCGGGCTCGACATCGTGGCGGGCCTGTCGATTTCCGCGGCGCTGCTGTTCGGCGAGACGCTGGCGGCGGGCGTGGTGGCGCTGATGTATGCCGGCGGCCAGCTGCTCGAGGACTATGCCGCCAACCGGGCGCGGGCCGACATGAAGGCGCTGCTGGCGCGGGCGCCCAAGACGGCGCTGCGCTATGACGATGGTCACCTCGAGGAGGTGGCCATCGATGCGATCCGCCCGGGCGACCTCCTGCTGATCCGCCAGGGCGACGTCGTGCCGGTGGACGGCCGGGTCACCAATGGCCGCGCGTTGCTCGACATGGCGGCGCTGACCGGCGAATCGGTGCCCGTGAAACGCGCAGAGGGCCAGGACGTGCAATCGGGCGCAGGCTCGCTCGACGCCGCCTTCGACATGGAGGCGAGCAAGCCCGCCGCCGAGAGCGCCTATGCCGGCATCGTGCGCCTGGTGCAGGCCGCCCAGGCGGCCAAGGCGCCGATGGTGCGGCTGGCCGACCGCTATGCGCTGGTGTTCCTCGTGGTCACCGTCGGGCTGGCGGGGGCCACCTGGTTTCTGACGGGCAACCACATCCGCATGCTGGCGGTGCTGGTCTCGGCCACGCCGTGTCCGCTGATCCTCGCCGTGCCGGTGGCCATCATCGCGGGCATGGGCAAGGCGGCGCGGCGCGGCGTGCTGATGAAGGGTGGCCCGGTGCTGGAAACCATGGCGCGCGCCGTGAACCTGGTGATCGACAAGACCGGCACGTTGACCAGGGGGCGTGCCGAACTGGCGGGCATCATTCCCGCCGCGCGCTGGGAACCAGACGAGATGCTGCGCATCGCCGCCTCGCTCGAGCAGGCCTCGGCGCATGTGACGGCGGCCTCCATCGTCGCCGCCGCGCAGGCACGGGGACTGGCGCTGTCCTCTCCGCAGGAAGTGCACGAGACGGCGGGCGAGGGGCTGGAAGGCAGGGTCGACGGCCACAGCGTGATCGTGGGCGGGCATGACTTCGTGGCGCGCCGTCTGGGACTTCCAGTTTTGCCCCGGCCCCAGCGCGAGGCCGGCACGGCGCTGGCGGCGCTGGCGATTTCAGGCCGTCTCGCAGGCCATCTGCTGCTCGCCGATGCGGTGCGGCCGGAAACGCCGCTGGCGCTGGAGCGGTTGCGGCAGGCCGGCATCGAGAGGATCGTTCTCGCCTCGGGCGATTCACAGGCGGTGGTGGACAGGATCGGCGAAGGGCTGGGCCTCGACCTGCTGCGCGGCGGGCTGAAGCCCGAGCAGAAAGTGTCGATCGTGGTCGCCGAGCGGAGGTCGGGCGTGACCCTGATGGTGGGCGACGGGGTGAACGATGCGCCTGCCCTCGCGGTGGCGGACGTCGGCATCTCGATGGGGGCCACCGGGTCGGCCGCGGCCACCGAATCCGCGGACGCCGTGCTGCTGGTCGATGATCTCACGCGCCTTGCCGAGGGATTGTCGGCCGCCCGCCGGGCGCGCGCCATCGCGGTGCAGAGCGTGCTGGCGGGGCTGGGCCTGTCCTTCGCCGCGATGCTGGCGGCGGCGTTCGGCTACATCACGGTGGTGGAAGGCGCGCTGCTGCAGGAGGCAATCGACGTCGCGGTGATCCTGAACGCGCTGCGGGCGCTGCGGTAAGGCGGCCTCGCGCCAAACTCACCTTGCGCGGACTTGATCCGCGCATCCTTTCGGGGCCACGGGAAAGGGTGCCCCGGTCGAGCCGGGGCAAGGTGAGATCTCGTGATGCAAGACAAGGTGGCCTTCTCTGATGGCGGCAGGATGACATCAAATTCATCTGCCCCCGGGTTGCCGAAGCTCATTCGCTGCGCCATATCAGCCGTTCACGCTTTGCGAAGGACGCCTCATGACCGCCACCGCCCAGACGCTCGGACCGCTTCCCGAATGGAACCTCGCCGACCTCTATGCCGCGCCCGAGGATCCGAAATTCGCCGCCGACATGAAGAAGGGCGAGGAGCTGGCAAAGGCCTTCGCGGAAAAATACCGCGGCAAGCTGGCAACGCTGCCGGGCGAGGGGCTCGCGGCGGCGCTGAAGGACTACGAGGCGCTGTCGGACTTGCTCGGCCGCACCGGCTCCTACGCGCAGCTCTATTACGTGGGCGACACGACGGACTCGCAGCGCGGCAAGTTCTATGGCGATGTCTCCGCCAGGCTCACCGAAATCTCGACGCTGCTGCTGTTCTTCGAGCTCGAACTGAACCGCATCGACGACAAGGCCCTGGCCGAGGCCATGAAGGTTCCGGCACTCGCGCACTACAAGCCGTGGATCGACAACCTCCGCATGGAGAAACCCTACCAGCTCGACGACAAGCTGGAGGAGCTGTTCCTCGAGAAGTCCCAGACCTCGTCCTCCGCCTTCAACCGGCTGTTCGACGAGACCATGGCAGGGCTGCGCTTCGAGGTCGATGGAGAGAAGCTGACCCTCGAGCCCACACTCAACATGATGCAGAGCCCGGACGAGGCGGTGCGCAAGAAGGGCTCCGACGCGCTGGCGAAAACCTTCGGTGCGAACGTGAAGCTGTTCACGCTCATCACCAACACGCTCGCCAAGGACAAGGAGATTTCCGACCGCTGGCGCGGCTTCAAGGACATTTCCGACGCGCGGCATCTGTCGAACCGCGTGGAGCCGGAGGTGGTGGCGGCGCTGGTCGAATCCGTCAGGCGCAATTACGAGAAGATCTCGCACCGCTATTACCGCATGAAGGCGAAGTGGCTGGGCAAGGACCAGCTGATGCACTGGGACCGCAATGCGCCGCTCCCTGCCGAGGACACCCGCGAGGTGCCGTGGACGGAAGCGCAGGAGATGGTTCTCTCCGCCTACGGACAATTCGCGCCCGAGATGAAGGCGATCGCGCAGGGCTTCTTCGACAAGCGCTGGATCGACGCGCCGTCGCGGCCCGGCAAGGCGCCGGGGGCCTTCGCGCATCCCACCGTGCCGTCGGCGCACCCTTACGTGCTGCTGAACTACCTCGGCAAGACGCGCGACGTGATGACGCTGGCGCATGAGCTGGGCCATGGCGTGCACCAGGTGCTGGCGGCAAAGCAGGGCGCGCTGATGGCATCGACCCCGCTGACGCTGGCGGAAACGGCAAGCGTCTTCGGCGAGATGCTGACCTTCCAGGCCATGCTGGCCAAGACCACCGACCCGAAGAAGCGCAAGATCCTGCTCGCCTCCAAGGTCGAGGACATGATCAACACGGTGGTGCGCCAGATCGCCTTCTACAGCTTCGAGCGCAAGGTGCACGAGGCGCGGAAAGAGGGCGAACTGACGCCGGAACAGATCAACGCCATCTGGATGTCGGTGCAGCACGAGAGCCTCGGCGATGCGATCAAGTTCGGCGAGGGCTACGAGACCTTCTGGACCTATATCCCGCACTTCATCCACTCGCCCTTCTATGTCTATGCCTATGCCTTCGGCGACTGCCTGGTGAACTCGCTCTATGCCCGCTACCGCGAGAGCGAGCAGGGCTTCCAGGACAAGTATTTCGAGATGCTGAAGGCCGGAGGCACCAAGCACCACTCCGACCTGCTGCGGCCCTTCGGCCTCGATGCGGCCGATCCGAAGTTCTGGGACAAGGGTCTCTCGGTGATCTCCGGCATGATCGACGAGCTGGAGAAGATGTAGCTCAAACTCCCCTCCCCTTGTGGGGAGGGGCGGGGGTGGGGGGTGATGGCGCGGCTCCCGGTTCAGCAGCCGTCACGCGGCACGACCCCCACCCCTACCCCTCCCCACAAGGGGGAGGGGGACATCGAAGGACGGCAGACCGTGACCGAGATTACCTATCGCATCCCCACCGTCGCCGATGCCGAGGCGATCGCGCGGCTGCATGTGGCGAGCTGGCGCGAGGCCTATCGCGGGATCGTTCCCGACAGCGTGCTCGACAACGTGGACGTGGACGACCGCATCGCCCGGTGGAGCGGCTATCTCGCGGTCGAGGGCATGGTGACCTTCCTTGCCGAGCGGGCAGGGGCGGCGGCGGGCTTCATCCGCGCGGGGAGGCCGGGGGACGCCTTCGTCGAGGGCGCCGACGGGCACGTCTTTGCGCTCTACGTGCTGCGCCGCCACCACCGGCAGGGGATCGGGCGCGGGCTGCTCGCCCGTGCGGCGGCGCAATGGCTCGCCGGGGGCGGGCGCGCGCTGTCGGTGGGCGTGCTGACGGAAAACACCCCGGCTGTAGCCTTTTATCAGGGGGTGGGGGCACGCTTTGCGCGCGCCGAAACCTATCGCTGGGACGGCCACGAGCTGCCGGAATCGCTTTATGTTTTCAGCAACCTGGAAGACCTCGCCCGGCTCGCGTGACGGATCGCCGCGCGGAATTCCGCGCCGCTTGCAGCCTTGGACGGGAGTGGCTACAAAAGCCCCAGGACCGAATTTCAGGATTTTTGGGGGACTCAATGGCCGATCACGGCACGCACACGTCGAGCGCGATGGATTACGATCAGGCGCACAACACCTATGCCGGCTTCCTCAAGGGCGCCATCGTGCTCACCATCATGTGCTGCTACGTGCTGGTGGCGCTCTGTGCCTTCGCCTTCATCGACCACGGCAATGTGCTGATCGGCTTTGCCGGCCTCATCGTCGGCGTCATCGCGCTGGTCGTCGACCTCCGGGCCGGCAACAACTGGTACCTGGCAATGGGCTGGCTGGCGATCTTCGGCCTGTTCACGGCCTTCATGGTCAGCTGACGGCGCGCCCATGAAAATCGCGGTTCCCACGGAAACTCAAGCCGGGGAGAGCCGCGTTGCGGCCAGCCCCGACACGGTCAAGGCCTTCATCAAGAAGGGGGCCGAGGTCATCGTCCAGGCCGGCGCCGGGACTGGCGCGTCGATCCCGGACGAGGCCTTCGCCGCGGCGGGCGCGAAGATCGTGCCCGCGGTCGCCGGCGATGCGGACGTCGTGCTCACGGTGCGCCGCCCCTCGGGCGAACTCCTCTCCACACTGAAGCGCGGGGCCCTCCTCATCGGGGGCCTCGAACCTTATGGGGACAAGGCCGGCCTGGACGCCATCGCGGCCTCGGGCGTCACCGCCTTCGCCATGGAACTGATGCCGCGCATCAGCCGCGCCCAGTCGATGGACATCCTGTCCTCGCAGGCCAATCTCGCCGGCTACAAGGCGGTGGTCGACGCCGCCTTCCACTTCACCCGCGCCTTTCCGATGATGATGACCGCCGCCGGCACCGTGCCCGCCGCCAAGGTTTTCATCATGGGCGTGGGCGTCGCGGGACTCCAGGCCATCGCCACGGCGCGCCGGTTGGGCGCCATCGTGTCCGCCACCGACGTGCGCAAGGCGACGGAAGAGCAGGTGAAGAGCCTTGGCGCCAAGTTCGTCTATGCCGACATCGCCGATGCGGCGACGAGCGGAGGCTATGCCAAGGAGCTCTCGACCGAGGACAAGGCCAAGCAGGCGGCCCTCGTCGCAAACCATATGAAGACGCAGGACGTGATCATCACCACCGCGCTGATCCCGGGCCGTCCGGCGCCCGTCCTCATCACCGAGGAGATGGTCGACAGCATGAAGCCCGGCTCGATCATCGTCGACCTCGCGGTCGAGCGCGGCGGCAACTGCCCGCTGTCGAAGCCCGACCAGATCGTCGAGCACAAGGGGGTGAAGATCGTCGGCACGGTGAACCTCGCCGGCAAGCTCGCCGGCAACGCCTCGCCGCTCTTCGCCAAGAACCTTTCGAACTTCCTCGACCTGATGATCAAGGATGGCGGGCTCAAGATCGACGACGCCGATGAATGCATCAAGGGCACCATGATCGCCAAGGACGGCGCGCTGGTGCACCCCATGTTTACTTCCAAGTGATGTTCGGAGCCAAGTGATGGAAGCGATCGATCCGTTTGTCTCGCTGTTCGGCATCTTCGTGCTGGCGGTGTTCGTGGGCTACTACGTGGTGTGGAACGTCACGCCCGCCCTGCACACGCCGCTGATGAGCGTCACCAACGCCATCTCGTCGGTGATCGTGGTCGGCGCCATCCTCGCGGTGGGCGTCGGCGCGCTGGCCTCGGGCTCGGTGGTGGCGATGATCTTCGGCTTCCTCGCGCTGATCCTCGCCTCCATCAACATCTTCGGTGGCTTCATGGTCACCAGCCGCATGCTCGCCATGTACAAGAAGAAGGACAAGTAGGCGCATGTCGGCCAATTTCGCAGCCCTTCTCTACCTCGTCTCCGGCGCGCTGTTCATCATGGCGCTGCGCGGCTTGTCGTCCCCCGCGACCTCGCGCCAGGGCAACACCTACGGCATGGTGGGCATGGCGATCGCCATCCTCACCACGCTCGCCACCATGCAGCTCTCGCCGCTGGTCATCATTCTCGTGCTGCTGGGCCTCGGCATCGGCGCCGTCATCGGCGGCACGGCGGCGAAGAAGATCGCCATGACCGCGATGCCGCAGCTGGTCGCGGCCTTCCACTCGCTCGTCGGCCTCGCCGCGGTGTTCGTGGCGCTCGCGGCCTTCTATGCGCCGGAAGCCTTCCACATCGTGGTCGACGGCATGATCCAGAAGATCTCGCGCATCGAGATGAGCCTCGGTGCCGCCATCGGCGCCATCACCTTCACGGGCTCGATCATCGCCTTCCTGAAGCTCGACGGCCGCATGTCGGGCGCGCCCATCATGCTGCCGGCGCGGCACGCCATCAACATCGCGCTGGGCGCAGCCCTCGTCCTGTGCATCGCGCTGTTCTTCATGAACCCGATGTGGCTGTGGTTCTGGGCGATCATCCTGATCTCGCTGGCGCTGGGCTTCCTGCTGATCATCCCGATCGGCGGCGCCGACATGCCGGTCGTCGTCTCGATGCTCAACTCCTACTCGGGCTGGGCGGCGGCGGGCATCGGCTTCACGCTGCACAACACGGCACTCATCATCACCGGCGCGCTGGTCGGTTCATCGGGTGCGATCCTGTCCTACATCATGTGCAAGGGCATGAACCGCTCCTTCATCTCGGTGATCCTCGGCGGCTTCGGCGGCGAGAGTGCCGGTCCTGCCGCCAAGGGCGAGGCCAAGCCCGTGAAGCAGGGCTCGGCGGAGGATGCGGCCTTCATCATGAAGAACGCCGCCTCGGTCATCATCGTGCCGGGCTATGGCATGGCGGTGGCGCAGGCGCAGCATGCATTGCGCGAGATGGCGGACCACCTGAAGAAGGAGGGCGTCTCGGTCAAATATGCCATCCACCCGGTGGCCGGCCGCATGCCCGGCCACATGAACGTGCTGCTGGCGGAAGCCAACGTTCCTTACGACGAGGTGTTCGAGCTCGAGGACATCAACTCCGACTTCGGCCAGGCCGACGTCGCCTTCGTCATCGGCGCCAATGACGTGACCAATCCCTCCGCCAAGGACGACCCGCAGTCGCCGATCTACGGCATGCCGGTGCTCGAGGTGTGGAAGGCCAAGACGGTGATGTTCATCAAGCGCGGCATGTCGTCGGGCTATGCCGGCGTCGACAACCCGCTGTTCTGGCGCGACAACACCATGATGCTGTTCGGCGACGCCAAGAAGATGACGGAAGAGGTCAACAAGTCGATGGACTGAGGCCGCGCCGGCCTGCGTCCCTCCGCCTTGGAATAAAATCCTTGACAGCGCGCGCTCGATAGGGTACAAGAGTGCATTCTCCCGAAATCCCCTTCAAGGCTGCCGGAGGCTGGACGTGAACTCCGGCCCGCGGACGGATGGGGAGGGTCGGCGAAAACGGCTCCGTGGAAATGACCTCCCCCCGGGCCACGCAATCGTCTAGATTTGACGGCAAACCAACCGCGCAACGCGCCGGAACCATATGATGGCTGAACCTTCGTCGACCCAACCCCTTGATCCGCCACGGGTTTATCTCGTGCACATGACGGTGTTCATCCTCCTTGTGGGCATCCTCGTGGTGGTGATGCTGCCGGGGCTGGTGCAGGCCTTCATGGCCAACCCGTCGCTGAACGGCGTGATCGTCGGCACGCTGGTGTTCGGCATGTTCCATTCCTTCCGCATGGTGGTGCGGCTGTTCCGCGAGGTGAACTGGGTCAACCGCTTCCGCGAGGGCGGCCAGGACGACGGCGCGAGCCCGCCCGGCCTTCTGGCGCCGATGGCCTTCCTGCTCAAGAACCGGCAGCAGGATGCCACCCTGTCGCCCCTCACCATGCGCTCGGTGCTGGACTCGCTTGCCTCCCGTCTCGATGAATCGCGCGACCTGTCGCGCTATCTCGTCGGGCTGCTGATCTTCCTCGGCCTGCTCGGCACCTTCTGGGGCCTGCTCGAGACGGTGCGATCGATCGGCGGCGCCATCGAGGGCCTCGACGTGAGCTCCACCCAGTCGGCAACGCTGTTCGACCAGCTGAAGCGCGGCCTGCAGGCGCCGCTGCAGGGCATGGGCCTGTCGTTCTCGTCCTCGCTGCTCGGCCTTTCGGGTTCGCTGATCCTCGGCTTCCTCGACCTCAAGGCGGCCCAGGCGCAGAACCGCTTCTACATCGACCTCGAGGACTGGCTGTCGTCGATCACCGACGTCGCGGCCGGCTCCGGTGCTGAGCTGGCGGTGCAGGGCGCCACCCAGGCCTCGATCGCGCCGCAGCTGCTGCGCGCCGAGATCCAGGCGCTGCAGCGCGCCGTCGAGAAGCTGACCTACACGATCGACAACCAGAAGCCCGTGACCCTCAGCCCCCCGGTGATGGGTCCCGCCGCGGCGCCCCCGCCGCGGGCCGACGCCGACTCGATCGAGCAGCTGGCCGATGCTGTTGCCGGCCTCGTGTCGCAGATGCGCGAGGAGCAGAAGATCGTGCGCCAGTGGGCGCAGGGCCAGCAGACCCAGCAGAATGAAATCCAGCGCCTGCTGATCCGCGCCACAGGCCCCCTGTCGCGCGGCATGGCCAGGGCGCGCGAGGACGAGCGTCCGTAAATGGTGGGGCGCACCAGGCGACGCGGACGCGGCACGGAGGAGGCCTACTGGCCGGGCTTCGTCGACGCCATGGCCCAGCTGCTGCTGGTCATCACCTTCCTGCTGTCGGTGTTCATCGTGTCGCAGTTCCTGCTGGCGCGGCAGATCACGGGGCAGGACTCCGCGCTTGGCCAGCTGCGCGCCCAGATCGCCGAACTGACGCAGCTGCTGGCGCTGGAGAAGGCGGCCAAGGCCGATGCCGAATCCTCGCTCACCGCCCTGCAGGATGATTTCGCCGCCGAGAAGAGCAAGACCGCCGAGCTCACCTCGATGCTCGAAGGTGCGGGCGCCAAGGGCGATGCGGCGAGTGTCACCATCACCGGCCTCCAGACCTCGCTCGACAAGGAGAAGACCATCTCCGCCGATGCGCTGGCCAAGGTCGAGCTGCTGAACCAGCAGATCGCCGCGATGCGCCGGCAGCTGCAGACGCTGAACGGCCTGCTCACCGATTCCGAAACCAAGAACAAGGCGTCCGAGGCGCAGATCGCCGATCTCGGCAAGCGGCTGAATTCGGCCCTTGCCCAGCGCGTGCAGGAGCTGACGCGCTATCGCTCGGAGTTCTTCGGCAGGCTGCGCCAGATCCTGTCGCAGCGCTCCGACATCCTCGTCGTCGGCGACCGCTTCGTGTTCCAGGCGGAAGTGCTGTTCCCCAAGGGCCAGGCGACGCTGAACGCCGAGGGCCAGGCCGAGATGCTGAAGCTCGCCGATGCGCTGAAGCAGCTCGAAACCGAAATCCCGCCCGACATCGCCTGGGTGCTGCGGGTCGATGGCCATACCGACACCGACCCCATCCAGTCGGCCCAGTTCAAGTCCAACTGGGACCTCTCGGCGGCGCGCGCCATCGCGGTGGTCAATTTCCTGATCGCCAACGGCGTGCAGCCGCAGCACCTGGTGGCGGCCGGCTTCGGCGAGTTCCAGCCCATCGACCCGGGCTCGACCGAAGAGGCGAAGTCAAGGAACAGGCGCATCGAGCTGAAGCTGACGGAACGCTGAGGTTCGCTGCGGCGGGACTCGCGGCGAGAGGCCCTCATCCGGCCTGTTGGCCACCTTCTCCCATCCTGCGGACGGGAGAAGGGGATGGAGGGGCATCGGTGTTGCATGTGATCACGAAGGGACTTCATCGCCCCCGGTCCCTTCTCCCGTTGGCGACGCCAATGGGAGAAGGTGGCCGACAGGCCGGATGAGGGCTCTTGCGGCAGCCCGATGCCGCTATTCCGCTGCCTGCGCGGTGAACTGCAGCTTGGCGAGCCTGGCGTAGAGCGGGCTCGTGGCGATGAGTTCGGAGTGGGTTCCTTCCGCCACCAGTTCGCCGGCTTCGAGGACGAGGATGCGGTCGGCGTTGCGCACCGTGGCGAGGCGGTGGGCGATGACGAGCGTGGTGCGATTCGCCGTGAGCTTCTCGATCGCCTGCTGGATGAAGGCTTCGCTTTCCGCGTCGAGCGCGCTCGTTGCCTCGTCGAGCAGCAGGATCGGCGCGTCGCGCAGGATGGCTCGGGCGATGGCGATGCGCTGGCGCTGGCCGCCGGAAAGGGTGACGCCACGCTCGCCCACTTCCGTGTCGTAGCCCTTGGGCAGGCGCTCGGCGAATTCGTCGACGCGCGCGGCGCGGGCGGCGGCCAGCACGTCTTCGGCACTCGCCTCGGGCTTGCCGAAGCGGATGTTGTCGATGATCGAGCCCGAGAAGATCACGGTTTCCTGCGGCACCACGGCGATGCGCTCGCGCACGTCCTGGGGCACGGCCTTTCTCACGTCGATGCCGTCGACGCTGACCACACCCTTCTGCGGGTCGAAGAAGCGCTGGACGAGGGCGAAGATGGTGGTCTTGCCCGCACCCGAGGGACCGACGATGGCCACCGTCTCGCCGGTCCTGACCGCGAAGGAGACATCGACCAGGGCGGCGCCGTCGGGCCGCGTCGGATAGGCGAAGGTGACGCGTTCGAAGGCCAGGCGGCCCTGCGGCGGGCGCGGCAGCGGCTGCGGCACGGGCGGCGCCTCGATCTGCGGCTTCTCCTCGAGAAGTTCCGAAATGCGCTCGGATGCACCGGCGGCAAGCTGGATCTCGCCCCAGACCTCGGAGAGCTGGCCCATCGAGGAAGCGGCGAGGATGGCATAGATCAGGAACTGGCCGAGCGTGCCAGGCGACATGCTGCCCGAGATCACGGCGCTGGCGCCGTACCACAGCAGGATGACCACGGCGCCGGCGGCAACGCCGATGATGAGGGCGGTGAGCACGGCGCGCGCGAAGGTGCGCTTGGCGGCGGCGCCGAAGGCAATCGCGGTGGCGCTGGTGAAGGCACTGCGCGCCGCGCTTTCCTGCACGTTGGCCTGCACGGTGGAGACGGCCACCAGCCGCTCCTGGGCGAAGGCGGCAGAAGAGGCGAGCGTGTCCTGCGCCAGGCGCGACAGGCTGCGCACCCGCCGGCCATAGGTGACGAGCGGCAGCACGATGAGCGGCAGGGCGAGCAGCGACAGGCCGGCGAGCCGCGGGCTCGACGCCACCATCATGAAGATGGTGCCGATCAGCATGACGACGTTGCGCAGCGCGATCGAGGCGGTGGACGAGAAGGCCGACTTGATCTGCGTGGTGTCGGCGGTGAGGCGCGACAGCACTTCGCCCGAGCGCTGGGTTTCGAAGAAGCCGGGACTGAGTTCGAGGAGGTGGCTGAACAGCGCGTCGCGAATGTCGGCCACCACCCGTTCGCCGATCCACATGACGAAGTAGAAGCGCATGGCCGAGCCCAGCGCCAGCACCACGACGACCGCCAGCATGGCAAGGAAGTATTTGTCGACGAGGGCCGCATTGTCGGCGGTGAAGCCGTTGTCGATGATGCGGCGCACCGCGACCGGAACCGTCAGCGTGGCGCCGGCGGCGGCGAGAAGGGCGATGAGCGCCAGGATCATCTCCCGCCGGTAGGGGCGGAGGAAGGGGGTGAGGCGCAGCAGGGGGCGGAGGTTCCGGCTCTTGGGGCGACGCCGGGCCTCGTCTTCATAGGGGTTGCTCATGCCCGCTGTTCTAGCCGATGACGGGCGGAATGGAAGCGGGCGAGCGCCGCAGGGGCAGCCTGCCGCAGGCCACCCCATGGACGGCCGGGCCGGGGTTGCGCCGCCCTGCCATCTCCTGTATAGCCGCGCCCGAACCCGGAATTCGCAAGTCCCTGTGCGGGGCAATTCCCGCCATCGAGAGAGTATTCGCCATGAAGCAAGGCATTCATCCCGACTATCACATGATCAACGTGGTCATGACCGACGGCACCACCTTCCAGACCCGCACCACCTGGGGCAAGTCGGGCGACACGATGAACCTCGACATCGATCCGAAGTCGCATCCGGCCTGGACCGGCGGCCAGCAGACGCTGCTCGACCGCGGCGGTCGCGTGTCCAAGTTCAACCAGAAGTTCTCGTTCCTCAACAAGTAATTACGCGTCCCATCCGGACGACCGAAGCCCGGCCCCTGCGGCCGGGCTTTTTGCGTTTCAGGATCGCGCCCCAGATAAAAAAACAGCGCCCGGGGGCGCTGTGAAATCAATGATCGATGCCCGAGGGCCCGCGTCAGTGGTTGTTGCCGTTTCCGCCATGGCGGCCGCCGCGGCCGTTACCGGCGCTGGAGGTCGAAGCGCTGGCCGCCAGCGACGGCTGGTCGCCATCATAGCTGGGGAGCGGCGGATCCTCGATCGGCTTGCCGCCGGGGGCTCCCGCCTGGCCGCCGGACGCGGCAGGGGCTGCTGCCGATGCGAGGTGCGGCGTCGAGTCGTCGGTGCCGCGGCCGGAAGAAGGCTCGAGGGCGCGGCGAAGGCCGAGCGGCGTCAGGCCGTAGGTGGTCGCTGCGCAGCCATGCAGACGGGTGGGGCTGGCCCCCGCCTTGTCCTGCGAGGTGCACTGGGCGGACGGACGTTCGGCAGCGCCGGCCGGCACGGTGAATGCCGACAGCGCCACAGCGGCGCCGAGCAGCGCGGTGACACCGAGGGCCTTGAGATGCATCTTCATGAAACGTTCCCCTTACGCAATACGCGACCGCTTCATCATTTGGGGCTTCAGCCCCTGTCCCAGCATCAAGCGTGGTCCTGACCCGCGCTGGTAATTTTCATATATTCAAACTTACGTAGCTATTAATACTAGGAATCTATGAATGCAAGTAGATTCTTAAATCCATTTTAACCATATTTCGGAATTTCATCCGTGACAAATGGCGAAACCGGCAATCAGGGCGCGTTCTCGCGTCCGTAGATACACGGACGAGGGTGCTGTGCCAGGTCGAGAGTGAAGGCGGAGGGAAACCTACTGCGGCGTCTGCTGCTGCAGCTTCCCGATCCGCTGGCGGATGAGGTCGGCGCTGCTGGCCGGGGGATCGTGGCTCAGCGCCGACTGGTAATCGGCAAGGGCGCTCTTGTCGTCCTTCTTCTGGGCATAGATCATGGCGCGCAGGGAATAGAGGCCCCAGCGGTCCGGCGCGAGGGCGATGGCCTGGGTGAGGTCGGCGACGGCCTTGTCATATTGCATGGCGTGGTTGTAGGCGAGGGCGCGGAAGGCATAGGCCTCCATCAGCTTCGGATCGAGTTCGATCGCCTTGCTGACGTCGGCCATGACCTGCGCCTCGTCCATGTTGGGATTGGCGGAGGTCACCATGCTGCGCCGGTAATAGGCATAGGCCATGTCGGCGGGGCTCGCCTGCCCGGCGGCGATCACGGCGCTGCAAGCCTTGATGAGCGCCTCGCTGCTGGACTCGGTCTTGCTGCGGCAGTCATCGACGTCACTGGCGCGGGCCGCGGCGGGCAGCGCCAGCAGCATCAGCAGGGCCGCGGCGAGGGTCTTCACGGAACGAAGGGTCAAGTGGCGTCTCCGGCTTGCGGGCATCGGGTAGGGCGGCGACTAGACCATAGCGCGGTGCACGAGGCAAACCTTGCTAGTTGCGCGCCACCAGGCAGACGCCGCCCTGCGCCGTCAGCTCGCGGCACAGCGACTGGGCTTCGGCGCGGGAGTCGCGGCCGATCATCACCCGCACCATCTTGCGCCGCCCCATCGAGCGGTTGAGCTTGCGCACCACCAGGGGATCCTCGTCGGCGATGATGTCGAACCGGTTGCGGATGACGCGGAAGGACTGAAGCGCCCGGGCTTCCGAGAAATTGGCGGTGAGCAGCACGCCCCATGGCTTCCAGTTGGCCTGCTTCACCTCGATCGCCTGGGGGGAGAGCTCGCGCGTCACCAGGCTGCGGCACTGCTCCACGAAGCTGCCGGCCGCGCCGAGGGCGGGAATGTCGAAGCGCGCACCTTCCGCCTTCCATTCGTCATGGCCGTGGCCGGTGATGGAATAGACATAGTCCTGCGTCTCGTAGGGCAGGCTGCCCGAACCCGCGAGCCAGTTGCGGACCCGGTCCTCGCCGGCATTATAGGCCGCAGCGGCAAGTCCGAGATTGCCGAACATGGTGCGCAGGTCGTCGAGATAGGCCGCGGACGCGGCCACCGCCTTCCTGGCGTCGAAGGGATCGTCGAGGCCGCGGCGCTTCGCCGTCGCCGGCATGAACTGGGCGATGCCTTGGGCGCCCTTGGGGCTGACCGCACCGGGGTCGAACAGGCTCTCCTTCCAGATCAGCCTCGCGACGAAGGATTGCGGCAGGCCGTGGGCCGTGGCCTGGTTGTCAATCTCGCTGCACACGGTATCGGCGAAGGACTGGCGGTCGGCCTCGGTCTGGGGCAGCGGCGGCGGCGTGGCGGCGCCTGCCGCCAAGGGCAGCAGGAACATCATGACGGCAATGGTCAGGCGCAGGCGCAAGGGCAGATCCGGGCGTTGGGCAGCATGTTCTGCCGTCAACGCCGGGTCGAGGCAACAGGTGCGTGGATTTTTACGGGCGGGCGCCGAAGACGGCGGCCAGCCGGTCAAGCTGGTTCGACACCGGGCTGGGGGCGGATCCCATGTCGGCCTTGGCCTGCATGTTGAGCATGGCGTCGAACTTCAGCACGCGCTGGTGCAGCGACAGCGAGCGCTCGACGATGTCGCAGAGGGCCGGCGGCAGCTGCTCGGACCCGTTCAGCGGCTTGCCGCGGCCGATGTCGGAAAGGCTGATGCGGTGACGCTCCTTGCGGACGTCGTCCTGGGTCATTTCACCAGCGCCGATGGCGCGCTGCAGGAGCAGCCAGGAGGCGAGCTGCATCAGCCTGGTGGTCAGCCGCATGCTTTCGGTGGCGTAGGCGACGGCGCCGTGGCGGTCGAGCAGGCGGGCATCCTGGCGGCCGGGGCCATCGAGGTAGTTGGCGGTTTCCTCAACCAGGCCCATGCCTTCGCGGAACACCCGGTCGAACTGGTCGGACGCGGTGAAGCGCGACATGAAGTCGACGGTGACGGGTGAGGCTTTGGCAGGCGACATGATGGGAATTTCCTCGGGCTCTCGTTTATCTTGGTACGGAGCTTCGGGCGATCATGAACCGGGTTACCCGCAAGGTCAATGATCGAACGCCGCCCCCGGAAATCCCAAAGCAAGAGCGGTGCCACCCGGCCAAAAAAAGCCGCGCAGTGGACGCGCGGCTTGAAAGTTTCAAACAGGGAGGCGTCAAACAAGAGTGGCGGGAGCCACTCGGAGCAATCCGGTCAAGGATTACGATTCCAGAAATATCGTTAATTCCTTACCTAAGTCTTAACACGCGCAACCTGAAGGGCCCGGTTGTGCCAAATCGAGAGGCTCAGGAGCGAAAAAATGCATCCGCGGCATTTTTCGACGCCTGCTTCGACTGGATCGCCGCCTTCACCCGCAGGATCTCCGACTCGAGCTGGCCGACCCGGTGTTCCAATTCGGACACCGAGAGGAGGTCGAGGTTTTCGCCCAGCATGACGCCGGAGGGCTTCTTCGGCAGGTCTTCGAAACTCATGGCGCGGCACTCCTTCCACAGGCTGGTCAGTTTGTCATTGCGGGGGGCTGGAGTTCAACCCAAACTGCAGCGGACGTGCCTCGGAGGACCCTGATGAAGAACATGACTGCCATCGCCATCGCCACCCCGGGTGGGCCCGAGGTGCTGACACCGGTGACCATCCCCGTGCCCGTTCCGAAGGCCGGGGAACTGCTGGTGAAGGTGCGGGCGGCGGGCGTCAACCGGCCGGACGTGCTGCAGCGCCAGGGTGGCTATCCGCCGCCGCCGGGTGCGCCTGAAACCCCCGGGCTCGAGATCGCCGGCGAAGTGGTGGCCCTGGGCGAGGGCGCCCGGCGCTTCGAGGCGGGCGACCGGGTCTGCGCGCTGGTGCCCGGCGGCGGCTATGCCGAATTCGCGGTGGTGCACGAAGACAATGCGCTGCCGGTGCCGCCCGGTCTCAGCTTCGTCGAGGCGGCGGCGATCCCCGAGACCTTCTTCACGGTGTGGACCAACGTGTTCGACCGCGGCCGCCTGAAGGAAGGCGAGACGCTGCTGGTGCATGGCGGATCGTCGGGCATCGGCACCACGGCGATCATGCTGGGCAAGGCCTTCGGCGCGGTGGTTGCGGTGACGGCGGGCTCCGAGGACAAGTGCCAGGCCTGCCGCGAGCTGGGCGCCGACCTCGCCATCAACTACCGCGACCGGGATTTCGTCGAAGCGCTGGCGGAGAAGGGACTAAGGCCCGACGTCATCCTCGACATGGTGGGCGGCGACTACGTCGCCCGGAACCTGAAGGCCGCCAACATGCATGGCCGCATCGTGATGATCGCCTTCCAGAAGGGCTCACGCGTCGATGTCGACTGGCTGCCGATCATGCTGAAGCGGCTGACCTTCACGGGGTCGACGCTCAGGCCACGCAGCGTGGCCGAAAAGGCCGAGATCGCGCGCGCGCTGGAGCGCAAGGTGTGGCCGCTGTTCGGGGCCGACATGCTGAAGCCCATCATCTTCCGCACCTTTCCGCTGAAAGAGGCGGCCGCCGCCCACGCGCTGATGGAAACGAGCGAGCACATCGGCAAGATCGTGCTGGTGAACGGCTAGGTCAGGACTGGGCCTTCACGGCGGCCGGGCGCGGGTCGAAGAGGCCCGGCAGGCCGGCAAAGTGTTCTTCCGGAGGGCCGCCCGAAACATAGGTGAGTCCGACCCGGTCCCTGGTGCGCCAGGCGGCGTTCACCTCATGGGACACCGGCGAGGGCAGGAAGCGGACCTTCAGGTGCTCGGCAAGTTCGGCACGGTCGGGGAGGCTGACCTCGACCCAGTCCTGCCCTGCGGCCATGATGCAACCGATGTGAAGTCGTTTGCCGACCTCATTGATGATTTCGGCAAAGCGCATGATCAGCGCGGCCGACCCGGGGGCGGCAACAGGACCTTCGGCAGTGGGTGGTTCAGGCCGCCGGGTCATTCAATTCGACGTATTGGCGCAGGCGGGCCGAACACGAGAGGCGATAGCGAATGGTGCGATGGACTTCGCGGGCGACGTAGCTGATCACACCCGCCATCATCGTCCCTTCAATCAGAACAGCCATAATTCTCCGCGTCACAGTCGTTACATCGATATAGAGGAACTACCAGACTCATTAAGAAGGTTGAATTGGTGAAACTTCCTGCGTGTTTTCCGCAGTGAGCACTGCACGGCATGAGTGCAAGGCATTTTTTCCTTGCGGGCAGGTTGCTTGTCCAGCGAAGCAGATTGCTCCCGTGGTGGAATGGGTGTGCTTCCCGTGACCCGGATGATCGCGCAGGCCCTGACGACTAGATAGCAGGGAGCAAGAGGAGTTCAGCCATGACGCTTCCCGTCCTGTTCATCGCCCACGGCGCCCCCGACCTGCCGCTGTCGCGCACCCCGGCCCGCGCCTTCACCGAAGGGCTGGGCCAGCGCTATCCCGGCGTGAGGGCAGTCCTCGTCATTTCAGCCCACTGGGAGGCGCGGGTGCCGACCATCGGCAGCGCGGCCGCGCCCGAAACCATCCATGACTTCGGCGGTTTCGACGACAGGCTCTATGCCATGCGCTACCCGGCGCGGACGTCTGCAGACGTGGTGAGCGAGGTCGCCGCGGTGCTGAAGGCCGCCAACATCCCCTACGCCGAAGATGGACGCCGGGGTTACGACCACGGTGTGTGGATTCCGCTGATGCTCGCCTTCCCCAAGGCAGACGTGCCGGTGGTGCAGCTGTCGCTGCGCCATGGCGCGTCTCCGGCGGAGAACGTGGCGCTCGGCAGGGCGCTGGCGCCATTGCGCGACAAGGGCGTGCTGATCGTCGGCTCCGGCGCCATCGTGCACAATCTGCGGCGCATCGGGCGGGAAGGGACGCCGGCTCCGGACTGGGCCAAGTCACTCGACGACGTGATCGTCGCCGCGGTCGAGGCGGGTGACGAGGCAGCGCTGCTCAGGGTGCTGGAGACCGAGGCCGGGCGCCTTGCGCACCCGACGCCGGAACATCTGATGCCGCTATACGTGGCGCTGGGGGCGGGCGGCGGCACCGGCCATGCCCTGCACCGCAGCTTTTCCTGGGGCTCGATCAGCATGACGAGCTTCGCCTTCGGTGATACCCCGAAGGTGGCGGCATGAAGCGCATCATCCTCCTGCATGGGGTGGGCAGCAGCGGCGCTGCAATGGCGCCGCTGGCCCAGGCCCTCGGTCTCGGATTTCAGGTGCATTGCCCGGACGGGCCGGAGGATTTCAACCACGGTCAGGGCCGCCAGTGGTTCTCCATCGCAGGGGTGACGGAAGCCAACCGCCCGGCCCGGGTGGCGGCAGCCCTGCCGGGTTTCGAGGAGATCGTCAGCCAGTTCGGCGATACGAAGGACAGCCTGCTGATCGGCTTTTCGCAGGGCGCCATCATGGCGCTCCACGCGGTGGCGGAGGGCTTGCCCGCAGCCGGGGTCTTCGCGCTCTCCGGCAGGCTGGCGGGTCCGGTCGCGCGGCGGTCCGTCTGGCCGCCGATCACCCTGCTGCACGGCAGTGCCGACCCGATGATGCCGCCCGCCGTGGCGCGCGCCACCGAAGGCTGGCTGAAGGATGCAGGGGCTTTGCCGCAGCTCACGATCTTCGAAGGCCTCGGCCATTCGATCGATGGCCGGATGGTGGACGCCATCCGCGCGGGGGTGGATGTGCGCTAGCTGGAGTGGGCCGCGGGCTGCGCCGGCGGCGTGCCGAGCTTGACGAAGAGATAGCCCCTGGCCTTCAGCGCCAGGATGCCCTCGACGACGCCCGCGCCCGAGGCCCGGTCTGGCTGGTTGACGTGGGCGATGATCACGTCGCCGTCCTTCGCGCCGGCGATGCGTTTGACCACGGCGGGGGCGGGCAGCGTCGCCCCGTCGTCGGCCTTGATGCTGTAGCCGGCGATGGCCTCTCCCATGCCGCGGATTTCGGCCATGGCCGAGGTGTCGTAGCGGCCGGTGGCGCCGCGATACCACAGCGGGTTGCGGCCCGTCGCTGCCAGCACGGCCAGCCTGCCGCCCTCGACCTCGGCGCGCACGGCCTCCGGCGAGCCGGCGGCGGCGATGCCATAGATCTTGACCGGAATGTCGACGGCGGGAATGTGCTTCGCGCCGTGGTTCTCGATCTGGAAGAGGTCGGGGTGTGCCAGCATCATCTGCACGGTGTCCCCGTTGCGCTTCAGCCAGCGCGCGGTGACGAAGACCGTGCTCGGGATGGAATTGGCGACGAGGGCCTGGAAAATGCGCTGGTCGGACTTGCCGCTGCAGGCGTCGAGGGTGAGGGCCACGTGCGGCTGCTGGTGGGCGGCAGTATGCGGCAGGATCAGCCGCGGTTCGCTGAGCGGGGCCGTGGCCTGCGCCGGTGCAGCCATCAGGACGCCGGCAAACAACAATCCGGGGAAGAGAATCGCGCGAGTCATGGTGCTGCTTTGCACCCGGACCGTGTCACAGGCAAGGCCGGCCAAGGGCTGGCGGTGCGGCCTGTCGTCCCGCCCGCAGGGGCAGAAATTCGCGATTGCGCCGGGCAGCCGCCCCCTCTATATCTGGGCTATCCCCAACAATCTGTCGTAAAGACAGGGAACCTGAAGAGCGGTTCTCAAGGAGTTCGAAGCCATGTCCCGCATACCGCTGATGCCCAAGGCCACTGCCGTGTGGCTGGTCGAGAACACCGGGCTCACCTTCCGCCAGATCGCCGATTTCTGCCACCTGCATGAACTCGAGGTGAAGGGCATTGCCGACGGCGACGTGGCGGCCGGCATCAAGGGCATGGACCCTGTGACCGGCGGCCAGCTGACCCGCGAGGAAATCGAAAAGGCCGAGAAGGATCCGGAGCACCGCCTGCGCATCCTCGAATCCAAGGTCAACATCCAGGTGCAGAAGTCGACCGCGGGCCCGCGCTACACGCCCGTGTCGCGCCGCGGCGACCGGCCGGACGCCATCGCCTGGCTGCTGCGCTATCACCCGGAACTGCCGGACTCGGCCGTCATGAAGCTGGTCGGCACCACCAAGTCGACCATCGCCTCGGTGCGCGAGCGCACCCATTGGAACGCCGCGAACATCAAGCCCGTCGATCCGGTCTCGCTCGGCATCTGCTCGCAGCTCGATCTCGACTTCGCGGTGCAGAAGGCGGCCCGCAAGGCCGGCAAGCCGGCCAACGAAGTCACCCCGGTGCGCACGCTGATCCCCGCCTCCGAGGTCGAGGGCACGGCCGCCCATGCCGCATCGCAGGTCGACGAGACGCAGCCGACCTTCGCGCCGTCAGATCCCAAGACCCGCGAGGCCGAGCCGCGCTACGACGCCGACTCGGTCTTCGCCAAGCTGAAGCCGCTGAAGCGCGGCCAGCAGGAGGACGAATAAGATGCGCATCCTCATCGTCGGTGGAACGGGAACGGTCGGCAAGGCCGCGGCAACGGAACTGGGACGCCGCCACGAGATCGTCAGGGCCGGGCGCAGCTCGGGTGACCTCACGGTCGACGTGATGGACGAGGCATCGGTGAAGGCCATGTACGGCAAGCTCGGCAAGGTCGACGCCATCGTCACCTGCGTCGGCCACGTGCATTTCGGCCCGGTCGCCAGCATGACGCCGGAACAGTTCCGCAAGGGCCTGAACGACAAGCTGATGGGCCAGGTGAACCTGGTGCTGCTCGGCATGAACAATGTGAACGACAACGGCTCCTTCACGCTCACCAGCGGCGTTCTCGACCGCGACCCGGTGCGCCAGGGCGCCAATGCGGCGGCCGTCAACGGGGCCATCGGCGCCTTCGTGAAGGGCGCGGCGGTCGAGATGCCGCGTGGCATCCGCATCAATGCGGTGAGCCCGGGGCTGCTCGAGGATTCGGCCGTGAAATATGACGGCTTCTTCCCCGGCCACGAGCCGGTTTCGGCGGCGCGCGTGGGGTTGGCTTATGCCAAGAGCGTCGAGGGTGCGCTCACCGGCCAGGTGATCTGCGTCGGCTGATTGCCGAAACGCCGCGAAGACTGTTAGCCTCTCCCGAAAGGGAGAGGCTTTTTCATGCCGCGCGACAGCCGTTTCGACATTCTCTTCGAGCCCGTGAAGATCGGGCCCGTGACCGCGCCCAACCGCTTCTACCAGGTGCCGCATTGCACCGGCATGGGCTACCAGCTTCCGGCCACGCTCGCCGCCATGCGCGGGATCAAGGCCGAGGGCGGCTGGGGCGTGGTCAACACCGAATATTGCTCCATTCATTCATCGTCCGACGACATTCCCCATCCCTTCGCCAGCCTGTGGGACGAGGGCGACGTCAGGAACATGGCGGCGATGGCGGAGGCCGTGCACGCGCACGGCAGCCTTGCCGGCACGGAGCTGTGGTATGGCGGCATCCGCTCGTCCAACCACCTCTCGCGCGAGGTGGCGCTGGCGCCGTCGAGCTTTCCCGCCGCCGAATCGCCGTGGCAGTGCGCGAGGATGGACCTCGACGACATCCGCGCCTTCCGCGGCTGGCACCGCGCCGCGGCGCTCCGGGCCAAGCAGGCCGGGCTCGACGTCGTCTATGTCTATGCCGCGCACACCTATCTGTTGAACCAGTTCCTCGACCGCGAGATGAACACGCGCGTGGATGAATATGGCGGCACGCTGATCGAACGGGCGCGGCTGCTGCGCGAGGTGTTGGCGGAAACGCGCGATGCCATTGGCGATCGCTGCGGCATTGCGCTCAGGATCGAGGTCGACAACGAGGATGGCGGCGGCTTCGAGGAGCGGGCGGAACTCATTGCCTCGCTGGCGCCGATGGTCGATCTCTTCGACGTCACCATCTCGGATTATTCGCAGGAGATGGGCGGTTCGCGATTCTTCAAGGAAGCTTCGCTGGAGCCGCGCATCGCGCATGTGCGGGCGCTCACGGGGAAGCCCGTGGTGAGTGTCGGACGCTTCACCTCGCCCGAGACCATGCTGTCACAGGTGAAGCGCGGCATCGTCGATCTCATCGGCGCGGCGCGGCCGTCGATTGCCGATCCCTTCCTGCCCAGCAAGATCTCCGTGGGCCGCGAGGACGACATCCGCGAGTGCATCGGCTGCAATATCTGCTACGCGCACAACAGCCGGGGGGCGGCCATCCGCTGCACCCAGAACCCGACCATGGGCGAGGAGTGGCGGCGCGGCTGGCACCCCGAGACGATCGCGGTGGCGAAGGAGCGCCGGCAGGTGCTGGTGGTGGGCGCGGGGCCCGCGGGCCTCGAGGCCGGGCAGATGCTGGCGCGGCGCGGACACGAGGTGAAGATCGCCGATGCGGGGCTTGCCCCTGGCGGGCGCCTGCAGTGGGAGACGAAGCTGCCGGGCCTCGCCGAATGGGGCCGGGTGCGCGACTGGCGGCTGCACCAGATCTCCAAGCTCTCGAACGTCGAAATTTTCCGCGACAGCCGCATGGCGGCGGATGACGTCGTCGAACTGGGCATCGCCAACGTGGTGATCGCCACCGGCAGCCGGTGGCGGACCGACGGCCGCGGGCGAAGTCTGCGCGCTCCGATCGCGTCCTACGCCGACCCGCGCACGCTGGCGCCCGACGCGGTGCTGGCGAGCGAGGTGAAGGGGCCCGCCGTGATTTTCGACGATGATCACTATTATCTCGCGGCCGCCATCGCGGAGCACATGGCGCTGCGCGGCGTTGCCGTCACCTATGTCACCAGCGCGGGCAAGGTGGCCGAATGGTCGGAACTGACCGGCGAACAGCCGCGCGCCCATGCGCGCCTGCTCGAACTGGGCGTCACGGTGATCGTCAACAGCATCGTCACCGGGCTGAAGCCGGGCGCTGCCGTGCTGGGCTGCGTGTTCTCGGGCGCCGAGCGCGAGGTCGCGGCAGCGTGTTTCGTGCCCGTCACGTCCCGCGATGGAGAGGATGCGCTCTATCACGCGCTGAAGGGCAGGGGACTGTCATCGCTCGCGCTCATTGGCGATGCGCGCGCGCCGGGGCTGATCGTGCATGCGGTCTATGCCGGGCACAAGCTGGCGCGCGAATTCGGCGAGGACGAGGTGGTTGTCAGGCGCGAGCGGCCGCTGGCCTGACGGGTTCAGCCCCGAAGGTCCTTCACCAGGACGGCGTCCTCGGGGAAGTGTTCGGCCGCTTCGCCGGTCTCCCGCCAGCCGCGGCGACGGTAGAAGCCGAGGGCCCTGGTGCCGTGTCCCGTGGTGAGGCGGGCCTCGGCATGGCCCTCGCGTTTCAGCCAGTCCTCGCAGGCCGCGAGAAGGGCGCTGCCATGGCCCTTGCCCTCATGCGCACTGTCCATGAACAGCGCGAAGACGCTGCCGTCGCGGCGGTCGGCCATCGAGAAGCCGGCGATCGCTCCGCCATCCTCGGCCACCCAACAGGCGAGATCGCCCGCCGTCATCTCGGCGGCAATGGACTCGGGGGTGATGCCCATCTCCGCCATCTGCCCGACCGAGAGATGGTTCTCCGTCACCGCCGTGCGGATGCGCATGATCGCGGGCAGGTCGGCGATGACGCCGCGGCGGATCATGGCTTGACGGGCACGGTGTAGTTCAGCGGCATGCGGCCGCCATCGACATAGATGGTCTCGCCCGTCACATAGCTTGCATCGTCGGAGACGAGGAAGGCGGCGATGGCAGCGACTTCGGCAGGGGTGCCGGCGCGCCCCAGCGGTGTCCGCGACATGGCGCGGTCCATGGCGGCCTTGTCGGAGAGCACGCCGCGCGCCATGTCGGTGTCGATCGTCCCGGGGCCGATGGCGTTGACGCGGATGCCGTGGGGTGCGAGTGCGATCGAGGTGGCTGCGGTGAGTTGCGAGACGCCGCCCTTCGACATGCAGTAGGTGACGATGCCGGGAATGGCCAGCGTGTCGTTCACCGACGACATGTTGACGATGGCGCCGGGCTTCCGCCCCGCCTGCGCCTGCTTCACCATGTGGCGCGCGCAGGCCTGCAGCATCAGGAACGAGCCCTTGAGGTTGATGCCGATGACGCGGTCGAACTCGGCTTCGGTGACGTCGAGAAAGTCATTGTTGGCCGAGACGGCGGCATTGTTGACCAGGATGTCGACGGCGCCGAACGTCTTCACCGTAAAGGCCACGAGCGCCTTGACATCTGCGGCCTGAGACACGTCGCAGTGCTTGTAGGTGGCGCCGAGGCGCTTGGCAGACGCCTTGCCGTCCTTGTCCAGCACGTCGGCGAGCAACACGGTGGCGCCGTCTTTCGCCAGCCGCTCGGCGATGGCAAGCCCGATGCCGCGCGCGGCTCCGGTGACGATGGCAATGCGCTTCTTCAGTTTCAATATCTGTGGTCCTTCAGTTGAGGCCGCCGGTATCGGGGTCGATGACGATCGAGGCGAGCGTCACGTGGCGCGGGCGCTCCAGCGCGAAGAGGATGGTTTCGACGATGTCGCGGTTGGTGACCGCCGACGCGGGTTCGCGCGGCGCGTTCCAGTGCGGGTCGAGCGGCGAGAGGTCGGCGATGTTGGGCGGGAAAACGGCCTGCACGCGCACGGGGCGGCCCTTCAGCTCCTGGCGCAGCCCGTCGCTGATCGCCGCTTGCGCCTGCTTGCTGGCGGCAAAGGCAACCGAGGCGTCCTGCAGGCGGGTGTTGGGAATGCCGGAGATCGAGACCACCGTCATGATGTCGCCCGCGCCGGACTTTTCCAGCAGCGGCACGAGGCCGCGCGTCAGCAGCAGGGTGCCGGTGACGTTGGCGGCGATGGTCTGGCTGATCGCCAGCGCGTCATGCTCGGTCATCTTCCCGGGCAGCCACTGCGCGGCATTGTTGATGAGAATGTCGAGGGGCCTCGCTGCGTCGCGCAGGCCCTTGGCGAAGAGCGTGACGGCAGAAGCATCCGCCATGTCGAGGAGCTGAACGGCGGGCTTGCGACCGGTGCGGTTGCTGATGGCCTCCGCGGTGGCGGTGAGGTGCTCGCGGCTGCGCCCGGTGAGCAGCAGGTCCGCGCCCTTGTCGGCCAGCACGATGGCCAGTGCCGCGCCGAGGCCGCGCCCGGCGCCCGTGATGATGACCCGCTTGCCCTCGAACGTCATGGCCGTCCCTCCCTCAATAGGTGTCAGCTGCCTTCACCGCGCGGGCGAAGATGGCGATGATAAGCGCTGCGAGGACAGTGAGGAAGAGGGCGGCGGTGAGGTTCGTCACCTGTGCCACGAAGCCGATGAGCGGCGGGCCGGAGAGAAATCCGGAATAGCCGAGCGTCGTCACCGCTGCGATGCCGCGGCCGGGTGCCGTGGGCTCCAGCCGCCCGCCGCCTGCAAAGAGCACGGGCGCCACGTTGCCGATGCCGATGCCCGCGAGGAAGAAGGCGGTGACGGCGATGACGGGCGAGGGCGCCACGAGGAACAGCGCGGTGCCCGCCGTGGTCATGAGCGCGCTGACGGCCACCATGCGCACGGCACCGGCCTTGAGCCTGATCCAGTCGCCGGAGAGGCGCGAGATGGCCATGCCGCCCTGGTAGACGGCGAAGCCCAGCGCCGCGGTGCCGGCCTCGACCGCGAAGTTCTCGCGCATGAAGATCGCCGACCAGTCGATGATCGAGCCCTCGATCATGAGCGCGAGGTAGCACAGCAGGCCGAGGCCGATCGTGGCCTTTGTCGGCCAGGCGAAATGCGAGCCTGACAGGCCCTTGTCGGTGCTGCCGGGTAGGAAATGGCGCGTGGCGCCGAAGAGCAGCACGAGGCAGATGGCGACCATGGTCACGGACTGCGTCAGTTCGCCGAAATTCTGCAGCAGTGCCCCGCCGAGGAAGGCGCCGGCCATGGCGCCGAGGCTGTAGACGCCATGCAGCATCGACATGATAGGCTTCTTCATTGCCTTCTCGACGGCGATGCCGTGGGCATTCATGGCGACGTCCATGCTGCCGATGGCCATGCCCATGAGGGCGCCACCCAGCGCAAAGGTGCCGAGAGTCGGCGCCAGCACGGGGGCGAAGAAGGCGGCGCAGAACAGGAGGCCCGTGAGCGTGATCATGCGCGCGCTGCCATAGCGGTTGATCAGCACGCCTGCCGTGGGCATGGCGATGACGGCGCCGCCGGCGATCGACAGCAGTGCCAGGCCGAAGATGCCGGGGCCGACACCGAGGCGATCCTTGGCGAGGGGAACGTGCGGGACCCAGGCCCCGATCAACAGGCCCATGAGCAGGAAGCAGGCGGCGACGGCCCAGCGCGCATTGGAATTTGCCCGGGCCGGAGAAGCGGAATTCATCGTGTCATCATCTTATGTTGCGCTGCATCCCTAGCGGATTGCAGAGGCCGCCGCCACACGGCATTCTCCGCCGCAACAGGAACGCGAATCCGGAGGGACCATGACCACTTCGAGCGAAGAGACGGTTGCCTTCACGCCGCGGCCGCCGGCCGTGAAGATCAACACGATTTCCTTCGCCGACGTGAAGGCGGCGCTTGCCGCCGGCTGGCGGGATTTTCTCAGGGCGCCGCTGATCGGGCTGTTCTTCGGCGCCATCTATGCCGCGGGTGGCATCGCCATGTTCCTGTTGCTCAAGGTTTACCACGAGCCGTGGTGGATCATTCCCATCGCGGTCGGCTTTCCGCTGATCGGGCCCTTCATCGCGGTGGGGCTCTACGAAACCAGCCGCCGCATCGAATCAGGCCAGCCGCTGAAGTTCGGCGAGATCCTCGTGGTGATCTTCGCCCAGCGAAAGCGCCAGGTGGCGTGGATGGCCTTCGTCGTGCTCTTCATCTTCTGGATGTGGCTCTACGAGGTGAGGATGCTGCTGGCGATCTTCCTCGGCTTCAAGTCCTTCTCGTCGCTCGAAGAATTCTGGACGGTGGTGACGACGACGCCCGAGGGCATGGGCTTCCTCGGCATGGGCACGGGTGTCGGCGCCTTCATCTCCTGGGTGCTGTTCTGCACCACGGTCGTCGGCATTCCGCTGCTGCTCGACCGCGAGATCGACCTCATCACCGGCATCATCTACAGCTTCAAGTCGGTGCTGCAGAACCCGGTGCCGATGATCGGCTTCGGCATCCTGGTGGTGGCGCTGACCTTCCTCGCCTTCGTGCCGATGTTCCTAGGCCTGCTCGTGGTGCTGCCGGTGCTGGGCCACGCGACGTGGCATCTGTACAAGGCGGTGGTGGCGGGGGCGTGAAGGCTCGGGCCCGCCCATAACTCACCTTCGCCCGGCTTGACCGGGCGATCCTCTTTGGTGGGCGTAGAAAAGGATACCCCGGTCAAGCCGAGGCAAGGTGAATGCCGGGAGGAATCGGTTAAACCCCGATCCCCTTGCTGCCGAGTGCGGAGCGGATTTCGTCGAGGATCACCGGATCGTCGATGGTGGCCGGCGTCTTGAACTCTTCCTTGTCGGCGATCTTGCGCATGGTGGCGCGGAGGATCTTGCCGGAGCGCGTCTTGGGCAGGCGCGGCACGACGACGACGGTCTTCAAGGCTGCCACCGCGCCGATCTTCTCGCGGATGCGCTTCACGCATTCGGCCTCGATGTCGGCGGCTGGCCGCGCGACGCCCGACTTCAGGACGACGAAGCCCACCGGCACCTGGCCCTTGAGCTGGTCGGCAATGCCGATCACCGCGGTCTCGGCGACGTTCGGATGGCCGGCCAGCACTTCCTCCATGCCGCCGGTCGAGAGGCGGTGGCCGGCGACGTTGATGATGTCGTCGGTGCGGGCCATGATGTAGAGATAACCATCCGCGTCCATGTAGCCCGCGTCCGCCGTCTCGTAATAGCCGGGGAAGTGCGCGAGGTAGCTCTTGCGGAAGCGCTCGTCGTTGTTCCACAGCGTGGGAAGGCACGAGGGCGGCAGCGGCAGCTTCACGCAGATCGCACCCAACTGGCCACGCGGCACTTCATGGCCGCCCTCGTCGAGCACCTGGATGTCATAGCCCGGCATCGCCACCGTGGGCGAGCCGTGCTTCACCGGCAGCATGCCGAGGCCAATGGGATTGCCGGCGATTGTCCAGCCGGTTTCGGTCTGCCACCAATGGTCGATGACAGGGATGTGCAGCATCTCTTCCGCCCATTTCACCGTATCCGGATCGGCGCGCTCGCCGGCGAGGAAGAGGGTGCGCAGCGACGTGAGATCATATTTGCGGATGAAGTTGCCGTCCGGGTCTTCCTTGCGGATGGCACGGAAGGCAGTGGGGGCGGTGAACAGCGCCGAGACGCCATATTCCGAGATCACCCGCCAGAAGGTGCCGGCATCGGGCGTGCCCACGGGCTTGCCCTCGAAGACCACGGTGGTGGCGCCCTGCAGCAGCGGAGCATAGACGATGTAGCTGTGGCCGACCACCCAGCCCACGTCGGAGGCCGACCAGAACACTTCGCCCGGCTTGATGTCGTAGATATTGTCCATCGACCACTTGAGCGCGACCATGTGGCCGCCATTGTCGCGGACGACACCCTTGGGCTGGCCCGTCGTGCCGGAGGTGTAGAGGATGTACAGTGGGTCCGTGGCCTTCACCGCAACGCAATCGGCCTTGCGTCCGAAGCCGCGGGCGACGTGGCAGATGCCATCCCAGTCGTGGTCGCGGCCGGTCTTGAGCTCGGCCTGAACCTGCTCGCGCTGGAACACGACGCAGGCCTCCACCTTGTGGGCGGCGATGTCGAGCGCCTGGTCGAGAAGGGGCTTGTAGGGGATGACGCGGTTGGGCTCGATGCCGCAGGAGGCGGTCATGATGACCTTGGGCTTGGCGTCGTTGATGCGGGTCGCGAGTTCGGGCGGCGCGAAGCCGCCGAAGACGACGGAATGGATGGCGCCGAGGCGGGCGCAGGCCAGCATGGCGAAGAGCGCCTGCGGGATCATCGGCATGTAGAGGATGACACGGTCGCCCTTGCGGACGCCGAGGTCCTCGAGTGCCGCTGCGAGTGTCGCCACCTCGTCGAGGAGCTGGTTATAGCTGTACTTGGCCTTGGCGCCGGTGATCGGGCTGTCATAGATGACGGCGAGGCGCTCGCCGTTGCCGGCCTTCACGTGGCGGTCGACCGCGTTCCAGCAGGTGTTGCATTCCGCGCCCACGAACCAGCGGTCGAGGCCGGCGACCCTGGCATAGACATCCGTCCAGGGCTTCACCCAGTCCACCCCCTTGGCGGCGCCGGCCCAGAAGCCGGCGGGGTCCTGTTTCCAGGCGGCATAGGTCTCGTGGTAGCGGCTCATTCTGGCTCCCTCCCTCGGGCGGAATTTGGCGTCTTTATCGGCTCCCGGGCGGCGGGAATCGAGTTAGCAATTGGTCGCGTCCTTCAGGGCCCCGCCCGGCTTTGACGGCGGGTGAGAACGGGCTAGAACGGGGGCCGAACGAATTGAAGGGTGCCCGGATGTCCGCCTACGAGACCGACCTCGACAAGAACCCCGCCAATTACCAGCCGCTGACGCCGCTGACCTTCCTCGCGCGCTCGGCCGCCGTCTACCCCGACCAGGCGGCGATCATCCATGGCAAGCAGCGCACCACCTATGCGCAGTTCTATGCGCGCTGCCGGCAGCTGGCCTCGTCGCTCGCGAAGGCGGGGATCAGGAAGGGCGAGACGGTGTCGGTGCTGCTCGCCAACACGCCCGCCATGCTCGAATGCCACTACGGCGTGCCGATGACCGGGGCGGTGCTCAACACGCTCAACACAAGGCTCGATGCCGCCACCATTGCCTTCTCGCTCGGCCACGCGGAAGCGAAGATCCTGGTCGTCGACAAGGAATTCTCGAAACTCGCCCGGGACGCCCTCGCGCTGATGCCGGGGCCTCACCCCATCGTGATCGACTATGTCGACCCGGAATTCGCCGTCGATGGCGAGCGCGTGGGCGCCATCGACTACGAGCAATTCGTGGCGAGCGGTGATGCGGCGTTCGAATGGCTGTGGCCCGAGGATGAGTGGGAGGCGATCTCGCTCAACTACACCTCCGGCACGACGGGAAACCCCAAGGGCGTGGTCTATCACCACCGCGGCGCCTATCTGCTGGCGCAAGGCAATGTGCTGACCGCGTCGATGCCGAAGCACCCGGTCTATCTCTGGACGCTGCCGATGTTCCACTGCAACGGCTGGTGCTTTCCGTGGTCGATCTCGGTCGTCGGCGGAACGCATGTGACGCTGCGCTGGGTGCGCCCGAAACTGATCTGGGAAGCGCTCGCCGAGCACCAGGTGACCCATCTCTGCGGCGCCCCCATCGTGATGTCGACGATCCTCAACGCCCCGGCGGAGGACAAGAAGCCGCTTGCCCGCAAGGTCGAGTTCTTCACGGCCGCCGCCCCACCGCCCGAGGCGGTGCTGGCCGCGATGTCGGAGCAGGGCTTCAACGTCACCCATCTCTATGGCCTGACCGAGACCTATGGCCCCGCCGTGGTCAATGACTGGAAGGACGACTGGGACCTGCTCGATGGCCCGAAGCGCGCCCAGAAGAAGGCGCGCCAGGGCGTGCGCTACCACGCGCTCGAGGACCTCACCGTGATGGACCCCGAAACCATGCAGCGCGTGCCGGCCGATGGCGAAACCATGGGCGAGGTGATGTTCCGCGGCAACATCGTGATGAAGGGCTATCTCAAGAACCCGAAGGCTTCCGCCGAAGCCTTCCGTGGCGGCTGGTTCCATTCGGGCGACCTCGGCGTGCTGCACCCCGACGGCTATATCCAGCTCAAGGACCGTTCCAAGGACATCATCATCTCGGGCGGCGAGAACATCTCCTCCATCGAGGTCGAGGACGTGCTCTACAAGCATCCTGCGGTGCAGGCAGCGGCGGTGGTGGCCAGGCCCGACGAGAAATGGGGCGAGACGCCTTGCGCCTTCGTCGAGCTGCGGCCCGGCAAGGAAGCGACGCCCGAGGAGATCATCACCTGGTGCCGCCAGGGCCTCGCACATTTCAAGGCGCCGCGCCACGTGGTGTTCACCGAGCTGCCGAAGACCTCGACGGGCAAGATCCAGAAATTCAAGCTCAGGGACATGGCGAAGGACGTGTGAAGGCGCTTACTTCACCGCCACCGGCTTGAACGCATCGGCCCGCGCCTGGGCTTCCTGCTTCTGGGCATCGGTGAGTTTCGCCAGCATCGAATCCAGTTCCACGTCGCTGCGGCCGGACTTGCTGGCGAGGATGTTCCATTTCATCGCCTCGACCGGGTCGGCGTCGACGCCCTTGCCGAAAAGATAGAGCCGCGCGGCGCGGTTCTGGGCGATGGGGTTGCCACGTTTCGCCGCGAGGATCAGCCATTGTGCGCCGATCTTCTCGTTCTGCTGCACGCCCTCGCCGCGGAAGACCAGGACGCCATAATCCATCATGGCATCGGGATTGCCCTTGTCGGCGGCCGCGCCGATCAGCGCCGCGGCCTTCACCGGGTCCTTGTCGACGCCCTGGCCCTCGAGATAGAGCACGCCCAGATTGTACTGCGCGGCGGCGTGGCCCTGGTCCGCCGCCTTCTTGAACCAGGCGGCGGCGTTGGCGAAATCGGTGGGGTTGTCGAAGGCGCCAGAGGCGAGCAGCCCCATGTTGAACTGCGCATCCGCCAGGCCGGCATCGGCCGCCTTGCGCAGCAGCGCCTCGCCTTTCGAATAGTCGTAGCGTGCGTCCTTCTGGTCGAGCCAGATCATGGCGAGCGCCAGTTCGGCGCGCGCGTCGTTCTGGTCGGCCGCACGGGTGAGCCAGCTGATCGCGGCATCGGTGTCGGCGGCCATGCCCTCGCCCTTGCGGTACATGAGCCCGAGCAGCGTCATGGCCTTGACGTCGCCGGCCTCGGCGAGTGGCTTCACATCGGCCAGTGCGGTGGCGAAATCGCCTGCGTCATAGGCCGTCTGCGCATCGTCGATGGTGGCGGCGCCGGCCGGGGTGGCGAGCAGCAGCAGTGCGAGGAGGGCGGCCTTGCGTGTCATGGGGTTCCGAGGCGTTGCGACAGCGCCGAGACGATGCGGCGGGCCTCGTCCGGCCCCTGCCACATCGCGTCCGACGGGCGGATGAAGTCCGGCTTCTGCGGCAGCAATATGTCGAGATCGGCAGGCTCCACTGGCGTGAAGGCCACGCAGGGGATTTCCATCATGTCGGACCACCAGCGGATGATCGGCTCACCGCCGACGCTCGCGGAGTTCTGGTCGAAGGCGATGTAGTCGGCCCCGGCCTCGGCGGCTTCCATCGCGAAGTGGCGCGAACCGCCCGCATGGGCGCCGACGAAGCGGTCCTTGCCCACCGACTCGCGCGCCGCAGCGACGTCATCGGTATTGGCCTCGACCTGGATGCCGTCAGCCCCGGCGCGTGCCGCGTCACGCGCCTCGCCCGCCACAAGCACGGCGACGCCCAGCTCCTGTGCGGCTGCCGTCACGTCCTTGGCGACAGCGGCGGGCACCAGCAGGCTCGCGACATCCCCCACTTCGCATGAGGCCTTGACACATGCGGTGACCTGCGTCGCAGCCAGCCCTTCGGGAGCCACGAGAAAGAAGCGCGGTGGGCTCACTTGCTTTCCAGCGCCTTGACGCCCGGCAGCGGCTTGCCTTCGAGCCATTCGAGGAAGGCGCCACCGGCGGTCGAGATGTAGGTGAAGTCACGCGCCACGCCCGCGTGGTTCAGCGCCGCGACTGTGTCGCCGCCGCCCGCCACGGAGACGAGCTTGCCGTCCGCCGTGCGCCTGGCTGCGTGCTTCGCGGCGGCAACCGTCGCACGGTCGAAGGGCTCGACCTCGAAGGCGCCGAGGGGGCCGTTCCACACCAGCGTATGGGCGTCGTCGATCGCGGCATTGATGCGGTCGACCGACATGGGGCCGACGTCGAGGATCATGCCGTCGGCCGGGATGGCGTCGACGCCATAATCATGCGAGGCGGCACCGGCCTTGAATTCCTTCGCCACGATGCCGTCGACCGGCAGGATGACGGCGCACTTGGCGTTTTCCGCGGCCTGCAGGATGTGGCGCGCCGTCTCGAGGAGGTCGCGCTCGGCGAGCGACTTGCCGACCGCATTGCCCTGGGCCAGCAGGAAGGTGTTGGCCATGGCGCCGCCGATCACCAGCGCATCGACCTTCTTCACGAGATTGCCGAGGAGGTCGAGCTTGGTCGAGACCTTGGCGCCGCCGACAATGGCGATGACCGGCCGCTTCGGCGTCTCGAGCGCCAGCTGCAGGGCCTTGAGTTCGGCTTCCATGGCGCGGCCGGCATAGGCCGGAATGAAATGCGCGATGCCCTCGGTGGAGGAGTGCGCGCGGTGGGCGGCCGAGAAGGCATCGTTGACATAGATGTCGCCCAGCGAGGCGAGCATCTTCGAGAAGCCCTCGTCGTTCTTTTCCTCGCCGGCGTGGTAGCGGGTGTTTTCCATCAGCACGCATTCGCCCGGCTTTACGTCCACCTGCGGGGTGGACTGCCAGTCGGTGAAGACGAACTTCACCGGGTGGCCGAGCTGCTTCTCGAGTTCCGCCGCCACGGGGCGGAGCGACATTTCCGGCACCACCTTGCCCTTGGGCCGGTCGAAGTGGGCGAGCACGATGAGGGCGCCGCCCTTGTTCAGTATCTCGCGCAGGGTGGGCACCACGCGCTCGATGCGGGTTGCGTCCGTCACCTTGCCGTCGGCGATGGGGACGTTGAGGTCGACCCGGCAGAGAACGCGCTTGCCGGAAACATTGACGTCGTCGAGCGTGCGGAAAGCGGGCATGCGATCTCTCCCTTCAGAGAAAAGTAGAGTGTTTCAGATTGCCGTCATGCCAGCGAAAGCTGGCACCCCGCTTCCTGTCCGCGCCCAAGGCGGGGCCCCAGCTTTCGCTGGGGTGACGCCATTGAGGGGAGGGATGCCGGTGCAAGTGTCGTACCCGTCGGTTAGCCTGCGGCCTTCACCACCGCTTCGGCGGTGATGCCGAAATGCGCATAGAGCAGCTCGGCCGGGGCCGAGGCGCCGAAGCCCGTCATGCCGATGAAGGTTCCATCGACGCCGATGAAGCGGTCCCAGCCGGTGCGCACGCCGGCCTCGATGGCGATGCGGTGCTTCTCGGTGCCGAGGACCTTTGCCTTGTAGGCGGCGTCCTGGCATTCGAAGTTTTCCATGGAGGGAACCGAGACGACGCGGGTGGGCTTGCCCGCCGCGTCGAGCTTGGCCTTTGCGGCGATCGCAATCTCGACCTCGGATCCCGAGGCGAAGATCACGACCTCGGCCTTCTTGTCGGCGGACGCGATCTCATAGGCGCCGCGGGCGCAGAGGTTTTCTTCCGAATAGGCGATGCGGGCGGGCTTCAGCTTCTGGCGGGTGAGCGCCAGGACCGAGGGGCGGGTCTCGTCCTTCAGCGCCAGCTGCCAGCACTCGGCAGTCTCCACCGCGTCGCAGGGACGATAGACGGCGAGGTTGGGGATGACGCGCAGCGCGGCGACGTGCTCGACCGGCTGGTGGGTCGGGCCGTCTTCGCCAAGCCCGATCGAATCATGCGTCATCACGTAGATGACGCGCGTCTGCATCAGAGCCGAGAGGCGGATCGACGGGCGGCAGTAGTCGGTGAAGACCAGGAAGGTGCCGCCGTAGGGGATGACGCCGCCATGCAGCGCCAGGCCGTTCATCGCCGCCGCCATGCCGTGCTCGCGGATGCCGTAGTAGATATAACGGCCACCATAGTTATGGGCGTCGAGCGGCTTCAGCTCCTTCGACTTGGTGTTGTTGGAGCCCGTGAGGTCGGCCGAACCGCCGATCGTTTCCGGCACCGCGGCGTTGATCACGTCGAGTGCGTTCTGCGAGGCGTTGCGGGTGGCGAGTGCCGGCGGGTTCTTGGCCAGTTCCTGCTTGTAGCCGGCGATCACCACATCGAAATTGGCGGGAAGCTTGCCGGAAACACGGCGGGTGAACTCTTCCTTCTTGGGCGAGGCCGCGAGGCGGGCAGCCCAGGCAGTGCGGTCGGCGGTGCCGCGCGAGCCGGCCTGGCGCCAGGCGTCCATCAGTTCGTTGGGGATCACGAAGGGCTCGTAGGTCCAGCCCAGCGCCTTGCGGGCGCCGGCGATCTCTTCGGGGCCGAGCGGCGAGCCGTGGCTGCCCGAGGTGCCGGCCTTGGTGGGTGCACCATAGCCGATGGTGGTCTTGCAGGCGATCAGCACCGGGCGGTCGGCATGCTGCGCGGCCGAAAGGCACGCGGAGATTTCGCCGGGGTTGTGGCCGTCGCAGGCCGAGACCGTCCATCCGCAAGCCGCGAAGCGGGCGAGCTGGTTGGTCGAGTCCGACATCGACACCTTGCCGTCGATGGTGATGCCGTTGTCGTCCCACAGCACGATGAGGTTCCTGAGTTTCAGGTGGCCGGCAAGCGCGATCGCCTCCTGGCTGATGCCCTCCATCAGGCAGCCGTCGCCGGCCAGCACATAGGTCTTGTGGTTGACGAGGCCGTCGCCGAACTCGGCGTTGAGGTGGCGCTCGGCGATGGCGAAGCCCACCGCATTGGCGATTCCCTGGCCCAAGGGGCCCGTCGTCGTCTCGATGCCGGTGGCGTGGCCGAACTCGGGGTGGCCCGCGGTCTTCGCACCCATCTGGCGGAAGTTCTTGATCTCATCCAGCGTCATGTCGGCGTAGCCGGTGAGATGGAGCAGCGAATAGAGCAACATCGAGCCGTGGCCGGCGGAGAGGATGAAGCGGTCACGGTCCGGCCAGTGCGGGTCGGCGGCGTCGAACTTGAAGAACTGGGTGAAGAGGACGGTTGCAACGTCGGCAGCACCCATCGGCAGGCCGGGATGGCCGGAATTGGCCTTCTGCACGGCATCCATGGAAAGGGCGCGGATGGCATTGGCCATGTGGCGGGTCTGTTCGGCGGAATAATGGGTCATGCCTCGGCGGGTCCCTTGGAAAATGGGGCTTAAATGGTCGGGCAGGTGATAGCGCCTTGGGCTTCCAAGTCAATTGGAACCGTGGATTGTGCCGGGCGTGTGGCGAGCACTTTCGGGGGCGTTGCGTGACTCCCCCAATCATCCTATGCTGCGCAACGGTAACTCGCGGGAAATTCTGCAATCTTACCAGAGGCTTTGATGGCAGACATTCACAAACTGGATGAGGCGTTCCTGCGGTTCGAGGCCGCACTTCGGCGCGTCGAGCAGGCGGTAGCCGTGAAATCCGAAGGCCGAAAGCGCATCGTCGATCTCGAAAGCGAGGCCGAATCCCTGAAGCGCGATCGCGCACGGCTGGCGCATGAACTCGACCTCGTGCGCAGCAAGGCCGGTGAACTCGTCGACACGTCGAGGACCGCCGCCGGCAAGATCGACGCGGCCATGTCACGCATCCGTGCAGTACTGCACTCGAACACGCCGGAGTGACAGAATGGCGCATGTGATCGTCCAGGTGAATGGCCGCCCCTACACCATGCAGTGTCCGGAGGGCGAGGAAGACCATCTCAAGGATCTGGCCGAACTGCTGGACAGCGAAGTGCAGCGGGTGAAATCCAGTGTCGGCAACGTCGGCGATATCCGCATGCTGGTGATGGCCGGACTCATGGTGGCCGACCGGCTGTCGGAAGCCATCCAGAAGATCCAGAACCTCGAGGAACAGGTGAACGGCCTGCGCGAGGCCAAGAACGCCGCCCAGCTCGAGGTTCTCGAGGTGCAGGCCTCGCTCGGCGAGCGGCTGATGGTGGCCTCGGAACGGCTCGAGGTGCTGGCCGAGCATCTGGGCAAGTGAAGAGGGCGTTGGACATCCAAGTCCATCGCACCTAAATAAGTCCCCGGCGGGCTGCCCGGTGCGTGAGCTGACATTTTTTCCCTGGGGCCTATGCGATTCTGAATGGGAGCTGTCCCTAGGCTTGGCCGTGGCCTTGCCCACACGGCGCCCACCTACACTTGTAGGGACCCGGGATCGTTAGTCACTCACGGCCCATGGTGGCTCGCCACTCTTTCTTTGTCTGCGCTGGGGATCCGATGGACATTGCCGAAGTGAAGCGCCAGGCGCGCAGCGCCGCCTCGAAGCGCCGGGCGGAGGCGCATGCCCTGCTGAAGGACGAAGCCGGCGTGACGATGGCAGAACGCGGGCTTCCGAAGGGGCTGGGCGTCGCAACCGGAACCGTGTCCGGTTTCATTCCCTACAAGAGCGAGATAACCACCATTCCGATGCTGGACCGCCTGCAGCGCGACGGCTGGTGCACGTGCCTGCCCATCGTGATCGGCATGGAGGAGCCGCTGCTGTTCCGCCAGTGGACGCCCGGCGAGCCACTGGTGCCCGGCGCATGGGACATTCCGGTGCCGGTCGAGTCCGCGCCTGAAGTACTGCCCGACCTGTTGCTGGTGCCGATGCTCGCCTTCGACCGCAAGGGCTTTCGGCTGGGCTATGGCGGCGGCTTCTATGACCGCACGCTTGAGAAGCTGCGCGCCGTGAAGAAGGTGGTTGCCATCGGCGTCGCCTATCACGCGCAGATGGTGGAGGAGGTGCCCGTGGGGCTCCATGACGCACCGCTCGACTATGTGATGACCGAGCGGGAGACCTTCGCATGCGCCTGATCTTCCTTGGTGACGTCGTCGGCCGTTCCGGCCGCGATGCGATCACGCGCGAGCTGCCGGGGCTGAAGGAGCGCTACCGCCCGGACCTCGTCGTCGTGAACGGGGAGAACGCGGCACATGGCTTCGGCATCACCGAGGAGATCTTTCTCGGCTTCCTCGCGGCAGGTGCGGACGCCGTGACGCTCGGCAACCATTCCTTCGACCAGCGCGAGGCACTGATCTTCATCGAGCGTTATCCCAACCTGCTGAGGCCCGTGAACTGGCCCAAGGGCTGCCCGGGCCGGGGCTCGGCGCTGATCGACACCGCGACCGGCAAGCGCGTGCTGGTGATGCAGGCGATGGGCCGGGTGATGATCGAGCCGATGCTGGACGATCCGTTTCCGGTGGTCGAGCGCGAGCTCGAGGCCTGCCCCATGGGCGCCGCCTGCGACGCGGTGCTGATCGATTTTCACGCCGAGGCGACCTCCGAGAAAATGGCCTTCGGCCATTTCTGCGACGGGCGCGCCAGCCTCGTCGTCGGCACCCACACCCATGTGCCCACCGCCGACCACCAGATCCTGACCGGCGGCACCGCCTACATGAGCGACGCCGGCATGTGCGGCGACTATGATTCGGTCATCGGCATGGGCAAGGAAGAACCCCTGCAGCGCTTCCTGCGCAAGCTGCCGGTGGAGCGCATGCGCCCCGCCGAAGGCCCCGCCACGGTGGCGGGCGTTGCGGTCGAGACCGACGACCTGACGGGGCTTGCCACCATGGTGGCGCCCATCCGCATCGGCGGCCGCCTCTCCCCGGCGCTGGTTTCGGCGTGGGAGGGATGACTCAATTTCCCCTGAGGTAGTAGAAAAACTCTAGTGACGGCTGTCAAAAAGCCGTTAGTATCTTGTGCAGCGCTTATAAGAAAACAAGGTCCGCACGGGTTTCCGCACAGGGTTGCGAGAGGGCCGGCGAGCCCAAAAAGCGTAAAAATGGGGAGGAAAACAAAGCTGTGACTCGCGGCCTAGATTTGCGCGTCGGAAAGCCTGCATCCTCCCCGGGTTTCAACACGCCGGCCTGACCGGTACACTGGAGGAAGCTGTCATATGAAGAAATTTGCTACTTTGTTCGGCGTGGCCCTGATGGCCGGCTCGGCGCTGTGCGGCGCCAAGGCCTATGCGGGCGACGACATCACCGTGACATCCTGGGGCGGCGCCTACCAGGAAAGCCAGCGCAACGCCTTCTTCAAGCCGTTCATCGACGCCGGCAACAAGATCACGGAAGCCGAATACAACGGTGAAATCGCCAAGATCCGCGCTATGGTCGAAGCCAAGGCCGTGACCTGGGACGTCGTCGACGTCGACACGCAGACGGCTCTGGCCGGCTGCGCCGAAGGCACCTTCGAGACCATCGACTGGTCGAAGCTCGGTCTCGACAAGTCCAAGTTCATCGGCGGCGACGTGACGGATTGCGCCGTGCCGAACATCCTGTACTCGACGGTCGTCGCCTATGACACGTCGAAGACCCAGCCGCCCGCCAACCTGTTCGAGGCGCTGTTCGACACCAAGAAGTATCCGGGCAAGCGCGCCCTGCAGAAGAGCCCCTTCGTCAATCTCGAATGGGCGCTGATGGCCGATGGCGTGGCACCGGAAGACGTCTACAAGGTGCTCGGCACGCCGGAAGGCGTGGACCGCGCCTTCAAGAAGCTCGACACCATCAAGAAGGACGTCGTGTGGTGGGAATCGGGCGCCCAGGGCCCGCAGCTCCTCGCCGACGGCCAGGTGGTCTTCGCCTCGTCGTGGAACGGCCGCTTCTACAACGCCATCAAGACCGACAAGAAGCCCTTCAAGATCATCTGGGACCGCCAGGCTCCGGACTGGGACTGGTGGGCGATCCCGAAGGGCACGCCGAAGCTCGATGCGTCCTACCGCTTCATCACCTTCGCGTCGGACCCGCAGCGAATGGCGGATCAGACCAAGTGGATCTCCTACGGCCCGTCCAACAAGGACTCGGCTCCCAAGATCGACCCGGCCATCCTGCCGGACCTGCCGTCGGCTCCCGACAACCTCAAGACCGTGTTCTATCCGGACCCGCAGTTCTGGGGTGACAAGGGCGACGAGCTGCGCGAGCGCTTCAACGCCTGGCTTGCCCAGTAAGCAGTTCACCCAAAGGCCGGGGAGGGGGATTCTCCTCCCCGGATTTCGTGATTATCCGGACGAAGGCAGCTCGACATGGCCATGGCCCAGGCACTTCCCACTGACGGCGTGATGCGCGCCGCCGACGGCACGCCGCTGAAGACGGCGCTGGCCCGCGCCGAGCGCCGCGAGAAATTCAAGGCCATGGCGCTGGTGCTGCCGCTCTTCGCCTTCATCATCTTCTCCTTCGTTCTGCCGATCCTCCTCATGCTCTACAACGCCGTCTATGATCCGGACGTCGCAGAGAACATGCCGCAGACGGTGGTGGCGCTGAAAAGCTGGGACGGCAAGGAACTGCCGTCGGAACAGGTGTTCGCGGCCTTCGTCGCCGACATGAAGGAAGCCCAGAAGAACAAGCAGACGGCGCTCATCGGCAAGCGCCTCAATTACGAAATGTCGGGCATCCGCTCCAAGGTGATCGCCACCGGCCGCAAGGTCGCCGGAATCGAGCAGCCGCCCTACCGCGACGCGGTGATCGCCATCGACAAGGTCTGGGGTGACCCCGATACCTGGGCCACCATCAAGCGCTCGTCCTCGGACTACACCCCCTTCTACATCCTCTCCATGCTCGACCTGCGCCAGAGCCCCGACGGCTCGATCGAGGCGGTGCCGTCCGACCGCGCCATCTACAAGAGCATCCTGGTGCGCACCCTGGGCATCTCGATGTTCGTCACGCTGCTGACGCTGGTGCTGGGCTATCCCGTCGCCTATCTGCTGGCCACTTCGCCGCAGAAGACGGCCTCGATCCTGATGATCTTCGTGCTGCTGCCGTTCTGGACATCGCTGCTCGTGCGCACCACCGCCTGGATGGTGCTGATGACCGATGGCGGGGTGTTCTCCGACCTCATGCATTTCACCGGCATCACCTGGTTCCTCAACCTGATCGGCGTGCTGAACGGCGAGCCGCAGCTGTTCAAGACGCGCTTTGCCACGATCGTCGCGATGACCCACATCCAGCTGCCCTTCACGCTGCTGCCGATCTATTCGGTGATGAAGACCATCTCGCCCACCTACATGCGCGCCGCGAAATCGCTGGGCGGCACGCCGTTCTATTCCTTCCTCCGTGTCTACATGCCGCAGACCTTGCCCGGCGTCGCCGCGGGCTGCCTCCTGACCTTCATCCTCTGCCTCGGCTACTACATCACGCCGGCCATCGTCGGCGGCCCGACCGACCAGATGATTTCCGGCTTCATCGAGCGCGCCATCAATTCCGAGAACAACTGGGGTAAGGCCTCGGCGCTGGGCGTCATCCTGCTCACCGCCACGCTCATCCTCTATTACGTCTACAACAAGCTGGTCGGTATCGACCGCATGAAGCTGGGTTAAGCGCCATGGCCGTTCCTGCCTATTACACCCGTGGCGAAACCGTCATGTACTACGCGGTGCGCGTCTTCGTGGCGCTGGTGCTGCTGTTCCTCATTGCGCCCATCCTCTCGGTCATGCCGCTGTCGTTCAATTCGGAGAGCTTCTTCACCTATCCGATGCCGGGCTTTTCGCTCAAATGGTATGACGACTTCTTTTTCAACCCGCGCTGGTCGGGTTCGGTGAAGATGAGCTTCCTCGTGGCCATCGCCACGACGATCCTCGCCACCACGCTCGGCACGCTGGCCGCGCTGGGCCTGTCGCGTGCCAACTTTCCCGCCAAGGCCACGATCATGGCCATTCTCATCTCGCCGATGATCGTGCCCGTCATCATCTCCGCCGTCGGCATGTTCAAGTTCTATGCCTCGATGGACCTGGTGGGAACGAGGCTCGGCATCATCCTGGCGCACACCGCGCTCGCCACACCCTTCGTGGTGATCACCGTGACCGCGACACTGTCGAGCTTCGACAAGACGCTGATGCGCGCCGGCGCCTCCTGCGGTGCGGCGCCCCACACGGTGTTCTTCCGCGTGGTGATGCCGCTGATCCTGCCGGGCATGATCTCGGGCGCGCTCTTCGCCTTCGTCACCTCGTTCGACGAAGTGGTTGTGGTGCTGTTCCTCGCCAGCCCGGAGGACCGCACGCTGCCGCTGCAGATGTTCTCCGGCATCCGCGAGATGATCTCGCCGACGATCACCGCCGCGGCCACCGTGCTGGTGCTGATCTCGACCGCCATGCTGGTGACGCTCGAACTGCTGCGCCGCCGCTCGGAACGCCTCAGGGGCGTGGCGCCCAGCTGAGGCGGCCGGGACGGGCCGGGGAAGGGTTCTCGATTCCGGCCTAGAGCACCGACTGAATGCAGGCCGACAGGGTGATGCTGCCCGTCGCGGGAAGGCTTGACCACTTCACGTCGGCATTGCTGCCCATGAAGGAGAACGGCGCGGTGAACGTCGTCGGCGGCGTCGACCGCACGGGCGAAATCTGCCAGGTGGCGGGACTGCCGATGAGCGAGGTCATGTCGGCGCAGCCCAGAACCTGGCTCTTGCCACCGGAATCCTTCACCGAAATGCAGAAGCCCTTGGCCGGATCGCCAAAGCCGCCGCTCATCATGAGGCTCGAGATGAACTCCTTCTTGCCCAGGGTGAACGGCACGGTGCGCGTCTCGTAGGCTGCTGTCACGGTGTTCAGCGTGAGGTCGGCCGGCCTGAAGGTCCCGATCCATTGCACCCGGCCGAGACAGGCCAGTTCTGGCCGCATGACCCAATACCCCGGCGATCTCGTCACCAGGCTCGAGAAGACCCCGTCTTCCGTGGCCTTACGGGTCTCCCCGGTATACAGGTTCACGCAGCTGTCGGAGCCGGGATAGTAGAACCAGCCCGCGCCATAGAGACTGCAGATCCTGACGTATTCGACGGCAGCGTTCGCAGGGTGAATCAGACTGCCGGAAACCAGTGCAGCCGCTGCCAAAATCGCGCATTTAATCGATTTCATTTCACAACCCCTGCTCGCCATCGACGCAGAGGCTAGCACCCTGACCTAAGGACAGCAATGGCCTCGGCGGGCGAGCCAGTGCGACGCGGGGGAGAGGGCATTGGACCTGAGGCTCCGTCGCGGTTGATTTTTTCTTCGTCGAAGCCGATGAGAAATGACACCCCGGAAGCGCGCCCTTGACCGAGCATCATCACGACCACCACGATCATGGCCATGGACGCCACGCCCACTCCCACGCCGGCCATTCCCACGCGCCGGCCTCGTTCGGTGCGGCCTTCGCCATCGGCACCGCGCTGAACCTGGGCTTCGTGGTGGTGGAGGCCTTCGCCGGCTTCCTCGGCAACTCGATGGCGCTGCTCGCCGATGCCGGGCACAATCTGGGCGACGGCCTCGGTCTCGTCATGGCATGGGGCGCCTATGTGCTGTCGCGCCGCCGGCCCACGGCGAATTACACCTTCGGCCTCGGGCAGAGCTCGATCCTGGCCGCCCTCTTCAATGCCCTGCTGCTGCTCATCGCCGTCGGCGCCATCTCCTGGGAGGCGGTGCAGCGGCTGATCCACCCAGAGCCGGTGGTCGCCGGCATCGTCATGGCGGTGGCGGCAGTGGGCATCGTCATCAACGGCGCCACGGCCCTGCTTTTCGCGTCCGGGCGCAAGGGCGATCTCAACGTTCACGCCGCCTTCCTGCACATGATGGCAGATGCCGGGGTTTCGGCAGGCGTCGTCGTGGCGGGGCTGGTGATCCTGTGGACGGGCTGGCAGTGGGTTGACCCCGTGGTGAGCCTCGCCGTCAACCTGGTGATCGTGCTGGCCACCTGGGGCATCCTGCGCCAGTCGCTCACGCTCGCCGTGGCGGGCGTTCCGGCCTCGGTCGACCTCCCGGCGGTGAAGCGCGATCTCGCCGGACTTCCCGGTGTCGCCGATGTCCATGACCTCCACGTGTGGCCGCTGTCGACCACCGAGACTGCCCTGTCCTGCCACCTGGTCATGCCCGGCGGCCACCCCGGCGACCAGTTCCTGGTCGATGCCGGGGCGCGCCTCAGGGAGCATCACCGCATCGGCCACCCGACATTCCAGATCGAGACAGACGCCTCGCGGCAATGCCCCTTTGCGCCCGACGAGGTGGTGTGAGGCTGCTCCTCACGCGCTGTCGCCGGCGCTTCAATCGTCCTTGGCCAGGGCAATCTCGATGCGCCTGTCAGGCACCAGCCAGCCCAGCGCCACGATGGCCGTGACGGCAACCGCGAGGGCCGGGGCGACGAAGGTGAGCGCCATCGCCACCACATAGGCGACGAGCGAGAACTTGCCCTTCCAGTCCGCGCCGATCGCATGCGCCAGGGCCGAGTCCGCGCCGTGAACGGCCTCGATGCGCAGAACCAGGACAGTATAGGCCACGCCCGCCATCAGCAGGTTCAACGCATAGAGGAAGACCGGCCATTGCGCGAAGTGGTTCTCGCCCATCCAGCCCGTGGTGAAGGGTATGAGGGACAGCCAAAAGAGCAGGAACAGATTGGCCCACAGCATGCTGCCGCTCACCCGCTTCACGGTGTGCAGGAGGTGGTGATGGTTGTTCCAGTAGATGCCGACGTAGATGAAGCTCAGCACGTAGCAGAAGAACACCGGCACCAGTTCGCGCAGGTTTTCCAGTTCCACGCCGTGCGGCACTTTGAGATCGAGAACCATGATGGTGATGATGATGGCAATCACCCCATCGCTGAAGGCCTCCAGCCTGCCTTTGCCCACTTCACGCCCCCTTCGATAGCCGACCTCGAACTTCCGCTCCTGGAATTGAAGGGGCGGTCACTCGACCGGATCCGGGGTGCTTGCTTCAGCGCGTCGCGCGGCGCTGGTCCGGAGCCGGAAGGGGAACAGTTTCGGAGATTTCGGCGAGGCCGTCCATATGCAGCAGGGCTTCGCCGATGCGGGCGGCGGCATTGCCGTCGTTGCGGCCGATGTCGCGGGCGCCCTCCTCCAGGGCCCGGGCGGCCCTGGCGGACATGTCGGAGAGGGTGGAAATGGCGCCGAACAGGCGGCCGGAGGGCGCGGTGTCCATGATCGAGCCGAGCTTCCGCAGCGAGGAGGCGGCTGCCGTTCCGGACAGGCCCTCCGCCGCAAAGCACAATTCATTGATCAAGCCAGGTCCCGCCTTCATGCTCACTCACTCCACGCAACGGATGGAAGAAGCTTGGCCGGGGCGGGTTTAAGGGATGGTTAAGCGGCTTGTTTCCCCCGGGGGGGCTTGTCTATAAGGCGCCCCAAGCACAATTCCGTTCGTCTCGAGGGTTCCATGGCCGGCCATTCACAGTTCAAGAACATCATGCACCGCAAGGGCAAGCAGGACGCGGTGCGCGCCAAGGCCTTCTCGAAGCTGTCGCGCGAAATCACCGTGGCGGCCAAGGCCGGCCTGCCGGACCCCGACGCCAATGCCCGCCTGCGCCTCGCCATCCAGAACGCGCGGGCCGAAAGCATGCCCAAGGACAATATCGAGCGCGCCATCAAGAAGGCCATCGGCGGCGATGCCGAGAATTACGACAACGTGCGCTACGAGGGCTATGGCCCGGGCGGCGTTGCCGTCATCGTCGAGGCGCTGACCGACAACCGCAACCGCACCGCCTCCAACGTCCGCTCGCTGTTCGCCAAGTACGGCGGCAACCTGGGTGAATCGGGCTCGGTGGCCTTCATGTTCGCGCGGGTGGGCGAGATCGTCTACCCGGCCGCCAAGGCGAGCGGCGACGCCATGCTGGAGGCCGCCATCGATGCCGGCGCCGACGACGTGGTCTCCGACGAGAGCGGGCACACCGTCACCTGCGCCTTCGAATCGATCGGCGAAGTCTCCTCGGCGCTTGCGGCCAAGTTCGGCGAGGCGACCTCGGTCAAGATCGTGTGGAAGCCGCAGACCATGGCCCCGGTCGACCAGGAAAAGGCCGAGAGCCTGCTGAAGCTGGTCGATTCGCTGGACGAGGACGACGACGTGCAGGTGGTGTTCTCCAATGCCGACATCCCCGACGACGTGATGGCGAAGCTCAACGGCGAGTGATGTGCTAGATTCTGACGATGGTCAGAATCATCGGCATCGACCCCGGCCTCCGCAACACCGGCTGGGGGGTCATCAGCCAGGAGGGCTCCAGGCTCACCTATGTCGCCGATGGCGCCATCCATTCCGATGGCGACGCCTCGCTGGCCGAGCGGCTCCTGCAGCTCCATGCCCAGCTGGTGGAGATCCTCAGGGAGTTCGACCCCGACGAGGCGGCGGTTGAAGAGACCTTCGTCAACACCGACGCCCGCGCCACGCTGAAGCTCGGTCAGGCGAGGGGTGTCCTGATGCTGGCGCCCGCCATGCTCAAGCTGCCGGTGTCGGAATATGCCCCCAACACCGTCAAGAAGGCCGTGGTGGGTGCGGGCCATGCCGAAAAGGATCAGGTCAAGCACATGGTCAGGCTGCTGCTCCCCAAGGCCAAGATGCGCACGGCGGACTCCACCGACGCGCTGGCGGTCGCCATCTGCCACGCGCATTATCGCGGCTCGCAGCGGCTGGCCGAAGTTCTGGCGCGTTCTTGACTTGTTCTCGGGCGGTGTTTACACCTCACCCCTCCTGCACCGTCATCCCGGCGAAGGCCGGGATCCAGCTTTGTGTCAGCACATGCGGTCGCCAGAAGCGGGTTCCCGGCCTTCGCCGGGATGACGGCAGTGAGGGAATGTTGGGGGCAGGATGATCGCGAAACTCAAGGGCCGGATCGATGCCGCGGGTGCCGACTGGCTGGTGATCGACGTGAATGGTGTGGGCTACCACGTCTCCTGCTCGTCGAAGACCCTTGCGGCGCTGCCGGGCCCCGGCGAATTCGCCGAAATCCACACCGAGATGCTGGTGAGCCAGGACATGATCCGCCTCGTCGGCTTCGCCACCGTCTCCGAGCGCGAGTGGTTCCGCCTGCTGCAGTCGGTGCAGGGGGTAGGCACCAAGGTGGCGCTCGCCATCCTCTCCACGCTCTCCACCTCCGAAATCGGCAATGCGGTCGCCCTGCAGGACAAGGCGATGATCGGGCGAGCCAATGGCGTCGGCAAGAAGCTCGCCGAGCGCATCGTGCTCGAACTGAAAGACAAGACGCCGGCCTTCACGCCCATCGGCCAGGACGTGGCGAAGCTCGCGGCCGAACTCGATGCGCCGCGGCCCACGGCGGCGGCAGACGCCGTCTCCGCCCTCGTCAACCTGGGTTACGGGCAGGCGCAGGCGGGTGCGGCCGTTTCCGCCGCAATGCGCAAGGCGGGCGATGATCAGCCCACGGAGAAACTCATCCGCCTGGCCCTGAAGGAGCTGGCGCTGGCATGACGACGCCCGTCCGCGAACCCCACAAGACGCCCGAAGACGCCATCGACACGCATCTCCGGCCGCAGCGGCTGGAGGAATTCATCGGCCAGTCCAAGGCCAAGCAGAACCTGCGCATCTTCATCGAGGCGGCCAAGGCGCGCGGCGAGGCCCTGGACCATGTGCTGTTCGCGGGTCCCCCCGGCCTCGGCAAGACCACGCTCGCCCAGATCATGTCGCGCGAGCTCGGCGTCAACTTCAAGGCGACTTCCGGCCCGATCATCGCCAAGGCGGGCGATCTTGCAGCGCTGCTCACCAATCTCGAGGAGCGCGACGTCCTGTTCATCGACGAGATCCACCGCCTGAACCCGGCGGTGGAGGAGGTGCTCTATCCGGCGATGGAGGATTTCCAGCTCGACCTCATCATCGGCGAGGGCCCCGCGGCGCGCTCGGTGAAGATCGATCTCGCCAAGTTCACGCTCGTCGGCGCCACGACCCGGACCGGCCTTCTCACCACGCCGCTGCGCGACCGGTTCGGCATTCCGGTGCGGCTCGATTTCTACAACGAGGGCGAGCTGCTCGAAATCGTCAAGCGCGGCGCGCGCGTCATGCAGATCGGCATTTCGGAGGATGGTGCTGTGGAAATCGCCCGCCGTGCCCGCGGCACGCCGCGCATCGCCGGACGGCTGCTGCGCCGGGTGCGCGACTTCGCGGCCGTGGAGCGGGTGGCGGTGATCGACGTCAGGCTCGCGGACCGTGCGCTCTCCGCGCTCGACGTCGATTCGAAGGGTCTCGACTCGCTCGACCATCGCTACCTGAAATGCATTGCGCTCAACTTCGGCGGCGGCCCCGTCGGCATCGATACCATTGCGGCCTCGTTGTCCGAGTCGCGCGATGCGCTGGAAGACATCGTCGAGCCCTATTTGCTGCAGATGGGATTCCTCAACCGCACGCCACGTGGGCGTTTGCTCACGCCGCACGCATTCCGTCACATGGGCTTCGCCGTTCCGCAGCGTCCCGAGATCATGCAGGGCGTCCTGCCGCTGGACGAATCCGATGCCTGAGAGTGCATGGCCAGGCATCTCGGGCCGCATCCAGAATGGCAACCACATCATGCCAATTCGCATCTACTACGAGGATACCGACGCCGGCGGCGTCGTCTACCACGCGCGCTACGTGGCCTTCTGTGAACGCGCCCGGTCGGACTGCCTGAGGCTTCTCGGCATTCACCAGTCCAGCTTCCAGGACATCAATTTCGTCGTCCGCCGAATGGTCTGCGACTTCCTCAGACCCGCCCGTCTCGATGACCTCCTCGAAGTCCACACAGGTTTCGTGGACATGGCCGGCGCCCGCATCCAGATCGCCCAGCAGGTGATGCTCATGGGCAACACCGTCTTCAAGGCTGACGTGACCGTGGCGCTGGTCGATGGCCGGGGGCGACCCAGGCGATTGCCTGAAGACATGGCAGCACGCTTCCGGCACATGCCCGAAAGCTGAATCGTAACAAACCCTTAACCATAGTTGATTCATGTGGGCCAAGCTTCGGTCGTCGCACCGGAGTGCTGCGCCGGGCTGGGGAGAACCGTCCCGAATCGCCGCAGTTTCGACAGATTTGGCATGTTTGCACGACCCTTCTCAGATTATGGGGCAGTGCGGAATCGCCGGGCCGGCTCAGGCAGGGGCCTCCGGTGGAGTTGGAAGGACAGGATGATATTTTTTGCAGTCACGGCACCGGCGGGCGAGCTCTCGCTCTGGCACCTGATCATTCAGGCCAGCTGGGTGGTCAAGCTCGTGATGTTCGGCCTCGCTTCGGCCTCGGTGTGGTGCTGGGCGATCATCATCGAAAAGTTCTTCTCCGTCCGCAAGATGAACGCCGCGAACAACCGTTTCGAGCAGTATTTCTGGTCCGGCCAGTCGCTGGAAGATCTCTATGCCTCGATGGGCAACCGCAGCAATATCGGCCTCGCGGCGATCTTCATGGCGGCGATGCGCGAATGGAAGCGCAGCCAGGATGCAGCGCTCCGCGCCGGTTTCCAGGGCGTGCAGCGCCGCATCGAGAAGGTGATGGACGTGCAGATCCAGAAGGAAATGCACGACGTCGAATCGCGCCTCCTGTTTCTCGCAACAACCGGTTCGGCCGCACCCTTCATCGGCCTGTTCGGCACGGTGTGGGGCATCATGGTTTCGTTCCAGGCCATCGCCAATTCGCAGAACACGTCGCTCAACGTCGTGGCGCCGGGCATCGCGGAAGCCTTGTTCGCCACGGCCATCGGCCTCGTTGCCGCCATTCCGGCGACAATTTTCTACAATATGTACACTGCCGACGCGGGGAAGATTGGCGCCAGGCTCGAGAATTTCGCGGATGAATTCTCCGCGATCATCTCCCGCCAGCTGGATGAACGGGTGTAACGGATGGGTGCTTCAGCAGGGGGTGCCAAGGGCGGCTATCAGCGGCGCAATGCCAGGCGGCGCTCGTCCGCCGGCGTGATGAGCGAAATCAACGTGACGCCGCTCGTCGACGTCATGTTGGTGCTGTTGATCGTGTTCATGGTCGCCGCACCGCTGATGACGGTGGGCGTTCCCATCGACCTTCCCAAGACCGATGCCAAGCCGCTCAACAGCCAGGTCGAGCCGCTCTCCGTGTCGATCAGGCCCGATGGCTCGATCTACCTCATGGAACAGCCGATGACGATCGCGGAGCTGACCACCAAGCTCCAGGCGCTCTATGGCGTCGACCCCGAAAAGGAGATCCGGGTGCGCGGCGATCTCGCCGCCACCTATGGCCCGATCGCCCAGGTGCTGGGCGCCATCAACAATGCCGGCTTCAAGAAGATCGGCCTCGAGACGCTGCCGGGTGGTGCTGATGCCGCAGCATCCGTTCCAACCGATAGCGCGGCACCGGCCGACAGCGCGGCACCGGCCGACAGCGCGGCGCCAAAGGGCGATGCCCCGGCCGTGGGCCAGAACTGACGATGAAGCGCAGCCTCGCAGCGTCCATCACCTTTCACGTGGCGATCCTCGCCGCGGCGCTGGTGGTGCTGCCGAAGCCGCATTACGACCCCGAACCTGTCGAGGCGATCAACGTCGACATCTCGAATATCTCGGACGCCAACAAGCTCACCGCCACCGCGCCTGACGCCCCGGACAAGGTCGAAAAGCCTGCGCCCAAGAAGGCGGCCGAAATCAAGAAGACCGACCAGACCCTGAAGGTGGCCGACAAGGAAGTGACGGCGGCCAAGGAGGCACAGCCCGAGCCGCCGCCTCCGCCGCCCGAGGCCAAGCCCACGCCGCCGACGCCGCCCAAGGCCGAACCGCCGCCGCCGGATACGACGGCGCTCGCCGACCTGACGAAGCAGATCGAGGACACCACGCCGCCGCCCAAGCCGCAGCCGCCCAAGCCGGCGCCGCCGAAGCCCGCCGTGAAGCCGCAGCCGCCCAAGAAGCCGCCGCCGAAGCTCGACACGGCGAAGCTCGAGGCCCTGCTCAACAAGGAAAACGACGAGAAGACGACGAACGCTTCGGATGCAACCACCGACGGCAGCCCCACCAAGGGCCAGAAGACGCTGCAGGGCAAGGACCAGGCGCTGTCGGCCACGGCCATTGCCGCCTTCGTGCAGAAGATCCGCGAATGCTGGATCATTCCGCCCGGCGCGCGCGAGGGCAACATCACGGTGAAGGTCCACATCCTTCTCAATGAGGACGGCTCGGTGAACGGCCAGCCGGAGGTCATGAACGGCCCCGGCGACTATCTGTTCAGCACCACGGCGCAGTCCACCGTCACCGCCATCACGCAATGCCAGAATTACGACTTCCTTCCCAAGGACCAATATGCTGTCTGGAAGGATCTCGTGCTCAACTTCAACCCCAACATGTTCGCTGATACCGCGACGCAGTGACAGACAAACGGAACCCGGCCCGCTCATGATTTCCATCGACCTCCGCTTCCACCACCTGCGCCGGATCGCTGCGGCGCTCCTCGTGGTATTCGCCCTGTTCGGGCTGGGCAGCGCCGCGCAGGCGCAGACCGAGATCGACATTACCGGCGGGCGCGTCGATCCGCTGCCGATCGCCATCTCGCCCTTCATTCCGGGCGGCGGGGCGGAAGAATCGGCCGGGACCATCTCCTCGGTGATCACCAACGATCTCGGCCGGTCGGGTTACTTCGCGCCGCTCGATCCCAACACCTTCATCGAGAAGATCGCGAGCTTCGACCAGACACCGAACTTCGCCAGCTGGAAGCAGATCCAGGCCAAGGCGCTGGTCACCGGCCAGACCTTCATGGACGGCGACAAGATGCGCGTCGAGTTCCGGCTGTGGGACGCGAACACCGGCCAGCAGCTCGCGGCCCAGCAGTTCACCACCAGCCCGAAGAACGACCGCCGCATCGGCCACATGATCGCCGACATCATCTATAAGCAGCTCACCGGCATCGACGGCTATTTCGATACCCGCGTGGTCTTCGTGATGGAGGAAGGGCCGAAGGACAAGCGCGTCAAGAAGCTCGCCATCATGGACCAGGACGGGTTCAACATCCGCCCGCTCACCGATGGCAAGGACCTGGTGCTGACGCCGCGTTTCTCGCCGTCCACCAACGAGATCACCTACATGTCCTTCGGCAACGCGGAGCCCCGCGTCTACCTGATGAACATCGACACCAAGCAGCGCGAGATCGTGGGGCAGTTCCCCAACATGAGCTTTGCGCCGCGCTTCTCGCCGGATGGCCAGCGCGTGATCATGAGCCTCGAGGACAATGGCAACGCCAACATCTTCGAGCTCGACCTTCGTTCGCGCAACCTGCGCCAGCTCACCAACGAGCAGGCCATCAACACCGCACCGTGCTATTCACCCGACGGCACGCAGGTCGCGTTTGAATCGGATCGCGGCGGCACGCAGCAGATCTACGTGATGAACTCCGACGGTTCGAACCAGAACCGCATCAGCTTCGGCAATGGCCGGTACTCGACGCCGGTCTGGTCGCCCGATGGTCAGTGGATCGCCTTTACCAAGCAGGCCAATGGCAAGTTCGCCATCGGCGTGATGAAGCCCGACGGCTCGGGCGAGCGCATTCTCACGGAAGGCTTCCACAACGAGGGCCCCACCTGGGCGCCCAACAGCCGTGTGGTGATGTTCTTCCGCGACACGCAGGGCGAGAAGGGCGGGCCGCAGCTCTGGTCGGTCGACATCACCGGCTACAACGAGCAACGGGTGCCGATCGAAGGTTTCGGATCGGATCCGGCCTGGTCGCCAAAGCTCAATTGAGCGGTGTGACACGCAACTGATTTCGGGGCTTGGGGGCCCTACGAGCGGTGGCCTGCTGCAGGGGATGCGGCAGGGTGCCTGATGACCACACGAATACGGGAAGTACGAGAATGAACAGACGTGACAGTTTCAAGATGGCCGCCGGTCTCGCCGCGCTGCTGGCGCTCACAGCCTGCGCCAAGAAGAAGACCGACCTCGAGGCCAATACCGGCCCCGGGTCGGCGGCCATCCCGGGTTCCGAGCAAGATTTCGCCACCAATGTGGGTGACCGTGTGCTGTTCCTCGAGGACCAGTCGACGCTGACGCCGGAAGCCCAGGAAACGCTGCGCCGCCAGGCCGCCTGGCTGCAGAGGTATCCCGCCGTCACCGTACAGGTCGAAGGTCATGCCGACGAACGCGGCACGCGCGAATACAACATTGCGCTCTCCGCCCGCCGCGCCACCTCGACCCGCGAGTTCCTGATCGCCCAGGGCGTCAAGGGCGCGCGCATTTCCTCGATCGCCTATGGCAAGGAACGCCCGGCGGCGCTGTGCGATGCCGAGCAGTGCTGGGCGCAGAACCGCCGCGCCGTCACCGTCATCACCGGCGGCGCGAAGACCTCATAGAAGGTTGAGCGTCCGGCCCCGCTTCCGATTCATGCCGGGGGCGGGGGCAGGGGCTGCGGTCAGGGAATGTTAACCCTGTTGCTTCACAGTGCATGTTGTGCAAGTCCCTGAGCCGGGACTTTCAAGGTGTCATGTCGGCCGGCGGAGCGGGCCCGGTACAAGGAGTGGGTAAATGATTTCTCGATTGGCGAGCCTCAAGTTCGTTGCTGTTCTTGGCTGCTTCCTGGCGCTGGCCGCCTGTTCGAAGAAGAATACGCCCGACCTCAATGCCAACACCGGACCGGGCGCCGTCGCGGTTCCGGGGTCCACGCAGGATTTCACCACCAATGTCGGCGACCGCGTGTTCTTCCTCGAAGACCAGTCGACGCTGACTCCCGAAGCGCAGGAGACGCTGCGCCGTCAGGCCGCCTGGCTGCAGAAGTACCCCCGCGTGACCGTCCAGGTGGAAGGCCACGCCGACGAACGCGGCACACGCGAGTACAACATCGCGCTGTCCGCACGCCGCGCAACCGCGGCGCGCGAGTTCCTCATCGCCCAGGGGGTGAAGGGCGCCCGCATCTCGTCCATTGCCTATGGCAAGGAGCGTCCGGCAGCCCTGTGCGATGCCGAACAGTGCTGGTCGCAGAACCGCCGCGCCGTCACCGTCATCACCGGTGGTGCAAACCAGTAACACTCGCTGACCGCACTGCGCAGGACGGCTCGCAAAGCCTCAATTTCACCGCGATTGCGGTTCAGTTGCGGGGCTGACGAGAACAATCCGCCCCTCAAGAGGGCCGCTGGGTGCAGATCATGCTGAAGTTCGTGAAATCCTCCGTCGCCGCCGCCGCCCTGGTGGGACTGGGCCTCGTAACCCCCGCCATGGCACAGAGCGCCTCCGAGATGGCCGTGCGCATGCAGCAGCTCGAAGAGCAGGTGCGCCAGCTCACCGGCCAAGTGCAGGAACTTGCGTTTCAGGTGAAGCAGCTGCGGAGCACCGGTGCCACCGCGCCGCAGCAGTCAGGTGCTGCCCAGCCGGTGAAGCCCGCGCCCGCCATCGCTTCTGCCACGCCGGTCGCACCCGATCCGCAGCCCACGCAGCAGAAGCGCCTTGCAGCGGCTTCGGCCGGTGCACCCATTCCCGACAGCAACGGTGTCGAAACCATCGAGCAGGGACCCATCGATGCGCCTGCTGGCGCACCCGCAGCGGCAGCTCCTGCCGCCACCGCCGCTGCGCCCTCGACCGACGACACCATGCAGCAGGCCATTCCGGGCGTGGCGCCCGGCGCCAAGGTCTTCGGTGCGCTGGACAACGCCGCCGCCCAGCCCAATGACGGTGGCTTCCAGGGCCAGGTTCTGGTCCCGCCGTCGCAGCAGGAAGCGGGTCAGGATTACGTGCAGCAGGGTGCACCCGCGGCCCAGCCGCCCGCCAGCGGCGGCGATTCGATTCAGACCGTTTCGCTGCAGCCCGATGCCGCCACGCAGACCGAAACTCCGGAATCGCTTTACGAGCGCTCCAACGAGAGCCTGCTGCGCCGTCAGTTCAGCGATGCCGAAACAGGCTTCACCAATTTCCTGCAGAAGTATCCCGATCACAGCCTCGCCGGCAGCGCACAGTACTGGCTGGGCGAGACCTATTATGCCGAGAACGACTTCAAGCGCGCCGCCGCCAATTTCCTGCAGGGTTACAAGAAATATCCGACCAGCCGCCGCGCCCCGGACAGCCTGCTGAAGCTCGGCATGTCGCTCGACCGGCTGGGCCAGAACGATCAGGCCTGTGCTGCCTATGCCGCGGTGAGCAACGAGTATCCCAAGGCGGTCGATGCCCGCAAGCGCGCCCAGGCGGAAGCCAAGCGTGCCGGCTGCGCATCCTGACATCGAGGCTGATTTCACGCCGCTGCTGGCCGAGCGCCATGTGGCGCTTGCCGTTTCGGGCGGATCTGACTCGACCGCTCTGATGTGCCTTGCGGCCCGTTGGGCACGTACCCACCATCCCCACCTGACGACAACCGTGCTGACCGTCGATCACCGGCTGCGCCCCGAGGCCGCCGGCGAGGCGGCCGAGGTCGCAAGCTGGGCGGCGAAGCTTGGTCTCGCCCATCAGGTTCTGCACTGGGACGATGAGCCGAAGCCCGTCGCCGGCATCCAGGCAGCGGCCCGCGCAGCGCGCTATGGGCTCATGGCGAAGTGGTGCCGGGCTCACGGGGCCACCGCCTTGCTCACCGCCCATACGCTCGATGACCAGGCTGAAACCGTGCTGATGCGTTTGTCGCGCACCATCAGCCCCGAAAGCCTTGCCGGCATCCGCCCGGCGGGCAACTGGGACGGCTTGCCGGTGCTGCGCCCACTCCTCGGCTTCAGGCGTCAGGTCCTGCGCGCGTGGCTGGCCGCCCGGGGCCAATCGTGGATCGAAGACCCGTCGAACGACGACCCGCGCTTCGAGCGGGTGCGGGCGCGCCACACCCTGGGGCGACTGGGCGAGCCGATGACCCTGCGACTCGCCGCACTTGCCGACCGCAGTGTGCAGCTTGCCGATCTTCTCGAGCGCCTGGCGCGGCGCTGGATTGCCACGTCGGTGACGGAGCACGAGGCGGGAATCTGCCACCTGCCCGCGAAGCCCTTCACCTTATTGCCGATGGCATTGCAGGAGCGGATCCTGGCGCTCGTCATCGCTCGCTATGGCGGCGGGCAGCCCCTGCCGGAGCCCGAGGAATTGCGACGCGCCTGCCACTGGGCCGCTGCCAGCCAGGGTCCGGTGCGCTGCACGCTGGGCGGCGCCTTGCTCGGACGGCGCAAGACGAGCTTCTGGGTTACCCGCGAGTCGGCGCGCATCGCGAAGGCTCCGCAGGTGGTGCCCCCGACCGGTAAGGTGATGTGGGACAATCGTTTTCTCGTGGAAGCTGCGCCTGGTGCCCGGGTGACCCCCGCGGCGCAGAGGAAGCTGCCGGCAATTCCGGGCGTTCCGGTCTATGCCCAGAAAGCGTTTCCGTGGGTGGAGCAGCCCGCAGGGGCACCAGCCCCCCGGATCAGCTTCCTGCGCCTCAACGCCAGCCCCTGATGAATTTACGAAAAGCGCATTCTTGGAAATACTTCCGGGCCATCCTATGTTATTGGCCTGTCAGGAGACTGCCGTCCGCCGATCCGGGGCTGGGCGGCCAGCTGTGAGGATCACGTGAACCAATTCCGCAATTTCGCCGTCTGGATCGTCATCGCGCTGCTGTTGTTCGCGCTGTTCAGCGTGTTCCAGGGCCAGGTCGGCAGGACCTCGAGTTCCGAGGTGAGCTATTCAGAATTCCTGCAGAAGGCCAATTCCGGCGCCATCCAGTCCATGGTGGTCACGGGCGACAACATCACCGGCAAGCTGTCCGACGGCAGCACCGTCTCGACCACCGGTCCGCTGCTCGAGTACCAGCTGAAGGAACTGAGCGACAAGAACGTGTCGATCACCTTCCGTGCGGCGCAGAGCGATTCCGTGCTGACCAATGCGCTGATTTACTGGCTGCCCATGCTGCTGCTGATCGGCGTGTGGGTGTTCTTCATCCGCCAGATGCAGTCGGGCTCGGGCAAGGCCATGGGCTTCGGCAAGTCCAAGGCAAAGCTGCTGACCGAGCGCCATGGCCGCGTGACCTTCGAGGACGTGGCCGGCGTCGAGGAAGCCAAGGACGACCTCGTCGAGATCGTCGACTTCCTGAAGGACCCGCACAAGTTCCAGCGCCTCGGCGGCAAGATTCCGAAGGGTGCGCTGCTCGTGGGCCCCCCCGGCACCGGCAAGACGCTGCTCGCGCGCGCCATCGCGGGCGAGGCCAACGTGCCCTTCTTCACCATCTCGGGCTCGGACTTCGTCGAAATGTTCGTCGGCGTCGGCGCCTCGCGCGTGCGTGACATGTTCGAGCAGGCCAAGAAGAACGCGCCCTGCATCATCTTCATCGACGAAATCGACGCCGTCGGCCGCCATCGTGGCGCCGGCCTCGGCGGCGGCAATGACGAGCGCGAGCAGACGCTGAACCAGCTGCTCGTCGAGATGGATGGCTTCGAGGCGAACGAGGGCGTGATCCTCATCGCCGCCACCAACCGGCCGGACGTTCTCGACCCCGCGCTGCTGCGCCCCGGCCGTTTCGACCGCCAGATCGTGGTGCCGAATCCGGACGTGCAGGGCCGTGAGAAGATCCTCAAGGTTCACATGCGCAACGTGCCGCTGGCCCCGGACGTGGATGCGAAGACCATCGCACGCGGCACGCCCGGCTTCTCCGGCGCCGATCTCTCGAACCTCGTCAACGAAGCCGCACTGCTCGCCGCGCGCCGCAACAAGCGCATCGTCACGCAGTCGGAATTCGAGGAAGCCAAGGACAAGGTGATGATGGGCGCGGAGCGCCGCTCCATGGCCATGTCCGAGGACGAGAAGCGCCTCACCGCCTATCACGAGGCCGGCCATGCGCTGGTCGCGATGAACGTGCCGAAGGCCGACCCCGTGCACAAGGCCACCATCATTCCGCGCGGCCGTGCGCTGGGCATGGTGATGCAGCTGCCCGAGGGCGACCGCCTGTCGATGAGCTATACCCAGATGACCTCGCGCCTTGCGATCATGATGGGTGGCCGCATCGCGGAAGAGCTGACCTTCGGCAAGGAGAACGTGACCTCGGGCGCCCAGTCCGACATCGAGCAGGCGACGCGTCTGGCCCGCGCCATGGTTACCCGCTGGGGCTATTCCGAGGAACTCGGCACCGTCGCCTACGGCGAGAACCAGGAAGAGGTCTTCCTGGGCCATTCCGTATCGCGCACGCAGAACATCTCCGAGGAGACGTCGCAGAAGATCGACCAGGAGGTGAAGCGCCTGGTGTTCGACGGATTGTCGACGGCGCGGCGCATCCTCAGCGAGAAGAACCACGAGCTTGTGGCGCTGGCCCAGGGACTTCTCGAATACGAGACGCTGTCGGGCGAGGAGATCAAAAACCTGCTCGCCGGCACGCCGCCCAAGCGCGACGACGGGGATTCCGGCAAGCGGGCCACCAAGGCATCCTCGTCCGTTCCCAGCACCGGCCAGCCCAAGGCTGGCGGTGCGGGTGGCATGGAACCCCAGCCGCAAGCCTGATGCCGACGACCTATACAAGGCCGGCAGGGCTCGTCTACGGGCCCGACGCCCGGCAGGTGATCGCGCAAGGCCGCGGAGCATCGCTCGGCGGCCTTTCCGCGATCGCCTATACGCTGGTCGAGGAAATCACGCGCGACGGTGGCCGCATCACCCGCCGATTCACGCAAGGAACCCTGGGGCGGCGAACGGTTGTGCCAGGCTTTCTCTCGGCCGACCGCCCGCTGATCATGGGCATCCTCAACGTGACGCCGGACAGCTTCTCCGACGGCGGTCTCAATGCGCAGGCCGAGCGGGCCATTGCGCACGGCATGCAACTGGCAAAGGAGGGCGCCGACATCCTCGACATCGGGGGCGAGTCGACTAGACCGGGCTCGGAAGGCGTGCCGGAAGCCGAAGAACTCCGCCGCATCCTGCCGGTGATCGAGGCACTGGCCGGGGCGGGTCACACCGTTTCGGTCGACACCCGCAAGGCCAATGTGATGCGCGCCGCGCTGAAAGCCGGGGCGAGAATCGTCAACGACGTCGCCGCCCTCACCTATGAGCCTGCCGCCCTGCAGGCGATGGCGGAGGCAACGTGCCCGGTGATCCTGATGCACGCGCAGGGTGATCCCAAGACCATGCAGCTGAGCCCGCAGTATGACGACGTGGCCCTCGACGTCTTCGACTGGCTGGAGGTGCGCATCGAGGCCTGTATCGCCGCGGGAATCAGCCGGGACCGTATCGTTGCCGACCCCGGCATCGGCTTCGGCAAGAGCTTCAGCCACAATCTCGATGTGCTCCGCCAGTTCGCGCTTTATCATTCCCTGGGCGTGCCGCTTCTGATGGGGCTGTCGCGCAAGGGCTTCATCGGTGCGCTGACCGGCGAGAAGCAGGCCGGCAACCGCGTCAATGGCTCGGTCGGCGGGGCGGTGTGGTCGGCTCTTAACGGAGCGCATATTCTTCGCGTGCATGATGTGAAGGCGACGGTCGAGGCGTTGGCAGTGGCAGGCGCTGCCGCCGACCCGGACCAGAGCGGCCTCTAGGCAGGGAGTGATCATGACCCGCAAGTATTTCGGAACCGATGGTGTTCGTGGCCGGGCCAACAGCGGGGCCATGACCGCCGACATGGTGCTGAAGATCGGCATGGCCGCCGGCAATCTCTATCGCCGCGGCAGCCACCGCCACCGCGTGGTCATCGGCAAGGACACCCGGCTTTCGGGCTACATGATCGAGAATGCACTCGCTTCGGGCCTGCTGGCCGCGGGGATGGACGTGTTCCTGTTCGGACCCGTCCCCACGCCGGCCGTTTCCATGCTGACGCGCTCGATGCGGGCCGACCTCGGCGTGATGATCTCCGCGTCGCACAATCCTTTCGCGGACAACGGCATCAAGATCTTCGGGCCAGACGGCTTCAAGCTGTCGGACGAACAGGAACTCGAGATCGAGGCGATGCTCGACGACCCGGCGCTGATGAGCCTCGCTGCGCCAGAGACGATCGGGCGTGCCAAGCGCATCGAGGATGCGCAGGCGCGCTACATCGAGTTCGCCAAGCGCACCTATCCGAAAGACATGACGCTCGACGGGTTGCGGGTGGTGATCGACACCGCCAATGGCGCTGCCTACAAGGTGGCGCCCACCGCCCTGTGGGAGCTGGGCGCCGAGGTGGTGCAGATTGGCGCCGAGCCCAACGGCATCAACATCAATGACGGCTGCGGTTCGACCCATCCTGAAGCCATGTGTGCAAAGGTCAGGGAATTGCGTGCCGATATCGGCATTGCGCTCGACGGCGATGCCGACCGCGTGATCATCGCAGACGACAAGGGCCAGGTGGTGGACGGCGACCAGCTGATGGCGCTGATCGCATCCTCGTGGGCAAGGCGCGGCGAACTGCGCGGCGGCGGCTTGGTCGCCACGGTCATGTCGAACCTCGGCCTCGAGCGCTATCTGGCGGGACAGAAGCTGACGCTGGCGCGCACCAAGGTCGGCGACCGCTATGTGGTCGAACACATGCGGGCGCATGGCCACAATGTCGGCGGTGAGCAGTCGGGACACATCGTGCTGTCCGATTTCTCGACGACGGGGGATGGCCTGCTCGCCGCGCTCCAGGTGCTCGCCGAAGTGAAGCGCCAGGGCAAGCCCGTGAGCGAGGTTTGCAATCTCTTCACGCCGCTTCCGCAGGTGCTGAAGAACGTGAAGTTCAAGGCCGGCGCGCCGCTGCAGGACAAGGACGTGCGCAGCATGATCGCCGAAGCCGAAGCGCGGCTGGGCAATGCCGGCCGCCTGGTCATTCGCCCATCGGGCACGGAGCCGGTGATCCGCGTGATGGCGGAAGGCGATGACGAAGGCCTGGTGACCACCATCGTCGACGAGCTTTGCGGCGCCATCGCCAGGGCGGCAGCCTAGGCTCCGAACGCGCGGCCGCGAAGCGCCGCAAGCCCTTCGGTCATCCGATGGCCTGTTTTCTTTTTATTCCTGACGTGCCGAATGTCCCATTGTGTACGTTCAAGCGTCGCGGCTTAGGAACGCCGCGACGTCATCTCGCATCCTGCGTGCAGCCGCTCATCATGGTAAGCAACGCGTAAACAGCATCTTTCACCGTGGTACAAAAGCCTGTGGCTTCGCGGCAACAGAAGCGCCTCGACTTCTTTCCGCCGCATTCGCGCCAGCCTTGAGTCATGGATCCTTTCTAACTTGATGCGCATTACAAATGACGTGTTTGCAAGGGAGTAAGGGATCATGAAGTTCTTCACCAAAGCGCTGCTCGGCATCGGCATGATGGCTGGCCTCACCAGCACGGCGGCCCTCGCCGCCGATGCCTATGCACCGGAACCCGTCGTCACGGCCTCTGGCTTCTACATCCGCGGCGACGCCGGCTGGTCCTGGCTCGACACCAAGAACGACAGCGGCAGCGTCGCGGTGCTCGGCGGCGGCGTGGGCTACAAGTTCAACGACCATTTGCGCACCGACGCGCGCGTCGACTACGCCGGTATCGGCGACAGCAACCATGATTTCGGCTCGGTGCTGGGCAACTTCTACTTCGACATTCCCACCCAGTCGATCATCACGCCCTATGTCGGCGCGGGTATCGGCTATGGCTGGTCGGACCATGACGGCGACAAGGAATCGGGCGTGACCTACGCGCTGATGGCCGGCGTTGAAGTCAGCCTCACGGACAATCTCAGCGCCGACGTCGGCTATCGCTTCCGTCAGATCATCTCGTCGGACACCTACGACAACCAGGCTCTGGTGGGCCTGCGTTACAGCTTCTGAGCCGAAGCCGGTACGTGAATTGAAGCGGTCCGCGCCTGGCGCGGGCCGTTTTCTTTTGTGCCCCTTGCGCCATGTCGCAAAATGCGCGATATGGGTCGCGGGCTAGCCTTCCCCACCGAAGGCCGGTCCATCTGCAAGGATGGAGCACAAGATGACGATCACCAAACCGGCTACGCGCCCGGCATGCGCGCATTTTTCGTCCGGCCCCTGCGCCAAGATTCCCGGCTGGACGCCCACACTCCTCAACACCGATGTTCTGGGACGCTCGCACCGCTCGAGCCTCGGCAAGGCGCGTCTGAAGCGTGCCATCGCGCTGACGCGCGAGGTGCTGGAGGTTCCCGAGAGCCACCTCATCGGAATCGTGCCGGCTTCCGACACGGGCGCCGTCGAGATGGCCATGTGGTCGCTGCTGGGCGCACGCCCCGTCGACATGCTGGCCTGGGAAAGCTTCGGCGACGGCTGGGTCTCCGACGTGATGAAGCAGCTGAAGCTCAAGGACGCGCGCAAGATCACCGCGGGCTATGGCGAGTTGCCAGACCTCTCCACCGTCGATTTCGACCATGACGTGGTCTTCACCTGGAACGGCACGACGTCGGGCGTGCGCGTGCCCGATGCGGACTGGATCGCGGCGGACCGCACCGGTTTGACGATCTGCGACGCGACGTCCGCTGCCTTCGCGCAGCCGCTCGATTTCGCCAAGCTCGATGTCGTGACCTTCTCCTGGCAGAAAGTGCTTGGAGGCGAGGGCGCGCATGGCGTGCTCATTCTTGGTCCCCGCGCCGTGGAGCGGCTGGAATCCCATGTGCCGGCGTGGCCCCTGCCGAAGATCTTCCGCCTCACCAGCGGTGGCAAGCTGATTTCCGGCATCTTCGAGGGCGAGACCATCAACACCCCCTCCATGCTCTGCGTCGAGGACTACATCGTGGCGCTGGAATGGGCCCAGAAGCTTGGTGGCCTCAAGGGCTTGATGGCGCGCGCCGATGCCAATGCGGCGGTGGTGCAAGGCTGGATCGATGCGCGTGACTTCGCGGCGAACCTCGCGAAGGTCGCAACGACGCGCTCCAACACCTCGGTTTGCCTCACGCTGACGGCTGACGAGAGCGTGCCGAAGAAGATGGTGAAGCTGCTCGAGGCCGAGAGGGCCGCCTTCGATATCGGTTCCTACCGCGACGCGCCGCCCGGCCTGCGCATCTGGTGCGGTGCCACCGTCGAGACATCCGATCTCGAGGCGCTGATGCCGTGGCTCGACTGGGCTTATGCCCAGGCGAGCGCCTGATCCATTCCCCGCCTTTCCCTTATCATCAGGAGTGTCTTCGATGGCTCCCCGCGTTCTCGTTTCCGACAAGCTTTCCGAAACCGCCGTGCAGATCTTCCGTGACCGTGGCGTGGAGGTCGACTACCTCCCCGATCTCGGCAAGGACAAGGATGCACTGCTGGCCGCCATCCCGCAGTATGACGGACTCGCCATCCGCTCGGCGAGCAAGGTGACGCCGAAGATCATAGCCGCCGCCACCAGGCTTAAGGTCATCGGCCGCGCTGGCATCGGCGTCGACAACGTCGACATTCCCGCCGCCACGCAGCGTGGCATCGTGGTGATGAATACGCCCTTCGGCAATGCGATCACCACCGCCGAGCATGCGATCTCCATGATGATGGCGCTGGCGCGCCAGATCCCCGAGGCCAATGCCTCGACCCATGCCGGCAAGTGGGAGAAGAACCGCTTCATGGGCGTCGAGCTCTTCAACAAGACGCTCGGCGTCATCGGTTGCGGCAATATCGGCTCGATCGTCGCCGACCGGGCTCTGGGCCTCAGGATGAAGGTCATCGCGTTTGACCCCTTCCTGTCGCCGGAGCGCGCCATTGAAATCGGCGTGGAGAAGGTGGAACTGGATGAAATCTTCCGTCGCTCCGATTTCATCACACTGCACACGCCCCTGACGGACAAGACGCGCAATATCGTCGATGCTGCCGCGCTGGCCAGGTGCAAGAAAGGTGTGCGTATCATCAACTGCGCGCGCGGCGGGCTGGTCGTCGAGGACGCTCTCTACGATGCGCTGAAGTCGGGTCATGTGGCGGGCGCGGCCCTCGACGTGTTCGAGGTGGAGCCGGCCACCAGCCACAAGCTGTTCGACCTCGACAACGTGGTGGCCACGCCACATCTCGGCGCCTCGACGGGGGAAGCGCAGGAGAACGTGGCCCTTCAGGTTGCCGAGCAGATGGCGGATTACCTGATCACCGGGGCCGTTTCCAACGCACTCAACATGCCGTCCATTTCAGCCGACGAGGCGCCGCGCCTCCGCCCCTTCATCGCCGTGGCGGAAAAGCTCGGCTCCTTCGCGGGCCAGCTCACGGAGGAGCCGGTGACCGGCATCGTCATCGAATATGCCGGCGACGTGGGCGAGATGAACACCAGGGCGCTGACGTCGGCCGCCCTGTCCGGCGTGCTGCAGCCAATGCTCGGCACGGTCAACATGGTGTCGGCCCCCGTGGTGGCGCGCGAGCGCGGCATCAAGGTGGACGAGGTGAAGCAGACTCAGAGGGGCGCCTATGAAACCTATATCCGCCTCACCGTGAAGACGGCGAACCTCGAACGTTCGGTCGCGGGCACGGTGTTCTCCGACGGCAAGGCGCGCGTCATCCAGATCAAGGGCATCGACATGGAGGCCGAGTTCGGCCCGCACATGCTCTATGTCACCAACGAGGACAAGCCGGGCTTCATCGGCGCGCTGGGCACCCTTCTCGGCAATGCCGGCGTCAATATCGCCACTTTCAACTTGGGCCGCCGGGCGCAGGGCGGCGAGGCGATCTGCCTCGTCTCCATCGACGAGGCGCCGCCCGCCAGCGTGCTGGAAGCGGTCAAGAAACTTCCGCACGTCAAGCAGGCAAGGCCGCTCGCCTTCTGATCTACTTCCCGCCGCCCAGCATCTTGGTGACGTCAGCGCCGTTGACGGTGACGGCTCCGGCCTCCGTCGACTGGATGTCCCAGGACAGCCAGCCGTCGGCCTCCTGCTTGGCGAGGCCCTTGAGCAGAAGCAGCATGGGGGCGGCCTGCTGCACGTCGGCGGGGCCGGCCTGCAGGGCCGCCATCGTCTCGTCCATGCCCTTGAGCTTCACCAATGCCTGGCCGGCCGGCACGGTGGTGGGGCCGGCCGTCATGCTGCCCTGTGCGGTGAGGTCGAAAAGCTTGGCGAGGAGCTCGCTCGGGCCGAGGGTGACCAAGACTTTTCCTTTCGGCATCAGCGCCTGCGTCAGCCTTGCGTCGAGGCTCTTGGGCAGCGGATCGGGCTTCGACAGATCGAGATTGTCGAGTATCACCGCCGCCGGGGCCGCGAGATCGAAGTCGGACACCGCGAGGTCCAAGTTGAACTTGTCAGGCACCAGGCCCGCTGCCCAGGGCGGCAGCAACGCAGGCGGCAGTTGCAGGCCGGAGAAGCTGAGGGTTTCGCGTACGCGGCCATCGGCGACAACGCCGTTCATTTCGGCGCCGAAGCCCAGCTGCTTCACTGCGAATTGCCCGAAAGAGGTGGTGGCGCTCACATCGTCCAGTGTGCTGGTCCCCGAAATGGAGGAGAACACGGGCAAAGCCGCCCTCAGCTTGTCCTTCAGCGTGGACTGTTCGGCTATGATGGCTTTCGGATCCTGGTTGGCGACGAGCCAGACCACGATGTCGCTGATGGCCTTCAGCTTCAGGCCCTTGGCCGTTCCATCCTGCTTGCCCGAAGGCGAGGTGATGGCAATGTCCATGGCGGGCGTGGACCCATCGGCAGCAGCCGGGATGCTGATTGTTTCCCTGAGGTTGATGAAGCTGTAGGTCGATGTTGCGTCGGCGCTGTCGGGCGTGCCCTGCATCGTCGACTGCATCGTCACGCCGTCGAACGCATAGACGATATGGCTTGCAAGGCCCTTGTCGGTCACCGTCTGGTCGGCCGTGATGTTCTTCAGTTGGGCCGAACTGGTGGCGAAGCCGCCCAGCGCCTCATCGAAGATGCTGCTGGAGGTGACGGAGCCGATCGAGCCCTTGGTTTCGCTCTGGCCCTTGATGCCGAAGGCGAATGTAAGCGCCTGGTCCTGGTCGACCTTCCACTTGCCGCCGCCCTGGTCGGTGAGCGTCCATTGCAGGGGCGACAGGCTCAGGCTGACCGTCGGATCCTTCACCTTGGCGAAGAGCGGCGACAGGTCGAGCTTCGCCACATAGGCGTCTCCCGCTGCAGTGACGGTGACGACACCGGGTTCCGAGCCGAGATAGGATTGAAACAGGCTGGTGAGGTGCTGGGCCTCCTCGGGTGTTGCCGCGGCAAACACCGGGCTCGCGGCCCCGAGCATCAGGCCTAGGGTCAGCAGGGCGGTCATTTTCATGGTTTTGCACTCTCCGCTGGCAGATTTCGAGGGGAGGCTTGCACTGCTGCGCCGCAACGTCAACAGCTTCCCGGTGGCGCTGCGCTTTCTCCGGTTTGCCTTCGGCCTGCGATGGTGTAAGAGCCCGCAACGGCTCCGGAGGCAATCCCTCGCGGGGCCGTTCCTGTGTCTGAAAGGGGCCTGAAATGGCGAATGTGGCGGTGGTCGGCGCCCAATGGGGTGACGAGGGCAAGGGCAAGCTGGTGGACTGGCTGTCCGAGCGGGCTGACGTGGTGGTGCGCTTCCAGGGCGGCCACAATGCCGGCCATACCCTCGTCATCGATGGCGTCACCTACAAGCTGTCGCTGCTGCCTTCCGGCATCGTGCGGCCGGGCAAACTCTCGATCATCGGCAATGGCGTGGTGATCGACCCCTGGGCACTGGCTGCCGAAATCGACAAGCTGTCGTCGCAGGGCGTGGACGTCTCGCGCCAGAACCTGCGTGTCGCCGGCAACGCCACCCTCATCCTGCCGCTCCACCGCGAACTCGACCAGCTCCGCGAAGCTGCCGCGGGCCAGGCCAAGATCGGCACCACCGGCCGCGGCATCGGCCCCGCCTATGAGGACAAGGTGGGGCGCCGCGCCATCCGGGTGAACGACCTTGCCGATCTCGCCACCATCGGTCCCAAGGTGGCCCGGCTTCTTGCCCACCATAATGCGTTGCGGCGCGGCATGGGCGAAACGGAAGTGAAGGCGCAGGACCTGATCGCGCAGCTCGCCGAAATCGCGCCCCGCATCCTGCCCTTCTCGGATGCCGTGTGGTCACTCCTCGACGACATAAAGCGCGAGGGCAAGCGCATCCTGTTCGAGGGTGCGCAGGGCATCCTGCTCGACATCGATCACGGCACCTATCCCTATGTGACGTCGTCCAACACGGTGGCCGGCCAGGCCGCCGCAGGTTCGGGCCTCGGGCCGTCGTCGATCGGCTATGTACTGGGCATCGCCAAGGCCTATACGACGCGCGTCGGTTCCGGTCCTTTCCCGACCGAGCAGGACAACGAGGTCGGCGAATATATCGGTCAGCGCGGCCGCGAGTTCGGCACGGTGACGGGGCGGAAGCGCCGCTGCGGCTGGTTCGACTCGGTGCTGGTGCGCCAGGCGATCAAGACGTCCGGCATCCACGGCATCGCGCTGACCAAGCTCGACGTCCTCGACGGCCTCGACGAGATCAAGGTGGGCGTGGGTTATGAACTCGACGGCCGCAAGCTCGAGCGTTTCCCTGCCGCGGAAGAGGCCCAGAAGCGCGTCGTTCCCGTCTACGAGAGCTTCGAGGGCTGGAAGGGCACGACGGCGGGCGCGCGCAGCTGGGCACAGCTTCCCGCGCAGGCCATCAAATACGTGAAGTATCTCGAAGAGCTGATCGAATGCCCGGTGGCGCTGCTGTCCACCAGCCCGGAACGGGACGACACGATCCTGATGAAGGACCCTTTCGAGGATTGATATGCTATGCTGGCCGTTCTGGGGAGGACGCACCGGGATGGACGCGCAACAACTGAAGGACCTGCAGGCACCGATCAAGGCAGCCTATCGCGATGAACCGGGCAGGGCGCTCATCACCCTCAGGGCGGAAGGCAGGCTCGGCGAGAACGTGAGCTGTTCCGTGGCAACGGGCCGCGCGCTGGTCGAGGCTGGGCTTCACCCGGCCACAGGTGGCAGCGGCCTTCAGGCTTGCTCAGGCGACATGCTGCTCGAGGCGCTGGTCGCCTGTGCGGGTGTCACGCTCAACGCCGTTGCCACTGCTCTCGCCCTGCCGTTGCGCGGGGCAACAGTAAGGGCGGAGGGCGATCTCGACTTCCGTGGCACGCTCGGCGTTGACAAGACGGCACCTGTCGGGTTTCGCGACATCCGTCTCAGCTTCGATCTCGACGGCGATCTCGATGCCGAGCAGAAGGCACAGCTGCAGAAGCTCACCGAGCGCTATTGCGTCGTTTACCAGACGCTCCGCAGCCCGCCGCAGTTCGCGGTGCAATTCGGCTGATCAGCGCTTCGCCTTGCCCGGCCGCAGGATTTTTCCCAGGATATGGTCATCGCGCCCGATCACGTGCGCCGTGGTTCCCACGATCAGCGGGTCAGGCCCTGTCACCACCTTGCTGTTCCGGTTCGGGTAGGGGATGGAGGAGAGGAAGAACTGCATGCAGTTGAGCCTAGCCCGCTTCTTGTCGTCAGACTTTATGATGGTCCAGGGCGCGTCTGCGGTGTCGGTGTAGAAGAACATCGCTTCCTTGGCCTCGGTATAGTCGTCCCACTTGTCGAGCGAGGCCTTGTCGACGGGGGACAGCTTCCATTGCTTCAAGGGGTCGCTGCCACGCGACTCGAAGCGGTTTCGCTGTTCTTCGCGCGTTACCGAAAACCAGAACTTGAAGAGCCGGATGCCGGACCGCACCAGCATGCGTTCGAGTTCCGGGCATTGCCGCATGAACTCCAGATAGTCGTTGGGCGTGCAGAAACCCATGACGCGCTCAACGCCGGCCCGATTGTACCACGATCGGTCGAAGAACACGATCTCGCCGCCTGCTGGCAGGTTTTCGATGTAGCGCTGGAAATACCACTGCGTGCGCTCGCGCTCATTGGGTTTTTCGAGCGCCACGACGCGTGCCCCGCGCGGGTTGAGGTGTTCCATGAAACGCTTGATCGTGCCGCCCTTGCCAGCGGCGTCGCGACCTTCGAAGAGGACGATGATGCGCTCACCCGTCTCCTTCACCCAGTTCTGCAGCTTGAGGAGCTCGACCTGCAGCCTGGCCATCTCCTCTTCATAGACTCTGGTCCCGAGCCGGCTCCGGTACGGAAACTCGCCCGTTTCGAAGGCATGGCGGATTGCCTCCGGACTGTGGCGCAACTGGGCAGGCGAAGGACGGTGAACGGCGTTCGGCTCCGATGCGGATGCTGCGGCAGGCAGTTCCCCGGAAGCGGCCGTGGCTGGGCTGGTGTCGGACATGGGTTCCCCGCTCGATGCGTTCATGGCGGGAAGTCTGCGCGCCGGACCGGCACGCTCCCTTGACCTCGATCAAGTGTCAGAAGTCGCGCTGTTCGACGAAATAGCCGTAGAGCGAGGTGAAGATCGACGCGTTGAACACCGCATAGAACAGCTGCAGCAGGATGGCCGCGACGGTGATGAAGAGTTCGGCGAAGCTGGAGCTGATCTGGTCGAGACCGCTGCCCACGAGGATCAGGACCAAAACGCCCCCAAGCGTGATGGCCCAGCTCATCAGGAAGACCCCGAGGCACGGCCAGAAATTGCCCTCGCTGACCTTCCAGGCATCGCGGAAGCCGTAGGTGCGATTGCCCAGTGCCACGGCGGGAAGCTTGATCGACAGCCGGGTGACGGCGCCCCCGATGGCGGCAAGGGCGGGCAGGGCGAAGGTGGCTGCCGCCGGAACGGCCGGCACCACGAACAGGAACAACAAGGACGGAAACAGCACCGCCAGCATGATCAGGATGGTATTGCCGGCATAGCGCATGACGTTGCCGTCGAGGCGCAGACCGTGGCCCACTTCGTCGCGCAGGATGAAGCGATGCCAGTTCACCGCGATGGAGCAGACCGCAACCACGGAGACAAGGGCGCTGGCCAGCTGCACGAGGGCTGCGGGCGTGAGTTCTTCCGCCATCGGATCGACGGGGCCGAAATAAACTTCGGCGATGCCGCAGAGCAGGAGAACGGGAAGCCAGGCAAAGGCAAAGCGTGCCGCCACGGGGCGGAATGTCCAGACCGAACCCAGGGCATGGGAAATCGCCTTGGTGGGAGAAAGCTTGCGCATGCGCCTCGTTTACGTTGATGCGGGCGCAAACTAGACTGCCAGATGCGGCAAGGAAAGCGCAAAGCGGATACCCTCAAGCCACTTTTCGGCGCGGCTGGCGGGCGCGGCGGACCAGGCTCTGGGCGAAGTTGCGCAGGATGATCGCGGCGATCTCGCTTAGAGGAGCCGGGCGTCCGAGCAGGTAGCCCTGGGCCAGATCGCAGCCGATGTCACGCAGCAGCGAAAGCTGCCGGGGCGTTTCGATTCCCTCTGCCGTCACCGTCATGCCCAGGCCATGGCCCAGTTTCACGATGGCGCGCAGAACGTTCTTGGCGGAGGCCGAATGGTCGAGCGCGGCCGCAAAGCTGCGGTCGATCTTGAGCTTCGAAAAGGGAAACCTGCAGAGATAGCCGAGGCTCGAATAGCCGGTGCCGAAGTCATCGAGCGCCACTCCCACGCCCATGTCGCGCAGCAGCCGCAGCTGCCCCAGAACGAGCTCACTGTCGGCCATCAGCGTGCCCTCGGTGATTTCCACCTCGAGACGATAGGCCGGAAGGGCATGGCGCTGCAGGGCGCGGCGTACGGTGGCGATGAGTGAACCCGACAGGAATTCCGCCGGCGAGAGATTGACCGCCACCACGAGATGCGGTGGCCATTGCGCGGCCACGCGGCAGGCTTCCTCGAGGGCCCATTGCCCGATGTCGACGATCATTCCCGCCTCTTCCGCCAGGGGAATGAATTCCGAGGGGGGAATGGGGCCCAGTTCCGGATCGCGCAGGCGAATCAGGGCTTCGAAGCCGGCAAGTTCACCGGAGTTCATGGCAAAGACCGGCTGGAAATCGAGGCGCAGGGCGTCGTTGCTCAGCGACGCGCGCACCGCATGTTGCAAGGCCAGACGACGCTCGGCCTCGGCCGACATCTCTGGCGCATAGAAACCATAGCCGGGCTCGCCCTGGCGGCGGGCGGCGGCAAGCGCCAGTTCGGCGCTGTTCACCAGGTCGCACAGGCGGTTTCCATCCTGAGGCGCCAGCGCAATGCCGGCGTGGCAGGCAACCGGACCCGCCAGCCGGCTCAACGCCAGACCCGCCCCGATCCGTCCCGTGATCTCGCGGGCCAGCGCCAGCACGGCGATCGGATCGTCCGGATTGTCGAGGAGAACGAGGAAGCGCTCCTCGTTCCAGCGGCAGGCATAGGCACCGGCGGGCAACAGCGCGGAAAGGCGGCAGGCTGCCTCTTCCACGGCTGCGTCGCGGGCATCGCTTCGTTCATGGCGGTTCCGCCAGTCGAGCCCGGTCAGTTCACACAGGATGGCCGCAAGTCTCGCATCGCCGCCGGCGAAGATCTCTGCCGCCTTGCTGCGCAGCGCCTCCCGTTCGAGGATGCCGGCCAGCGCGCGCGCCTTCGGTGCCTCGCCGCGCGGCGTTAAGCCTGCCGCCAGCGTCGCGGCCGCCAGCAGGCCCGCCGCCACGACCGACTGCACGGCTGGCCCTGCTTCCGCCCAAAAACCCTGCGAAGCGGTCACCAGCCCACCGGACACACCCGCCACGGCCGAGGAGATCAATAGCCACGAGGGACGCGACACCGTTGCCGGAAGACGCGCCGTGCCGAATCTGTGCAGAACCTTCCGCATCTCCCAAGTGCCTCCAAGCATCGGGGATCATGTTGCGGTGCTGACCCTATCCAACGTGTATATGGGCAATTGAAACAACTTGGAATTGTAACTCATGGTTCATGGAGTCTTGACCCGATGACGGCAGATTCAACCCGCCGCGGCCTGTTCCTGGGCCTTCTCGGTCTCGCTGCCGGGACCGTCCCGGCCATTGCCGGACCCTATTTGAGCTATGCCAAGGGCCTCGCCGCGCATCCTCCCAAGGGATCGCGCTACCGGCCGGATCTCGAGGCGGAACTCGTCACCTTGCTCAATGCCTACCGCGCCCAGCAGGGCGACGCGGCCGTGACCGCCGACGCGGCCCTCCAGGACGCGGCCCGCGCCCATGCGGCCGACATGATGATCAACAATTTCATGGGGCACTCGTCGTCGACCGGCATGAGCTTCCAGGGCCGCATGGCGGCCTTCGTGGGCGACGTCACCAAGTACCCATCGATCGGCGAGAATGCCGCGCGCGAGACAGGCAACACCGCATCCGACGACGAGAAGACGCGGGCCCTGTTCCAGCAATGGGTGGAGAGCGCGCCGCACCGCCGCAACATGGTGAACCGCAGCTTCGCCTTCGTCTCGACCGGTGTCATCGAGCGCGGCGGCGACATCTGGGCGGTGCAGATCTTCTTCGCCACACCGCGGGCCAAGGGCATCTTCCAGTAGGTCCGAAGACGGAAATGGCCGGGTCGAGCCCGGCCATCTTCACGAGTTGGGTGCCAACAGCCCCTAAACGCTGGGCGCCGGAAGGGTCTTCGGCGCCAGAAGGCGCTGCGATGCGTTCTTCACCGCCTTCTGCACCTTTTCGAAGGCCCGCACCTCGATCTGGCGGATACGCTCGCGCGAGACGCCGAATTCCTGGCTCAGGTCCTCGAGCGTTGCCGGATCGTCCTGCAGGCGGCGGGCCTCGAACACCCGGCGCTCACGCTCGGTGAGCTTGTCCATCGCATCCTGAAGCAGTCCGTGGCGCATCGACTGCTCCTCGGACTGGGCGAGCATCTCCTCCTGGTTGTCGGAGTCATCGACCAGCCAGTCCTGCCATTCGCCCTCGCCGTCTTCGCGGACGGTGGCGTTGAGCGAGGTGTCGCCGCCAAGGCGGCGGTTCATCGAGATGACGTCCTCGTTGGTGACGCCCAGCTTCTTGGCGATGAGTTCCACCTGGTCGGGGCGCAGGTCGCCGTCTTCCAGCGCCTCGATCTGGCTCTTCACCTTGCGCAGGTTGAAGAACAGCTTCTTCTGGTTGGCCGTGGTGCCCATCTTGACGAGCGACCAGGAGCGCAAAACAAACTCTTGAATCGAGGCCTTGATCCACCACATGGCATATGTGGCAAGGCGGAAGCCCTTGTCCGGCTCGAACTTCTTCACGGCCTGCATGAGGCCGACATTGCCCTCGGATATGACCTCGCCGATGGGCAGGCCATAGCCGCGGTAGCCCATGGCGATCTTGGCCACGAGACGGAGATGCGAGGTGATGAGCTTCTCGGCGGCACGCGTGTCGCCGTGTTCCTTCCACCGCTTGGCGAGCATGAATTCCTCGTCCGGCTGCAGCATGGGAAACTGGCGGATTTCCTGGAGATAGCGCTGCAGCCCGGCTTCGCCCGAGGCGATCGCGGGGAGGGAAGTGGTCTTTGCCATGTTCAAAGCCTTTCCTGTCTGAGAACTATCATTACCCGACAAATACGCAGAAAATAAGACACCGGAGCAGTTACAGATAGTCACGCTTCCGTGTTGTTCAAGCGGAGCGCCGCGAGCAGCTTGCCAAAATCATCTGGGGCGGGGCTTTCGAACTGCATGTGGCGACCGGTCACGGGGTGCTCGAAGCCCAGAGTAGTCGCGTGAAGTGCCTGACGATTCAAATCGTTAAGAGCTTGTCTTGAGGTTTCGGATAATTTCCTGGCCGAGGTCCGGAAGCCGGCGCCATAGACACCATCGCCCAGCAACGGATGCCCAATATGGGCCATGTGGACGCGAATCTGGTGGGTCCTGCCTGTCTCCAGAACGCAGCGCACCAGACTGGCGACCGGTGGCGTTCCGAGCTCCTCGAGCACTTCGTAGTGGGTGATCGCCTCACGGGCATTTGCCCCCTTGGACACGGCCATCTTCTGGCGATTGGCGGCCGAGCGGTCGATCGCGGCCGAGATCGTCCCCTGGCGCCGCTCCGGAACGCCCCAGACGATGGCGAGATAGCTTCGCTCCAGCCGGCCATCGCGGCCATGCGCCGCGAACTGGTCCGACAGGCCATGGTGGGCGCGATCGTTCTTGGCCACGACCAGCAGGCCGCTGGTATCCTTGTCGAGGCGATGCACGATGCCGGGCCGCCGGACCCCGCCGATCCCCGACAGGCTGTCGCCGCAATGGGCGATCAGGGCATTCACCAGCGTGCCGGTTTCGTTTCCAGCACCCGGATGCACCACAAGGCCGGCTGGCTTGTCGATCACGATTAGATCCTTGTCTTCATGAACGATGTGCAGCGCCATGGCTTCGGCCTGGGGCAGGGCGGGCGCGGCCTCAGGCAGCACAACGCGCAGCATGTTCCCCGGTTTCACCTTGTGCCGGGCCTCGCGCACCGCCTCGCCCTCGACACTGACCGCCCCTTCCGCGATAAGGGCCTGAAACCGCGCCCGGCTCACCTCCGGAAAGGCGGCGGCCAGCGCCTTGTCGAGGCGTTCCGCCGCGCCGGCGACGGCTTCCAGGAGTTGTGAAGGCACTGACATGAACACATCCGATCCCTTGCAGACGGGCGATGCCGCGCCGCTGGAAATTCCTGCCTCCGCCCGCCGCCTGCTGCGGCTGGTCTATATCATGGGCGTGGTGCTGGTGCTGCTGTTCCTGACACTCATCGCCGGAATCATCTGGAAAGCCAACCACAGGGCCCCGCCCGCACCGGAGCCCGCCGCGCAGACCCTCGATCTTGGACTTCCCCCTGCAGCCGACATCCGCGCCGCCAGCCTCGACGGCGACCGCCTGCTCGTCATCACGGCCCGTCAGGTCATCGTCGTGGACATCAGGAAGAACACCGTCATCTCCCGCGTGTCGGCGGGGCCCTGAAGGGCTTGCACTCGAAGGGGAGCCTCTATATAGGGGGCCATTCCTCGGAGAGCTCCCTTCGTCTATCGGTTAGGACGGCAGCCTCTCACGTTGCAAAGGCGGGTTCGATTCCCGCAGGGAGCGCCACTACTCAATCAAGCCAGATTTATCAATGATTACAGTGGTTCATGAGGACCGCTGGAGTGACTGCGTACACGGATTTATCCCTAGCCCGAGAGATCCCTGAGGGGTGACCAGCGATCATCGCTCCACAACATTCTGTAGGGCTTCTCCCACAGAAGCATCACTGGCAAAGTTACAGGATCACAACAGTACAGTTCGACCTCAATCCCACCCACCAGTGAAGTTAATTCGTTGGTCCACACGGCGCGAACAGCATTGAAAAATGCTTGTCTCTCGCATGGGTCGGGGATGTCGAAGCTTAGCGCGAGATCGATGTCAGGGATTGGCTTACGGTCTGGCTTGTCCCTACGGATGCCAATCAAGCGACTGCCGAACAGAAGGACGGCCTTTAGCCGTTCCCTTCGGTGATAGGCCCATCCCACAATGATTGCCGCTTGTTCGTCAGTGAGTTGAGGCGAGGGGATCACTTAGGGGGTCCGATGTTTGGTGGAAGCTTCCGAAGCGGTATCGATTAATGGGCGGCGCGGCTGGACCCCCCGTGCACCCTTGTCATCATTTGCATGGAAAGGTGTCGATCAGAGCATCCAGAAGCATATCACCCCAGTCCTTTGCATTGCGTGCTCCTTCGCTCGGGTGTGCCTGGAGATAGTCATCTAACAATCTAGTTCCTTGAGCACCGATTAAGGCGAGATTGCCCGGTTGGCAGTAAAGAGGCTTGTCACCTCTTGCTTGGACTACTGCGTTCGCCCAACCGAAAGCGTCCGTCACTGCACCCACAGTTATTTCAAAAGCTCCCGACTGTCGCATGAATTGCGTGTACTGAGCGACGGTCTCTGGACCACCAGCTTGTGTTGCCGATGACGATGCTAGCAGACCAAATGTAAGCAGTGCCGATGTCAATCCTGCCGTCTTGATTGTCATCTCTCCCTTGAGACACCAAAGCTATTCCTCTTGCATTGTCTGCTGCAAACGGAGGTCTGTGTCAGATTACGGTACACCCGCACCTGATATCGGCAACTCCCAGCGCAGCGCGACGTAGATGGCGGGGATCACCAGCACGGTGAGCAGCGTCGACGACGCAAGTCCGAAGAGCAGCGAGATGGCGAGGCCCTGGAAGATCGGGTCGGAGAGGATCACGGCGGCGCCGATCATGGCGGCGAGTGCGGTGAGCAGGATCGGCTTGAAGCGGATGGCGCCGGCCTTCAGCAGCACCTCGCGCAGGTCCGAGCCGGGCTTCCTCTGATGGCGCACGAAGTCGACGAGCAGGATCGAGTTCCGCACGATGATGCCGGCGAGCGCGATGAAGCCGATCATCGAGGTGGCGGTGAAAGCGGCATGGAACAGCCAATGGCCGAGCATGATGCCGATCAGCGTCAGCGGAATGGGCGTCAGGATGACCAGCGGCAGCTTGAAGGAACCGAACTGGGCGACCACCAGAATATAGATACCCAGCAATGCCACCATGAAGGCGCCGCCCATGTCGCGGAAGGTGACCCAGGTCACCTCCCATTCGCCGTCCCACAACAGCACCGGTTTCGAATCGTCGATGGGCTGGCCATGCAGCGCGATTTCGGGTTTGGTGAGGTCCGTCCAGTCGAGCTTGTCGAGCGCGCGGCCGACTTCGATCATGCCATAGACAGGCGCCTCGAAGGCACCGGCCAGTTCGCCCGTCACCATCTCCGTGGGCTTGCCGTTGTGGCGGAAGATGGGGAAGGAAGAGAGCTCCGTCTTCACGCTCACCACGTCGCCCAGTTCGACGACGCCGCGCGCGCCGGGCAGCGCATTGGCGGGAACCGGGGTAGACAGCGCGCGCTCGTCCAGCACCTTCTCCGATTTGGGCAGGCCGACGGTGATGGGGATCGGCTGGCGGCCTCCGCCGCGGTGCGAGTAGCCCACCGTGTTGTCGGCATAGAGGCCCTGCAGCGTGTCGTAGACATCGCCTTCCTCGACCTTCTGGAATTCGAGATTGTCCTGGTCGATCGCGACGCGCAGGCGCGGCGCCTGCTGGCCATAGCTGTCATCGACGTCGACCACGAAGGGCACGGCCTTGAAGGCCTCGCGCACCTTGGCGGCGGTGGCCCGGCGGGTCTCGGCGTCGGGGCCGTAGATTTCCGCCAGCAGTGTCGCCAGCACAGGCGGGCCGGGCGGCGGCTCCACGACCTTGATCGAGGTGCCTTCCGGCAGCTTCAGTCCGTTCAGCTTCTGGCGCAGTTCCAGCGCGATCTGGTGGCTGGTGCGGTCGCGCTCCGACTTGGGCGACAGCGTCACGGCCACGTCACCGAGCTCCGGCGAGGTGCGGATGTAGTAGTGGCGCACCAGGCCATTGAAGTTGAAGGGCGCGGGCTCGCCTGCATAGGTCTGGACGGACGTCACTTCAGGCAGCGTGAGCGCCAGGTCGGCCGCCTGGGAGAGAAGCCGCGCGGTGTCCTCGACGGAGGAGCCCTCGGGCAGGTCCGCCACCACCTGCAGCTCCGACTTGTTGTCGAAGGGCAAGAGCTTCACCGTCACATCGCGGAAGTAGAACAACGACAGCGAGGCGAGCGTGGCAACACCGACGAGCAGCAGGAAGGTCCAGGCCCGCGCCTTGCTCTGGATGATGGGGCGGGCGACGGCCACATAGGCGCGGCCCAGCATGCCGCCGTCGGAAGCCTCATGCGTGCCGTGGCCATGCGCCTTGCCGCCGAACTTGATCATCAGCCACGGCGTCACCATCACGGCGACGAAGAAGGAGAAGATCATCGCGGCCGAGGCCGTCGACGGGATGGGGCTCATGTAGGGGCCCATCATGCCGGAGACGAAGAGCATGGGCAGCAGGGCTGCCACCACGGTCAGCGTCGCCACGATGGTCGGGTTGCCGACCTCGGCCACCGCGTCCACGGCGGCGTCGACGCGTGAGCGCCCATCTTTCATGGCCCAGTGCCGGGCGATGTTCTCGATCACCACGATGGCGTCGTCGACCAGGATGCCGATCGAGAAGATCAGCGCGAAGAGGCTCACCCGGTTCAGCGTGTAGCCCATGATGCGGGCGGCGAAGAGGGTGAGCAGGATGGTGGTGGGAATGACCACCGCCACCACCAGCGCCTCGCGCCAGCCGATGGCGACGGCGACGAGGATGACGATGGAGATGGTGGCAAGGCCCAAGTGAAACAGCAGCTCGTTGGCCTTCTCGTTGGCCGTCTCGCCGTAGTTGCGGGTAGTGGTGACGGTGAGGTCCTGCGGGATCAGCGTGCCCTTCAGCTGCTCGAGCCGCTGGGTGATGCGCTCGGCGATGACCACGGCATTGGTGCCGGGCCGCTTGGCCAGTGCCAGCGACACGGCTGGTAGCGTGGCTATGCCGTTCGCAGTCTTCACCACATTCGCCGTGCGCACCTCGCGCGAGTCGGTCGACAGCAGCACCTGCGCCACGTCGCGCACATAGACGGGCCGCCCGTCACGTGCCGAGATCAGGATGTTGGCGATGTCGGAGGGCGACTGCAGCGTCTGCCCGCCCATGATGGCAATCTGCTTGCCGCCGTCGCGCAAGGTGCCGGCTTCGAAGGAGCGGTCCGCCGCGGTGATCTTGGCGGAAAGCTGCTGCAGCGTGATGCCGTAGAGCGACAGCTTCTCCGGATCCGGCTCGATGCGGATTTCCTCCGGCTGGTTGCCGGAGATGTAGGTGAGGCCGATGTCGTCGAGCTTGGCGAGTTCCACCTGCAACTCGCGGGTGACGCGGCTGACGTCGTTGGCGGTCCAGCGCGCGGCGGCCTCGGGCTTGGGCGACAGCGTGAGTACCACGATCGCGACATCGTCGATGCCGCGGCCGACGATCAGCGGTTCGGGGATGCCCTTGGGGATGCGGTCCATGTTGGCGCGCAGCTTCTCGTGCACACGCAGGATGGCGGCATCCGACGGCGTGCCGACGAGGAAGCGGGCGGTGACCATCACCTTGTCGTCGCGCGTCTGCGAGTAGACGTGTTCCACGCCGTCGATGCTCTTGACGATGGTCTCGAGCGGCTCGGTGACGAGCTTCACGGCATCCTCGGCCTTGAGCCCGTTGGCCTCGACGAAGATGTCGACCATGGGCACGGAAATCTGCGGCTCTTCCTCGCGGGGAAGTGTGAGCAGCGCAACCAGGCCCACGGCGAGCGCGGCGAGCAGAAACAATGGTGTGAGCGGCGACTGGATGAAGGTTCGCGTCAGCCGCCCGGCGATGCCGAGGTTCATGGCACCACCACCACGTCACCCTTGCCGAGGCCGGAGAGAATTTCGACGGACGGCGTTCCGCTGTCGTCGAAGCGCTGGCCGATGATGACCGGCACGTCGGTGCCGTCTGCGAGCGTCACGTAGTCCACGCCGGAGCGCGTCGCGATGGCGGAGGCCGGCACCGAGACGACGGTTCTCATGGCCACTGGGATCCAGACCCGGGTGCGCTCGCCGACGAAGAAGTCGCCGAGATCGCCGACGTCGACATCTGCCAGCACGTTGCCGTTGTCGATTTCGGGATAGACCTTCACGACCTTGCCATGTCCGAGCGTTGCCTCGGCTGAAAGATCGGTCATGCCGCGGCTGCCGACGATCACGTCGTCACCCAGCTTGATGTGCCCGGCATGGCGTTCGGGCAGCGACAGGCGCAGGAAGTAGCCGCCCCCGGCGATGCGCGCGATTGCTTCGCCCGGCATGATGACGGAACCCCTGGTGACCGGCACCGTCAGCACCCGGCCCGGTGCGGGCGCCAGCACGTCGCCCTCGCTCTGCTGCTGCACCAGGACGGCGCGGTCGGCCTGGGCGGCGGTGAGCTGGTTGGTCAGCACGTCGAATTGCGTCTGCAGGAGATCGACCCGGGTCTTGGGAACGACGCCGCCTTGCAGCAGCTGGTTGCCGCGGTCGAGTTCGATCTTGGCGTTGTCGAGCTGGGCCTGGATCGCCTTGATGCGGGCGTCCACGGCGCCGAGTTGCAGCGCCAGCTTGTCATCCACCACGCGGGCGATGACGTCGCCCGCCTTCACGGAACTGCCTTCCTCGACAGAGAGCGTTGTGACGGTGCCTCCGATGCGGGCGCGGGCCGGGACGACGTCCCGGCTTTCCACCTGGCCGAAGACCGCCTTCAGGTCCGGGCGCTGGCCAAGGGTGACGGGAACCTCTGCCGCGCCGGCAACTGCCGTCATCAGCAGGAGACTCAGAAGAGCCGGGACGGCGCGGGACCTTGACATCATCGCTCCTTCGAACCTTGTCGTTGATGCCGGGCTTAGCGGAAGGCGCCGCCGGCCTTGCAACCCAGCTTCTTGAAGACCATGGCGGCGGGGCAGAAGCCCGTCATCGAGGCCTGCACCATGTTCGCGCCGACGAACAGCGTGAGCAGCAGCCACCAGGGTGACACGAAATGCGCAAGCACCACGGACACCAGAACCACACAGCCGGCAAAGGCGAGGACAGCTTTATCGATATTCAAGGGATCACCTCCATTAATTTAGAACTCTCTTATATTAATGCACGCTAATATACAACAGAAAACGAGGCATGCTGAAGCGGCCCGATTCCAAGGCTCTGCGGGGGTGTCGGTCGGGCTGGCTTCGGCAATTGCGTCTCTGCGGCGCAAGTGCCGGCGCGCTGCGCCTATGCTGGTGAGGACGCTTCCGTCTTGGCCGGCGACGCGCAGCCTTGTGCGCCCCAGCTGTCCTCGAAGACCAGCGAGGCCAGTTCGAGCCGGCGGCCCCAGCCGCGCGCTTCGAGTTCCGGCGCGGCGTGGAGTTCCTTGACCTTGCCCATGCACAGATAGGCCACCGGAACGACGTGTTCCGGAAGGTTCAGGATGGCGCGCAGGTCGGCGTCATTGAAGATGCTCACCCAGCCGATCCCCAGGCCCTCGGCGCGGGCCGCGAGCCACAGGTTCTGCACCGCGCAGACCGTCGAATAGAGGTCGGTGTCGTAGTTGTGCGTGCGCCCGAGCACGACCGGGCCGCCGCGCTGTCGGTCACATGTGACGCAGATGTTGACCGGGGCTTCCAGGATGCCCTCGAGTTTCAGCGCGCTGTAGAGGCGGAGGCGTTCGTCGCTGAACAGCTTTGCCGCCTCGTCGTTGGCGCGGCAGAAGGCATCCTTCACGGCATGGCGCACGTCACGTGAGCGGATGACGATGAAGTTCCACGGCTGCATGAAACCCACGGAGGGCGCATGATGGGCGGCGAGCAGCACACGCTCCAGAACCTCGGGCGGAACCGGATCGGGCAGGAACTGGCTGCGCACATCGCGCCTCGTGAAGATCGCGCGGTAGACGGCATCACGTTCGTCCTGGCTGAAGGGACCGGCGGCTGTCAGACGGGTCGGCATATGGAATTCCCCTTCCATGCGCGGTGCTGCCCGCTCCACCGTCCGCGTGGAAAGGCCTCTCTTCTCCTGGCCGGTCTTCTGACTTGGCTTCCTCTGAAGCGGCGCCTTCCCGGCCAGAGCCAGTGGCATGTGCCGCCTCATCCACCTTACAGCGTTGGGCACGTCGCGGATTTCCACCGCGTTCCCGATTTTCCGGCTTTGGGCCGGCACCAAGAGAACCGTTGGATATGTCGCCTGCCGCGGAAAGGCAAATCAATCCCGCCGCCGAAACACAACTTCGGCGTATTGATCGACTGTGCAATCGGATGTAGCTTCTATTTAAATCGATTTCACAGGGTGTCCCATGATGAAGCGCAGCTGGTTGGCCATGGTTCTGGTGGCGGGACTGTCGATCTTCGCGGTCCCCGGCATGTCGGTGGCCCAGACGGCCAAGCCCGCCGCGTCCGCCAGCGAGCTGATCGACCTCAACAGCGCCACGCTCGACCAGCTCGAAACCCTTCCCGGCATCGGGCCGGCCAAGGCCAAGGCCATCGTCGACGGGCGACCCTATAGCTCGCTCAAGGATTTCGAGCAGCGCAACATCGTGGCCGCTTCCACGGTCGAAAAGTTCAAGGCTCAGGTCACCGTCGCCAAGGCCAAGACCAAGCCCGCGACGACCGACACGGCCGCCGCCTCGGCAGCGCCCGCCGCCGGCAAGATCGACCTCAACACCGCCACGGCGGAGGAACTCGCCACGCTCCCCGGCATCGGTCCCGCCAAGGCCAAGGCGATCATCGACGGGCGGCCCTACACCTCGCTTAAGGATTTCGAGCAGCGCAACGTCGTGGCCGCCTCGGTCGCCGACAAGATCAAGGGCCAGGTCTCCGTTTCCAAGGTGAAGGCGGCGACCGCCGCCGTTGCCCCAGCGCCCGCTCCCGCCCCGGCTCCGGCACCGGCCGGCAAGGTCGACCTCAACACCGCCACGGCAGAGGAACTGGCGACGCTCCCCGGCATCGGACCGGCCAAGTCCAAGGCGATCATCGACGGGCGCCCGTACACCTCGCTCAAGGATTTCGAGCAACGCAACATCGTGGCGGCATCCGTCGTCGACAAGTTCAAGGACCAGGTGACGGTTTCAAAGGCCAAGGCGAAGCCGGTCGTTGCCGCCGCGCCCGACGACCAGAACCCGCCGGAACCGATGGGCAAGATCGATCTGAACTCGGCCACCGCCGATGAGCTCGAGGTTCTGCCGGGCGTCGGCCCGGTACGGGCCAAGGCGATCGTTGCGGGCCGGCCCTACAGCTCGCTGGCCCAGTTCGAATCCAAGGGGATCATTCCGGCCGCGGTCTTCGACAAGTTCAAGAGTGCCACCGAGGTGGTGACCGCCGGTTCCGCTGCTCCTGCCTCGCAGGGAACGCCCGGCCAGCTCGCGGCGCAGAAGCGGATCAAGATGTGCGGTGCGCAGTGGCGGGCGGCGAAGGCCGAGAACAAGCTTCCCGCCGGCGCCACCTGGCCGCAATACTGGAGCCAGTGCAACACCGCCCTGAAGGCGCGCGGTTACTGAGGAGATCCGCTGCAGCCACCAGGCTTCAGTGGAGCGACACGCCGGCGCGCTTGAGCAGGAAGTCATCGAGACGCTTCAGGAATGCCGCCTGCGCGTCTTGCGGATAGTCGATTTCCGCGGGCGCGTTGGACAGCAGGTTCATGGTCGCGTTGGTCTCGAAGAACACCACGCGGCCCTGATGATCGACGTCGAAGTCGATGCCGAACACGTCGAGCGGAATGCGCCTGCCGATCTCGGCCAGCACAGCCCAGGCGGCGGCGCCGAGCCGCTGCGGTTCCGCGACGAGGCGCTGCGCCTCGCCGAACAGGGTCTGGTTGCCGCGATAGAGCTCCTGGATCCGCTTGTTCTTGCGGCCCTTGACCATCCATTGCGCATCGTAGTCGGCGCGCATGAGGGTGGCCGTGCCCTCCACATAGGCCGCGCGGATGCGGCGGAAGAAGCCGCCGGTATATTCGGTGCCGGCATATTCGATCACATAGATGTCGCGCTCGCCCATGCCGAGCAGCTCGGCCAAGGCGGCATCCGCGGCGCCGGGGCTGCGCACCAGGTGGATGTTGCGGCCTTCCTGCTCGCCCACGGTGCGGATGATCACCGGGAAGGCGAACAGCTCCGCAATCGCCCGGCGGATGGCCTGCAGCAGTCCCGCCTCGAGCCGGAAGCGCATGGCCTTGGGCACAACGAGGTTGTCGATGCCGCGCAGCTTCTCGGCGGTTTCAACCCGCGTGCAGTGAACAGCACCGGAGGCGGCATTCACCACTGGCAGGCCCAGCGCGCGCTCGTGACCCTCGACGGCGGCGAGCCCACCGCGTTTCAGCGACTCGGCGTTGACGCAGTTGTTGAGCGTGATCGCCCTTTCGTGCTTGCCGATTTCAGCCGTCAGGGCACGCGGCGGACTTCCTTCGAACACCGAGAAGAAACGGTACCGGTCGGGCCGCTCGGCCAGGAGTTGGCTGGGGAAATTGCCGGCGGCATGCTGCAGGACAGCGGGCAGGCTCAGCGACGGAACCTCCGGGTCGGGCGAAATCAGCACGATTGACAGGATCTGGGAGGCCAGCCGTGGTGACACCAGGAGCGGCCGCGCTGCCAGATAGGATTCATAGAGCCGGCGGCAGGACTCCATGCGGCCGAGCGCCGAAGCTGCGGCCGCGGCCAGTGCGGAAACTTCGGCCTCGTTCCGCCAGCGATAGTCTGGCGTGTCGACGCGAGTCAGGAGCTTCTCATGCTGCCCTGCGCCGGTCGCGGCGCGCAGCCAGAGGCGTTCGATGGGCCAGCCCGCGGCGGCGCCGTCGAGCAGGGGTTCGAGCAGGTCCGCCACGAAGCCGAAGCGCTCCACCTGCAACAGCGGCTCGCAGAGATTCTCCAGCGCTGCGGCATCCGCATCGTCGGGTGACAGAAGCCCCGGCGACACGGCCCCGCCATCCGCCAGCCTCACGAGTTCGTCGCGCCGCCCGGACCTGGCCAGAAGCCGCGCCAGGTTTCCCGCATGCTTCAGCCGCTGCGCCGGCGACGCGGCATGGTCCACCGCCTGCCGCACGAAGGCTTCGGCAGCGTCGAACTGGTTGTTCATGGCCAGCGCGAAGCCCTTCAGGCCGAGCAGCTCGGCATCGTCAGGATCGATTGTGAGGCGCCGGTCGATTTCGGCCAGGGCGATGGCGATCTTGCCGCTGCGCAAAGCGTCGGCAATCTGGGCGTGGGTCTGCATCGTGTTTTCCAGGGCGGGCTTGTGGAACAGTTGGCTGTTATTGCTCTCTCCGGCCGGGTGTTGCAACCCAATGGTTCGGGCCTTGCAGACGTTTGCAAAGCTGTTTCTTTGGTCTATGAGCACAGCCAGAGCCGCGCCCCTGGTTGGATCAATGCCGAAACTCCCCATCATCGAAGTGGACAGCCTGGACGACATCCCGGCCGATGCCACCCATCTGGTCGTCGACCGTGTTTCGCAGGCGGGTTGTGTCCTGGTGAGACAGAGGGGCGAGGCGAAGGTCGATCACTCGCTGGCCCTGTCGCGGCTTGGACGGCATTTCGGCACGCCGATCCGGCACCGGCTTTCGGATGACAATGGCGTGCATCCCATCCGCAACATTCCCGGCTATCCGAGCTACGCCAACACCACCAATGCCGACCTCCTGCTCCATACCGATGGTTCCTTCGAGGAGAGCCCGCCCCAGGTGATGCTGATCTCCTGCGAGACGCCCGCCCCCGCGGGCGGCCACACGCGCATCTGTTTCGCACGCGATCTCTACGGCCGGCTGCTGCGCGACTTTCCGTCCGAACTCGAGGGGCTGTGGCTCGACGACAGCTTCACCATCCGCCGCGACGACAGGCGTTCGTCGAAGCCGGTGTTCAGGCCCGTGGGCGATGACCGCATCGCCATCACCTTCCGCTTCGGGAGCGACGTGCAGATCGATGTCCGCCCGGAGGCGCAGAGCGGCTACAGGCGCATCGTGTCGCTGCTCGGCGATCCTGCCAACTTCATCGAATTCAAGCTGCAGGCCAACGAAATCCTCGTCTTCGACAACACGGCGGTGCTGCATGGCCGCACCGACTTTGCGCCCGATGCCGGCCGCGTGCTGCACGGCCTGTGGCTCGATGGCAAGCCGGCGGGCCACAGCCTTGCCCTTGGCTTCCCGCGCGACGCGGCATGAAGCCCCTCTACGCCCTTCCCGACCATGAGGTGATCAAGGACCTCATCCCCGGCATTGCCGATACGCATCTCGCGGACCGCGCGGCGGTGGAACGCATTCGTGCCTCGCGCGGGCTGGTTCCGGTGGGAATCGATCCCGGCACCGGGCGCAACGATGCCAGGGTCCTGTGGGCCGATCTCGGCGCGCATCCGTTCCGCGAATGGCAGTTCAGCTACACGATCCAGCACCTCGCCCGTAGCGGATTGATCGGCGAGGCCTTCACCACCGACTTCGCCATCCTGCAGGATGAGCGCATCCTCGCCGACCCCATCCGCCCCACCGGCTTCATCTACCACGTCGGACGTTGCGGCTCGACGCTCACCGCGAAGGCCATCGCCCGCTCGCCGCGCAATGTCGTGGTCAACGAGGGCGGCCCGCTGCAGAAGGGGTTCTGGGAAGTCATCACCGGCAACTGGAGCAGCCCCGCCGCGCCCACGCCGGACAATCTCGCGGCCTTCCGCAATCTCGTCATGGCCATGACGAGGCGGCGCCAGCCGGTGCAGGACACCGCCTTCGTCAAACTGATCTCGTGGAACATCCTCTACGTCGACGTCATCACCGCAGCCTTTCCGGATGCGGCAGCCCTGTTCCTCTATCGCGATCCCATCGAGGTGATAGCCTCGGTGCAGCGTGGGACGACCTCGATCCTGCTGGCCAAGGGGCAGCCGCAGGCGGGCTTCCTGACGGGTCTGCCGTGGCAGGAGACCGCGGCCATGGACATCTACCCCTATCTGGCGACCTGCATCGGCAATTACCTGCGCACCGCCCTTGCCGCCGGCGACAGGCTGCGGGTGGTGAACTACCTCGACATCCGGCCCGAGGCTTTCACGCGGATGCTGGGCGAGGGGCTGGGCTACATGCCGCCGGAAAGCGAAGTCGGGCCCATGCTGGAACAGTTCCGCTTCCATGCGAAAGATGACAGCGACAGCGCCGTCTTCGTGTCGGACATTGCCGAAAAGCAGTCGGCCGTTCCGGAGGATGCCAAGGCGATGATCAGGGCCAACTGCGACGGGCTGCTCGCGGCCCTCGACCGTTCGCCGCAAAATCTCTTTGCCAGCGTCCGCTAGCAGGCTGGATTCGGCAGCCTAGTTCGAGCCGTGATAGACCACGCCGGCGCGGGTGTAGCCTGACCACGACACCGCGGCGCCGGCGGAAGTATTGCCGGCAGGGACAAGGGTGATGGTGTTGGCGGTAGGGCCGAAGGCCGCCTTTTCGCGCGCGGTGAGCGGCAGTCCGGGTACGACAGGCTGGGGTGTCTTGGAAATCGCCAGCAGACTGGTGCCGGCAGGAATCACGGGGGCCGCCGTTGCGGCAAGCTTGTCGACATCGACCCCGCCCATCGTGGATGTGCCGTCAGCCAGGGCGCTGCATGACAAAGCGCCGAGCGCTGCACCACTCAACATCAAGGTCGCGAAGATCCGCATGTTGGTTCTCCTGCAATTCACCCGAAGGTCCTGCAGGAACAAAATAGCAGCCCTGCCTCGGCCGGTTAAATGAATTCCGGCCGAGAGGCGTATCTGTCGCAGCCGGTTCAGGCTGTGGGGGGCTTGCTGGCCATCGGCGTGGGGGCGAAGGGGTTGCCCGGACGCTGCGGCTTCGGCTTCGGCTTGGGCATCGGCAGAAGCCCCTCGCGCTGCGCCTTCTTGCGCGCCAGCTTGCGGGCCCGGCGAATGGCTTCGGCCTTTTCGCGAACGCGCTTTTCGGAGGGCTTTTCGTAAGCCGTATGCGCTCTCATCTCGCGCAGCAGGCCTTCACGCTGCATCTTCTTCTTGAGAAAGCGCAGAGCCTGGTCGACGTTGTTATCCTTGACGAAGATTCGCACGGGACCTCCTTTGTTACAAAAAGAATGCGCCGGTGCGGGCACCGGCGCTCCTCAACTCCTCAGGCCCGCCACCAGTACATCCGTGGCTCGCGGGCAGAGGCTCTGGAATTGATCAGGCCGACTGGAGACGGTCTGCAGACGACTTGCCGTTACGCTTGTCGGTCACGATCTCGTAGGAGACCTTCTGGCCCTCGTTGAGACCGGTCATGCCGGCCCGCTCGACAGCGCTGATGTGAACGAACACATCGCTGCCGCCAGCCGACGGTTCGATGAAGCCGAAGCCCTTCTGGGCGTTGAACCACTTAACAGTACCTGTTTGCACAGTAGATCCTCGATAGAAAGATAGATTCGATCGGACTGCGGAATTGCCTGTCCGGTCACCGATGTTCTGGAAGAGAGGGGAGATATCGCGGCGTCACGCACGCGAGGCTGAGCCATCAGGCCAAAAATTCGATAGGGCGGATATAGGTAGTCCTGACAGGCAATGCAAGGGAATTCGACGGTGGGGCCAAAGCCATCCTGCGGGCGTTGCTGCGCGACCGCGCCGCGAGGCGGATGCGTTGCGCGCCTCCCATAAACAAAAACTGAGCGCCGCAACTACGCAGGGCGCTCAGCAAGTCGAGGGCGGAGTGTACCGCTCGGGATGGCTAGGGGCATGAGCGGCAATCGATATGCTGACGGCACTTTGCAACAAACTCGCGACGGCGCCGCAAACGAGGCCTGTCGTCAGCGCGGCCGCCCCCCGAGGGTGGTTCTATGCTGCTCCAGGTGAATGATTTCCGCCACCTTGGCAGCCAGCAGGTCGCGCGGGAGGTCGCGGAAATAGGGCGAGAGGAATTCGGTGATGAACTCGCCGTCCACGGCAGTCGGTTCTGCAATGTCGAATTCGGGGGAGAAACCATCGAAAGCCGAAAGAAGGTCCAACATGTGCCCACTCCACGAAACAAAGCTAGCCAATGGATACATCTTTGAAGCTGACCTTGGCTGGAAACATTGATCTGGAGCAAGCTTTTTTCAACCGTCGAGCATTGTTCATGCGTGAATTTTTCTACAACCAGAGCGTAAACGCAGCGAGCCGGCACTCGCGGCCGGCTCGCAGGACGTCCGAAACTGTGGCGGTCAGCCGCGCCAGACCGCACCGGTGCGGGCGCTCACATAGACCGTCACCGGCTTGCCGCGCGGATTGAGGGCGCGGAAGGTATATGTGGGGGCGCCGCATTCCACCGTGCGCACCCGGTCATATCCCGAACGGTCCACCAGGCGGCGTGCCTCGCCGCAGCTCACCCAGCCGGGACGGTTCATGGGGCGATGGTTGAACTGGCCATAGCGGCCGTAGTCGTACCAGCCATAGCCCTGGTAATAGCGCCATCCGGGGCCTGCCTGGTAATCGTAGAACGGCACGCCGAAGTAAACGCCGACGCGTGCCTTGGCGTCTGCCCCGGTGGTCATGGCGAATGCGCCGAGCGCCATCGAGCCGGCAATGACAAGAGACTTCAACATGGTCTTACCTCCGAGAATTTTGTGTTCCGCTGGCTGAATTCTTCAGCGCCGTGGAAGTTCCGGAGATCACTGCGCTTTCCGCTCTCGGTAACTGACGTGACTGCCAAGCTGAATGACTGTTCATCAAGCAAAGCCCGGCGGAATTTCTTCCGCCGGGCGATTGTCGACAACAAAGAGATGCGAGGCTCAGTCCTTGACCACGTCCCACTTGGCGCCGGGATTGAAGCTCATGATCTTGGCGACGATGGCACTGGTGTCCGCGCCGAAGTCGCGCTCATAGACGGTGCCCGCCTGATTGACCACGAAGGTCGACACGCCGGTCTCGCCATATTTCGCGGGCCACGCGATCAGCGCAAAGCCGTTGATCATGTTTCCGTTCACCACATAGTCATGCGCACCCCCGGCGATGTTGTTGCCCTGGCGCGTGAGAATGCGGAACTTGTACCCGAAGTAGCCGTCACCGGCCTTGGCCTTGGCAAGGGCCGCGGCATCGATGTTGGCGCCTGCGGGGCTGTCACCGTCGCCCTGTTCGGGCGGCCAGTAGAGACCGTCCGTCTTGCCTTCGCTGCTGATCAGCTTCTGGGCGAATTCCAGCACGCCGTCGCCGTCATGGTCCTCGGCGGAATAGTCCTGCTGTGCCTGCACGTAGAGGCGCAAGGTATCGATGGCGTGCAGTTCGTTCTCGCCGATGCGGCGGTTGACGATCTCCTCGAGGCCGGCAACGGTGTCGAAGGCCCATTTGCCGTCCTTGCCCTTCACGATGGGGAAGGGAAAGGGCCACAGTTCCTTGCCGAGTTCGAGGACGCGCTGATCGTCCTCGTCTTCCACGCTGACGCCTTCGCCGGCGACCTCCTGCACCTGCTTCACGGTATCGGTGATGTCGTCCGACTTCGCCACCTTCGCGGCATCGAGGCCCAGAAGCTTGGAGATCTCGGTGACGTCGCCCTTGGCGATCGCGTCCTTGAAGGCGGCGATGGCCGCTTCCGGCGTGTCGAACAGGGTGGGTTCGGGTCCGACGAAGCCATGCAGTTCATCGCTGATCGCGAAGGCGGGGGTCACCGCGGCCAGCGGGCCGAGCACCAGCGCCGAACCGAGCAGCAGGGTGGAAATGAGATGCTTGTTGATCATGATCCTGTCCTTTCTGCCGCGCTGCTCAGTTCCGGCGTCCGCGGCCACCGCCGCCGCCGCCTCCGCCGCCCCTCTTCGGCGGGATGAACTTCTTGTTGCCGCCTCCACCGCCGCCGCCTCCGCCGCCCATGTTGGGACGGTTGATGCCGCCGCCGCCCATCGACTTGTTGCCGCGGTTCGACTGCATCTGGGCATCGCGGCCGCGCGTCACCTCGCCCATCGGCGAGGGGGTTTTGGGACGGTAGTCGGGCGTGCCGCCGGGCTTTGGCTTTCCCACCGGGCGGTCGAGGTTCGGCTTGTCGGCCGGGCGCGTCATGTTGCCCATGTTGCCGCCGCCATTGCCGTTTCCGGGCTTCGCGAGGTTGCCGGCGTTGCCGCCGTTGCCGGGCTTCGCGAGGTTGCCGGCGTTGCCGCCGTTGCCGCCGTTGCCGGGCTTGGCAAGATTGCCGGCGTTGCCGAGGTTGCCGCCATTGCCATTGCCGGGCCGGGCCATCTTGTCGGAGGGCTGGAAGCCGTTGACCGGCTTCTTGTTCAGGCCCTCGAGCGTGCTCTTGCGGATGTCCTTGGTCTGGATGCCGCCGCCGCCGGCCGGCAGCGTCGAGGGGCGCTGCAGATTGCCCTTGTTGCCGTTGCCGCGGTTGCCATTGCCCAGCTTGTTGTCGCTGATGTTGGTGAAGTCGTTCTTCTTGAAGTCGTTGCGGATCGTCGTGTTGTCGAACTTGTTGAACTGGTTCTTGTCGTAGTTGATCTTGCTGCGGTCGACCTTGCGCCAGTCGAGGTCATTGGCATTGATCTTGCCGTTGAAGTCGCTGCCGATGATGCACTTGTTGCAGTTGATGTTGATGTCGTTGCCCCAGTTGTTGCCGTGGTTGTGGTTCCAGTTGCCGCCCCAGAAGCCGTTGTCCCAGTCGACGGCGGCCGACCAGATGGCGCCGGTCACCGCGCCGGCGAAGAAGGTCGCGGCCGGGTTCCAGTAATAGGGATACGGGTCGGGGTAGTAGGTCACCGGCGCATAGGCGTAGCCCGGCTCGTAGAACATCTCCGGCTGATATTGCGGAACGTAGATGACCTCGCTGCTGGCCGGCTCGATGATGACGTTCTTGCGGCCGTTGTCGACTTCGGTCGTGACCTTGACCTTGTCGTCGGTCTTGATGACGCCGTTGGCGACCGCCTGTTCGCGCAGCTGCTGGATGGCGTTGAGAACGTCTTCCTGCTGGTTGACGATCGACTCGCCGAAGAGCTGAGTCCACTCGAGATCGTCGCTCATCATCTTGACGATCTCGGGATAGTTCAGCAGCGAGATGACGCTGCCGTCCCAGCTCGCCTTGGGCTTCAGGTCCTTCTTGGTCTTGGAATCCTCGAGGAAGCGCTCGGCCTCGACGATCTGCAGCGGGTAGAGCGAGGCTGCCGAGATCAGCGCCACGAGCTCGTCCGGGTAAAGTGCGATGCGCGCCACGAGGATGTCGAGTTCCTCGGGCGACAGCGGCTGCGGGGCCGCGGCATCTTCGGCCGCCGGCGCGGCGGTGGAGGCCGTCGCCGTCTGGGCGTGGAGCGTTGCGGGGGCGCTGCCGAGGGCGATCACCGCAGCCGCCGAAAGCACGAGCGGCCCGGTCAGGAGGTGCCTCAGGAAAGTCTTCGTCATGTCGTCTCCCATTCGGTTCGAGGGCGCTGGGCCGGAGCCGTGCCGAGCCTACGGCAAAGCCTTGCGCGAGTTCAAGTTGCACGCGGCAACCATGACACTCTGCGGCAGGATATGGCCGGTTGTCAGGAAAATTTCGCGGACGGGAGCCGACGGCAGGGATTGCGGCCGGCAGGGCTGCCGCCTCTTCAATCGGGGCGGGTGAGTTTCGCCGTCCGATCAGTTCAGCAGGCGGCAAGCGGCGCGGCAGCGGCCCATCTGCTGCAGCCGCACGATCGAATCCACCACTTCTGAACTCACCGGATACATCTCGAGACCGGCATCCTCCAGCGCCTCGGCGAAGGGCAGGGTGGCCTGCCACAGGGCGTAGAGAATGTCAGGGTCGACCTGCGCGGTGAGGTGGCGGGCGGCGAGGGTGGCCGTCTGTTCGTCCGCCGCCTGGGCCGCCGCCACCATCGACAGCGCCATGCACTCGTCATGGCACAGGAAGCGGCAGCAGGGTGGGTAATAGGCGAGCGGGCGGCCGGACTCACGGCGCAGCGCGCGGGCCCAGTATTGCAGCTCGCCCACCATGCGGCGCGCCCCGCGGGGTCCGAGACCGTCGTGGTAGGCCTGCCAGACCGCCTCCCAGCAGGCGAGGTCGCCGAATTCGCAGGCCGCCATGAAATTGCGGAAACCGGCGATCACCAGCCGCTCGGCCGGACGGGTGAGAAGGTCGGGGGCGGGGGACATGGCGCTTCGGCTCCTATTCCTGAGTTTTTTAGTCGGATATAGGAAAGGTAGAAAAGTGTCAAGTATTCCAATGTTTTAGAATTGTTCTAAGAGAAATCAGTAGCCCATGCGGGGATACATGCGCGCCGCCACCGCGATGAGCACGGCCGAGACGCCCGCCAGCACCGCGAAATCCGCGGCGAGGCCGAACTGCGCCGTGCCGCCCGCCAGCATCAGCCCGCGCAGCGCGTCGACCATGTAGGTGAGCGGATTGAGGCGCGCCACCACCTGCATCCAGGCCGGCATCATGGCGACGGGATAGATGGCGTTCGAAGCGAAGAAGATCGGCATGGTCATCACCTGGCCGATGCCCATGAAGCGCTCACGCGTTTTCACGATGCAGGCGATGATGAGGGAAAAAGTGGAGAACAGCCCCGAGCCCAGCACGATGACCACGACGACACCCACCATCGACAGCGGGTCGAGGCGCAGGCTGACCCCCAGCGAGGCGGCCAGCACATAGACGATGAGCGCCTGGACCAGTGCGCGGACACTGGCCGACAGCGCCTTGCCGATGACCAGCGCGCTGCGCGGCGCGGGGCTGACGAGATAGCGCTGGATGACGCCGAGGTCGCGCTCCCAGATCGCCGAGATGCCATAGAAGATGGCCACGAACAGGATGGACTGCGCCAGGATGCCCGCCGACAGGAAGTCGATGTAGGGCAGGCCTTCGGGCGAGACGCCGCGCACCTGGGCCATCACCCGCCCGAACAGCATCAGCCACAGCACCGGCTGGATGGCACGGGTGACGAGTTCCCAGGGGTCATGACGCAATTTCTGCATCTCCACGGCGATGACCCCGAAGGTCTGCCGCAGGTAGCTGGTGACAGGGCCCGGCATATCCTGCTCAGCCATGTTCGCTCGCGGCCCGCCGCGACTGGCGAACGTCGCCATAGCCATGTTCGGTGGCGGCCTCGGCATCGCCCTTGGCCAGTGCGATGAACACGTCGTCGAGGGAGGCATCGGCGGCGAGCCGGCTCTTCAGCTCCATGGGCGTGCCGGTGGCGATGAAGCGGCCGCGGTCGATCATGGCGATCCGGTCACAGTTCTGGTCGATCTCGTCCATGTTGTGCGAGGAGATGATCATCGCCGTGCCGTGCTGGCCGCGCAGCTGCAGCACGTGCTTCCAGACCGTCTCGCGCGCCACCGGGTCGAGTCCGACGGTGGGCTCGTCGAGGAACAGCACCTGCGGCCGGTGCAGCAGGCTCTGGGCGATCTCGAGGCGCCGGATCATGCCGCCGGAAAAATGCTGCACCAGCTGGCCCGCATGTTCGGTGAGGCCCATGTTGTCCAGCACCTCGGCGATGCGGCGCTTCTGTTCGGCTCCGGCGATGCCATAGAGGCGGGCCGAGAGCTGCATGTTCTCGTGCGCCGTCAACGAGCCGTCGGCCGACAGGAGCTGCGGCACGTAGCCGATGTGGCGGCGCACCTGCCGCGCCTCGCGCCGGATATCGAAGCCCGCGACATGCGCCGTGCCGGCCGTCGGCGGCAGCAGGGTGATGAGCATCTTGATGAGGGTGCTCTTGCCGGCGCCATTGGGGCCGATCAGACCGAATACCTCGCCCGGGCCCACGCTGGCCGATATGGCATCAACCGCGGTGAAGCCGCCGAAGCGGCGGGTGAGGCCTTCAATCGTGACCAAGGGCGCCAAAGAGGTTTCAGCCATTCCGCAATTCTCAGCCATTCTTCGGACGGGGACAACCGCCGCGCGGGTCCGGCCAGACCGGCGGTTTTCACAAGGTGGCGAATTGTCTAACATCAGGGCGAACCCGCGACGGAGGAAATCCATGTGGCGCTTCGCTTTCCTTTGCCTGTTCGTGCTGGCGTCCGCCGCGGCTCCGGCCCTGGCACATCAGGAGAAGCTCGGCGGAGCGGAGTGGGTGCTGGCCGGCCAGACCGGCGACCGCGCGGCCTACCTGCGCTTCGATGGCGGACGCGTGGGCGGCCTCGGTGGCTGCAACCGCTTCGGCGGGCGGTATGAACTGGTGGGCGACAGGCTGAGCTTCGCGCCCATCATGGCGACGCGCATGGCCTGCCGGCCGGACATCATGCGGGCGGAGCAGGCGTTCTTCGACATGCTGGCCAGGGTGAAGGCGATGCGACTGGACGGCGGCCGTCTGGAGCTCATGGATGGCGCGGGGACCGTGCTGGCGAAGTTCGACAGGCGCGCGGTGGAGTGAGGGACTTCGCAGGGTGGACAGAAAAAATGATCGCGGGCGTCGATTGGACTTGACTTTTTTCCTACAATGGGCTATGTAGCAGGACTCTTGTTTCCTGCTGATTGACATTGTGAAAAATTTCATAGGAATCCGGCGCCGGAGGTTTGTCTTGCGGCGGGACTCGTGGTGAGAGGCCCTCATCCGCCCTGTCGGGCACCTTCTCCCATCAGCTTGGCCGACGGGAGAAGGGGATGGAGGCGGGAGGGCTTTCTCCATGCGCTGGCTGGCGGCGGCTCAAGTCCCTTGTCCCATTGGCTTGCGCCAACGGGAGAAGGGGATGGAGGCGGGAGAATTGTGGCTCGGCGCGCGCGGGCGGCGGCAAGAGGGGGCCATCTGGCAATTCCGGCGGAGGACGCCTAGGGATGTGTGGGAATCGCAGGTGTCGAGGTTTCATGGAACGTATGCTGATCATTTCTCCCCAGGCCGGGCTGGGGAACAGGCTGCGGGCCATCGCCGCGGCGATGGTGCTTGCCCGGCAGACGGGGCGGCGCTGCCTGCATGCCTGGGTGCCGCGCGAGCCGAACGACCCGCGCCCCAATGTGAGCGCGCTTCAGGCAATCGGGTTCGAGGCGCTGTTCGAACCCTGTGCCGCCTTGCCAGCGGCCACCGACGCAGAGATGGGCGCCATAACCGAATGCTTCAGCGAATGGGTGCCGGGCGACGGCTGGTATGGGGTGCAGTCGGCCGCACAGCGGCAGTGGCAGTTGCTGCCGCAGAACGAGGCCTGCCGCATGCCGCTGGCCGAACTGGTGGCGAAGTCCGATGCGCCGGTGATCTTGCTCGAGACCAGTATCGACGAGCGGCTGGGTGCCGAACTGGGCGGGGCCCCGTCAGATGACGCGTGGAATCGCCTCGTCTCGGAGGCCTATGCACGGCTGCGGCCGCGGCCCGAGTTCCGCGCTCTCGCCGCTTGCGTTCCGGCGGCGGGCGTGGCGATGACGGTGCGGCGCGGAGACCTGCTGCAGTACAGCCCCGAGAGCAACCAGGCGATGGCGAGCCTGCGGGACTGGGCGGTGCAGGTGGCGCGGCGCGGCCGGGTGGCGGTGTTCAGCGACGAGGCCGCGGCGGCAGCCGAGATCGAAGCCGCCATCGCCGCCGCCGGCGGCGATGGCGCGGAGCTTGGCGGATTGCACCGGCTTGGCCTTCCTGACCACCTGAGGGCCTTCGTCGACTTCCTCTATATCGCGCGCTGCCCGGTGATCACGGGCACGCCGGGTTCGAGCTTCGCCTTCGAGGCGGCGCGCTTCGGCAACCGTCGCTATGTCAACAACCTCGATGCGGGCTTCGTGGAAGAGCCTTCTGCCGCGGCTCCGGATGAGGATGACCTGTCTCGATTCGCGCTGCTGCATGGCACCGACAAGAATGCCGGCCACAGCTATACCCGGCACTATCACCGGCACTTCGCGCCGCTGCGCGGCGAGGCGATCCGGCTTCTGGAAATCGGCATCGGCGGATACGCGGACCCCGACGCCGGCGGCGCATCGCTGCGCATGTGGCGGGATTACTTCGCCAGCGGTGAGATCTTCGGTTTGGACTATCACGCCAAGAACGTCCGCGAGGAGCGCGTCCGCGTGTTCCAGGGCTCGCAGGCCGATCCGCGCGTGCTGGCGCAGCTGCTCGACGCCACGGGCGGCGAGGGCTTCGACGTGGTCATCGACGATGGCAGCCATCGCAGCGAACACGTGACCGCCACCTTCATGATGCTGTTCCAGTTCGTGCGCGCGGGCGGGTGGTACGTGATCGAGGATACCCAGACCGCCTACTGGCCGTCCTTCGGCACGCAGGACACGGCGGGATCGCGCCGGCTGTCGATGATGGAGTTCTTCAAGAACCTCGCCGACGGGCTGAACTGGCGCGAGATCCACGCGCCGGGCTATCAGCCCACCTATCTCGACCTCAACGTGGAGAGCCTGCATTTCTACCACAACCTCGTCTTCGTGCGGAAAGGCCGCAACGACGAGGAGAGCAACATCGTCGCGGCCAATCGCATGCCGGAGTGGATGACGAAGTGACGTCGTCCGCCCGGCGATCATGGGCGCCGACCAGGCGTCAGCGTGAAGGCGGGCGGGCGTTGCGCTCACGCGCCGCGCGGCTGAGGGCGCCCGGATCGACGTCGGAGCGGTAGAGCCCGATGTCCTTCAGCATCCTGTCGTCGAGCGTGCCCAGGCACGCCGTGGCGCGCCGGCCGGCAAGCCACTCGCACAGCCCGCGAAAGGGCCTTGCCAGCCAGGCGTGGCGCCGCGCTGCGCGGGCTCCGCTGCGCATCATTCCTGTGCCGTCATCGGATCGAGGACGGTGACGATCTCGTTGACACGGGTGACGGGAAAGCCCGCGAGCCGCGAATGCTCGCGCAGGCTGGACTCGCTGTCGCCAAGGTAGACGCAGAAGGTGTTGTCCGCGGCGACGTGCGAGTGGAGCCACTGCACGGAACCGAAAAGCCGGAGAACGGCCGCATTGGAGACAGCGGCCAGGCCCCTCAGCTCGGCCGGGCCAAGGCTGCCGACGCCGGGGATGTGCCGCTCGATGACGAAACGCTTCATGTGATGGCTTTCATTCAGAAGGTGACGGGATGCCGGCGCGCCGCCACCCGTGAGGGGCGGCGGCGCGGGGCGGGTTCAGGCCCGCGGCAGGTAGTCGATGGTACCGGCGAGGTCGGTATCGTCGATCAGCTGCAGGCGGCTTGTGCTGCCGTTGCGGCGCGCGGTGGCGAAGGGCGCATAATGCGGGTCGGCCGCGAAGGCATGGGCGGCGGCCGCCGAGGGGAAGGCGATCAGCGCGATCAGGCTGACGTCCTGCGGCACGCCCTCCATGGTGCTGACGTTGCCGCTGCGCGCCAGGTAGCGGCCGCCATGGCGGTGCACGATGTCGTGCACCTTCTCGGCATAGGCCGGGATCCAGGACGGGTCCGTCACCTTGATGTCGGCGATGAGATAGGCAGTCATGGTTTTATTCCTTTCTGGGAAATCCGCTCAGCGCCGGGTGATCACGGTCTCGAGATATTCGCTGGGCACCGCCACGGTCGCGTCGCCGGACACGTTGCAGCGGGCGATCAGCTCGAGGATGTCCTGCGTGAGCGCCTGGCGGCCGGCTGCGTCCAGCGCCTCGAAGGCCTTGAGCATCGGGCCGTAATACTGGCGGAAGACATCGACGAAGTGCATCGGCGAGCGGTAGCGGAACACGAAGTGCCGCGGCACGGAGGTGACCAGGCTGGCCTTGCCGCCGAAAGCTGCGTCGATCCAGGCCGCGGTTCCCCAGGCGGCGGGCGACCTGACGCCGGCTGGCGGCGGCAGATACTTGCCGATCAGCCTGAACATCTGGCCGATGAAGCCCTCGGGCGTCCAGCTGGCCAGTCCGATGCGGCCGCCGGGCCGGCACACCCGCAGCAGCTCGCCGGCGCTGCGGGCATGGTCGGGCGCGAACATCACCCCGAAAGTCGAGGCCACCGCATCGAATTGCGCATCGGCGAAGGGCAGGTTCTCGGCATCGGCCGTCATGAACGTGACGGCGTGGCCCTCGGCCTCGGCGCGCATGCGGCCGCGCTGCAGCAGGCTGTCGACATAGTCGGTCGAGGTCACCGTGCAGAAGCGGCGGGCGGCCGCGAGGGTGAAGTTGCCGTTGCCGGCGGCGACGTCGAGGACCTCCGCCCCGGCGTGCAGGTCCATCGCCTCCGCCAGGCTTTCGCCGACGATCTGCAGGGTGACGCCGACGATGGCATAGTCGCCCGACGACCACGCGGCGTGCTGCTTGGCCTTGAGGGCCGCGAGGTCGGGCTGGGGCGCCGCGGTGCGGGATTCGGTGAGCGTGTTCATTTCAACTCCTGATATTGCAGTGTCTTGGTGCCGGCCCTCACGGTTGTGCGGGGCCTTGTGAGCGCAGTGGTTAGCCCAGTGCTTTCGCAGTGCGAATGACCGCGCTGCCGGATTTCCTGCTCCTCCGTCCAAAGCTGAGAACGATGCTTTTCTTTTGGTCCGGGCCGGCGCATCTGGTGGCGCATCGCAAGGTAAGGGGCCCCGCGCCATGACGACGGACGTGCTATCGGAGGTGCTTTCGGCGATCCGCCTCACCGGGTCGGCGTTCTTCGACGTCAATGCGGCCGCACCCTGGGTGGCCGAGGCTCCGCCCTCGGCGGTGATCGCGCAGGCGGTGATGCCGGGCGCGCAGCACGTCATCGAGTATCACGCGGTCATCAGGGGCTCGTGCTGGATCTCGCTGCTGGGCGGCGAACCCTTCGAACCCGTGCCGCTCAGTGCCGGCGACATTGCGGTGGTGCCGCATGGCGAGCCGCATGCGGTGTCGAGTGCGCCTGCCATGCGCGCCGAGCCCGACATCGCTGCGCACCGGCGGCCGGCGGACGACAGCTGCCTGCCGTTCCGGATCACCTCCGGCCAGGACGAGCCGGGCGATACGCATCTGATCTGCGGTTTCTTCGCCTGCGATGTCAGGCCCTTCAACCCGCTGCTCGGCGCGCTGCCGCGCTTCATGCGCATCGGGCGCAACACGTCGCCTGCCGCCGACGTGCTGATGAGCCAGGTCATCGCCACCGCCTCGGCGGAGATCCGCGAGGGCAAGGCGGGCGCCCAGGGCATGCTGAACAAGCTGTCGGAGCTGTTGTTCATCGAGGCGATCCGCAGCCACATGGATGGGCTCGGCGGCACCGACACGGGCTGGCTGGCCGGCCTGCGCGATCCGCTGGTGGGGCGCGCCATCGCGCTGCTGCATGGCGATCCGGCACGCGCCTGGACACTCGCCGACCTGGCGGCGGAGGCAGGCGCGTCACGCTCGGGCCTGGCCGGCCGGTTCAAGCAGCTGATGGGCTTTGCGCCGATCCAGTATCTCACCGGCTGGCGCATGCAGCTGGCGGCGCGCCAGCTGAGCCGCAAGGGAGCCAAGGTGGCCGCCGTGGCGCAATCGGTGGGCTATGACTCGGAGGCCGCCTTCAGCCGGACCTTCAAGAAATTCTCCGGCCAGCCGCCGGGCGAATGGCGGTCGCAGTGAGAGTCATTCTCTCGATTGTTCAACTTCGCCCGGCTTGACCGGGCGATCCCTTTTGCGGAGCCGAAAAGGGATGCCCCGGTCGAGCCGGGGCAAGGTGAATTGCAGGTAAGTAGACTAATAGCCGATCTCGAACCGGCATGCATCGTCGCCTGCCGCAATGCACGCGGTCTCGGCCACCGCCGCATCCGCATTGATCAGTGTCCGGAACAGGCGTTCGAAGGTGGCGGCGTAGTAACTGCAGCAGGGCGCCGCGGCTCGGTCGCCACGGCAGAGGGGACAGTCCTCGAAGGACAGCGTGACGGGGCGGCCCATGGTCCAGGTGAAGCGGCTGGTGCCGGCGAAGGTCCAGGCATGGGCGCCGATGGCCCTGAGCAGGATGAAGGCGGCGAGCCTCCGCGGCAGCAGCTTGAGCATCCGCTGCACGGGCTTCGGAATGCGGTTTGCCAGAAGGTAGTCAGCGGTGCGCTGGCCCGCGATCCATGAGACGGTGGTGGCGCGCCCGTGGCCGAGATCGCTCCGCAGCCGGCGGTGGAGCAAGGTGACGTCGTCTTCCGGCACCATCGCCTGCGGCAGTGCATCCACGTAGTCGCCGAGCCCGGCGGCGGTGAAGAGCCGTTTCGTCACCGCCTTGCTCTCGATCGTGTCGAGTGCCTCCGCGAGGCGGATCACCGCGTTGGGGCCGATCCGGCCGGCATGGGCCGCATCGCTCATTGCACGGCGTCTTCCATCTGCTCCTTACCGCCGCCGCAGGCCATGGCTTCTGCGGCCTCCTGGCCGACCTGGCGGTTGGACTTGCGATTGTGCGTCGTCTGCCACTCCACCTTGCTCATGTCGGCGCGCTGGCGGGTGCGGTCGAAGGCGAAGTCCACCGTGTCCTTCTTGCCCCAGTAGTTGACGCGGCCGAGGTCATAGAACTTCCTCTCGAAGCCCGACTTCAGGAAGGCCTTGAGGCAGCCCAGCAGGTAGCGGCGGCGCTCGCCGGAACCCGCCCAGGGATAGGAGAACAGCGCCTTCTTCATGTAGAAGCGGCGGTAGTTGTGCATGACGCGGTCGAGGAGTTCGGCGCGGTCCATGGCGTCGGGCTTCATGATCGGGGTCACGAAGTTGTACTTGTCGTAGTCGAAGACCTCGACCTTGTCGCCCAGATCGCGGAACAGGTCCGAGAAGGGCCAGGGCGTGAACATCGACCAGTTGGCGAGGTCCGGCTTCCAGTCCTGCGCCATGCGGTAGGTTTCTTCGAGCGTCTCGCGCGTCTCGTTCTCCAGCCCGACGATGAACTGGGCCTCGACAACGATGCCGGCATTGCGCAGCAACTCGATGGCCTTCTTGTTCTGCGCGACCGTCGTCTCCTTGTTGAAGCGGTCGAGCTGCAGTTGCGCCGCCGCCTCGGTGCCGAGCGAAACGTGGATGAGGCCGGCCTTGCGATAGAGCGGCAGCAGCGCCTCGTCCCTCAGGATGTCGGTGACGCGGGTGTTGATGCCCCACAGGATCTTGAGGTCGCGCTTGATCAACTCCTCGCAGAAGGCGACGAACTTCTTCTTGTTGATGGTGGGCTCCTCATCGGCGAGGATGAAGAAGCCGACATCATGCTCGCGCATCAGCGTCTCGATCTCGTCGACCACCTTCCTGGGGTCGCGGATGCGGTAGTCGCGCCAGAACTTCCACTGCGAGCAGAAGGAGCAGGTGAAGGGGCAGCCGCGCGCCATGTTGGGGATGGCGACGCGCTTGCCCATGGGGATGTAGATGTATTTGTCCCACTGCAGCACCGACCAGTCCGGGCTGATGCCGTCGAGGTCCTTGACCGTGGGGGAGGCGGGGGTGGCGACGACGTCGGAGCCGTCGCGATAGGCGATTCCGCGAATCTCCTTGCGGCATTCGGGCCAGCGCTTCTCGTCGATGGCCCTGACGAGGTTGACGATGATCTCCTCGCCCTCGCCGCGCACGATGGCGTCGATCCAGGGCGCCTCGCCCAGCACCTGGTTGTACATGAAGGTGGCGTGGATGCCGCCGAGCACGGTCACCGCGTTGGGGTGAATCTCCTTGGCAATCTTCAGCAGCTCCTCGGCCTTGTAGATCGAGGGCGTGATGGCGGTGCAGCCGACGACGTCCGGCTTTTCCTCGCGCAGGATCTGACGAACCTGCTCCTCGGAGAGGTTGTTGGTCATGGCATCGACGAAGCGCAGGTCGGGGTAGCCCGCCTTCTTCAGCGCGCCGGCCAGATAGGCGACCCAGGCGGGGGGCCAGTTGCCTGCAATCTCAGCGCCGCCTGAATGATAATTCGGGTGAAGCAGAAGAATGCGCATGGCGGGCCTCCCTGTGTCAGCTGTCAGGTAGGCTATACGTCAATTCAAGCTGACACTTTGATCAGGATCAAGCGCGCAGCTGCTCTCAGGACGCCTGGCCCAGACTCTTCTTGAGTTCCCGGATGCGGTTCGAGAGGGAGATGACGTTCGCGTCAGCGTCAGATGCGGGCGCGGTTGAGTCGGCAATTCGCTGCTGCCATTCAGCGTCCAGCCTTTCAAGGTCCCGGGTCAGGTCCTCGTTGTGGCGTTCGGCCTCGGCCAGACGTTCGGCGAGGGCGGGGTCTTCCTCATCCTGCGGCGGCGGAGGCGGCGCGTGGATGATGAAATCATCGGGCGGCGGGGCCTTGGCAAGTTCCGTCAGCCGGTCGATGCGCTGGCGCAGGCGGGCCTCGGCGTCATCCTGCGGCGGCGGCGCATGGACGTGCGGGGCATCGGGGGCGGGCTGGTGCGGCCGCTGGCTTTGCCGCAACTGGGCATCGGCCTCGTGACGGGCGGCGAGTTCGCGGCGGAGTTCCTGCTCGTGCGAGAGGGCCTGGGCGAGTGCGAATTCCAGTTCGGCCACGCGCTCGGCCAGGCGGCGATTGTCCGCACCGCGGTTGGTTTCCAGCGCCTCGAGCTCGTGGAGGCGATTGCGATGGCGCGAAACCTGGGCCATCTGCTCGGCCATCTGCAGCTTCGCAGCCTCGAGACGCGCGCCCAGGCGCTGCGACAGCATGGCATATTCGGCACGCAGCCGGTCACGCTCGGTCTGCAGGCCGACGAGGGAGGAGGGCACCTGGCGCTGCATGCGGCGCACGCCGACCTTGACCGCGGCCGTCCACAGGCCACGCGCCATGAACAGCGCGATGAGGCTCGCCAGCGCGAACCCCAGCACGATCAGCAGTATCGTCTCGGTCTGAGACATCAGGCCTCCGGCACTCCCGCCACCCTAGCCAATCGCGGCTGCGAATTCCAGCCTGCGACGGTGACCGGCGTCGCAACCGGCAGACGTGGCCAGACGCTTTCGGCGCGCGAACTGGCGCGGCCAATGCTGCAGGGTCAGAAGGGGTTCCAGCTCGGCTTCGGGGTGTATTTCAGGTAGCCGACATTGGCGCCGAGGCGTGCGCCCACGCCGGTGCGGATGGGGGCCAGCACGATATCGCCCTGCTGCTGGAAGTTGACGCCGAGCCCGCCGATGAAATAGGCCGAGCCCTCGACCCCGCCGAAGCGGGTGTAGAGGTCTTCCGGGCTGTGCGAGTTGTAGACCAGCACGAGGCTGCGCGAGCCGTTGCCGCCGAAGTCGAAGCCAACCGACGGGCCCTGCCAGTAGATGTGCTTCTTCTCGCCGGTCTTGTAGTAAATGGTGCCTTCGCCATAGCGCAGGCCGCCGACGAAGGAGCCGGCCATTTCCTCGCCCACGATATAGGCGGTGGGCTGGCCCTGCTTGGCGAAGACGGATTCGACCGCGCCGGCGAGATCGCGCGAGGCCTTGCCGAAGAAGCTGTGGCCGGCTGTGACGATCTCGTCGGTGGTGTAGGTGTTGCTCGAGGTGGACTGGGCCTTGGAGATGGACCCCGTGGTCTGGCCCAGCGCCGCGAGCGGCGCGGCGGCAAGCGCTGCAAGCGCCAGCGAGACGATCAGAGACTTCTTCAGCATGGGACTCCTCAACGCAATTGACCGGGATGCGTTGCCAGCCGCTCGTGGCGAGCCGAAGGCAGCACCCCTCATGAGGCGAAGAGTAACAGCGGGGACTTGCGCGTTGGTTAACGCTTCCTCAAGCCAGGGTAGCGTCAGGCGCTGGCAATGAATCCGGGATTGTCGTAGCCGCGCGTGCGCTTGCCGTACACGAGTGCGGGGCCCTCGACCGTCACGACCTTGCCGCCCGCCGCCAGCAGCACGGCGTGGCCGGCCGCCGTGTCCCACTCCATGGTGCGGCCGAAGCGCGGGTAGAGATCGGCCTCCGCCGCGGCGATGAGGCAGAACTTGAGCGACGAGCCCGCCGAGCACAGCGACTTGACCTTGACCTTCTTGAGGAAGTCCTCGGTGGCCTGGTCGCGGTGCGAGCGCGAGGCGACGACCGTGGCGCCGTCTGCCGGAAGGGCGCGCACGTGCAGCGCATGCCACGCCGGCACCATGTCGCCTTCGACCTTGCCGTGGGCGGCGCCGATGCCCTTCGCACCCCAGAAGATGCGGTTCAATGCCGGGGCATAGACCACGCCCGCCACCGGCACGCCATCCTCGACGAGCGCGATGTTGACGGTGAATTCGCCGTTCTTCGAAATGAATTCCTTGGTGCCGTCGAGCGGGTCGACGAGGAAGAACCGGTGCGACACCTCGGGGATGCGGCCTGCCGAGGCTGCTTCCTCCGAGATCACCGGCACCGCGCCGTCGATGCGCGACAGGCCGGTGAGGATGATGCGCTCCGCCGCCTCGTCGGCCTCGGTCACCGGCGTCAGGTCGCCCTTTTCCTTGGCGGAGAAATCGGTGGCGTAGATCGCCATGATCTCGGCGCCGGCGCGGATCGACAGATCGATCAGGGACTGCAGCAGGGAAGAGGGGGTGGGCGACATGTCGAGATACACTCCGGCGGGCATTTCGGGGCGTTCATGGTCGCGAAACGGGAGCCCGTCAATGCGGAAATATTTAGGTGTCGGTGGTACAACAGACACACGAATCACCCGCCCAAGGAACACCCATGTCCGACCTCGCCCCCCTCGATGCGAAGCTCTCCGACCTCGACCTTGCGGCGCTGCTGTGCAGCCGCGTCTGCCATGACGTGATCTCGCCGGTGGGCGCCATCGCCAACGGGCTGGAGCTGATCGACGATCCGGAAATGGATGCCGAGACCAAGGAGACCGCACTCAACATGGTGCGCAGTTCCGCCAAGACGGCGGCGGCGAAGCTCAAGTTCTGCCGCATCGCCTTCGGCGCCGCGGGCTCGGCCGGGGCGCTCATCGACATGGGCGAGGCGGGCGAGATCGCCAAGGCCTTCGTCGGCGCCGAGAAGGTGAAGCTCGAGTGGAACGCCCCGCGCGAGAACCGCCCGAAGCAGCAGGTGAAGCTCGTCCTCAACATGATGCTGATGGCGATGGCCGGCATCCCGCGCGGTGGCCTCGTCACCGTCACGGTGGAGGGCGACACCTTCACCGCGCGTGCCGCGGGCGACCGCGCCAAGGTGCCGGAACAGATCGCGGGCGTGCTGGCGGGAACGACCGAGCTCACGGCACTCGATGCGCGCCTGGTGCAGCCCTATTACGCCAAGCAGCTGGCGCGCTCCGCCGGGCTGGCGCTGGCCATGGACATGGACGGGGCGGATGTCGTGGTGAAGGCGGCCTGAGCGGGCGCGCCACGGTGCAATGAAAAAGGCCGCCCCTGGGGCGGCCTTTTCCTGGCAGGATGTTTCGGGATCAGGCGCTTTCGCGGATCTCTTCGCCCATCGGGGGGGCGTTCTCGCGCAGCACGTAGCCGCGGCCCCACACGGTTTCGATGAAGTTCTTGCCGCCGGCGGCGTTGGCCAGCTTCTTCCTGAGCTTGCAGATGAACACGTCGATGATCTTGAGTTCGGGCTCGTCCATACCGCCATAGAGATGGTTGAGAAACATTTCCTTGGTCAGCGTGGTGCCCTTGCGGAGCGAGAGCAGCTCCAGCATCTGGTATTCCTTGCCGGTCAGGTGGACGCGGGCGCCGCCCACCTCGACGGTCTTGGTATCGAGGTTGACACAGAGATCGCCGGTCACGATCACCGACTGGGCGTGGCCCTTGGAGCGGCGGACGACCGCATGGATGCGGGCGACGAGCTCGTCCTTGTGGAAGGGCTTGGTCATGTAGTCGTCGGCGCCGAAGCCGAGGCCCCGCACCTTGTCCTCGATGCCGGCGAGGCCGGAGAGGATGAGGATCGGCGTGTTGACCTTGGCGACGCGCAGCGTCTTCAGCACTTCATAGCCCGACATGTCCGGCAGGTTCAGGTCCAGCAGGATGATGTCGTAGTCATAGAGCTTGCCGAGATCGACACCCTCTTCGCCCAGGTCGGTGGTATAGACATTGAAACCTTCAGATTTGAGCATCAGTTCGATGCTCTGGGCCGTCGCGGTGTCATCCTCGATCAGCAATACCCTCATCTCGAATCCCCTATGGTCCCCGGCCCCTTGCGGGAGGCCCTCCGGTTTGCGCGGCCGACCGGGCCTTGGCGCACAACTAACCGTTAACGATGACGCTTAAGATATGACGGGAAAGGTTAACAAACCCTAATCCCGCGGCGGAAACCCGTTGACATGTTAACCGAGATGTAGGGGCCGATTCCCCCAGACCGCTACATCTTGATGCCAACAGCGGCGCGACGGCGCCAGACCCACAGAGGACCGGCACAACTGGCCGGTAACCGCCCCTTAAGCTTACCGGGCCATCATGCGAGATGCACGACTGCCGGAATCTCTTGCGTAGTTGATTCGCGGAATCGTGGGAAGGGGCCTCTGGGGGCGCCTCCGAATGTATTGTGAGTAGAGTAAGGGGTCCAACATGCGTTCACGCGAAACGCTCCTCCGGCTGCACCGTTTCCGCACCGAGGAAAAGCGGCGCCAGGTTGCCGACATCGAGTTCATGATCCAGGACTTCACCCGGAAGTTCGACGATCTCGATGCCCAGGTGAAGTTCGAGGAAACCCGCACCGGCGTCTCCGACCCCAGCCACTTCAACTATTCGCTGACCGCCAAGTCGGCCCGCGCCCGGCGCGACAACCTGATGCGCTCCATCGGCGAGCTGAAGGACCAGCTGAGCGAGGCGCAGCTGCAGCTCGCCAGCGAGCAGCAGGAGCTGCGCCGCGCCGAAATGCTGGCCGAGAAGGACGGGCTGGGCTTCGGCGCCGCCATGACCGTCCAGGCAGCCGCACTGCGCTGAGCGCAGCGCAAGGAATTCAGATCAGCTTGCACCACCGCCGGGCACAGTCCCGGCGATGCCGTTTGCGCGTGCCTCAGTCGATCCCTACAGCTTGAACTTCTTCAGCCGCTCGAAGTAGGGCTGCGCCGCGTCGGCGATGGTCTGGAGATGCGGCGGCAGCGGCGGCGGTTCGGGCGGCGGCGGCCCGAAGCCTTCCGAGTCCCAGACGGCATTGTACCAGTGCGGGGCCCAGACGCCGTCGAAGGGCTTCGGGCCCTTGGGCCACGACAGCATGCTGGTTTCGAAGGGAATGCCGCAGGCGACGCAGAGCCGCCCCAGCGTGCCGCGCGGATCGCCCAGCACGTCGTCGGCATCGACCACAGGCGGCGCATCGCCGATCGCGTCGGCCACCATGTCGAAGATCTCCGCCTGCTCGACGAAGCCGATGTCGCGCAGGGTGACGTCCGACCACTTGCGCGCATAGCTCGCCAGCACGCGCTCCGGCGAGCGGATGAGGAAGGCGTTGGTCAGGCCGGTGATCCAGCTCCTGTCCCAGCCCTTCAGCATGTGGTGCGTCATGTGCTTCTGGTAGAACACCGGCCTCGGCGCCGGCGCCGTGCAGCGGGCCACCAGGCTGTCCCAGTTGCAGTCGCCGCAGGCGATGATCTCGTCGCGCATCGGGTGGTCGTTGCCGTGATGGACCAGTGAGAAGGCATAGAAGGGCTCGTCCCAGGCCACGCAGTCGGCGCGGTTGCCGAAGGAATACATCATGGCGGTCGAGATGTTGCGCGGGCCCGACCACATGGCGATGTTGGTGGTCGTCATCTAGAGGCTCCTTCGCGCGTCCTTCCGGCAGAGTTCCTTGTAGGCGGCCGACAGGCGGCGCGACACCGGCCCCGCCCCCGACCACTCCTCACTCGACATCGGGTGGCGTACCGGGCGGCCGTCGATGATCCGTACCGGGATCAATCCGGCGAAGGTGCCGGTGACGAAGGCCTCGTCGGCGCCATAGACGTCATAGAGCGAGAACGGCTTCTCGAAGACCGGGATGCCGAGGTCCTTCGCCAGCCGGATCATGTTGCCGCGCGTGATGCCCGGGATGCAGTACTGCCCGGTGGAGGTCCACAGCTCGCCGCGGCGGACGATGAAGAAATGCGTCGAGTTGCAGGTGGCGACGAAACCGTGCGGATCGAGCATCAGCCCTTCGTCGGCCCCGGCGTTGGCCGCCTGGATGCAGGCGGTGATGCAGTTGAGCTTGGAATGCGAGTTGAGCTTCTGGTCCTGCACGTCCGGATAGCCGCGCCGCACATTCACCGTGTGGAGCGACAGGCCCTTCTCCATCTTCTCCGGGTTTGGCGTCTTGTATTCGGGAATGATGACGATGGTGGGGGCCGAGATGGTGACGCGCGGATCCTGGTAGGGTGTCGCCTTCACGCCGCGGGTGACCATGAGGCGGATGTGGACGCCATCCTGCATCTTGTTGGCGTCGAGGCAGTCGAAGAGGCGCTTCACCAGCTCGTCGGGCGTCAGGCCGATGTCCATGAAGATGGCCTTGGCGCCTTCATAGAGCCGCTCGATGTGCTCGCGCAGGAAGGGAACGCCGCCCTTCACCATGCGCAGGCCCTCCCATACGCCGTCGCCGAGGATGAAGCCGGAATCGAACACCGAGATCATGGCCTCGGCCCGCGGGGTCAGCTTGCCGTTGACGGAAATGAGGATGTTCAGGTTGCGCGGGTCGATCTGCACGTCGTGGATGTTGTCGGCCATCGGGGTTCTCTCAGGACTGGGTCACGCTGTTTAGCGCGGGGCGGGGCAGGATGCATCCCCCGAGCCGTCAGCTCTCCGGTTGCGCCGCATCCGGGGCCTCCCAACCGTGGTCGGGGGTGTGAGTGGATCCGCTCATGTCGGTGGCGAGCACGCGCTCGATTTCCTCGCTGCCCTGGCGGGAGAGATCAATGAGGCGCTGGGTGTCGTCCACGTGCTTGGCCGCACGGCGGATCAGCTTTTCGTCATGGGCCTTGAAGCGGATCGCGGCGCGGCGGGCCTCGAAGGGGTGGAGCCCGAGCCGGACCAGCAGCTGCTCGCCCATGTCCACCGAGGAGGCGAAGACCTCGCGGTAGACATCCTGCACCCCCGCGTTGAACAGGCGATAGGCGTGGACCCGGTCGAAGGCGCGGGCGAGGATGTGGAGGTTGGGGAAGTGGCGGCGCGCCGTGTCGACGATCTCGAGGGCCTTTTCGCGATCGTCGATGGCGATGACCAGCACCTTGGCCTTGGCCGCACCCGCCGCCTCGAGCAGGTCGGGGCGCGAGGCGTCGCCGTAATAGACCTTGTAGCCGAAGCGCCGCAGCGCATCGATCTGCTCGGCATCGTGGTCGAGCACCACGGCGCGCACGCCGCTGGCCTGCAGGATGCGGCCGACGGTCATGCCATAGCGGCCATGGCCGGCGATGATGACGCGGGTTCCCGACTCCTCGATGTGGTCGTCCTCGCGCGGGTCGAGGCTGGCGGCAAGCCGCGGCTGCAGCACGCGCGCGTCGAGGATCATCAGCAGCGGGGCGGCCGCCATGGAGATGGCGACGACCGCGACGAGCAGGCCCGCCTGCGCGGGATCGAGCAGGCCCAGGCCACCGGCAAACGAGATCAGCACGAAGGCGAACTCGCCGCCCTGCGCGAGCGAGAAGGAGAAGCGCGAGGCATCGGGCGTCGCCATGCCGAAGAGGCGGGCGAGAAGGAACAGCACGGCGAGCTTCGCCGCGATGAAGCCGAGGACCAGGCCCAGGATCAGCAGCGGCTGATGGATGAGCAGCGAGAAGTCGATGCCGGCACCCACCGCGATGAAGAACACGGCGAGCAGCAGGCCCTTGAACGGCTCGAGGTCCATTTCGAGCTCGTGGCGGTATTCGCTCTCCGCCAGCACCACGCCCGCGAGGAAGGTGCCGAGTGCGGCGGAGAGGCCGACGAGCTGCATCAGCAGCGCGATGCCCACCACCATGACGAGGGCGAGGCCGACGAAGACCTCGCGGATGCCGGTGTCGGCGACGAGGCGAAACAGCGGCCGCGTGAAGAAGCGTCCGGCGACGACGATGACCCCCACCGCGGCGAGCACCGCGAGCGTCTGGGCCCAGCCCGGTAGATCGCCGATGAGGGAGGTGTCATAGGCGTCATGCGGCTGGGCCGAAGCGAGCAGCGGCAGCACGGCAAGGATGGGGATGACGGCGATGTCCTGGAACAGCAGCACCGAGAAGCAGGATTGGCCTGCCGTCGTCTGCAGCAGGCCGCGCTCGTTGAGGCTCTGCAGCACGATGGCCGTCGACGACATGGCGAGGATGAGGCCCGTGGCCAGCGCCGCCTTCCAGCCGAAGCCCACGGCCATGGCGCCCGCCCCGAGCACGGCGGCGGTGACGATGACCTGCAGGCCGCCGAGCCCGATGATCGGCCGGCGCAGGGCCCAGAGCTTGGTGGGCTGCAGTTCGAGGCCGACGAGGAACAGCATGACCACCACGCCGAATTCGGCGAAGTGCATGACGTGCTCGCCGGTCTCGCCGATGAGGCCCAGGACCGAGGGCCCGATGACCATGCCGGCCACCAGGTAGCCCAGCACCGAGCCGAGCCCCAGCCTGGTGGCGATGGGCGCCGCGATCACCGCGGCGGCGAGATAGATGAAGGCGCCGAGAAGCAGGTCCTGGGGGTTCACCGGCGGCTCCCTTCGGCGAAGGCCGGCGGCAGTGTGTAGCCGGGCGCGAGGCGCTGCATCGGATCGATCGTGCCGTCCCGCAGGCCGACGATCAGGTCGCGGTAGGTTTCCGCGGCGGTGGAGAGTTCGCCCCCCGACATGCGGCGGCCGGAGTGGATGACGAAGGGGCTGAGCCAGGCCATCGAGCAGAGATAGGCCGTCTGGTTGAAGGGGGCCAGAAGCTCGGTGATCTCGAACCGGTTGCGGCCCTCGCGGTGGTAGACCGCTTCCGGCCCGCCGGTCGAGATGGCCGACATCAGGTAGCGGCCGGCGAGCCTGGTGCCGCCCGGGCCATAGGCCCAGCCGTTCTCCAGCACCAGGTCCTGCCATTCCTTGATGATGGCGGGCGAGGAATACCAGTAGAAGGGATGCTGCAGCACGATCACGTCATGCGTCAGCAGGCGGTGCTGCTCGCGCGCCACGTCGATATCGAAGGCGGGATACTCGGCATAGAGATCGACGGTGCTGACGTCGTCGAGGCCCTCGATGGCGCGCAGCATGGCGCGCTGCACCACGGACGACGAGATTTTGGGATGGGCGTGGAGGACAAGGACTTTCATCGCGGGCGATCCTGCCACAGCGGCCGGCGAAAACGAAAGGGGCCGGAGTGAAACTCCGGCCCCGGATCGGAAAGTTTTTTTGCAGAGACTCAGTTCGAACGATAGTCCTGGATGCGGGTGGTCCGCAGCCCGGCGAGCCCGTGGCGGTCAATCGACCGCTGCCAGCTCAGATACTCCTCGACGGTCAAGACGTAGCGATCGCACGCCTCTTCCAAACTCAACAAACCGCCCCGCACGGCCGCCACCACCTCCGCCTTGCGGCGGATCACCCAGCGCTGATTGCCGGGGGGCGGCAGATCGGCAACCGTCAGCGGGCTGCCATCGGGGCCGATGACGTAGTTCACGCGGGAACGCAACTGACCGTTCATGAAAGACTCAACCAACTCGATACGCACCTACTCACTGGCCCTAACCCTAGGCGCGCCCTCTTAAAAATCGCCTAAGTAGGTCTGAAGAAATCCCAAACGCGGAACCTCCGGCGGTGTCATTTCGCTACAACCTCGGGCCTCGGGCGGTTTACATTCGGCCCGCCATCCCCCATCTAGGCGGCGATCATGATCGGACAGGGCCTCATCGATGGCGTGCGCGAGACGGTCGGCCTGGCCGGCGACCCGGGCTCAATCCGCGTGGTCTGCGCCATGTCGGGAGGCGTCGATTCGACGGTTGCGGCGGCCCTGCTCAAGCAGGCCGGCTTCGACGTGGTGGGCATCACGCTGCAGCTCTATGACCACGGCGAGGCGGTGCGCCGGAAGGGTGCCTGCTGTGCCGGGCAGGACATCCACGACGCGCGGCGGGCGGCCTCCGCCATCGGCATTCCGCATTACGTGCTGGATTTCGAATCCCGCTTCAGGGAGGCGGTGATCGATGAATTCGTCGAAAGCTATCTGGGCGGCGAGACGCCCATCCCCTGTGTCACCTGCAACCGCACCGTCAAGTTCGCCGACCTGCTGGCGCGCTCACAGGAGCTCGATGCGGCGGCGATGGCGACCGGCCATTATGTGGAGAGCCGGGCGCGCGGCGATGGGTCACCGACGCGCGACATGTTCACGCCCGCCGACCTGTCGCGCGACCAGAGCTATTTCCTGTTCGGCACCACGCAGGCCCAGCTCGACTACCTGCGCTTTCCGCTGGGCGCGCTCACCAAGACGGAGACCCGCGCCATTGCCGCCGAACTGGGACTCGACGTGGCGGACAAGCCCGACAGCCAGGACATCTGCTTCGTGCCGGACGGTGACTATGCCGCTTTGATCCGCAAGCTGCGCCCCGATGCCGTGGCGCCGGGCGACATCGTCGACCGCGACGGCCAGGTGCTGGGCCGGCACGAGGGCATCATCCACTACACGATCGGCCAGCGAAGGGGTCTCGGGATCGCCGGGGCCGAGCCGCTCTATGTGGTGAAGATCGACGCCGCGGCGAAGCGCGTGGTCGTGGGCCCACGCGAGGCGCTGCGCCAGGAGGATATCCCGGTCACCGGCCTCAACTGGCTGGGCGAGCCGCTCAGCCCCACGCCACGAGCGGTCTACGCCAAGATCCGCTCGGCGCGGCCGCCGGTGCCGGCCGACATCCGGCTCGAAGGCAATGGCCCCGTCGTCACCATCCGCGGCGGGGAACATGGCGTCTCGCCCGGGCAGGCCTGCGTGCTCTATGCCGGAGAGGGGCCGGGCCAGCGCGTGCTGGGCGGCGGATTCATCGGCCGCGGCTGAAACCCTGCCGGGAGAGCGTTGCCCCGGATCGCGAGAGACTTGCAAGTGGGCCTTGCCATTTGCCTCCGGCACACGGCTTTCCTATAGTCGGGCCTCACATGGGAGAATCCGTGCCTTGGCCAAGATCAACCTGCACCCGAACCTCGACCGCGAGGTAAAGAAGGGTGTCGCGTGGGCGGTCCATGCCTTCACCACCTGTGGCATCGTGCTCGGCTTCCTGGCGCTCGTCTCGGTGCTGAAGAACGACGCGGTTGCAGCCTTCATGTGGCTGGGGCTCGCCTTGTTCGTCGACGGGGTGGACGGCACGCTGGCAAGAAAGGCCCGCGTCCTCGAATACACGCCAAATGTCGATGGCCGCACGCTCGACAACGTCATCGACTTCTTCACCTACGTGGCGGTGCCGGCGCTCATGGTCTACTGGTTCGACATGACGCCGGTGAACTTCTTCTTTTCCGGCCAGACCTGGAGCCTGATCTCGGCGGCGGCCATCATGGCGGTCTCGTGCTACACCTTCGCCAATGTCGGCATGAAGTCGGACGACTATTACTTCGTCGGCTTCCCGGCGCTGTGGAACGTGGTGGTGCTGTATTTCTTCGTGCTGCAGACAGGCCCCTGGGCCAACCTCGTGACCATCGCCTTCCTGTGCATTCTCACCTTCATCCCGATCAAGTTCGTGCACCCCCTGCGGGTGGCCCACTGGCGCGAGATCACCGTGCCGATGACGGTGCTGTGGGCGGCCATGTCGCTCTCCCTCATCATCCAGGCCAAGGACCGCGCGGGCTGGGGCAAGGTCGAGACCATCCAGCTCTGGGTGTGGGTGGCGGCGAGCCTCTATTTCCTGTTCATTTCGCTCTACCGCACCTTCATCCAGAAGGATCGGGACAGCGACCAGGAGCACGAGCACGAGGGCGAACACGCGGCTTGACTTCAAACCCGCCGCCGCCCTATATCCGCGCCACTTCGGCGGGGTAGCTCAGTTGGTTAGAGCACGGGAATCATAATCCTGGGGTCGGGGGTTCAACTCCCTCTCCCGCTACCAGTTTCCGGAACCGCCTGACCCATGGTCAGGCGGTTCTTTTGTTTTCGGGGGCGTCAGGGCTGATATTGGGCGTCGGTGACGTGTTCCAGCCAGTCGACGGCCTTGCCGTCGAGGCGTTCCTGGATGGCGATGTGGCTCATGGCGGTGGTGGGGGCGGCGCCGTGCCAGTGCTTTTCGCCCGGTGCGAACCACACGACGTCACCGGGGTGGATGACTTCGATGGGGCCGCCGTGGCGCTGCACGAGGCCTGAACCCGACATGACGATCAGCGTCTGGCCCAGCGGATGGGTGTGCCAGGCGGTGCGGGCGCCGGGTTCGAAGGTGATGAGCGCCATGGCGACGCGGGCGGGATCGGGGGCGGAATGCAGGGGGTCGATCCGCACCGTTCCGGTGAACCAGTCCGCCGGCCCCTTGCCCGAGGGCTGCGAACCGCTGCGCCTGATGTCCATGTCCTACCTCCATTGCCCGACCACTCCGGACTGCAGGATGACACAGCCGGCACGGCCGCACGAAACAAAGATGACGGAACAGGCGATGGAGGGCCTGTCCCGTCGAGGGTTATAGCTAGGCTACACCAGCGGGTTGTGAAAGCCGGGTGAGCGCTCAGCGCGCCTTGCGGCGCGGGACGGTGAGCAGCTGGGCGGCCAGGAAGCCGGCACAGACCGGAGCGACGAGGAGGAAGTAGGCCGGGATCGCGGTCAAGGCGTCTGCCGCCAGCTCGGGGTGGCGCGGCAGCAGCATGGCGATGGCGGGCCCCGCCGCCATCATGGTGGTGAGCACGGCGGTGGCGCCGAGCAGCGGCAGGACCGCCGGGTGGGGAAGCACGGCGGCCGACCGCCGCAGCCCGGCACTCCACCGCGAGGCGACGAGGCAGGCGAGGGCGAACACCAGCGTCGTCACCAGAACGCCCGCATTGCTGAGCCCTTGGGGAAGCATCAGCATGGAGGCGACCTTGAAATAGGGAAGATGTGCGACGAAGCGCAGGGTCAGCATGGTCAGCGGGTCGGCGCCCAGCGCCGGCGGGGAGGGCAGCCTGCTCTCGGCGGGAGCCCATGTGACGGAGGTGGAAGTCGACGCGTTCAACATACCCTTGACCCCTCGCTGCGCATGCAAATGTTACTTTTCCACTGCGCGCAGATGAATAGTAGGCATCACTCGCGAAGCCTCACAAGCACTTCGAAAGGGCGAACGATCTGTTCAAAAGTGGTCGCAGCACCAATCACAAATAGGCAAGACATGCATTTTATACATGCCTTGCCGTGAATATGCCGTCAGCCATGCGGTTTTGACATATATTGACTATGGCATATATCATAATGCATGCGACAATCCGCCACAGTTTGACCTTGGGAGAGCCAACCGGATTGTATTGATTCATATGTTAAAACTGCTAGGTATCTCCACCAAGCGCGACTTCTGGTAACCCCCGCGCAGGGCCACACCTCGTAAGGTTGGACGTTTCTGGAGGAATGAGTATGACCGCAGAAAATCGTCGTGTTCTCCGCATGCTGTGCAAGGTGGTGCTTCTCGTGAGCCTGCCGCTGACCGGCTTCGTGTGGGCCCTTCCCGAAACCTCCGCCCTGCTGCCCGCCGCCCTGGCGCTCACCCTGCTGAGCGTGGCCGTCGGCTTCGGCGCCGAAGTGCTGGCCTCCTCGACCGAGAACGAGCTCACGGCTTTCGGCCAGCGCGCCCTCGCCGACAGCCAGCGCCGCGGCCAGGAACTCGAGATGCAGGACGAGAAACTCCGCCAGTTCGACCGCATCGTCAACCTTCTCACCGAACAGAACCACACGCTGCGCGCCAAGCTCATCTCCGCGCAGATGACCCTGCAGCGCCACATGGAAGGCCTCGACACGCTCGAAGCTTCGGCTGCCGGCATCGAGGATTTCGTTCCGACCCAGGCTGGCTTCGCGTCCATCGCCCATTGAGTTTCTGACCGGGGTTTCATCCGGTCCTGACGACAACAAAAAAACCCGCGGCGCCCTCTGGGACCGCGGGTTTCTTGTGTCCGAGTCTGGCTAGTTCCCAGCCAGGATGATGAACCCGTGCGCCTTGAAGATGTCGAGCGCCTTGGGGGACTGGAGGAAGGCGAGGAAGTCCTTGGCGTCGGGGTTCTTCGAGGCCGCCACGAGGGCCGCCGGATAGACGATCTTCGGATGCGTGTCCGCCGGGAAGGTGCCGAGCACCTTGACCTTCTTCTCCTCGTTGGCGTCGGTCTGGTAGACGATGCCGGCGGGTGCCTCACCGGTGGCGACGAGCTTCAGCGCGGCGCGCACGTTCTCGGTCTGGGCGATATTGCCCGCGACCTTGTCCCAGACGCCGAGCTTCTCGAGCGCCGCCTTGCCGTATTTGCCGGCGGGCACGGTCTTGACGTCGCACACGGCGAGCTTGCCGCCATTGAGCACGCCGGCGAGGTCGAAGCCCGGGGCGATGGTGACGGAGGCCTTGGAGTCGGCCGGCGCCACCAGCACCAGCGTGTTGCCAAGCAGGTTCACCTGGGTGCCTTCGGCAATGAGCTTCTTGTCGGCGAGATACTTCATCCAGTCGAGGTCGGCGGAGATGAAGATGTCGGCGGGGGCGCCGCCCTCGATCTGCTTGGCGAGCGCCGAGCTCGCTGCGAAGGTGTTGGTGGTTTCCTTGCCGGTGCCGGTCTTCCAGGCGGCGCTCACGTCATCGAGCGCGTTCTTGAGGCTGGCGGCGGCGAAGACGCTCACCTTGTCAGCGGCCAGCGCCGGCGCGAAGCTGACGGAGAGCGCCAGCGCGGCGGCGGCGATGCTGCGCACCAGCGTCCTGCGGTTGATCATGTTGCGTGTCCTCCATTGCGGGTGCCGGGTATCGGCTTGACCGTTATGCCCAACCAACTATAACAAGTGGCGAGTTGCCGCAAGAGCGGACACGAGACAGCCACAGCCAGGCGCACTGGCTGTGTTCATCCAGCTACAGCGAAGGAGATCCGCCGTGAAGATAAGTGCACGCAATGTCATCAAGGGAACGGTGGTCGAAGTGGTGAAGGGGGCGACCACCTCGCATGTGCGCATCGACATCGGCAATGCGGTCATCACCTCCGCCATCACCAACGAGGCGGTGGACGAGCTGAAGCTTGCCAAGGGCAAGACGGCCTATGCGGTGGTCAAGGCATCCGACGTGATGGTCGGGGTCGACTGAGCTTGGTGCGCGAGAACGAGGTTCGCCGCAACGAGGTTCTGGTCGCCAGGCACGCCGCGGCGGTGTTCGACGCGCAGCTTGAATTCATCGGCACCATCCGGACGCCATGGACGTCGCGCCTGGCGTGCCCGCGCCAGGGCCGTGCGGATGGTCCCGTCTGCGAAATCGAAATCCACCAGCCCTGGGTACCGGCGCTCGCCGGCATCGCGAAGTATTCGCGCCTCGAAGTGTTGTACTGGCTGCATCACTCGCGGCGTGACCTGGTGCTGCAGAGCCCCGCCAACAACGGCGAGGTGCGCGGCACCTTCGCGCTGCGCACGCCGGTGCGGCCAAACCCGATCGGTACGTCCATCGTGGACCTGCTCTCCGTCGACGGGGCAATCCTCAGGGTACGCGGGCTCGACTGCCTCGACGGCACGCCGTTGATCGACCTGAAGCCGGACCGCGCCCTGTTCACGCCCATTGCGCCGCCGCAGCCCGGCGATTTCGAGACCGGCTAGGCCCGCGCCTTGGCCGACAGGTCGATGGCGGAGGTGTAGTTCGCACGCAGGAAATCGAGGAAGCGGTCGCGGAACTGGCGGGAATGGTCATGCGCCAGCCGGTCGGCGCGGGCCACGTCCCTGGCGCGGATGGCGTCGATCATCTCCTCGTGCTCGTCGGTGAGCAGGCGGCCGTCGTTGGTCTTCTCGATGTAGTCGAAGTGCATGTGCAGGATGCGCCGGCCCTCGTCGAGCAGCTTCTCGTAGAAGGCGGCGAAATAGGCGTTCCGGCCGGCCCGCGCGATCGCCATGTGGAAGTCCTTGTTGGCCTCCGACATGGCGAGGTGATCCTTCGACGTCACCGCCGCGATGAAACCTTTCTGCGCCACCTCGATGTCCCTGATGTCGGCCTCGCTGCGGAGTTCCGCCGCGAGCCTGGTGTTGATGCGCTGTGCGAGGTCGAGGGCGTCGACGTATTGCGGAAAGCGCGCGATGTCGACGGGCGCCACGATGGTGGTGCGGTTGGGGAGGTTGACCACGAGGCCGTCGCCCGAGAGCCTGATCAGCGCCTCGCGGATCGGCGAGCGCGAGAAGCCGAAGCGCCGCGACAGGCCCATTTCGTCAAGCAGTTCGCCCGGTGGCAGCGCCAGCGACAGGATGTCATGCCGGAGCGTCTCGTAGACACCGGTCCAGCCCGCCGAGCGGGGCTTTGCCGCCTTCTTCACCGGTTTTGCCATGGGCCGAAACTCCCTGCTTGACTTTGTCGACAAATAGTCGACAATTGGTCGACAAGCAAGATGATACTTGGAGTTGAGCGATGAAGAAGAAGCTTTCGGGCGTGATGCCCGCCCTGGTGACGCCGTTCGACGCGAAGGGCGAGGTCGACTTCACGGCCTTCGCGAAGCTGCTCAGCATGCTGCGCGAGGCGGGCGTCACCGGCTGGGTGCCCTGCGGCTCCACCGGCGAATACAGCTTCCTGTCGGATGCCGAGCGCGACGCGGTGCTGCGGTTCGTGAAGGACTTCGCCAAGCCGGGCGAGACGCTGATTGCGGGCACCAATGCGCCGCACACCAAGGGCGTCATTGCCAACACCAAGCGTGCGAAGGAGATCGGCTACGACACCGTGCTGCTGGCGGTGCCGTTCTACACCAAACCCTCGCAGCAGGAGATGATCACGCATTTCAAGGCGGTGCTCGACGCGGTGGACGTCAACATCGTGCTCTACAGCTATCCCGCCAAGGACGGCGTCGAGATCGGCTTCGAGGTGCTCGATGCGCTGGCCGATCATCCGCGCGTCATCGGCATCAAGGAAAGCTCGGGCGTGCTGCAGCGGGCGATCGAGATCTTCGCGCGCTACGAGGGCCGCCTGCAGCTGGTTTCGGGTTCGGACGATGCCGCACTCGACTTCATGCTCTGGGGAGCGGACAGCTGGATCTGCGGACCCGCCAACTGCATGGCCAAGGCCTGCTGCGACCTCGACCGAACCTACCGTTCAGGCGACATGAAGAAGGCGCGCGCCCAGATGGCCACGCTGTTCACCGCCATGTCGATCCTCGAATCCGGCAAGTTCGTGCAGAAGGTGAAATACGGCTGCGAGCTGCAGGGCATTCCGGTGGGCGAAAGCCGCCTGCCGCTGGGCCCTCTGACGGCGGAAGAGAAAGCCGCCTTCCGCGCCGCCATGGACCCCATCATCAACTGGAAGTGACGTTCGCATGACCACCGCCGTCATCGGCGCCGGCATCATCGGCACGACGCTCGCCTATGCGCTCAGAAGGCGGGGGCGCGACGTGGTGCTGATCGAGCGTGACGGGCCCGGCAAGGGCGCGTCCTACGGCAACATGGCGTCCATCGCCGTCACCGAATTCATGCCGGCCTCGCGGCCCTCGATCTGGAAGCAGATTCCGGGCTGGATGCTGGACCCAGAAGGGCCGGTGCGCGTGCGCCCCGCCTACATGCCGAAGCTGACGCCGTGGTTCCTGCGCTTCATCGCGGCGTCACGCCCCTCGAAGCTGCGCGCGCTGGAAGCGCAGGGGGCCGCGCTGTGCCAGCGCGTCTATGATGACCTCAACCCGTTGCTCAAGGAGACGGGGCTCGAGGGCGAATTGTCGGAGGAGGGCTGCCTATCGCTCTATAGCGATGAAGCGGAATTCAAGGCCGACCGCGAGCATATCGAGATCCTCGAGCGCTTCGGCTTTCCGCACGAGGTGATCGGACGCCAGGCCATCAAGGCTCTTGAGCCGGAACTGTCGGACAAGATCGGGCTTGCCGTGCTGTTTCCGCAGAACCGCTCGATGAAGAATCCCTACCAGCTGGTGGTGAAGCTGGCCGAGGGCTTTGCAGCGCTCGGGGGCAAGATCGAGCGCGGCGAGGTGGTCGGGTTCGAGCGCGGCGAGGCCATGCAGGCGGTGCTGTTGAAGGACGGTCGCCGCATCGCCGCCGCCGAGGTGGTCGTCGCTGCGGGCGTGCACTCGGCGAAGCTTGCGAAGATGCTGGGCGAACCGATCCCGCTCGAGACCGAGCGTGGCTATCACACGCAGATCATGGCGCCCGGCATTGCGATGAAGCATTCGATCATCTGGCCGGCACGCGCCTTCATGGTGACGCCCACGGCGGGAGGCATCCGCGTCGGCGGCACGGTGGAAATGGCGGGCATCGATGCAGCGCCCGATTTTCGCCGTTCCAAGGTGACGGTGAAGCGCGCCAAGGAAGCGCTGCCGAACCTGCGGTGCGAGGACTACACCGAGTGGATGGGCCATCGTCCGGCCTTTCCGGACACGGTTCCGGTGATGTCGGCCTCCGCCCGGACGAAGGGCCTGTACTATGCGACGGGCCACGGCCACCTCGGCCTCACCTATGCCGCCACCAATGCGCGGCTGATGGCCGATCTCATCACGGGTGCGAAGCCGCCCATCGACATGAAGCCCTATCGCGTCGACCGTTTCTGAGGAGTGCGCGCCGCATGTGGAAGAACTGCCTCAAGCTCCTTCTGGTGCATTGCCAGGGTGAGATCGGCAAGGTGATCGTCGGCGGGGCGCCGGAAATTCCGGGCGCCACGGTTCTCGACAAGATGAACCACATCAACACCGTCGATGACGCACTCCGCCGCTTCGTCACCTTCGAGCCGCGGGCCCATGCCGCGATGACGGTGAACCTCTTGCTGGAGCCCACCAGGCCCGACGCCGACGCGGGCTTCATCGTGCTGCAGGCCGACAAGGCGCACCCGATGAGCGGCTCCAATTGCATCTGCGTGGTGACCGCGTTGCTCGAATCGGGCCGCGTGAAGATGCTCGAGCCAGAGACCGTGGTGCGGCTCGATACGGCGGCCGGCCTCATCACCGCGCGTGCGGCTTGCAAGGACGGGCGCTGCCTCTCGGTCAGTCTCGACAATGTGCCGGCCTTCGTGCTGCGCCTCGGCCAGCCGGTGATGACGCCGAAGTGGGGCGAGATCCGCGCCGATATCGCCTTCGGTGGCGTGTTCTATGCGCTCGTCGACGTGCAGCAGATCGGCCTCGCCATCGTGCCGGACAATGCGCGCGCGCTGGCGGAGGCGGGGATCGAGATCAAGGCATTGCTGAAGCAGCAGGTGACGGTCGCGCACCCCGAGATCGCCGGGCTCGACGAGATCGCCTATGTGATGTTCCGCGACCGCGACCCGGATGGCGCGGTGCGGACCTGCACCACGCTGAAGCCCGGGCGCGTCGACCGCAGCCCTTGCGGAACCGGCTCCTCCGCCAATCTCGCGGTGCTGCATGCGAAGGGCGAGGTGCGGACGGGCGATCACCGGATCTCGCGCTCGATCATCGGCGGGACGTTCCGGGCCGAGGCCATCGGCGAAGCGTCCGTCGGCAATTACAAGGCAGTGCTGCCACGCATCACCGGCGAGGCCTGGGTCTATGGCGCCGAAGAACTGCGCATCGATCCGGCGGACCCGTTCGGCAAGGGCTTCGCGCTGTCGGATACATGGGGCCCGCAGGTGGGCGAACTCGGTTAGGAGCGGATGATGAACAGGTTCGAGGGCAAGGTGGCGCTGGTGACGGGCGGTGGCGGCGGCATCGGTTCGGCCATCGGCAAAAGGCTCGCAGCCGAGGGCGCGCATGTGGTGGTGACGGACGTCAAGGCGGACGCGGCGCAGGCCGTGGCGGCGGACATCGCCGCTGCAGGCCACAGGGCTTCTGCCATCGCGGCCGACATCGCCAGGGGTGCCGAATGCCACGCGCTGGTGAAGCAGGTGCTGGCGGGGCAGGGGCGGATCGACGTTCTGGTCAACAATGCCGGCATCAACCGGCGCGGCAACATCATGGCGATCAGCGAAGACGACTGGGATGCGACTTTCGCCGTCAACATCGACGCCATGTTCCACCTGTGCCGCGCGGTGATCCCGCAGATGATCGAGCAAGGCGGCGGCGCCATCGTCAACACCGCCTCGCAGTGGGGGCTGCACCCCGCGCCCAACCATATCGCCTATAATGTCTCGAAGGCGGCGGTGGCGAGTTTCACGCAGAACCTGGCGCGCGATTATGCTCCGCACGGGATCCGCGTGAATGCCGTGTGCCCGGGCGAGATCCATACACCAATGCTGGAAGCGGGTGTGAAGCGCGCCGGCCGCACCATCGCCGACCTCGACAGGCTGGTGCCCTATGGCCGCATCGGCAAGCCGGAGGAGGTGGCGGCCCTCGTCGCCTTCCTCGCCAGCGAGGAAGCGCCCTTCATGTGCGGGTCGCTCGTCGAGATCACGGGCGCGCAGGCAGTGGCCTGATCTCGGCGACCTGCAGCGGTGACCGGCGAGGTTCCGCAAGCGTCTTCACCGATCGTGGGATCGGGGAAAATACACGCGGATAAATTGCTCTATCGGCTTACCATTTCATGCCAAAATTGCCGGTTGGGATTCCTAATTTTGTAAAAGCGATGAATTTAACTTTGTTAGACAGTCCGATGGATTTATGGCTTCCCCTGCGGCATACTGGCCGTGTTTGTTTCGGGGGCCGGGGATCTTGCGTGAGTCTTGGAAAGTTGGCGGCGTCGTGCTCGTGGCAACGGCGGTCACATGGGTGGTCGCGGTCCTGCTTCAGAGACACTTCCTCTTCGCCTTCGATCACGCGCCCGGCATAAACCTGCTGTTCCTGCCTTCCGGCGTCAGGCTGATCGCCATCATGATCGGCGGGCTGTGGGCCACGGCGGGTGTGTGCCTCGGCACGCTGCTGCTGGCGGGCAGTGAATTCCATGTGCTGAGCACGACCCAGCTGCTCGTCGTGGCGCTGTGCGGCGGCCTCTGCCCCTACATCGCGCTGCGGACCTCGTTCAAGATCATGGGCATCGATGCGGGGCTGTCGGGACTGGCGCCGCGGCATCTTCCCTTCATCAGCCTCGGGGTCGCGGTGGGATCGTCCATATTGCACAACCTGGCGTTCAGCGCCTCGGGCCTGGATCCGTGGTCGGGATATCTCGAGCGAGTGCTCGCCATGACGGCCGGCGACTTCTTCGGCATCCTGCTGGCAATCGTGATCTTCTTCGCGTGCCTGCGGCTCTACCGCGGACCGGCGTCCTGACCGGAGATCAGGCCTTCGGGGCAGCGACCAGCTTCTGTGCCTCGCTCGACATCTTGGCGTAGGTGCGCCGGGCGAGCGTGGTGAGCAGGACCTGCTTTGCGCGCCCGTCCCGCGGATCGGGAACGGAACGGATCCAGCCGGCCTTTTCCAGTTCCGCCAGGCGCGAATAGACTGTGGGCGCCGTGCCGAAGCCCGGCCCCTTCACAACGTCGGACACGTTGAGTGTGCGCTGTTCCGCCTCGGCCTCGCCGATGAAACTGAGAATCGCGCGGGCGCTGATGTCGAGTTCATCGAGGCCCGATGTCGCCTCAACGGCACGCACCACTCGGTTGATGCGGAAAATGAGTTGTGTCTTGTCCACGTTGTTCTGCTTCGCTCCCTGGGTTTCGGATCGGAAGTTGTGAAATTCTTCAACCGGTCGGAAACGTTTGCATCATACATGACGTTTACGCCGGTACAATATTGATAAGCTTTTTTAGGCGGAAATTTGTCTTATGGCCCTGCGCGGAGCGCATGGCGTTTTCGCCGGTCATGTCAATCTGAAGTAGGAGTGGGTCATATGCTGGGAATGGAATGTGCCGCCACGGAAGCCGTGGCGAAGGCCTGCGATCGCGCTAACCTACGGGAAACTTGCCTCGCATGGCAGCGTGACCTATCACTCGCGGACCCGAAACGGCGCTTCGGGACAACGTCACGTGGAGCAGTTCTGTGATCGCCATGACATCGGGGCCCGCCGCGCTCACCCACCCCGTCATTCTGTGCGGTGGTTCCGGAACAAGGCTGTGGCCGGTGTCTCGGCAGAGTTTCCCCAAGCAATTCTCGCGCCTGCTGGGCGATGAGAGCCTGTTCCAGGCGACGGCGCGGCGCCTGTCGGGCGAAGGTTTCGCCGAGCCCGTCATCGTGACCTCCGCCGAGTTCCGATTCGTGGTGCGTGACCAGCTGGCGGCGATCGGCATCAAGCCGGCCGCCGTGCTCATCGAGCCGTCGCCGCGCAATACCGCGCCCGCTGTCCTTGCGGCAGCCCTGTGGCTCGAACGCCAGGCGCCCGGCGCGGTGATGCTGGTGGCGCCCTCGGACCACCTGATGCCGGACCCCGATTCCTTCCGCCAGGCCGCCGCCGCCGGCATGGCGCGTGCCGCGGCGGGCGCCATCGTCACTTTCGGCATCACGCCGCACGCGCCTGAGACGGGGTACGGATATCTTGAATTGAATGCCTATTCAGCCGGTGCGGAGGCTGCACCGCTGTTGCGCTTCATCGAAAAGCCCGACCTGCAGGCGGCCACCGAGATGCTGGCCTCTGGCCGGCATTTGTGGAACGCGGGTATTTTCCTCTTCCGCAGCGACGCCATGATCAGCGCCTTCGCCAATCTGGCGCCGGGCCTGCTGGCCCCCGTCACCCGCGCCGTCGACGCGGCGAAGCCGGACCTGACGTTCCTGCGGCTGGATCCGGAGGCATGGGAACAGGTTCAATCCATTTCGATCGACTATGCGATCATGGAACGTGCCAAGGACCTGTGGGCCATTCCCTATGATGGCGGATGGACCGACCTCGGCGGCTGGGCCGCGATCTGGAACGAAGGCGCGCGCGGCACCGACGGCACGGTGCAGGAGGGCCAGGTGCTGGCCCTCGACTGCCGCGACAGCCTGCTGCGGTCGGAAGAGGAGGGGCTGCAACTGGTCGGCATCGGCCTCGACGGCCTCGTCGTCGTGGCGATGCAGGATGCCGTGCTGGTGGCGCGCAAGTCCGATGCGCAACGCGTCAAGGATGCCGTGGAGACCCTCAAGGAACGCAAGGTGGCGCAGGCCACCGCCTTCCGCCGCGATCACCGGCCCTGGGGCTGGTTCGAGACGCTGGCCAACGGCGAGCGCTTTAAAGTGAAGCGGATCGTGGTGCTGCCCGGGGCGGCGCTGTCGCTCCAGTCGCACCGTTACCGCTCCGAGCACTGGATCGTCGTCGAAGGCACGGCGCGCGTCACGGTAGGGGACAGTGTCAAGCTCGTCAGCGAAAACCAGTCGGTCTACATTCCGCTCGGCGAACGCCACCGGCTGGAAAATCCCGGCACCGCACCGATGGTGCTGATCGAGGTGCAGACCGGAAGCTATTTCGGCGAAGACGACATCGTGCGCTATGAAGATGTCTATGCGCGGCAATAGCGCGTCATGACAGCGGGCCGGAAGACACTCGGCGAGATCGCGGCAAGCGCCGGCGCGGGCTTCGGCACGAGCGGCGTTCGCGGCCTCGTCAGCAGCCTGACGCCCGAACTGTGCATGGCCTATGCCGAGGCCTTCCTGTCGATCCTCGACCGGCCGCCGCGGGCACTGCTCATCGGCCAGGACCTGCGGCCCAGCAGCCCCGCCATCGCCGATGCCTGCCACACGGCGGCGCAGCGGCTGGGCATCGCCACCATCAATGCCGGGGCCTTGCCCACGCCGGCGCTCGCCTTTGCGGCGCAGGTGATGGGCATTCCGGCCATCATGGTCACCGGCAGCCACATTCCGTTCGACCGCAATGGCATCAAGTTCTATCGCGCGGAGGGCGAGATCTCGAAGCAGGACGAAAGCCGCATCCTCGCCTGCAGCGTGACGCTGGAACCCGACGGCGGCACGCTGCCATTGCCCCCGGCGGATCGCGCGCCCCTCGCGCTCTATCGCGAACGCTACCTCGCGGCTTTCGGGGCCGGGGCCCTGTCCGGCATGCGGATCGGGGTTTACGAACATTCCTCCGTGGCGCGCGACTTCCTGCATCAACTGCTGCAGGCGCTGGGCGCGGTGACGGCCAGCCTCGGCCGCAGCGACGATTTCGTCGCCGTGGATACCGAAGCGGTGCGCCCGGAAGACCGCGTGCTCGCGCGGCAATGGACCGCGCCGGGAAGCTTCGATGCCCTCGTCACCACCGATGGCGACGCCGACCGGCCGCTCATCGCCGATGAGACGGGCGAATGGCTGCGGGGCGATCTCGTGGGCCTGCTCTGCGCGCGGGAGCTGGCCGCAGGCGCCGTCGTCACCCCGGTGAACAGCACCAGCGCGCTCGAGGCCAGCGGATTGTTCGCCGAGGTACGGCGCACCCGCATCGGATCGCCGCACGTGATCGCCGCCATGCAGCAGGCAACGCATCATCCCGTCGTGGGCTTCGAGGCCAATGGCGGGTTCCTGCTCGCAAGCGAAGCCAGGATTTCAGGCCGCACCCTCGCGCCCCTTGCCACGCGTGACGCCGTGTTGCCGATCCTGCTGGTGCTCACCGCGGCACGACGGCGCGGCTTGGCCGTGTCACGTTTGACGCGCGGCCTGCCCGAACGCCACAGCGACAGCGGACGGCTGCAGAACATCGATCCCGCGGCATGCCGCGCGCTCATCCGGGCGGCCGAGACATCCGACACCGGGCTGCGGCAACTCTTCGGTGAGGTGCCGGTGGCGCTCGATCACACCGATGGCCTGCGCGCCACGCTTGCCAGCGGAGACATCCTTCATCTCAGGCTGTCGGGCAACGCCCCCGAGCTGCGCTGCTATTCGGAGGCCCGGAACGCCGAACGGGCAGAGCGCCTGTGCGGCGCCTGCCTCTCCCGGGTTGCGGAACTGCTCAGCGGCAGATCTTGCCTACCGGCAGCGGGCTCTGATTGAAGGTGTAGCCCGACAGGGTGATCTTCGTCACGGTGAGGTTGAAGCAGCCCTTGGACTTGACCGAGGGCGACGTGAAGGTCACCTTGCCCGAACTGCTGGTCGAGGCGCTCATCGTCTTGCTGACGATGCCGTTCCAGTTGACCGTCACCGAGGCGCCGCTGACGGCGGTGCCCGACTGGTTGATGACGGTGACGACGCCCGTTGCATAGGCCCCGCCTCCGCTCAGCACCTTCAGGCTCATTGCCACGCTGCTGGCCGAGACCGACTTCGCCACGTTTGCGGACGACACGGTGATCGTCTTGGTGGTGCTGGCGCTGGCGCCCTTGTCGTCGACCACCGTCAGGCGGACCGTATAGGTGCCGGCGGCCGAGTAGGTCTTGGTGAGCGACTTGAGGGTGCCCGTGTTGTCGGTCGTGTTGTCGCCGAAGTCCCAGTAGTAGAACTTCACGGTGCCATCGCTGTCGGTCGACTTGCTGCCGTCGAGCGTGGTGGCGAGCGGGGCGACGCCGGACGTCGTGGTGGCGGTCAGCACCGGCGTGGGGGGAAGATTGCTGCCGGCGCCGAAGCTGGTGGTCAGCCGGTAATTGCCCACGCTGCCGTAGCTCGAATAGCCGGTCGTGGTGGGATCGCCCTGGCCGGTGCCCTTCACCTGCACATAATAGGTGCCGGGCGTGGTGATGTTGTAGCTCAGCGAGGCATTGAGCGCGTTCTGCGGATTGCTGGAGGCCAGCACCGTGCCGGAGCTGTTGAGCAGCGACAGCGCGAGATCGGCGTCGGGCGAACGGTTGGCGGGGTTCACCGCGGCGGTGAAGGTGCCCGTGCCGGCGGTCATCGAGAAGATGTCGACGTCGCTGGCCTTTTCGATCACGCCGTCGACCGTGCCGCCGCCGGTGCCGGGGAAGGGCGTGGCGGTGGCAATGGTGTTGCCATAGTCATCGGGGCGCAGCGGCAGGCCATAGCTCTGCATCACGGCGAAGTCGTCTTCGGTGTTGTTGGCGTTCGCGTATTCGCCCTTGCTGAACTGCACCAGCGGCTTGGAATAGCCCACGCCCATGATCGGGGCCCAGCCGGTCACCGGATCGCTGCCCTGGCCGGCGTAATAGGCGGTGGCGTTGGCGCCCGAGACGCCGTCGTGGCTCAGGCCCATGTTGTGGCCGGTCTCGTGCGAGATCGCTTCCGCCACGGCCTTCTCGGCGCCCGACGACAGCATGTTGTAGAACACCAGGGCCGGCTTATAGAAATCCGACGTGTCGTTGAACACGCCGACATAGGCGATGCCGCCGCACTGGCAGGAATAGACGCCCGTGTTGTTGGTGATGACCGTCGTCGAGCCGTAGATCTGATCGTTGCTGTCGGTGCGGGTGAGCCGGTCGGCACTCGGCGCTTCGGTGGTCACGTCGACGTCGAAGGGCGCATAGTCCTCCGCGACGCGCTGCCAGATATACTGAATGCGCTGCTGCTCGGTGGTGGAGAAGGTGCCGGGCGAGCCGTCGATGTCATAGGGCGCGGCCTTGATGGTGTTGCCATTGCTGTTCCACGCCGTGTTGATGAGCGTGGCGCCGACGAAATCGAGATAGATCGTGCGGTTTGCGCCGGGGCGGCTGTGGAGCTTGAAGGTCTGGTCGAGTGAGGAAAGCTGTCCGTCGAGCACGTTCTGCGCCGTGCCGGTGGTGGTGCCGGCGGCCTGCGATGCGCTCGTCTCTTCGACGACGAACATGCGGCCCTTGGCGTCGATGCGCACGTCATGGTCCGACAGCAGCTGATTGCGCAGCTGGGCGGCCGTCTTTCCGTACCAGCTCGCGATGTCCGGCAGCCTCGAACCGAGGCGGTCGATCGCCGCCTGGCCGGCGGACTGCACGGCCCCGGTATTGAGCTGCGGGAAAGCGGGACGAACGCGTTCGCGCACGGCCTGCTGCGCCTGGGTTTCCAGCGTTGCCGAGAGGAATGAGCCGATCGCGAGCGGCACGAGGAGGAACCGGACGCCGTGCTTGATACTCTTGTACATGATCAACCTGTGCCTTCCTTCGTTTGTGGCCATTCGCATCGGGGGATTGCGAATTTTGTCACATCGCGAAGTCCTTATATTCTCACAGGCTCGCAGGTTGCTTGTTCTGCCGCAATCTGTGAGAACTTATATAGGAACTTCCAATGTGCTTATCTTACGATGCAGAATGTCGCGCAGCACAGCGGATGGGCCTATTAGGGTTATTACGAGCAAGTTAGGGTAAATACGCACTGGGTTAATACGCGCTGACCCTGTGGGTTTGTACTTACGTAGGCTCGGCTGCATTTCGTTCACCAACACGCTTCGTGGCGAGCGTTGCAACGCTGGGGGAGTCCCGCGGCGTTCACCCTGGGGTTTCCACTATAGTAAATGTTCCAATGCCGGATGGGCGCGCGTGTGCGGCGGCGCGCGCTTGCGCGCGCGGAGTGCATCATCGGTGGCGTGTGGCAAGATGGCGCGGCGCAGGCTTTCGCCGTTGCGCGCGCGTTCCGGGCAGCGTGACCGCCGGGGAGCCGGCCATCGCGTGCCGTGGTAAATGCACGCTCTCGCAGGTTCGAGCGAAACGCCGATCGACTGGCGCGTCAGTCAGCCGCCGTCGGCGTTATCCTTGACGGTGGTGCGCCAGCGTCTGCGGGACGCCCGTTAACCTTGCGGCCGGGAAGAGCGCGGGATGAGCGGAAAAGGACCCGCGCCAGCGTCGGGCGCGGGGTGTTGCCGTCAGTGGCGGCGGCGATAGGCTGGGCGCGTGCGGCCGCTCAGCATGTCATGCAGGGTGGCGATCAGCCTGGTCACGTCCTTGGAGGCGATCGAATAATAGATGCTGCGCCCGTCGCGCCGGGCGGTGACCATGCCGTCGAGGCGGAGGCGCGCGAGCTGCTGCGACACGGCGGCCTGCGGCATGTCCATGGCGTTCTCGATCTCGGACACCGATTTCTCGCCGTCCGTCAGGAGGCACAGAATGAGCAGCCGGCCCTCGTGCGACAGGGCCTTCAGCAAGTCGGTCGCCTTGCGGGCCTTGGCGACGAGATCCTTGCGTTCCTTGCCGGAGGCGGTGGGAAAATCGAGTATGCTCATGTTGTCACGCTCTGGTTGAAAGTGTTTCTTGCCCAGACCCTACCGTCATTGCCACAGACGAACATCTGGTGCAACTTGAAGGTTAGTTCCTGGAGTGAATTCGCCGTAACATCCCGCGCAAGGTCAGGCATCCGGCGGCGCCGGATGCCCTGGGTTCCAGGATGCGACGGGTCCGCCGCGAGGCGGGCCCGTCAACCGGGCGTCAATGTCACGGGCCGAGGCAGCGGTGCAGCCGGCCGTCGTAGCCCGTATAGGTGTCGGTGCTGGGATTGTAGCTCCGATAGCGGTTCATGCAGTACTGGACATGGGTGGCCGCATAGCCGCCGCCTCCGCCGTAGTAGCCGTAATTGTCGCCGATTTCCGAGTCCCAGCCGCCGCCATACTGCAGCCACCACGGCCAGGGGTACCAGAAGCCGCCATAGAAGTAGTTGTATCCGGGGTAACGATAGGCATAGCGCGGGCCATGCCAGTAGCCGTTGCCATACCAGCCGTTGCCGTGCCAGCCGTTGCCGTGCCAGCCGTTGCCGTTCCAGCCATTGCCGTTCCAGTGGCCGCGATAGTTGTTGCCGGGATAGGGGAATCGGTTGCCGGGGCCATGCCAGGGGCCATTGGGGCCGCCGGGACCGCCCATACCGGGACCGCCGTGCCAGTTATTGCCGGGGCCGCCCATGCCGGGACCGCCCATGCCGGGGCCGCCCATGCCGGGACCACCCATGCCCGGACCACCCATGCCGGGGCCGCCAGGTCCATGCATGCCGGGGCCACCCATTCCGCCACCCATGCCGCCGCCCATTCCGCCGCCCATGGGCGGAATGAAGATCATGCCGCCGCCACCGCCGGCCGAAGCCGGATAGGTTGTCAGCAAGGTCGCAGCTGCAAGCAAGCCTGCTGCCAACAGGCCGAAACCAAAACGTCTCATTTCGTCGAAACTCCTCGAAGGTGCCCCACTTGCCCCAACAGGCTTTCGGCAGTCCGGTGCATGGACGTCGGTGACGCGGGCTTCTGGTCAAACTCAACCATGCACATGATCTGGTTGCCGGGCGTCGGTTTCGATTCAGAACGTGGCGGAATGTTGTTGATGACGAAAATAATTGTGGTTACCCGCCGATGAAGCGCAACGGCAATGAATGCAATCATTGCCGTTCGTTAATGATTGAACACGCTCGGCCGCCTGCATGTTCCGGCGCGGCGAGGAACCTCGGCACTTTGCCCCGCGTTTCTTCGTGACTGTGCACGGCAAGCAGGCCGGCGCAGCGCAACTGATGAAGAGGAACCAGACATGGCCAACCAGAATCAGAACCAGAACGACCACAAGCGTCAGGATCAGCAACAGCAGGGCGGCGGTCAGCGCCAGCAGGAACAGCAGGGCGGTGGACAGCGCCAGCAGGGCAGCGACAACGACCGCCGCAGCGGCCAGAAGACCGACGACAAGCGCTAACTCTGCGTCAACGCCAATTCGAAGGCCCGGCATCGCATGCCGGGCCTTTCATTTGAATGTCTTCGCTCGACAGCGCCGTGGCCGCGCGCTCATATTCAATTATGCATATCGATCATCTCGTGTGGTACGGCGCCGACCTCGCCGCGGGGCGCCGCCATTTCGCGGCGCATCTCGATGCCGAGCCGATGTATGGCGGCGAACATCCCGGCGAAGGCACGGCCAATGCGGTTCTGTCGCTCGGCCCCGCGACTTACCTCGAAATCCTCGGGCGCGACGTGGGGCAGGAGGACTCCTCGCTCGATCCCGAAGTCGCCTCATTCGGCGCGCCGGGTCTCTACCACTGGGCCGTCGGGGGCATCGATCTCGAGGCCCTCGCGGCGCGCGCTGCGGCGGCCGGCCTGACCGGCAGCGCCCTGGTGCCGGGGGGCCGCGTGAAGCCCGACGGAACAAGGCTCGACTGGCTGTGCTGGGGGCGTTCGGGCCATGGCTTCGGAGCGCTGGTGCCGTTCTTCATCGACTGGCGGGCGAGCGAGCACCCTGCGCGCGCCGCGCCGCGCGGCGGCCGTCTTGCCGCACTCACGGTCCACACGCCCGAGGCCGAGGAGCTGCGCCGCATCTTCCGCGTGCTGGACCTCGATGTGCCGGTCATCGAAACTCCGCTGCCGCGCGTCGAGGCGAGGCTGGCGAGCGCGCGCGGCGAGATGCTGCTGGCATCGCCCGTGCCCCTGCCGCGCGGCTACGTGATCTGAGGAGGAGGCGACATGCGGCTACAGGACAAGCGGGTGATCATCACGGGCGGTTCGACCGGCATCGGCGCGGCGGTGGCGCAGCGCTTCCTGGCCGAAGGGGCGCGCGTTGCGGTGTGGTGCCGCAATCCGCAGAACGCCAGGGCGATCGCCGCCGAATTGCCCGAACTCGCTCTCGTGGCCGCGGTGGACGTCGCCGATGCGGATGGCGTCGACCGGGCCTTTGCGCAGTCGGTGAGCCGCCTCGGCGGCCTCGACGTTCTCATCTGCAACGCCGGGATCTCGATCCGCCACGGCTTCGGCGACATTTCGCGCGCCGACTTCGACCGGGTGATGCGCGTCAACGTCCATGGCGTGTTCTACGTGAGCCAGCTGGCGGCGCGTCACATGCTGGCCCAGGACACAGGCGGGGCGATCCTGATGACGGCGTCGACCTCGGCGGTCACCGCCTATCGCTACTATGCCGACTACAATGCCTCGAAGGGTGCGCTCGTCGCCATGATGCGCAGCATGGCGATCGAGCTGGCGCCGAAGATCCGCGTCAACGCGGTCAATCCCGGCTATACCATGACACCCATGCAGGAAGCCGAATATTCGCCGGACATGCTGGCGGCGGTGAACGGCATCATCCCCCTGAAGCGCCATGCCCGGCCGGAGGAACTGGCCTCGCTCTATGTCTACCTCGCCTCCGACGAGGCGGCCTATGCCTCAGGCGCGGTGTTCACGCTGGACGGGGCGGAAAGCGTCGCTTCGGGCGCCGCCTATCTCTAGACGATTTGCAGCTGCCGGCCGCCGAGCGAGGCGAAGGAGCGGGCGCGGCAGGTGAGCACCACCACCTGCTGGTTCCGCCCCGCGCGGTTGATCGCATCGAACATCTGCTCGATGCGCTCATCGTCCGAGAACACCAGCGCATCGTCGAGGATGATCGGCACGTCCGTTCCGCGCTCGCAGATCATGGCGCCCATCGCAAGCCTCACCAGCACCGCGATCTGCTCCTGCGTGCCGAGCGACAGGCGGCCGAAGAGTTCGGCGGCGGGCCCGGAGCGGCTGAGGCCGGAGATGGCGAAATTCTCGCCCAGTTCGATTTCGGCCTTCGGAAACACGTCGTGCAGGAAGGGCTTGAGGTGCCGGCGCAGCGGCGCGTTCAGTTGCTCGCGGCGCTCGGCATAGCTGTCGTCCACGGTCTTGCGCAGCAGCTTCAGCACCTCGACCCGCTCGCTGAGGCGCGCCTGCTCGGCCAGCGCCATCTCCTGCTGCAGGCGCAGCGTGGCGGCGCGCTCGCCGAGGCCATCGCCACCAGCCACCTGCACTTCGCCTTCGAGTCTCGCGATGCGTTCGCGCAGCTGGTCGGCCTTGTCCTGCTGGCCCTTCAGCGCCGCGGCAAGGCGCTCGGCGCGGGCGCGCAGGCGCTCGATCTCGCCCTCTTCCGGCGCCTGCGCCTGCCTTTCGGCGAGAAGGGCTGCCTTGATGCGGTGGGCATCGCGGCGCGCCGCGAGTTCAGTCTCGCACTGGCCGATCAGCCCATCGCGTGCCGCGTCGGGCAGGCGTGCAAGTTCGGATGCGAGCTGCGTGCTTATCGCCTCGCTCTGGCCCTGCAGCGTGGCGCGGGCCTGCAGCAGGCGCGTCTCGGCGGCCTTCTGCGCCGCGGCCTGCGCCTCGATGCCGCTGCGCCGGGCGCGGAGTTCGCTGCGCCGTGTCGCGGCCTGCTGCTTGCGGGCGTCGATCCCGGCGGCATCCGGCAGCTGGTCCATGACGGCGCCGTCACGCCGGGCGTCCGCATCGATCTCGCCCAGCGCCACCTGCAGCCGCTCGATCTCGGCAGCGACACTGTCCTTCAGGCCCAGCGCATTGCGCTCGGCGCGCAGCTCGCGCGCCTGTTCCTCAAGTGTCGCGCATTCGGCGCGCAGGCGGCGGAGCTCCGCGGAGTCCGCGGCCGCGCAGGTGGAGAGCAGGGCCCTCAGTTTTTCGCGGTGCGCGGCGAGCGCCGCCTCGGCGGCATCGCGCGTGGCCGTGGGAGGTGACACGGTGATGGCCACATCGCTGCCGACGGTGATGACCAGCGGCTGTGTGACGGAGCGCGCCGCATGCGCCGTCACCGCCATGCCGTCGACCCGGACATCCGTGCCCGGTTTCGCGTCGATGGCGACGCGCGGCGCGCCGGCCTCGAGCCTGGCGCGGATGGTCGCCTCTTCCTGCTCCAGCGTTTCCAGCGACTTCAGCGCGGCCTCATCGACGCGGGCCGACTTCAGGCCCGAGTCATTGGCGGTGGCGCGGCGGCGCAGCTCCTCCAGCTGGGTGAGCCGCGCGGCCAGCGTGCTGCGCTGTCCGCGCTTCACGATGAGGTCGGCGATGCGCGCGAGACCTTGTTGCTCGGCATCGAGCGCTTCGGCCTCGGCATCGAGCGCCGACTTGCGCGCGGCGAGTTCGGTGAGCGCGAGGCTGACGTCCGCCATCTCCTGCTCGATGGGCGCGAGCCCGGCCAGCAGTTCCTTGAGGTGCGCACGCTGATTGTCGATGGCAACGGCGCGGCTCTTCAGCCCGCTCAGCTTCTCCTCATGCGACTGGGCGAGGTCATGCGCCTGGCGCTCGTCCGTGGCGAGCCGCTTCAGCTCCTCTCCCGCCCGTTCGGCGGCGGCCAGCCTGTGGCGCGTCTCCTCGAGATCGGATGTCATCGCCTGTGCGGCGGCGGGATCGCCCGCGACGCGGAGCTCGGAGCGCAGGCGCGACAGCTCGTCGAGCTTCGCGTCGAGTGCCGCGAGACGCGCTTCGACGTCGAGACGCTCGGTCGTCACTTTCGCAGTGGCCTCGATCGCAGCGTGAAGGGCGCCGCCGGTCTTCGGCTTGCCGCTGTCGGTGAGGACGCGTCCAAGGTTCTCCTTCACCGCGCCCAGCAGCTGGCGGGCGCGTTCGCCGCCGACCAGCGTGCCCACCTCCTGCTGGATCACTGCATTGAGCTGGCTCGCGGCGGCTTCCGAGGGTTCGGGTAGGTCGAAGGAATGGCCCTGCTGCACCCACAGCAGGCCATAGCTCGCCTCGTCCAGCGCGCGGGTGGACTTGGGCGCGATGCCGAGCAGGTCCCACACATGTTCGTCGGCTTCGGCAGCGCGCGCGATCTCCTGGCCGTCCCGAACGAGGCTCGCCGTCTTGCCCTTGAGAAAGGACTTGGCGATCTCGTAGCGCTTGCCGCCATGCTCGAACCCCACCCTGATGGAGACCGGTAGCGAAAGGCCGTCGGTGGCGAGGGCCGCGATGTCCTTCGCGGTCGACGAATGGCGCTCGAACAGGCAGGTGCGGATGGCGCGGAACAGCGTGGACTTGCCGGCCTCGTTGCGCGCCGACAGGATGTTGACGCCCGGACCGAAGCCCTCGATCTTCGCCGGCGTGCCGAAGCGGCCGCAGCCTTCGACGCTGACGTGCAGGATCTTCATGCCGCCGCTCCGCGGCTGTCACGGGTGAGCAGGAAGAGCTGTACCAGCGCCTCCTCGGCGCGGCGGCGCTCCACCAGGCTCGCCGCCTCGCTCTCCGCCTGCTGGCGGAGCTTTTCGGCCGCCTCGCGCAGCACGCCGTCGAAGTCGATCTTCTCGAGATCGGCGAGGGTGGGGCGCACGTGCAGCCCGTCGAGGTCCGGCTGCAGCCAGAACATCGCCGCCTCGAGACCGGCGAGGCGGCGCGCGAGATCGGCCCGTGCCGTCAGGTCGAGCGTGCCGCGGATGTCGAGGCGCATGAGCAGGCTCGACATTTCGGGCAGCGCGCGAAGGCGGGCTTCGAGGCTGTCGAGATCAGTGCCGGCCGAGACCTCCTCGCGCTGCGACAGCCAGCGGTAGGCGCCGGTGCGATGCGGCGTGACCGTGGCGGGAGCGCCCGCCGCCGCGATCTCCACCAGCAGCACCTGGCCCAGCTCCTGGCTGTTGAAGCGGTCGGCCTCGGGTGTGCCCGCATACCAGGTGGCGGGGCCGATCTGCAGCGTGCGGTGCCAGTCGCCGAGCGCCAGGTAGTCGAGGCCGGCGCGCTTCGCGCGGTCGGCAGCGATGGCGTTGCTGGCTTCACCGTCGGCCGCGAAGCCCTGCACCGAACCATGGGCGAGGCCGATGCGGATCTGGCCCGCCGCGCTCGGCGCCGCGTCCATCCAGTCGGTGAGGTCGTTCACCTCGCTCTTGCGGCGCAGCGGCGCGGGCAGCAGCACCGCCTCTTCCCCGAGGGGCGCGGGCTCGGGCGCGAGGTGCAGGTGCACGTTGGGCGGAAGGCCCTCCGCCCGGGCGCGGTCCCACAGCCCGTTGCCGCGGTGGAAGTCGTGGTTGCCCGAAATCACGTGCCATGAGACGGCGGCGAAACTCCGCATGCGCTCCATGGGCTCGAGCAGCGTCTTCCGCGCCGGGGCTTCATTGTCATAGAGATCGCCCGCCACCAGCACATGGGCAGCGCGTTCGGCAACGGCGAGGCGGCCGATCGCTTCGACGGCGTCGAGCCGCGCCTGGCGCAGCACGCTCTCCTTGTCGCCGAAGTTCCGGAACGGCTTGCCGATCTGCCAGTCGGCGGTGTGGATGAATCGCATGATGAGGAGAATGGGAGCGCGGGAGGCGGGGGTCAACCGCCCGCAAATTCCGCTGGCGGAACGGCGCACAACTCCCCATATGTCAGGCCGGGAAATTGGGAGATCGCCATGTCACTGCTGTTGAACATCATCTGGATCCTGCTGGGCGGCGCCTGGATGGCCTTCGGCTGGCTGGTCGCGGCGGCCATCATGGCGGTGACCATCATCGGCATCCCGTGGGCGCGGGCCGCCATCAACATCGCCCTCTATACGCTGATGCCCTTCGGCTACACCGCCGTGCCGCGCGACCGCGTCACGGGGCAGGACGACATCGGCACCGGGCCGCTCGGCACCATCGGCAACATCATCTGGCTGGTGCTGGCCGGCTGGTGGCTGGCGCTGATGCACGTGGTCTGGGCCATTGCGCTCGCCATCACCATCATCGGCATTCCCTTCGCCTGGGCGCACTTGAAACTGGCCGGCATCGCGCTGTGGCCGGTGGGCAAAATGATCGTGCCGAAGGACCAGGCCGGCATGCCGGCCCACCCGCGCGTCTGACGCCAAGCGTGGCGCTCACCATGAATAGGTGAGCGCCAGCATGCCGGCGTAGCTCTGGTAGCCGGCACCGAATTCGCCATCGAAGCGCGCCGTCACGGCAGTGTTTTCCGATAGATTGACATTGGCGCGCAGTGAGACGAGCGCGAGGTCCGCCGGCGCCTCCGCGCCGTTGACGATGAAGCTGGTGCCGGGCAGCGACTGGAAGCCGGCCCGCGCCCTGGCGTCGTTCAGCCAGTCATGGGCCCAGGCGACGCGGGCCGAGAGCAGGGCTCCCTCAGCCGTGTCGTCCAGGCCGAGGCCAAGTTCGCTGCGCACCGCCGTGGTGGTTGCGGCATCATAGGACAGCGCATAGCTGCCGGAGCCGAGCGAGCCCTTCTCGTCATAGCCGGGAAGGCGGATGGCCTGGCCCTGCAAGGCTGCATAGGGCGTGAGGCCCAGCCCGTCGCCCGCACCGAAGCGGTAGCCGGCCTCGCCGCGTCCGGCCACGGCATTGGCGACGAAATCCGCCGTCAGCGTTTCGGGCGCCAGCACGTCGACCCTGCGGGTGGTGGACATGCCCTGCAGGGCATAGGCGCCGGCGAGCGAAGCATAGGCCTGGCCCATCTGCTTCGTGCCATAGGCGCCCAGCTGCAGGAAGGTGCTGTCGCCCGAGCCCATGCCAGTGCCGTCGAGGTTCCAGCCGCTGCCGCCGCCGGCCAAGGCCACGCCCACGCGCATGTCGTCCCTGGCATAGTCCCAGCCGGTGGCGACGCCCGCCACAGCGGTGGTGGTGTCATGGCTGCCCTTCGCGTCATCGCCGGGAAGGCTCGCCGTGCTGCCGAAGGCCGTGGCCCACACGGCATGTTCGCAGCGCTTACGCGGATCGTCCGGCGATGCTGCGGCGCAGGCAGGGGCCGCGTGGTCGAGCATGCTGCGCATGAAGGAGGTGTTGGCGGAGGCCGCCGCAGCCGCACCGCCGCTCGCGCCCACTTCGCCCGAGAGCTGGCTCAGCGCATCGCCGAGCCGGTCGCCCGGCAGGTTGAAGATGGGAATGAAGTTCGGCGGCAGCGCGCCGCCGGAGTTGAAATAGTCATCGAGGGCGTCGGCCACGTTCTGCTGGTTCTCGTTCAGGCCCGGGATGTCGGCGATCTGCGCCTCGAGCTGCAGGAACACGTCGGTGGGCGTGTAGAACACCGTCCAGTCGAGGCCGGCGGAATAGTCATCGAGCACCGCCTTGTCGAATGCGCCGTCGACCTCGCCCGCGTGCAGGACGAGAAAGCGATCGCTGAGCGAGCTTCTGCCGTCGATCACCGCATTGAGCGTGCCGCCGAGCTCGGCCTTGCCGCTGAGCGTGACGAGGGAGGAATTGTTCTCCTGTGCGAAAACGTCGAGCTGCGAGTCCTTCGCCATGCTCAGGCTGCCACCGTTGACGCGAGCGTTGGCGCCAAGAGAAAGGTCGCTGCCGCTCCCCACCGAGATCGCGCCGCCGCTGGTGAAGGTGGAGGACGCTTCGACGTTGAGCCGGTTTCCGCCGCCGCCGATGGTGGTGCCGCCGCCGGTCTGCGTGACATTGGCGCCGTTGGTGATGAGCAGCTGATTGCCGCTCGCACCCGCTGCGCCGATGGCGAGATCGCCCGTCAGCGACCAGGAGGAGACGGCGCCGTCGATGCCCACCGCATTGCCGTTGCCGCCCGCGGCGGAGCCGATGGCGGCGCTGCCGGTGACGAGCTTGCCACCGCTGTCGACCACCAGCGTGTTGTTCGTGCCGGCGCCGCCCACGGTGAGGCCGCCATCGGCGCGCAGCGTCGAGCCCGCGCCGGTGACATTCGCCACGTTCGAGCCCGAACCGGCGGCGAGGCCGAGCGACACGCGGCCATTGCTGGTGAAGGACGATCCCGTCTGCACGTCCAGACGGTTGCCCATGCCGCCAATGACGGTCGAGCTGCCCGACTGCGTGACCGTGGCGCCACCGCTCACGAGAAGATCGTCGCCGGAGGCCGAGGGCTTCGTCACGGGGGTTGGCGTGTCCTCCGCGCCGTCCTTGAGGGGGCCTGTGCTGTCGCCGATGCTGAGATTGCCGCCGAGCAGCCAGGCCGAGCCGCTGCCGATGATGTCCACATGGTTGCCGGTGGAGGGGGTGCCCATGGCTCCGCCGATCCAGGCCGAGCCCGCGGTTTCGAGCCGCCCGCCATCGCGCACCACGGCCGCATTGTTGGTGCCATTGCGGCCTACAACGAAGCCGCCATCGACCCACAGCTTCGAGCCTGCGCCGGTGACGGTGACGCTGTTGCCGGTGGCGCCCAGCTGGCGGCCGACGGTGAGGCTGTCATAGGCCTCCACCAGACCGCCGCCGGATATCGTGAGGCTGTTGGCGTTGCCATTGTTGCCGATCACGAAGGTCCGCGACAATGCCGAGGCTGCCTTGCCGACGCTGAGCGACGAGCCCGCGCCATCGACGGTGACGGTGCCGCGCCCCGTCGCCAGCGTTCCGATCGTGGCGCTTCCGCTGGTGACGGCGCCGCCCTGCAGGATCGACAGCGTGCCGCTTCCCAATTCGCCGACGTTCATGAATTCCGTGGTGGCGAACCGGGAGCCCGCCCCCTTGACAGTGACGACGCCCGACACGTTTGGAGTGCCGGTCGCCGCCTCGCCGCCGATGGTGGTGCGCAGCCCGCTCACGACTCCGCCCGACTCGATCGAGAGCTCGCCATTGGCGCGGCGGCCCACCGTGAGGACGCTGTAGGTGCTGGGATTTAAGGAGGGATCCATGGTCCAGCGCGCGCCGTCGCGCACCGTCATGCGGGCCGTGCCCGGGGAGCCTTGGTCTCCGACCCAGATGCGGAAACTCTTGGCTGTCGCGCCATCGGCGAGCGTGACCGATGAATTGTTGTTGATGAAGATGTTATTGCTGAGCGACAGGTCCGAGCCGCTGCCGGTGACCAGCAGCGTGGCGCGATTGAGGGTTGCCGTCACGGCGCTGATCGACCCGCCACCGTCGATCCGCACGTCACCTGCGTTGATGCTGAAGGCATTCGAAACCGACAGGGCCGAGCCCGATCCGCTGACGGTGACTGAACCCGTGCCTGTCGAACCCTGGCCAACGAAGACGGAGGACCCGTTGATCGCTTCGCCGCGGGCGCCGTTCCGGATCGTCAGTGCGCCTTTGCCCAGATTGCCCACGATGAGCGACGCGCTGGTGCCGCTGGCACTGGTCCATTTGGCGCCGGCGCCGCTGACATTCACCGTGCCAATGCCGGTTGCGGTGCTGCCGAGGACCGAGAGTGTGGAATTGACCACGCCGCCGGCATTGACATTGAGCGTGCCTGCGCCGGTGCTGCCCACGGTCAGGGGTCCGGTGCTAAAGGGATTGGGCTTCGTGCCGGGCACCGTCTCGGTGGTGCCGTTGATGACCTGCTGGGCCAACGCCGACGTGGAGCAGAGCAGCAGGCATGCGATAGGGATCGCGCGCAGCACGGTGGAACTGGTGGTCATCGGGACCGGAGACTCGTCTGATGATGGGTTGGTGGCGTACGCGCCTTTGGGAACTCACCTGATGACTCCGGATATGAGGAGTCAACCGGAGATTTTGTTAATCACCGAAATTGATTCGCAGAATGAATCTAAGGCTGTGTCACGCGGCACAACACATCCTTTGGTTGAAATTATCGAACGTGACCGGTCCGGAACGAATCCACCGTGCGCATCACCCCACGGAGCTCCGCCAGGCCCTTGAGGCGGCCGATGCAGGAATAGCCGGGGTTCACCTTCTTGCCGATATCGTCGACGATCAGGTGGCCGTGGTCGGGGCGCATGGGAATTTCGCGGCGCTCGCGGGTTTCGAGATCGCGCAGGGTGGCCACCACGCCGATCATGTCGGTGTCGCCGTCGAGGTGCTCGGCTTCGTAGAACGAGCCATCCGCCTCGCGCGTGGTGTTGCGGAGATGCGCGAAGTGGATGCGCGGGCCGAAGTCACGCGCCATCTTCACCAGGTCGTTCGACGGGTTTGCGCCATAGGAGCCGGTGCACAGGGTGACGCCATTGGCGGGGCTGGGCACCGCGTCGAAGAGTTTCTGCGTGTCGGCCTGCGTGGAGTTGACGCGCGGCAGGCCGAAGAGCGGGAAGGGCGGATCATCCGGGTGAATGGCGAGCTTCACGCCCGCCTCCTCCGCCGTATCGGCAATCTCGCGCACGAAGAGGAACAGGTGCTCACGCAGGCCCTCGACCGTGATGTCACGGTATTCGTCGAGCTGGCGGAGGAAGCTCGCGCGGTCATAGACCGTCTCGCGCGCCGGCACCCAGTCGATGAGGTTGCGCTCGAGCTGGGCGATCTTGCTCTCGGGCCAGGAGGCGAGGCGCGCCCTCGCGGCGGCGATGCGCTCCGGCGGGTGATCGCCTTCCGCATCGCGGCGCTTGAGGATCAGCACGTCATAGGCGCAGAAGTCCACCATGTCGAAGCGCAGCGCCGTACCGCCATTGGCCAAGGGCCAGTCGAGGTCGGTGCGCGTCCAGTCGGTGATGGCCATGAAATTGTAGCAGCAGACCCTGATGCCCGCCTTGGCCACCGCACGGAGCGAGGCCTTGTGATTGTCGATCAGTGTGCGGAAGGTTCCGCTGCGGGTCTTGATCGGCTCCGGCACGGCAATGCTCTCGACCACGTCCCAGCTGAGCCCGGCGTTTTCGATCTCGGCCTTGCGCGTCATCACGGCATCATCGGTCCAGGCCTGTCCGCGGTTCATGTGGTGCAGCGCCGAGACGACGCCCACCGCACCCGCCTGCCTGACATGGGCGAGGGTGACGGGATCGTCGGGGCCGAACCAGCGCCAGGTCTGCTTCATGGGTGGGTGCTCCGGAAACGCTCGTAGGTTTTCTTGCTGCCGTGGCGGATCAGGCTGTCGAGCGCGGTGGCGACGGCAGTGGTGAAGCGGGGATCGGCGGGCAGGTCGCTGCCGAAAATCCTCTCGATGCCGAGCAGGGCAGGGGCGAGTGCTTTCGCATTCAGGCCTGCCGCATCGGCGCGGGCGCGGAGCTCGTCCTTCAGCGGGTCGCGCACGTCGATGGCGCCGCCCGCCTCGTCGACGCCGGTCACGTAGCGCATCCAGGCGGCGACGCCGAGGGCCAGTCCGTCGATCGGCTCTCCCGCCTTCAGCCGGTCCCTGATCGTGCCGAGCAGGCGCTGCGGCAGCTTCTGGGAGCCGTCCATGGCGATCTGCCAGGTGCGGTGGCGCAGGCCCGGGTTGCGGAAGCGGGCAAGAAGCGCCTGCTTGTAGGCCGTAACATCCGTATCCGGAGGAACGTCCAGGGTGGAGGTCACCTCGGCATTCATCAGATGGCTGACGAAATAGGCCAGCGCCGCATCGGCCATGCAGCCGGCGATGGTTTCGTGCCCGGCGAGGTAGCCGAGATATGACATGGAAGAGTGCGCACCATTGAGGAGGCGCAGCTTCATGGTTTCGAACGGCGCGATGTCGGTGACGAAGCGGGCGGCCCAGTCCGGGCGGCCTTGCGGGAAGCGGTCCTCGATCACCCAGTCGGTGAAGCGCTCGGTGACCACCGGCCAGCGGTCCTCGAGGCCGGTGGCGGCGGCGATCCGCGCGCGGTCGGCGTCGGTGGTGGCGGGCACGATGCGGTCCACCATGGTGGCGGGGAAGGCGACGTGCTCGGCCACATAGTTGCCCAGTGCGGGGCTGCGCAGTTCGGCGAGGCGGGTGACGACCCTGGCCACGGTGCGGCCATTGGCGGGGAGGTTGTCGCAGCACAGCACGGTGAAGGGCGGCAAGCCGCGGGCCTTGCGCGCGCGGATCGCCTCGACCAGGTAGCCGGGGGCGGAGCGCGGGCTGTCCGGGTTGGCGAGATCATGGAGGATGTCGGGGTGCTGCTCGTTCAGCGTGCCCGTCGCGGGGTCGTGGCAATAGCCCTTCTCGGTGACGGTGAGGGAAACGATCTTCACCGAGGGCAGGCACATGGCCTCGATCAGGGCCTGTGGATCTTCGGGCGCGACGAGGATGCCGCGCAACGCGCCGATCACCCGGCAGCGCTCGCCCTGCTCGTCCGACTCGGCCAGGGTGTAGAGGAAGTCCTGTTCCTGCAGGGCGTCGCGCGTGTCGGCGGCGCGCAGGCTGGCGCCGAGGATGGCCCAGCGGGCGCCGCCATTGGCCAGCACGGCATCGGTGTAATCGGCCATGTGGGCGCGGTGAAAGGCGCCCACCCCCAGATGTACGATGCCGATATCGGCCAGCGCGGGGTCGTAGCGGAGGGTTTTGCAGGTCCGGAGTGAAAGCCTCGTCATCGGGGCACAGTGCTATTATACAAGCCGCCACCGCTCAAGAAGGATCGCCTGCCCATGCCCGACACGATGCGCGCCGTTCTCTGCCGGAACCCGGGAGAGCTGGAAATCGTGCGCTATCCCGTGCCGGAGCGAAAGCCCGGGGAAGCGCTGGTGCGCATCCGCCGTATCGGCGTCTGCGGCACCGACATGCACATCTACCGGGGCAACCAGCCCTACTTCGCCTATCCCCGCGTGATGGGGCACGAGTTGTCCGGCGAGATCGTCGCGGCGGAGCAGGGCTCGGCACTGCGGCCGGGCGACCCGGTCTATGTCGTGCCCTACCTGCACTGCGGCCACTGCGTGGCCTGCCGGGCGGGCAAGACCAATTGCTGCGTGAGCCTCAAGGTGCTGGGCGTGCACACCGACGGCGGCATGTGCGAGTATCTTTCCCTGCCCGAAACCCACCTGTTCAAGGCCGAGGGCATCACGCTGGACGAGGCGGCGATGGTGGAGTTCCTGGCGATCGGGGCCCATGCCGTGGCGCGCGCAAGGCTGAGCCGCGGCAGCCGCGCGCTGGTGGTGGGGGCCGGCCCGATCGGCCTCGGCGTTGCGATCTTCGCGGGGCTCGATGGCGCGGAGGTGACGGTGCTGGACGGCCGCGAGGACCGCCTCGCCTTCGCCAGCCGGCTTGCGGCCGTGCAGCACACGGTGCGGCTGGGCGAGAACGACGTGGAGCGGCTGAAGGCCAATACCGCGGGCGAGTTCTATGACGCGGTGTTCGACTGCACGGGCAGCCCTCAGGCCATGGAGCGCGGCTTCGGCTTCGTGGCGCATGGCGGCACCTACGTGCTGGTGTCGATCGTGCAGGGCATGATCTCGTTCAGCGACCCGGAGTTCCACCGCCGCGAAACCACGTTGCTGTCGAGCCGCAATGCGACGCTCGCCGATTTCGCGCGGGTGATGGCCGCGATGCGCGAGGCACAAGTCCCGACGCGGGCGATCAAGACCCACAGCGCGCCGCTGTGGGAAGCCGCCGCCCGCATGCCCGAGTGGATCAGGCCGGCGGAAGGCACCGTGAAGGCGATCTTCGAACTCTAGGCGGGCGGGCCAGATCTGGCTCGAGGCGCCAGAGCCCTTCCGAGGCGAAGGACCTCATGCAGCGGGGTCTCGCGCCCGCGTCGCGGCGGCTGACCGGTACCAGTCGATGAAGAAGCCTTCGGCGGCGCCGAGGCTGGTCAGCGCCACATCGCTCAGCTCTTCGGCCATGTCGCCGAACCGTGCCCCGCGCAGGCCGAGGATGAATCCCCGGGGCGCCGCCCCGAACAGCAGTCGCGCCAGGGCCAGCGCGGCCTGCGGCGTCACCGCGTGGCTGCCCAGCGCTTCGCCCACGCTCTCGTCCATCGGCCGGAAGTAGAACGGCGCATCGGCATCGAGGGCGGCGTCGGCGAAGACCACGGCTTCGGCTTCGGAGATCATCAGTGCATGATCGACGGTGAGCTGGTAGTCGATCTCGATGGCGAGGCCAGGCAATTGCCGCGCGGCGATCCGGCGGGCGAAGGCGGGACCGAGCCCGTCATCGCCGCGGCCGGGATTGCCAAAGCCGATCAGCAGGGTTCCGCCTGTCATCACGCGCCGCGGGTGGCCCGGTCGACCAGCTGGCCTTCGGCATCGAGAAGCTCGACCTGCAGCGGCATCTGGCCCAGCGCGTGGGTGGCGCAGGACAGGCAGGGATCATAGGCGCGGATCGCCACCTCGACCTGGTTCAGCATGCCCTCGGTGATCTTGTCCCGGCCCGAGAGATGCTTCACCGCCACGTCCTTCACCGCGCGGTTCATGCCCTCGTTGTTGTGGGTGGTGGAGACGATGAGGTTGCAGTAGGTGATCTGGTCGTTCTCGTCCACCTTGTAGTGGTGGATCAGGTTGCCGCGCGGCGCCTCGATGACGCCGATGCCCTCGAACCGCCGTTCGCCCCTGGCGACGAGGTCGCTGCCCTGCAGGTCCGGGTCGTGCAGCAGCTCGCGGATCTTCTCGACGCAGTGCACGACCTCGATCATGCGCGCCCAGTGGGAGGTGAGGGTGGAGTTGTTCGGCGCGCCGCCGGTGACGGCGCGCAGCTCGCGGTGGGCGGCATCGGCGAGGGGCGTGTCGATGAAGCTTGCGGTGTTCATGCGCGACAGCGGTCCGACGCGATACCAGCCGCGTTCGGCGCCGAGCGCGCGGATGAAGGGGAACTTCATGTAGGACCAGCTGCGCACGTCCTCGACCAGCACCTTGTGATAGCCGTTGTAGTCCAGGTGATCGAAGATGACGCCGCCCGAGGAGTCGATGGCGCGGAGCGAGCCGTGATAGAGGTCGAGCGCCCCGTCGTCGCGCACCAGCGACATGTGGCTCGACGGGAAACTGCCGAAGTCGGCGACCAGCTCGGCATGGTCCAGCGTGTAGTTGCGCGCGATCGCCAGCGCTTCCAGCGCCCAGGTCTCCATTTCCGCGATGCGCGACAGGAAGCGGTCACGGACTGCGATCGGCAGGTTGCGGTTGATGCCGCCGGGGATGGCCCCGGTGCCGTGGATCTTCTTTCCCGCGGTGGCCTCGATGATCTCCTGGCCGAACTGGCGCATGAGCACGGCGCGGCGGCCGAGTTCCGGCTGCTCGCGCAGCACCTCGAAGATGTTGCGCCGCTCGGCCGGCGCCTCGAAGCCGAAGAGCAGGTCGGGCGCGGCGAGATGGAAGAAGTGCAGCACGTGGCTCTGCATCACCTGGCCGTAGTGCATCAGGCGCCGCATCTTCTCGGCGGTCGGGGGCAGCACGTCGACGCCGACGATCTGGTCCATCGCCTTGGCGCCGGCCAGGTGGTGGCTGACCGGGCAGATGCCGCACAGGCGCTGCACGATGACCGGCACCTCCCAGTACAGTCTGCCGCGGATGAAGCGCTCGAAGCCACGGAACTCGACGACGTGCAGCCGCGCTTCGTCGACCTGGTTGTCGCGGTTCAGGTGAATGGTCACCTTGCCGTGGCCTTCGACGCGGGTTACCGGGGAGATCTCGATCAGGCGGGGCTCGCTCATGAGGCGTGGACTCGGGTCAGTCGAAATGGATGGTGTGGGGGTCGAAGCCGTCGAACCTGCCGGCCAGCAGCTGCACCAGCGTCTCGTAGATGATGTCGCCGGATGGCGCACAGCCCGGAATCTGGTGGTCGATCTTCACCACCGCCGAACAGGGATAGACCTTGTCGAGCAGCAGCGGCAGCGCGGGATCGTTTGGAATGACGTGGGTGGGGTTGGTGACATAGGGGCTCAGCACATAGGCCTCCTCGAGGCATTCGCGCAGCGGGTCGTCGGAGTGCATGATGGCGTTGCGCATGGCGGGAAGCCCGCCGGTGATGGCGCATTGCCCGAGGGCGATCAGCACATCGCAGTTGCGGCGGAAATCCTGCAGCACGTGCACGTTTTCCTCGTTGCAGCAGCCACCCTCGATGATGCCGATGTCGCAGTGCCGCGTGAAGTGCTTGAGGTCGTTGAGCGGCGAACGGTCGAACTCGACGTGCTTCAGCAGTTCGACGAGGCGCAGGTCGATGTCGAGCAGCGCCATGTGGCAGCCGAAGCAGCCGGCGAGCGACACGGTGGCCACCCGGGCCTTGCGCGGCGCGCTCACCGCCGCTTCTCCGCGATCGTCTCGCCGATCAGATGATGGTCGAAGTCGCGCTCGCCGATGGGCACGCGGAAGCCCTCGCGCTTCCGGATGATGCAGCCCACGGGGCAGACGTCGGCGGAGACGGCATGGTCCGACAGCGCCGCGTCGGTGTGGGCGAGGTCCGCGCCGTCGACCGCGACGCGGCGGTGGATGCCGCGCCCGACATAGCCGAACACGCCCTTGCCATCGACATCCTCCGAGGCGCGGATGCAGCGCCCGCAGCTGATGCAGCGGTTGGTATCGAGCGCGATGTCGGGGTGGCTGGCGTCCACCGGCCGCGTGGGCTCGAGATAGGGGAACTTGCTGGGCTCGATCATGCCGAGGCGATAGGCCATGGCCTGCAGCTCGCAATTGCCGCTCGCCTCGCAGATCGGGCACAGGTGGTTGCCCTCGTGGAACAGCATCTCGACGAGGTCGCGGCGCAGGGCGTGGAGGTGGGGCGTTTCGTTCTCGACCGCGAGGCCGGGTGCTGCCGGCTGGGTGCAGGCCGCGACGCTGCGGCCCGCCGCCTTGACGGTGCAGACGCGGCAGCCGCCCTGGTGGCGCAGGCCCTGGTGATCGCACAGGCGCGGAATGTAGATGCCGGCGGCGTCGGCCGCCTCCATGATGGTCTGGCCCGGCTTCGCGGCGACGACGGTGCCGTCGATGGTGAGGGTGAAGGCGGCGTCGGTCATTGGCTGAAGTCCCGGTCAAAGACGAAGGAACGCCGCTTGGCGATCCCGCGTGCGTTTTCGATCGCCGACTGGATGTCGAAGGTGGCCTGCAGCCCGTCGTCCGAAGGCTTGGTGACCACCGAATAGACCAGCGGGAAATGTGCGAGCGTCGAGAGGACGGGGTTGGGCGAGGTGGTTCCGAGGCCGCAGCGGCTGGTCTCGATGATGGTGGCCGACAGGCTGCGGAGATACGCCACGTCCTCGGCGTTGGCGTGGCCGTTGCGGAACTTGGCGATGGCCTCGCGCAGGAACACGTTGCCCACCCGGCAGGGCGTGCAGTAGCCGCAGCTCTCGTGCACGAAGAAGGAGAGATAGTAGTCGACGATCTCGAGGATGTTGCGGGCGCCGGAGAAGACGATGATGGCGCCGCCGGTCGCCAGATCGTCGAAGCTGAGCTGGCGGTGGAAGCTGTCGCGCCCGATCATCACGCCGCTCGGCCCGCCGACCTGCACCGCCGCGGCGTCCTCGGCGCCGGCGAGGTGCAGCAGCTCCTGCACGCTGACCCCGTAGGGCAGTTCGTAGATGCCCGGCGCGCGGCAGTCGCCCGAGACGCTGAACAGCTTGGTGCCGTGGCTTCCCGGCGTGCCCATGGCGAAGAACCACTCAGGCCCCCGGTCGAGGATGCGCGCGGCGTGACACAGGGTCTCCACGCTGTTCACCACCGTGGGGAAACCGAGATAGCCGCGCTGCACGGGGAAGGGGGGCCGCGTCTTGGGCTCGCCGCGCAGGCCCTCGCAGGAGCTGATGAGGGCGCCTTCCTCGCCGCAGATATAGGCGCCGGCGCCGAGCTGCAGGCGGATGTCGAAGTCGAAGCCGGGCGTGCCGAGGATGCCGACGCCGAGCAGTCCCGCGGCGCGGCGCTCGGCCAGCACGGCTTCCAGGTGATCGCGCAGATAGGCGTATTCGCCGCGAAGATACAGGATGCCCTCGCGCGCGCCGACGGCCCGCGCCGCGATGGTCATGCCCTCGATCAGGAGATGCGGGCGCTCGGTGAGCAGCACGCGGTCCTTGAAGGTGCCGGGCTCGCCTTCATCGGCGTTGCAGATGATGAAGCGGCGGGCCGCCGCCTCGCGGGCCGCGGCCTCCCATTTTCGGCCCGCCGGGAAACCCGCACCGCCGCAGCCCCGGAGGCCGCTCGCGGTGATGGCGGCGATGATCTGCTCGGGCGTCAGCGCCAGGGCACGGCGCAGGCCGGCCTCGCGCGGGACCTCGCCCAGCAGCACGTCGCCCGACAGGCGGATGTTGTTGGCGACCGCGGCGCGCACCCGCTCATGGGCCGAAAGGCTGTCGAAGACGGGGCTGACGAGATCCTCGGGCCGCGCGCCGGCCTTGAGGGCGCGCGCCGCGTCGCGGGCCCGCTCGGGCGTCAGGCCGGCGAGGACGACGTCGTTGACCATCGCCGCCGGCGCCTGGTCGCAGAGGCCGATGCAGGGGGTGGCATCGAGCGAGACCGCACCGTCCGCCGAGATGCCGCCGAGCCTGATGCCGAGCGCGTCCTCGAAGGCGGCGAGCACGCCATCATAGCCCGCGTGGCGGTCGATGATGTCGTCGCACAGCCGGATGGTGATGTGGCCGCGGGGTTCGAGCGAGAGGAAGGAATAGAAACTCGCGACACCGCGGACGGCGAGCGCCGTGAGGCCAAGCCGCGCGGCGATGCGGTCGATGGCGGCGGGCGCAATCCAGCGGCAGCGATGCTGCACGGTGAGGAGGACGTCGAGCAGGCGGTGCCTGTCATTGCCGACGCGGGCACAGGCTTCGTCTGCGACCTGGTCCGGGAGTTCTGCCTGCGCGTGCATCGTGACTGCCCCATCCGTGGCGATACGCAGTTCATCTCGTCTGCCCGCCGGCCACGCAGCCGGCGTGGCGGGAGAGCCCGTTCCCCGATGCCAAGCTACTCCGGTTGAACCGAAAGACTCAAGCGATCCCTTCTGCCGGTACGTCGTCGGGCGGCGATGAATTCCATTGCAGGAACAAACTCCTTGACAGCGCGCGCTCATTGTGCTAGAAAGGCGCATCCTCCCGATTTCCCCTTCAGACCGTGCTGCCAGTGAGAGCTGGCGGGGCGCGATTTGCCGTGGCGGGGGCGGGGTGATGCGAGGCGTGACCGGAGAGGGAGCAGTCAGCAAATGTGGATGATGGTTCTGGCGATCGTGCTGCGCGCGATGGCGAAACTGAAAATGCCCGGGTCTGGCCCGGGCATTTCTGTTTCGGAGGCTCCGTGCCGCCTACTGCGTGGGCGGGAAGGCGGCTTGCGGCTGGTCGAGGCCGACGGCTTGGGCGATGGTGACCTCTTCCTTGGTTTCGGCGCGCGCCACCAGCGCGCGTTCACGGCGGCGGCGGGCGAACTCGAAGTAGAGCATGAGGACCAGCGTGAACACGATGAGGATCAGCGCCAGGGCGTTGATGGTCGGCGTGATGCCGCTCCGCACCTTGGAGAAGACGTAGACGGTCAGCGTGTCGTAGGTGCCGCGGGTGAACAGCGTGGTGTTGAAGTTCTCGATCGACTGGAAGAAGGCGATGGCCGCACCCGCGCCCAGCGCCGGATAGAGATGCGGCAGCAGGATGCGGCGGACCACCTGGTTGTAGTTGGCGCCGAGGTCGAGGGCCGCTTCTTCGAGCCCGCGGTCGAAGCTCTGCAGGCGCGCCAGCACCATCAGCATGACGAAGGCCGAGATGTAGGAGGCCTGGCCGAGCGCCGAGAGGTGGAGGCCGGCATTGACGCCGAACTTGTTCCAGAACAGCAGCGTCGAGATGCCGATGACCGCACCCGGCGTGAGGATCGGGGCGACCATGAGGGCATAGAGCACGGTGCGGGTCTTGCCGGCGAGGCTGTTGATGAGGATCGCCGCAGCGGTGCCGATGGGCACCGAGATGATGACCACCGCGATGGCCACCAGGATGGTGTTGCGGAAGGCTTCCCACATCCGCGCGTCCTGGAACAGCTCGATGAACCAGCGGTCGGTGAAGCCGACCCACGGGTAGACGGAGGGGAAGCGCGAGTCGTTCAGCGCGGCACCGCCCATCACCGCCAGCGGCAGCAGCATGTAGAGCAGGAAGATGAAGATGTAGAGGTTGAACAGCCAGTTGGACTTCGCGTTCATGGCGGCTTACCTCGCAATGTCCGAGAGCTTGACGCGGAACACCCGCATCATGCCGATGACGAAGACGGTGCAGGTGACGAGCAGCATGAAGGCATAGGCCGAGCCGGTGTTCCAGTCCTGCGACTCGAACATGGCCTGCTGGATGATCTCGGTGAACCAGCGCGACTGGGTGGAGGCGAGCAGCGTCGGCACCAGGATCGAACCGGCGGCGAGCATGAACACCATGACGCAGCCCGAGGCGATGCCGGGCTTGGAATGCGGGATGATGACCCGCCAGTGGGTGCGCCAGGAGGAGGCGCCGAGGTCCTTCGCCGCCTCGATCTGGTTGGTGTCGAGCGACTGCACGGCGTTGTAGATCGGCAGCAGCATGAACAGCAGGTAGACGTAGACGAGGCCGAAGGTGACCGAGTTGAAGCCGGTGATCCAGCGGATCGGGCTGTCGATGATGCCGAGGCCCATGAGCCCCATGTTGAGCGGGCCCTTGAAGGCGAGGATGATGAACCAGGCGAAGGCGCGCAGGATCTCCGACACCCACATCGGCACGAGGAGGCCGACGAAGAGCAGCGGCACGTTCTTGGGGTTGGCCACCTTGGCCAGGTAGAAGGCCACCGGATAGCACAGCACCAGTGTAATGATTGTGGTGATCGAGCTGTAGAGCAGGGTGTGGACGAAGACCTGCATGCGGATCGGCGCCTCGAAGGGCAGGATGATCGGCTTCCAGGCGAAGGGCAGCCACAGCTTCCACTCGGTCGGCTGCTCGAAGGCGGAGCGGTAGTTATCGAGCGTATAGACGTCCTTCGGGCCGCCGATGTCGGCGACCGGCAGGTAGTAGCGGAAGCTTTCCTCCAGCAGGTAGAGCTGCGGCAGGATCACCAGCACGAGCAGCCAGAAGGCGGTGAGGGCCACGAAGGTCCAGGTGAGGGTGTGGCCGTAGCGGCGGAGGAGTTCGCTCATTCGTCGATGCTCGGATCTTTCATGCCCTGGTCGGCGAGGACGCGGGCAGAGGCGGCGTCGAAGCACAGATATTGCGCGCTGCCGATGGCGGGCAGCGTGGCCTTGCCGTCGTTGCGGGTCTCGACCGTCACGTGGCGGCCGGTCTTGTCGGCGGCGTGGACGTGGATGAAATTGCCCTCGAAGCTGATGTCGGTGATGGTGACGGGCAGGCTGTTGCCGCCTTCGGCAGGCGTGGCCTGCAGGCGCGAATATTCGGGGCGGACATAGAGCCGGGCGAGGGTGCCGGCATCGACCGCGGGGCCAAGCGACGCGGTGAAGGTGCCGGCATCGGTTTCGAAGCTGCACTTGCCGCCGTCGATCGACTTGATCTTGCCCTTGAAGATGTTGTTCTCGCCCACGAAGGAGGCGACGAAGCCGTTGACCGGCGCGTTGTAGATTTCCTGCGGGGTGGAGATCTGCTGCACCTTGCCCTGCGACATGACCGCGACGCGGTCCGACATGGCGAGCGCCTCGCCCTGGTCGTGGGTGATGTAGATGAAGGTGACGTTGGTGCGCTTCTGGATGGCGCGCAGCTCGGCGCGCATGTGCTGGCGGAGCTTGAGATCGAGTGCGGAGAGCGGCTCGTCGAGCAGCATCACCGAGGGTTCGACGGCGAGCGCGCGGGCGATGGCCACGCGCTGCTTCTGGCCGCCGGAGAGCTGCGAGATCGCCTTGTCGGCCGCACCGTGGAGATCGACGAGCTTGAGGAGCTCCTCCGCCTTGGCGCGGCGAACGTCCTTCGAGGCGCCGCGCACCTCGAGGCCGAAGGAGATGTTCTCCCACACCGGCATGAGCGGGAAGAGGGCGAGGTTCTGGAAGATCAGCGCGGTGGGGCGCTTGTTGGGGCGGATGCCGTTCATGTCCTGGCCGCCGATCTTGATCTGGCCCTCGGAGGGGTCGATGAAGCCCGACACCATGCGCAGGATCGTGGTCTTGCCACAGCCCGAGGGGCCGAGGAACGAGAAGAACTCTCCGGGCCTGATGGCGACATTGGCCTTGTCCACGGCGCGGAAGCTGCCGAAGTCACAGGACACGTTTTGCAGATCGACGCCAGCACTCATCGGCGCGTTACTCCCCCGGAACGGATTTTCTTGATTGACGGTATCTTAAAGCGAACCGCCGGGCCATTACAACCCGGCGGTCCAGAGATTCACGCGGACTGGCTTATGCGGCCTTCCACTTGTCGGCGTATTCGCCGCGCAGCTTGATGAACCAGGCTTCCTGGGCCGGCCACCACCACAGCTTCGACAGCGCGTCGCCCGGATAGGCGGCGTTGTAGAAGGCCTTGACCTTCGGGTCGGCGAGGTCCGGACCACCCTTGCCCACGGCGTTGGCGGAGAAGGCCGAGGCCCAGGCGGCGGAGCCCTTGGCGGTCGACACCCACTTGGCGAATTCGGTGGCCTGCTCGACGTTCTTGGCGTTGGACATCAGCACGAAGCCCTGGTTCCATGCGAAGGCGCCTTCCTTCGGCGCGATGAAGCCGAAGCCATCGCCACCGAGGTTGTAGCCGGTCGAATCCCAGCACAGGCCGAGGGTCGCGCCGTTGGTGCGGAAGGCGGCCTGCGCCTCGTTCTCGCCCGACCAGAACTGCACGACGTTGGCCTTGTGCTTGGAAGCTTCGGCGAGAGCGATGTCCCACAGCTGCTTCATCGTGGCTTCGTCCTTGTAGCCGTCGAGCCAGGGCTTCGGCAGCTTGCCCTGCGCGTCGAGCCAGCGGCCCATCGCGGCGAGCGAGGAATGGGCGCGCACGGTGACCTTGCCGTCCATGTTGTCGCCCCAGAGGTCGCCCAGCGAGGCCTTGCCGTACTCGGTCGGGAAGTCCTTCTTGGAGTAGACGAGCGCCTCGGTGCCCCACACGGAGGGGACGATCATGCGCTTGCCGTCAACCGTGGCCATCGCGCCGGCGTTGCCATCGGCGAGGCCCGGAAGGTAGTTGTCCATGGCGAGCTTGTTGGTGTCCCAGCCCTGCACCAGGCCGTTCGAGGCCCAGCCGCCGACGCGGTCGCCGGTCGGCTCGACGACGTCATAGGCGCCGGTCTGCAGCGACAGCTTGGCCTGGGCGAACATGTCGTCCTGGCTGGCCTGCTCGGTGAAGTTCACCTTGATGCCGGTGTCGGCGGTGAAGGCCGGGAACACCTTGGCGGCAAGGTCGGGATAGCCGGCCCAGCCCATGAAGTTCACTTCGCCCGAGGAGGCGAGCGAGGACTTGACGTAGAGCGGGCCGGCGAGGCCCACCGCGCCCAGGGCGGCGGCGGACTTGAGCAGGGTGCGGCGCGACAGCATCGCAGCGCGCAACGTTTCCTGCGCGGAACTAAACTTCTTCATGTGGGATCGTCCTCCGTGTTCGCGCGGACGTAAGTGCCCGCGTTCAATTGATTGACCAGTCCGGTTGGGTCCGGCTTCGTATGTCTTTTCAAGAGAATATGACGATCATGCAACAGGGTGCAATGGGATTGTGGCAGGTGCGAAAGAGTTAATTTTGCCGGAGAATTTAGCGTCTCATGCGGCGACGCGGTTGCGCCCGGCCTGCTTGGCCTCGTAGAGCTTGGAATCTGCCCTAGCGACAAGTGCGCTGGTGCCCTCGCCAAGGTTGAGCTGGGCGACCCCGAAGGAGGCGGTGACGCGCAGCATGGTGTTGGGGGCGCCCGGCTTCTGCCAGAACTGGCCCTCGAGCTGGGCCTTGATCTGGCCTGCCACCTTGGAGGCGTTTTCGAGCGGCGTGGCGGGCAGCACGATGGCGAATTCCTCGCCGCCGTAGCGGGCCACCGTGTCGCGGCCCTTGACGTTGCTCGACAGCACGCGGGCGAACCATTTCAGCACGTCGTCGCCGGTGGGATGGCCATAGCGGTCGTTGATGGCCTTGAAGTGGTCGATGTCGGCGAGGATGAGGGAGAGCGGCTGGCCGCCGTTGCGCGCCGCCGCCAGCTGCGAGGCCAGCACCACGTCGAAGCCGCGGCGGTTCTTGAGGCCGGTCAGCGGATCGCTCAGGCCCTGGGCCTCGGCGGTGGCGAGGTTGGTCTTCAGCTTCTCGATCTGGCGCTGCGAGGTTTCGAGGCTGGCCTGCAGGTTGGAGGTGCGGGCCTTCATCTTGTCGTTCTCGATCATGAGGTAGGAGATGATGATGCGCACCTGCTCGGTCTTGAGGCTCTCGTGCAGCTCCTCGCGGGCGCGTTCGAGGACGGTGGAGAAGGTCTCGTTGGCCTCGGCATGCTGGCGCAGCAGGCTGAGCAGCTTCGACACTTCCGACTGCACCGGGTCGGCGGCGGTTTCGGATAGGGCCAGGGTATCGGCGGCCGGCAGCGTCGCCACGGTCTCGGGGCCGGCGGCGCGCAGGCTGTCCCAGAAGGTGCCGAGCAGGGTGGTGGCGAGGAGCAGCGTCACCGCGCCCAGTTCCCACGCCTGCTGGTGGGCGAGGCTGGCGGGGGTGCCGATCAGGTAGAGCCCGGCGAGCCCGGCGATCCCCGCGACGACGGCAAGCACGATGCGCAGGATCGAGGTCATGGTGAGTGCGTGCCCCCAGGCAGTGGTTTGCGGGTGAGGCTAGCGGCTGCGGCTTGCGGCAAACTTGCATGGCTTGCCTGTGCAAAGTTCCGGGTGACGGGCGCGGCCCGCCCCGGTAGCCTCGGGCCCCACAGAAGCGCCCAGGGGAGGCTCGTTTGCGCAAGAAGTCCAAGACCATCATCACCTGCGCCATCACCGGCTCGATCCATACGCCGTCGATGTCGCCGCACCTGCCGGTGACGCCCGACGACATCGCCCACCAGGCCATCGAGGCGGCCGAGGCCGGTGCGGCCATCCTGCATCTTCACGCGCGCGACCCGGAGAACGGCAAGCCGTCCGGCGACCCCGACACCTACAACCGCTTCCTGCCGCGCATCAAGCAGGGCTGCGACGCCATCGTGAACATCACCACGGGCGGCGGCCAGGGCATGAGCATCGACGAGCGCATCAAGGCGGCGGAGGCCTTCTCGCCCGAGATGACGTCGCTCAACATGGGCTCGATGAACTTCGGGCTGTTCCCGATGCTCAACCGCTATTCGGCCTTCGAGCACGAATGGGAGCGGGCACATCTCGAGAATTCCAAGGACTTCATCTTCCGCAACACCTTCGGCGACATCGAGAAGATTTTGGAGCGCCTCGGCAAGGGCCATGGCGTGAAGTTCGAGTTCGAATGCTATGACGTGGGCCACCTCTATACGCTGGCGCATTTCCTCGACCGCAAGCTGGTGACGCCGCCGCTCTTCGTGCAGACGATCTTCGGCATCCTCGGCGGCATCGGGCCCGACCCGCAGAACGTGATGGTGATGCGCGAGACGGCGGAGCGGCTGTTCGGCGACCAGTATTACTGGTCGGTTCTGGCGGCCGGCCGTTTCCAGCTGCCGTTCACCACGATGGCGGCGACCATGGGGGCGAACGTCCGCGTCGGCCTCGAGGACAATCTCTACCTCGGCAAGGGGCAGCTGGCGCCGTCCAACGCAGCCCTCGTGTCGAAGATCCGCCACATCCTCGAGGAGCTGTCCTACGACATCGCGACGGCCGACGAGGCCCGCGCCATGCTGGAGACCAAGGGCGCTTCGCGCGTGAAGTTCTGAGCCTCACCGCCGGGACGTCTCACGCGCCCCGCAGCGCCTCGATGGCGCTGCGGCCAGGTGGGAAAATCGTCTGCAGATCAACAGCTGAGCGGGAACATTTCCTTTCTCCGGATGTTACCCCTGCCGGAAAGTCAACCGTGCAATGCTGGGAGATTGATCATGGGACGCAGTGTTCTCTTGTGGCTGATTGGTGTTCCGGTTCCGATCATCATTCTGCTCGCCCTGTTCCATCACTAGACGCGAAGGCGGAGGAGAGCGGCGGTCTTCGCCGTCCGTCGTCTCGGAAGGTCATCGTCGCTGCGCCTCGAGGTGGCTTCACCAGCTTCTTCCCTCGCCCCGGCCATGCAAGATGTAGTGAGCATAGGGGTCAACTTCCGCGTCGAAGAGGTCCTCGTAATTGAGAACGTAGGACAGGCCGTCAAAGCCGGGAGGGAGCAACCTGCTGTCGCGGTCCGGGGACTGCGCCATGACGGCCCGGATGCGCGCGAGCTTCTCCGCCTTGGCCTTGTCACCTTCGAGTATGTCCCGGACCAGACCATTTGGAATGCTGCTGCCCAGGCGCTGAACGCCCAAGGTTCCGTTCACAACGACAATTCGGCTGGCCGCAACGGTGCGCACCTCCGCAAGTTCGGCAAAGCGCGGGCGGTAGCGCACGGGGCGAAGGGACAATTCCACCCAGGGACCCCGGAGCATGTGCGCGCGGATCGGCAGCATGAGCGTGGTCCGGCCGCCGCCGCTGCGCGCGATCTCGTGGCCATTTGCGTAGACGCGAAACTCCCTGCTGACGTCGCGCTGGTGGTGAGAGCTCAACGTCAGGACCAGCAACTGGTCGGTTGGCGCTGCAAGCGGCAGGAGGAGGCGGGCATCTGGCCCGTCCGCCCAACAGCAGGTCTGCTCCGGCTCCGGCCAGCTCCAGCCCGGCCCTCCCACGGCGTCGATGGTGGCGCATCTTCTCAGGTCGAATGTTTCCACCGGCTCCGACAGGGGCGCCAAAGGGCGGGAAAATGGACCGCAGCTTCGCAGCAGGAGACGTTCAAGCCAAGCGGGGCGGCCCAGGGCGGCCCACAGGCCATGCAGAACGCGATGGTCGATCCGGGCCGCTTCGGGCTCGCGCGGCCAGCGGCGAGGCCGTTTCAAGGGCGGTGAAGACAGGGCCGGAAGGCTCTCCGAAACGCCGAGCTTCGGCAGGGTCTCACGCAGAAAATCGTATGTGTCGCCCACGCCGCCGAGCTTGATCAAGTCCGCGAGCACCGCGAAATCCGTCCGCGCCAACCAGTCGGGTGTGTCGGCAATCAGCTGAAGAAGGTCGCCGGGTGTTCCGTGTTCGGCATGCAGCATCGCAAGGAACAGCGCGGCTTCAGGAGTGGGAACGCGGATGCTGCGGCCGCGGAAGGGCACCATGCTTGCGCTGCGGCGGATCATGTCCTCTGCGGCCGTGCCCGCGCCACCGCCGATACGCCAGTGGAGGTCGATGTTTCCCGGCCCCTTCCTGAAATTCCAGCTGTCGCGACGGATGGCGACGCGCGTTTCGAGCGCCTGGGAGGTCAGGCCATAGCAGGCGGTCCAGCCAGCGCGTTCCAGGATGGCGACGCTGCGTCCGAGGTCGGCCTCCGGGACGGCGATATCTATGTCGCCCATGCCACGGCGTGACAGCGAGCCGAAATGCAGACAATGGGCAAAGCCCTTCATCGCCAGCGGCGGGATGCCCGCCGCCTCCAGCGCGGCGAGTTCCTCGAGCGCGGCCGAGGTGAGGATGCTGTTGAGCGTGAATGTTGCGCGCGCCTTGCCTGCCAGTTTCTGGGGGATCTCGATCGCGCCGCCCACGCGCGACAGGCGCGCGTGAATTGCCGGCAGGATCCGCAGTTCCTCATGGGGAGCCGTCTCCATGGGCCCCAGGGCCGTCCACGCCTTCCAGCTTTCCACCGCTTCGGAGTCGTTGACGGCCAGTGCAGCAGTAAGGAGCAGCCTGCGGCGCTCGGTCAGCGGCGTCATGATCGGGACCGTGCCCTGTGGTCGCGCAGGATCTGAAACAGGTCGGAGCGGGCTTTCTCCTTCCCGGTGACTCCCATGTTGCGATCGTGAATGCGCCGCATCAACACCAGTTCATCCACCGGCGCAAACTGCACGCCCGCGGCATGGGCACGCGCCATCCAGTCGATGTTGGAGCCGTGGGTGATGTCGGTGCGCAGTGGCCCCAGTTTCGCGGCCACCGTGCGCCGGATGAGGCTTGTCGTGAGAAGCCGCCCCAGTTGCGGCTGCCCCATCGGAGTGAGGTCGCTGTTGCAGTTGACAGCCTTGCCGTAGACCCACTCGGCGCCGCTGGATGCGGCCACGCGCAGCAGCGCATCCATGCGCCCTTCCGGCCAGACGTCATCGCAGTCGATGAAGGTCAGCCACTCCCCATCCGTCTCCGCGATGGCTTGATTCAATGCGGGGGCGTGGCCCTTGGCGTTCTGGGTGCGCATGACGGGGCGGAGGCCGTGTCCGGCCGCGATCTCGCAGGTGCGATCGATGGACTGGCCGTCGAAGACAAAGGTCGTCATGCCGGGAACGAGGTTGGCCGCAACGCTGTCGAGCGCCTCCTGCAGATAGCGCTCGCCGTTCTCGACGACCAAGATCACGTCGATGTTCATGGCCGTCCTTCCAGCGTGGTGCCGATCAGTTCGAGGACGCGATCCATGTCCGGGCCGAGTTCGAGGTGAAAGGCAGGAAGCCGGCTCGCCAGGCGCAGGATATGCCCCGGCGTCGATGCCGTGCCCCCCATCAATCCGCCAATGGTGCTGGGCAGGAGCGCATGAATGGCATCGGCGCGGCTCGCAGCCACGATGCGCGGCACGCCGTCGGCCGCCAGGCGCGGCAGGAGCAGGCATTTCAGAGGTGCCGACGTCACCAGTTTCACATGCTCCGGCCCCAGGAAGATGATGCCCTTTTCTTCGTTCATGCGATCGGCATTGACGATCCACGTCCGAAGCCCTGGCAGGAGCCGCAAGGTGGAAGGCAGCACCTTCGCGGTCCGATAGACCATGTGCACTTCGAGGCCGGCGGAGTCGATTGCACAGTAGTCATCTCCCAGATAGCCGAAGCCGCCCAGTGCGGCCGCCAGGGCGGTGGTCGACTTGCCCGATCCGCCGGCCCCGCACAGGAGTGCTGCCCCTCCGCCATGAGCGACGGCGGCGCCATGCACCATCTGCAGCTTCTGTTCCGCCAGGGCCCATGAAATGGGAATCCGGAACGGCGACGCGTGCGCCCAGGTCGGCAGCGCGGCGATGTCCGGGTACCAGATGAAGGCGCTCCGGGCCTCGAGGTCAGCCACGATCAGGGACTGGGTATGAAGGTCATATGCACAGCGCTGCCGGACGTTGGTGAATTGCTTCACGATTCCCAGCGGCTCATGCGCGGTATCGCCCCACGGGCGCGGCGGTGGCAGCCGGCCTGCGGAAACGCCATCCCAGGCGCATAGGCTCCAGCTGGCGGGACCAGCTTCCTTCAGGGGAAATGCATCGAGGGAGCGGCTCGATTCGGATGCGCAATAGGCCAGCCGAATTGTCGCCGTTCCGATGGCGATTTCACGTCGTGCGTGGCGGGATGCGCAAACCTGCTCGGCCTGCCGTTTGACGGCGGATAGAAATGACACGCTGTCTTTCAACCCGCGTCCTTTGGGGGTGCGAAGGGCCAGCCGGCCTCACTGACTTCATGGATGGGATCCAGCTGGATCAGGTCCCACATGTCGGTGTATTCCGCGAAGCTGGGTGTCGACCACGAGGCTCCGGGGACGTCCGGCAAGGACAGCGCTGCGGGGGACGAACGTTCAGGCGCTTCGCTCAGCAAGCCCTTTGCGATGAGCTGGCCGATGACATCGCGGACGTCGGCGCGAATGGAGTTGGCTTCGCCGGAATGGCTGCCCTCGAAGTGCTGCACGATCTCGAGATCGGAAGCCCCCTCCATCAGAGCGCTCCACAGATCGGCAAAGATGCCGGAACCCGAGTAATAGGCGCCGGTTTCGACATTGATGATGATGACCTCGTCATTCAGCCGCTCGTGGCTGATGCGCGCGGCGTCGGCTTCATATCGCATGTGGATCAGTCCATGTGTTGCTTCGATAGAAATCGGCGTAGCCCTCGATGCAGTTCGCAAGCCCAAAGCTTTCGCGAACGTGACTGCGGGCGTGATCCGACATTCTGCACCACTCCGCCTGGCTGGAAAAGAGATTGAGCAACGCAGATCCGATGGCCCCGGCGTTGTCCTGGTCGACCACGAAACCCGTGCGGCCGTGAAGGGCAACCTCGGACAGTCCGCCGGTGTCGGCCACGATGGCCGGGACGCCCAGACGTCCTGCCTCGGCGACAACGAGGCCAAAGCCCTCGCGCTGGCGCGATGGGGCAAGGATGGCGTGGCATCGGGCCATTTCCCGCTCCACTTCCGCGGGAGGCATCTCGCCGCAGAACAGGACCCGCTCTGCAATGCCGAGCGCCCGGGCGATGGACCTCAGCTCCTGCTCCTCGTTGCCCCGTCCGACGATGGATATCTCGCCGTCGAAGCCATGCGAAACGGCCTGGGCAAGACCTCGTATGGCAAGATCGAAGCCCTTTTCCTTCTGCAACCGGCCGACGCTGATGAGCCTGACCCTCTCTCCCATGCGCCATGGCGGCGCCGTCACGCTGGCAGGCGGAACGCCGTTGTAAATGAGATGCCGCGGAACATGGTCCGGGAGGTAGGAGGCCCCGGATGCGAGGCATGCGCGTGACACGCCGCTCAGTGCCCTCGCGCGCCCGAGAAGCCTCAGGACGACACCGAGCTTGTCCTCCTCTTCCAGAACGCCATGCAGTGTGACCAGGATGGGCAATGGGTTCGGCGCCGTCGTCAGCCGGTCGACGTAGAAAGCCGCCGCCTGCGCCACCGAATGCATGTGAAGCAGACTGGGCTGCTCTTTCTTGATGATGGCGGCGAGACGCCGGATCACCATCAGGGGTTCATGCGCAACGCGCGACCTCACCGCCGCAGACATCGGAAGGCGGTAGACGCGCGTGCCATCCATCACCTCGAACTCGGCGAGACCCTCCGCGCTCTCGCTCACGACCGCCACGTCAATGCCGAGCTCCCGCAGCGGCTGCAGGGTGTTCTCGAGAAGAATCTCGATCCCGCCCAGGAAGGGACGATAGAGGGGAGAGAAAGCGAGAACCTTCATGGGTACGCTGGTTGTCATGTGGAATGGTCCTGGGGAAACGACCCTATAGGGCGCCAAGGTCTTCGAGTGCCTTGGCGATGCACGCACCGCCACTCGACCGGACGTCTCCATGTCGTTCGAGATGGGGCCGCGCGCTGACGTCTCGATTGGGATCGAAACCACGGTGTGCCCCGACATCGAGGCCGATCCTGACGACATCGATCACATCACCGCCAGACGTCACCTTCCTGCGGCCCGTTGCAAGAGAGGCCCTTCGCTCGACGCCAGAGCCAATGAATTGCCGCATGGGGAAACACCTCTTCCAGACGATCCCTTCGGATCTTTTTATAGTGCGGCTCACTACACGCATTCCCTGGCGCGTTCCACGTCAACATTCAGCCCGAACCCGATCTTCGGGGTGCCTGAAGCTTCGCAGGACTTCCCGCGACACGGGTCGGTTGACCGGTTCAATGCCTGGCGGCGAGGGGCCGACACATAGGTAAGCGATATCAAACGTTTCTGTGAGGTCTTGCGATCCGCTGCCACACCGGGAATGACCGATCTCAGGCCGCCGAAGCCGCGGCAGAAGACGGAAGTGGCAAAGCGCTGCGCTTGCGGCTAGTTGTGCGAGCGGGAGCAGGGGAGTGTCGCAATGCCGAAGCGGGTCATCGTCATCGGGTCGGGAATCATCGGGGCGTCGATCGCCTATCATCTGGCGAAGGGCGGTGCCGAGGTCACGGTGCTCGAGGCGGGCGAGACGGGGGGTGTGGCCACGCGCGCCAGCTGGGCCTGGATCAATGCCAGCTGGGGCAACCCGGAGTCCTATTTCCGCCTGCGCATCCGCTCGATCGCGCAGTGGCACACGCTGCAAAAGGACGTCCCCGCCCTTGCCGTCGACTGGTGCGGCGGCCTGATCTGGGACCTGCCGGCGAACGAACTCGACGCCTATGCCGCCGAGCGCGCCAAGTGGGGCCATCCGCTGACCCCGGTGAGCCGGGCGGAAATCCTGGCGCTGGAACCCAACCTGACGACGGTGCCCGAGCGCGCCTACCGCGCGCCGGGCGAGGGCATGCTGGAACCGCTGGCGACCGCGCGGGTGCTGCTCGACGCCGCCCGCGCGCTGGGGGCCGACGTGCTGGCGGAAACGCCGGTCAAGTGGCTGGCCGAGGAACACGGCCGGGTGGTCGGCGTGATGACCGACGTGGGCGTGATCCACGCCGACGAGACGGTGATCGCCGCCGGCGCCCAGACGGCGAAGCTGCTCGACAGTGTGGGCCTCAGCCTCGCCATGTCGGCGCCTGCGGGGCTGCTGTCGCATTCCAAGCCGGCGCCGAGGCTGCTCAACGGCCTCGTCATGACGCCGGGCCTGCACATCCGCCAGACGGCGGAGGGGCGGATCGTGGCGGGCACCGACTTTGCCGGTGCCGATCCCGAGGGCAACGCCGAAGGCCTCGCCGCCGACCTGCAGGCGAAGGTCGCGGCGATGGTGAGGGGGGCGGAGGGGCTGGGCCTCGACTTCCATACCGTGGGCTACCGGCCGACGCCCGCCGACGGCTTCCCCGCCATCGGCCGGCCGAACCGCAAGAACGGCCTCTATGTCGCCGTCACCCATTCCGGCGTGACGCTGGCCCCGGCGCTTGGCCTGTTCGCCGCGCAGGAACTGCTGGCCGGCACGCGCGATCCGCTGCTTGCCACCTTCTCGCCCGACCGGTCCGGCCTCGCATGACCATGCAGCCCCTGGCCCGGGCCCCGCGCGCCTTGCTGGCCGGCGTCAAGGCGGTGCTCACCGATATCGACGACACGCTCACCCTCCATGGCAGGCTTCCGGCGGAAGCCTTTGATGCGTTGTGGAAATTGAAGCGTGCCGGGATCATCGTGGTGCCCATCACGGGAAGGCCTGCGGGATGGTGCGACCTGATCGCCCGACAATGGCCGGTGGATGGCGTCGTCGGCGAGAACGGTGCCTTCTACTTCCGCTATGACGAGGCGGCCAAGAAGATGATCCGCGTCTATGCGCAGCCGCCCGACGTGCGGCGCGCCAACAGCGAGAGGCTGTGGAGCATCGCCAACCGCGTGCTGCAGGACTTTCCCGGCACGGCGATCGCCTCCGACCAGGCCTATCGCGAGATCGACGTGGCCATCGACTTCTGCGAGGACGTGCCGCCCTTGCCGCTCGCCACGGCGCAGGCGATCGCCGCGGCCTTCCACCGCGAAGGTGCCGCGGCGAAGGTCTCGTCGATCCATGTGAACGCCTGGTTCGGCGATCACGACAAGCTCACCATGAGCGAGAGGTTCCTGGCCGAATCCTTTGATATCAGACTCGAAAAGGACTTGAATCACATCGCCTATTGCGGCGATTCACCCAATGACGCGCCGATGTATGCGGTGTTTCCCCTGGGCATCGGCGTTGCCAACATCAGGCCTTACGCCCGGCTGATGGCGCATCTGCCGAACTATGTGACGGCGGGCGAGGGCGGGCACGGCTTCGCGGAGTTCGCCGACGCCGTGCTCAAGGCCAGGCATGCGTAACACGGCCCTCGGCCTGCTGATCGGCGCGGCCGGCGGGTTGGCCTTCTGGGCGCTCGGCATTCCAGCCCCGTGGCTGGCGGGCAGCATGATGGCGGCGATCGTGGCCGTGTTCTCGGGCGTGAAGCTCGGCATGCCGGACTGGCTGCGCACCGTGGCCTTCATCTTCCTCGGCATCCAGACCGGCACGGCGGTGTCGTGGGACACCGTCGACCGCGCCGTGCACTGGCCGCTGTCGATCGCCTTCCTGTGCCTCACCGTGGTCGCCATCACCTGGGCCTGCACCGTCTATTACGTGAAGCGCAGCGACTGGGACCCGGCGACGGCGCTGTTCGCCAGCCTGCCCGGCGCACTGTCGCTCACCCTGCTGATCGCCAGCAACACCAGGGCCGACATGCGGCGGGTGACCATCGCGCAATGCATCCGGCTGTTCTTCCTGGTGGCGGCACTGCCCTCGGTCATCACCTGGCTGCGGCCCCAGGACGCCGTGGCGGTGACCTTCGTCCAGATCGGCGGGCTGTGGGAGATCATCCTGCTGGTCGCGGTCTCGACCGCGGCGGGCTTTGCGCTGGAGTGGCTGAAGTTTCCCGCCGGGCTGATGCTGGGGCCGATGCTGGCGAGTGCGGGGCTGGAGCTTTCGGGCCTCGTCTCGGGCGCCGCGCCGATGTCGATCCTGGTGCCGGCCAATATCGTACTGGGGGTGATGATCGGCGCACGGTTTTCGCATTTCACCTTCACCGAGTTCCGCGAGGCGCTGGTCGAGGGCTTTTCGGGCTTCGTCATCGCGCTGGTCATCGCCATGGCGGGGGCAGGGCTGGCGGCGTGGTTCTCGAACCTGCCCCTGGCACTGACGCTGCTCGCCTTCTCGCCCGGCGGGCTCGATGCCATGACCATCATGGCGTTTTCGCTGAACCTCGACCCGGCCTATGTCGGGGCCCACCAGATGGTGCGCTACATCGGACTCGCCCTGCTGATGCCGGCGGTGACGGCCTATGTGCTGCGGCGGATGGGTGCCTATGGCAGGAGCGGCGCATGAGCGGCAGCGCGCCCGAGGGGCTCGCCGCGCTCATGGCCTACAAGGCCGCCGTGGTGCTGGGCTGGCTTTGCCTTCTGCTGGTGGCGGAGCGGATGTTTCCGCTGGCCCGGGTGGTGGGCGGCGTGAGGCGGGTGGCGAAGAACCTGTCGCTGGCCGGGCTCAACGCGCTCCTGTCACCGCTGATCGTGGTGCCGGCGTCGGCCTTCGCGGCGGCGCATGCACTGGGCTGGCGGCCCGCATGGTGGGGCGGCTGGACGGGGCTCGCCCTCGACATCCTCGTGCTCGATCTGTGGATCTACTGGTGGCATCGCGCCAACCATGAATGGCCCCTGCTGTGGCGCTTCCACGAAGTTCATCATCTGGACGAGTTCCTCGATGCAAGTTCAGCGCTGCGCTTCCATTTCGGCGAAGTGCTGATCTCCGCACTGGCCCGGGCGGCGGTGATCCTGGCGCTCGGTGTGCCGCTGCTCAGCGTCGTGGTGTTCGAGACGCTGCTGGCGCTCAACACCATGTTCCACCACTCGGACATCCGGCTGCCCGCAAGGCTCGAGCGCACCCTCGCGATTGTCATCGTGACGCCCTCGATCCACTGGGTGCACCACCATGCGCTGCGGCGCGACACGGATTCGAACTATGCTTCGCTGCTGTCGCTGTGGGACACGCTTTTCGCCAGCCGAAGCGCCACGCGCCGCACCCCGGACATGCCGATCGGCACCGAGGGCCTCAACGATCGCGGCATTGCGGAATTGCTCGCCAGGCCCTTCGAGGAGCGCTAGAGCCTGCCTGCCGTCTGAATCGGGTGGCGGAAACCCGCAGGACCGGCCACAAGACGCCGATGCGAGGAGTGGAGACCATGCCGGACCTGCAGGAGACGACGCCTTTCGCCCACGGCGGACCGGCGGGCGATGATGACCGCTGGCAGGCGGTCCGCAGCCGCGACCGCACCGCCGATGGCCGGTTCTGGTACGGCGTGGTGACCACCGGCATCTATTGCCGGCCGCAGTGCCCATCGCGCCTGGCGAAGCGTGAAAATGTGCGGTTCTTCGCCAGCCGGGACGCGGCACGTGCGTCCGGGCTCAGGGCCTGCAAGCGCTGCCGTCCGGACGCTGAATGACTTTCAACGAGGAGAACGACCCGTGGCAACCCCTGAACTGACCGGCCGGATCGACGCGCTGCGGGACGACGTGACGGCGATGATCGACAATCCGGCCGCCAAGCTGACGCCGAAGCAGAAGACCGCGCTCAAGGAAATCGCCCAGCTGCTGTCCGAGGCGGCGGACGAGGCCGAGGAGGCGGGTCTCTGAGCCACCGGCTGAATTGACGCGCGGTCCCCTTGCGTTCGCGGCGCAGGAGGGGAATGCTCAGGCTGGCCTTGGGGGCTGGCACGGGGCATGCACGGATTGCCCGGGAAGGGGCCTGCCCCAGATCCGCCGTTCCGGTTTGGGACAGGCGAAGGCAGGTGAGGAGTGTGTAGGCGTGGTCAAGCCCGCGGCAGGTCAGGATCGGGACGGTCTGGCGAAGGCGCTTCGCGAGGCGCGGCTGGCCGAGGCGGCTCATTTCGAGGCCGCTCTGGACCTGCGCGACTCCAAGACCCTGCGCCTGCAGATCCTCAAGGACGAGCTGTTGCCCAGCGTCCAGACCTCGCCCGAGGCCCAGGCACTCTTCGACCTGACCTTGCTGCCAGGTGATCCACCAAAACTCTGGGTTGATCTCACCGCCTATGTGGTGATGGAACCGGACCACCGCACCTACCGTTTGTTGCAGGACCGGCAGGACAGCCGCGACGTCCTGTTCGAGGGGATGGACCGGGGCCAGGTGGCGGAGGCGGTACGCCGCCACATGGCCCACCGGCTGGTGGCGCGGGAACGGCAGGTGGCCACAATGTCGCCACAATCTCGCCAAGGTTACAGCTCGGCCACGCTTATTCTGGCGTGGGTTTCGGGCTTCGCTTTCGGGGCCTTGGCGCTGGTCGCGGGGGCGCTTTATGCTGGCCTGTTAAAGTATTGATTTACCTTACCGTTCCGTAAGATCCTGTGGATCGTTACAAACTGAAACAACAATTGATTTCCCCGGACTCAAGCGCGCTGTTACGAAAAATTACCGTGTGCCGCTTTAATCCAGAATGTGTTGGGGCGGCTTCGCGACAATAGTTTGGATTTTGCAGGATAGCGATTGCATGAAGAGCGCTTTGAAGCGGACCACTGACACCGACACGACGTCCGGATCGGTCACGCCGACATCAAATCGCAGTCTCGCCCAGAACCTCGCCGGCTTCAGCACGCTCGTCGAAGGTCTGGATTATGCCGCCCGGGGTGTCACCGGATTCAACTTCTTTTCGGCGCGCGGCCAGCTGCAGCATGTGCTGCCCTATGCCGAACTGCGCCGCCAGGCGATCTCCACCGCGCGCAAGCTCCTGTCCCTCGGCCTGAAGCGCGGCGAGCGCGTCGCCGTCGTCGCCGAGACGGGCCCTGAATTCATGGCCGTGTTCTTCGGTTGCCAGTACGCCGGCCTCATTCCCTGCCCGATGCCCTACACCATGTATATCGGCGGCAAGGACAGCTACATCGACCGCGTGGCCGGCATGCTGGCCGCCGCCAAGGCGCAGACCGTGGTGACCGGCGAAGACCTGCTCGGCCACATCACCGAGGGCGCGGCCCGCGCCGGCGCCCGCCGCATCCTGACCCATGCCGAGTTGCAGGCGCTGCCCGAGGCGGCGACCAAGCTCGAGCCGTTCCGCGCTCATGAGGACGCCTATATCCAGTATTCGTCGGGCTCGACGTCGAACCCCAAGGGCGTGCTGATCTCGCAGGCGGCCATCCTGTCCAACACGCGCGGCATCCTGCAGGACGGCATGCGCATCACGCCGGAAGACCGCGCCTTCTCGTGGCTGCCGCTGTATCATGACATGGGCCTCGTCGGCTTCTGCCTGTCGGCCGCAATGGGACAGGTGAGCGTCGATTTCCTCGCCACGTCGTCCTTCGCGCGCCGCCCGGCCCTGTGGCTGAAGCTGATGTCCGACAACAAGTCGACCATCACCTATTCGCCGAGCTTCGGCTACGACCTCGCCGCCCGCCGCATCAACGGCGACGCCGTGACGCTCGACCTGTCGCGCCTGCGCATCGCCGGCATCGGCGGAGACATGGTGCGCGCCGATGTGCTCGAGGGCTTCGCGGCCCACATGTCGGTTGCCGGGTTCCGGCCGCAGGCCTTCCTGCCGAGCTACGGCATGGCCGAGACGACGTTGGCCATTTCCTTCGTCGATCCCGATGCGCCGATCCGCGTCGACTCGATCGACCGCCTGGCGCTGAAACTCGAGGGCCGCGCGGTTCCCGCGCAGGGCAGCAACGCCCGCAGCTTCGTGGTGTGCGGCCGCCCGATGGCAGGCAGCACCGTCGAAATCCGCGGCGAGCGTGGCGAAACGCTCGGCGCGCGCGCCGTGGGCCGCATCTTTGTCCGCACGCCCAGCGTCATGTCGGGCTACTATCACAATCACGAAGCCACCGCCGCTGTGGTGGGCCAGGACGGCTTCCTCGACACCGGCGACATGGGCTACTGGCTCGATGGTGAGATCGTCATCACCGGCCGCGCCAAGGACCTGATCCTGCACAATGGCCGCAACATCTGGCCGCAGGACATCGAATGGGCCGCCGAGCAGATCGAACCGCTGCGGTCGGGCGACGTCGCCGCCTTCGCCGTCGAGAATGACGAGGGTGACGACGAGGTGACCGTGCTGGTGCAGTGCCGCCTGCAGGACGAAGCCTCGATCGAGTCACTGCGCCATGAGGTCTCGGCCGTGGTGCACCGTTCGGCCGGCGTCGAATGCAAGGTGGTGATGGTGCCGCCGAAGAGCCTGCCCTTCACCTCCTCGGGCAAGCTGTCGCGCGCCGCCGCCAAGCAGAAGTTCCTGTCGGGCGAAATCGCCGAACTGTCGGTCCTGCCGCTGATCGACGGGGCGTCCCGCTTCGAGGCCGCCTTCTGAGGCGGATCCGGGCGCGATCCACGGGTTCTGAATGAGCCGCATCATCGCCATGACCGGCGCCACCGGCTTTGCCGGGCGCCATGCCGTTGCCGAACTGCTGCAGCAAGGATACCGGCTGCGGGCGCTGGTGCGCGATCCGGCCAACGCGGCGCTGCCGGCGGCGGTTGAGGCGGTCACAGGCGATCTCGCCGATGCGGCCGCTTTGGCGCGGCTGGTGGCGGGTGCGGATGGCGTCATCCATCTGGCAGGTGCACTCACCGCGCTCGACCGGGACGGCTATTTCCGGGTCAACGAGCAGGGTACGCGCGCCGTGGCCGATGCCGCCCTCGCGGTAGGGGTCCGGCGCTTCGTTCACATCTCGTCGCTGGCGGCGCGCGAACCGCAGCTCTCGGGCTATGGCGCGAGCAAGCGGGCCGGCGAAGAGGTGGTGCGCGGCCAGATGGCGGCGCTCAACGCCATCGTGATCCGGCCGCCCGCCGTCTATGGCCCCGGAGACCGGGGCACGCTGCCGCTGATCAAGGAGCTGACCCGCCCCATCGCCGCCATCCCGGGCCTTCCCCAGGCGCGCTTCTCGCTGATCCACGGGCGCGACCTCGCCCGCCTCATCGCCATGGCGCTGGAGAGCGACCTCCAGGGCGTCCACGAGGTGAGTGACGGCAAGCCGGGCGGATATGGCTGGGCCGACCTCGTGGCGGCGGCCTCGGCCTTCCGCGGCGCGCCGGTCCGGCCGATCTTTCTGCCGCGCGCCATACCCTCCATGGTGGCCGGCGTGGCGGAGGGCATTTCGCGCCTGACGGGCAAGCCCAGCATGGTGAACCGCGGCAAGATCGCCGAACTCTATCACCCCGACTGGGTGGCGCGGCCGGGCGGCCTCGCGCTGCCCGATCCCATTGCCTTCCCCCTGGGCCTGGCCGAGACGGTGACGTGGTACCGCAAGGCCGGATGGTTGCCTCAGGGCCCCGGCACCGATACAAGGACCGCCAGTTCAAGGACGTCTCAATGACCGACACCGTCACACAGCTCTGCACGCTTCTCGAACCGTTCAACGGCAACGGCACGGTCATCTCGGCCACCACCGACATTTCGACCGACCTCAACATCGATTCCGTCACGGTGATGGATTTCGTGATGGAGGTCGAGGACCACTTCGACATCGAGATCCCGCTCAACGTGCTGTCGGAAACGCGCACCGTCGCCGATCTCGCCAAGGTCGTCGAGGCCCGGACCAGGAAGGGTTAGGACATGGACCTGCTCGCCAAGCTCGCGCCGATCGCCGAACGCCACGCCCGCATCAAGGCGCTGGGTTCGGACGCCGTGGGCGTCGTCAACGAGAAGCTGCTCTCGCCCACCCGCGCCATCATCGACGGGCGCGAGACGATCCTCGCCGGCACCAACAACTACATGGGCATCACCTTCGATGCCGAGTGCATCGCGGCCGGCCAGAAGGCGCTGGCCGAGTATGGCACCGGCACGACGGGCTCGCGCATCGCCAATGGTTCCTTCGCGCTGCATCGCGACCTCGAGCGCGAATTCGCGGCCTTCCTCGACCGCAAGCACTGCATCGTGTTCACCACCGGCTACCAGGCCAACCTCGGCATGATGTCGGGTCTCGCCGGCCCGCGCGACACGATCTACCTCGATGCCGACTCGCACAGCTCAATCTATGACGGCTGCACGCTGTCGGGCGCCAAGCTGGTGCGCTTCCGCCACAATGATGCCGCCGACCTCGACAAGCGCCTGGCGCGCGGCGAGGCCGACGAGGGCGGTGGCCGGCTGGTCGTGCTCGAAGGCATCTATTCGATGATGGGCGACCGGGCGCCGCTCGCCGATTTCATCGCGGTGAAGAAGAAGCACGGTTTCCAGCTGCTGGTCGACGAGGCGCACAGCTTCGGCGTGCTCGGGCCCCACGGCCGTGGGCTGGCCGACGAGGCGGGCCTCGAGAAGGACGTCGACTTCGTGGTCGGCACCTTCTCGAAGAGTGTGGGCGCCATCGGCGGCTTCGGCGCGGGCGATCATCCCTATTTCGAAATGCTGCGCTATGCGATGCGGCCCTACATGTTCACCGCATCGTCCTCGCCGGCTTCGATCGCCACCTCGATCGCGGCGATCCGCAAGCTCGCCGCCGAGCCGCAGCGCCGCAGGAAGCTCGCCGAAAACTCCGCCCGGCTGTTCCATGGCTTCCGCGATCTCGGCCTCGAGCTCGGCTGCAACGAGGTGAGCCCCGTCGTGGCGGTGCGCTGCCCGGACGAGCCCTCGACCATCGCCATGTGGAACGCGCTGCTGAAGGCCGGCGTCTACGTCAACATCGCGCTGCCGCCGGGCACGCCCAACAAGCTCTGCCTGCTGCGCTGCTCGGTGTCGGCCGCACATAGCGATGCCGACATCGACCGGATCATCGAGCTGTTCGGTGCGGTGGTGGCGCAGGGCCACGGCAAGAAGGTCGTGAACGGCTAGGACCGGACCCGCCGGCAGTCAGCCCTTCACGAAGGTGAAGAGCGGGCCGGTTTCCAAGCACAGCGGCTCGCCCACCGGCGGCGGAAAGAATTCGCCGTCGATGACGAACATCACGTCGGAGGCGACAGCGACCTCCTCGGAACAGAAGCTCACCGTTCCGGGCGGGCTGGCGTGGTTTTCGCCGCCATACATCACCGGCAGCATCCAGCGCAGCACGCTCGGCACCGGGTAGGGGATGGCGGTGGTGCGGATCACCGCCGTCTGGCCGCCCCAGAAGGGGTGGCTGTTGAGCAGCAGGCGGTTGAGCGTGGTCGACATCTGCAGGAGCTGCGGACCCTTCGTCATCGGCCGGCCGCCAGAGGTGACCTCGATCGCATAGGGCCGGTCGAAACGCCTCTCGTCCGCTGGGTCGGGGGCGGAGAACAGATATTTGCGCACCGCGGTGAACAGCGTCTGGGCCACCGCCCACTGGCCGCGCACGCCCTGCGCGTTGAAGGCCTGCTGGCAATAATGGGTGGCGACCGACATGGCGCCGGTGCCCACGAACATGCCGTGGCGCACCCGGCCGTCGCCCGGATTGGCGCAGCGGATGGTGTTGCGGGTGACGAGGTCCGTGGCCTCCAGGCTCCGGATGAAGTCCGCCTGCGCCGCGATCGAGCGCGAGGAAAAGCCGAGGTCGTTGGCGCTGAGGTTGGTGGTGCCGTGCGGCAGGAGACCGATGCGCGGCAATTGGGCGAAGGGCCCGCGCTCGGCGATGCGGGTGAGGATTTCCTGGATGGTGCCGTCGCCCGAACTGATGAACAGGTCGGTCACCGCGTCCTGCGCCATGCCGGCGATGATCTCGTCGAGGTGGGCGAAGTCCTGCAGCACGTGGAGCGAGATGCGGGCGTCGCCCTTCAGCGTCTCGGCCAGCGCCTGGCCCGTGCCGCGCCCCTTGCCGGACAGCGGATTGACGATGAGCCCGGCTCGCCGCGGCGGCGCCGTCACACCGTCTCCGAGCGCAGCGTCAGCACGGCGGCGAGCGAGCCGAAGGCGAGGATCGGCAGCCAGGCCGCAAGCCACGGCTTGACGAAGCCCAGTTCACCCATGGTCAGCGAAATGCCGTCGACGATAAAATAGACGAAGCCGATGCCCACACCCACCGCGAACAGCGCGCCCAGGCCACCGCCGCGGCGGAAGCGGGTGGCGAGCGGAATGCACAGGCCCATCATCAGCAGGCCCGAGAAGAACAGCGAGATGCGCTTGTTGGCCCAGGTCTCGTAGACCCACACCGGCCTGATGCCGAAGCCCTGGTTGTCGATGAAGTAGAAGAGTTCGGACAGCGGCATGTCCTCCGGCGCGCCGGAGCGCGCACCGGCCTGGGCGGGCTTCATGGCGCCGGAATAGACCAGCGTGTCGAGATGCGACGGTTGCAGGTTGTCGCGGTAGTAGACGAGCACCTTGGACAGCGTCCAGCGGCCATCCTCGAGCTGAGCGTCATGCGCGTAGATCTGCTCGCGCAACAGGCCCTGCTCGTCGCGGCGGAAGATGATGACGTTGTTGAGCTTGGTCGAATCGGCATTGGCGCTGCCGGCCCTCAGGATGTCGGAGCCGGCGCGCATCCAGATCGGATCCTTCTCGCCCACCTTCAGCTTGTCGGCGCCGTAGTCGCCCACGCCCCATTCGCGCAGCTGCGGGGTGGTGGCGGGAATGGCCGAGTCGGAGAGCACGAAGTTGAGCCCGCCGGCGACGAAGGCCAGCGGCAGCAGCATGACGATGATGCGCGCCGGCGACACGCCCGCCGCCCACATCGCCGCCATCTCGTTGCGGTAGCTGAGCTCGGTGAGGCTCAGCAGCATGGCGAGCAGCATCGAGATGCCCATGTAGTTCACCAGCACCGAGGGCGCGCGATAGAGCATGTATTGCAGCAGGATCGTCATGTCGTTGGGGCGAAGCGCCTCGAGATCCTTGGCGTTGGTCAGAACGTCGAGGGAGAGCACGAAAAACGAAATGCCGATGAGGATGCCGAAGAAGCGCACCGCCACCATGCGGTTCAGCATCCAGCCGATGATCTTCATCATGTCTGCGCCCCCCATCCGAAGCGGCGCATCACCATGTGCCTCAGGCTGCCGAAGAATTCGCCCACCCTGTCGATGACCGAACTGACCGGATCGTTGCGCAGCGTGAAGCACACGCCGATGTAGCGCCACGCCGCGAAGATGCCGAGCAGCAGGCAGGGGAGCCACATGGTGATGAGCGGCGAGGCGACGCCATGGTTCGACAGCGACGCGCCCTGGTGGATGACCTCGTTGTAGACGACGATCAGCACCAGCGCGATGCCGGTGCGGAAGCCGCGCACGCTGCGCCGGTTGCCGACCGCGAAGGGAATGGCGAGGAAGGGCAGGATCAGGATGCTGACCGCCGTCACCAGCCGCTCGCTCAGCTCGGAATTGACGTCGTTGTACTTGATCTTCGGCGGCAGGTTCTGCATGGCGGAAAACAGTTCCGGCAGCGTCAGCTCGCGCTCGTCGTCGCCGCGTGGCCGGAAGATGTCCTTGGCGATGCGGCCGAGCGGCGTGTCGGCGAGGGCGAACTCGGTGGCCTCGCCGATGGCGGGGTCGGCCGCGTTGACGTCCGGCCTGGCCTTGAAGGTCAGGCGGTGGCCGTCCTCGAGATGCAGCGTCGGGCGCAGGCCGCCGGTGCTCTCGATCAGCGAGCCGCGCGAGGCGGTGACCGTGTCGGAGCCCTTGTCGCCCTTGTCCTCGTAGATGAAGACGTGCTGGAAGGCGTTGGTCGCGCGGTTGAGCTTGTCGAGGATGAAGGTGCGGTCGCCCGCCTGCATGAAGACGCCTTCCTCCGCGAGATAGAACACCTCGACGTTCTGCACGTCGAACACCACCGAGCGGTAGGCATAGCGGGCGTAGGGCTGCAGCCAGCCCATGATGGCCACCGAAAGGATGCTGATCAGCACGCCCATGATGATGACCGAGCGGGCCATGCGGTTGAGCCCCACGCCGGACGCCATGAAGGCATCGGTCTCGGAATTGGCCGACATCTTGCCGAAGCCGAGGAGCAGGCCGAGGAACAGCGCGGCGGGAAGCGCGGTGCCGAGGTAATGCGGCACCAGGTAGGCCAGCATCTCGAACACCACCGAGAAGGAGTTCTTCTTGCCGAGCGTGGTGTCGAGCAGGCGGACCATGCGGTCGGCCAGCAGCATGAGCAGGCCGATGACCAGCGCGCCCGCGAGGGGCAGCGACACCTGCCGCATGACGTGCCTGTCGACGATGGGGAGCAGCAAGGCGGGATCAGCTTCCGAAGCGAACGAAGTTCATGAGCGCCGCAATCTAGCCACCCGCCGCTCAGGAAGAAAGGGCGAATTCGGTGAGGGGGACAATCTGGCGGCTGGCCGGGTCGTAGCTGCGGATCGCGACGTCGATCTGCCATTTCCCGGCCTGGCGCTGGATCTGGTAGTGGTTCCAGGCGGCCAGGGGGCGGTGCGCGTCCTCGACCAGGGAGGCCGACGGCACGCCCAGCACATGGACGGTTCCGAAGCGCGAATTGAGCGTGTTCAGCATGTGCTCGTGGTTGTGGCCGTGCAGCACCAGTTCGGCCCCCTGCGCCTCCAGCACGCCGCGCAGCAGCGGCGCGTCGAGCAATGCCTTGCGCGGGCTGGCAAGCCCCGGCAGCGGCGGGTGGTGGATCATCACCACCCGGGCATAGCCGCGCTCGCGCAGGTCGGAGAGGAGGTGGGACAGCGACTCGAGCTGGACCTTGCCGATCCGGCCCGAGGCGCGGTGCAGGGGTTGCGGAATTCCCGTCGACACCCCGATGAGGGCGACGTTGCGGCGCAACCTCACATAGGGGAATGGGGTGGCGATCTGCGGTGTTTCCTCGGTGAGCGGCACGCGCATGTCGCCCACCATGTAGGGCTCGAGATGCGCCAGGCCATGCTCCCACGCCATGCGCACGTAGCAGTCGTGGTTGCCCGGCACGAAGCTGATCCAGTCGGACGGGCCGAAGGCCTTGAGCCAGCGCGCGGCGGCCACGAACTCGGCGCGCGCCGCCACGTTCACGATGTCGCCCGTCAGCGCTACGTGGTCGGGCGCGCTGCGCACGATGTCTGCGGCGATCGCCAGCGCCACGTCAGGGCTGTGCACGCGGTGGCGGTTGAGGCGCCAGTTCATCACGCCGATGGTGCGCTTCAGGGCGAAATTCCGATGCGCCGATCCGATGGGCAATGGGCCCAGGTGAAGATCAGACAGATGGGCGAGCGTGAACACGGGGACCGGGGTACTTCCGACTGACAAACCGAAGGCCGGAGCACGGCTCCGGAGCCTGGCGCGGAGTAGCGCCTAAGCGATTAACTTCTCATAAATGCGATAGGTCTTGTAAGGCCTGCCGCCGAAGGCTTCGATCATGTGGCGCATCGGCATGTTGTCCTCGAGGATCCACGACAGTTCGCCCTTCGTGGTGCCGCGGCTGATGTGATACTTGCGCACCCGGGCGATCACCGCCATGCCGAGAATGGCGCCCACCGGCGTGCCGTGATATTTCTTGCGCAGCCCCATCAGGGGCAGGCGCACCGCCTTGGGCGGGCGTGCGAAAAGATTCCACACGACCTTGCTCCAGCCGAAGGGCAGCAGCTTGCCGTCGAGGCCGGCGATCCAGTCGTTGATGTTGGGGAGCGTCACCGCCATCGCCGCCGGCTCGCCCTTGTATTCCGCGATGGCGACGAAGTCGCCCGTCACCAGCACCTTGAGATTGTTGGCGAGGGCGGTCATTTCCTCCTGGGTCCAGGGCACGAAGCCCCAGTTCTCCGACCACGCGTCGTTGGCGATCGAGACGACGATCTCGAGTTCCTTCATCAGCTGCTTCTTGTCGAGCGGGCGCAGCGTCACGTCCTTGTCGGCGATGGCCTTGTCATAGGCCGACCTGAGGGCGCGCGGCACCTCGCCCGGATCCATGAAATCATAGGCGACGACGTCCTTGGCCTTGGTGAAGCCCGCCTCGTCCATGCGCTGGGCGTAATAGGGCAGCGCATGGCCCATCATGATCGAGGGCGGCGTCTCGAAGCCCTCGATGAGGAGGCCCGTCTCGTCGTTGATCGAGAAGCTGTAGGGGCCCTGCATGGCGCTGGCGCCGCGCTGGCGCAGCCAGCCGGCGGCGGCCTCGAACAGTGCGGCAAAGACGGCAGGATCGTTTTCCGCTTCGAGGAAACCGAACTGGCCCACGCCGTCCTGATATCGCTCGCTACGCAGGCGGCAGAGCTGGGCCGAGATGCGGCCCACCGGCTTGCCATCCCGATAGGCGAGGAAGAGTTCGACTTCGGCATGCTGGTAATAGGGGTTCTTCTTCGGATCGAGATGCTCGAGCCGTTCGAGATAGAGCGGCGCAACCCAGTTCGGATCCTCGGCATAGAGCGCAAAGGGAACGTCGAGGAAAGCCCGGAGGTCTTCCTTGCCGCGGACCGGTCGGACGGTGACGGACTGGCTCATGGCATAGGGCTTAACAAGCGCGCCCGTGGAACTCAAGCTTGGCGAGAGGCCAACCAGCGGCTAACGAGTTGCAATGTCCGAATACCTGAAGCGCGTGCTGTTTCGCGCGGCAAAGCCATTCCTGCAGGCGGTCCACCGCCAGACGCGCGGCATGACGCTGGGGACGCGCACCATCGTGCTGCGCGGCGATGCGCCCGATCTACTGCTGGTGCGGCACGGCTATTCGCCGGGCTGGCTTCTGCCGGGCGGCGGGGTCGAGCGCGGCGAGGCGCTGGCTGAGGCGGCGCTGCGCGAACTGCGCGAGGAAGCGGGTATCGTTGCGGAAGAGGACCCGACGTTCCATGGCATGTTCCTCAACGATGCCCAATTTCCGGGCGACCATGTGGCGTGTTTCGTGCTGCGGCGGTTTCGCGAGCAGGGCTTCACCCCCAATGCCGAGATCGCCGAGGCCAGGTTCTTTCCCGTTGCGGCATTGCCGGCGACCACATCGGGCGGAACGCGGCGGCGCCTGGCGGAGGTGCTCGACGGCGCCGCACGGACGCCGACGTGGTGAATATTTACTTCGCCTTGACGTTCCGTCCGCTAAACGCTAAGCGGCGAAACATGACCACGACGCACAAGCTCAGCCTGCGACGACGCGCCCGCGACATGCGCGGCAGCCCGCGCGCCTGACTCCGTCCGGTCATCCCTTCCGCACAACGTCGCTTTCATCGTGCGCTCCGGGCGTCCGGGCGCCTTTCCCAGCCCTGATTGCACGAGACAACGCCATGTGCGGCCCCACTGCCTGCGAAGACGCCACCCTCCACGACCATGACCAGGTCGAGCATCTGCTCGACATCGCCTTCGGCTCCGGCCGCCACAGCAAGACGTCCTATCGCCTGCGCGCGGGCAATCATGCGGTGCCCGGCCTCTCGCTGGTGACGCGCGATCCGGGCGTCGGCCTCTCCGGCACCATCAGTTTCTGGCCGCTGGCCATTGGCGCGGCACAGTCACCGGCGCTGTTGCTGGGACCGCTGGCCGTCCATCCCGACCGGCAGGGCCTCGGCATCGGCCTCTCGCTGATGCGCGAAGGGCTGGCGCGGGCAAAGGCCCGTGGCCATGGCCTGGTGCTGCTGGTGGGCGACGAGCCCTATTACGCCAAGGTGGGTTTCCGCAAATTGCCGGATGGCCTGCTCAGCCTGCCGGGCCCGGTCGATCCCGCACGCTTCCTCTACCTCGAGTTGAGGCCGGATGCGTTGACGGGTGTCACGGGCATGGTCGGCGTTCCGGGGTCAGCGGCCTTCGCGATACCACATGGCGCCCAGCCCGAAGAGCAGCGCTGCGAGGCCTAGCAACGTCGAGAACAGCGGCGTGTCCGAGACGGCCTGGACCCGGTAGGTGTCGTTGGCGCGCAGCCCGATCCAGCCCGCGCCCGAGGTCCGTCGCCCGGCGGACACCTTGATCACGTTCGGCATGCCGTCTTCCAGCCAGTCGATGCCGCCGCCGGTCGCCTTCGCCACCGGGTCCAGCACGGCGGTCGTGGCCCGCAGGTTGGCCATTTCACGCGCATCGCCGCTGCCGGTGGCGGCGACCGAAACCAGCTTTCCGTCGGCGAGGCGGTGCAGGCCGGCCTCGGTCACCGGAAGCGCACCCTGGAAGCGGCCGGGCGAGACCTTGTTCAGTGTCACCGTGGCGGTCTTGCCGGAGGGCAGCGTCACCGTGACGGGTTCGGCGCTGTCACCCATGGTGCGGCGCTCGATCACCAGGTTGTTGCCTTGCTGGTGCCCGGTGAGGGCCTCCTCCTCGAGGTCCGGCTCCTTCATCAGCCAGTGGGCGAGGCGGCGCAGCAGCTCGCTCTGCGGTCCGCCGCCCTCGTAGCCGCGCGCCCACAGCCAACCCTGATCGGAGAGCAGCTGCGCCACGCGGCCCTTGTCCTGGCGCGACAGCACGAGCAGCGGCTTGCCGTCGGGACCCGACATGACGGTCTCCTCGGGCTTGGCGGTGGTGTCGACGAGGCGGAACCAGCGGCCCCAGCTCGGCGTGCTGCCGGCCGAGCCCGGCAGGTCCTTGGTCACCGGGTGCTTCTGGCCCTGCTCGGTGAGCGCCGGCTTGAAAGGCTTCTCGACCACGTCGCCCGTCGGCACCGCCGTCATGATCTCGGAAAGCGGCGTCGAGTAGAGCCCGTCGTCGGCGGCGAGATCGGGGCCGGAGGCGATCAGCACGGCGCCGCCGTTCTTCACGTACTGCGCGATGTTGTACATGTAGGCGGCGGGCAGCACCGACTGGCGGCGGTAGCGGTCGAAGATGACGAGGTCGAACTGGTCGAGCTTGTCGACGAAGAGTTCGCGCGTCGGGAAGGCGATGAGCGCCAGTTCCTTCGTCGGCGTGCCGTCCTGCTTCTCCGGCGGCCGCAGGATGGTGAAGTGCACGAGGTCGACCGAGGCATCCGACTTCAGCAGGTTGCGCCAGGTGCGCTCGCCGGGGTGGGGCTCGCCCGACACCAGCAGCACGCGCAGCCGGTCGCGCACGCCGTCGATCACCGCGACGGCGCGGTTGTTCTGCAGCGAGATCTCGCCGTCGAGCGGCGGCGCGGTGATCTCGACGATGTTCTGCCCGGCATGATCGACCGTGATGGGCACCTCGACGGTCTGGCCCGGCGTGACGTCGATGGTCGAGGGTGCGGCACCGCCCACCGAGACGGTGACCGGCACGGACTGGCCCGGCCCGTTGGCCTCATCGAGGCGGAAGGCGATGGTCTGCTGCTGGCCCACCATGCCGAAGCGCGGCGCCTTCTCGATGACGATCTGCCGGTCCTTCTCGGATTTCGAGCCGGTGATGAGGGCATGCAGCGGGCCGCCGATGCCGCTCTTGGCGGGGTCGGCAGGCGCGTCATGGACTTCGCCGTCGGTGATCATGATGGCGCCGGCGAAACGCTCGGGCGGAATGTCGCCCAAGGCCCGGTTCAGCACCTCGAAGGCCCGCGTGCCGTCATCCTCGCTGCTGGCGCCGGACTTGACCTCGACGGTGCGGAGTTCGGTGTTGGGCAGCCGCGCCACCGCGTCCTTCAGCGCCGCGACCGCGGCATCGGTGCGCTGCATCCGCTCGCCGCTCTGCTGGCTCAGCGAATGATCGATCACCGCCACCGCGATGTCGGGGAGTGGCTGGCGGGCCTCGTTGCGGATGACCGGGTTGGCGAGGGCCGCCAGCAGCAGCGCGAAGGCCACCGCACGCAGCGCCGTGCCGCGCGACCGGCCCAGCGCCAGCATGACCAGGAGCGCGACGCCGGCCACGCCCATCACCGCGATGAAGGCCCAGGGCAGGACGGGTTCGAAGGAGACGTTCCAGTTCATCACTGCCCCAGCCGTTCGAGCAGGTCGGGCACGTGCACCTGGTCGGCCTTGTAGTTGCCGGTCAGCGCATACATCACGATGTTGATGCCGGTGCGGATGGCGAATTCGCGCTGCCGGTCGGTGCCCGGGATGGACGCATAGAGCGGGTCGCCATTGTCATCCATGGCCCAGGCCGCGGCATAGTCGTTGGAGCCGATGATGATGCCGCTGACGCCATCGGTGTTGCCGGCGGTGGCGCCTTCGCTGTCGGCGCGTTCGACCCACAGCTTGCCGCCGTCATAACGGCCGGGGAAGCGGTCGAGGAGGTAGAAGCTCTTGGTCAGAACGTGCGAGGGTGGCACGGGTTCGAGCGGCGGAATGTCGAGCTTGGCGAGGATTCGGCGCAGGGCCTCGGAGGCGCCGCCCGCCCCGCCGTTCACCGCATCCGCACCCGTGCCGTCGTCGCGCAGGTCGAAGAAGATGGTGCCGCCGCCCTTCATGTAGGCGTCCATGCGGGCGAGGGCCGCATCCGAGGGCGCCGGCGCGTCGGCCCTGACCGGCCAGTAGAGCAGCGGGAAGAACACCAGTTCGTCGCGTTCGATGTCGACGCCCACGGGATCGCCGGTGTTGACGGAGGTGCGCTCGCGCAGCATCTCGCCCAGGCCCTTCAGGCCCTGTTCGCTGACCTTGTCGATGGTGGCGTCGCCGCTCTTCACATAGGCGAGGCGGGTCTCGAGGGCGTTCTGCATCGCGAAGTCATCGGCCGTCTGCGCGTGAAGCGGTGCCGGATGCCAGGCGGCGATCAGCGCCAGCGCCATCATCCCCGCCATGGCGGCACGGCGCTGGCGCAGGCGGGTGAGACCGCCGCCGAGGAACAGCGCGGCGCAGCAGTCGGCAAGGAACAAGAGCATGGCGAGCCCGAAGGCGTAGGGTGCGAGCGGCAGCGCCGGCAATGGGGCGAGCGCGCGGGTGGCGACGCCCGCGGGAAGGTCTCCCACCGGCGTGAGGCCGTTGCCGGTGCGGGTGATGTTGATCGAACGCTCCTGCTCGCCGCGACGGTAGAGGCCCGGCGGCGTTGCCGGCGTGGCGCGCACCTTGTCGATGGCGGCGGCGGGAATGGGCTGGATGTCAGGGGCGGGGTTGGCGAGGTCGCCGAAGCCGTCGAGCGCCAGGAAGGGCACGAAGGCCTGGGCATCGCTCGCCGCCGTGCCGCTCTTGGCGCCGCTGCCGGCGGCCGGTGCGAGGTCGAGCACGCGGCGCAGCATCTCGACGAACAGGCCGGACACAGGAAGGTTCGACCAGTCGGCATTGGCGGTGACGTGGAACAGCACGATCAGCCCCTTGCCCTCCTTCCGGGCAGTCACCAGCGGCGTGCCGTCGGCAAGGCTGGCCCAGACCTTTCCGGGCAGGTCGGAATCGGGCTCCGCCAGCACCTGGCGCGTCACCTTCACGGAAGGGTCCGGCGTCAGCCCGGCAAACGGGCTCTTGTCGGGAAAGGGCTGCATCGGCTGCGGCGTCTCCCAGCTGAGAGCGCTGCCGAGCGAGCGGTCGCCGGCGCGCAGCGTCACCGGCACCAGCCCGTCCTGGGCGCCGGCGAAGCGGGGGCCGGCAAAGCGCACCAGCACGCCGCCATTGTCGACCCAGCGCGAGATCATTTCCTGCTGCTCGCCCGGCAGCACGCCGATGTCGGCCAGCACCAGCATGGACAGGCCCTGATCGAGCTGGGTCTTGAGCGCCGGCGTGTCGTTGGGCTGGCTCACCTCGGCATAGGGGTCGAGCGCGCGCTGCACGTAGTAGAGAGGCGCCAGCAACGGCTCCGACATTTCGAGCGCGGTGCCCGACATCATCGCCACCGTCTTGCGCCGCCAGCGATCGTCCATCAGGAACACCGCCGCGGCATTGCGCTCGTCCTTGACGGCGATGCGGCCGACCTCGTTGCGGAGCTCGGTGGGAAGTTCGATGACGCCGTCAGCCGAGGTGGCGCCGGGGTTGAAGGCGACGGCGACGTCGCCGAAGCTTCGGCCATTGCTGGCGGTCGCGGCAACCGACACGGTCTGCGCCGGTCCGCCCGGCGTGCGCAGCACGGTGACCTTGATCTTGCCGCCGTCGAGGCCCGGCGTCACCAGTGCCAGCGGCAGCTGTGCCGATGACGGCAGGATCGCTTCCACCGAGGCCCGGCCGCCCGCGAGTTTCTGCAGTCCCGCCGCGAAGTCCCCGGCCGAGCCGTCGTCGATGCCGTCCGACAGCCAGATCACCCGCAGCGCGGATTGCTGCGCGAAAGCTTCGTCCAGCCGCTTCAGCAGGCCCATGCGGTCCGGGTCGAAGGCGCGCGGCTCCAGCGCTGCGGCGCGTGCCCTGAGATCGGCGGCGGCCTGCGGCTCCAGTGCCTGCGGGCGCAGATCGGGCGTCGTGGTGGCGAGCGTGACCGGTGCGCCGCCCGCGGCGGCGTTGTCCAGAACCTCGGCCATCACGGCCAGACGCGCGTCCCACTCCTTCGCGGCCGCCCAGCCGTCGTCGACGACGAGCAGCACCGGGGTCTGCACCAGCTGGCCGATGCGGCCCGGCGCATAGAGCGGCTGCGCCACCCCGAGGATCACGAGGGCGGCCAGCAGCAGGCGGACCAGCAGCAGCCACCATGGCGTCTTGTCGGGCTGTTCCTCGCGGTTGCGCAGGCCGAGCAGCAGGCGGATCGCCGGAAAGCGCACGGTTTCGGGGCGCGGCGGGGTGAAGCGCAGCAGCCACCAGATCACCGGCAGCAACAGCAGGGCCGCCAATGCGGCGGGCGTGGCGAAGGTGATTGCGCCGAGCAGGCTCATCGCATCGCCTCGCCGGAAATCTGGGCATGCAGCGCCAGCAGGGCGCGCGCCGGGGCTTCGTCGGTGCGGTGAATGGCGAAGCTCCAGCCGATGCGCCGGCACATGTCGCGCAACGCGTCGCGGTGCGCGGCGAGGCGCTCGCCATAGGCGCCGCGCAGCGTCTCCGCCTTCGATGACAGGAAGCGCAGGGGCCCCGCCATCTCGTGGAACTCGACGCGCCCGGCATAGGGCAGCGTTTCCTCCGCCGGGTCCACGACTTGCAGCAAATGCCCCCTGACGCCCGCTTCGGCGAGCGGCGCCATGGCGCGGGCGATCTCCTCCGGCGGATCGAAGAAATCGCCCGCGAGCACCGCGCCGGAAAAGCGCGGCAGTCGCGTGACCGCCGGCAGCGCTGCGCCTTCGGATTTCAGGAACCAGTCGGCGATCTTCACCAGCTGGCCGCGGGTGTGATCGGGCGCGAAGGGCGACCCGAGTGCGCCCACCCGTTCACCCGCCCGCGCCGCCAGCGCGGCGACCGCGAGCATCATGAGCTGGGCACGCTCGCGCTTGCTCACCTGGGCCAGATGCGACTTGAAGGTCATGGAAATGGCGGGCGACGACCAGACCCACAGGGTGTTCGCCGCTTCCCACTCGTTCTCGCGGATATAGACCCGGTCGGCGCGCGCCGACTTGTGCCAGTCGATGCGCTGGCTCGAGTCGCCCGAGACGTAGGGCCTAAACTGCCAGAAGCTTTCGCCCGGGCCGGCGCGCCGCCGCCCGTGCTCGCCCAGGATCACCGTCGCGGCAATGCGCTCGGCTTCCACCAGGAGCGGAGGCAGCGCGCGGGCCTGGGCCGCGGCGCGGTCGGCGAAGCTGAGGGCCTGGGCGGTGGACATCAGCTCAGGCGATGAGACCGGCGAGCCGCTCGATCGCGCCTTCGATGGTGTGGCCGTCGGCGCGCGCCGTGAAGTTCAGCGCCATGCGGTGGCGGAACACCGGGCCCAGCAGCGCCGCCACGTCGTCGAGCGAGGGCGACAGCCGGCCTTGCAGCAGCGCGCGGGCGCGGGCGCCCAGCATCAGCGCCTGGCTGGCGCGGGGCGAGGGACCCCAGGCGATGTTGCGGTTGATGAAGTCGTCGGCCTCGGGACCGGGGCGCGCGGCGCGCACCACGCGCAGGATCGCCTCCGCCACCTGCTCGCCCACCGGGATCATGCGGGTGAGGCGCTGGGCGCTCATCAGTTCCTCGGTGGACAGCACGGTCTCGGCTTCGGCCTCGGTGGCGCCCGTCGTCGCGAACAGCATGCGGCGCTCGGCGTCGAGCGAGGGGAAGGGCACGTCGATCTGCACCAGGAAGCGGTCGAGCTGCGCTTCGGGAAGTGGGTAGGTGCCTTCCTGCTCGATCGGGTTCTGCGTGGCCAGCACGTGGAAGGGACGGGGCAGGTCATGGCGCCAGCCCGCCACCGTGATGTGATGCTCCTGCATCGCCTGCAGCAGCGCCGACTGGGTGCGCGGCGAGGCGCGGTTGATTTCATCCGCCATCAGCAGCTGGCAGAACACCGGCCCTTGCAGGAAGCGGAAGTGCCGCCGCCCGTCGCGCTCTTCGAGAACCTCGGCGCCGAGAATGTCGGAGGGCATGAGGTCGGGGGTGAACTGCACGCGCTTCTCGTCGAGCCCCAGGACGCGGCCCAGGGTGATGGCCAGCTTGGTCTTGGCCAGGCCGGGTGCGCCCACCAGCAGGGCATGGCCGCCGCCGAGGATGGCGATCAGCACCTGCTCGATCACTTCGTCCTGACCGAAGATCACCCGGCCGATGGCGGCACGGGCCCGGCCCATGCGTTCACCCGCGGTCTCGAGGTCGGTAATGATCTGGCGGTCTGCTTCGTTGATGTTCGACATTGCGCTCACTATCGTATGCTGCGAGAGGCCACGCCGCGGGCCGCCTCACCTGATTTCACCCTTTGCGGAACGAGAATGGCCTAAAAGAGGCGGCAAGGACAGTCCGACTCACCCGTCATGACCGAAAAATGAACACGGATCAGCGAGATGCGAGCAACCCCCTGAAAGGGCTGGGGGAGGTGCCGAAGGCCAGGGGCCCGGCCCCGGTCCACCTGTGGAATCCGCCGTTCTGCGGCGACATCGACATGCGCATCGCCCAGGACGGCACCTGGTTCTACATGAACTCGCCCATCGGGCGAAAACCGCTGGTCCAGCTCTTCGCCTCCGTGCTGCGGCGCGATGCCGACGGGAAATACTATCTGGTGACGCCGGTGGAAAAGGTGGGGATCCGCGTCGACGACGCGCCGTTCACCGCAGTCCGCATGCGGATCGAGGGCGAGGGCAAGACCCAGACCCTCCATTTCGAGACCAATGTCGAGGATGCCGTGACGGTGGACGAGGCCCACCCGCTGCGCTTTGCAGTGGAAGATGGCACCGATGGCCTCAAACCCTACGTGATGGTGCGCGCGGAGCTCGAGGCGCTGGTCAGCCGCGCGCTGTTCTATGACCTCGCGGCGGCAGGCATGGTGGAGGATGGCTGGTTCGGCGTCTGGTCGGCGGGCCGGTTCTATCCGATGCAGAAGGCGGCCGAGATCGGGATCGCTCCGTGACGACGGGCGAGGAAGCGGCGTTCCGGGCGCTCGCGGCCCGGCGGTTGCACGTCGCGCCGCCGCCGCTCCACAGTTTCAGCGACGACGACCTGAACCCGACGGCCCGGATGATCCCTCAGCACGAGGAACCGAAGCCCGCCGCCGTGCTGGTGCCCGTGGTGCCGCGGGCCGATGGCCTGACCCTGCTGCTCACCGAGCGCCAGCCGCATCTGCGCCGCCACGCCGGGCAGATCGCCTTCCCCGGTGGACGGATCGACGCCACGGACCAGGACGCCACCGCCGCCGCGCTCCGCGAGATGGAGGAGGAGACGGGCATCGCGCCATCCTTCGTCGAACCGCTGGGCTTCCTCGACACCTACCTCACCTCCACCAATTACCGCGTGGTACCGGTGGTGGCCATGCTGCGGCCCGGCTTCCGCGTGACGCCGCAGGAGGCCGAGGTGAAGGACGTCTTCGAGGTGCCGCTGGATTTCCTGATGGACCCGGCGCACCACGAGCGCCATTCGCGCGACTGGCAGGGCCGGACGCGCTACTATTACGCCATGCCCTGGCAGGGGCGCTACATCTGGGGCGCAACCGCCGGCATGATCCGCAACCTCTATCGCCTGATGTACGAACCGGCATGACGAAGCTTCCCTCCCTCAGCGCGGCGCCGTGGCTCGGCGAGCCTGCCCTGCAGCGCCTCCTCGCCACCCTCGCGGCGGCGGGTGGCGAAGGCCGCGTGGCGGGCGGCGCCGTGCGCAACGCGCTGCTCGGCGAGGAGGTGACGGAAGTCGATGTCGCCACCACGCTGTCGCCCGCGCAGGTGACGGCGGCCTGTACCGCGGCCGGCATGGGCGTGCACCCCACCGGCATCGAGCATGGCACAGTGACGGTGGTGGTCGAGCATCGCCCCTTCGAGGTGACGACACTGCGCCATGACGTGGAGACCGACGGGCGCCGCGCCAGGGTGGCCTTCACCGACGACTGGCAGGCCGACGCCCGGCGCCGCGACTTCACCATGAACGCGCTCTACTGCGATGCGCGCGGCGTCATCTCCGATTTCGTCAACGGCCTGCCGGACGTGCAGTCTCGCCGCGTCATCTTCGTCGGCGATCCCGCGCAGCGCATCGCCGAGGACTACCTGCGCATCCTGCGGTTTTTCCGCTTCCATGCGCGCTATGGCCATGGCGACCCCGATGCATTGGGCCTTGCCGCCTGCACGCGGCTGAAGGCGGGGCTCGACGGCCTCTCGGCCGAGCGCGTCCGGCAGGAGATGTTCAAGCTGATGGCGGCACCGGGCGCGGTCGCGACGCTGAAGCTGATGGCCGAGCGGGGCATCCTCGCGCACCTTCTTCCGTATACGGAGGAGTGGCGTGTGCTCGGCCGCCTGCCGCCCGATCCTCTTCTCAGGCTGGCCGTGCTGGCGCAGGATCCGCTGGCCATGCCGGAGCGCTGGCGGCTGTCCAACAGCGAAGCCCAGCGGCTGGAGGCCATCGTGGTGTCGATGCCGCCCACGCCCGCATTGCGCCCGAAGGAGCAGCGCGCCGTGCTCTACCAGCAGGGCGCAGGGGCGTGGCGTGACCTCGTGCACATCGCTTGGGCTCGCTCCGACGCGCCGCTGGACGACGCAGGGTGGCGCGAATTGCTGGAATTGCCGGATCGCTGGCCCGTTCCCAGCCTTCCGGTTGCAGGGCGCGATCTTCTTGCCGCCGGCATGAGCCCCGGGCCCGAAATCGGCGTATTGCTGAAGAGCCTCGAGGACTGGTGGGTCGCGTCCGACTTCCAGCCGACGCGCGAAGAGCTGCTGAAACGACTGTCATAGAGGGACGTGACATGGCCGACATTGTGGTGATGAAGAGCAAGGGCAAGCATGCCCCCACGCCCGAGAAGGGCAAGCCCGACGCCGAAAAGCTCATCAAGGGCAAGTACCGCACCAGGACCTGGAACCACTTCACCGGCGAGGATGACCGGCTCTATTGCGGCATCTGGGAATCGACGCCGGGCAAGGTGAAGGTCGATTACGCCGAGTGGGAATTCTGTCACTTCATCGCGGGCAAGGCCATCCTCACCAACGAGGAGGGCAAGTCCTGGACGCTGAAGAAGGGCGACGCCTTCATCATCCCCGCCGGCTTCAAGGGCACATGGGAGACGGTGAAGACGGTGAAGAAGCATTACGTCATCCTCATGCCGAAGCCCGCCGCATGAGGAAATCGGTTCTCGTCACGGGGTCGGCCAAGCGCATCGGCCGGAGGCTGGCGCTCGATCTCGCCAAGGATGGCTGGGACGTGGCCGTGCACTGCAACGCCTCGCTCGCCGAGGCCGAGGAGGTGGCGAGCTTCATCCGCAACATCGGGCAGCGCGCCGTCATCGTGCGCGGCGACCTCTCGGACGTCGACGTGCCCGACCGGCTGGTGGCGGAAGCATCGGCCGGCCTGGGCGGCCTCACGAGCCTCATCAACAACGCCTCGCTGTTCGAGCCGGACGAGGTGGGCTCGATCAGCAAGGCCAGCTGGGCCGCGCATCTCGACACCAACCTGCGCGCACCGGTGTTCCTGTCGCAGGCCTTCGCCCGGCAGCTGCCCGAGGGCGAGGAGGGCAACATCATCTCGATCATCGACCAGCGGGTGTGGAAGCTGAACCCGAAGTTCTTTTCCTACACCACGTCGAAGTCGGGCCTGTGGACCGCCACCCGCACGCTGGCCCAGGCGCTGGCGCCCCGCATCCGGGTCAATGCCATCGGTCCCGGGCCGGCACTGCCCTCGGCCCGCATGGACCAGGCGGAGTTCGACAAACAGGCCAAGCTGACGCTTCTGGGCCGCGGCACGTCGCCGGCGGAGATTTCGGGCGCCGTCAAATTCATATTGTCACAACCGTCGCTGACGGGGCAGATGATCGCGCTGGACGGCGGTCAGCATCTGGTCTGGCAGACGCCGGACGTGGTCGAGGTGAATGAATGAAGAAGCCGATGATCAGCCACCACGTGGCGAGCGCCGCCTCGGGCCTGCGCCATGTCTTCGTGCGCGACCTCGAGATGATGGCGCTGATCGGCATCTACGAGCATGAGAAAGTCGATCCGCAGCGCATCATCGTCAACATCGATCTCTCGGTGAACGAGGGTGACGGGCCGCAAGGCGACGACATCGGCCACGTGGTGTCCTACGAGATCGTGGTGAAGAAGGTCGAGCAGATCATCGCCGACGGCCACATCAACCTGGTCGAGACCCTGTGCGAGAAGATCGCCGCCGCCTGCCTGCGCGACAAGCGCGTGGCGGCCGCCCGCGTGCGGGTGGAAAAGCCCGATATCATCCGCAATGCCCGCAGCGTCGGCGTCGAGATCGAGCGCCAGCGCTAGGTGCTGTTCTGCACCTTCACGCCCTGAGCGGAACTATCCTCGCAACGTCCCGTTCTCCCCGCATGCCCATCGGCGCTTTTCCGCCGTGGAAAGCCCATGGCCCTGCAAGGGAGTACGAAGACATGCTGAAACACACCATCATTGCGCTCGCCGCCCTGGGCGCAGGCCTCTCGGGCCTCTCCGCCACGCAAGCCTCGGCCTTCCCCATTCAGCCGGCGCCGGGGATCGAACAGGGCAGTGCCAGCCTGCTGACGGATGTGCGCTCCAAGTACGACCGCAACCGCGTCTACAACCGCCGCTACGATGGCATGCGCTGCGGCAGCTGGAACAACCGCTGCCGCTATCACCATGGCGGTTACTATTATGAAAATCCGTGGTGGCTGTTCCCGGTCGTCGGCGCCGGCGTCGCGCTGGGCGCGGCGGGTGCCTATGTCGCGGATGGCGGTTACCACGGCGGCTATGGCAGCCGCCACGTGCAGTGGTGCCTCGACCGCTACCGCTCCTACAACCCGCGCACCAACACCTGGGTTTCCTACAGCGGGCGGGTCAACCAGTGCGTCAGCCCGTATTGACGAAGGGCCAACGCCTGTCCAACGCGTCGGACGTCGTATCATAACTTATAGTTGAACCGCGATGCCGGGCATGCTGACATCCCGGCATTGCACCCAAGGGAGACCGCAATTCATGTTCAAAGCCCGATTCTTCACACTCGCTGCGGTTGTCGCCGGAGCGATCGGACTTGCCGCACCACAGGCTTCGGCCCTGCCGGTGATGATCATGCCGGCCGTGGCGCCGGCTGCCGCGACGTCGTCCGTCATTGACGTGGGCTATCGCGGTGGCGGCGGCGGCTATAACGGCGGCCACTACAATGGGTATCACGGCAACTACTATCGCCGTCCCAACTACAACTACTATCACCGCCCCAACTACTGGAATCCCAGATATGGCCGGCGCTGCAACGGCTGGACCAATTATTGCCGTTACCATTACAATGGATATTGGTACTCCAACCAGTGGTGGATCGCGCCTGCCATCGGTGTGGGCGTGGGCGTCGCGATCGCCGGCAGCAATGGCAACCGCCACGTCGCATGGTGCGAAAGCCGCTACCGGTCCTACAATCCGCGCAACAACACGTGGATCGCCTACAGCGGCCAGGTCCGCCAGTGCATCAGCCCCTACGGCGGCTAAGCACTCGGAATCCAAGCTCAAGCGAACGGCCGGCGCCCCTTTGGCGCCGGTTTTTTCGTTGCCGTGGGGTTCCGCCTTCCCCACCTGAGGGGGAGGGATGTATGAGAACCCGATGACTTCCGAACCTTCACAGGCACCAGACGAGTCGCCCGTCCCCGACGGACGGGGTGCGGACCTCATCCGCGACTTCGTTTCGAGGCTTCCGGCCAAGCCCGGCGTCTACCGCATGTATGACGCCAAGGGCGACGTCATCTACGTCGGCAAGGCGCGCAACCTGAAGAACCGCGTGTCGAACTATACCCGCCTGTGGGGCCACACGGCGCGCATCTCCACCATGATCGCGCTCACCGCCAACATGGAGTTCGTGACGACGGCCACCGAGGCCGAGGCGCTGCTGCTCGAGGCCAACCTCATCAAGAAGCTGAAGCCGCGCTTCAACGTCATCCTCAGGGACGACAAGTCTTTCCCTTATATCCTGATTGCGAAGGACCACGGCGTGGCGCAGCTGGTGAAGCACCGGGGTGCCCGCAACCGCAAGGGCAGCTATTTCGGCCCCTTCGCCTCGGCCGGGGCGGTGAACCGCGCCATCAACACGCTGCAGAAGGCGTTTCTCCTGCGCACCTGCACCGACAGCGTCTACGCCAACCGCACCAGGCCGTGCCTGCTCTACCAGATCAAGCGTTGCGCGGCCCCTTGCGTGAATTACATCGACCCGCAAGCCTATGGCGAACTCGCCAGGGAGGCCGAGGCTTTCCTCAACGGCAAGAGCCAGGTGGTGAAGGCGGAGCTTGCCAGGCAGATGGAGGAGGCGGCTGAGAACCTCGATTTCGAGCGCGCGGCCTCATACCGCGACCGTATCCAGGCCATGAGCTTCGTCACCCAGACGCAAGGCATCAACCCGCAGGGGGTGGAGGAGGCGGATGTCTTCGGCCTGGCGCAGGAGGGCGGGCAGACCTGCATCCAGGTGTTCTTCTTCCGCTCGTTCCAGAACTGGGGCAACCGCGCTTATTATCCCAAGACCGACAAGAGCCATGAGGCCCCGGAGATCATGGCCTCCTTCCTCGCCCAGTTCTATGACGACAAGCCCATTCCCGATCTCGTGCTGCTGTCCAGCGACATCGAGGAGCGTGAACTTCTCGAGGAAGCGCTCTCCACCCATGCCGGGCGGCGCATCGAAGTCGCCGTGCCGCAGCGTGGCGAGAAGAAGAGCCTCGTCGAGCACGCCGTCACCAATGCGCGTGAGGCGCTCGGCCGCAAGATGGCCGAGACCTCGTCCCAGACCAGGCTGCTGGAGGGCGTGCAGCGCGCTTTCGACCTGCCCGAGCCGCCGCGCCGCATCGAGGTCTATGACAACTCGCATATCCAGGGCTCGAACCCGGTGGGCGGCATGATCGTGTCGGGGCCCGACGGCTTCATCAAGTCGCAGTACCGCAAGTTCAACATCCGGACCGACGAGATCGGCTCCGACGACTTCGCCATGATGCGCGAGGTGCTGACCCGCCGTTTCAGCCGGCTCCTCAAGGAAGAGGCGCAGGCGCGCGGCGAGGAGCAGGGCAAGGAGGTGCAGGCCTGGCCCGACCTCGTGCTGATCGACGGCGGCCAGGGCCAGCTCTCCGCGGCCAAGGCGGTGCTTGACGAGCTCGGCCTGTCCGACCTGCCCGTGGCGGGCGTCGCCAAGGGGCCGGACCGCGACGCGGGCCGCGAGCATTTCTATGTGCCGGGCCGCGCCTCCTTCATGCTCGAGGCACGCGATCCGGTACTCTACTACATCCAGCGCCTGCGCGACGAGGCGCACCGCTTCGCCATCGGCTCGCACCGGGCGCGGCGCTCCAGGGCCATCGGTGTCAACCCGCTGGACGAGGTTCCGGGCATCGGGCCCCTGCGCAAGAAAGCCTTGCTGCAGGCCTTCGGTTCGGCCAAAGCAGTATCACGGGCGAGCGTCACCGACCTCGCCGCGGTGGAAGGGGTCAGCCACGCACTGGCGCAGGCCATTTACGATCACTTCCACGAGAGTGCAGAATGAGCGGCGCAATGGATGGAATGGAATCAGGCAAGGCCGTGACCTATTCGAAGGTGTGGAACCTTCCGAACATTCTGACCTATGGCCGGATCGCCGCGGTGCCGCTGGTCGCCGGACTCATCATGTGGGGCGGCAACGAGGCGCGCTGGGCGGCCCTCGTCCTCTATGTCCTGGCCGCCATCAGCGATTTTTTCGACGGCTACCTCGCCAGGCGCTGGAAGCAGCAATCCTCGCTCGGCCGCATGCTGGACCCGATCGCCGACAAGGTGCTGGTGTCGGTCGTGCTGCTGGTGCTGTGCGCCGACGACATCCTGCGCGGCGGACATATCTGGGCCGCCATCATCATCCTGTCGCGCGAGGTGCTGGTCTCGGGCTTGCGCGAGTATCTGGGCGAGCTGCAGGTGTCCGTGCCGGTGACCAAGATCGCCAAGTGGAAGACCGCGGTGCAGATGATCGCCATCGGCCTGCTCATCGCCGGCCCCGCCGGTGACACCGTCATCCCCCACACCACCACCGCCGGCATCGCAATGCTGTGGGTGGCGGCCGCCCTCACGCTCTACACCGGCTATGATTATTTCCGCGCCGGCATCCGCCACGTCGTCGACTGATGAAGATCCTGTATTTCGCCCGCATCCGGCAGATCGCCGGCAGGAGCTCCGAGGATGTGGAGGTTCCCGCCGCGGTGATCACCGTCGCTGACCTCATCGATCATCTGAGTGCCCGTGACGAGGCGGTGGCGGCGGCCCTGGCCGAACGCCGCACGCTGCGCGCCGCGGTGGACCAGAACCACGTGGCCCTCGATGCCGTCATCACCGGCGCCCGCGAGGTGGCCTTCTTCCCGCCGGTCACGGGCGGCTGATGCGCCTCAACGTCTATCTCCAGAAGGCCGGTGCCGGCTCGCGCCGCGAGGCGGAGCGCCTGGTGGCCGATGGCCGCGTCTCGGTCAATGGCGTCGTTGCGCTGCCCACCACACCGGTGGAGGAGGGCGACACCGTGCTGATCGACGGCCGCCCGGTCACGCCCGAGACCAAGCCGCTGCCGCGCCTGTTCCTCCTGAACAAGCCCGACAACATCCTGGTCACCCACCGCGACCACAAGAACCGGCCGACCATCTTCGACCTTCCCGCACTCAACCCGCCCGAATGGCCGGCCACGCATCCGCGCATCATGAACGTCGGGCGGCTCGACGTGAACAGCGAGGGCCTACTCGTCCTCTCTTCCGACGGGCCGCTCGCCCAGGCCCTGATGAGCCCGGAGATGGCCCTGTCGCGGCTCTACCGCGTGCGGGTGAGGGGCCAGTTGAAACCGGACGAGATCGCCGCCATCGCCCAGGGCATCACCATCGACGGCGTCGACTATCGCGGCGCGGAGTTCGTCGAGGAATATGGCCAGGGCGACCGCGCCAACCGCTGGTACCGCTGCGTCCTCACCGAGGGCAAGAACCGCGAGATCCGCAAGCTCTTCGACCATTTCGGCTGCGTGGTGAACCGCCTGGTGCGGCTCCAGTACGGGCCATTCTCGCTGGGCGACATGCACCCCGGCGAAGTCCGCGAGGTGCCTGCGGCGCAGGTGAAGGAACTGATGGATTACCTCGGGAAGAAGGGCGCGAAGCTCTGAACATCGCTGTTCCGCAGCGCTAGGCGCGGGACCCGAGGATGCAGTCCGCCGCCTTCTCCGCCACCATCATCACCGCTGCATTGATGTTGACGGTGATCAGCGATGCGAAGACCGAGGCATCGACGATGCACAGCCCGTCCACACCCATCACCTTCAGGTCGGGCGTCACCACCCGCCCGATCGCGGCCGTACCGCAGGGGTGATAGACCGTCTCGCAGACGCTGCGGATGTAGTCGCGCCATTGCGCATCGCTCTGCACCGCGGGCCCGGGGTGCACCTCGGCGCGCAGCAGCGGCTGCATCGCGTTGGTCCGGCCCAGCCTGCGCGTCAGCTTCAGGGTCTTCACCAGCAGGTCGAGATCGGCGGGCTCGGCGAAGTAGTTGAGGTCGATCACCGGCTTGTCGACCATGCCGGGGCCCGACAGCCGCACCTGGCCTTCGCTCAGCGCGCGCGTGACGTTGGGCGATGCCTTGACGGCGGGGCCGCTGGTGGCGAGTCGCCCGTCATCGTATTTCTCGCGCACCCTGAGGCCGAAGTGGAACAGGATGTCGGGGGCAGGGGCGTTGGCTTCGAGCGTCAGCATCATCGTCGCCTCGAAGGGGCAGATCTCCCAGCCCGTGACCTCCTCATGCGTCTCCCACACCACGGGTGCGGCCACATGGTCGCGCAGGTGCTGACCCACATGCGGCAGGTCGCGCACCACGGAGATGCCATGCTCCTTCAGATGCGCGGCGGGCCCGAGGCCCGACACCATCATCAGCTGCGGCGTCTGGATCGCGCCTCCCGCCAGCACCACAGCCCGCGCCGCACGTATTTCGCCGCGCGCGGTGTCTGCGCCCACCGCCCGGCCATTCTCGAAGATGATGCGCGTCGCCATGCACTGCGTCCACACCTCGAGGTGCTTGGGCAGGTTGACGATCGGGTGGAGGTAGGCGACCGAGGACGACTGCCGCGTGCGGCCCCTGGCGTTGAGCGGAAACAATCCCACGCCCTGCCGCACCTCGCGGCTGAAATCGACCTCGTCGAGGCCCATCTCGATGCCCGCTTCGATGAAGCGCCGGCTGGCCGGATGGCAGGGTGCCGTCTCGATGGTGATGGTGTCGGTGATGCGCTGCCAGTATTGCGCCATGGCGTCGGCGTTCCAGCCCGTGGCGCCGCGCCGCTCCCATTCATCGAAGTCCGAATCGGGCGGGCGGATGAAGGCGCAGTCATTGTGGTTGGCGCAGCCGCCCAGCAGCTTCGCGCGCGCGTAGTTGATGAGTGGCGGCGCTCCCGGCAGCGGTGCGGCCCGGAAGCCCCAGTCATAATCCGCCGTCTGCTCGTCGAGTCGCCTGAGGTCGACGGCGGCGGGGTCGCCCTCGTCGCTCCGTCCCGCCTCGAGCAGGATGATGCGCCCCGCCGTGCGGTCAGCGAGGCGGCGGGCGACGACGGCTCCGGAGGAGCCGCCGCCGATGATCAGGTAATCGCAGTGAATCATGATCCGAGACTAACGGAAGACAGGGTGCCCTGTCCTCCGTCAATCGCGATCGGCCGCGCCGGTCCTACTCAGTAGCCGAAGACGCGGTTCGTCCACTTGCCGGCAACCGAGCCGTTGTTGTTGTAGCAGATCCCCTTGCCGGGATAGCACACGACGCCGCCCGTCGGGCTGAAGGGCGCGCCATAGGCGGGGTGATAGGCCGGCCGCGGATAATAGGCCGGCTGGGGCTGCGCATAGGCCGGATAGGGCTGCGCATAGGGATAGGGCTGAGCCGCAGGATAGGCGTAGCGCGGCGGGTAATAGACCGGATGCTGATGCGCGCTGTCGACGATGGCAGCACCCACGGCGAGGCCCGCGATGCCGCCCAATATGGCAGCACCGGTGTTGCTGATGTTGTTGTTGGCTTGCGCCTCGGCGAGCGGCATGGCCACGATCGCCGCGGCGGCGATGGCGGGGACGACGGACATACGAATGGCGCGGCTTAACACACTGTTCACGATAACCTCCGGGATTGCACCTGAAGCTACCGCGCCGTTGCGACCGGATTGTGGCGAGCAAGCATTAGGGCCGCTCCGGCTTGCGCCGTGCGGCCCTTGTAGGATGCTTCGCAGTGCTGCGGCTCAGGCGGCCTTCGATTTCGGCCGCACCGCGTTGGTGTAGCTGTCCATCATGGTGCGGCTGATGTTGCCGGGCTTGAACGTGTAGGGACCGATCTCCGCCACCGGCGTCACCTCGGCGGCCGAGCCGACGATGAAGCACTCGTTGAAGGCGGGGAGCTCGTCCGGCATGATCCGGCGCTCGATCACCTCGAGGCCCTGCTCCTTGGCGAGCGCGATCACCGTCTGGCGCGTGATGCCATTGAGGAAGCAGTCGGCGATCGGCGTGTGGATGGCGCCGTCACGGGTGAAGAAGATGTTTGCGCCGGTGCATTCCGCCACACGGCCCTGCCAGTCCAGCATCATGGCGTCGGCATAGCCCTTCTTCTCCGCCTTGTGCTTGGAGATGGTGCAGATCATGTAGAGGCCCGCCGCCTTGGCATGAACGGGCGCGCACTGCGGATCGGGGCGGCGGAACTCGGCGATGTCGAGCTTGATGCCCTTCATCTTGGTCTCGGGGTCGAACATCGAGGGCCAGGCCCAGGTGGCGACCGCCACGTGGATCTTGTTGTGCTGGGCCGAGACCGCCATCATCTCGGAGCCGCGCCAGGCGACCGGGCGCACATACTGGTCGCCACCGCCGTTGAGCGCCACGACCTTCGCCTTCGCCGCGTCCAGTTCCTCGACCGAATAGGGGATCTCGAAATCCATGAGCTCGGCGGACTTCCTGAGACGGACCGAATGCTCCGTCGACTTGAAGATCACGCCCTCGTAGGCGCGCTCGCCCTCGAACACGCAGGAACCGTAATGCAGGCCATGGGTCAGCACATGCACCTTGGCGTCCTTCCACGGCACGATCTCGCCGTTGAACCAGATCCAACCGTCGCGCTGGTCGAAGGGAATGCTCGCCATGGTATGTTGCTCCTGTCCGGGCTATAAGGGTGCAAGCGGCTGATTTTTCAGCCTTTCGCGCCCGTTTTGCATTTTGAACTGGCCAAGCGTAGCCAATGGGTTTAAATATGTCAACATGGCTGACGTAATTTCTGCCCAAGATAACGGCAACACCCGGAGCGACCACCCGCTGAGCGAGCAGGAGACGGTTGCGCTCATCGAGCTGATGTTCTTCGCCTACCGCGATTTCGTGTCCGATCCCGATGGCATCCTCGGGCAATTCGGCTTCGGCCGCGCCCATCACCGGGTGCTGCATTTCGTCGGGCGCGATCCCGGCATGACGGTGCAGCAGCTGCTCGACATCCTGCAGATCACCAAGCAGAGTCTGGGCCGCGTGCTGAAGGAGCTGATCGACAAGGGCTATGTTTTCCAGAAGGAAGGCGAGACCGACCGCCGCCAGCGCCTGCTTTATCTGACCGAGGCGGGCGAGGAGCTGCGCCAGCGCCTGATGGGCCCGCAGATGAACCGCATCCGCCGTGCCGTGGCGCTGCCCGAGGGCAATGCCGCGCATCTCTATCGCAAGGTCCTCTATCACATGGTTTCGCCCGCCAACCGCGAGGCGGTGCGCGACTGGATCGACCGGGCCAGCCTGCTGGGTGAGCAAAAAGATGGTGGATGACCAGCCCCACATCCTGGTGGTCGACGACGACCGCCGCATCCGCAGCCTGCTGCAGACCTTCCTCATGGAGAACGGCTTCCGCATCTCGGTTGCGGCAAGTGCCGCGGAGGCGCGTGAGCGCATGCGCATCGTCGCCTTCGATCTCGTGGTGCTCGACATCATGATGCCGGGCGAGACCGGCCTCTCCTTCACCCAGTGGCTGCGGGCCGAGGCCAACCCGGTCCCCGTCCTCATGCTCTCGGCTTTGGCCGAGACCTCGGACCGCATCGCCGGGCTCGAGACCGGCAGCGACGACTACCTCGCCAAGCCCTTCGAACCGCGTGAGCTACTGCTGCGCATCCGTGGCCTGCTGCGCCGCCAGGAACAGCCGGCGCGCGCCCAGCCGGACATCGCTTTCGGCCCCTTCACCTTCAACCTGCAGCGCGGCGAGCTGCGCCGGGGTGCGGAGCTCATCCGCCTGACCACCCGCGAGCGCGAATTCCTCAAGCTGCTTGCCGCCAATGCGGGCAACACCGTGGCGCGCGGCGAACTCGCGCCCGAGGGCTCGGAGGAGGGCGCACGCAGCGTCGACGTCCAGATCAACCGGCTGCGCCAGAAGATCGAGGACGATCCCTCCAACCCGGTCTATCTCCAGACGGTGCGCGGCGCAGGCTACGTGCTGCACACCGACTGAGCGGAGGGCGCATGGGCAAGAACTGGTTCTACATCCGCTTCAACAATTTCCTCGAGCGCCGCATGCCCGAGGGACTGTTCCCGCGCGCCCTCATCATCCTGGTGGCGCCCGTCGTGCTGCTGCAGACCATCATGACCGGCCTCATCCTGGAGCGCCATTTCGAGAACGTCACGCGCCTGCTGGCGCGCTCCTACGCGCGCGACGTGTCGATGCTGGTGCAGCTCTACGAGGATTCGGACAAGTCCGCGGCCGCCGAAGCCCGTATTACCAAGCTCGCCAACGACACGCTCAGCCTCGGCCTCACCATCGAGCGCGGCCAGCTGCCGCCGCCGCTGCCGCAGCCCTTCTTCTCGCGCGCCGACACGCGGCTGACGCGCGAGTTCACGGTACAGATGAACCGGCCCTTCTGGCTCGACATCAGCCAGCAGCCCGACGTCGTCGAGGTCAAGGTGCAGGCTGCCGCCGACACCGTGTTCGACTTCCGCACCAAGGGCGAGCGCACCTTCGCCACCTCCACCGGCTTCCTGCTGGCGCTGATGCTGCTCTCCTCCGTGCTGCTGCTCGCCATCGCCATCGTGTTCCTGAGAAACCAGATCCGGCCCATCACCGATCTCGCCCGCGCCGCGCAGAGCTTCGGCACCGGGCGCGACCTCGGCGCCTTCCGGCCGCGCGGCGCGCGCGAGGTGCGGGCCGCGGGCGAAGCCTTCCTCGACATGCGCGACCGTATCGCCAAGCAGGTCGAACAGCGCACCGCCATGCTGGCCGGCGTGTCGCATGACCTGCGCACCATTCTCACCCGCTTCAAGCTCGAGCTCGCCGTGCTGGGCGACGGGCCCCGGGTGCAGCCGCTGAAGGAAGACGTCGACGAGATGCAGCGCATGCTCGAGGCCTACATGGCCTTCGTCAAGGGCGATGCCGGCGAGACCCCGCAGGAGGTCGACCTCGCGGCGCTGGTGCAGAACGCCACCCGTGCCTGCCGCGCCGGCAGCTGCGAGATCGATGTGCCGCCGGGCGAGACGGTGCGGGTGAAGCCCAATGCCTTCGGCCGGCTGCTCGCCAATCTCATCGGCAATGCCGTGCGCTATGCGAAGACCGTCAAGGTCACCGCCCGCGTCGCCGACCACATGCTGACCCTGCTGGTCGATGACGACGGGCCCGGCATCCCTCGGGAAAAGCGCGCCGAGGCCTTTCGCCCCTTCGTCCGGCTCGACAATGCCCGCAACCTCGATGAAACCGGAACCGGGCTGGGCCTCGCCATCGCGCTCGACATCGCACGCGCCCATGGCGGCGACCTGCGCCTGGAAGATAGTCCGAAAGGCGGGCTTCGCGCCCTCGTCACTATTCCTGTATAGGTGTGGGCATGATGGATTACCGACTCGACCCGCTCTGGCTCAAACTCAACCTGATGAATGCGGAGGGCCTCCAGGCCTTCGCGCCGCTCATGGACATGATGCAGAAGCAGATGGGCCAGAACGCCGAGATGACGCAGCGCATCATCGAGGAATACCGCAAGTTCCTGTTCCTCGCCATGCGCGCCGGCCACCAGGTGATCCCGCCGGGCCCCGTCAACGACGCCTGGATGATGCATCTCCAGAACGCCCAGAACTACTGGGAGAACCTGGGCTCGATGATCACCGAACGGCCGACCACGCAGGCGCCGGGTGCGGGTCAGTTCGCCAGCATGGCCGACAGCTGGAAAATGACGCTCGACAGCTACGAGAAGATCTTCGGCATGAAGCCCCCCATGGACATCTGGGGGCAGGGCCCCGCCGCCGAGAACCCGTGGATGCAGGCCATGAACAGCTGGAAGAAGATGTTCGGCATGGGCTGAGGCTGACCGCTCCTTCTCCACGTCGGGGTCATTCCTCTGAGCGTCCCAGCCAGGGGCGTCATTCCGGCGAAAGCCGGAACCCCGCTTTGCCTCCGCAAGCGGGTTGCCAGCGTTCGCTGGCATGACGGTAAAGAGGAGGCCAAGCGCAAATGCCGACAGCCTCCAAAACCAACCCATCATCATACCTGCCCCCTCAAAACCACGAACCCACTCCCGCCCCTGATGCCGTCACCCCAGCGAAAGCTGGGACCCAGCTTTGGGACAGCGACCGCCGACGCAAAGCTGGGTCCCAGCTTTCGCTGGGATGACGAGTAGGAGGGGATTTCTGGAGTATGCGCCCTTCTAGCACATCGAGCGCGCGCTGTCAAGGACAAAATTCCGGCTTTAGGAACAGCCAAGACCGATCCGTCAGGTCATTCCCTTCTCCCGTTGGCGCCAGCCAATGGGAGAAGGTGCCCGACAGGCCGGATGACGGCCTCTCACCGCGAGTCCCGCCGCCGCAAGAGCCCTCATCCGGCCTTCGGCCACCTTCTCCCATCGCTTCGCGACGGGCGAAGGGACTAACCGCCGAAATCCCCGCAGCGGATGAGCCTGTCCCGCACCGCAGCCGGCCGCACATCAAGCACAGCCAAGTGCTCCGGCCCCTAATACAGCCGTCCGCCGTTCGGCACCGGGCGTTCCACCGCCACCAGCACCACGTCGCCTTCGCCGTCGGGGAAGCCCAGCGTCAGCACTTCCGACATGAACTTGCCGATCTGGCGCGGCGGGAAGTTCACCACCGCGGCCACCTGGCGGCCCATCAGCGTTTCGGGCGTGTAGTACTTCGTCACCTGGGCGGAGGACTTCTTCACCCCGATCTCCGGCCCGAAGTCGATCTTCAGCTTGAAGGCGGGCTTGCGCGCCTCGGGAAAGGCCTCGACGCCCACGATGGTGCCGACCCGGATGTCCAGTTTCTGGAAATCGTCGAAGGTGATGGTCATCCGGTCCTCAGCTGGCCAGTTCGCGCGAGCGGCGCAGCGCTGCGGCCACCGCCTTCTCGAACAGCGGGCCCATGCCGTCCTCCGCCATCAGCACCTGCAGCGCTTCGTATGTCGTGCCCTTGGGCGAGGTCACGTTCTGGCGCAGCACACTCGCCTCGGTGCCGGACTGCCGCATCAGCTCGCCCGAACCCGCCACGGTGGCCCGCGCCAGCTGGGTGGCGAGCTCCTTCGGCAAGCCGATCTTCTCGCCCGCCGCCGCGAGGCATTCGGTGAGGTAGAACACGTAAGCCGGCCCCGAGCCGGAGACCGCGGTCACCGCATCGATCATCGCCTCGTTGTCGACCGTCACGACCTCGCCCACCGCCTCGAGGAGGGTGCGGGCGAGTGCGAGCTGGGCGGGCGAGACATTGGCGTTCGACGCCATCGCCGTGATGCCGCGCCCCACCGCGGCCGGCGTGTTGGGGATCGTGCGAATCACCGGCGCGTCGGTGCCGAAGTGACGCTCGAAACTCGCAATGGTCTTGCCTGCCGCCACCGAGAGCACCAGCGGCTTCGAGGCTTTCAGCGAAGCGATGCCGGGCAGCACCTCTTCCATCAGCTGCGGCTTCACCGCCACGATCACCACCTCGGCATCCGTGATGCTGGCCACCTCGGGGTTGAGGCGGATGTCGTGGCGCTGCAGCAGCGCCCTGATCTCGGGCGGCGGCGCGGGATCCAGCGCCACGATGCGCGAGGGATCGGCCCCGCCGGCGAGCCAGCCTTCCAGCATGGCGCCGCCCATCTTGCCCGCGCCCACCAGCACCAGCGTTCCGGCGAGCTTCACCATCATGCTTCACCCCAGGTATCGATCATCGCGGCCTCCAGCGCCTCGTCCGCCGGCTGGCCAGCCCAGACGACGAATTGCACCGCCGGAAAATAGCGCTCGCAGGTCTCGACTGCAAAGCGGATCAGCGCCTCGCACTGCGCGTCGTTGGCCTGGGCATTGCCGCTGAGCAGCAGGCTGTTGCGGAACACCAGGCTGCCGTCGGAGTGCCAGAGGTCGAAATGGCCGACCAGCAGCTGCTCGTTGATGCGCGCCAGCAGCTTCGCCACCTCGTCGCGGCGGGTGGACGGCACCTTCATCTCGAGGCTCACCGCCACATGCAGGATTTCGAACTCGTCGCGCCAATTGAGCGAGATGGTCATGTCGCTCCAGCCACCGGCGACTTCCATCATAACTTCGCGGGCATCGGTGCGCGAAACGGCCCAGTCGTAAGTTTCGGCGATGCGCTCGACCCGGTCGAGCGGGTTGCTGTGGCCGTCTTCGCGTTCAAGGGCCTCGAGGGCCATCGTCATTCCTCCGCTGGCTGACGAATCATCCGCCGAGCCACGGCAAGGAAACTGCCCAACACATTGAGTCGCATCAAGAGTCGGGCCGGGGGTCTCGGTGATTCCTCCACAGGGGAATGACTTTTTTCCGCAACGGTTGCAGAACGATTGCGCGCCTGTGGATGACTTAGAGTCAGTAAGGCCGAGGCTTAGTCGGCGCGCGAGTCGGAGGCCCCGCTGGCGCCGAGCCGCGCTTCGAGCGCGGCGATACGGGCGAGCAGCGCGTCGTTTTCCTCGCGCGCCTTGGCCGCCATGGCCTTCACGGCCTCGAATTCGTCGCGCTTCACGAGGTCCATGTTGTTGAGCACGCGCTCCATCTGCGACTGGACGAGTGTGTCCACCTCGCGGCGCACGCCCTGGGCGGCACCGGCGGCATTGGTCATCAGCTTGGCCAGTTCGTCGAAGAAGCGGGTCTGCGTCGTGGTCATGGCGGTATTCCTCTTTGCGAACCCTAGCTATGGGTTTTGGCGACCGACTTCAAGATGGCGCCTTGCAGCAGCTCCCGGCTGGCTTGACGGGGCAGGGACCAAAGCCCAGTGTCCGCCGCCATGAATCCCCTGGCCGCCACTTTCGCCGTCATCTCCTACCCCGCCATCGATCCGGTCATCGTGCAGTTCGGCCCCTTCGCCGTGCGCTGGTATGCGGTGGCCTATATCGTCGGCCTGATCTTCGCCTCTTGGTACATGAAGCGGCTGGTCTCGACCCCTCGCCTGTGGGGCGGCCAGACGCCGTCCATGACGGTGCCGCAGGTCGATGATTTCTTCGTCTGGTCGGTCCTCGGCGTGGTGCTGGGGGGACGGCTCGGCTACGTGCTGTTCTACAAGCCGCTGTTCTATGCCACGCACCCCCTGGAAATCGTCAGGATGTGGGACGGCGGAATGTCGTTCCACGGCGGCTTCCTCGGCGTGGTCGTGGCCTGCATCCTCTATGGCCGGTCGATCGGGACCAGCCTCGACCGCATGCTGGACCTTGGCGCTGCTTCGGTGCCCGTGGGCCTCGGCCTCGGCCGGCTTGCAAATTTCATCAACGGGGAGTTGTGGGGCCGCCCGACGGATCTACCCTGGGGCATGGTCTTTTCGCATGACGAGCTTCAGGTGCCGCGCCATCCGAGCCAGCTCTACGAGGCGTTGCTGGAGGGCGTCGTCCTGTTTATCGCCGTCAGGATCGGTACCCACCGCTACGGCGCGCTGCAGCATCCGGGGCGGTCCTCGGGCATCTTCGCGCTGGTCTATGGCCTGTCGCGGATCTTCGCCGAATGTTTCCGGGAGCCTGACGCGTTCCTGGGCTATTTCGGCGGCTTCCTCACCATGGGCATGATCCTGTCACTGCCGCTCTGCGCGGTCGGCATCTGGCTGCTCCTGAGATCCCGCCATGAACCCGCTTGAACAGTTCCTCGCCGACGTGATCGCCATCGAGGGCCCGCTGCGGATCGACCGCTACATGAGCCTGTGCCTCGGCCACCCCCGGCACGGCTACTACATCACCCGCGACCCGCTGGGTGACAGGGGCGACTTCATCACCGCGCCGGAAGTCTCCCAGACCTTCGGCGAACTGATCGGGGTCTGGGCGGTGGGGGCCTGGACGGCCATGGGCCAGCCGGACGCCTTCGCCCTCGTCGAACTGGGCCCCGGCCGCGGCACGCTGATGGCGGACGTAATGCGCACGGTGCACAAGGCCGCACCCGCCTTCGCCGCCGCCGCCCGCCTCCATCTGGTCGAGACCAGTCCGGTGCTGCGCGTGAAGCAGCGCGAGGCGGTGGGCGAGGGGGCCAGCTGGCACGACCGGCTTGAGGACGTGCCCCAGGGACCGATGATCCTGCTCGCCAACGAGTTCTTCGATGCCATACCGATCCGCCAGTTCGAGCGCCGTGACGGCGCGTGGCGCGAACGGGTGGTGGGCCTCGCCGACGGCCGGCTGTCCCTCGGGGTCGGCGGCATCGTGCCGGGCACCATGGGCAAGGATGGCAACATCCTCGAATTCGCCCCGGCGCGCGAGGACATCGCCCGGCACATCGCTGCCCGCCTCGCTGCGCATTTCGGCGCCGCGCTCATCATCGACTATGGCCATCTCCACACTGCAACCGGAGACACGCTGCAGGCGATGCGGTCGCACCGGTTCGTGCCCGTCACCGAGGCGCCGGGCGAGTCCGACCTCACATCGCACGTCGATTTCGAAAAGCTTGCGCAGGCTCTCGGGGAATCGGGCGCAGTGGTGGCGCCCGGCATGACCCAGCGCGAGTTCCTGCTCGCCATGGGCCTCGAGCAGCGCATCGCCCAGCTTCAGGGCAAGGCCGACGCTGCAACTCGCGCAACGCTCACCCGCCAGATGGCGCGGCTTGCGGACGAGGCGCAAATGGGTAACCTGTTCAAGGTGCTCTGCGTGACGTCGCCGGGCATCGCCACGCCCTATCCCTTCGGATGACCATGATCGCATCGGACGCATTGGCCCTCGGCGGCATCAGCCACGGTTTCTTCACCCGTCAGGGCGGCCATTCGACCGGCCTGTTCGACTCGCTGAACTGCGGCATGGGCTCGGGCGACGACAAGCATACGGTGCTGAAGAACCGCGCCACCGTGGCGGAGAAACTCGGCGTCGCGCCCGGCCACCTGCTGTCCGCCTGGCAGGTCCACAGCCCCGATGCCGTCGTCGTCTCCGGCCCCTGGCAGGGCGAGGAGCGCCCGCGGGTCGACGCGCTGGTGACGAAGACGCCCGGCGTCGGCCTCGGCGTGCTCACCGCCGATTGCGGCCCGGTGCTCTTCGCCGATCCCGAGGCGAAGGTGATCGGGGCGGCGCATGCCGGCTGGAAGGGTGCGCTCGGCGGGGTGACGGCCAGGACGCTCGCCACGATGGAAGAGCAGGGCGCCCATCGCGCCAACGTCACCGCCGTCATCGGCCCGATGATTTCGAAGGCGGCCTATGAAGTGGGGCCGGAGTTTCCCGCCCGCTTCCTCGAGGCCGATGCCGCCACTGCGCGCTACTTCACGCCGTCATCGCGTGCCGGGCACTTCATGTTCGATCTTCCCGGCTACCTCGCCGATCGGCTGCGCGCCGAGGGCGTGGGCACCGTCGTCAATCTGTCGCTCTGCACCTTCAGTGACGAGCAGCGCTTCTTCAGCTACCGCCGCGCCACGCACCGCAACGAGAAGGACTATGGCCGCCTGCTCTCGGCCATCGCCCTCACCGAGGACTGACCCATGGCCCTGCATTTCGACCGCGCCGAATACGCCCGCCGCATCAAGGCCACCATCGCCGCGATGGTCGGCCAGGGCCTCGACGGCCTGCTGATGTTCCAGCAGGAGTCGATGTATTATCTGACGGGCTACGACACCTTCGGCTTCTGCTTCTTCCAGTGCCTCTATCTCGGCGCCGACGGCAAGCTGGCGCTGCTCACCCGTTCGGCCGACCTGCGCCAGGCGCAGCACACCTCGATCATCGATGACATCCGCATCTGGACCGATGCGGCCGGCGCCAAGCCCGCGACGCAGCTGCGCGACATGCTCGACAGCCTCGGCGCCAGGGCCAAGCGGCTGGGCGTCGAGAACCAGTCCTATGGCCTTACCCATGCCAACGGCAAGCAGCTGGACGCGGCGCTCCAAGGCTTCGCGAAGCTTTCGGATGCGAGCGACCTCGTGAACATGATCCGGGTGGTGAAGTCGCCCGCCGAACTGCGCTACGTGCGCAAAGCGGGCGAACTCGGCGATGCCGCGCTGAAGGCCGCCGTGCGCAAGACCAAGCCGGGCGCCGACGAGGGCGAGATCCTCGCCGCGCAGCAGGGGGCGGTGTTCGCCGGGGGCGGGGATTATCCCGCCAACGAGTTCATCATCGGCTCGGGCCGCGACGCGCTGCTCTGCCGCTACAAGTCCGGCCGCCGCAAGCTCTCGAAGAAGGACCAGCTGACGCTCGAATGGGCCGGCGTCTACCGCCACTACCACGCCGCCTTCATGCGCACCCTCATCATCGGCAAGCCGTCGAAGCAGCATCTCGCCATGGACGAGGCCTGCCGCGAGGCGCTCTCCGCGGTGGAGGAGCAGCTGGTGCCCGGCCGCACCGCGGGCGAGGTTTTCGCCGCCCATGCAAGGGTGATGGACGCGCACGGCATGACGGACCACCGCCTCAATGCCTGCGGCTATTCGCTGGGCGCCAAGTTCACGCCATCGTGGATGGACAGCCCGATGTTCTACAAGGACAATCCGGTGGTGATCGGGCCCGGCATGGTGTTTTTCGCGCACATGATCCTGATGAATTCCGAGGCAGGCTCTGCCTTCTGCCTTGGCCGCACCTACATCATTGGGGAAAAAAAGCCGGAGCCTGTTTCAAAGGCCCCGCTGGGGATGATAATCCGGTGATCCATGGGTGAGTTGGGTGCGATCCGCGGGGCGGAATGGTATCGGGGCTGGTTGGCCGCGGTTCTGGCGGCCGTGCTGTGCATCCTGCTCACGGCCTGTTCGGCGGGCTCGATTCTCACCGATTCCTCGCCCACGCCGGCCGCCAACCCCAAGGGCAAGACGGTTCCTCCGGTCGCCTACCAGACCATTTCCGGCATCCCGCCCGACAAGCTCGTCGTGTTCAAGCAGTCGTTGGCCAGCGCCGGCGGCCAGCACGACATCGGCTTCGTCGAGGGCAAGTTCCAGAATGGCGTGTTCACGCTGGGCGGCAGCATCCGCGCCATACCCGGCAATGCCGGGGTGCGCGTGGTCTATGAATGGGACTTCCGCGATGCCGACGGGCTGCTGATCGACACGCTGAGCGGCGAGGACAATGCCGGTGTCTATTCCGGCGCCGACGCCTGGGGGGCCGTCACCCCCGACGTGCTTGACCGGGTGGCCCGCCGCACCGCCGACCTGATGGCCCAGAAGCTTTCTTCCATGGGCTATGCCGCACGCCTGTCCAGCCTCACGTCGCCGCCGGCCGAGCTCTTCGCCATGGCCGGGCCCGAGGCGGGCCGGCAGATCGACTTCGAGACCGTGCATGGCCCCGGCCTTGCCGAGATCGGCACGACCCAGCTCGCCAATGCCGACCAGGTGGTCCAGCACGAGGACATCAAGCCCTGGGTGGCCGAGGTTTCGCCCATTCCGGGCGAGGAGCTGATGCCGAAGATCGCCGTGTCGGACGATGGCCTGGCCGCCGCTCCGCCGGCCACCGACGATTTGGGCGGCTCCGCCATCGCAGCAGCCGGACCCGGTGCCGCCGCGGCCGCCGCCAAGCCCGTGAAGCAGGCCACCGCGGTTCCGGCGCGGGCCCAGCCCGGCCAGCAGGCGATCCGCGCCGTGGCCGTGGTGCCGGTCAAGGGCTCCCCCGGCGATGGCGATGACGAACTCACCACCGCCATGCGCAAGACCCTGTCGGAGGCGGGCTGGCCCGTGGTCAGCAAGCCGCAGGCCGATGCGATCACCATCGAGGGCCGGGTGAAACTGTCGGCCAAGGACGCCAAGACCCAGTCCATCGCGCTGCGCTGGGTGGTCAAGGCGCCCGACGGCAAGGTGCTGGGCGACGTGAAACAGGCCAATGACGTGCCCTCGGGCTCGCTTGACGCGGGCTGGGGCGGGGCGGCCACGGCGGTGGCGGAAGCTGCGGCCACCGGCATCTTCGACGTGGTGAAGCGCTACCGCTGAGCCCAATTCGCAATCTGCGGATGGTTGGTCGCGGGGCGAAATGCCCTTTGCAGAGCGTCATGCGGTTGTTATAGAGCCTCGCAACCGGGGCGGATCAGGGGATTTCGGGCATGATGAAGATCGTGGCAGGCAACAGCAACCGGCCACTGGCCGAGGCCATCTGCTCCTATCTCAACACCCCCATGACCAAGGCAGTGGTCAAGCGCTTCAACGACATGGAGATCTTCGTCGAGATCCAGGAGAATGTCCGCGGCCAGGACATGTTCGTGGTGCAATCGACCTCGTTCCCGGCGAACGACCACCTGATGGAACTGCTCATCATCATCGATGCGCTGAAGCGGGCCTCGGCGAAGCGCGTCACCGCGGTGCTGCCCTATTTCGGCTATGCCCGGCAGGACCGCAAGACCGGCTCGCGCACGCCCATCTCGGCCAAGCTCGTCGCCAACCTCATCACCCGCGCCGGTGCTGACCGCGTGCTGACCATGGATCTCCACGCCAACCAGATCCAGGGCTTCTTCGACATTCCGACTGACAATCTCTTCGCGGGCCCGGTGATGGTGCGCGACATCAAGAACCACCTCGACGTCGCCAATACCGTGATCGTGTCGCCCGATGTCGGCGGCGTGGTGCGCGCCCGCGCACTGGCCAAGCGCCTCGACACGCCGCTCGCCATCGTCGACAAGCGCCGCGAGCGCGCCGGTGAATCGGAAGTGATGAACATCATCGGCGACGTGAAGGGCAAGTCCTGCATCCTGATCGACGACATCGTCGACTCCGGCGGCACGCTGGTGAATGCCGCCGAAGCGCTGCTGGCGCAGGGCGCGAAGGACGTCACCGCCTACATCACCCATGGCGTGCTCTCGGGGGGTGCCGTCTCGCGTATCACCAATTCGAAGCTCAAGGAACTGGTGATCACCGACTCGATCCAGCCGACCGAGGCGGTGAAGGTCGCCCGCAATATCCGCACCATGCCCGTCGCCTCGCTGATCGGCGAGGCCATCGGCCGCACCAACCGCGAAGAGAGCGTGTCGAGCCTGTTCGAGTAACGTTCTGCGGTCGGCAGGGCGGATGAGGGCCCGTTCGGCGCGTTCCGCCGCCCTCTTGCCCCGGCGGCCCCCATCCGCTATAGGCCCGTCCCGTCCGTCCGGCGTCGTTCACCCCTGGAGGAAGCCCGGCGGATGCATTCTTATCAGGAGTAGACCATGTCCAAGATCGTGCAGCTCAAGGCCGCGTCGCGCGCCCGGGCAGGCAAGGGGGCCTCTCGCGCAGTCCGCCGTACCGGCCTCATTCCCGGTGTCGTCTATGGCGACAAGCAGGAACCCCAGCTCATCTCGCTCACCTACGGCGACGTTCTCCCCCATATCGAGACCGGCCGTTTCCTCTCGACGCTGATCGACCTCGATGTCGACGGCAAGACCGTTCGCGCCATTCCGCGCGACGTGCAGTTCGAGCCGGTGCGCGACTTCATCGTCCACGTCGACTTCCTGCGCCTCGGCAAGGATGCCCGCGTGCGCGTCAACGTTCCCGTCCACTTCAAGGGCCAGGAAACCTCGCCCGGCATCAAGCTCGGCGGCGCGCTCAACATCGTGTCGCACACCGTGGCGCTGTCGTGCTCGGCGAACCTCATTCCCGACGAGATCACCGTCGACGTCTCGGCGATGCAGGTCGGCCAGTCCATCCATCTCTCCGACATCAAGCTGCCCGATGGCGTCACCTCGGCGGTGAATGACGACGTGACGCTGTGCGCCATCTCGGCCCAGGCCAAGGAAGAGGAAGCTCCGGCCGAGGCTGCTGCGGCGGAAGTTCCGGCGACGAACCAGAAGGCTCCGGCCGCTGGTGCGGCTCCGGCAGCGGGCGCCAAGGGTGCGGCTCCGGCCAAGGGCGCTGCCCCGGCCAAGGGTGCTGCCCCGGCGGCGGCTGCTCCGGCCAAGAAGAAGTAATCTTCTTTCCAAGAGGGCCAGATGCACCTCATCGTGGGGCTCGGCAACCCGGGCTCCAAATATCAGGGCAACCGGCACAATATCGGCTTCATGGCGGTGGACGAAATCGTCCGCCGCCATGGCTTTTCGCCGTGGCGAAAGCGCTTCCAGGGCGAAACCTCCGACGGCCTGCTCGGCGGCGAGAAGGTGCTGCTGCTGAAGCCCCAGACGTACATGAACGAAAGCGGCCGTGCCGTCGGCGAGGCGATGCGCTTCTTCGACATCGATCCGTCACAGGTCATCGTGCTCTATGACGAGCTCGACCTCGAGCCCGGCAAGCTGCGCGTCAAGCTCGGCGGCGGGGCGGCTGGCCACAACGGCATCCGCTCGATGATTGCGCATTGCGGGCCGCATTTCGTCCGTGTGCGGATGGGCATCGGGCATCCCGGCCACAAGGCGCTGGTGCACGGCTATGTGCTGAGCGACTTCGCCAAGGCCGACCGCGACTGGCTCGAGCCGCTGCTCACCGCGGTCGCCGACAATTCGGCCCTCCTCGTCAAGGGTGAGGAGGGTTCATTCCAGAACAAGGTGCATCTGGCGCTCAATCCCGCGCCGGAGAAGCCCGCAAAGAAGGCAGAGAACTGATGGGTTTCAAGTGCGGCATCGTGGGGCTTCCCAACGTCGGCAAGTCCACCCTCTTCAACGCGCTGACGCAGACCGCGGCAGCCCAGGCGGCGAATTACCCCTTCTGCACCATCGAGCCCAATGTCGGTGACGTGGCGGTTCCGGATTCGCGCCTCGACGTGCTGGCGAAGATCGCGGGCTCGCAGCAGATCATCCCGACGCGCCTGACCTTCGTCGACATCGCCGGCCTCGTGCGCGGCGCCTCGCAGGGCGAAGGCCTCGGCAACCAGTTCCTCGCCAACATCCGCGAGACCGATGCCATCGCCCACGTCGTGCGCTGCTTCGAGGATGGCGACATCACCCATGTCGAAGGCAAGATCGACCCCATCGCCGACATCGAGACGATCGAGACCGAGCTGATGCTGGCAGACCTCGACTCGCTCGAGAAGCGCATCGTCAACATCGAGAAGAAGGCCAAGCAGGGCGACAAGGAGTCGAAGGAACTGGCCGACCTGATGAACCGTGCGCTGGTGCTGCTGCGCGAGGGCAAGCCCGCCCGCCTGGTCGAGCGCACGCCGGAGGAGGAGAAGACGTTCCGCGGCCTCGGCCTCCTGTCGTCGAAGCCCGTGCTCTATGTCTGCAACGTCGAGGAGGCTTCGGCCGACAAGGGCAATGAATTTTCCGCCCGCGTGTTCAAGCGCGCCGCGGAGGAGAACGCGGTGGCCGTCGTCGTCTCCGCCCAGATCGAATCCGAGATCGCCGTCATGGCGCCGGCCGATCAGAAGGACTTCCTCGACGCCGCCGGCCTCGAGGAACCGGGCCTCAACCGCGTGATCCGCGCCGGCTACGACCTCCTCCACCTCGTCACCTATTTCACCGTGGGCCCCAAGGAAGCCCGCGCCTGGACCATCACCAAGGGCACCAAGGGCCCGGCGGCTGCAGGCGTGATCCACACCGACTTTGAGAAGGGCTACATCCGCGCCGAAACCATCGCCTATGAGGATTATGTCTCCGGCAACGGAGAAGCGGGCGCACGCGATGCGGGCAAGTTCCGGCTGGAAGGCAAGGACTATGTCGTCAAGGACGGTGACGTCATGCATTTCCGGTTCAACACCTAGTCCAGTCGTTCACCTTCGCCGGGCTTGACCCGGCGATCCTTTTTGGCGACCAAGGAAAGGGATGCGCGGGTCAAGCCCGCGCAAGGTGAAATCGAGAAGGGCCGCGAAATTGTCCGACCTGCTGCACTACGAAGATTTCCCCGAAGGGCACGTCATTCCCTTTGGCACCTATCACCTCTCGAAGGACGAGGTGATCGCCTTTGCGCGGGAGTGGGATCCGCAGCCCTTCCATCTCGACGAGGCGGAGGGAAAGCGCTCTGTCCTCGGAGGGCTGGCGGCCTCGGGCTGGCAGGCCAATGCCATCCTCGTCCGGCTCGCGGTCGAGGGCTATGCCAACCGGTCCGCCGCCCTTGCCTCGAACTCGATGGAGGAATGCCGCTGGCTGAAGCCGGTGCTCGCCGGCGAAACGCTGACGGGACGTGCCACGGTGCTGGAACGCCGGGTGTCGGCGAAGCGGCCGGAGATGGGAATTCTCAAGATGAGGTTCGAGCTTCTCAACATCGCGGGCGAACTCAAGGGCGACATCATCGGCGTGCAGTTCATGAAGGTCAGGAATCCATGATCGGACTGTGGCTCGAAGAGATCGAGGTGGGGCAGGTGGTAGAGCTGGGCGCGCACCACTTCACCGAGGACGCGATCATCGCCTTCGCGAAACTCTATGACCCACAGCCGTTTCACCTGAGCAGGGAGGGCGGCCGCAAGGGTCCCTTCGGCGTGCTGTCGGCCAGCGGCTGGCATACGGGTGCGGCCTGGATGAAATGCTACGTCGCCACCAACCAGGCGGCCGAGGCGAAGATCCGCGCCGCCGGTGGCATGCCTGCCGCACCGGGGCCTTCGCCGGGCTTCACCAATCTGCGCTGGCTGAAGCCGGTGACGCCTGGCGATACGATAAGCTACCGCAGCACCGTCACCGGCAAGCGCGAACTCAAGTCGCGGCCCAGCTGGGGCATGGTGTTCTCGACGAACGAGGGCTTCAACCAGTCGGGCGATCTGGTGTTTTCCTTCGAGGGCAAGGTGCTGACGCCGAAGCGGCCAGGGTAGGTTACCTCCCCATTCCGGCTCGACCGGGGCATCCTCCTCGTGGCCACCAAAAAGGGGATCGCCCGGTCAAGCCGGGCGAAAGTGAAGTCATCCGGTGACGGCCGCGGGGTCAATGCCCCTCGAAGCTTACCAGCGTGTGCACCTTCACGCCCTTGGCCTTGAGCTTGGCCGCACCACCCAATTCGGGGAGGTCGATCACGAAAGCGGCCGACACCACCTCGCCGCCCGACTTGCGGATCAGGTCAATCGCCGCGCCCGCGGTGCCGCCGGTGGCGATGAGGTCGTCGATCAGCAGCACACGGTCGCCCTTGGCGACCGCATCGGCATGCATCTCGATGGTGTCGACGCCGTACTCCAGCGCATAGTCCTGGCCGATCACGCGCGACGGCAGCTTGCCCTTCTTGCGAATGGGGATGAAGCCGCGGCCAAGATTATGCGCCACCGCGCCGCCGAGGATGAAGCCGCGCGCCTCGATGCCCGCGACATAGTCGATCTCGCCCTTGAGGAAGGGCCATGCCAGCTCGTCCACCGCGGCGCGGAAGCCGTGGAGGTTGGAAAGCAGCGTGGTGATGTCGCGGAACATCACGCCGGGCTTGGGATAGTCCGGAATGGTGCGGATGTAGCGCTTGATGTCGAAGCCGTTGCGCAGGTCCATGTCGTTCTCCTCGCTCAGGGCCACTTCACGATGGGCGGCATGGAAGACAGGATCGATTCGACGTTACCCCCCGTCTTCAGACCGAAGATCGTGCCGCGGTCATAGAGCAGGTTGTATTCGACATATCGGCCGCGCCGGACGAGCTGCTCCTCCCGGTCATCCTCCGTGTACGGCCTATTCATGTTGCGGCGCACGAGCTTCGGATAGACGTCGAGGAAGGCGAGACCCACGTCCCTGGTGAAGGCGAAGTCCTTCTCCCAGTCGCCCGAGTTGAAGTGGTCATAGAAGATGCCGCCAATGCCGCGCGGCTCATTGCGGTGGGGAAGGAAGAAATACTCGTCGCACCAGGTCTTGAATTTCGGATAGTCGGCAACCGCATGGGCATCGCAGGCGGCCTTCATGGCGGCGTGGAAGTCGACGGAGTCGGGGTCGTCCTGCACCCTTCGGCGGTCCAGCACGGGGGTGAGGTCGGCGCCGCCGCCGAACCAGGTCTTGGTCGTCACGATGAAGCGGGTGTTCATGTGAACGGCCGGCACGTAGGGGTTCCACGGGTGGATGATCAGCGAAATGCCCGACGCCCAGAATCGCGGGTCTTCCTCGGCGCCTGGGATCTGGCGGCGGAACTCCGGCGAGAATTCCCCGTGCACGGTTGACGTATGGACACCCGCCTTCTCGAACACCCGTCCGGCCAGCATGCTCATCACACCGCCGCCACCGTCCGGCCGCTGCCAAGGCTTGGCGGTGAAACGGCTTTCCCCCTCGATCTCCTCCAGCGCTGCGCAGATGCGGTCCCGCAGGGTCTCAAACCACTGTCGGGCGGCCTGCTTTCGGGCGGGGAGGGCGTCGGTCATGGGCGATTCCTGCTGAATTCCCGGCACCCTAGCATCGCGGGCGAGGTCCTGAACAGCGCCGCACACATGACAAAACGAGCGAAATATGAACCCAAAGATGGCAAGATATTTCACACAGATGGAAAAATATGCTACCAAAACGAGAAATCAGGATGTGGAAGTAAATGGTCAAGTCCAGATCGGGCACGTCGGGGGAGGGAGGTTCGGTCGCGATCATCGTGGCCCTCTGCCTCGTGACGCTGATCGCCATTGCCGGCGCCGCCGTCGACCTGATGCGCTTCGTCTATGCCAAGAACGCCATGCAGTCGGCGATGGACGGGGCGATGGTGGCCGCTTCGGCGGCGGCCCTCGGCGAAGCAACCGGAGCCCAGCCCGACAGCACAAAGATGCGCCAGATCGCCATCGACTATTTCAATACCAACAGTCTGCCCGACGGAGCCCTCGTTCAGCGCATTCCCCCCGGCTTCGATCCGAAATACGACGCCACGTCTGACAGCGTGACGTCGACGCTGGATTTCAACGTGCCGATGACGTTCATGAGGATCATGGGATTCAACACCCTGACTGTCCATCTGGTGTCGACTGCGAAGCGGCCTGTCCCCGCGCCGGTGCAGATGGTTCTCGTCGTGGACAGCACCGAGTCGATGGGAGATGCGTTCGGGTCATCGACCAAGATGGCCGCATTGAAGACCTCCGCCAAGACCCTGATCACCCTCCTGATGAAGTCGCCCTATGCCAAGCTGGGCGTGTTGCCCTTCGGCTGGCTGGTCAGGCTGGATACGTCGCAAGGGGGATACGCGACGCCCATCCTGGATACTCAGACCCTGAAGCCCATCGACGTCAAATCGAACGTGGGGTGGCTGACCTTCCCGACTGCGCCCGTCATCTACGACTGCACCCAATGGCAGGTGGACCAGTCGACATGCAAGACGGTGAACGGCACCTGCTATAAGGACGGTGTTCCCTACACCTGCCAGTCCAAACAGTGCACCAGCAAATGCTTGAGCTCCGTGCGACGTGCGGTGACGTGGGACGGCTGCGTGTTCCTGCGGTCTCCGCCCAACCGCAACGTCATCGCCGACCCGATCAACTTTAATTATTACGGCGTGCTTTCGGCCATTACGTGCGTGTACGCGCCGATCATCACGGATCTCGTCACCAAGGGCCAGACCTACGGCACGAAGACGGCGGAGCAGTTTCTTACCGATAAGATCAACGCCATGGCACCGATGAGTCCCGGCATTGGCTCGACCTACATTCCAGGAGCCCTGATCTGGGCCTGGAACATGATGACGGTCAATACCAAGGCAAACGGCGCCATTGACACGGACTACCCGCTGAATTCCGGCTACACGGACACCGTGGTACAGCAGCGCGGGGTGCGCCGGGCGCTGGTGCTGATCACCGATGGCGCCAACACCTCCTATGCCGTGCCCGTCACAGGAGCGACCGCATACCAATCGCTGGGGCTCATCGCGAATACCGATGCCACCAAACAGGCAGCCAATCAGCAGGCAGCCACCGATGACATGAAGACGGTGTGCCAGAACATCAAGGGTAGCGGCATTGCGATCTACATCATCGCCCTGCAGCTCTCGGCCTCAGACCTTGCCTATCAGTCGCTGCTCAGGGACTACTGTGCCACCAAGGACCCGGGCGTCTCGAACGTGAACCAGTATTTCTTCAATATCGCCAACCCGACGGAGCTGCAGGCGGCCTTCGACAGGATCGGCAAGTCGCTGACCTACAACAGCCTCACCCAGTAGGGCAGGCCCTCAGCTGCCGCAGCGCTTCGCCAGTGGCGATGGCGCAGGCGAGCGCCATGTTGAGCGAGCGCAGGGCGGGCTGCATCGGGAGGGTGAGCCGGGCCTCGACCTCCCCGTGCACCGTGTCCGGTACGCCCAAGCTCTCCCGGCCCATCAGGATCAGGTCATCGGGCCTGAAGGCGAAATCCCACAGTGGCAGCGTCGCCCTGGTCGTCAGCAGCACGCTCCGCCGGCCGGCGGTGGCGGCCCGGTAGGCCGCCCAGGACGCATCCCGGACGAGGGCCGCCTTGTCGAGGTAGTCCATGCCCGCCCGGCGGAACTGGGAATCGCTCATCACGAAGCCGGCGGGCTCGATGATCCGGCAGGTGAGGCCAAAACAGGCGCACATCCTGAGGATGGTCGCCGCATTGGGGGCGATGTCCGGCTGGTAGAGGGCGATTTCAGGCATTTTCGGGGTCCTTCCGGCACTTCGCCAGGCGCGCCGATTTGCCTGCGAACTGCGACACTTGATGGCTAGACTTATTTTTGGCGCAATGCCAAAAGGTCGCGGGTTTGAGCGCCGGGGAACGCCGCTCCGTATAGCTATCGATACGGTTCGGCGCGGCAACAAAAGGGAATAACAGACGTGTCCACAGCGGAACATGCGGAAACCAACCGGCGCGACTTTCTCTATATCGCCACCGGTTCGGTGGCAGCCGTCGGCGCAGCGCTGACGGCCTGGCCATTCATCAACCAGATGAACCCCGACGCCTCGGTGCTGGCGATGGCCTCGGTCGAGATCGACCTCGCCCCGATCGCCGAAGGCCAGCAGATCACCATCAAGTGGCGCGGCAACCCGGTTTTCATCCGCCATCGCCTGGCGGCCGAGATCGAGGCCGCCAACAAGGTGGCCCTCGCCGACCTCAAAGACCCGCTGGCGCGCAATGCCAACCTTCCCGACTCGGACCCCGCGACGGACAAGAACCGCGTGGTCGGCGACAAGGAACAGTTCCTCGTGATGATGGGCGTCTGCACCCACCTCGGCTGCGTTCCAATCGGCAACGAAGGTGAGTTCGCGGTGGTCGAAGGCAACGAGAAGCACGGTGGCTGGTTCTGCCCGTGCCACGGCTCGCAGTACGACACCGCCGGTCGCATCCGCAAGGGCCCGGCCCCGGAGAACCTGCACATCCCGCAGTATGCCTATCTCTCCGACACCAAGATCCGCATCGGCTAAAAGGACCTTTCCCCATGAGCGGACACGCATCCAATTATGAGCCCAAGTCGGCCTTCGCGAAGTGGTTTCACGAACGCCTTCCCATCATGGACATGGTGCAGGGCCAGGCGCTCGATTTTCCGACGCCGAAGAACCTGAACTACTGGTGGACCTTCGGCGGCATCCTCGCCGTCATGCTCGTCGTGCAGATCATCACCGGCGTCGTGCTGGCGATGCATTACACGCCGCATGTCTCCATGGCCTTCCAGTCGGTCGAGGGCATCATGCGCGACGTGAACTCGGGCTGGCTCATCCGCTACCTGCATTCCAACGGCGCCTCGATGTTCTTCATCGCCGTCTACATCCACATGTTCCGCGGCATGTATTACGGCTCCTACAAGGCGCCGCGCGAAGTGCTGTGGATGATCGGCGTGCTGATCTACCTCGTCATGATGGCCACCGCCTTCATGGGTTACGTGCTGCCGTGGGGCCAGATGTCGTTCTGGGGCGCCAAGGTGATCACCAACCTGTTCTCGGCCATCCCCTGGGTCGGCGACTCGATCACCACGCTGCTGTGGGGCGGCTACTCGGTCGACAACCCGACGCTGAACCGCTTCTTCTCGCTGCACTACCTGCTGCCCTTCGTGCTCGCCGGACTCGTCGTGCTGCACATCTGGGCGCTGCACGTCGTCGGCAACAACAACCCGACCGGCGTTTCGGTGAAGAGCCCGCAGGACACAATCCCCTTCAGCCCGTACTACACGGTGAAAGACGCCTTCGCGATCGTCGTGTTCTTCATGTTCTACGCGGCCTGGGTGTTCTTCTCTCCCAACTATCTGGGCCACGCCATCAACTACCAGGAGGCGAACCCGCTGGTCACGCCCGCGCACATCGTGCCGGAATGGTACTACCTGCCGTTCTACGCGATCCTGCGCGCCATCCCGGACAAGCTTGGCGGCGTCATCGCCATGTTCGGCTCGATCCTGATCCTGTTCGCGCTGCCCTGGCTCGATACCTCGAAGGTGCGCTCGGGTACCTACCGCCCGATCTTCAAGCAGTTCTTCTGGCTCTTCGCCATCAACTGCGTGATCCTCGGCTTCGCGGGTTCGGGTGCTCCGGACAACTACTTCCTGAGCCACGAGCCGGCCGACCCGGACAAGTGGGCGCTGACCTACAAGCTGGTGGGACAGATCTGCACGGCCTACTACTTCCTGCACTTCCTGGTGATCCTGCCGCTGCTCGGCCTGCTCGAGACGCCGAAGCCGCTGCCTGCGTCGATTTCCGACGCGGTGCTCGCCAAGAGCCATCCGTCCACGGCTTACGTGCCTGCCGAGTGATCTGGGGGAAATGACAATGAACTTGCTCAAGACACTCGCCATCGCGGCTGCCGGACTGGTGCTGTCCCTCGGGGCGGTCCATGCCGAGACGCAGCAGAACGCCAAGGACATCAGCTACAGCTTCGAATGGCCCTTCGGCCACTTCGACCGTGAGCAGCTGCAGCGCGGCTACAAGGTCTACAAGGAAGTCTGCTCGAACTGCCATTCGATGCAGTACATGTCCTTCCGCAACCTGTCGCAGAAGGGCGGACCGGAGTTCACGGACGAGCAGGTCAAGGCGCTGGCCGCGACCTTCACCGTGAAGGACGGCCCCAACGACCAGGGCGAAATGTTCGACCGGCCGGGCCTGCCGTCCGATCACTTCCCTTCGCCGTTCCCCAACGAGCAGGCCTCGCGCGCCGCCAACAACGGCGCCTACCCGCCGGACCTGTCGCTGATCACCAAGTTCCGGCCCGGCTGGTACGGCACCATCAACCAGCTGATCAACGGCATCGGCGGCCCGCAGTATGTCTACTCGGTGCTCACCGGTTTCGTTCCGGACGAGCAGCTGCCGGCCGACGTGCTGAAGGAAAAGCCCGAGGGCAAGTATTTCAACCCGTACTTCGCCAATGGCCACTGGATCGGCATGCCGCCGCCGCTGTCCGACGATGCCGTGACCTATGACGACGGCACGAAGGCGACCGTCGACCAGATGGCGCGCGACGTGTCCGCCTTCCTCGCCTGGACGGCCGAACCGAAGATGGAGGAGCGCAAGCGCCTCGGCTTCATGGTCATGGTGTTCCTCGGCATCCTCGCGCTGCTGCTCTATCTCGTGAAGAAGAAGGTGTGGGCGGACGTCCACTGACCTTTCACGCCAACCGATACGCAAGGCCCGGGGCACACTCCGGGCCTTTTCGTTTGGGCCCGTCTCGGGCATTCTCAGGCACTTGTAGGGAGCAGTCATGACCACATCGGTTCTCGGCATCATCGGCGGTTCGGGCATCTACGATCTGCCCATGGATGGTGCGCGCTGGGAAACCATCGCATCGCCCTGGGGAGAGCCGTCGGACGAAGTGCGGCGCGGCGAGATCGACGGGCTGCCGGTGGTATTCCTGCCGCGGCACGGCCGCGGCCATGTTTACTCTCCAAGTTCGATCAATTATCGCGCCAACATCGACGTGCTGAAGCGGGCCGGGGTGACGGACCTCTATTCACTCTCGGCCGTGGGTTCCCTGCATGAGGATCTGTCACCCGGCACCTTCGTGCTGGTCGACCAGTTCATCGACCGCAGCTTCGCGCGGGAGAAGAGCTTCTTCGGGACTGGCTGTGTCGGCCATGTGGCCTTCTCGCATCCGGTCTCGCCGGTCTTGCAGGACATCGCCGAGGCGGCACTGAGAGCCGAGGGCATCGCGCACTCGCGCGGCGGGACCTATGTCGTGATGGAAGGGCCGCAGTTCTCCACCCTGGCCGAATCCCAACTCTACCGCAGCTGGGGCGCCAGGGTGATCGGCATGACCAACATGCCGGAGGCCAAGCTCGCCCGCGAGGCGGAGATCAGCTACTGCACCATCGCCATGGTGACGGATTATGACTGCTGGCACGAGGACCATGGCACGGTGGACGTCGCCAAGGTGGTCGAGGTGCTGAAGGCCAATTCCGGTCACGCCACGAGGCTGGTGGCGCGCATCGCGCGGGATTTTCCGCGCCAGCACCCGCCATGCCCGGCCGGCTCCGACCGGGCACTGGACTACGCCATCATGACCGCACCCGAGAAGCGCGACCCGCTGCTGCTCGCGAAGCTCGATGCTGTCGCGGGACGCGTGTTGAAGCGCTGATCAGTCGGCGGCGGCGCGCACCCGGCGCATGAAGGGCTGGTGCTCCAGTTCGGCCGACTGCGAGGAGTCGAAGGAGTTCTGTTCTTTGTCGCAGGTGGCCAGCATCTGCTTCCACATGGCATTGGCCCGTGCCGCCGTCTGGCCGCAGGACGGCGCCGAGATCGCATTGATGCGGCGTTCGAGTGCCGCCGCACAGTTGAGCCACACCTGCTTGTGCTCGTCCTCGTGCTGCTTGATGAAGGAATAGAACTGCCGCCACAGTCGCAAGTCGGCCGGGGGCAGGGCCTGTTCGTTGGCGATCTGCGGACGGGTGGTGACGAACCTCAGCTTGATGGTGTAGCCCTGCACCCGGCAGGCGCCGTTGCTCTGCTTGAGGTGGCCGTCCTGGATGGCGGACATGGCGTTCGAGGCGATGGACTGGCGATGGTTAACATGCGGGCCGTGGCTGAGCAGCGAGCGGAAGATCTGCGCGGGCGTGCTGCCGTTTACCGTAAAATATCCGTAGCTCGTGGTGGAGATCACAGTTGCCTGGGCCGGGGCGCAGAGCATCAACGTGATCATGGCGGTCATGGCGCGGCGGAGACAGGTCATCGTATCAAACCCCTTGATACATTTCACTGCCTGCATACTGACAGGATTTTCGTCCGCTTGCTGAACATCCCGGTGTTAACATTACCGGGTGCGACTTGCTTAACGCTAAAAATCCCTTCCGCGGGCGTGAACCATGAAGGGTTGCTGCTCGAGTGCGCGCGAGTCGGAGGCGTCGAACGAGTGCTGCAGGGCGTCGCAGCTGGCCAGCATCTTCTGCCACAGCCCATTCGCCGCCGAGGCGAGTTGTCCGCAGGATGATGCGCTGAGCCGCGCGATCTCGCTGTCGAGATGTGCCGCGCAGTTCAGCCAGTTGCGCTTGTGCTCGTTCTCATGGCGGATGATGAAGTCGTTCATCTGCTGCCAGGCGGCGCGGTCGGCAGCAGAGAGCACGCCGACATTGGCGATGCGCGGCCGGCGGATGACAAAGGTGAGATGAATGGAGTAGCCGCTGACATGGCAGGATCCGCCGGCCTGCTTCAGGCCGCCGTCCTCTATGGCCTTGGTGCCGATGGAGGCGATCGACTGCGAGCCGCCGACGCGCGGGCCGTAATGCAAGATGGCCCTGAATATCTCCGTCGGAGTGCCGCCGCCGACGGTGAAGTAGACGACCTTCGTCGTGGACACCGTCGCGGCTTCCACGCGGGAAAGGGACAGGATTAGCAGCAAGACCGAAGCGGCGAGCGACAGGCATTTCATGGTGGATAACTCTCCTCCCTGCCAGACTCAGTGATCGGCCTGCGGAGGATAAGAAGCAAGTTATTTAGTCTAAGTATATTCTCGTTGCGAAATGTACGAGGTCGTCACCGACCTGCGCCAGATATGACCTTGCGCATGAATGGCTGTTGCAGGAGTTCGGTGCGCTGCTCTGTGTCGAAGTCCGCCTGGTCCTGGCTGCAGGATGCGCGCATGTCCTTCCACATGGCGTCGGCACGGCGCGACAGGTCCTCGCAGGTGCTGACATGCAAGCCGCGAACCTGCGCCTCAAGGTTGCTCGCACAGGCGAGCCACAGCTTGATGTGGTGCAGCTCGTGCGTTTTCAGGAAGACGGAGAACTGCTGCCAGAGTTGACGGTCCTGCGGTGGCAGCACGTATTCATTGGGGATGCTGGGCAGGTTGACGACGAAGCGGAACGTCACGCGGTAGTCGACGATCTGACAGGATGAGGAAGTCTGCAGCATGGTATGCCGCTCCACCGCGTCGGCGGTGGTCACGGCAAGCGCCTTGGTGCCCTGGACCGTGGGACCGCGGCGCAGGAGAGCAGCATAGATCTCTCCCGGCGTCCGGCCGCTGACCGCATAATAAGTGTAGGCCGTGGTGGAAGGGGTGTCTGCCTTGGCCGAAGCGACGGACCCCGTCGCAAGCAGAGCTGCAGTCATGGCCACAGCCTTGGTCACTGAACGCTTCATACCCACCGTCCCTTTTCCGACCTGCCGCAGGCGGGCCGGGCCAAGCTCCGCCTGCCGGGAAGACCCCTCTTGCCGATATTGCATGGGTAGCTCATAATGAAACTTGTCCGGGCGGCAAGGTCTGGATGTCGGCTGTGCTTTTCAACTGGTCAAGACCCGTATCCTCACTTGGGGAAAGTGCCTTTCCATTGGGACGCGGCTGAGGCAAGTCTGGCGCTGCCTCGCAGGCGGCGGCGTCGGATGATCGGTAGCGACTGGATGAGGGACGCCCTTTCGATGCGCCAGAACGGCACTGTCAAGTTTTTCAACCAAGCCAAGGGTTACGGGTTCATTTCTCCGGAGGATGGCAGCAAGGACGTGTTCGTGCATATCACGGCCGTGCAGCGTTCCGGTATCCCCGAACTTTCGGAAAACATGAAGATCAGCTTCGAAGTCCAGCCGGACAAGAAAGGCCGCGGCCCGCAGGCCGTGAACCTTCAGATCGACTGACTTCCTGAGGGCGTCTCGGGCCCTGGGCAAGACCGCTCCTCCGCCCCGGGGCGTGTCTGCAGTGTAATCGGGTCTCTTCGCTGAGGCTCGACAGTGGGTCGATTTTCCGTCATTCCGAATGTTCGCCCGGGTCACATCGACTCCCCGGCCCGCAGGATTTTGGAATGAAGCGCGCATTGGTTTTCCAGCACATGGACCACGACCACCCCGGCCGGTTCCTCGACTTCTTCGCCGAGGACGGCATGGTGCCGGAGCCGGTTCGCCTGTTCGAAGGTCAGGCGATCCCGCCGCTCGCGCCCTATGATTTCCTGTTCGTGCTGGGCGGCGCGCAGGATACCTGGCAGGAAGATGAATATCCCTGGCTCGTCGCCGAAAAGCAGGCGATCCGCGAATGGGTGGCCGAACGGGCCAGACCCTATTTCGGCGTCTGTCTCGGACACCAGCTTCTCGCCACCGCGCTTGGCGGTGAGGTTGGCCCCGCGGCAAAGGGAGAGGTCGGCGTCTTTGACGTGACGCTCAACGAGGAGGCTCGAGCGCACCGTCTGGTTCAGGGACTCGAGCCGTCGCACAAGGTCATGCAGTGGCACATGGCGGAAGTGAAGCGCGTGCCGGAAGGTGCCCGCGTGCTGGCGTCCTCGCCGCTGACCCCGGTGCAGGCGCTTGCCGTGGGCGAGCATGCCATGAGCACGCAGTTCCACTGCGAGTTCTCGGCCCAGACCGTGGCGGGCTGGTCGTCGCTGCCGTCCTATGTTTCCAATCTCGAGAAGCATGGGGGTGCGGGCGCCTATCCGCGCCTCGTGCGGGAATTCTTCCCGCTCATGCCGCAGATGGGGCGCATGACGAGGACCATGTACGACAATCTCGCCACGGCGTCGGGTCTCCGGCGCTGATCAGAGCGCGGCTTCGAGCAGCTGCTCGCGGGTGATCCAGAACACCTCGCCTTCGGATTCCTCGGTATCGAGCCACAGGAAGTCCAGCTGCGGGAATTCGTCGACGAGGCGCTCGCGCCCGGTGCCGATTTCGCACAGCAGGCCGCCGCCCGGATTGAGGTGGTCGGCAACGAGCGCAAGAATGCGCCGCACGAGGTCGAGGCCGTCCTCGCCACCCAGATGCGCCATCACTGGCTCGTGGCCGTATTCCGGCGGAAAGGCCTGCACCTCGCCGCCCGCCACATAGGGCGGGTTGGAGATGATCAGGTCATATGTCCGGCCCTCGACGGCCTCGAAAAGATCGCCCTGCAGCAGGTTCACCCGGTCCGCCACATCATGCTCGTCGACATTGATGCGCGCCACTTCCAGTGCATCCGCCGACAGGTCTGCGGCATCGATCTCCGCATCGGGGAATGTCCCGGCCGCGATGATGGCGAGGCAGCCGGAGCCGGTGCACAGGTCGAGCACGCTCGTCACCGTGGAAACGTCCTCGATCAGCGGCGCCTCGTCTCCGCCGAAGATCCCCGAGAACATCAGCTCGCCGATGTAGGAGCGCGGCACGATCACCCTTTCGTCCACGTAGAAGGGGATGCCATGGATATAAGCCCGCTTCACGAGATAGGCCGCCGGCATCCGGGTGTCGATCCGTGCACGGATGAGGCTGGCGAGCGCCTGCTTCTCGCTGTCGAGCAGCCGGGCATCGAGCCACGGGTTGATGTCATCGACCGGCAGGCGCAGCGACTCGAGGATGAGAAAGGCGGCCTCGTCGGTGGCGGACGTCGTGCCGTGGCCGTGCACCACCTTGGCGGCGCGGAACTCGGAGAGCGCCCAGCGCAGGAAGTCACGGATGGTTGAAAGCTGGCGGGCCGCTTCGCTGGAGGCTGTCTTGTCGGGCATGGCGTCTGTTCCTGGTGGCGAAGGAGCCTGATTCACGGGCGGTCACAATCACCGCACCGCCGATGAAAGTCCAGACGGGTGGCGGAGGCGCTGCCTGGGCCGATGGCCGACAGGACCCGCTCCCGCGCCGAGGATCACGCGGTCTGCCGCCGTTCCCGCGTGGCGCTGATGACCGCGGAGACGATGAACACCGCGAACACCGCCGCCATGCTGAAGGGCAGGCCGTCCGGCCCGAAGCCCGCAATGGACCAGCCTGCCGCGAGCGATCCCACCAGTGCGCCGACACCCCACATGGTGGAGAAGGACGCGGTGCCCGCCACCAGCTCATGGCCGGAGAAGCGCTCGCCCAGCTCGGCGAGCGAGACCGTATAGATGCCCGCCGACGTCGCGCCCATCAGTGGCAGTACCGGCCACAAGGCCCAGGTCCCGAACACGAAAGGCACCAGCAGCGAGCACAGGCAGCAGATGACGCCGCAGCCCACCATCACCCAGCGCTTGGGGAAGTGGTCTGCGAACCAGCCGATGGGGAACTGCAGTACGGTGTTGCCGAGCACGAAGGCGGTGAGCGCCAGCGCGGCGGTCTCCTGGCCGAAGCCCTTCTTCACCGCATAGACCGCGAGGAAGCTCAGGTTGGCCGCATCGAGGATGGCATACATGCCGACGGCGAAGAGCAGGATCGGCGCCTTGCGGGCGAAGCCGAGGACCGAAAGCGGTGTCTCGTCCTCGCTGTCCACTTCCTCGTCCTTGACGAAGAAGATGGGAATGGTGGCGATGAGCAGCATCGTCACGCCGACGAGGAAGGGAGCATGGCCCTTGATGCCCGTGACGCTGATGATCGCGGGGCCGAAGCCGAAGCTCAACGCGAAGATCGACGAATAGATCGCGAGAATGCGCGAGCGCCACGGTCCTTCCGCGAACCGGACGATCCACGCCTCGCTGATGGCGAACAGGATCGACACGAAGAAACCCTGCAGCAGCCGCAGCACGAACCACCACCAGAACACCGGCAGGAAGGGATAGGAAATGATCACCGCCGCGGTGAGCAACCCGCTGGCAATCACCGAACGCTTGGTGCCGAAGCGCCGCACCACCGGCGTGATGGCGAAGATCGACAGCACGATGCCCACCGGGTGCATCGCCGAATTATAGCCGATCCACTGCGAGGCAATGCCCTCACTTTCCATGATCAGCGACAGCAGCGGGAACATCAGCCCGAAGGTGAAGCCGAACACGGTGATGGCCGAGATCGCCGCCAGCAGGTTGACCAGGCGCTGCCTATCCATTGGCCGTGCCTCTCACCAGCTTGCCGCCGGTCAGCGCGAGGGCGACGAGCAGCAGCACATAGAAACCGGCCAGCGTCACCGGCACGGCATCGATCCCCACCAGATCGATGGCGATCCCCGCCACCGGCGGGCCGATGAGGCCGCCCACGCCCCACATGGCGGCGACGGCGGCCGTGCCGGCCATCAGGTCCGGTCCCTTGAAGCTGTCGCCCATGGTGGCGAGGCCCACGACATAGATGGCAAAGGCCATGGGAGAGAGCACCATCATGATGGGCCATACCGACCAATGGGTGATGGTGACGAGCAGGCTCAGCGACAGAAGCACCGTAAGGCCCGCGGACAGGAACATCACCGCCCGGCGCGACCAGTGGTCGGCGAGCCATCCCAGCGGATAGGACAGGAGCAGATTGCCGATGATGCCGATGCCCAGCACACGGCTGGCGACCGCAAGCTCGAGCCCGCTGCGGATCCCATAGATGGTGAAAAACGCGATCAGCACATTGTCGAACAGCGTGGCCGCGGCGATGGCGCAGAGCAGCATGGGCGCGCGGGCGACGAAGCCGAAGAATCCCGTACCACCCTCGCGCATCTTGAACTCATCGTCGCTCACCTTGACGAAGGTGACGGGTATGATGCTCAGCAGGATGCAGGCGATGCCGATGCCCCAGGGCAGGGCGCCGTCGATGCCGGTCCAGGGCAGGATCAGAGGTCCGGTGGCGAAAGTGACCGAAAGCAGCGAGGTGTAGATCCCCATCACCCGTCCGCGGTTCTCGCTGGTCGCCGCAGAGAGGATCCAGGCTTCACTCACCACGAAGAGCGCGCTCGTCGAGAGGCCGAAGAAGAAGCGCAGCGGGAACCACATCCACACGGGGAGCCGACTGATGGCGGCGAGGCTCACGACGAGGACGCAGATGATGATCAGCACGATGCGCTTCGTGCCCACACGGCCGATGACGCGCGGCAGGAAGGGCCCTGCCATCAGGATGCCGATGGGCCCCATGGCAGAGTTGAGACCGATCGCCCAGGCCGGCCAGCCGCGCTCGTTCATCAGCAGGGGGACCAGCTGCAGCGTCAGGCCAAAGGCGATGTCGCAGGCGCCCACCGTTGCCAGGGCGGCAATGATGTTCCCGGTGCGCGATGTGCTCTCGGCTGCTGACATGGACTCTGGGGTCATTTGAACTGCTGTTCAACAAGCTCTAGAGGGCCGCGCCGTGCCGGGCAAGGCGGTTGCGTGCCGATTGGGGCGCAGCTATGCAGTGCCGCCATGACACAGCTGAAAGCCTTCATCATCCCGGTCACGCCGTTCCAGCAGAACTGCTCGCTTGTCTATGACGAGACGAAGAAGGTGGGCGCCATCGTCGATCCCGGCGGCGACGTGCCGGTGATCCTCGCGGCGATCAAGCAGTCGGGCATCGCGGTGGAGAAGATCCTGCTCACCCATGGCCACATCGACCATGCGGGCGGTGCGGCGGAACTGGCCGAGACGCTGGGCGTGCCGATCGAGGGACCTCACGTCGAGGACACCTTTCTTCTGGAGGCGCTGCCGCAGTCGGGTGCGGGCTACGGCATGACCGGGGTGCGTGCGGTGACTCCGGACCGCTGGCTGAAGGAGGGCGCCACCGTCACGGTGGGCGATCTCAGCTTCAAGGTCTACGAGGCGCCGGGGCATACGCCGGGCTCGGTCGTGTTCTTCAACGAGGCCAACCGCTTCGCCCTGGTGGGCGACGTGCTGTTCAAGGGCTCCGTCGGGCGCACCGACTTTCCGCGCGGCGATCACGCAACGCTGCTGCGCTCGATCCGGGAGAAGCTCTATCCGCTGGGTGACGACGTCGTATGCCTGCCGGGCCATGGCGAGCCCTGCCAGATCGGCACCGAGCGCCAGACCAATCCGTTCCTGAACGCGTAGCGGCGGGCGAGGCCTTACGTCTTCATCTCGACGAGGCGCGAGTTGGAGGCGAAGTAGGCGTCACCGGTGTTCTTGAACACGCCGCACTCCGGCAGGCCCTTGCCCCAGGACTCGCAATACTGCGTGCCGTTGGCGGTCCACTTGCCGACGCCGCCGCCCTTGGCGTCGTCCTGGAAGCTGAAGGTGCCGTCGGCGTTGTAGGTGACGAAGCCATTGCCGTCGGGCCTCGTGTACTGGAAGGTCTTGCCGACGATGGCCGCCTTGATCTGGTCCGCCGTAAAGTTGGTGATCGGCACCGGCGTCTTGGCAGTGGTGGCGGACTGGCCGTTGTTGGTGATGCGCACGCCCTTGGGGCCGGTGGCGCAGGCGGCGAGCGACAGGGCGAGGGCCGCGACTGTCAGGGTACGAAGGAGACGGGCGTTCAAGTTGGTTGTCCTCGGAGGGGTTGGCCGCATGTGCCACAGGCGGCGGGGGCCTTCAAGCGATTTGGGACAGGAGCCCGGGAAGGGCGCCCAGGTCGGGGATGCGGCGGAAGCGCGGATCGGCCTCCGGCGCCTCCTCATGCTCCAGCACCCAGGTCAGCTCATGGGGAACGTGAACCCCCCAGCTGCCGGCCCGGATGGCGGGGACGACGTCGGATTTTAGCGAATTTCCCACCATCAGCGCGCGCTCCGGCCCGTCGCCATGGCGGGTGAAGATGCGGCGGTAGGTCTCGGGCGTCTTGTCGCTGACGATCTCGACGGCGGAGAAATAGTCGCCGAGGCCCGACTGCGCCAGCTTGCGCTCCTGGTCGAACAGGTCGCCCTTGGTGATCAGCAGGATGCGGTACTGCCCGGCCAGTGCGGCCAGCGTCTCGCGGGCATGGGGCAGGGTCTCGACCGGGTTCTGCAGCATCTGGCGGCCGAAGCCCAGGATCTCGGCGATGACGGCGCCCGGCACCTGGCCGTTGGTCACCTCGACCGCCGTCTCGATCATCGACAGGGTGAAGCCCTTCACGCCGAAGCCATAGAAGCCGAGGTTGCGGCGCTCGGCGGCGAGCAGCTTCGCCGAAATCACCTCGTGCGCACCATGCCCGGACAAGAGCTCGGCGAAGCGCTGCTCGGTCAGGCGGAAGAAGGTCTCGTTCTGCCACAGCGTGTCATCCGCGTCGAAGCCGATGGTGCTGAGACCCGCCATCACGCGCCCTGCGACGGGCGCACGGTGACCGGCGTGCCGACGACGACCTGGTCATAGAGTTCGGCGATGTCCTGGTTCAGCATGCGGATGCAGCCCGATGACATGGCCTTGCCGATCGAGTCCGGCTGGTTGGTGCCATGGATGCGGTACATCGTATCCTGCCCGCCGGCATAGAGGTAGAGGGCGCGCGCGCCCAACGGATTGTCGGGGCCGCCGGGCTGGCCGTTGACCCATTGCCGGGCCCGGGGATCGCGCTCGACCATCTCGGCCGGGGGCACCCAGCGCGGCCAGCGCCGCTTCATGCCGACCTGGGCATGGCCCGCCCAGGCGAAGCCGGCGCGGCCCACGCCGACGCCGTAGCGCATGGCGCTGCCATAGGCGAGCACGTGGTAGAGAAAGCGGTTGTCGGGGTCGACCACCAGGGTGCCCGGCTCCTCCGGCCCGTCGAAATCGACCATCTGGCGGCGGAACTGCTTCTTGATGCGGCGGTCGGGGATGACCGGCACGGGAAAGTCGATGGGGCTTTCGGCGGGCGGCAGCAGGGCAGGGTCGAAGAGCTGGCCGCCGCCGTCGTTGACGCCGCCGCCGAAAGGATCCTCCTCGCCGCCATAGGACTGGGCGAGGGCAGCGCGGCCGGTGAGTGCCAGAGCCAGACCGGAGAGCAGCAGGCGGCGACGCGAAAACATGTCCTCAACCCCAAACAAAACGGAACCGTCCCGGTCGTGCCTATCCCGCCTGCCGTGGGCATCACTTGGGAGAGCCTGTGGCTCAAATGTGGCGCAGGCCTGCCTTGCGGCAGGCGCTTACGAGGCGAGCGAGAACACCGCCTTGCCGGCCTGGTAGGTGTTGGGCGTGGCGCCGCGCGAGAACGGGTAGCAGCTCATCGGCACGCCGCCCGGCAGCCACGGCGGCGAGGGATCGAAGCTCTCGCACAGCTGGCCGTCCTTGGTCATCCACTTGCCCTTGGTCTTGCCCTTGCCGTCGACCTCGACCAGCGAGGAGCCGTCATCGGCATAGAGCGTGGTGCCGGTGTTGTTGGGGCCCTTGAAGCGCCAGCTCTTGCCGGCGAGGGTGGTGCGGATTTCGGCGGCGGTCATGCCCTGGGGGGCGGTGTCCATCGAGGTCGACTTGCCGCTTCCGGGAAAGCCCGAACAGCCTGCCACCCCGAGCGCCACCAGCGCCAAAACCGCCAGACCGTGTCCACGCCTGATCTTCAAGCCCATCGGATCTCCCCTCAACCAGCCCCGTGCGGGCCTCGATACCAACCGTGCCCACCCCACGGGGCAGCCCGGACCATGCCCGCTAGACCTTGAAATATCGTCAAGATTTTGACGAACCGTTAAGGATGAGCCTCACCCCTTGCGGGCCGCGCCGGACTTCTTGCCGCCGCCGTCCTGCTTGTTGACGGTGGCCCAGGCCCGCTTTTCGGCCTCCTTTTCGGAGACGCCGCGCTGCTCGTAGCCCTCCTCGATGTGCTCCGCCTTGCGCTTCTGCTTGTCGGTGTAGGCCGACTTGTCACCCTTGGGCATGCAAACCTCCTGAAATTGCGATGGCCCAAAACGGGGGCCGGCGAGCCGGGGTTCCGGCATGCGTCATCCTTTGCGAGGGTGGCATTTGTCCCTCAGGGAAGAATGGGAGGCGCGGGCGC
>CAMFKI010000002.1 GCA_945957365.1 uncultured Alphaproteobacteria bacterium | reverse complement strand
TCAGCGTGTTCTTGAAGTCCACGGTGCGGCCCTGGCCATCGGTCAGGCGGCCGTCATCGAGCACCTGCAGAAGCACGTTGAACACGTCCGGATGCGCCTTCTCGATCTCGTCGAACAGCACGACCTGGTAGGGACGCCGCCTGACGGCCTCGGTCAGCGCACCGCCCTCGTCGTAGCCGACATAGCCGGGAGGGGCGCCGATCAGGCGCGAGACGGAGTGCTTCTCCATGTATTCCGACATGTCGATGCGCACCATCGCGTGCTCGTCGTCGAACAGGTAATGGGCCAGCGCCTTGGTGAGCTCGGTCTTGCCCACACCAGTGGGTCCGAGGAACATGAACGAGCCGATCGGCCGGTTCGGGTCCTGCAGGCCCGCGCGCGAACGCCGGACCGCGGTCGACACCGCGATCACCGCATCGGACTGGCCGATGACGCGCTTGGCAAGCTCGGTCTCCATGGCGATCAGCTTCTCGCGCTCGCCTTCCAGCATCTTGTCGACGGGGATGCCGGTCCAGCGCGACACGACCTGTGCCACATGGTTCTCCGTCACCGCCTCCTCGAGCATCTTGGAGCTCGACTTCTCTTCGGCTTCCTTGAGCTTCTTCTCGAGGCCGGGGATCGTCGCGTAAGCCAGCTCGCCCGCCTTGGCGAAGTCACCCTTGCGCTGCGCCTGCTCGAGGTCGAAGCGCGCCTTCTCCAGCTCCTCCTTCACCTTGGAAGCAGAGGCCAGCTGCGCCTTCTCGTCCTGCCAGCGACGGGTCATCGCGCCCGACCTCTCCTCGAACTCCGCCAGCTCCTTCTCAAGCTTGACGAGACGGTCCTTGGAGGCCTGGTCGGTCTCCTTCTTCAGCGCCTCGCGCTCGATCTGCAGCTGCATGATGCGGCGGTCGATCTCGTCCAGCTCTTCCGGCTTCGAGTCGACCTGCATGCGCAGGCGCGACGCGGCCTCGTCCATCAGGTCGATGGCCTTGTCCGGCAGGAAGCGGTCGGTGATGTAGCGGTTCGAGAGAACCGCCGCCGAGACGAGAGCCGAGTCGGTGATGCGCACGCCATGGTGAAGCTCGTACTTCTCCTTGATGCCGCGCAGGATCGACACGGTGTCCTCGACCGTCGGCTCGCCCACGAAGACGGGCTGGAAGCGACGGGCAAGGGCCGCGTCCTTCTCGACGTGCTTGCGGTATTCGTCCAGCGTCGTGGCGCCCACGCAGTGGAGTTCGCCACGGGCCAGCGCGGGCTTCAGAAGGTTCGAAGCATCCATCGCACCGTCGGTCTTGCCGGCGCCGACCAGCGTGTGCATCTCGTCGATGAACAGGATGATGCCGCCCTCGGCCGCCATGACTTCCGACAGCACGGCCTTGAGCCGCTCCTCGAACTCGCCGCGATACTTGGCGCCGGCGATGAGCGAACCCATGTCGAGCGCCATCAGCTTCTTGTCCTTCAGGCTCTCCGGCACGTCGCCCTTGACGATGCGCAAGGCGAGGCCCTCGGCGATCGCCGTCTTGCCGACGCCGGGCTCACCGATCAGGACCGGATTGTTCTTGGTGCGCCGCGACAGCACCTGGATGGTGCGGCGGATTTCCTCGTCGCGGCCGATGACCGGGTCGAGCTTGCCCTGCTGCGCCGCTTCCGTGAGGTCGCGGGCATATTTCTTCAGCGCGTCATAGCCCTGCTCGGCGGATGCCGTGTCGGCCGTGCGGCCCTTGCGGATCGCGTTGATTGCCTCGTTCAGGCCCTGCGCGGTGACACCGGCGGACTTGAGGATCTTCTGGGCCTCCGACGGCTCGACGGCCAGCGCCTGCAGCAGGCGCTCGGCGGTCACATAGCTGTCGCCGGCCTTCTCGGCGATCTTCTGGGCGGCCTCGAAGACGCGCGCCATTTCCGGGGACAGGTAGACCTGGCCCGCACCCCCGCCCGACACCTTGGGCATCTTCTTGAGCGCCGCCTCGGTTTCCCTGAGCGCCAGGCGCGAGTCTCCGCCCGCGGCCTTGATCAGGCCGGCGGCAAGCCCCTCCTCGTCGTCGAGCAGGACCTTCAGCAGGTGTTCGGGGGTGAAGCGCTGGTGGCCCTCGCGAAGGGCCAGCGACTGGGCGGACTGGATGAAGCCGCGCGAACGTTCGGTGTATTTTTCGAATTCCATGTAGTTCTCCTCCTCGGCACTTCGCAAAGGCCCCGGCCGGGCACCCCTGAAAAGCCGTCAACGGTTTGATCTGCCGCCCTTCCCATTTTGAACCCCCGTGAGGCATTCCCTGAGGAGAGCGGCCCTTGATGAGTGTCATATGGGAAGGCTTGGCAATCAATCAAGCGGGGCAAGCCGATCCTTTTGGCGGAGGCTAAGCTCACGCCGTATCAGGGGTTTTGACAAGCCTGCCGCCGCCCGTTCCGGGCACGGAAAAGGGCGGCGCCGGTGGCGCCGCCCTGATGGTCTGGCGGGTCCTGCAGCCGCAGGCCACGCACGCCTCAGTCGGAGGCTTCCGGCACTTCGGCTGCCGTCTCCTTGCGGGTGCGGCGGCGCTTCACCGGGGCGGCGGCGACCTCCTCGGCAGCGGCCTCGACAGGTGCCGGAGCGGGGGCCGGGCGGCGCAGGAAGGACGGCGCCTCCCAGCGATCCGACTCCTCGGCTGCAGCAACCGGGGCCGGAGCCGGAGTCGGCTCACTGCGCGGCGGCTCCTCCTGGCGGGGCTGCGCGGCCTGCTGGCGGGGTTCGCCCGGCTGGCCTTGCTGGTTGTCGTTATTGCGGCGGTCCTGCCAGCGCGGGCGGAAGCGGTCGCGGTTGTTGTTGTCGCGGTTCTGGTTGTTGTTGTCCCGGTTGAAATCGCGGTCGTTGCGCGGCTGGCGGGACTGCTGGTTCTGCGGCGGCCGGTCGGCGGCCTCCATGGAAGGCTGGTCGCCCATGCCCTCGGGCTCGCCGCCCTGCTGGCCCTGGCCGCGCTGCTCGACCGAGGCCTCGCCCGAATCCTCGAGGTCCTCGTCGTCGAACTCGTCGTCCTGGCGTCGGTATTGCTGCTGCGCCAGCTGCGGATTGTTCTGCTGGTTGTAGGCCTGCGCCGCGAAGACGATGCGGAGGTAGTGCTCGGCGTGCTGGAAATAGCTTTCCGCCATCACGATGTCGCCCGCCGACTGGGCGTCGCGGCCGAGCTGTAGGTACTTGTCGGCCACCGTCTGGGCGGTGCCGCGGACCTTCACGTCCGGACCGTTGCTCTCGTAGACGCGGCTGAGCGGGTTGCCGCCGCCACCGCCGCCGCCGCCCCCGCCGCCACCTCCGCTGCGATGGCGGTTGCGGTTGCGGTTCTTGTGAGTCGGTCTCATCGAAATTCCATCTTCAGACTTGGTCTGACTTTAGGTTGCACGCATTGCTTCACGGAAACCTGTGGTTCCGCGGCAATCCGGTTTCACATCTGCTCAGAAAGTGAGCGTTATCAAGCTTAACCCGTTGGTTTGAGAAGGCTTCCGCCAGCGGCGCGAGTCCCGGAGGGCTCTTGCCATGTCCCCGCCTGTGCTGATTGCAACTGGGCTTGCGCCATCCCGGCGCTGCCCCCACGTCGTTCCCGGCACCAATACAAAGGGCAGAAAGCGTTTCCGACTCTCATTTAGCCCACAGGCCCTTCATTTCCAAACGCTATTTTTGGGCGCGGTTAAAGCCGAGGCAGCGGACGTGACCGCCAAGGTCGCTGTGCCGCCCGGCCGGCAGGAACCCCCGGGCCACAAAGATGCGCTCGACGTCGGCCGCCTGCCCCGCCCCGATCTCGACCAGAACACGACCACCCGCCGCCAGGTGGGCGGCAGCGCCGGATGCGATGATGCGATAGGGGTCGAGGCCGTCGGTTCCTCCTGAAAGTGCCAGTGCGGGGTCGAAGTTCCGCACCTCCGGGTCCAGCCCTGCAATTTCACCTGACGGGATATAGGGGGGATTCGACAGGATGATGTCGAACAGGCCCGAGACCGGCGCGAACCAGCTGCCCGCCAGCAAGGTGAGCCGGCCGGCAACGCCGAGGCGTTCGGCATTCTCCCGCGCCACCGCGAGTGCTGCGGGAGAAAGGTCGGTCGCGATCCCCGTCGCATCCGGCCGTTCGGCGAGAAGCGTGATGGCGATGGCGCCGGTGCCGGTGCCGAGATCGAGCAGGCGTGCGGCCTGGGGCATCAGCTTCAGCGCCGCCTCGATGATCGTCTCGGTGTCGGGCCGCGGGTCCAGCGTATGGGGCGTCACCCGGAAGACGCGGCCATAGAACTCGCGCGCGCCGAGAATGCGGGAGACCGGCTCGTGATGCGCGCGGCGGCCCACGAAGCCTTCGAAGACGGAGAGCTGTTCGCGCGAGAGCTGGCGGTCAGGGCCGAGGATCAGGTCCTCCCGGGTCAGCCCGGCGGCGGCCTGCAGCAGCAGGCGCGCGTCGAGCATCGGGGTCTCGGAGCCCGAAGCCTTCAGCCGCGCGCTGGCGGCGGCAAGAAGGCTCGCAAGGGTGTCAGGCGGCATTTTCCTGCTGCGCCAGAAGCTCCGCCTGGTGGTTGGTCATCAGCGCCTGCACCATTTCCTCCAGCGCCGGGCCCTCGATGATCTGGTCGAGCTTGTAGAGGGTCAGGTTGATGCGGTGGTCGGTGCAGCGCCCCTGCGGGAAATTATAGGTGCGGATGCGCTCCGAGCGGTCGCCCGAGCCCACCTGGTCCTTGCGGGTGGCGGAACGCTCGCTGTCGATGCGGTTGCGCTCGATCTCGTAGAGCCTGGCGCGCAGCAGCTTCATCGCGGCGTTCTTGTTCTTGAGCTGCGACTTCTCGGTTTGCTGGGCCACCGCGAGGCCCGTCGGGATGTGGGTGATGCGCACCGCGGAATCGGTGGTGTTGACCGACTGGCCGCCGGGGCCGGAGGAACGGTAGACGTCGATCCGCAGGTCCTTGTCCTCGATCTTGATGTCGACGTCCTCGGCCTCGGGCAGCACCGCGACGGTGGCGGCGGACGTGTGGATGCGGCCCTGCGTCTCGGTGGCCGGCACGCGCTGCACGCGGTGCACGCCCGACTCGAACTTCAGGTGCGCGAAGGCGCCCGCGCCATAGATGTTGGCGATCACTTCCTTGTAGCCGCCATGCTCGCCCTCGCTGGCCGAGATCACCTCGACGCGCCAGCCCTTGGACGCGGCATAGCGCTGGTACATGCGGAACAGGTCGCCGGCGAAGATCGCCGCCTCGTCGCCGCCGGTTCCGGCGCGCACCTCGAGGATGACGTTCTTGTCGTCGGCGGCATCCTTGGGCAACAGCAGGATGCGGATCTCCTGTTCCATTTTCTCGATGCGATCTTCGAGCAGCGGGCGCTCGGCCTCGGCCATCTGGGCCAGCTCGCCGCCGGCCTTCACCATGTCTTCGAGGTCGCGGCGCTCGTCATAGGCCTTGCGCAGGTCCTGCGCCTTGCGGGCCGTCGGCTCGAGGTCGGCATATTCCTTGGACAGCCTGACGAAGGCATCGCCCGACACCGCCCCGGACGACATGTCATGCTGGACACTGGCGAAGCGGTGGATGATGCGGTCGAGCTTTTCGTGCGGAATGGTGGACATGGGCGGCTATCTAGAGCGGGCTCGCGCCGAATGCATCCCTTTTGTGCTGCAAGGCCCGCGCGGAGACCGGCGACAACGTGCCCCCTCCCCCTCGTGGGGAGGGGTTAGGGTGGGGGGCGTTCCCCGGGGCTCGGCAACAGGCAGCGGACTCGTGGTCCCCCCACCCTCGATCCCTCCCCACAAGGGGGGAGGGAACTGCGCTCAGAAATGAAGTGGCCGTACTTTCTCCAGTCCTCAGTGCCCGGCATCGGCCATGGCGGCGGCGGGCTTCGCCCCGGCCTTGGCGCGCTTCGGGCTCTTGAAGAACAGCACCAGCGGCAGGCAGAGCACGCCCATCAGCGTCATCAGCAAAAAGTCGTTCTGGTAGGCGATGGTGGCGGCCTGGCCCGTGGCCATGCGGTCGATCATCGCGACGCCCTCGGTGGTCGAGGGATCGAGCAGCGGAATGAAGTTCAGCTGGAAGCCGGCGTTGAAGGGCGTGATCAGCTCGGCGATGCGGGCATGCATCAGCGTCGTCCCGCTGGTCAGCTGGGCGATGACGATGGAGACGCCGATCGAGGAACCCATGTTGCGGATCAGCGTCCACACCGAGGCGCCCTCGGTGCGGAGCTGCGGCGGCAGCGTGGCGAAGGAAATGGTGTTGAGCGGCACGAAGACGAGGCCGAGGCCGATGCCCTGGACCACACTGGTCCACACGATGGTGAAGACCGAGATGTCCGGCGAGATGCCGGTCATCACCCACAGCGAGACGGCCGAGCAGGCGATGCCGATGCCGATCAGCAGCCGGGCGTCGACGAAGGACAGCAGCCGGCCCACCACCATCATCGAGGCCATGGTGCCGATGCCGCGGGTGCCGAGCAGGAAGCCGGCGTCGAGCACGGGGTAACCCATGACGTTCTGCACGAAGGGCGTGATCAGCGCGACGCTGGCGAGGATGAGGACGCCGACGATGAACATGAAGAAGACGCCCAAGGTGAAGTTCCAGTCCTTGAACAGCTGCGGCGGCACGAAGGGCTTGTCCGCCGTGGCCGTGTGGGCGATGAAAAGATAGCCCGCGGCGCCGGCGATCAGCGCCTCGATGATGATCTCGTTGGACTGGAACCACGACTGGCTTTCGCCGCGGTCGAGCATGAGCTGCAGGAAGCCGATGGCCAGACTGAGCGTGGCGAAGCCCAGCCAGTCGAAGCGCATCTCGCGCGGCTTGGTGTCCGGCATGTAGGCCATGAGGCCGAGCACGGTGGCGATGCCGAAGGGCAGGTTGATGAGGAAGACCCAGCGCCAGGTGTAGTATTCGGTGAGCCAGCCGCCGAGTGTCGGGCCCATGATAGGCCCGAGCATGACGCCCATGCCCCAGATGGCCATGGCCTGGCCGCGCTTCTCGGGCGGGTAGATGTCCATCATCACGGCCTGGGACAGCGGCACCAGCGCCGCGCCGAACACGCCCTGCAGCAGGCGATAGGCCACCATGTCGGTGATGCCCTGTGCGGCACCGCAGAGCAGCGAGGCGACGGTGAAGCCGGCGGCGGCGATGATGAACACCTTCTTGCGGCCGAAGCGCACGGCGAGCCAGCCCGAAGGCGCGGTCATGATCGCGGCGGCGACGATGTAGGAGGTGAGGACCCAGTTGACCTGGTCCAGCGTCACGCCGAGCGAGCCCTGCATGTAGGGCAGCGCCACGTTGGCGATCGTCGTGTCCAGCGCCTGCATGATGGTGGCCAGCATCACGCAGACGGTGATGAGGCCCCGGTGGATCACCGGGGCTTCCGTGGCCTTGGCATATGCGGCGGCGCTCATGGCGGCGGACCTACTTCGCGGCTTCCTGCATCGGCGCCGCGACGGCTTCCCAGCGCAGCAGGCCGGCCAGGGTCCGCTGGCGGTGGGTGTCGATGTCGACGTTGACGCTCATGCCGGCGCGCAGCATGGAGAGATCCTGGCCCGGGTCGAGCGTGATGCGCACCGGCACGCGCTGCACGACCTTGACCCAGTTGCCGGCGGCATTCTGTGCCGGGATGAGCGAGAACTGCGCACCCGTGCCGGGGCTGATGGACGAGACGCGGCCCTTGAACGGCTGGGCGGGGAAGGCGTCGACCGTGATCGTCACCTGCTGGTCGGGCTTGAGCCAGGTGATGTCGGTCTCCTTCGGGTTGGCGTCGACCCACACGTCCTGGTCGCTGACGATGGCGAAGACCGGCGAACCCGCCGCGATGAAGCGGCCGAGCTGGATGTTGGTGACCTGCGTGGCGATGCCGTCGAGCGGCGCCTTCAGCACCGTCTGGTCGAGGTTCCACTGGGCACGGTCGACCGCCGCCTTGGCGGCGAGCCACGGGCCGTAGGTCTCGAGCGTCGCGGCCGGGTTGCCGCCGAGCTGGCTCAGCGCATTGCGCTGGCCCTGCTGCAGCGAGGAAAGCGCCGAGCGCGCCTGCTCGAGGTTGACCTGGTCCTCCTCGATGTCGGACTTGGCCACGACCTTGCTGGCGAGCAGCTGCGACTTGCGGTCGACCTCGGACTGGCGCAGGTCGACGGTCTGCTGGGCAAGCTCGATCTGGGGGGCGAAGCCTTCGTACTGCGTCTTCAGCGCGGCGAAATCCGTCTCGGCGCGGGTCTGCGCCGCCTTGGCCTCGGCCAGGGCGATTTCATACGGCTTCGGATCGATGGTGAAAAGCAGGTCGCCGGCCTTGAGCTTCTGGCCCTCGGCCACCTTGATGTCGTTCACCGTGCCCGAAATCTGCGGCGTGACCAGCACCTTCTGGGCCGAGACATAGGCATTGTCGGTCGAGATGTAGCGGCCGCCGTTCAGGTAGATGGCGAGGCCCACGGCGATGGCGATCACCGGCACGACCAGCAGCAGGAAGCGCCGGAGCCAGCGGCGGCGGGGCTTGGGGGCAATTGTGTTCACGTCACTCATCTTACGTACCTGATTTCTTCAGCTTGGTGGTGGCGGCATCGGCCGCCTGCATGGTCTTGAGATTGGTGTGGAGGCCGTCGAAGGCGTCGAGCAGGCCGAGGATCTGGGCCTCGGAGAAGCCGGCGAAGAGCTCCTCGCCCATCTCCTCCTTGAAACTGTCGAGGTCGCGAACGCGTTTCCGCCCGGCCTCGGTGATGTGGAGACGGTTGACGCGCCGGTCGGCGGGGTCGTTGCGGCGCTCGACCAGGCCTTCGGCGCTCAGCTGGTCGACGAGGCGCACCATGGCGATGGGCTGCACCTCGAGCGAATCGGCGAGCTCGTTCTGCGACTGCCCGTCTTGCCGGTCGAGCCGGGCCAGCGTCGAGAACTGGGCCCGGTTCAGGCCATGGGGCTTCAGACGTTGCTCGACCACGGCGCGGAGGAGACGGGAGGTCTCCACCAGGCGCAAGGCGGCTTCGCGGCGGGGGTCATTTCTTGGCATGGCGATATAATATGCATTCGATATTATAATGCAACGCAAGTACCCCGCTTTCGTTGCATGGCTGGGGTACGTTATTTGACGACAACGGAAAGTGGAGGGGGTGCGCACCCTGTTTTCGGTCCGTCACCCCGGCGAAAGCTGGGGCCCCGCTTTGATGACCACAATCCACTCCGTAAGCCGCTCGGAAGGCTCTACAGCCTGGTTGAATGGGGTTTGGCTAGGGGAGTAGCCATCAAAAAATCGTCTAAAAACAATCGTTACGAAGCTCAAGAAAGCTGGGCCCCAGCTTTCGCTGGGGTGACGGCATTGGGGATGGGGGAACGAGCGGCTCAGCCGGCGGTGTCGAACAGGATGGTCACCGGCCCGTCGTTGACGAGCGCCACTTTCATGTCGGCGGCGAAGACGCCGGTTTCGACCGTAACACCGTCGGCGCGGAGGACCGTGCAGAAGTGGTCATAAAGGCGCTGGCCCAGGTCCGGCGGTGCGGCGCGCGAGAAGCCGGGGCGGTTGCCGCTTTCCATGCCCTGGGCGGCGAGGGTGAACTGGCTGACCGCCAGCACCGAACCGCCGACGGCCGAGAGCGGCAGGTTCATCTTTCCGGCGTCATCACGGAAAACGCGCAGCGCGGACACCTTGCGGGCGAGTTTCTCCGCCTCCTTCTCGGTGTCGCCGGCCATGGCGCAGACCAGCACGAGAAAGCCACGGCCGATGGCGCCCGTGACCTGGGCATCGACCGTGACGGAGGCTTCGGAAACCCGCTGGACGACGGCGCGCAAGGCCCGCGCGTCAGCCTTCGAAGGACTTGAGGTCGAGCGAGCGGCCGACCAGGATTTCGCCGGGCGTGCCGAGCAGGCCCTTCTCCTTGCCGTCGATGATGTAGGTGAGCAGGCCGCCATCGCGTGCGATGACCACGAGGCCGTCGCGGTTCGGCACGCGGTAGGTGTCGCCCTTCATCAGCATCTGGGTCATCACGACATTGCCGTTGCCGTCCTCGATGCGCACCCAGACGGGCGCCTTGGCCTTCAGCGTCAGATGGCTGTCGGCATTGGCGTCGCCGAACTGGTGGCCGTCGGCGGAGGCCACGGCAGAGGCCGGCGGCTGCGGCGGCGCCACGGCGGCCGCGGTCTGCGGCACGTTCTTCTGGATCAGTGCCGTGATGCCGTCGAGGCCGGTGCCTTCGAGGTCGTTCTGGCCGGAGGGTGCCGCGGCAGTTTGGGTCTCGTCCTTGGGCATCGGCTCGTCACCCACCGTCACGTCGGCGGTGTCGGAGCCGGTCGAGGCCGTGGGCATGGGATCGGCGCCGGGCGGGGCCGGCGGCGGGGGATATTCGGTGCTGCTCATGTCCACCGACTTGGCCGGGGCCTTGCCGGCGCCGGGCATCATCATGTAGCTCGCGGCGCCGAACAGCAGGACGGCACCCGCCAGACCCGCGACGAGGCCGCCGGCACCGCCCGGCACGCGCCTGAGGTTCATCTTCGGCAGCTTGGCGGAACGGGCGAAAGCCAGGATCTTGGCGCTCGACAGCGGGCCCGGATTGGCCGGGTGGCGGATTTCGGCCGACAGCTCCGGCACCGGCATGAACTGGCCGAAATGCTGCACCAGCGGCTCCGGGTCGAAGCCCAGGAAGGCGGTATAGGCGCCGATCATGCCCAGCGCTTCGGCGCGTTCCGGCAGGCAGGTCATGTCGCCGTATTCGATGGCCTCGAGGTGATAGGGGTGGATGCCGCAGCCTTCCGCCGCCTCCTCCAGCGACAGGCCGCGCATCAGGCGCTCGTGCTCGAGGTACCAGCCGGCCTCGCCGAGCGGGTCGGTCTCGCCGTCGGGCCTGTCGCGGATTTCGAGGTGGTGATGCACGGGCTCCTCGGCGGCGGCCGCTTCCTGCATCTCCTCGGGGGCCTCGGCCGGTCCGGTCATCTCGACGCTGTCATCACGCATGTTACCACTCTCGGGCAGTGTTTACCGTTTGCCCAAGAATGACCGAGAATGGTGAATGGGAAGCTAACGCGGGGCTTGGTAAACCGTCCTCTCCCGCGGAGCGGGAGAGGAAGGGGCCCCAACGCAGTTGGGGGAGGTGAGGGGAAGCGGGTTCCGGCAAGGGCAGCATCACGATCCCCTCATCTCCCCGTTGCGTGCCGCAACGGGTCCCTTCTTCTCCCGCAGAAGGAGCGGGAGAAGACGGAAGGGCTACAGCACCACGCCGTTCCTCTGGGCGAACTCGAGCAGTTCGGGCCGCAGCGTGTGCAGCGGACTCTTCAGGAGCGGTTCCATGAAGGCCCACAGCTTCTGGCGGTCGAGCGAGCGCAGCATGGCCTTCACCGGGCCAATTCCCGAGGGCACCATCGACACCGAGGTGAGGCCGACGCCGATGAGGCCCATGGCTTCCAGCGGGCGGCCGCCCAGTTCGCCGCACAGCGTCACCGGCTTCTTGTGTTCCGCCGCCTTCTCGACGATCAGGCGCATGGCGCCCAGCGCCGCCGGGCTCAGGGGATCGTAGCGGCCGGCGAGCTTGGGGTTGCCGCGGTCCGAGGCGAAGAGAAACTGCACGAGGTCATTGGACCCGATCGAGGCGAAGTCGACGAGCGGCAGCAGGTGGTCGAGCTGCCAGAGCAGCGACGGGATCTCGATCATGGCGCCCAGCTTCAGGGGCTGCGGCAGCTTGTGGCCGCGCTTCAGCAGGTGCTGCTTCTCGATCTCGACGACCTCGACGGCACGCTTGTATTCCTCGACGTCGGCGATCATCGGGAACATGATCTTCATCGGCTGGCCTTCCGCCGCCATCATCAGGGCTCGGAGCTGAAGGCGCAGCAGGGCCGGACGGTCCAGCGCCATGCGGATCGAACGCCAGCCGAGCGCCGGGTTCTCCTCCTTCGGCTGGCGGAGATAGGGCAGCACCTTGTCGGCGCCGATGTCGAGCGTGCGGAAGGTGACGGGCTTGCCCTGCGCCTGCTCGATGATCGCCTCGTAATGGCGCATCTGCTGCGACAGGCGCGGGAAGCGGCTGGCCATCATGAACTGCAGCTCGGTGCGGTAGAGGCCGACGCCATCGGCGCCCGAATCATGGAGATGCGGCAGGTCGACGATGAGGCCGGCATTGATGTTGAGCTCGATCCGCTCGCCCGAGCGGCAAATGGCGGGCTCGTCGCGCAGTGCCGCATACTGCGCCTGCTTCCTGGCATAGAAGCGGACCTTTTCGGCGTAGGAGCGCTGAAGGTCCGTGGACGGACGAACGAAGACCTCGCCCGTGCTGCCGTCGACGATGACCGGGCTTCCGGTGTCGACGAGATCGATCAGCCCCTCGGCCTGGCCGATGGCAGGGATGCCGAGCGCCCGGGCGACGATGGCGACGTGGCTGGTGCGGCCGCCCTCCTCCAGCACCACGCCGCGCAGCTTCGAGCGGTCATAGTCGAGGAGCTCGGCGGGGCCCATGTTGCGGGCGACGACGATGGCATTCTGCGGCAGGTCGGTGCGCGAAGCAGTGGCGATCGCACCCGTGAGGATGCGCAGCAGGCGGTTCGACAGGTCGTCGAGGTCGTGCATGCGCTCGCGCAGATAGGGATCCGGCGTCCTCGTCATGCGTGCGCGGTTGTCGTTCTGCACGCGCTCGACGGCGGCTTCCGCCGTGAGGCCGGTGTCGATCGCCTCGCGCAGGCGGTTCATCCAGCCCTTGTCATGGGCGAACATGCGGATCGTCTCCAGCACGTCCGAATATTCGGTGGCGCCGCGCTGCGCGTCCGACCCGTCGAGCAATTCATCGACATGGGCGCGGAGCTGGGCCACCGCATCCTCGAGGCGGCGCTTTTCGGCAGGCACGTTCTCGGCGATGAGGTTCTGGATGACGACGCGCGGCTCATGCAGCACGGCATGGCCGAGGGCCACACCTTCCGCAAGGGAATCGCCGCGCAGATGATGGCTGCGGACATGGGCGACGTCGGCGGCGACCTCGCTCGCCACCTCGCGCAGTTCGCCTGCGGCGATGACCTCGGCCAGCACCATGGCCGTGGTCTGCAGCGCCTCTTCCTCTTCCTCGGTGTAGTGCCTGCGCGTGCGGTTCTGCACCACGAGCACGCCGATGACGGAGCCGCCGCGCATGATCGGCACGCCGAGGAAGGAGTGGTAGATTTCCTCGCCCGTCTCGGGGAGATACTTGAACGACGGGTGCTGCTGCGCGTCGGAAAGGTTCAGCCCGATCGCCTGCTTGGCGATGGTGCCGACGAGGCCCTCGCCTGCCTTCAGCTTGGACTTGTGCACGGCCTCGCGCTTGAGGCCTTCCGTTGCATAGAGCTCGAGGAAGTCGCCGGGCCGCATGACATAGATCGAGCAGACCTCGGCCACCATGTTGGCGGCGATGATCTGGACGATCTTGTCCAGGCGCTTCTGCGCTGTGACCGGCTCCGCCATGACCTCGCGGAGCCTTCTGAGCAGGACGCGCGGGCCGAGGGCGGAGGTTGCCATCAGCCGCCGTCCCCGCGTACGGAGACGCGGACCGCTTTGCAGCGGCCGGTCTTCGTCATGGTGTGGCGGATGACGAGGCGCATGATCCGATCAGGCGACCTTGGCGTCGAGGCCATAGGCCGTGTGCAGAGCGCGCACGGCGAGTTCTGTATAGGCCTCGTCGATCAGCACCGAGGTCTTGATCTCGGAGGTCGTGATGGCCTGGATGTTGATGCCCTTCTCGGCCAGCGCCTTGAACATCTTGGCGGCGACGCCGGCGTGGCTCCTCATGCCGATGCCGACGATCGACACCTTGGCGACGTCGGCCGAATGCGCGAGCTCGTCGAAGCCCACCTTCGAGCGGACGGCGTTCAGCACTTCCAGCGCCTTGCGCAGGTCCTTCCGCGCCACCGTGAAGGTGATGTCGGTGAAGGCGCCGTCGGCGGAGATGTTCTGGACGATCATGTCGACCGAGATGTCGGCCTCGGCCAAGGGCCCGAAGATCGCGGCGGAGACGCCGGGCTGGTCCTTGACGCGGCGGACGGAAACCTTTGCCTCGTCGCGCGAATAGGCGACACCACTGACGACATGCTGTTCCACGATACGTTCCTCATCGCAAACGAGTGTTCCGGGACCGGTCCCGTCGGGCTTGTTCTGGTTCGGCGCGTCCGGCGCCTCGAAGCTCGAGCGCACCTGGAGCGGCACCTTATACACCATGGCGAGCTCGACCGAACGGGTCTGCAGCACCTTGGCGCCGAGGGAGGCCTGCTCCAGCATCTCCTCGTAGGAGATGCGGTCGAGCTTCTGCGCACCGGTCACGATCCGGGGGTCGGCGGTATAGACGCCGTCGACGTCGGTATAGATGTCGCAGGCGGCATCCAGTGCGGCGGCGATGGCCACCGCCGAGGTATCGGACCCGCCGCGGCCCAGCGTGGTGATGCGGCGGTCCGGGCCGATGCCCTGGAAACCGGCGATCACGGCCACCTGGCCCTGGTCCATGCGCTTCCTGATCTCGTCGCCGTCGATGCCGGCGATGCGGGCGGCGCCATGGACGCCGTCGGTCTTCAACGGGATCTGCCAGCCCTGCCAGGAGCGGGCGGGAATGCCGAGGTCCTGGAGGACAATGGCGAGGAGGCCGGCGGTGACCTGCTCGCCGGAAGCGACCACGGCGTCATATTCGCGGGCATCGTGGACGGCGGCGGCCTCGCGGCACCAGCCGACGAGCCGGTCGGTCGTCCCTGACATGGCGGAAACCACCACGGCCACATGGTGGCCGGCCTTGACCTCGCGCTCGACGTGGCGGGCGACGTTGCGGATGCGGGCGATATCCGCAACCGAAGTTCCCCCGAACTTCATAACCAGACGGCCCATCGGCCCAAAACCTTTCATGTCCCCTGCCGCCCGGAAACCCCGACTCGGGAGGTCCGGCTGGTGGTCAACTCTGAAGGAATTTGAACCCCCGGGAGCGGCGCGGCGTACTCATAGATGACAGACTTCCCTTATGCAATAATGGCCAAAGCATTAAATTGGATTTCAGAATGACCGCCGCAGTCCCTTCGCTCGACCCCTCCGAAGTCGCCAAATTCTCCGCCATGGCGGCCGAATGGTGGAACCCCAAAGGCAAGTTCGGGGTGCTGCACGTGTTCAACCCGGTCCGCCTGCAGTTCATCAAGGAACAGGTGACGGCCAGGCTCGGGCGCGACCCTCTGGAGCGGGAGCCCTTCCGGGGCCTGCGCTTCCTCGACATCGGCTGCGGCGGGGGCCTGCTGACCGAGCCCATGTCACGGCTGGGGGCCGCGATCACCGGGGTCGACCCCTCGGAGCGGAACATCAAGACCGCAACCGTCCATCGCGACGAGATGGGCCTCGACATCGACTACCGCGTGGGCACGGCGGAGGACCTCGCCGCCGCGGGCGAGCGGTTCGACGTGATCCTCAACATGGAGGTGATCGAGCACGTGGCCGACCCCGTCGCCTTCACCCGCACCTGTGCGTCCATGCTGAAGCCCGGCGGGCTGATGTTCGTGGCCACCCTCAACCGTACGCTGAAGTCCTTCGGGCTTGCCATCATCGGGGCGGAATACGTGCTGGGCTGGCTGCCCAAGGGCACTCACCAGTGGGAGAAGTTCATCACGCCCGCCGAGCTCAAGGGCTGGCTCGCCGACAATGGGCTCACCACGAAGGAGGAGCTGGGCGTGACCTACAGCCCCTTCACCCGGCAGTGGAAGGTGAGCCGCGACATGGACGTGAACTACATGCTCGTCGCCCAGAAAAGCTGAGGCAGGGCTGAACCCATGTATCTCGGCATCGACCTCGGCACCTCCTCCGTCAAGGCGGTGGTGGTGGATGGCGAACAGCGCATCATCGCCTCGGCGACCGCACCGCTCACCGTCGCGCGCCCGAAGGCGCTGTGGTCGGAGCAGAACCCCGCCGACTGGTGGGCCGCCGTCGAACAGACGATCGCCGAGCTGCGCCAAAGGGCCGGCAAGGCCTGGGCTGAGATCAGGGCTATCGGGCTGTCGGGGCAGATGCATGGGGCCGTGCTGCTCGATGCCGCGGGCGAGCCCATCCGCCCCGCCATCCTGCACAATGACGGGCGCGCGCATGCCGAGGCCGAGGAACTGAACCGCAAGCTTCCGACGATCGGCACCATCGCGGGCGTGCCCGCCATGCCGGGCTTCGCGGCGCCGAAGCTGCTCTGGCTGGCGCGCCACGAGCCCGAGGTGCTCGGCCGCGCGCGGCACCTGCTGCTGCCCAAGGATTACCTGCGCTTCAGGCTCACCCACGGCTTCGCCACCGACATGTGCGATGCCTCCGGCGCGCTGCTTCTCGACGGGGCCAAGCGCGAGTGGTCGCCGGAGATCGCCGCGGCCGCGGGCATTCCGCTGGCGATGCTGCCGACTGCTCTGGAGGGAAACGCCGTCTCCGGCCTGCTGCAAGGTGCCGTGGCGAAGGAATGGGGACTGCCTCCAGGCATCATCGTCGCCACCGGTGCTGGCGATGCGGCGGCGGGAGCGGTGGCGAGCGGTGCGGTGAACGAGGGCGATGCCTTCATCTCGCTCGGCACGGCGACACAGTATTTCGTGGCGCGCGAGTCTTATCGTCCGTCCCCGGAACATTTGATCCACACCTTCTGCCATGCCCTGCCCGGCCGCTGGTTCCAGATGGCGGCGCTGCTGAACGGTGCCGGCGCCCTTGCCTGGGCGGCCGGGCTGCTGGGCCGCGAGGACATCGGCGAGCTGCTGGAGGACACCGAACGCGCCTTCACAGGACCTTCGCCCGTGCTGTTCCTGCCCTATCTCTCGGGCGAGCGCACGCCGCACAACAACCCGCATGCCAAGGGCGTGCTGTTCGGGCTCACCCCCGCGACGACGCCGGAACAGGTGACGCAGGCCGTGCTCGAAGGGGTGGCGCTCTCGCTCGCCGATGCGCAGGGATATCTGGAAGCGACGGGCCCGCTCCCGCCGCGCATCGCCGTCAATGGCGGCGGATCGAAGAGCCGCTTCTGGATGAAGATCCTCGCCAGCGCGCTGAACAGGACGGTGCTGCTGCAAGACGGCTCCGAAGCAGGCCCCGCCTTCGGCGCGGCCAGGCTGGCGCGGCTGGCGGCAACGGGTGAGGACGTCACCGCCGTGTGCACCAAGCCGCCGATCGCTGCCGAGGTGGCGCCCGACCCCGCACTTGCCGCGGCCTATGCCGATCGACTCACGCGGTTCCGGGCGCTTTACCGGGCGGTGGCGCCGCTGTTCTGATCAGCGGCCCCGGACGCCCCGGCGCGAGCGGCTTTCGCGCAGGCGGTCCATCTCGTGCTGAAGGTCGACGTCGAGCGGCAGGCCCCGCAGGTGGCGGAGGTCGCTGCGGGTGAGTCCGATGTCGCTGAGCATGTAGTCGTCGAAGCCCTCGATCATGCGGAGGTCGCGCTTGTTGAACCAGTTGCGCAGCATGCGGCGAAGCCGGGGAAACGGATATGTGCTGTCACGGGAGAGGGCCTGGGTCAGGATGTAATCGCGCATGGCGTCCACCAATTGTCTCTATTGTATCTAATTTTACGCTTGATTGTGCCGTTTCGAGAGTGTACTGTATCGGTACAATTACGCACAAGTGAAACATTGTCCTCATGACAATTTGGCTTCCCGAACTCCGCCGCGAGCGTCCGCTCTATCTTGAAATCGCCGAGGCCATTCGCGCCGATGCGCAGGCCGGCCGGCTGAAGCCGGGCGACCGCCTGCCGCCGCAGCGCGAACTGGCCTACCGGCTGGGTGTCACCACCGGCACGGTGACGAGGGCCTATGCCGAGGCGGAGAAGCTGGGGCTGCTGTCAGGCGAGGTGGGGCGCGGCAGCTACCTCAAGGCCCCTGCCCCGGCGGCGACCCCGTTCCAGCCGGTGGCCCGGCGGGAGGACGGTCTCATCGACCTGTCGCTTGCCACCGCCCCGCCGGTGACGCCGGCCGTCGAGATCGACCGGGCGCTGGACGAGGTCACCCGCTCCGCCGGTCGGCTGGACCTGCTGCATTACCCCCCGCCCGAGGGCTATCCGCTGCACCGGCAGATGGGCGTCACCTGGCTCGCCCGCAGCGGCATCAGCGTGGACGAGTCCCGCGTGGTGGTGACGGCGGGCGCGCAGGCGGCGATCATCGCCGCGCTCTCCTCCATCACCCAGCCGGGTGACCGCATGTTCGTGGAAAGCCTCAACTACCCCACCATCAAGGGCATCGCCCGCCACCTCGGCGTGACGCTGGTGCCGATCGAAATGGACGACGGCGGGCTGGTGCCCGAGGCGCTCGGCCGCGCCGCCCGCAACGGCGAGGCGCGGCTTCTCTATATCGTGCCGACACTGCAGAGCCCGACCTCGGCGACCTTGAGCCTCGAGCGCCGCCACGCCATCGTTGAGATCGCCCGGCGCAGCAACATGACCATCATCGAGGACGACCTGTTCCGCCTGCTCGACCCCCGCCTGCAGCCCCCCACCCTGTTCAGCCTGGCGCCGGAACGCACCTATCACGTGACCAGCGTGTCGAAGACGCTGGCCCCTGGCCTGCGTGTGGGCTTCCTCATCGGGCCCGAGGGCCGGGAAGACGCGCTGGTGCGCCAGCAGACGGTGACCGGCGGCCGCTCGGTGGGCCTTGCCGCCGAAGTGGTGCGGCACTGGATCGAATCCGACACCGCGTCACGCATCCTGTCGGCGATCATCGCCGAAAACGGCGCGCGACGGAAAATCGCCCTCGACGGCCTGCGCGGCCGGCCGGTGCTCTGCGCCCCCGGGTCGCCCTTCCTGTGGCTGAAGCTGCCGGACCAGTGGCAGCCCGGCGACTTTGCCCGGGCAGCACTGGACCGGGGGGTGAAGATCACCTCCGGCACTGCCTTCGCCATCGACCGGCGCTCTGACGACCGGGCGGTGCGGGTGTGCTTTTCGGGCGCGGCCAGCCTCGAGGACCTGCGCCGGGCGCTGCGGATCATCGACGGGCTCTTCGACGAGGACCCGGGCGAGCGGCTGAGCCCGGTGGCCTGAGCCGCCCCCGGCCCCGCCCCTATGTCCAGAACTTAACCCTTCTTTTCGCCACCCTCTTGACGGGGCGCGCGCTCGATCCTATCTCCTTGCCCAACTGCTAGCACTCGGTCATGTCGAGTGCTAGCAGGGCTGGCTTCCGGAGGGAAACCGCCAGTTTCAAACCTCAAAAAATGACGACATTCCGAGGAGATAAACCATGAAGTTCCGTCCGTTGCACGACCGCGTCGTCGTTAAGCGCGTCGAAGAGGATACCAAGACCAAGGGTGGCATCATCATCCCTGACACCGCTCAGGAGAAGCCGATGCAGGGCGAAATCATTGCCGTGGGCCCGGGTGGCCGCGACGAGACCGGCAAGCTCACCCCCCTCGACGTCAAGGCCGGCGACATCGTGCTGTTCGGCAAGTGGTCCGGCACCGAGGTCAAGATCGAGGGTGTCGAGTACCTGATCATGAAGGAAAGCGACATCATGGGCGTTCTCGAAGGCAAGTCGGCGTCCAAGAAGGCCGCCTGATCCACCTTCGTCTCCCCCACAACTTCAGAACCGTAATTAGGAGTAGCAACCATGGCTGCCAAAGAAGTCCGTTTTGCCGCCGATGCCCGTGAGCGCATGCTGCGCGGCGTCGACATCCTCGCCAACGCGGTGAAGGTCACCCTCGGTCCCAAGGGCCGCAACGTCGTCATCGACAAGTCGTTCGGCGCGCCGCGCACCACCAAGGACGGCGTGACCGTCGCCAAGGAGATCGAACTCGACGACAAGTTCGAGAACATGGGCGCCCAGATGGTCCGTGAGGTCGCCTCCAAGACCAACGACCTCGCCGGCGACGGCACCACCACCGCCACCGTCCTCACCCAGGCGATCGTCCGCGAGGGTGCCAAGAACGTGGCCGCCGGCATGAACCCGATGGACCTGAAGCGCGGCATCGACATGGCCGTCGCGGTCGCCATCGAGGACATCAAGAAGCGCGCCAAGAAGATCAAGGGCTCGGCCGAAGTCGCCCAGGTCGGCACCATCTCGGCCAATGGCGAGAAGGCCATCGGCGACATGATCGCCGAAGCGATGCAGAAGGTCGGCAACGAGGGTGTGATCACCGTCGAGGAAGCCAAGACCGCCGACACCGAACTCGACGTCGTCGAGGGCATGCAGTTCGATCGCGGCTATCTCTCGCCCTACTTCATCACCAACGCCGACAAGATGATCGCCGAGCTCGACGACGCCTACATCCTGCTGCACGAGAAGAAGCTCTCCTCGCTGCAGTCGCTGCTCCCCGTGCTCGAGTCGGTCGTCCAGACCTCGAAGCCGCTGCTGATCATCGCCGAGGACATCGAGGGCGAAGCCCTTGCCACCCTCGTCGTCAACAAGCTGCGTGGCGGCCTCAAGGTCGCGGCCGTCAAGGCTCCCGGCTTCGGTGACCGCCGCAAGGCCATGCTCGAGGACATCGCGATCCTCACGGGCGGCCAGGTGATCTCGGAAGACCTCGGCATCAAGCTCGAGAACGTGACGCTCGACATGCTCGGCCGCGCCAAGCGCGTGAAGATCGAGAAGGAGAACACCACGATCGTCGACGGCGCCGGCAAGAAGGCCGACATCCAGGGCCGTTGCGCTCAGATCAAGGCGCAGATCGAGGAGACCACCTCGGACTACGACCGCGAGAAGCTGCAGGAGCGCCTCGCCAAGCTTGCGGGCGGCGTTGCCGTCATCAAGGTCGGCGGTTCGACCGAAGTGGAAGTCAAGGAGCGCAAGGACCGCGTCGACGACGCGCTGAACGCCACCCGCGCTGCGGTGGAAGAAGGCATCGTCCCCGGCGGCGGTGTGGCCCTGCTGCGCGCCAAGAAGGCCGTGGCGACGCTGAAGTCGTCCAACGCCGACATCCAGGCCGGCATCAACATCGTGTCGAAGGCGCTCGAGGCGCCGCTTCGCCAGATCGTCGAGAACGCGGGCGTCGAAGGCTCGATCGTTGTCGGCAAGCTGCTCGAGAAGGACGGCAACTTCGGCTTCGACGCGCAGAACGAAGAGTACGTCGACATGGTGGCCAAGGGCATCATCGACCCGGCCAAGGTCGTGCGCATCGCGCTGCAGGACGCTGCCTCGGTGTCGTCGCTCCTGATCACCACGGAAGCCATGATCGCCGAGAAGCCCAAGGACAAGGCCCCGATGGGCATGCCCCCGGGCGGCGGCATGGGCGGCGGCATGGGCGGCATGGACTTCTAAGACGTCCGACGCTCGGCCAGTCCGGCTGAAACGAATGAACCCCGGTGGAAACGCCGGGGTTCTTCATTTCTAGGGAACGGTGATGCCGAACCAGGCGCCCTGGTTGCGCTCCAGTGTCTGACGACTGGCGGTGGACAGGGACGAGTTGAACACCATGGCCTCGGAGATGGTGCCGATCCAGTCGCCCGTGGCGGATTGCGAGGGACCGCCGCCGCCGATCCAGAACGCCGCCGAGGATGCAATGAAATTGGCGCCGCTGCTGGCCGTGATGCCGTCGAGTGAGCCGAGCAGCACGGACGTTGGGCCTGACATCAGGATGACGATGCGCTGCTGCAGCGACGAGCCGCTGAGGGTGATGCCGACACTGTTGATGTTGGCGACCACATAGCTGGCGCCGCCCGCATTCGCCCGGAGAATGCGCCCGCCGTTGGCATTGCGGTTGCCCATGATGTGACGGTTCACCGTCGTGTCGGTCAGCCGCGCCACCGCGGCCATGGTTCCCGCAATGGTCTGGCTGGGCTGGGCCGGGAAGACGAGGAGCTGGCCGGCGGCCGTATAGCGCATCGTCGGCTTGCCGTTTTCGAGCTCGACGCTGCCGGCATTGAAGATGCGCGGCTGGCTTCCCGCGGTGGCCTGCACGGCATCCTGCGCGTTGCCGCTCTGGTCGTAAAGCGTCGACACGAAGCACGAGGTGCCGCTGCAGAAGGTCGCGAGCGCCGTGGTGTCGAGGTTGCCGGCGACGGTGGCGGGAATGTCCTTCTGCGTGCCGTCCGAGGCGCGGCGCACGCGCACCAGCGGGCCTGTATAGCTGCCCGACAGGCGGCGCAGCGCGAAGGCGGCGGCGGACGCGGGCAAGCCGTCGAGCAGGCCGGTGAAGCTGGTCGCCGCGCTGGCCGTCTTCGCCGCGCCGGTGCCGCCCGCCGCGGTGGTGACGGTGACGGAAAGCGTGAGCGTGCCCGCCGGCAGGGCGGAGACATCGACGCCGCTGACACTGTGCGATGGGCCCGAAATGGTGCCGGACCCGGTGACGGACCCGGACCCGCCGCTTGACGTGATCGCATAGTCGAAGGTGGCGCCCGTGGGCGCCTTGGCGATGGTGAAGCCCACCGCCGTGGCATTGGCGGTGGTGACAGGGCTCGTCGAGAAGGCGGTGGTGTAGGTCTGGACCTTGAGGTTCGCGGTATCGGGAGCGGTGAAGGCAAGGTTGGTTGCCGGATTGCCGACACTGTCCACGATGCTGCCGCCGTTCAGCTGCAGCGGCGAGACCAGCGTGATGCCGTTGGCATCGAAGTCGCCGGACTGAATGGCATAGGCGAAGGACAAGGCGGCGGAACCCGAGCCGCCGGCATAGTTGGCATAGCGGGTGACGCCGCCCACGTCGATGGCAAGGCGCGGCGTGCCGGTGACGGTGACCGCTCGGCTGGCATTGACGGTGAAGCTCAGCGTGGCGGCGGTGACAGGCACAGCGCACAAACACGAAAGCACGGCGGCGCAGAGCAGGCGCCTGATGATGGGGCTAGAGGTCGTCATAGGTGCCATTTGCCGGCGGCGTGACCGAGACGATGGTGGGGGCGAGCGTGTCCTTGGTCGCCGTGGCGGTTGCGGCGCTGCCGGCGTTGCCGGTGCTGTCGCTGAGCGTGAGCGACAGGGTGAGCGTGCCATCGCCGAGGCCCGAGAGATCGAGCCCGGTGACCTGCTGCGGATCGGCGGTGACGGTACCCGATCCGGTGACCGGCGTGCCGCCGCCCGAACTGCTGATGGTGAAGCTGTAGCTCGCGCCCATTTCGCCGCCGGTGATCTGGAAGCCGGCGGCGGTGCTGTTGGCGACCGTCACCGTGCCGGTGAGGAAGGCAGCGCTGTAGCCCGTGGGCGGCAACCCGTCATAGGAGGTGGTGGCCTGGCGCGCCGCACCCGTGCCACCCGCGGCCGTGGTGACGGTGACGGCGAGGGTGAGCGTGCCGCTGGGCAGGCTCGATACGTCGACGCCGGTCACGGCCTGGGCACTGCTGGCGATGGTGCCGGTGCCCGTGACCGTGCCCGCCCCGCCGCTCGAGGTGATGGTGTAGTCATAGGTGCCGCCCTGCGGCGCCTTGGCGATGGTGAAGCCCACGGCGGTCTTGTTGGCTGCGGTGACGGGGACGGTGGAGAAGGCGGCGGTATAGGTCTGGATGCGGATGCCCGACGTGTCGGGAAGGGTGAAGCCGAGATTGGTGGCGGGATTGCCCGCGCCATCGACCAGGCTGCCGCCATTGAGATCGAGCGGCGAGACGAGTGCGATGCCGTTGGCATCGAAGTCGCGCGCCTGCACCGCGTAGGAGAAGGTGAGCGAACTGGTGCCGGAACCCCCGGCATAGGTGGCATAGCGCGTGACGCCACCCACATCGATGGCCAATCGCGGCGTGCCGGTGACGGCGACAGGCTTGCTGGTGGTGAGCGTGAAGTTCAGCGTCGCGGCATCCGCCGTGGTGTTGAGAAGGCAGAGCGATGCGAGCAGGACGGCGGCGCGGCGGCGGATTTGGGGTCTAGAGATCATCATAGTCTCCTGCGGCGGGTGGCGTGACGGCGATGATCACCGGGCCGGCGCCGGTCTTTGCCAGCGTGTCGGTTGCGGGCGCGCCGGCATTGCCCAGCGCATCGGTGAGGGTGAGGGACAGCGTCAGCGTGCCATCGGGAAGTCCCGAGAGATCGAGACCCGAGACCTGCTGGCGGTTCGCCGCAATGACGCCGCTCCCGGTGACGGGCGCGCCGCCCGCCGAACTGCTGATGGTGAAGCTGTAGGCGCTGCCCAGTTCGGCGCCGCTGATCTCGAAGCCGGTGGCGTCGTGGGGGCTCGCCAGGAAGGCCACGGCATAGCCCGCAGGGCCGGCACTGTCATAGACGACGCGCGTGGCGTTGGACGCGCCGTTGGCCGCACCGGTGCTGCCGGTAGCGACTCCCGCCGGAATCGCCAGTTCCACCGCGCCCTGACCGGCGGGGCTGACATCGACGGTCCATGTGGCGTTGTCGGAGCTGCGCAGATTTGTCGCCGTGCCGTTGGTCACCGCGAGATCGGAGAGCTCGAAGCCGCTCACCGGCTGGCTGAAGCGGATGGTGAAGGCGATGGGGCTGAGATTGGTGGGATCGGCCGACGGCGTCGAGGTGGACACGCCGAGGGCTGCGGTGGACTTGGCGATCTGGGCCGTGACCTTCGGCCCGTGAGCGCCCTGCTTCGACGTGACCTGCAGGGTGACGGTGAGCGTGCCATCGGGAAGACCCGAGACGTCGATCCCCGACACGGGCTGCGGATCGCCCGCCACCGGACCGGAGCCGACAATGGGGTCTCCACCGCCGGAGCTGACGATCTGGTAGTCGTAGCGCGACGACAGCGGCGCTCCGGAGAGTGCGAAGGCCAGCGACGACTGGTTCGATGCATCGACCTCGGGAACGGAGAACTGGATCGCATAGTCGTGCGGCACCGCGCGCTTCTCGGTGCGGATATGGTTGTCGCGGTTGACGAAATCGAGACGGCGGTCGCGCCCGGTGGGAGGCGCCACGTCGTTGCCGCCGAACGCATCGGCGCCGAACTGGAAGCTCAGCCGCAGCCCGGCCCTGACGTCGCCGCTGTCATCGGCGGACAGCATTGCGCCGAATTGCAGCGCGGGGCTGACGTCGTAATCCGCCGTCAGCCTCAGGCCGGTCCTGTCGTGTTCCGTATGCTGTTCCCAGCGGAAGGCCGCGAGCGAGACGGTGAGGTCCTCGAGGCCGGGCACCGGCCCGGCGAGCCCGGCGTCCCAGCCGGACAGAGGACGCTCGTCGAAATCGGCATTTTTTCCGGTCCAGCCGCTGAGGGCGACGTATCGGTTTCCGAACACGGTGAAATCGCCGTTGGAGGCTTCGAGCCCGATGCTCATGCGTTCATGGCCGATCTGAAATGCCCGGTCGTAGAAGGCGTTGACGCCCAGCATCCAGGGGCTGTCGGGCATCCGGTAGCGATAGCCGATGCCGATGTTGGCGGTCGTGTCGCGGATGTCCGATTGCACCGAGGCCTGCAGGAAGACGGTATGGTCCATGGCCTGCGACTGGAACAGCGTGTCGATGGTGCGGGCCTCGAGGCTGGGGCGGGCGCCGGGATACCATTCGGCCGCCACCTCGAGGTTGCGCAGGAAGGGGATGGCGTTGTCCACGCCATAGCGGGTGGCGTCTTCCATCAGGCTGGCCATTTGCCGGTTGGCGGCCGCAGCCACGACTCGCGCCGCCCCTCTCGCCATCCGCCGGGCGCCGGGCGCGCCGCCGCCGACGATGAGGCTCATCGCCGCCTGCGGGGCCAGTCCCCAGAGACCGTCCAGCGTGCCGCCGAGGAGCGGGTCCGAAGCCGCACCGCCCAGCAGGCGCGAGGGCCGCATGCGATCGGCCACCGCGCCGACCGCCATGGCGGCAAGCGCATTGCGCAGCGTCCTGCCATCGACCTCGCCACCGTCCGCCACGTCCTGAGGGGGAACCGGCGCGGGATCCTCGCCGATCGCGGGCAGCACCTGGGCCGTATCCATGGCCGGGATGGATGCCGGGAGCATGACGATGGTGGTGGCGGGCGGGCGGCTGACGCGCGTCCGCGGCGAGTCCGCCATGGCGACCGCGCCGGCGCGCAGACTGCGCCGCGGCGGGGCGGGGAAGGTTGCGAGGCCCGCCGGGGGCCCTGCCCCGGGCACCCCCGCATCGGCCCCGCCCGGGCCGGCCTGTTTCAGCACGATCGTGACATTGCGTTCTGGGGGTTCTGGGGGTTCTGGGATTTCTGGGGGTTCGGGGCTGGCGCGAGGCGGCGCGCAGCAGCAGCGCAGGCACGCCGCATGCCAGACAACCGGTAAGGATTGCCCGCCATCCCCGGTCCTTGTCGCAAGGAGAAGCGTGAGCAGGATTGCAAGACCAGGCACTCCCCCACGAAGCGCATGCCTCAAAAGCATTATTCCGGATCAAAGCCACCATGGCGAAGTCCCAGCCCTAGCCGTCCAAGCTTGCCCGGAGGTGTTGCAATGCTGTCCAGGCGCCGCATCACGGGCGCGCCGCACCGGCGTCATCCCGTCTTCGGGGCCCAGGCCGGAAGCGATTGTTCTGGAACGAGGTTCAGCCGCGGCGCGAGAGACGGCGCAACCCTCTCACGGAACCCGAAACGCGCTTGCATTCGACGCCATATCAGACTAGAGACAGCCCCGGTCAGCGCCCGTAGCTCAGCTGGATAGAGCACCAGACTACGAATCTGGGGGTCATGGGTTCGAATCCTGTCGGGCGCGCCAATCAATTTCAATGGTTTAGCATCGACACGTGTCGACCACTGCTGTGTTCGACATCCAAATGGCGTCCAAGCGAGAGAACCAGAAATCTAAACTATCGTACGCGCCATCCACATGACTGTTCGAATGTCTCCCTTGGGTGAACGGCAGCCGCACGGATCACCGTCGCGTTGGCCCGCGGCGGGATCCGAACCCTCTCGCCTGTTAGCATGAGAGCCTAGGCCCGCGGCCATTGACCAGGCTGCAGATGGTCCCGCACCAAGAACACATCCCTGAGCAAGTGATCAGCCGTCCTTGCCGCCTGAGCCACGATGGTGAGCGAGGGATTTACAGCTGTCGACGAGGGCAGGAAGGACGCATCGACGACATAGAGGTTATCGAGGTCCCAGGCCTTGCAGTTGGGATCGAGCACCGATGTCGCTGGGTCATCGCCGAAGCGGGCGGTTCCGCACTGGTGCATCGCCACCGTGATGTCCATCTTCTGAGTGATGACGATGGGGTAGCCCAGGCCCTTCATCAGCCTGGTCCAGTAGCTGACCAGTTCGCCGTGGGATGTGAGGTTGTTCGGCGTGTAGGAAACCCGGATCTTGCCATCGCCATCCACCGTGACCCGGTTGCCTGGATCGGGCAGGTCTTCGGACATAATCCACCAGTCGACGCTGCGTTCTGCGAACCAGCTCATCAAGCTCTCAGGCATCCAGCGCATGTTGGCGGTGAGCATGCCGCCCTGCAGCTTGCCCAGCCCCTGCACGTTGCCGAGCGGATAGGGCCTGACGTTGTTCTTCAGGTAGAAATCGTTGATGCACAGCGACTTCTGGAAGACGACATGGTTCTTCCGCAGCGGATTGACCGCCATCATCGCGGTATTGTTGTGAGCCATGTAGTTGCGGCCGAGCTGGTCGGAGGAATTGCCAAGCCCCGTGGGGTGACGCTCATTGGCGGAACGCAGCAGCAGCGCTGCCGAGTTGATGGCGCCGGCGCTGGAAATGAATATCTCTGCCGCGATCACCTTGCGCTCGCCCTTCTGTTCCACCTCCACTCCGGTGACACGGCGTCCGGACGCGTCGGTAACGAAGCGATGAACATAGGTCTCGAGGATCAGGTCGACATTGCCGGTGGCCAGCGCTGGATCGACGAGACGCACCTCCGCGTCGTTCTTCGCGCCGAGTTTGCAGGCAAAGCCGTCGCAAGTGCGGCAGCGGATGCACGTGCCGCCTGGATGGAGATCGATCGCGACCGGCAACGGGAAGGGATGAAGCCCCTTGGCCCGGAGCTTCACGTTGAATGCCTCGATTTCAGGCTCATGGCCGATGGCCGGATAGGGGAAGGGCCCGGAGCGCGGCGGCTCGGTGGGGTCGTGCCCCGCCTCGCCATGGGTGCCCATCAGCTGCTCGGCTATGGCGTAGTAGGGCTCGAGATCGGCATAGCGGATGGGCCAGCGCGGAGTTTTTCCCGCCTCGTGTTCGAGGCCCTCGAAGTCCTGCTCGCGGAAGCGCAGCGTGGCGGTGCCGAAGAACTTGGAATTGCCGCCGACATAATAATACGTCGAGGGCGTGAACTCGGCGCCGTTGCGATCGCGCCAGGTTTCGCGCGTCGAATACTTGCGGTCATGAAAGACCGCCTTCACACTCCAGTTGTCGGCCTCGCGTGGCAGCCGGATGCCGCGCTCGATCACCAGCACCTTCAGGCCGGCACGGCCCAGGCGATTGGCCATCGCGCCGCCACCCACGCCCGCGCCGACGATTACCACGTCGTAGGAAGACTTGACGCCGCTCATCCGGCCCTCACGATATCATCTGGCTTTCCGGCCTCGGCAAACATCGCCTGCTGGCCGGGATAGAGCGCCGCCATCACCTCGAAGGATGAATCGAGGTGGATGCGCATGGCCAGCTCGGCCTGGGTGGCATTGCGGCGCGCCAGCGCCTGCGCGATGGCGACATGCTGCTCGGTGACCTCGGCGAGGTGACCGGGCACTGGAGCGGAGAGCTGGCGCAGCCGGTCGAGTTGCACCTTGGCAAGCCCGATGAACTTCCAGATGCGGGGATAGCCGCTGATCCGCGCGATGGCGGCGTGGAAGGCATCGTCGACCTCAAGGTAGTCCGCCAGCCGGTCCTCGCGCAGGATCTGGCGCATGCGGGCGATCAGGCCATCGAGGTCGGAAACACCCGCATCCGTGATCACCATCGCGGCCTTGCGCACGCTTTCCACTTCGAGCGCACGGCGCAGCACGAACCCCTCCTCGGCCAGGGCGAAGGAGATGCGGCTGACCCAGGTGCCGGAATGGGGGTGGATGTCGACGAGGTCTTCTTCGGCCAACCGCTGCAGCGCCTCGCGGACCGGGGTCCGGGACACCTCGAAGCGACCGCACAGCTCCTTCTCGGAGATTGCCGCACCCGGTTCCATCTCCAGCCGGACGATGGCACGCCGCAACCACTCATATATCTGATCCGGTTTGCCGGAGACTTTCTCGGTCATGATCCTGATGATTTTAAGTTATCCAAAACAGATTTGACACAACACCGCCGTTCTGCGTCTAGTAACTCATATATCAGTAGCCCAAACAAGCGGAAAGACCGTCCATGAGCACCATCACCTATCTGACTCGCGTGGAGTTCGGCGAGGGGCAGGTCTCGAGGCTACAGGAATTCCTCGACCTGCTTGGCGTGAAACGCCCCCTGCTCTGCACCGACCGCGGGCTCGTCGCCACGGGGTTGGTGTCACGCATCGCCGGGATGCTGACCGCACCGCCCGCCATTTTCGACGGCACGCCCGCCAACCCGACCGAAGACGCGGTGCTGGAGGCTCTCGCCCGGTACAGGGCCGAGGGCTGCGATGGTATTGTCGGGCTGGGAGGCGGCTCGGCCCTGGACCTTGCCAAGGGCGTGCGGCTGCTGACGGGCCACGACGGGCCGCTTGCGCAATATACGCTGGTCGCCGGCGGCCTGCCTCGCATCCACAGCCGCATCTGCCCCCTGGTCGCCATTCCGACCACGGCCGGCACCGGCTCCGAGGTGGGGCGCGCTGCCGTGATCATCACGGCCGAGGGCCGCAAGCTCGGCATCATCTCGCCCCACATGCTGCCCTCGATCGCCCTATGCGACCCGGAACTCACCTATGGCCTGCCGCCTGGCCTCACCGCCGCAACGGGGATGGACGCGATCTCGCACTGCCTCGAAACCTTCATGGCGCCCGCCTTCAATCCGCCCGCCGATGCAATCGCACTCGACGGTCTGGCACGCGGCTGGCGTTCGATCGAGGTTGCTACCCGGGATGGCGCCAACAAGACAGCCCGCAACGACATGATGGTCTGCGCGCTCGAAGGTGCGCTCGCCTTCCAGAAGGGTCTGGGGGCCGTCCATGCCCTCACCCACCCGCTCGGCGCCATCCGCCAGCTCAACCTTCATCACGGCACGCTCAACGCCGTGCTGATGCCCGCGGTGCTGCGCTTCAACCGCTCCGCGATCAGCGACAAGTGGGACCGGCTTCATGCATTCTTCGGCGAAGCGCCGGACATCGCCGTGGCGAAGCTCAACCAGCGCCTCGGCATGCCGTCGGGCCTGACCGCCATGGGCGTGACCGAGGACATGCTGCGGCCGGTGGCGGAAGACGCGATGAAGGACCATTGCCACGCCACCAATCCGCGGCCGGCAACGCCAGACGACTATGTGGCGATGCTGCGCGACTCCGCCTGACAGCGACGCGACGAACCGAACGACAACCCAGGGGAAATTCATGTCCGAGATCGCCAACTATCGCCAGATCTTCAGCCTCGAAGGCAGGACGGCAATCGTCACGGGCGGCTCCCGGGGCATCGGCAAGGCGCTGGCAGAGGGCCTCGCCGCACATGGTGCTGATGTCGCCATCGTCGTCAAGTCGACCGTGGACCGCGCCGAATCCGTGGCCCAGGAGATTCGCGCCGCCGGCCGCAAAGCGCTGGTGATCAAGGCCGACGTCTCCCGTGAAGCGGACACAAATCGCATTGCGGAGGAGGTCGCCGCCGCGTGGGGCCGGATCGACATTCTCGTCAACAATGCCGGCATCGTGTTGCCCGCCAATGCGGAAGACTGCTCACTCGATGACTGGCGAAGCACCATGGCGGTAAATCTCGACGGCGTGTTCCTCATGTCGCGCGCCGTCGGGCGCTGGATGATCGCGCAGAAATCCGGCAGCATTATCTCGGTGGGATCGATGTCCGGCCGCATCGTGAACTGGCCTTTCCGCCACGCGGCCTACAATGTCTCGAAGGCCGGCGTACACATGCTGACGAAGTGCCTGGCCACCGAATGGGCCGAACACAACATCAGGGTCAATGCCATCGCACCGGGCTACGTTCTGACGGAGTTGACGCAAGACGTGCTGCGCGAACATCCGGACGTCGTCAACAACCAGTGGGCCAAGGGGGCGGTGCAGAACCGCATCGGCAGCGTAGAGGAGCTGGTCGGAGCAACGATCTACCTCGCCTCGGACGCCGCGAGCTTCACGACCGGCGAGATTCTGACCATCGATGGCGGACTCACGCTGCGATAAGCGCCCGGCAATCGTCTAGCATCCGGAGGCGCGCTTCCTTGAGAGACACGTCGTAGCTGTCACTGACGTAGTGCATGCCGACCACGCGTTCTCCCGCTTGCAAGAGACGCAGCGCCACGTGAAAGACGATGAATCCGGCGGCGCCGGTCACCAATTCGAAATTTTCCTTGTTCATTGAGAATTGGGAGCCTGCGACGACACGCCGATACACTCGCTTGATCGACGGCGAAGCGCAAGCCGGAACTGGCGCAGAGAGAACCGGGTAATTACGAACAGACACTGCTCAGCTTCATTTGCAGTGGGAAGGCCGTCGACTTCCGCTCTGACGAATGTGAGTTCCGGGGAAGGGAAGCCAGGCAATTCAATTTGCCGAAGCGCGTTCACGGCTCATCGCGCGCAACGCCACTGTTGCGCCGGACCACTGTCACCCCGGAGCCGAGAGGGAAATCCATGACCTGGTAGGCCGCGTCGCGTTTCAGCTCCTTCATGTATTCGTGTACGGTATGAATGTATCGCCGCTCGCGCCCATAGATGTCGGATGTGCGCTCGCGGATGCTGTCGTGAAAAAGGACCACGGCGGAATCGGTCAACTTCGGCAAAAACGCCGTATGATCGAGGCGGGCCTGCTCGGCCGTGTGGTAGCCATCGATGAAGAGCAGGCCAATCTGTGGAAGGTTCTGAAAGGCTTCCGTTCTTGCGAAGTCATCCGTGGTGAGGCAGTGGTGGTCGATGTTGTCCACCCCGAAGGAGGCGAACCAGGACTTCACCCGCTGGGCTTCCGTCCAGAAGTCATCGACCAGCGAGGGGTCGACGAAGGTGAGGCGCGCGCCACCGGCATTGTCCTTCAGCGCCCTTGCAAGCACGATGGGCACGAAGCCGCGCCATGAGCCGATGCAAAGGACATGACCGGGCTGCTCCACCCTTGCGAGCGCATAGTAGAGCCAGCCAAGGCCCATGCCGGTCTCCTCGCTCTGGCCGTGCCCCATGCCGAGCAACGTCTCCTCACGGCTGATCTGCTCGATCCAGTCCATCAACGTGGCTCCCCTCCATCGGACTTCGCCAGCATGGCTTCGAATGCCTGCTGCCACGTCTGCATGATGACCTCCAGTGAAAGTGATTGCCTGAGATTGCGCCCGAAATCCTGGATCTGCATCCAGTAGTCTCGTGACAGCAGCCTTCCGTAGTCGTCCGCCATCGCGACATCGAAGCCGTGCGCCTGTAGCCAGGTGGCAATGGAAGAGCCCGGGTTGCAGCCGAAGGAGATGCCGGACGCGATGAATTGCTGGGCCTTGGTCGCTGGCTTGGTGGACTGGTTGAAGTCACTGCCCTTGATGTCGAAGGCGGCACGGCACTGGCTCATGACATCGCGCTGAACGGCCTCGCTCCAGTTCAGGACCGGGAGGCCGTTGACCGTGCCGTTCCGCACGCGCAGCGAGATGCCCAGCGCATGCGCCTTGATCTGTGCCGAGGCGTGGGCGTGACGGTCGTTGAGATTGCTGAGCAGACGAATCTCCAGCGGGGCCGGCGGACGGTGGGCCAGCCATGCGACGACGTGCGGCAAATGCTGCGCCGCGCCGATCCACAGCAGGAAGCCGGTGCTGCGGTATGCTGCGAGCTCCGGCAGGGCGTAGCGGGCATGATGCTCCACCGTACGCAGCAGACGACAGTGGCTCTCGAGGAAGGGCACGAGTGCGGGGCTGTGCGCGAGGACCAGGTCACAGTGCTGCAGGAAGTGCCGGCTGTTATTTACGGCCTCGGCGGACTCATAATGATCCAGCGGCACGAAGACCAGCCGCGCACCGCGGGCATGGACGACCTCGACGAAGGATGGTGGTGCCGGGTACTTGATAACCACCACGATATCGGCCTGCGGAACGTCGTGGAAGCTGTCGAAATAGCTGACTTCGTGAACGGCGGACATTGCCTGCCCGGTGGCGCGCCCCACCCATTCCCACGACGGCAGGCCGGAGTCTGGCCCGAAGGCTATGTGCATGGCTGAGGCGTTCTGGCGCCTGCCTGCGGTGCGTGCGACATTCTCCGGCGGGCGAGGTCGAGGAACTCGGCACGCGACCGGGCACCGTTGAGCCGTGAATGATTCCGATCGTGAACGCGATGATAGGTGAGTTCCTGATCGAGCATCTTCACCCGAAGTCCCGCATCTTCGGCTCGCAGCAGCCACTCGGCGGAGTCGCTGAAGGGCCGGAGCTGATCCAGCAGGCCAATCCGCTCGAAGGCTGTGCGGCGTGCCAGCATCGTGATCGTGAGATAGCCCGGCACCGGCTCTCCCAGCCATTTCCGCTCGGCGGCGTGCGGTCCGTCCTGAAAGCTCCTGATCATGCCGAGGCAGATGTCGATCTCAGGATCGCTGTCGAGTAGCGCGGTCTGGACGGCGAGCTTTTCGGGAACCCAGAGATCGTCATGATCGAGGAAGGCCAGAAATCTGCCGATTGCAATTCCAATTCCGGCATTGCGGGCGCCGGCGGGGCCAAGGCCCTGCGTCCGGATGACCTTGACGCAAGGCGCCGCACTGCGTGCCACGCTGGCGGTTTCATCGATCGAGCCGTCATCAACAACGATGATCTCGCCCGGAGCGGCCGTCTGCGCGACAATGCTCGCAATGGTTTCTGCGATGAAGCGTGCGCCGTTCAACGTGGGCACGATGACGCTCACCTCGTGGCTGGGGAGTGAATCCGGTCGTGCGTCTTTCATGCGGGCAGTGGAGGATCGAGTGCGAGCAGCCTCGTCATGTCGGCGTAGCGGGTGATGCACGGGGTGGCATAGGGAGCGGCGGGAACACGATTTTCGCCTCGAGCGACCAGCTCCGGCAGAGCTGATCCGGCGATCAACAGCCCCTCATCGAGCAGCTGCGCGAGGAACGTGGCGATGTCGGCTGCCACCCTCTCCTCCGGCACTTCGAAATGAGCGGCAATGACCCGCCCGGCTACCAGCGGTGTCTCGCCCGACAGCAGGCTCTGCCACAAGCATGATGCCACGGCGTCGAGCCCGTAATAGGCTCCATTTGCGAGGTTCATGATGACCCACTCACCGTCGATCTGATCGGTGATGACCGCCGGTTCGTTCAGACGGTAGCCCTGCGCCAGGGATGGGGGCTGCTCCATCATTGCCAAATCGACGTCTCCCGATTCGCGCGAACCCTTTGCATTTTCACAAAGAGGCCGTTGCGAACAGCCAACGAAAGCGGAAATCGTTCATACTGGACGCCTGTCTTCCAGGCAACATAGTTGAAGCTGATCTGGTCACGGTGCGAGCCTCGCGTGATCTCGCTCCACCAGGATTCGTTGAGCGCCTCGATGGCCGGCGTATGCCGGCGCAGGATGACAGGAAGTTCGGCCAGATCTTCGTCCGGATAACCCTCGGTAGCATAGCGCGCCAGTTGCGCATAGATCACGTCCGGGTCGTCGAGTTGCAGCGCCTTGCAGGCCTGGGCCTCCGCAGCGATTGAGCGCCGCGCATGGTGTGAAAAGACGCAGATATCATGCTCGGCAAGGAACAGGCCGGCAAGGCGCGCCAGGCTCATGGGAGCAGCGATGCTGATCGAGGCATCGACCCAGAGGCTGATGCCAGACTGCGGCAGGGCGAGGTGCGCATTGGCCTTCCAGTAGCGCGACGCCCGGCGGGGGTCGGTGTCTGGAACCTCTCCCGCCACGACCTCCCAGCCGCGGCTGCGCTGGCCGTGAAAATCGGCGGTGGAGCGATCGAGGAAGGCGAGCTGGCGCGCCTGGCCGGCAAAATCCCGCGGCTGGGGCTTCAGCGTGTCATAGCGGTTGGTGATGGCAGTGTAGACAGCATCTTCCCTGCCGAGCAGCTGCTCGACGTCACGCGCCGGCACGCCGGGGACGGCAAAGCCCAGAGCCGCGATCTTCGCGAAGAGATCCCGGCTCGCTTCTGCCAGCGTGGGCATCTGGCCATCGCAGCCGCCGAGGGAAGTCCAGATCTCGCCCCTGAAGCAGAAGCGCCGCCCGCCGTCCGTGGTTGCGCCAAGCAGCGGCGCGGCATCGAACGCCGCCGTGACGGCAGCCAGATCGACATCCTCATGCCCGACCGCGTCGATGACCAGGAGGCGGGCCACGCAGACGGGGAGCAGGCGCGAGAGCATGGCGGGATCGCTCTCGCGCGCTCGTCGGGGATGTGCGACAGTCGATATCCGGGTCCGCGAAGCTTCGTCCCAGAGTGTGAGCGTGCAGGCCCCGCCCGACAGCGATGCCAGGGCAAGGCCGGGGCGACGCCCGGCGAGCGATTGGAAGAGCACCGCGGGCGATACCGTACGCGGGTCGAGCGGCGGCATCGTGCGTCCAGCCCCGCTCATGCACGACGCTCCGCCGGCATATCCATGACAAGGACATGCCGTGCGAATTCAAGCATCGACTCGAGTGCCGGCACTGCCGGCGCGCTGGCCTCCGCCACAAGGCTTGAGGCATTGACCGAGCGCAGGAGCATTCCAAGATCCGCGACCCATCCGAGCCCGTCGCGGGCCGTGCCCTCGGCGAGCTGCGATGCGAGCTGAAGGGCACAGTCCAGGGGATGAAGGATCCTCACGCTCCGCCCGCAGAGCAAGGTCGCCGTGGCGCGTTCCCCGGCAACCTGGGCGCTGGCTGCACCCCGATCCTCGCCACACATGCGAGCGTGCATGAGAATGGGCAATCCGCCGGGCCAGAGCATGAGGCGCGTCATCGGCATCTCGGCAGCTGCTGCCACCCGCCGCGCGCCCTTGGTCATCAGCAGGGCCTCTGCGGCATCATGCGCTTCCAGGGGAAGCAGCATGTCGAGGTCATGGCAGTGGCGGAGCCACGGCTTCGGATAATCGCGCCAGCCGAGCGCCACGCCTTTCAGCAGCACCGGATGCGCGCCAATTTGCTGCAGCAGGTCCAGCACCTCGCAGGTCACCCGCTCAATGCGCTGGGCGCGCTGCATCTCCCAGAGCGTGGCAGCGGTGAGCGCCGCCTCGATGTCGGGTGCATGCGGCATGTCCCAGAGCTTCAGGGCGTGACGGAGCAGAGGCAGCAGGCGCCGCAGCGGTGACCGCAGCTCTCCACGGCCAGCGATCTTGCCTCTCGTCTCGGCGAGGCGATTCCAGGAGCGCTCGGCTTCCTCGCGATCGGCCGTCAGGCAGAGCCGCACGAGTTGCACCTCTTCAGTGGTGGGCATGCGGGAGGCGAAGGGCCAGTGCGTGTTGGCGAGGGCGAGGTTCATGCCGCCCCCCGCGTCTCGGCGTCGAAACAGCGCAATGCCGCCTGCGCCATGAGCCGGAAGCGCCAATCCGGAACCAGGCGACGGCAATCACCTCGCAGCTGAAGCGTACCGCCACTGCTCGCGCTGTTCGCCGCCCACAGTTCCTCGCCGCCATCGCGGCGGAGGACATCGGCGAAAAACAGCGATTGCCACGACCGGTTCTCCCCCGCACGCAGCGGACGGCGCCTCGCTTCAAAGTCATGCCCACGTCGCTCGATCTCGGCACGACGGCGCAGCGGCAGGTGAAATATCTCGAATTCGGCTGGATAGTTCGTCGACGGGCCCTGAACCAACCGGTGCTGGCCAAGTGCGAAGGCAATGGGGCCAAGGCCGTAGACGGCGACCTTCCGCAGCTGCACTTCGACGAAGCCGCGCAGCAACGCTTCGACCTCGGCACGGGTCGCCCCCTCGCCCTCCGGCACGCGAAAGCGCACGCTGTCGAAGTTCGCGGATCCTTCGTAAGCGTCCCGTGACTGGACGAAATTTGTCCAGCGACCGTGAAGCACGCGGGCGTTACCGTCCTTCGCGAGTTCGCGGCCAAGCGATGGCGCATCGATCATCCAGAACTCGTCCGCGTCGAAGGGCACCAGCAGGTCATAACCCCGGGACTGCAGCAGGACCGCGGCGTCGTTGATGATCCGCTCCTGCTCGAAGACGCGGCTCTCGACATGCGTGACGGTCAGCCGCGGGCACAGGCTGGCGGCCTCGTCGAGAACATCCCCTCCACCGTCGGTGGAGCCGTCGTCGATGATGTGCACATGGTCGAAGCCTGCACGCAGATAGTGGCCGACCAGAAGTGGAACGATATCGCATGCATCGCGCAGGACACCAAAGGCCGCAGATCTCGTCATGCGCGGCTATCCGGCCGGTAGAGGCGCAAGCAGCCTTCGCGCGCATGCGCCCGCAGCATGTTCACGAGGCTTTGACGAGGGTGCTCATCGGAGACGTAAATGTGCTCGAACCGATCGCTTGGAAGTCCGTATGTTAGAATGTCGTTCTCGTTCATCACGCAGAGGGCCCGCTCCACATCGGGAACTTCGAGGAGTGTCCGCGCTGCCGCGAAGGCATTTGATGCCTGGCGTTGTTTCCGTTCCCCTACCCAGACACCTGAGGACGTCGCAAAGGGCGCATTGTGCAGCGCGCGGGCAAGAGGGATCACGCTGTTGGCTTCCCCGCTGTCATGGCCGGGAGGCGCAATGAGCAGGAAGACCGGAATGCGCGCCTCGTCCTGCAACTGCTCCATCACCATTTGCTCGACCAGTTTTCCCGACATCTGCGGCTGTACGTTGACCTCGCAGATGAGGGCTCCGGTCTCGATCCAGGACCTCGCGATGTCGGCAATGATGAGATCGACGCCGGCAATGTCCAATCGCAAGGCCGCGGCGGCGCGACAGGCAAGAGCAAGATTGTCGGGGTGCACGCTGTCGATCACGAGCGTGGTGGTGTCGCCACCGGCAACTGCATTGTTTCGCCGCCGCAGCGCGACGAAGCGCCCGTCATCGAGGACCGAGGAGGGCACCAGACCACCCTGCCGCAGCAAGCCCTGCGCTTCCTCGTCGAAGGCCCGGCCGGCGGGTTCCTCCAACCGCGCCTTCTCCGCCAGTGCGGAAATCGTGGAAATGCCGTCCCCCGTGATGCCCCATGGCCGCTTGCGTGTCACTCGGATGACGCGCCCGTCAACGACCGTGAGACGATGCCCGTCGCCCTCGAAATGCCGTTCAACGAGAATATCCCGCGAGATCTTGCGGCTCTCGCTGAATGCGTGACGGAGCGTGGAAGCGTCGCGGATGTCGGCGAAGACACCAAGCCCACCATGCCGGTCGGATGGCTTGACGACGACGGGGTAGCCAAATCGCTTGGCGGCTGCTTCTGCCTCCGCCGCGCTGGCGACGGCGCGATGCACTGCGCCGGGAAGTCCCGCGCGGTGGAGGATGGAGGCCGTCACCTGCTTGTTGCCAGCACACTGATAACCGATGGCGGTGGTGCGCTCCGTCATCGAACTGTTGAACAGTCTCGCTCTGATCCCCTGGCCCAGCAACTGCTGGCCGCCAGGCAGACGCGAGGCGGGGATGTTGTTTTCGAAGGCCGTCTGGAGAATCGAAAAGCGGTTCCGACCCCGGTCGCCGAAGGCACGCAGCGTGTCGAGAAGTTGCGCGTGCCGGATTTCCAGGGCTGAAAGCGCCGGGCCCATGGGGCCACCCGGGACGCCGAAGGTTCGGCCGACGTCATTCAGCCACGCGATCACCGCCATCGCGGCCTCACGATAGACAAAGCCCGTGGCGAAGTGGAATCCGAGGCTGCCGTCTGAGCCTTCCGAAGGGTGCAGCGCGAGGATCCGCGCCTGGGCAATGAGGGTCCTGCGCTGAATGGCCGACATGGAAAGCACCAGTGCGGCGGCCATGTCCGCGCTCTTGCTTACATCCTCGCGAAGATCACGCGGGTCCTTGCCGATGAAGCGCCGCAGCCAGGCGTAGGCGGCAGGAAAGGCCGCCAGGCCCTGGGGATCAAAGTCGATGTGCCCGACGAGGGTCGCATGCGGCACGCCATAGGCACTGCCCGCCAGCCAGCGAGCGGGCGTAAGCACGAACAGCGCGTTGCAAACTCTGGCATCGCCAACGGTGTCGAAGGTCAAGGTTTCAGTCATCGCCGATCGGATCTGTATGGGTCATCTCTTCTGAACAGATCGAGGCCTTTCACCCCTCCGGTGACACGCATTATAGCCATCCAGCGGCGGCCGTCACAATCGAATTGAGGTCTGGCAAATCTGAGTGCGCAGGCCGTCACGCCGAACACATCCCTGCGAATTCCGTATTCGCGAGCGTGTCACGGGCTTTCGAGAAATTGGTGAGGAAGGCCGAGAGGGGTTGCGGATCGCTTGATCTCAGGCTGGTCTGCAAGGGCTCCCGCGCATGCCCGAGGAAGGCGAGGCCCTTCGCCGTCTCCTCCTGTGGGCCGCTCGACACGTCCTCATAGGCGATCTCCACATGCCGACTTCCTCGCCAGCCGTGCGCGAAAGGCGGCATGGTCGTGCCATATTGGGCGCAGCAGGCTCCGGGGCACAAGCTGGACGAGTTGAGGGAAGTCCCATACAGGAGAACCATTCTATCAAAAGTTTCGCTATCTGATCGTACATGACGATCACACCGACCGCCCCAGAGGCCGCATCCCTCTGGAGGGCGCCATCGCTGTTGTCACTGTGTTCGTGCAGGACTTCGCCGACACGCGAACCCCTGAATGGGATTTCAGCAGCGACACACGCACAACCACTGGCCATCTCCAACTCAATCAATCCGACGACGGAAGCACCGCGGCTCAGAGTTGCCCGGTCAACATCATGGATCAAAGGCCGAGCAGTCGCGCCGCATTGTCATGGAAGAAAGGCGGAAGAGCCTCATCCTTGAAACCGCACTTCCCCGCATCCTCGATCGACTGGCCGATCGGTCTGAAGGGATAGGATGATCCGAACAGCAGCTGGTCGCGGAGAAAGCTGTTTGCCGCTTCGGCATAGGCTTGGCTGCCGACCTGGAAAAGATACATATCCGGAATGAGGTTCACGTTCTCGTGCCGGAAGGCGACGCCGAGCGCTTCCTGAACATTGGGCCAGAAGCCATGATAGACGGCGATCTTAAGCCGCGGAAACTGGCGCGCGAGATTGCCGAGAGCGGCGGGATCGTTGTAGCGCGGGTTTGGCGTGGTTGGCCCGCTCATCAGGAAAACGGGGATGCCCTTCTCCATGAGAAACTCGTACACGGGGAAATATGCAAAGTCGTCGACATGGCGCGGCGGCGAAGCGAAGCCGGGCTCCAGGTCGATGCCCTTCAGTCCAAGCACGGTGATGGCCCGTTCCGCCTCCGCAATCGCGTCTTTCGCACCCTGGATCAGGGGGTCAACGGCGCCAATGCCGAGGAAAGCCGGATCGGCGGAGACGATGGCCGCGATCTCATCGTTGGGAAGATGCTGCGTGGGCGTATGCCGCCCGACGACAACCGCATGCGTCAGACGCGCCTCGCGCACCACGGACAAAAAGCCCTGCGGCGTGGCTGATCGTGCGAAGTGTTCCACGTCTCCGCGCGTGCCCACGCGGCGGTTCAGCCACTTCACCGTCTCGTAGTCCGGCGTTCCCGGCGTTCGGCCGAAAAAGTCATGCAGGAAGGCGGGGCGGCAGCGCATGTCGATGACAGGCGGCATGTAAGCTCCTAGCAAGATGGGGGATGGACTTGCTCAACTCGCAGCAGCGCTGCGCGAGGTGGCGCGGATGTCGAAGGCGCCGCCGGTCTGGGCACGGTCATGCAGCGTGACGGCGCGCTTGCCGAGCAACGGGAAGGCCAGCTCGGCGAAGCGGTAGGCCTCTTCGAGGTGAGGATAGCCGGAGAGCACGAAGGTATCCGCACCCACCGACATGTATTCCTCGAGACGCTCCACGACCGTCCTGGCGTCTCCCACCAGAGCGGTGCCGGCGCCACCACGAACCAGGCCGATGCCGGCCCAGAGATTGGGTGCAATCTCGAGCTGGTCGCGGCGGCCGCCATGGAGTTGCGCCATGCGGCGCTGCCCCACGGAATCCATCTTTGCATATTGCGTCTGGGCGCGGGCAATGTCCTCGTCGGTGAGCTTGCTGATCAGACGGTCAGCCTCGGCCCAGGCTTCCGCTTCGGTCTCGCGGACAATGACATGCAGGCGCACACCGATGCGCAGGCTGCGACCGAGCCTTGCGGCACGCGCGCGCACGTCGGCGATCTTCTCGGCGACGGCCGCCGGCGGTTCGCCCCAGCTGAGATAGGCATCGACGTGCTGCGCCGCGAGGTCATGTGCGGCTGGTGACGATCCGCCGAAGTAGAGCGGCGGATAGGGCTTCTGCACGGCCTCATGAAAATTGCGCGCGCCCTGCACGCGGACGTGTCGGCCTTCGAAATCCACCGTCTCGCCCGACAGGATGCGGCGCCACACTGTGAGAAACTCGTCGGCTGCCGCATAGCGCTCGTCGTGGGACTGGAAGATGCCGTCGGCGGCGAGCTCGGTCGCGTCGCCGCCGGGGACGACATTGAGCAGCAGGCGGCCGCCGAGCGCGCGGTCGAGCGTTGCCGCCTGGCGCGCCGAGGCGGTCGGCCCCATCAGCGAGGTGCGCAGCGCCACGAGCAATTTGATGCGGCGGGTGACCGGCACGAGGCTCGCCGCGGTCACCCAGGGATCGAGGCAGCTGGCGCCGGTGGGGATCAACAGGCCGTCATAGCCCAGACGGTCCGCCGCCACGGCAATCTGCTGGATATAGTCATTGTCCGGCGCGCGGCCGAAATCGGAGGTTCCGAGATAGCGGGTATCGCCCGAGGTGGGCAGGAACCAGAAGATGTCGGGGCTCACGTGATTGTCCTTTCCGTCATGGCACAGTCAGGCACTGAGCCGCGTGTCATGGTTCTGCCGGCGAATTTCGATGACGCGGGCGATGCGTTGCGCGAGATCGACGGCGTATTGCGCGACCTCGGGAAGTCCCATCAGCTCGCCGAAGGTGCCGCGTGCCAGCGGACCTCCGATCAGCAGCGTGTCGCGTTCGCTGCCGTCGCGCCCGATGGCGCCACCTTGGAGCCCTGTGGCAAGTCCGAGGCCGACCTCGTCGGGTTTCACCAGCCCGGCCTCGGCGAGCGAGGCAAGATAGGGCACGTTCTCCAGCAAGCTGCCATGTGCAGGCCCGGTGGCAATGATCACGCGGTCGACCGCGAGATGATGAAGGCCACGCCCTGACCTTGTTGCGATGCTCACCTTGATGTCACCGCCCCGGGCCCTCACCTCGAGGACCCGACCGGCGAGTACGCGGAACAGGTTCCTTCGCCTCCGCGCTTCCAGAACGTCATGCACTTGCGGGGCGATGCGGAAGCGGCGCGCATCCCAGAACACGCGGAGATGCCGCACCGTGCGGCGGCGTTCGGATGACGGCAGTGCCCGCCAGATGGCGCGGCCCTGCGCGCGCAGCGTATCGAAGACAGCCTGCGGCGGGATGCCTTGCCGGTCCGCCTCGCGCACGGCGGCGCGTATTCGGCGGACAAGTGCTGACGCCGTTGTCGAGGCCACCTGCTTGAAATCCCCGAAGGCCTCCACGATGACGCTTGGGTGCGACGCCGGGAGCTGGCCACGCCGCGAAAACGCGATGATGGGCCCGCGATGGCCGGCGGCATCGAGCGAGGCCACCACGTCGGCCATGGTGAGGCCCGTGCCGACCACGAGAACGCGCTCGTCCGTCGCGACGGAATCGAGCGCACCGTGCTGCGTTGCATCGGTGATGAGACGCGGATCGCCCCCGAGGGCCGCGGCAAAGACCGGAGGAACGGCTGGGGCGGGATGGGTGGTGGCGATCACCAGAACGTCTGCATCAAGGGTGGACCGGTCGCTGAGCTGCACGCGATAGCCGCGCCCGTTCAGATCCACGCGTGTCGCCCGTGCACGGCGATGGACGATACGCCCGGCGGCGAGTGCGGGTGCGAGGGCCTCCGCGATGTAGCGCCCGAAGGCCGCCCGGCGCGGGAAGCGGCGGCCATCGGGTAACAGCGACTGCGGGTCGGCCGCTGCCTCGCCGCTGCGGATCAGCCACTCCTCGAACTGGTTCGGCTCACTGGGATCGATGCTCATCTTGCTCGACGGCACGTTGATGCGGCAGGCCGGATCGTCGGTCGCGTAGGCGAGCCCCGCACCCAGCGCGGCGCGGGGCTCGATCACCACGACGTGCGCCAGCGCGGGCAACGGCAGTCGCCGGTCGAGTTCGCGGGCGATGGCGGCTCCTGTGAAGCCGCCCCCGATGATCGCGACGACCGGCACGTGGCCCTCCTTCGGCATGCCTCAGCTCCAGGCGTGCAGCGGCGGATTGACGCCGTTGAGGAAGTAGTTGCCGAGGATCGCATATTTCCAGCGCACCGGATCATGCAGCGTATGGGTGCGGGCATTGCGCCAGTGGCGGTCGAGATTGTGCTCGGCCAACGTTGAGCGCGTGCCGGCCAGTTCGAAGAGCTTGTTGGTGGCCTCGATGGCGATCTCGGTCGACAAGACCTTGGCTTCGGCGACCGCGATCTGCGCCGCCGCGACGCTCTTCTCCGAAGGCGCGGCCACCGCCCTGTCGACGGCGAGCCCCGCCTTCTCGAGCAATGCCTGGGCGGCATGCAGCCTGAGCTTCAACGTGCCGACGGCCTGGATCGTATAGGGGTCCTGCCAGGCGTGATCGAGACCCGAATCGACCCAGCTCCGCGCCCTGGTGCGCACGAAGTCGATGGTGTCGTCGATCGCCGCCCTGGCGATGCCGGTATCGACCGCCACCTGGATGATCTGGAAGATGGCGCCGTCGGCCGTCGGGTGGTCATAACCCTTGTAGCCCGGTACGAGGTGGGTCTTCGGCACCTTGACGTTGTCGAGGATCACCGTGCCGCTGGACGTCGTGCGCTGGCCGAAGCTCGACCAGTCGTCGATGACGGTCAGTCCCGGCGCATCGCGCTCGGCAATGGCATACCAGGCGCGGCCCTGGTCATCGAGTGCGACGATGGGCACGAGATGGGCCAGCAGCGCGCCCGTCGAATAGAATTTACGGCCGTTGACGATCACATGGTCACCGGCATCCGTGAATTTTGTCTCGAAGTCGACGGCGCGCTTGCTGCCGAATTCCGAGAAGGCGTTGCCGAAACGCGTGCCCTTCAGCACCTCTGCGAACAGGAGCTTCTGCTGCTCGGGCGACGACACAGTGCGGATCGCCGCCACGACGCCCAGGTGGTTCTGCGGGATCTGCCCGATCGAGGGATCAGCCGCCGAGATGATCTCGATCACCTTGCCGAGCGTCACGTAGGATACTTCGGGTCCACCGAAGGCTTTGGGTACATTGATCGACCACAGGCCGCTCTGCGAGAAGAGATCGAGTTCGGCAACTGGCCGCGTCCGGGTGCGGTCACGCTCGGAGGCGCCCTTGACGAGCTTCTTCGCGAGTTCGCTGGCGACGGCGATCGCCTCCTCGTCGCTGGCGACGATATGCGCGGGCTTCGCCGGGCGCGGCACAGCCGGAACGGCGGCTTTCACCTCGGCCTCGGCCTTGGCGCGTTCTGCAAGAGCAACGGTCATGAGGATCATCCTTTCACTGCCTGTTGAGGTATGGGTCAGGCCGCAGCCCGGCCGGGCGCCCTGGCGCCCTGGCCGAGGTAGAAGGCCTTGATGTCGTCGCGCTCACGGAGTTCCACCGCACTGCCTGACAGCACGGCGCGCCCGTTCTCCAGCACCGTGGCCTCGTCAGCGTAACGCAGCGCCACGGTGGAGTTCTGCTCGGCGACGAGGATGCTGAGCCCCTCCTCGCGGTTGAGGCGCTTGAGCGTGGAGAAGATGTTCTCGACGACGAGCGGTGCGAGCCCCATCGACGGCTCGTCGAGCACCAGGAGGCGCGGGCGCGACATGAGTGCGCGGCCGATCGCCGTCATCTGCTGCTCGCCGCCCGAGGTGAGCCCGGCATGGGTCTTCCGCTTCTCGCGCAGACGCGGGAAATAGCCGTAGATGCGCTCGAGATCGGCATTGACCTCTCCGCGCGAACTCGACCGCCCCAGGCCGCCGCAGATCAGGTTTTCCTCTATGGACAGCGAACGGAAGCAGTGCCGCCCTTCGAGCACCTGAACGAGTCCGGAGCGCACGAGATCGGAGGTCCTGGTCTGGACGGCATCAAGTCCGTCGAACACGATCCTTCCGGAGGTCACCTGCCCCCTTTCGGCAGGAAGCAGGTTGGACACGGCCTTGAGGGTCGTCGACTTGCCTGCACCATTTGCGCCCAGCAGGGCGAGGATTTTCCCGGCTTCGAGCCGCAGGTCGACGCCGTGGAGGGCCACGATCGATCGGTTGTAGACGGCCTCGACGCCGTCCACCTGCAAGAGGGGTCTCGTGATGCTCATGGCTTGCTCCTTGGGGTTGCGGGTCTGTGCCAGCCTCGTCAATATTCCGAGAGATGCTCGCGCAGCGTGGTTCCGGAATAGCGCTCACGGTAGCGTCCGCGGCGCTGCAGCTCCGGCACCACCCAATCGACGAACTCCTCGTAGCAGCCGGGCGTGAAGGTGGTGAGCAGCATGAAACCGTCTGCGCCTCCCTCGTCGAGATAGACTTCCATCTGGTCGACGATGTCCTTCGCCGTACCGAGGGCCACCGGCATTCCCATGCTCTGGGAATAGATCAGGGCGGCTTCCCTCACGGTCACCGGAGCACCGTCCTTGGCGTAGAGGATCGACTCGAACAGGCCCTGAATGCCGGGCACCTCGATGTTCGAAACATTCTCATCGAGCCCGTACTTCGAGAAATCGAGACCGAAATGGCCTGAAATCCAGGCGAGAGCGCCCTCCAGTGGAATGCACTCCTTGATCCTCTCGAACTTGTCCTCGGCCTCCGCCCGGCTTTCGCCGACGATCGTCTGCAGGCCAAAGATCCGCTTCACTTCGTTGGGCTTGCGCTTGAATCGGTTGACGGATCGGTTCTGCAGGTCGCTGGTGTATTCCTTCATGCGATTGAGCGTGGGCTGCACGGAGAAAATAGCCTCCGCATGCTTCGCGGCGAAGTCGCGGCCGCGGTCGGAGGAACCGGCCTGCCAGAGAATGGGTCTTCCCTGGGGCGAGGGCGGAACGAAGTGGCGCCCCTTGCACCTGAAGTACTTTCCCTGGTGGTCGACTTCCCTGATCCTCGCGGGGTCGCCATAGGTCCCGGAGGCCTTGTCGGCGATGACCGCACCCTCCTCCCAGGAGTCCCAGAGCTGGTAGCAGACCTCCATGTACTCCTCGAGGCGTTCGTACCGGTCGCCCCTCTCGCGGCCATCCACGCCATAGGCATTCCATTCGCCGTGAGAGAACGAATTGACGATGTTCCAGGCGATGCGGCCACCCGACTGGTAGTCGAGGCTGGAGAGCCTCCGAGCCATCGAATAGGGGTGCTCGAAGGCCGTCGAGAGTGTGACGCCGATGCCGAGGTGGGTCGTGGCGGCAGCGATTGCCGGGACGATGGTCGACGGTTCGTTGCACGGGAACTGCACGGCATATCTGACACTGTCGTCGGATGACTGCTTGTAGGTCGAGTACGGGGCCAGCTGATCCGCGATGAAGAATGCGTCGAACAGGCCCCGCTCCAGAACCTTGGCGATGTGCTGCCAGTAGTCGTACTTGCCATAATCCCAGTTCACCTTGTCCCGCGGGTGGCGCCACATTCCTGTGGCGTGGCTGTTGAAGCCATTCTGCATGAACCCCAGAAGGTGAGTCTTCTTCTTCGTCATCAGGATCACCTCACTCCGCACAGGTGCGCGGCGTGATGTTCTTTTCCGCGGCGTACTTGGCCGCTGCAGCCTCGATGACGGGACGCAGGAGCTCACGGTCCGGCTTGATCCAGTCACTCACGAGGTTCCATTTCTCCCCATCCCACTGCTGGAACTTCACGGAGCCCTGGCCCTCGTGGTCGGCACAGGTGACGTGGATCTGCTGCAGAAGTCCCGCTCCGCCCAGCTTGGCGATCTTCGCCTCGTCGAGGTTCAGGTGCTCGAAGCCCCACTGGACTTCCTCGCCCGTCAGCGCGCGGTTGCCGAACTTCTCCTGCGCGGTGCGGATCGCCTCGACGTTCAGGATGCCGTTCACGATTCCGAGGTTGTGATAAACGCTGCCGATCCGCTTCTTGTCCTCGAGGTTGCCGAGGTTCTTGTCGTAGAGGGTCTTGATGATCTCCTGCACGACCGGGAATTCGGTGCCGGATGGCTGCGTGATCAGCGAGATGTATCCCTTCGCCGCACTGCCTGCCGGGATCACGTCCTCCTCGGAGTTCGACCAGACGTTTCCGATGAGGTGATCGACGGGGAAGCCGACCTTCTGCGCGGACTTGATCGCCACCGGATTCATGACGCCCCAGCCCCTGAGGACGACGTAGTCGGGCTTGAGCCGGCGGATGGTCAGCCACTGGGACTGCTGGTCGCTGCCGGGATGGGGCACCTCGATCTGCTGAAGCTCGAAGCCGTACTTCTCCGCCAGAAGCTCATAGATCGGGATGGTTTCCTTGCCATAGGGCGACCCGTGATAGAGGACGACGACCTTCTTGCCCTTGAGCTTGTCGAGTCCGCCCTCGCGCTGGCCTATGTAGTTGATGATGGCAGAGGTCTCGCTCGGAGGGTTCATGAGCAGGGGGAAGAAGTAGGGAAAGACTCGGCCGTCGGAGGTCGCCGTCATGCCGTGGTCGATGGTGATCACCGGGATCTTGTCGGCCGTCGCACGCTCGAGAAGCGCGATCTGGATGCCCAGGCTCAGGGGGTTGAAGGCCGCGACATTCTTGGCCGTCTTCTGGCGTTCGTAGCATTCGACGCCGCGCTCCACTTCATACTGGGTTTCGCATTCGTCCCAGGTGAGCTTGACGCCGTTGACGCCGCCGTCCCGGATGTTGACGAGGTTCAGGTAGTCGATGAAGCCGCCGAAGAAGCCGGTGCCGCCGGCTGCGTAGGGCCCGACGCGATAGCTCTGCAGCGGGAAGTATTGCTCGTCGGCCCAGGCTGCCGGCGTGGCCACTGATAGGGCCAGCGCCGTGGCGAGGGCAAAGCTCCGCAATTTGGACGTGAAGGACATGTCGCATTCTCCGAATTGGCCGGCATTTCAGACGGCTATGGTTGAGAGGTCAGGTGCCCGGGAAAACTCGCCGTCTGAACCGGTCCCAGAGGGCCACCAATCCGTCCGGTTCGGCGATCAGGAAGATGATGATCAGCGCGCCGAGGACGATGCGCTGGCTCATGTCGAGAACCCCGGAGTCGAACAGGCCGCCGAGGAGGAAGCTGCCGAGCCGGGACAGCACCAGCGGGAAGACCACGATCAGGGCTGCGCCGAAGAAGGCGCCGCGGATCGAGGCGAGTCCGCCGATGATGATGATGAAGAGGATCTGGAAAGAGCGGTCGAGGTTGAAGCCTGCGGGCTCCACCGTGCGCAGATAGGCGAAGGCCCAGAGCACGCCGGCCACGCCGATGATGAAGGAGGAGATGCCGAAGGCGAGAAGCTTGGTCCTCAGCACAGGGACGCCGATCACCCGCGCCGCGGTCTCGTTGTCGCGGATGGCAATGAAGTTGCGGCCCGTCTGGGAAATCACCAGGCGGTGCACGAGGAAGGTGATCACCGTGACCACTGTGAGTGCGAAGAGATAGCGGCCGATGGTCCCGTCGAAGCCGATGCCGAAGACGCTCAGCGGCGGCGTGTCGATGACGCCCGAGGAATTGCCGTTCGAGAACCAGTCGAACTTGGTCAGCGCCCACTGAACGAAGAACTGCGCGGCGAGCGTCGACACGGCAAGGTAGAAGCCGCGCAGCCGGAGGCTGGGAAGGCCGAAGAGGAGGCCGATCGCCGCCGCCGCGAAGCCCGCCACGGCCAGCACCAGCGGCAGCGGCGTGCCGGGCAGGCGCAGCGCTACATTGTAGGCGGTGTAGGCGCCCACCGCCATGAAGGCGGCACTGCCGAGCGACACCATGCCCGCATAGCCCGTCAACACGTTGAGGCCGAGAGCCGCGAGGCTGAGTGCCAGGAAGGGGATGAGCAGCGCCTCGAGCACGTAGTTTGATGCAAGCAAGGGCACGCCGACATAGGCGACGCCGAGCACGGCTGCCGTGGCGGCCCAGCCGGGGAGGCTGAAGGGCTTGCGGGACTCGATGGTGACGGCGGTCATGTCAGACCCTTTCCACGAGTTTCTGGCCGAACAGGCCCGAGGGCTTGATGAGGAGGAAGACGAGCGCCACGGCATAGGCAAGCCAGCTCTCGATGCCGCCGCCGAAATAGTCGCCGATGTAGACTTCGCCAAGCTTCTCGGTGGCTCCGATGATGAGCCCGCCCACGATCGCGCCCGCAATCGAGTCGAAGCCGCCGAGCACCAGCACCGGGAGCGCCTTCAGCACGATGAGGGAGAGCGAGAACTGCACGCCCAGCCGCGCGCCCCAGAGCAGCCCGGCGACGAGCGCCACGATGCCGGCGGCCGCCCAGACGGTGGCCCAGATGTGAGGGAGGCGAAGGCCCACGGCGAGTGCCGCGAACTGATCGTCCGCGACGGCGCGGAAGGCGAGGCCCACGCGGGTGTAGCGGAAGAACAGTGTCAACGCGATCACCATCACCGCCGCCACGCCGGCCGCGAAGAGATCGAAGGTCGAAACCAGCACGCCTGAAAACTCCAGCGGTACGTCTTCGATGCCGAGGTCGAGGCCATGCACCTGGGTACCCCAGATGAGCTGTGCAGACCCTTCGATCACATAGGCGAGGCCCAGCGTCGCCATGAACAGCGTGATCGGCGCCTTGTTGACGAGCGGCCGCAGCACGGCCCGCTCGATGGCGAGGCCCAGCAGGATCATGGCGATCAGCGTCAGCGCCAGCGCCACTGCGAAGGGCATGCCCTTCTCCAGCAGGCTCACGAAGGTGAGGGCCGCGAACAGCACCATCGAACCCTGGGCGAAATTCAGGACGCCGGAGGTCTTGTAGATGAGCACGAAGCCGATCGCGACGAGGGAGTACATGACGCCGGACAGGAGTCCGCCGGTCAGTACCTCGACGAAGAACGACCAGTCGAAGCCGCCGTCCATCACGCGGCCTCCTGCTGGCTCTCGCCGTCATGCGCGACACCCAGATAGGCATCGATCACGGCCTGATCCTTCTGGACCTCCTCCGGGCTGCCGTCGGCGATCTTGCGGCCATAGTCGAGCACCGCCACGCGGTCCGACAGGCCCATCACCACGCCGATGTCGTGCTCGATGAGGATGATGGTGGTGCCGAAGCTGTCGCGCGTCGCCTTGACGAACTGCGCCATCTCCTGCTTCTCGGTGGCGGTCATGCCGGCCATCGGTTCGTCGAGCAGCACGAGGCGCGGCTTCGAGACGAGCGCGCGGGCCAGTTCCACACGCTTCTGGATGCCATAGGGCAGCGTACCCGCCACCCGGTCCTTCACCTCCGCGAGGTCGAGGAAGCCGATGATCTCGAGGGCCGCGGCTCTGGCACTTTCCTCCTCGCGCCGCGCGCGGCCGAGGCCAATGATGTTTTCGACGAACGTGGCGCGCGCCGCCGAGACCCGGCCGGTGACCACGTTGTCCAGAACGCTGAGGCCCTTGAACAAGGCGAGGTTCTGGAAGGTGCGGGCGACGCCGAGCCGCGCCAGTCGCTGGGTGGGCACCTTGCGGAAGCGCCGTCCGGAAATCGACACCGTGCCATGGTCCGCCTGGTAGAGGCCGCCGATGACGTTCAGCAGCGAACTCTTGCCGGCGCCATTGGGCCCGATGATGGCGTGGATCTGCCCGGCCCGTACCGTGAGGTCCACATCCGACAGCGCCTTCACGCCGCCGAAGGAGATCGAGATGGCGTGGGCGGCGACGATGGCTTCGTGGTCCACAGGCAGGCTCACGCCTTCGTCCGCTTCAGCCTCCAGCGGAAGGTCATGAGGATAGGCCCAGTGTTCGAAGGCCACCGCACCGCGCTCGACTCCCATGGCTCAGGCCTCCACCTTGGCGTGGGCACGGGCTTCGCGGGCCTCGAGTTCACGTACCAGCGGGATGACCTTCTTGCCGAAATACTCGACCTCTTCCTGGAAGTGCAGGAAGCCGAGCAACACGAGATCCACGCCGACCTTCTTCAGGGCGACGATGCGCTCGGCGATCTGCTGCGGCGTGCCGATCAGGTTGGTCTTGAAGCCGTCGTTGTACTGGACGAGGTCCTCGAATGTCGACTTGGCCCAGTTTCCCTCACCTTCGGGTGAGGCCTTGCCGGCATTCTTCACCTCGTGGCCAAAGGCGTTGACGGCTTCCGGGTCGGCCTTGGCGATGATCTCGTCCAGGACCTTCCGGGCCTCGGCCTCGGTTTCACGTGCAATGGCGAAGGCATTGACGCCGATCTTGACGCTGTGGCCGTTCTCCGCCGCCTTGGCGCGGATGTCGTCAACCTGGGCCTTGATGCCTTCGACGGTGTTGCCATTGGTGAAGTACCAGTCGGATACGCGCGACGCCATGTCACGCGCGGCGCGCGAACTGCCGCCCTGGAAGATCTCGGGCAGAGGATGCACCGGCTTCGGCTTCAGGCTGTAGTTCTTGAAGCGGTAGAAGTCGCCCTGGAAGTTGAAGTTGTCTTCCGTCCAGATGCCGCGCAGCGAGCGGATGAATTCCTCCGAGCGGCGGTAGCGCTCGTCATGATCCAGCCACTCGAGTCCGATCGCCTGGAATTCGCCGCGGAACCAGCCGCTGACGATGTTCACGGAAACGCGGCCGCCGTGCAGCTGGCTGATGGTGGCGATCTGCTTGGCCACCACGGCCGGGTGCCAGGGCCCCGGCAGAATCGCGGCGATGACGTTGAGCCGCTCGGTCGAGGCGATCAGCGCGTGGCTGATGGCCACCGATTCATGCTGGTATTCGGCTCCATACCCGGCGGTGAAGCGGATTTGCGACAGGGCATAGTCGAAGCCGCTCTTCTCCGCGATCTGCGCCAGCTTGACGTTATAGGCCAGGTCCCAGCTGGTGCGCTGCTCGATCTTGCTGATGACGAGCCCGCCCGAGACGTTGGGCACCCAATAGGCGAACTTGATGTCCTGGGGGCGGTTGCGGGAAATGTCCTTGGGCTTCACGGCGACGTTCATGATGTCGGCTCCTGGATTGGATTGGCTCAGGCGTTTGCGGCGGCCGCCGCGGCGGCGGATGACGGCACGATCACCGGTCGGCGGGGGGCGAGCGCGTGCAGTGCCTCTTCGGTCGCCTGCTCGATTCGGCTCCGGATCGCGGGATTGCTGACGGCGTAATCCGTGAAGTCGCTCTCAATCGCATAAACGGTCGTCGGCAAGGTCAATGCGCCGAAGAAACCGAAGAGCGGGCGGAGTTGATGCTCGGTCATCAGACCATGAAGCTGCGATCCGCCCGTCGCGGTGAGAACGATGGGCTTTGCCTTCAGTCGGTCGTGCCGGACGAGATCGAACAGATGCTTGAATGCCCCGGAGTAGGAGCCGCGGTAGACCGGCGTGCCGACGACGAGAAGATCCGCCGCCTCGATGTGGTCGATGACCTGCTGGTGGTGACGGGGAAGCTTGTCGTAGAAGCCGGCTCCGAAGAACCCGGTGGACAGCTCATGAAGATCGAAGAGCTGCACGGCGGCTTCACGCTGCCGCGCCACACCGTCGAGCACGCTCGACACGAGAACGGACGTCCGCGACGGGCGTGACAGGCTGCCAGAGACACCGACGATGGAGAGTTTTGTCATGAGAAGCGCTCCGCTATTAATACTTAACATCTATCGATTTACTAGACTATGAGTCAAGAAGGCATTTTCCAAGATTTCTCACGTCAGTTTATGTTGCAGTTATCGTGGCGAAGATTGACTGCGCCACGCGTTCGGACTGCATGCGGATGCAGTCGATCTCCATCGCGTCCACGAAGCGGCCGCGCGTGGGCGCGCCGACAGCGAAGATACGGCCCGAGGCCGCTCCCCGCGCGCTGATGAGTGCACAATCCTCGGTCACGTCGAGTCCGTATTCGAAGTCATCCGGACGGGCCATGCCTCTTTCGAGCAAGCCCGCGACGACGGTCCCCGCGAACTGGTCACGACCCGGCGGTGCGTCCTCGAAGCTCAACGCCAGGCCTGCCCGCACTGTCTCGATGTTTCCGCTGGGAAAGTGCTTAAGCCTGGCGACCACGCTTCCGCCAACCTTGGCGGTTGTCAGCAAGCGACCGCGAACGAAGCGAAGCTGGCTAGACTGGAAGAATTTGTCCACTGTCCTATGTTCCTCGGCCGTCAGCCGGTCGCTGGCACGCAGCCACAGCGGCCGCAGATGCACCACGAAGCGGCGGCGTTCTGCCGACGTCAGATGCTGCCAGATCAATGGCACATGCGGTCTCAGGCCGTTCACAAGGTCGCCGGTGCCAAATCCGTTCGCCGCCGCCCAACCGGCAATGCGCCGGAACCAGCGCAGCGCGAAGCGCAATCCGGTGCCGAGCGGGAGGTCGGCCGGAGACAGTTCAAGCGTGCCAGCGCAAGTAAGCGCCGGGACAGGCCCAATTCTGTCGACCACAAACAACGGACCGCGATGGCCCGACTGCATGGCGGCAAGGGCATAGCGCAATGCGCGGGACCCCGCTCCTGCGATCAGAACTGTCTCGTCGGCATCAGCGCCCTGGTCTTGCGGCAACTCCTTGATGGTGCCGAAGCCGCTTCTCTCATGGGCGCGGAAGGTGGCGCAACCTGTGGCAAGAACGGCTGCATCAGCGGCAATCGATCGGCCGTCCGAGAGCTTCGCAATCACAGCCCCTGATGTCTCGCTGAGAGAGTGGCACTGTCCGAACTGTCCGCGCCCAAGCACTGTAACGGAGAGACATGCAGGACCCGTGGCACGCAGCCGTGCCTCGACCAGGCTCGCGCTCACACCGCTTCCAATGACAATGACCGCCTTGCTGGCGAAACGAGACACGAATTGTGACCTGCTGACGAACTGATTATGGTGCGGACGCTACCATACGGCTGTCAAACGTCTATTGAGTTACTATACGTTCAAAGCTGAGAAATTTTTGCGCTGCACAAATGTCGAGCAGTGTCAGGCCTTCACTCTTGCGCGCGCCGAGGCGGCGCGGGCGACTTTCGCCACACCCGACGGTCCGCCGATCTTGCGCATCTGCTCCACCGACATGTTGTCGAGGATGCCGGCAATGGCATTGCGGACCTCGAGCATCACCAGCCGCACCTGACAGGTCTTCTCGTCCTCACAGTCATCGCATGTCTGGTAATAGGCCTTGCTGGCGCAGGGGATGGGCGAGAGCGGCCCGTCCAGCACGCGGATGACGTGCCCCACCATGATGTCCTTGCCCGGCCGGGACAGCGAGAAGCCGCCCTCGCGCCCATAGCGGGAATTGACGAAGCCCGCATTGCGCAGTTCCGCCATGATGCCGTCGAGGAATTTCTTGGAGATATTGTTCGTCTCGGCGATCTCGCTCACCGGCGCCGACTGGCCAGGGGCCAGTCCGCCGAGGTGCAGCAACGCTTTCAACCCGTATTTTCCCTTGCGAGTCAGCATGACGTCTTCCTGATGGCAGATGCAGTGATCCAACGCCATGCGCCCCGCGTCAAGCCGGCACAGAGCGCTTGCCAGCCGCAGGGGGCAATGATATTACCAATCATCCATATAATTAGTATTCTATGAGCTGCGGGTGCCGCCGGGGCGGCGGCCACCTCGGGCGTGGCCGGGGCGGAGAGATCCGTTCCGGCCAATGCCGTCGTATCGCGATCCACGCTCAACAAAAGAGGGCCGCCGGAACCGGCGGCCCAAGTCTGGGGAGGAAGTCAACTCGCACTGCGAGCTGCAGCGGGGCCGACATCACCTTCCTATCATCGCCCCGGTCAAGCCACAGCTGAGAAGATCGCAATGCCGAGGAGAGTTTTGCTCAAGAGCCTCTCAACGCATGCCCTGCAGCTGAGAATTCCTCAAACACCGCATCAAGATTTCTAACAACACTTTCGATCCGGCGTCACTACACTCAACCTCCGGGGACAACGCGCTGTGGGGTGCCCGCCATTGTGATCACCAAGCAGGAGCATGGACGTTGGGCGTCGTCGAAGGGCTGAGAACCTCCCGGGAGATCACGCACAACATCCGGCACAGGGGCCTCGTCCGAGAGCTGCCATCGCGGACCAGCCTGCAGTTGATCCTCGACGCGCTCTGCGCTGCCCTGTTCCCCACCCATTTCGGACAGGCGCTGTTCGCCGAAATGGCGATCGACGACTACGTGGCGGAACGCATCGCCTCGGCACTGCACCTGTTGCACGACCAGATCCAGCGCAGCCTGCAGTTCGATCTGCCTGAACCGCGCAACGACGCCGAGCTGAAGCAAAGGGCGAAGCTCATCCTTGATGAATTCGAGGACCAGCTGCCGGTGATCCGTGGCCTGCTGGTCAGCGATTTCCAGGCCGCCTACCGCGGCGATCCCGCGGCCGAAAGCATTGCGGAAATCGTGCTCTGCTATCGCGGCACCATTGCCATCATCTATCATCGCTTCGCTCGGCAACTCTATGCCAGCGGCGCACGGCTGATCGCCAGGCTCATCGCCGACATCGCGCAGGAATCGACGGCCATCGACATCCATCCGGGAGCACGCATCGGCGAGAGCTTCTTCATCGACCACGGCGCTGGTGTGGTCATCGGCCAGACGGCGGTGATCGGGCGCAACGTGCGGCTCTACCAGGCGGTGACGCTCGGCGCCAAGCGCTTCGAAGAGCGGCCGGATGGTTCACTCGTCAAGGGCCAGCCGCGCCACCCGGTGATCGAGGACAATGTGGTGATCTATGCCGGCGCCACCATCCTCGGTCGCATCACCATCGGACATGACTCGGTCATTGGCGGCAACGTCTGGCTCACCCAGTCCGTGCCGCCTCACTCCAACATCACCCAAGCCCAGATTCAGTACACATAGGGAAGAAAAACATGGCAGCCGACCTCACACCTCCGACCGCCTTGGGCGATGTCGCCGCCCGGCAACTCGCCAATGCGACCAAGACCGTCCCCCAGATGGGCTCGATCACGCCACGCTGGCTGACCAAGCTTCTGCACTGGGTTCCGGTGGAGGCCGGCATCTACCGTCTCAACCGCGTCAAGGAAGGAACCAGCGTCAACGTCGACTGCTCGGCGCGCGACGAACGCGAACTGCCGCAGACCTATGTCGACTACGAGGCCAACCCGCGCGAGTACATGCTGAGCGCGGTCAACACCGTCCTCGACGTCCACACCCGCGTTTCCGACCTCTACTCCAGCCCCTACAACCAGACCGGCGAGCAGCTGCGCCTGATCATCGAATCGATCAAGGAACGGCAGGAAAGCGAGCTCATCAACAACAAGGAATATGGGCTCCTGAATTCCGTGCTCCCAGAGCAGCGCATCGACACACGCACCGGAGCGCCAACGCCCGACGATCTCGACGAACTGCTCTCGAAGGTGTGGAAGGAGCCCGGTTTCATTCTCACCCATCCCGCCGGCATCGCCGCTTTCGGCCGGGAATGCACGCGGCGCGGGGTGCCTCCGCCCACCGTGTCGCTGTTCGGCTCGCAGTTCATCACCTGGCGCGGCATTCCGCTGATTCCGTCGAACAAGGTGCCGCACGAGAACGGAAAGACCAAGTTCATCCTGCTGCGCACCGGCGAGAGCCGCCAGGGTGTCGTGGGTCTCTACCAGCCCAACCTGCCGGGTGAGCAGAGCCCCGGCCTGTCGGTGCGCTTCATGGGCATCAATCACAAGGCCATCGCATCCTATCTCGTCTCGCTCTACTGCTCGCTCGCGGTGCTGACCGACGATGCGATCGCCGTGCTCGACAATGCCGACACGGGCAAGTTCCATGACTACAAGTGACTTGCCGGCAAGCCCGCGCGTGTCGGACCTCTCGGAACTCGCCAACCGGCTGTTCCGCGAGGCGACCGGCGGGGGCGTCGCACTGACGCCTCAAGCGCTGCCCCGCGGCGTGCCCGGCTTCGAGCACAGCGCCACCGGGTTCGGCGGCAGCGTTCCGGGCCTGCCCGCCGTGCCGTTCGCCACGCCATCCTATTTGCCAAGAGGCCAGTTGCCGTTCAGCGCCGATGTCCCACCCTACTATTTTCTCGGGGCGCCGGATCAGGCCGCCATCACCCCCAGCTTCGACGTCAACGCCATCCGCAGCGATTTCCCGATCCTGCAGGAACATGTGAATGGCCGCCAGCTCGTATGGTTCGACAACGCCGCGACGACACAGAAGCCGCGCCAGGTGATCGAGCGGCTCGGACATTTCTATGCCCATGAGAATTCCAACATCCACCGGGCCGCGCATGAACTCGCCGCGCGGGCGACCGATGCCTATGAAAGCGCCCGTGAAACCGTGCGCCGCTTCCTCAACGCGCGCTCGATGAACGAGATCGTCTTCGTGCGCGGCACCACCGAGGCGATCAACCTCGTCGCCAAGAGCTGGGGCCGCCAGAACATTGGCGAGGGCGACGAGATCATCGTCTCGCACCTCGAGCACCATGCCAACATCGTTCCATGGCAGCAGCTGTGTCAGGAGGTGAAGGCGAAACTGCGCGTGATCCCCGTTGACGACACCGGCCAGGTGATCCTCGAGGACTATGCAAAACTCCTGTCGCCCCGCACCAAGCTCGTCTCCGTCACGCAGGTGTCGAACGCACTCGGCACTGTGGTGCCGGTGAAGCAGATCGTCGATCTCGCCCATGCGGCGGGCGTTCGCACGCTGGTCGATGGCGCGCAGTCGGTGTCGCACATGGCAGTCGACCTGCAGGCGCTCGGCACCGACTTCTTCGTGTTCTCCGGCCACAAGGTCTTCGGCCCCACCGGCATCGGCGTGGTTTATGGCAGGGAAGACATCCTGAACGCCACCAAGCCCTGGCAGGGCGGCGGCAACATGATCGCCGACGTCACCTTCGAGCACACGCAATACCAGAACGCCCCGTCGCGCTTCGAGGCCGGAACCGGCAACATCGCCGACGCAGTGGGTCTCGGCGCCGCCCTCGACTATGTCTCGCGCATCGGGCTTGCCGCCGTCCACGCCTACGAAACCTTCCTTCTGGACTATGCGACGGCACACATGAAGGAAATCAAGGGCCTCCGGCTGATCGGAACGGCGCATGACAAGGCCAGTGTCGCATCCTTCGTCCTCGAAGGCTTCACCACCGAGCAAGTGGGCAAGGCCCTCAACGAAGACGGCATCGCCGTGCGCGCCGGCCATCATTGCGCCCAACCCATCCTCCGACGCTTCGGCCTCGAGACCACGGTCAGGCCGTCGCTCGCATTTTACAACACGTGCGCCGAGGTTGACCGCATGGTGGCAGTCCTGCAACGGCTGAGCGCCCGGCGGAGCTGAGCCGCTCACATGGAATCGTTCAGCTCACATTTCCATCGTATCTGCCGCACCAACCCCACCCCAAACAGAACCATTCAACATGTGTAATGTGTTCATCGGTGTCGTCGCATTGAAACAAGTTGACTAGTCAATCATAATGGCGTAGTTCCCTCCGCGACCGAAGGAGTGAATTTGCCTACAGTTTCGGCACCTTCAGCGCTGGATGCTCATCTGGGCTATTGGCTCAGGATGGTGTCGAACTCCGTTTCCCGAAGCTTTGCTCTCAAGGTCGAGCGCGAAGGCGTCACGGTGGCGGAGTGGGTCTTCCTTCGTGCGCTCTACGATGCTGGCCGGGTTGCACCGTCCAAACTGGCGGAAGGGATGGGCATGACGAAGGGGGCTATATCCAAGCTCGCTGACCGACTTCTTGAAAAGTCCTTGATCGAACGTCGCGCCAACACCACCGACAAGCGTGCCCATTCGATCGAGCTTACTCAGAAGGGAAAGACGATCGTCCCGAGGCTGGCGGCACTTGCGGACGAGAACGACAGAGTGTTTTTCGGCGCTCTCACCTCGGATGAGCGTCGGCAGCTTTCGCGGCTTCTGCGCAGGATCGTGACCGAGCACGAACTGACGGGCACTCCGGTCGACTGACCGTCGCGTTGCCATCACACCTCATTGAAAGGAATGCGCCATGGACGCTCGACAGATCAAGATTGCCGAGCGCTGCCTCGCCGCCGCCTATGACAAGACGATGTCCTTCCCGGAGATCGTTGGCGCGCTGATCACCGGCGGATTTGAGGGCTACCTTGTCGATTACCGCCGCAACACGACGACGTATTACCTTGCCGACGGAGATGGCGCCACGCTGGAGAATCGGCCCTCCGAAGGAAAGGTCGCTTCGCAGTTCGACCAGACCGGACTTGCCGCCCAGATCAGATGGGCGCAGTCGAACCCTCCAGAATATACCTACGCGGCCTTCTGCGCCAACGTGAAGGCACTGGGCTGCGCCGGATACCTCGTTTCGTTCCCCGGCAGGCGGGTCCTGTATTTCGGCCGCACGGCCGAGACGCATGTCGAGCATTTCCCAAAATAGGTTTGCAACCGGCATGGCCCGTCATGGCACCGGAGCCTTGATCGACATGGCGTCTTCTTATGAGCGATCGATCCGAACATCGCTGTGCTGCCCGCATGTGGTCGAAAGGACACCGTGCGCGCCTTTCGAGCGATCCATGCAATGATCCATGAGTAATGCGGCCGTCCAGGGTGCGGACGAAGAGCCCTAGACAAGTCGGGTGAGCTGGTTCAGGTTTCCATTGCGGATCCCATGCGGCCCGCCACAAAACAACAGACTTGGGAGGAGACGATGTCGAAGCTTTCGATGCCGGTTCAGCTGCATTCACGCCGCAAGGTGCTTGGACTCATGGCCGCGGGCCTTTCCGCCAGCGCCGTGGCCGGGACGGCCCGCGCTGACGGCGAGCTCAAAGTCGCCGCGATCTTCGCGACACCCATCGAGGAGCCCTGGGACAATCAGATCCATGTCGCGCTCCTGAAGGCCCAGAAGGAACTCGGCATCGACTACAAGTGGTCCGAGAAGGTCGAAACGGCGGACTTCAGCCGCGTCATGACCGAATATGCCAAGGGCGGCTACGGCCTCGTCTTCGGCGACGCCTTCGCGGCCGAGCGTGAATCGCGCAAGACCGCCAAGCAGTTCCCGCAGACGGCTTTCCTCTTCGGCTCCGGATCGGGTCCCGCCGAACCCAACTTCGGCGTGTTCGACAACTGGATTCACGAGCCCGCCTATCTGTCAGGCCTGATCGCCGGGAAGATGTCGAAGTCTGGCACGGTTGGCGCCGTGGCGGCCATGGGCATCCCGGAGGTCAACCGGCTGGTCAACGCCTTCTTCCTGGGTGCCGCCGAAGCCAATCCGCAGGTGAAGAAGAAGGTGGCTTTCATCGGGTCGTTCTTCGATCCGCCCAAGGCAAAGGAAGCGGCTCTCGCCCAGATCGATGCCGGCGCCGACGTCATCTACGCCGAGCGCTTCGGCGTCATCGAGGCCTGCAAGGACAAGGGCAAGCTCGCCATCTCCAACATGTCGGACCAGTCCGAGCTCGGCCCCGACACGGTGATCACCGGCCCCGTCTGGGACATGTACCCGACGGTTCAGCAGGCCATCAAGCTGGTGAAGGCGGGCGTCTTCACGGCGCAGGACTACGGCGACTTCTCGCGCATGGCCAAGGGCGGATCCTATCTGGCGCCCTACCACAACTTCGAGAAGACGCTTCCGGCCGAGGTGAAGGACATGGTCGCCAAGCGCCAGGCCGAGATCATCGACGGCAACTTCCGCGTCGACGTCGACGAGAACACGCCGGTCTCCGACTGATCGTCCGCCCGCGGGACGACCTTCGTCGCGCGCCTTCGCAGCGGGGCGGCGGAGGCTCGCCTGCGGGCGCCGTTTTCCTCACAAGATTGGTTCCATGGCAACTCCTCTCGTCGAGATGGTCGGCATCACCAAGCGGTTCGGGCCGCTGCTCGCCAACGACCATGTGAACCTCAGCATCCGCCCGGGCGAGATCGTCGGCCTGCTCGGCGAGAACGGCGCCGGCAAGACCACGCTGATGAACATCCTGTTCGGTACCTATGCCGCCGACGAGGGGACGATCCTGGTGGAGGGCAAGCCCGCCCGCATCCATAACTCGGCCGAGGCGCTGGCAGCGGGGATCGGCATGGTCCACCAGCATTTCCTGCTGGCGCCGCGCCTGACCGTCATGGAGAACCTGCTCGTCGGCATGCCGCGCCAGGGTCTCAGCCTCGACATCGCCGGTGCCCGCCGCAAGCTCGACGACATCGCCCGGGAATTCGGGCTGAAGCTCGATCCGGAGCAGCGCGTGTCCTCCCTCTCGGTGGGCGAGCAGCAGCGCCTCGAGATCATCAAGGCACTGTTCCGCGGCGCCCGGGTGCTGATCCTCGACGAGCCCACCGCCGTGCTCGCCCCACCCGATGTCGATGGTCTGTTTGCGGCCCTGCGCGCCATCGCAGCGCGCAGCCTCGGCATCGTCTTCATATCCCACAAGCTGAACGAGGTGCGCGCCATCACGTCGCGCTGCGTGATCCTGCGCCACGGCAAGGTCTCGGGCGAGATCGCGGATCCGGGCAGTGCCAGCACGCGCGAGATCGCGGAATTGATGTGCGGCCAGGAGATCAAGCCCACCATCCGCCCGCCCGTCGCCAAGGGCGCCGCGCTGCTGGTGCTCGACCGCGTGTCGACCACGGGCCATCCTGGCACCACGCTGACGGACGTGTCGCTCGCCGTGTGCGGCGGCGAGATCCTCGGCCTCGCAGGCGTCTCCGGCAACGGCCAGAAGGCGCTGGCGGACGTCGTGTCAGGCATGCTGAAGCCTGTCTCCGGCACGGTTTCCATCGATGGGGACGAGGTCCGCGACTTCACCCCCGCCGAAGTGCAGCGCCTCGGGCTGGGCCGTGTGCCCGAGGATCGGCTGGCATCGGGGCTCGTCAGCAGCATGACGCTGGCCGAGAGCATGGCGCTTCCCCGCATCGCCCAAGCCCCCTTCAGCCACCGTGACCTCCTCAGCCGTCGCGGCATCGCGGATTTCGCACAGAAGCAGATTCGCGAATTCGACATCCGCTGCAGCGGCCCCAATGCCCGCACCGGAACGCTGTCGGGCGGCAACCTGCAGAAGGCGCTGCTCGCCCGCGAACTCGCCTTCGACCCCAAGGCGGTGATCGTGGCGCAGCCCACCCGCGGGCTCGACATTGCCGCCACCCGCTTCGTCCACGAGAAGTTCCTCGCCCTGCGCGCCGCTGGCCGCGCCGTTATGGTGATCAGCGAGGACCTCGACGAACTCCTGGCGCTGAGCGACCGCATCGCGGTGATCTACGAGGGCCGCATCGTCGGGGTGCTCGCGGCCGAGGAGGCGACCGTCTCGCGCATCGGCCTGCTGATGAACGGCGCATTCGGGAAGGCAGCCTGATGGTTCGTCTGCAACTCCGCCACGACGTCTCGCCGGCGCTGAACTTCGCGCTGCCGCTGGCTGCCGTGGTTTTCACGCTGGTCCTGTGCAGCAGCCTCATCCGCATCGCCGGCGCCTCGGTGGTCGATGCCTACGGCGTCATGCTGTCGGCGGCCTTCGGCGACACCTACGCCATCACCGAGACGCTGGTGCGCGCCACGCCCATGATCTTCACCGGGCTCGCGGTGGCCGTCGCGTTTCGCGCCAAGTTCTGGAACATCGGCGCCGAAGGCCAGCTTCTTTCCGGTGCCGTCCTCAGCTGCATGGTGGGAGCGATCAACATGCCGGGCGGAATTGCAATTGCCCTGATGTTCGTCGCGGGCTTCGCCGGCGGCGCGGTGACGGCCCTCATCCCCGCGGTGCTGCGCCTGAAATTCAAGGTCGATGACGTGGTGAGCTCGCTTCTCCTCAACTCCGTGGTGCTCTACGGCCTGATGGCCCTCATCGAGGGGCCATGGAAGGATAGCCTCAGCGGCTATCCGATCTCGCCCCCCATCCAGGACAGCGCTAATTTTCCCGTGTTCATCGAGGGCACCAGGCTTCATCTCGGCGTGCTCGCGGCCTTCATCGCAGCACCCATCGTTTGGTTCGTCATCGCCCGCACGGTGTTCGGCTTCAAGATCCGCGCCACGGGCGAGAACCCCGAGGCTGCGCGCTTCGGGGGCATCGACACGCGCCGCGTCATCTTCACCACGGCACTGCTGTCGGGTGGCCTCGCCGGCCTTGCCGGCGTCTGCCAGGTTGGCGGCGTGCACTACCAGGTGATGGCAGAAATCTCGCCCGGCTACGGCTATTCCGGCATCGTCATCGCCATGCTGGCGCGGCTCAATCCGCTGGGCGTCGTTCCCGCCGCAATATTCCTGAGTGCCGTGATGGTGGGTGCGGATGCCATGTCGCGTGCGACAGGAGTTCCCGCCTTCATCGGGCAGGTGGTGCAGGGCGTGGCGATGATCTCCATGCTCGTGGCGCTGCTTCTCACGCAATATCGCGTCCAGTTCCGCAAGGCGGCAACATGAACGCGGTGCTCGAGCAGATCTTCCAGGTCGGCTTCCTCGCCGCCATCGTCCGCATCGCGACCCCGCTGACGCTGGCGACACTGGGGGAGATGATCTCCGAGCGCTCCGGTGTACTGAACCTCGGCATCGAGGGCATCATGCTGATCTCCGCCATGACCGGCTTCATGGGTGCCTATTACAGCGGCGACCTGTGGGTCGGCATCGTGGTCGCCGCGTTGACAGGGGCTGTCTTCGCCGCCCTGCACGCGACCCTCACGGTGCTGCTGGGCGTCAGCCAGCATGTCTGCGGCATCGGCATCACGCTGCTCTGCACGGGGCTGGCCTACTTCTTCTTCCGCCTGTCCTTCACCGATTCATCGCATCCTGCCACCGTACAATCCTTCGAGACCATTCCCATTCCCGGCCTCGCGTCGATCCCGGTGCTCGGGCCGGCGCTGTTCAACCAGTTCGCGCTCACCTATTTGACGGCGCTGCTCGTGCCGGTCATGGCCTACGCGCTCTACCGCACACCGTGGGGATTGAACCTGCGCATGGCCGGCGAGAACCCGCGCGCCGCCGACGCGGCCGGGGTCAACGTCATGGCGACGCGCTTCCTGGCCGTCACCCTCGGCGGCGCGCTGATGGGCATCGCCGGCGCTTTCCTCACCATGGCGCAGTTCAACACCTTCACCTTCGGCGTCATTTCGGGGCGCGGCTGGATCGCCATCGCGCTGGTGGTGTTCGGCCGGTGGGACCCCTGGCGCTGTGCCGGGGCGGCATTGCTCTTTGCATGCGTCGACGCGCTGCAGTTGCGGCTTCAGGCGGCGGGCGTCAGCCACATTCCCTATGAAGCCTTCCTGGCGCTGCCCTTCGTGTTCACCATCGTCGCCATGGCGTTCATGTCGCGTGATGCGGCGGCGCCGCCGGCTCTGCTGCGGCCTTTCCGCAAGGAGGAGCGGTGAGGCTTGGCATTTGCTGCGCCATGGCCCCGTGCATCTCTGGGGTTCACTTTCCACTACCGGTGCGGGTAACTTGCCACTCCTGAATTTTTGACGGATAGAGTCGCACCTCGATTTTTTGCAAAGTGGGTCCGGGCAGTACATGGGCGACACGTGGAAACGCTTCCGCGGCGACAGGTTGGCGATGGCGGGGCTTGTCATCATCGCGATTTTCGCACTTGCGGCGATCTTCGCACCGGTGATTGCACCCTATAATCCATCTGAACAGTTCTTCGACGGGCTGACGCTCGAAGGCTCGCCCCTGCCTCCAGGCTGGCGCTTCTGGTTCGGGACTGACACCAATGGTCGAGACCAGTTCTCCCGGCTCCTCTATGGGGCGCAGACTTCGCTGTTGATCGGCATCGTTGCGAACGGCATTGCCGTTGCCGTTGGGACGGCACTTGGCCTTGTGGCAGGCTATGTGCGCGGATGGACTGGCGCCTCGATCATGCGCCTCACCGACCTAATGATGGCCTTCCCGCCGCTGCTTCTGGCGATTGCGCTTGCGGCAATTCTCAAACCCGGCCTCAACATCGTCATTCTGGTCATCGCGCTGGTGAACTGGGTGCAAATCGCGCGCGTGATCTACACCGAAACGGTGGCACTCTCGGAACGCGATTACATTGAGGCGGCACGTGCGCTGGGCGCAGGAAACGGGCGCATCCTGCTCCGCCATCTGTTGCCGCACCTAATCCCCACCGTGATCGTCTATGCGACGCTCGGCATTGCCACCACGGTGCTCCTCGAGGCCATGCTCTCCTTCCTGGGCCGCGGCGTGCAGCCGCCCACTCCGGCCTGGGGCATGATGATCTTCGAGAGCCAGTCCTACTTCCTTAACGCGCCGTGGCTCGTCTTCATTCCCGGGGCTGCCATCCTCATCCTGGCACTCGCCTTCAACCTCGTAGGTGACGGTTTGCGCGACGCGCTGGACCCCACGCAGCGCGGGAGGGGTTGATGCTCAAGTACCTGGTCAAGCGCCTGGCCGCGTCATTGCTGATCCTCCTCGGCGTCTCGATCGTCACCTTTGGCCTCACCTTCATGATCCCCGCCGATCCTGTGGCAATGATCGCGGGCCGCAATTCCACCCCGCAGATGCGCGAGCAGATCAGGCAGCAGCTCGGTCTCGAAAGGCCCATTCCGGAGCAATATGCGCTCTATCTCAGCCGCCTGGTGAAGGGTGACCTCGGCATCTCCTATGCCCGGAAGTCCGAGGTGGCGCCGCTCGTCGCTTCCCGCCTGCCGCCGACACTTCTACTCATGCTGGGCGCGATTGTTGCCGAACTGCTGATCGGCATTCCCGCCGGCATCTATGCTGCGACGCGACGCGGCCGGATTGCTGACAAGGCGGCAATGACATTGTCCTTCCTCAGCGTGTCGACTCCGCAATTCGTGCTGGGCCTGACGCTTCTCTATCTCTTCGCCTATCTGTGGAACTGGTTTCCGCTAGGTGGCTACGGCAAGTTCGCAAATCTCGTGCTGCCCGCCCTCACGCTAGGGCTTGCCGGCGGCGGCTGGTATTCGCGCATGATGCGCTCCTCGATGATCGAGGTGCTGCGCAACGACTACATCCGCACCGCCCGCGCCAAGGGCATGAGCGAATGGCGGGTGACGATGAAGCATGGTTTCCGGAACGCCATCGTACCCATCGTGGCGATGATCGGCCTCGACGTTGGAATCTTCATGTCGGGCGTCGTGGTGGTCGAAAATGTCTTCGGCTGGCCGGGCATCGGGCAGCTGATGTGGCAGGCAATCCAGTCGCTGGATATTCCGGTGATCATGGGGGTTACCATCGTTGCCGCCTGCTTCATCGTACTGGGCAACCTCATAGCAGACCTCGTCTCGCCGTTGATTGACCCGCGCATCCGCTTGCGCTGAAATGACCTACGCTAACGAAAAACGACAACAGGGAGAAGCACGATGAAGAAACTGCTGATTTCGGCGGTTGCCGCCCTCGCCTTGATGGTGGCTGCCCCGCTTGCCATGGCAGACGCCCCCAAGCAGGGCGGCCAGGCCACCATCACATTCAACAACGACCTCACCACGCTGGACCCGCAGGTGGGCTATGACTGGCAAAACTGGTCCGTCATCAAATCGATCTTCGACGGCCTGATGGACTACAAGCCGGGCACCACCGAACTCAAGCCTGACCTCGCCGAGAGCTACACCGTGTCCGATGACGGGCTCACCTACACCTTCAAGCTGCGCGACGGCGTCAAATTCCATAATGGCCGGACCATGACATCGGCCGATGTCAAATACTCCTTCGAGCGCGCCGTGAACCCCGCGACGCAAAGCCCGGGTGGCGGCTATTTCAGCATGATCAAGGGCTATGACGAAGAAGCCGGCGGCAAGGCGACCACGCTCTCCGGCATCGAGACGCCTGACGACAAGACGGTGGTTTTCCACCTGTCGCGGCCCGACGCCACTTTCCTGCACCTGATGGCCATCAACTTCGGCTACATCGTGCCGAAGGAAGAGGTGGAGAAGGCAGGTGCGGACTGGGGCAAGAAGCCCGTGGGCACCGGAGCTTTCAAGTTCGTCGAATGGGTGCCGGGCCAGTCGATCAAGCTCGAGCGCAACAAGGATTACTACAAGCCCAATACGCCCTATCTTGACGGCATCACCTTCGAGTTCGGCCAGGATCCGACGGTCGCCGTGCTCCGCCTGAAGAAGGGTGAGGTCGACATCGTGGGCGACGGCATTCCGCCAGCTCAATTTGCCGAGCTGATGGCTGACTCAGCCAACAAAAACCTGATCGCCGAGGGTGAGCAGCTCCACACCGGCTACGTCACCATGAACGTCACGCAGCCTCCCTTCGACAATGTGAAGGTGCGCCAGGCCGTCAACATGGCGATCAACAAGGAGCGCATCGTCCGCCTCATCAACAACCGCGGCGTTCCGGCAACGCAGGCGCTGCCGCCGGCCATGCCGGGCTACAACCCGGACAACAAGGGCTACGGCTACGATCCGGAGGGCGCAAAGAAGCTGCTCGCCGAGGCCGGCGTTGGCGAGATCAACACTGAACTCTATGTCATGAACGTCGACCCCAACCCGCGCATCGCGCAAGCCATCCAGCAGGACCTTGCCGCAGTCGGCATCAAGGCGGAGATTCGTTCGCTGGCCCAGGCCGAAGTGATAGCCGCCGGCGGCTCGGGCAAGGCGCCGATGATCTGGTCGGGCGGCATGGCGTGGATCGCGGACTTCCCCGATCCTGCCAATTTCTACTACGGCATCCTCGGCTGTGCGGGGGCGGTGGAAGGCGGCTGGAACTGGTCCAAGTACTGCAACAAGGCGCTCGACGATCGCGCCGCCAAGGCGGACGCGATGGTGAAGGACGACCAGAAGGACGCCCGCATAGCAGCGTGGAAGGGAATCTTCGACGACGTGCTGAAGGACGCACCCTGGGCGCCGATCTTCAACGAGAAACGCTTCACCTATCACTCGGAACGCCTCGGCGGCGATCCGGCGCTTTTCACCGATCCGATCCACATTCCTGTGAACTACGATTACATCTACGCCAAGGACGCCCAGTGAACTGATCGAACCTGACATGCTCCCTTCCTCTTGCGGGAAGGGAGCATTGTCGTTGGGGGCACCATGAAAAAGAACGTCTGCAACCACACCATCCACGATCATCAGTGTCACTTCGGCTGGAACAGGGACAATCCCCCCGTGGTCCGCGTTGCGCCCGGCGAGACGGTCGAATTCCATCCCGTCGATTCCTCCGGCGGCCAGCTCGATGCGAAGTCGACGCTGCCCGATCTCGTGGCGCTGGATTTTGGCAAGGTCAATCCAGTGGCGGGTCCCGTCTATGTCGACGGCGCCCAGCCAGGTGATGCCATCAAGGTCACTCTCCTCGACTTTGCGCCATCCGGCTGGGGCTGGACGGCCAACATTCCGGGCTTTGGTCTGCTCGCGGACCAGTTCAAGGACCCCGCCCTCCATATCTGGACGTATGATGCCACAAGCATGGCGCCCGCCATGTTCGGCCCCGGCGGGCGCGTGCCGCTGAAGCCCTTCTGCGGCACCATCGGCCTCGCACCGGCCGAGGCCGGCCAGCACTCCATCGTGCCGCCGCGCCGCATGGGCGGCAACATGGATATCCGTGACATGGCGGTCGGAACCGAACTTTATCTGCCGGTTGAAGTGGCTGGTGGTCTGTTCAGCGTCGGCGACACTCACGCCTGCCAGGGCGATGGCGAAGTCTGCGGGACCGCGATCGAAAGCCCCTGCTCGCTGCAGGCCAGATTTGAACTGGTGAAAGGCGCCAACCTCGCCTTTCCACGCTTTACGACGCCTGGCCCGGTTTCGCGCCATCTCGACGTAAAGGGCTATGAAGTGACCACCGGTATCGGCCCTGACCTGATGGAAGGCGCCAAGGCTGCCGTGTCAGGCATGATCGACCTACTCTCAAAGCGCTACAACATGAACGCAGTCGACGCCTACATGCTGTGCAGTGTCTGTGGCGACCTGCGCATCAGCGAGGTCGTCGACATGCCGAACTGGGTCGTCTCCTTCTACTTCCCGCGCGTCGTCTTTGAATGACGACGGATTCCCTGCTTCGCATCGAGGGCCTGACGGTCGGCTTCAACACGGAGCATGGCCCGGTCCGCGTCGTCGAAGACGTATCTTTCGATTTGCCGGCCGGGCATACGCTGGGTCTTGTTGGTGAGTCGGGCTGTGGCAAGAGCGTCACGGCACAGACCATTATGCGCCTGCTGCCGAGCCCGCCCGCCCGGATCGAGGCGGGGCGCATTCTGTTCGCCGGAGATGACATCGCCGCCGCTTCGCTGAAGCAGATGCAGAAGATCAGGGGAGATCGCATCGGCATGGTTTTTCAGGAGCCGATGACCAGCCTCAACCCGACGCTCCGCATCGGCGAGCAGATCGCCGAGCCGCTCAGGCTCCACCGTGGCATGCGGCGCGCGGAGGCGGAGGCGCGGGTGATCGACGTATTGAAGCAAGTAGGCATCGGCAATGCCGAGCGCCGCTTGCTGCAATACCCGCATGAACTGTCCGGTGGGTTGCGACAGCGCGTAATGATTGCCATGGCCATCATCTGCAAGCCGCAGCTCCTCATCGCCGATGAACCGACCACCGCCTTGGACGTGACCATCCAGGCACAGATCATGGAGCTGCTCAGGGGTCTGCAGAAGGAGCTGAACCTCGCCGTGCTGCTCATCACCCATGACCTCGGCATGGTGGCCGAAATGTGCGAGACAATCGCAGTGATGTATGCTGGCCGCATCGTTGAGACGGGGCGCACCGCGGAAGTCTTCGCCAGGCCACATCATCCTTACACCTTCGGTCTCCTCAACTCCTCGCCGCGCAGGGCGAAGAAGGGTCAGCGCCTGCCCTCCATTCCCGGCATCGTGCCGCCGCCCGGCGCACGCGGGACAGGCTGCAGCTTCGCTGCCCGCTGCCCGCAAGCGCTCGAGCGCTGCCGCATCGAGACCCCGCCGCTGCTGCCTATGGGCAGTGACGCCGCCGCCTGCTGGAACCCCATGCCATGACGCCGCTGCTCGAGGCCCGCGGGCTCTCCAAGTTCTTCCCATCGCGCGACGGCAAGGGGATCGTCCGCGCCGTCAATGACGTGAGCCTTTCGCTTGCTCAAGGCGAAACGCTGGGCATCGTGGGTGAGTCGGGCTGCGGCAAGTCCACGCTCGCCCGTATGCTGATGCGGCTGATCGAGCCGTCTGAGGGCAAGGTGCTGTTTCAGGGAGAGGACCTGATGTCGCTTCCCAATGGTGCCATGCGCCAGCGCCGCCGCGACATCCAGATCGTGTTTCAGGACCCCTATGCCTCGCTGGATCCCCGCATGAACATTGCGCAGATCATCGCGGAGCCGCTGGAGATCCACGGCATCGGCACGCGGGCAGAGCGAGCGGCAAGGGTGAAGGAGCTGACCTCGCTTGTCGGCCTCGATCCTGCTGCTGCCTCGCGATATCCACATGAGTTCTCCGGCGGCCAGCGCCAGCGCATCGGCATCGCCCGCGCCATCGCACTCGAACCGAAACTCGTGGTGCTGGACGAGCCAGTTTCCGCACTCGACGTCTCGATCCAGTCACAAATCCTCAATCTGCTCGACGATCTCAGAACGAGGCTCAGGCTGTCCTACGTCTTCATCTCGCATGATCTCTCGGTGGTGCAGCACGTGAGCGATCGCGTGGCAGTGATGTATCTGGGCCGAATCGTCGAGGACGGTCCGGCGGAAGCCGTGCTCGGTGCGCCGAAGCATCCCTATACCGAGGCGCTGATCTCCGCCATTCCCGAGATCGACCCCGGACGCCGAAAGTCGCCTGTACTGCTGTCGGGGGACCCGCCCAATCCGGAAGATGTTCCGTCCGGTTGTGCCTTCAGCCCGCGCTGCCCCCTTGTTCAGGATATCTGTCGGCGCGAGGCACCGGGCTTCCGCCAGTCGGGCCCGTCGCGGGCGCGCTGCCATTTTGTGGAAGGCACTTAGCCAACGGGCTGCCTCTGGCTCCAAAGCCTGTAAGCCCGGTTAAGGCTTCGCCAGCAGAGCCGGTTGCAAAAGCACACACTCAGGCCTCGTGCTCGGCCATCGGCGTGTCCTTGCCCGGGGTACGGACCGAGGCCAGCAAAGTCTTCCGTGCGGAGCTGAGGTGCCGTTTGCAAGCGGCCTCGATGCGTTTCGGATCGCGGCTCAGGAGTGCTTCGATGTAGTCGAGGTGTTCCAGGATGGCGAGTCGGTTGCGCTGCTTTTCGTCAACCTTGTTCCACTGGTAGTGATAGTGGAAGATCAGCGAGATGACGTCGTGGAAGTCGAAGATGAACCGGTTTCCGCTCGCACCGTTGATGAGCCGATGGAACCTCTCGTCGAGGCCCGAGAAATCATGGTAGCGCTCGGAAATGTTGCGCAACAGCGCGCGGTGTTCGCTCTGCAGCCTGCGCAGCGCCTTCCAGGAATGCGCCGCATCCGGCTGCAATGCGAATGTCAGGGCTGACCGTGTCTCGAACATCTCCCTCACTTCGAAGAGTTCCAGTGCGAACTCCCGCGTGAAGCCGCGGATGATCCAGCTCGAGTTTGGCCGCCGCTCGATGAGACCGAAGCGGCTGAACCGGTTGAGGTACTCTCGTATGGCATTGGTCGACACCCCGAACTGCCGTGCAAGTTCGAGACCGTTGATGAGCTCTCCCGCGCGCCGGTCCCCTCGCAGGATCCAGTCCATGAACTTGCTCTCGACCTGCGCCGAGGTTGCGACCGTCTCGAGTTCGGGAAAATAGTCCGACTTCCTGGGCCTGCGCGACACATGCCACCCGCCGGACGAGTGGGTGAGAAGCCCGCGCTTCTGCAGTTCGCCCAAAACCTTGCGGACGGTCGTGCGGCTGGTCTGAAGTTCGAGCTTCAGGGCATTCTCGGAGGGGATCCGACTTCTGACGCCCGCGACGCCGATCATGTCCAGCGCGCGATTGAAGGCCAGCTTGAACACCGTTTCACTGCGCATGGCGAGACACCCCCTGACGAATTGCGCTGTCTTTGATTGCAGATTTTTGCGGTTAAAAAACACTTTGACAAGACGGCCCTGCGCTCGTCTTTTATGCACAATAGACAATCACAAAATGAAATCCACATGGGAAACGTTCTCGAGGTCAAGGGAATTCGCAAGAGCTTCGGCCCTGTCGAGGCCCTGCGGGGCGTCGACCTGACCTTGCAGAGTGGCGAAGTGCTGGCGCTCGTCGGCGACAACGGAGCGGGAAAGTCCACCCTCATCAAGCATATCGCAGGGGTCTATCGCCCCGACTCGGGCGAGATACGTCTCGATGGACGGAAACTCGATCTCCTGTCGCCCGCCGCGGCGCGCGACCTGGGCATCGAGACGGTCTTCCAGGACCTCGCGCTCGCCGACGACCTGTCGGTGGGCGCCAACATCTTCTTGGGCCGGGAACCAACGCGCCGCTGGCTCGGCATCCTGCCCTACATCGACAATGGCCTGATCCGCGAGGAAACGGCCGGACTGCTGAAGCGGCTCAACAGCCACGTGCCCGGCAAGGCCAAGTCCGTTGCCCGGCTCTCCGGCGGCCAGAGGCAGGCCGTCGCCATTGCCCGCGCCATCTACTGGAAGGCGAAGGTCGTCATCATGGACGAGCCAACCGCGGCCCTCGCTGTGATGGAGCGGCAGAACGTCATCAAATACGCACGTGAATTGGCGGCGTCCGGCGCGGGCGTCATCTATATCGGCCACAACCTCGTCGAAATCCTCGATGTCGCGGACCGTATCGCCGTGATGTTCCGGGGCGCCATCGTCCACACAACAACAGCGGGAGAAACGTCGCAGGAGACCCTGATCAAATACATGACTGGCTACCACGACAAACAAGCGGGTGCTCAGCGGCCCGAACAGGAAAGGGAGAAAAGACATGTTTAGGAAGTTCGCATTGGCCGCATCGGTGACTGCCTTCCCGTTGCTTCTCGCCACGGCCGCACAGGCGCAGGACACAGTGTCGGTCATCGTCAAGGCGACCACCTCCGAATACTGGCAGTGGGTGTTCAAGGGCGCGGAGCAGGCGGGCAAGGATCTCAACCTCACGATCGAGGAACTGGGCTCGCCGAAGGACGACGCGGCAGCGCAGATCTCGATCCTCGAAAGTGCGGCCGGAAAGAAGCCGGCGGCGATCGTCATCTCACCGACGATCTACGAGGCTCTTGGCGACCCCATTGCCGCCGTGACCGCAGCAGGAACGCCCGTCATCGTCATCGACTCGGGCGCCAAGACGGATCAGTACGCGGCCTTCCTCACCACCAACAACGAGACCGGAGGCAGGGCAGCCGCCGACGCGATGGCCCAGTGCATCAAGGAGCGGACCGGCAAAGCTGCCGGCAAGGTTGCCTTCCTCACGGCGATGGCCGGCCATGAATCGCTCGATTCCCGTGACAAGGGCTTCAAGGACGGCCTTGCGGCCTATCCCGAGCTGACGCTCGTCGGCAACCGCGTGGCCAACAACGAGGAGGCCGAGGGCATGAGCCTCACGGCCGACATGCTGACCAAGGACAGCGACCTCGTTGGCCTGTTTGCCGACAATGCCCAGATGGGAACAGGCGCCGGAACCGCCATCAGCGAAAAGAGCCTCGGGGACAAGTTCTGCCTCGTCGCTTTCGACTCCGACAAGGGGGAGGTCGAACACCTGAATGACGGCTCGATCTATGCACTGGTCATCCAGGATCCCTTCATGATGGGCTATGCCGGCGTGTGGTACGGCTATGCGGCCGCACATGGCGTGCGCCTTCCGAGGCTCGTGGATACCGGCGTCGGCGTGGTGACAAAGGCGAACATGAACGATCCCGCCTTCGCCGGCCTGCTGGATGTCACCAAGCGCAGCCTGTCGCCCTTCACCGGCAAATAGACCGCTTCGCCACTCTTCACGCCGATCTGGCCGGGGCCGCGAGCGCATGCCCCGGCTGGCCCTTGCAACTGGTCTGCCGGAGCGAGAATGAAAGACGCATCTCCGAGAACGCTGCTCCACAACCTGCCCGTTGAGAGCTATGTCGTCGCCTTCACCGTGGTCCTGTGGCTCATCCTCGCGGTGACGGCTCCCAACTTCCTCACGGGCGACAACATCAGCAACATGATGCGACAGGTCTCCATCTCGGGGATCATCGCCATCGGCGTCCTGTGCACGATCATCATCGCGGGCATCGACCTTTCGGTCGGATCCGTTGCGGCCTTCTGCGGCGTTCTGGTGGCGCAGCTGCTGTCGCACGGCCTTGACGTTCCGCTGGCAATTGTCCTCACACTGGCGGCAGGCATCCTGATCGGCGCTCTGAATGCCCTCTCCGTCGGCAAGCTCGGCATTCCGGCCTTCATCGTGACGCTGGCCGGGCTCCAGGTCTATCGCGGCCTCGCGCTTCTGATCTCCGGCGGCATGACGGTGGGCGGCCTGCCGCCCGGCATCAAGGAGTTCGCCCGCGGAAGCCTGTTCCACATTCCGAACCTCTTCCTCACCCTGCTGGCCGTGGCCATCATCGTGCACTACTTCCTGAGCTTCACGCGGACCGGACGCTACCTCTATGCCCTCGGCTCGAACAGCGAGGCGACGCGGCGTCTTGGCATTCCGGTCTTCAGGATCACCTTGATTGCCTATGTGCTGTGCTCGGGTCTTGCCACGCTCGCCGGGATCCTGCTGGTGTCGAGACTGAGTGTCGCCTCCCCTTCAATGGGAAATGCTTATGAGCTGCAGGCCATCGCAGCCGTGGTGGTCGGCGGCGCGAGCCTGTTCGGCGGCCGGGGCACCGTACTCGGCACCGTCGCCGGCGCCATCCTGTTCACCACCATGAGCAATGGCGCCGTGCTTCTCGATGTCGATCCCTTCTGGGAAATGGTTCTCGAGGGCCTGCTGATCGCCCTCGTCGTCTACCTCGACAACTTGCAAAAGAAGCGGCTGAGCGGCGTGTAACCCCGCGGGCCGCGCAATGCGATCTCAGGAACTGGAACGGGCATGCCAGCCACCATGAAAGCCATCGTCTGCAAGAAGCCCGGCGAGATCGCCGTCGAGCAGCGCCCACTCCCCTCGCGCGGCGCAGGTGAGGCTATCGTCCGGATCAGCCGCATCGGGATCTGCGGCACGGACTATCATATCTACGAGGGGCTCCACCCGTTCCTGCAATATCCCCGGGTCATGGGGCACGAACTCGCGGCCACAGTCGAGGAAGCGGGCCCCGGCTCGCAGTTCAGGCAGGGCGATGCCGTCGTGGTCAACCCCTACATCGTCTGCGGCACGTGCCATGCCTGCCGGCAGGGGAAGTCGAACTGCTGCATGAACATTGCGGTTCTGGGCGTGCATCGCGACGGAGGAATGGTCGAATACCTGGCGCTTCCGGAAGCCAATCTTCTGCCTGCCGAGGGACTGTCGGCAGACGATGCGGCCTCTGTGGAGTTCCTGGCCATCGGCGCACATGCGGTGCGGCGCAGCGGGCTCCGCCCGGGCAGCAGAACCGTGGTCGTGGGTGCGGGTCCGATCGGTCTCGGTGCTGCGATCTTCGCGAGACTGGCTGGAGCAGAGGTCTGGCTCGTGGACCGCGACCAGAGCCGCCTGGACCTCTCGAGCAAGGTGGGCGGCATTGCGAATGTGATCCTGGCGGATGGTGACGCTCAAGCCAGGATTCGCCAGGCAACCGGCAATGATGGCTTCGATCTGGTCTTCGACGCGACGGGCAATTCCCGGTCGATGGAGGCTTCATTCGACTTCGCAGCACATGGCGGGACCTACGTGCTGGTTGGGCTCGTCAAGGACCGCATCTCCTTCTTCGATCCGGACTTTCACAAGCGGGAGATGACGCTTCTGGCCAGCCGCAACGCAACGCCGGACGATTTCGGGACCGTGATCTCCGCCATTCGGACGAGGTCGGTGCCCGTGAATGCGCTCATCACGCATCGATCCTCATTCGAGCAGGTCTCGACCCTTCTGCCGCGATGGGCGCATGACAAGGACAGCCTGATCAAGGCAATGATATCGTTCGACTGACATGCCGGGTCCCATCGTGCCGGCCCCGGGGACACAGCGCGAGGACTCCTTCCAGCCGGCCGGCATCTCGCTCAGCCCAGGGCCCGAGGCCGAACGGGCGCCGATCGCATGCTTCTCAAGCGCGGCGTCAATCTCGCTTTGAGGGCATGCTTGACGGCGATCTGCTTCGGCACGCTTTGGGCCGACAGTGTTCCATCGCGGATTCACAACTGACTTCTCGCGCAGCGTGCGCCATTTCGCTCGAATGAATTCTTGAACAATATCTATGGTATAGAAGGTAGGTCGTCGTTCCGCATGGCGTGCCATGAATACAGATGCTCCAGCCCTACTCATCCCAGCTCGAAGCAAGAACGTCCGAGGTGCCTGATATACGGTCCGCCCATACTGAGATGGCGAAGGATTGTTGCATGGCACGTACCCCCCTTCACACAGCACCGGAACCCGGACATATCTTCGGTCGACTCGCACGGCTCCAGCGATCCATAACTGCGAAAGATTGAAGTTGGTGGGAGTGATCAGATGGATGACAAGCTCTTCGATAGCGGATTGCGGAAGAGGAAGGCGACGCTTGGCGAGGCGTATGTGGAGAAGAACCTGGCCTCCGCCGATTCCCTGACACGCCCCTTCCAGGAGGCGATGACCGCATGGTGCTGGGGCTTCGGCTGGGGCGACGAGACGATCGATGCAAAGACGCGTTCGATGATGAACCTGGCGATGCTCGGCGCACTGGGCAAGATGCACGAATGGGAGATCCACTGCGGCGGCGCCATCAACAACGGTGTGACAGCGGCTGAGATCCGCGCCATCATCCATGTGGTCGGGATCTATTGCGGGGTGCCTCAGGCGCTGGAGTGTTTCCGCGTCGCGCGCAAGGTGCTGACCGAGCGGGGGCTGCTGCCGATCGATGATGCTTCGCAATCCTGATCTCGACGTCGATCCGCAGCGGCTGGCCTTGTGGAACACGCCGCAGCGGCGGCGTCAGAGTTTCCGCAAGCTCACCGACATTCAGCGCCGCGGACTGAGCTTCCGCGCCCCGGCAGTGCTGCCACTCACCTTATCCGAAGACCCGGGGCTGGCACGCCAGCCGGACGTCGGGAGACTGCTGCGCATGGAAGGATTCTGCGCCCTTGTCGTGGCGCACGGCGATCGCATTGTGCTGGCGCGCAATGCCGCGGACTTCGGCACCGACCAGCTGCACAGCATGCAGTCGATCACCAAGACCTTCGTGCATCTCGCGCTGGGGAAACTCGTGACTTCGGGGTGCGTGGACCCCGCGCTGCGTGTCGGCCAGTATGTGCCGGAGGCCGGCGAGGCCTATGCCGATGCGACGGTGCAGCAGGTGCTGGACATGGACGTCGCGAGCAATTTTGCCGAAGACTATGCGGCCCCTTATGCACCTTGCCCGCCCCGTGGCGCAGCGGTGGGCTATGCGCGCCAGGAGATCGCAATGGGCTGGCGGTTGCCGCCCGCAGGCGAGGCCGAGTTCGGTGTGCGCAGCTTCGCCGCGGGTCTGGTGGCGGCTGAACGTGGTGACGGCCGCGACACACTCTATGCGTCGCCCAACACGGACATGCTTGGCTGGGTGATCGAGCGCGCCAGCGGGCGGAGCCTCGCATCGCATGTCGAGGAGATCGTCACCGCGGCCGGGCTCGAGGCGGCTTTCCACATTTCGGCCGATTGCCACGGCGTGCCGGTCCTCAGCGGTGGTGGCATGATGACAGCGCGCGACCTTGCGCGCTACGGCCTGCTCATCGCGCGCTGCGGCGGCCCCTTCCTGCGGGATGCCATGAGCGGCGCGGGGACGCGCTATGGCGGCTCGCCCACGCTGCGCTATCGCAATCATCTGATGAGCAACGGCACCTGGGTCGGCCACCCCGGCTATGCGGGCCAGTTCCTCATGGTCGATCCTGCACGGCACATTGCCGCCGCCTTCTTCAGCGTGCTCGAGACGGCGTATGGCGAGCGCGACGGGCACTTCGCCGCGATCATCGAGGCCCTGTCCGGCCTGCTGCGGCAGCTTGCCTGATGCCCGGCGAATTCCCTGCGTTGCTGTCGGATTTCTGACAACCTGAACGGCGGGCGGGACTCACACTCATCGCAGCGCTCGCAGAAGCGCCGGACGCCAGGAGGGACCACATGAAATTCCAGCTCGCCATCAACCTCGAACGCATGGACGACGGCCTCGACATGCGCGAGGTCGCCCGCCACACCCTCGAAATGGTGCAGATAGCGGAGGCCGGCGGCTTCAACATCGTGTGGGCGGCGGAACACCATGCCCTTGAGATGACCATCGCTCCGGACCCGTTCCAGATCCTCACCTGGTGGGGCGAGCACACCTCGACCATCCGCCTCGGCACCGCCGTGGCGGTGGCGCCCTACTGGCACCCCATCAAGCTCGCCGGCGAGGCGGCCTTCTGCGACCTGATCTCCGGCGGACGGCTGGAGTTCGGCATCGGATCGGGCGCCTACCAGCGCGAGTTCGACCGCATGCACCCCGGCCTCAAGCAGACCGATGGCTGGAAATACATGCAGGAGATGCTGCCCGCCGTGCTCGCCCTGTGGCAGGGCGACTATGAGCACAAGGGTGAGTTCTGGCAGTTCCCGACCTCCACCTCGGTGCCCAAGCCGCTGCAGAAGCCGCATCCGCCGCTGTGGGTCGCGGCGCGTGCGCCGATCACCTACGACTTCGCGGTGAAGCACGGGCTCAACATCATGTCCTGGCCGCTCACCCGGCCCATGAGCGAGGCGGAACTCTACAAGTCGCGCCTCGATGAGGCGATGGCCGCCAATCCCGGCAAGACGCGTCCGATCTTCGCCATGATGCGCCACACTGCCCTCTATGACCGCAAGGACGACTGGATGGTGCCGGTAAGAGCGGCGCAGCGCCAGCTCGGGCAGTTCGAGAACCTGTTCAAGAACCTCGGCGACGTGAAGAACGGCTTTCCCAAGGAAGTGGACCTGCACGAGATCGCCAACCGAACCGAATACGACCCCAAGATGCTGTCGACCAACCTGATGTTCGGCACGCCCGACGAGGTGATCGCCAAGCTCAAGCCCTATGAGACGCTGGGGGTGGATGAGTTCACCTACTACGCCAGCCTCGGGCTGGGCCTGAAGGAGCAGAAGCGCTCGCTCGAGCTGTTCTGCAAGGAAGTGATCCCGGCCTTCTCGTGAGTGCGCCTGCCATGCCGAGTTTCGTCGAAGTCACCCGCAACGGCCACATCCTCGAGGTCAAGCTCAACAAGCCCAAGGTCAACGCCATCGACCATGCGATGAGCCGCGAGATGGCCGAGGCCTTCGCGCTGCTGCGCGAGGATCCGGAGCTGCGCATCGGCATCCTCACCGCGGCGGGCGAGAAGATCTTCTCCGCCGGGTGGGACCTGAAGGCACTGAACGCCGGCGACATCAAGCTCGACAACTGGTGGGAAGACGGTGACTACGGCGATGGCGGCTTCGCCGGCCTCACGGAGAACTGGACTCTCAACAAGCCGGTGATCGCGGCCCTCAATGGCCTCGCCATTGGCGGCGGCTTCGAAATTGCACTGTCATGCGACCTGGTGATCGCGGCCGACCACGTGCAGTTCGCCCTGCCCGAGATGCCGCTCGGCATCGTGCCGGATGCCGGCGCGCTGCAGCGCCTGCCGCGGCGGCTGCCCTACAACATCGCCATGGAGATGCTGCTGCTCGGCCGCCGCATGGGTGCCGACGAAGCGGCCCGCTACGGCCTCGTCAACAAGGTGGTCCCCGCCGCCGACCTGATGGCGGAAGCGCGGGCCTGGGCAACGCAGCTCGCAAGATCCGCGCCGCTCGCCATGCAGACGGTGAAGGAGGTGCTGCGCGCCATCGAGTGCAGGCCGCTGCGCGAGACCTTCGAAACGATGCGCAAGGGCGACCTGCCGGTTTACCGCGCCATGCTCAAGTCGGAAGACGCCGCCGAGGGCGTGAAGGCCTTCGTCGAGAAACGCGAGCCGGTGTTCAAGGGGAAATAGCGATGACAAGGCCAGCCGTGACGGCAGTGACCAAGGTGGCGAGCATCGGCGGCGGGCCGATCGGAGCAGGCTGGGCGGCGCATTTCCTGGCGCGCGGCTATGACGTCTCGGGCTATGTCCATTCGATGAGCGAGGAGGCGGCCTACCGCAAGGTCCTCGACACCGCATGGATCAGCCTCACCGCGCTCGGCCTTGCACCGGGCGCCTCGCGCGACCGGCTCACATTGACCGACAAGCTCGACGTGGCCGTCGCCCATGCCGGCTTCGTGCAGGAAAGCGCGCCGGAGCGGCTGGAACTTAAGCAGAAGCTCTACGAGACGCTGGGCCGCATCGTGCCCGAAGGCGTGGTGATTGCCTCGAGCACCTCGGGCCTGATGATGACCGACATCCAGGCGCTGTGCCCGACGCCGGAGCGCACGGTGATCGGCCATCCCTTCAATCCGCCCTACCTGCTGCCGCTGGTCGAGATCATCGGCGGCAAGAAGACGGCGCCCGGGGTGGTGGCCTGGGCGCGCGACTTCTATGCCCATGCCGGCAAGGCGCCGCTGGTGATGAAGAAGGAAATCCCCGGCTTCGTCGCCACCAGGCTGCAGGAGGCGCTGTGGCGCGAGGCGTTGCACATGGTGGCCAATGGCGAGGCAACACCGGAGGACATCGACATCGCTCTCATGAATGGTCCAGCCCCGCGACTGGCCATCCAGGGCCAGTGCATGGCCTTCCACGTGGCCTGCGGCGAAGGCGGCATGGCCACCAACCTCGATCAGTTCGGCCCGGCGCTGAAGCTGCCGTGGACCAGGCTCGAGGCGCCCGAACTCACCAGGGAGCTGCGCGACCGCATGGTGGACGGCTGCAACGCCATTGCCGCGGGCCGCCACTTCGAGGACATGGCCGCCGAGCGTGACCGCGCCATCGTCGGCGTGCTGAAGGCGGTGCGCGCGGCGCGCGCCGGCGCTTAGGGGCGCGCGCGGGGCTTGCCCCGCACCGTCTGCAGGAAGGAATAGACGGTGCCCGGCCACGAGGGTGCCGCATCCTGCTCCGGCCAGGCCTGGCGGTATTCGCTCGGCTTCTTGCCGAAGGCCTGCAGGAAACTCTGCGAAAAATAGGACATCGAGTTGAAGCCGCAGGCGGCAGAGACCTCGCGGATCGACATGCGCGTCGAACTCAGCAGCACGCGCGCATACTGCAGCCGCAGCAATTTCGAGTACTGCACGATGGTGCAGCCGATGTCGCGCTTGAACAGGCGCTCGAGCTTGCGCTGCGATACCCCGAGTTCGCGACAGACCCGCGGCACGGGCGTGGGGTCCTCGATGCGGCCTTCCAGCAGCGTCATGGCGGCACGCACCGTCTGGTGAACGTCGTCGTGCTTGCCGCCCGTCGCATGGCGCTGCAGCGATTCCGGCGGGCGGCGCGGATGGTGCATCACCTGGTTGGCGATCTCGGCGGCAAGCTGGTCGCCATTGGTGCGACTGACGATATGCAGCATCAGGTCGAGCCCGGCGGTGCCCCCCGCGCAGGTCATCACCGGCTTGTCGACGGAGTAGAGCTGCTCCACCACTTCGAGGGCAGGATGGGCCTCGGCGAGGCCTGCCATCATCGACCAGTGCGTCGTCACCTTCTGATCGGTGACGAGGCCGGCCTTGGCGAAGGCATAGATGCCGAGCTCGACGGCGATCATCTGCACCTGGGCGCGGGCATTCTTCCTGAGCCAGCGGAACAGCCGCTGGTCGTTGAGGTGCTCGGCTCCCCAACTGCCGCACACCGCGATGATGCCGGGCTTCGGCAGACCCTCCTCGTCGATCCCGCGGCAGGCGACGCTCAGGCCGTTGCTGGCCTGCACCTGTCCGGTGACGGTGGCGCGGAAATCCCAGTCATAGAGTTTGTGCGGTGCAAGATAGTTGGCGATGCGCATCGGCTCCATCAGCATGGTGAGCGTCATCATGTTGAAGCGCGGGATGAGGACGAAGCTCACCCGCGTGAGGTCGCCCGCCGCCGTCCCGCCATCAGCCGATTGCGCCATGATTCCGTGACCGACGAAAAAAACGAATTGATGGCGAAAATTCTATAACGCTCCGAAGCGTTCGGGCAAATCATTTCGCGCATAAGCAAAAAATGCCAAGGGAGTGACAGCGTGAACTTCGACGTCATCGTGACATGTGCCGTAACCGGAGCCGGTGACACGGTCGGCAAGCACCCCGGCGTTCCGGTGACGCCGGAGCAGATCGCCCAGGCGGCCATCGATGCCGCCAAGGCCGGTGCCACCGCCGCGCACCTGCATGTGCGTGACCCTGCCACCGGTAAGGGCTCGCGCGATCCGGAACTGTTCAAGCGCGCCGTCGACATCGTGCGCTCCAGCGGTACCGACGTCGTCATCAACCTCACCGCCGGCATGGGCGGGGACTGGATGATCAGCGAGGACGACCCGTGCAAGCCTGGCGCCGGCACCGACATGATCGGCCCGGAGGAACGGCTCCGCCACGTCGAAATGCTGCGCCCCGAGATCTGCAGCCTCGACTGCGGCTCGATGAATTTCGGCGACGGCAACTATGTCTACATGTCCACACCGCCCTATCTCCGCCGCATGGCCGCGCTGGTGAAAGAGTGGGGCGTGAAGCCCGAGCTGGAAGTGTTCGACCTCGGCCACATCCGTCTCGCCAGGCAACTGATCAAGGAAGGCCTCATCGACGATCCGCCGATGTTCCAGATCTGCCTCGGCATTCCCTGGGGTGCCGACCAGTCGGTCGACAACATGAAGGCGATGAAGGACCAGCTGCCGGCCAATGCCAGCTGGGCGAGCTTCGGCATTTCGCGCATGCAGATGCCGATGGCCGCCGCGGCGGTGGCAATGGGCGGCAACGTGCGCGTCGGCCTCGAGGACAATCTCTATCTCGACCGTGGCGTGCTCGCCAGCAATGCCCAGCTGGTCGAGCGCGTGGTGGGGATCATCGAGCGCATGGGAGCAAGGGTCCTGACCCCGGCCGAGGCGCGCAAGAAGCTCGGGCTCAAGAAACAGGCATGAACGCAGGACCTGCCGGCATCGGTGTCGTCTTCAGCAACGTCACCAAGCAGTATGGCAAGATGACCGCCGTCGACGGCGTGTCGCTCGATATCCGCGCCGGCGAATTCCTGACGCTCCTGGGCCCCTCAGGCTCCGGCAAGACGACGCTGCTGATGATGTTGGCGGGCTTCCAGGACATCTCCATGGGCGACATCCTGGTCGGAGGAGCCTCGATCGCCGCGACGCCACCCGAGAAGCGGAACTTCGGCATGGTGTTCCAGGGCTATGCGCTGTTTCCGCACATGACGGTTCGCAAGAACATCGCCTATCCGCTCGAAATCCGCCATCGCCCCAGGGCCGAAATCGACGCGCGCGTCGACGAGATGCTGGAGATGGTGCAGCTCAAGGGCCTGGCCGACCGTCATCCGCACCAGCTGTCCGGCGGCCAGCAGCAACGCGTGGCGCTGGCCCGCGCTCTGAGCTTCTCTCCGCGCGTGCTGCTGCTCGATGAACCCCTGGGCGCGCTCGACCGCAAGCTGCGCGCCGAAGTGCAGGACCAGTTGAAGGACATCCACAACCGGGTCGGCACCACCTTCATCTACGTCACTCACGACCAGGAAGAAGCACTCACGATGTCCGACCGGATCGTGATCATGAACCGCGGCAGGGTGGTGCAGGTTGGCAGCCCGATCGAACTCTACGAGAAGCCCCGCACGGTCTTCGCAGCGAACTTCCTGGGCAAGAGCAACTTCATTCGTCACGAAGGCCGCATCTTCGCGCTGCGGCCCGAGAAGATCCAGGTTTTCGCCGCCGGCAAGGGACAGGGTCAGAATCGGCTTTGCGGCACGGTGCGCAGCATCACCTACATGGGAGCCACCCTCAAGCTGATGGTCGAGGTCGAGAACCACCCGACCATCGAGGTCCACGTGCCCGCCTGGCACAGCGCGGAGGCATTTTCGGAATCGCAGGCCGTCGAACTCTGCTGGAGCAATGATGCTCAGGTCGAGGTCGAGGGCGGCGACGGAGACGAAGCGGGCGCAAGATCCGCATGAGATTGGGCCTGAAGCCCGCAACAACAATCGCGGCCAAGGCCGCAGCAACGGAGGAAGTGACCATGACAGACAAAGCTTTCCTGAACGAGATGGCACGCGAGGGTGCCATTGCCTTCAAGTCCGGCCGCCTCGACCGCCGCAGCTTCCTGATGCTGTGCGGCCTGGCGGGTGTTGCGACAGTGGCAGTCAGGGCCGGCGACGCCGACGCCGCGGCAAACGAGATCGTGATGTGGAACTGGGGCGGCGAGTCCGAAAAGTGCCACGGCGATGCCATCGGCAAGCCGTTCACGGCGAAGACCGGCATTCCGCTGAAGTTCGACACCTCGGGACCGCTGCAGGGCAAGATCAAGGAGATGGTCGACTCCGGCAAGGTGACGGCCGACGTCTGCGACGCCGACGGGTTCGACGCCATCGCACTCGGCAAGTCCGGCCATCTGGAGGCCATCGACTACAACATCGTCGACAAGAAGCAGATCAAGGACGGCTTCGCGTGGGACTATGGCGTCTGCGTGATCTTCTACGGCTATGCCTTCATGTATGACACCAAGGCTTTCGGCGACAATCCGCCCAAGGGCTGGGCGGATTTCTACGACACCGCCAAGTTCCCCGGGAAGCGCTCGCTCTACAAGTGGGCCAACGGCTCGATCGAGAGCGCGCTGGTGGCCGACGGTGTGGCCAAGGACAAGGTCTACCCCTGCGACGTGCCGCGGGCCATCGCCAAGATCAAGACCATCAAGGCCGACAGCCTCTATTGGGGTTCGGGCTCCGAGGCTCACGACATGATCGTCAATGGCGAGGTTGCCATGGGCATGATCTGGCAGAACCGCGGCAAGACCATCGAAGAGCGCACCAACGGCCGCTACAAGATGGTAATGAACGAGGCGATTGCCATGCCGGGCGCCTACATCGTGCCGCGCGGCAATCCGGCCGGCCGCGACAACGTGATGAAGTTCATCGCGCAGGCCCTGCAGATCGAATCGCAGCTCGGCCTCTTGGACTGCCTCGGCATGACGCCGTCGAACCCGCAGGCCTTCGACAAGATACCGGCGGCGATGGCGCCCTACGCCGTCAACTCGGCGCAGAACATCGACAAGGTGATCTTCAACGACCCGGTGTGGTGGGCCGACAATGGCGGCGACGCCGTGAACGCCTTCCTCGACGCGATCGGCTGATCCAGGACAAGGACGCGCGCCTCCGGCATTCGGGGCGCGCGTCACTTTCACAAAGCACACCATGACTGCACGCAGCTCACGCTTCAATCCCTACTGGCTCCTGGTGGCACCGGCGGTGCTGCTGGTGCTGGCGCTTTACGTGGCGCCCATCGTGAACGTGCTGCTGTTGAGCGTGACCGACCCAAAGCCCGGGTTCGACAACTACGCCAAGATCTTCCAGAGCGACACAGTGGCGGGGCTGCTGTGGCGCACGGTGCGGCTCTGCCTCATCACCACGGTTGCCGCGGTGACGTTAGGCTACATCGTGTCTTACGCCATGCTGCACGCGCTTTCGCACGTGCGCCGCCGCATGATGTCGATCCTGCTCATCTCGTTCTGGATCTCCGTGCTCGTACGGTCCTTCGCCTGGCTCATGCTGCTCGGTCACAACGGGCTGGTGAACGATGCTCTGTTGGGACTCGGTCTCATCTCCGAGCCGCTTCCGCTGATGCGCAACGAGTTGGGCGTGCTGATCGGCATGACCGAATACATGGTGCCCTATGCCATCCTGCCGCTGCTGGCCAACATGCAGGGCATCGACCCGCGCGTCTCCAGCGCGTCCCGCAGCCTCGGCGCCAGCCATGCCCAGACCTTCTTCCGGGTGTTCCTGCCGCTGACGCGACCCGGCATCATCGCCGCATCGCTTCTCGTTTTCATCAGCTCGCTCGGCTTCTACGTGACGCCCGCCATTCTCGGCGGCGGCAAGGTTCAGATGATCGCCGAATACATTTCCGTGCAGCTCCTCGTCACCGTGCGCTGGGGTGTCGCCGCCATGCTCGCCACCCTGATGATCGCCAGCGTGCTGGCATTGATGTATGTGCTGAACCGATTCATGAAGCTCTCGGTGGTGTTCGGCGGGGCAACACGATGAAACCTTCGTTCGCCGGCCGCATCAACCTGATCGCCGCCTGGGTCATCCTGTCGATCCTCATCATCCCATCGCTCGTCGCCTTCCCGGTCTCGATCACCAACAAGACCTATCTCTCCTTCCCGTGGGAAGGCGTTTCGCTGCAGCATTTCCGAAACCTTCTCACCAGCCCCGAGTGGATTTCGAGCTTCGGGCAAAGCCTGTTCATCGCCATCGTTTCTTCTGCCCTTGCAACGCTGCTCGGCACGCTGGCCGCCATCGGGCTGTGGCGGCTCTCGGAACGCTTCACCGAGGCGATCCGCGCCTTCCTGCTGCTGCCGCTGATGGTGCCGCCGATCATCTCGGCCATGGCCTTCTACCGCTGGTGGGTTCCGCTCGGGCTGATCGACAGCTATCTCGGCATCATCCTCGCGCATTCCATCCTCGCGATCCCCATGGTGGTGATCACCGTCTCGGCAGCGCTGGCAAACTTCGACCTGCGGCTGGAGCAGGCCTCGCGCAGCCTCGGGGCGTCGCTGCCCACCACGGTGCGGCGCGTCATCCTCCCGGTGATCCGGCCGGGGATCCTGGCCGGAGCGGTCTTCGCCTTCATCCTGTCGTGGGACGAGATCGTCGTCACGCTGTTCATCTCCAAGTTCGACGTCTTCACCCTGCCGCGCCGGCTGTGGAACGGCATGCGCGAGAACACCGACCCCACCGTCGCCGCGGCGGCGGTCGTCCTGATCTGCACAACCCTCGTCTTCCTCGTCGGCTTCGCGATCCTGTCGCGCAGTCGTGGCGAGGAGACGGCCTGAGCTTCCCGGAGGTTCGCTTGCCGCTCGTCAATTCCCACGAAAACCGCCTGCTGCTGGAAACCGTGCAGGCCTTCATGAAGGCCGAGCTGCATCCGCACGAGGACCTCGTCGACAAGCTGGGCGAAGTGCCGATCGAGATCGGCCGCCAGATCGAGAAGCGGGCTCATGAGGCCGGGCTCTATGCCGCCAACCTGCCGGAAGAGGTGGGGGGCGGCGGCCTGAGCCTCGAGGCCAAAGTGATCATGGAGCGCGAGTTCGGCAAGACCAGCCACGCGCTGCACAGCTGGGTGGCGCGGCCCACCGAACTGCTTCTGGCCTGCGAGGGCGAGCAGCGCGAACGCTATCTCACCCCTTGCGTGAAGGGTGAGAAGCGCGAACTCTTCGCGTTGACCGAGCCCGAGGCGGGCTCCGACGTGATGGGCATGAAGTCCAACGCCAGGCGCGATGGCGACGACTGGATCCTCAACGGCTCGAAGCATTTCATCTCCGGGCCGGTGATGCCGGATTTCGCCATCGTCTTCGCCGCCACCGGGGTGGATGAGAGCCCGCGCGGGTCACGCAAGCGGGTGACGGCGTTTCTGGTCGATGTCGGCACCCCCGGCTTTGACGTGCGCGACGGCACGCATTGCGTCAGCTATCGCGGCTACAAGACCTTCCAGCTCAGCTTCGACAACGTGCGCCTGCACAAGCGCCAGATCCTCGGCGAGGAGGGCAAGGGCCTCGAACTCTCCGGCCAGTGGCTTACCTATGGCCGCATCTTCGTCGGCGCCTCGTGCTGCGGCAAAGCGGAACGGCTGATGGGGCTGGCCACCGAATGGGCGGCGAGCCGCAAGCAGTTCGGCCAGGCCATCGGCAAGTTCCAGGGCACCGGCTTCAAGCTGGCCGACATGGCAACCGAGTTGCGCGCCGCCGACCTGCTGGTGGAGGATGCGGTACGCCGCGCCAATGACGGCGTCCTCACCGATTCCGATATCTCCATGGTCAAGCTCTACTGTTCCGAGATGGTCAACCGCGTCGCCGACAGCACGGTGCAGATCTATGGCGGCATGGGGCTGATGGAGGAGCTTCCCATCCAGCGCCTGTGGCGCGATGCAAGGCTCGAGCGCATCTGGGACGGTACGTCGGAAATCCAGCGCCACATCATCTCGCGCGCCATGCTGCGGCCGCTGGGCGCATGACGCCCAGGCGCCGCGCCAATCTCGAGCGACTGCTGAAGCCGCGCCATGTCGCGGTGATCGGCGGGCGTGATGCCGAGACGGTTGCCACGGAATGCAAGCGCATCGGCTTCACCGGTCCGTTCTGGCCGGTCAACCCCAAACGCAGCCACATCGGCGGTCATGCCTGTTTCGCAACACTCGACGATCTGCCGGAAGCACCCGATGCGGTGTTCCTCGCGGTGCCGAAAGAAGCCGCCATCGAGTCTCTCGCGAAGCTCAGCGCCATGGGGGCAGGCGGTGTCGTCTGCTACACGGCGGGCTTCGGCGAGACGGGTGCGGAAGGCACCGACGCCGAGCTGCGGCTGATCCAGGCGGCGGGCGATCTCGCGCTGGTCGGCCCCAATTGCTACGGCATCATCAACTACGTGGACAAGGTGGCACTCTGGCCCTTCGCCCATGGCGGCTCCTGCCCGGGTTATGGCGCAGCGATCATCACCCAGTCGGGCATGTTGTCGTCGGACTTCACCATGAGCCAGCGCAGCGTGCCCTTCGCCTACATGGTTTCGGCCGGAAACCAGACGCTGCTGCGGCTCGAGGATTTCGTCGATGCACTGGCTGAGCGGCCCGAGGTGCGCGCCATCGGCCTCCACATCGAGGGGCTGAAGGACGTTCCGGCCTTCGAACGCGCGGCGCTGAAGAGCCTCGGCCTCGGCAAGCCCATCGTGGCGCTGAAAACCGGCACTTCGCGACTGGGCTCGAGCCTCACCGTGAGCCACACCGGCTCGCTGTCCGGCACCGCGGAACTCTACGATGCGCTGTTCGACTGGCTCGGCATCGTCGCCGTCGAAAGCCCGGCACAACTGCTGGAGACGGTGAAGTTCCTGTGCGTGGCAGGCGTGCCGAAGGGCCCCCGGCTTGCCGGTCTCACCTGCTCCGGCGGGGGCGCCACAATGCTGGCCGACTATGCCGAGCGGCTCGACCTCGCCTTCACGCCGCCGGACCCCGCCACGGCGGCGGCGCTGCGCGACCAGTTGCCGGCCACCGCGACGGTCTCCAACCCGCTCGACTACACCACGCCGATCTGGGGCATTCCGGAAAGGACCAGGCCGGTTTTCGACACGCTCTTTGCCCAGGGCCACGACGCCGCGGTGATCGTGCAGGACTATCCGGCCCCCGGCCTCGACGAGAGCAAGCAGTGGTATCGCAACGACACGCTGTCCTTCGTCGCGGCAGCCCGGGCGCAGGGCCTTCCAGCGGCGGTGTGCAGCACGATCTCCGAGAACCTCGATGCCGAGACACGCAATTTCCTCGTTGCCGAAGGCGTGGCGCCGATGCAGGATATCGAGGACTGCATGCGCGCCATCGCCGGGGCCGTCTGGCATGGCAAACGGCGGTCGGCGATCGCCGCCGGCGCTCCTGTACCGCTCGTGTCAGTGAAGGCCGGAGGGAGCCTGCGCCTCCTCGACGAGGCCGCGGCAAAGAAGCGGCTCGCCGCCAGCGGCATTGCCGTACCCCGGAGCCGCACCGGCACGGCTGCCGAAGCGTCCATGCTGGCGCAGGAGCTGGGGTTTCCGGTCGCCGTGAAGATGGTCAGCGCAATGCTGCCGCACAAGACGGAAGCCGGTGCGGTGCGACTGGGGCTGCGCTCGAGCGATGAGGTGGCGTCGGCGGTACAGCGCATGGTGGCAGATGTGACGGCCTTCAATGCCGCGGCGGTCACCGACAGCTTCCTGGTCGAAGCCATGGTGGAGTCTCCGGTCGTGGAACTGATGGTCAGCATCCGCCGTGACCCGCAGTTCGGCCTCGCCATGACCCTGGCGGCGGGCGGCGTGCTCGTTGAGCTGCTGGCAGACGCCACCACGCTGCTGCTGCCGGCGACGCGGCCCGAGCTTGCGCGCGCCCTGTCACGGCTTCGGATCAGCCGCCTGCTGGACGGTTACCGCGGCAAGCCCGCCGCCAATCGTGAAGCCCTGCTCGACACGCTGGCGCGGCTTGCCGCTTTCGCTGCCGATGAGGCGAACGCCGTGACGGAGATCGAGATCAACCCGCTGTTCGTCGGCAGCCGCGAAAGCACGGCCGTCGACGTGCTGATGCAGCTCGGCTAGCGCATCACGAAGGGGTTGGCGAGCGGCTGGTCGGAGGTGTTGATCCACACCGTCTTCGGCCGTGTGTAGTCGTAAATCGCCTGGAAGCCGCTCTCGCGGCCATAGCCCGATTCCTTGAAGCCGCCGAACTCGGCGATGGGCGAGACCACGCGATAGGTGTTCACCCAGACGATGCCGGCGCGCAGCTGCTTGGTCACCCGCAGCGCCCGGGCGCCGTTCCGCGTGAACACGCCCGCGGCCAGACCATGCTTGGTGTCGTTGGCGAGGCGCAGCACCTCGTCCTCGTCCTTGAAGCGCAGTACGCTCAGCACCGGACCGAACATCTCGGTGTCGACGATGCGGTCCTGCTGGCTGCGGCACTCGATGATGGTCGGCTCGTAGAACAGGCCGCGGTTCTGGCCGGGCGGGCGCTGGCCGCCGGTCAGGAGCTTGCCGCCCTGCTCCTGGGCGAAGGCCACTTCCTTCTCGATGCGCGACAGCTGGCCGTGGGTGGCGAGCGGGCCCATCTGCGTTTCCTCGAGCAGCGGATCACCGATGCGGATCTGCCGGGCGCGTGCCACCATGGTGTCGAGGAACTGGTCAGCCACCTTGTCCTGCAGGTAGAGCCTGGAGCCGGCGACGCAGGACTGGCCGGTGGCGCCGAAGATGCCGGAGATCGAGCCGTTGACGGCACTTTCGAGGTCGGCATCGTCGAACACCAGGAACGGCGACTTGCCGCCGAGCTCGAGCGACACCTGGGCAAAATTCTCCGCCGAATTGCGGATGATGTGACGCGCCGACTCGGGCCCGCCGGTGAACGAGATGCGCTGTACCAGGGGATGCGAGGTCAGCACCCGGCCGCAGGGGTCGCCATGGCCGGTCACCACGTTGAACACGCCGGGCGGAAAGCCAGCCTCCTCCATCAGCCGCGCGAACTCCAGCATCGGGGCCGAGGCGTGCTCGGAGGCCTTCAGCACCACGGTGTTGCCGGCCGCCAGTGCCGGCCCGATCTTTACGGCCACCAGGAACAGCTGCGAGTTCCACGGCACCACCGCAGCCACCACGCCCAGAGGTTCGCGCAAGGTCATCGCCAGCATGTCCGGCTTGTCGATGGGCAGCGTGTTGCCCATCACCTTGTCGGCCGCACCGGCATAGAACTGGAAGAACTCGGCGATGTATTTCGCCTGCCAGCGCGTCTCCTTCAGCATCTTGCCGGTGTCGATTGTCTCGGTGCGGCCGAGCTCCTCCGACTTCTGGGCGAGGAGCTCGGCGAGACGGCGGAGATACTTGCCGCGCGCGGTGGGCAGGGCCGTCGCCCATTCGCCCTGGGTGAAGGCACGGTGCGCAGCCTCAACCGCCCGGTTCACGTCGGCAGCGGTGGCTTCCGGTATTTCCGACCAGTCGTCGCCGGTCGACGGGTTCATCGAGGTGAAGGTCCGCCCGTCAGAGGCGTCGACCCATTTGCCGTCGATGAACATCCGGTAGCGCTGCAGTGCGGTCATGGTCACGCCTCCTCAAGCCACTCCGAGAGTGCCGCCCGGACCTGTTCAATGATGCAAGATTTTCGCCGGGCGCTGTCGGAAATCTCTTACAGGCCCAAACCGGCGCGCGCCTAGAGTTTTCACCACTTCGATTGGGAGGTTGCGGTGACGGCCAAGCAGGTGATCGGCGGACCATTGGTGATCGGCGGGCGCAAGCTGTCGCTTTCGAAGGCCATCCGCGCCGGCGATTTCGTGTTCCTCACCGGCCAGATCCCCTTCAAGGACGGCCAGGTGATGACCAGCGGCACGGTGGAGGATCAGACCCGCGCCGTTCTCGACGACATCACCGCGACGCTGAAAGAAGCCGGCTGTGAGCGCTCCGATGTGGTGAAGGCCATGGTCTGGCTGCGCGACCGCGCCGACTTCCCGGGCTTCAATGCCGTGTACGGAGAATATTTCCCGGAAGAGCCGCCCGCCCGCTCGGCCGTGATGAGCGACCTGCTTGTCGATGTCCGCGTCGAGGTGGAAGTCGTGGCCTACAGGCCGGTGACGGGCTGACATGGCCGCCGTCACGCCACGTGGCACGACCTATGAAAGCTTCGGCAGTGGCGCGAGGGCCATCGTGCTGGTGCACGGGCTGGGGCTCAACCGGCACTCCTGGCGCTGGCAGGTGCCTGCCCTCGCCGCCGGCCACCGCGTCATAACCTTCGATCTTTACGGCCATGGCGAGAGCAGCGTTCCGCCCGCGACGCCGTCGCTGACCCTGTTCTCGGAGCAGCTGGCCGAACTCATGGACCATCTCGACACTGCCAGCGCCTTGGTCTTTGGTTTCTCGCTCGGCGGCATGATCGCGCGGCGCTTCGCCATGGACCATGGTCACCGAGTGGCGGCGCTCGGCATCCTCCATTCCGCCCATGCGCGCGACAAGGCGGCGCATGAGGCCATCCAGGCACGCGTGGTGCAGGCGGCGCAAGACGGGCCTGCCGCGACCGTCGAGGCCGCATTGCAGCGCTGGTTCACCGATGGCTTCCGCGCCACCCACCCGGACATGATGGACGAGGTACGGCGCTGGATCCTCGCCAACCGCAAGGAGGTCTATGCCCCGATCTACCAGGTGCTGGTCGACGGCGTGACCGAGCTGGTGGCGCCCAGCCCGCCGATCACGGCGCCCACCCTGGTGATGACCGGCGAGGAGGACTATGGCAATTCGCCCGCCATGAGCCGCGCCATCGCGGCTGAAATTCCCGGTTCCGAACTCGCCATCCTGCCGGGGCTGCGGCACATGGCGCTGGCCGAGGCGCCGGAACAGTTCAATGCCAGGCTCTCGGCCTTCCTCAAGCGGGTGCACGGTGGCTGAGGCGCCGCGCGGCATCCTCTCCGGCATCCGCGTGCTCGACTTCAGCCGCATGCTGTCCGGCCCCTATTGCACCATGATGCTGGCGGATCACGGCGCCGAGGTCATCAAGATCGAGAGCCCCGATGGTGACACCAGCCGTGGCAACGGTCCGTGGCGCGCCGACGACGAGGGCCGCGACTGGGCCGGCTATTTCGTCAGCCTGAACCGCAGCAAGAAGAGCATCGTCCTCGACCTCAAGGACGCTGCGGCAGAAGCACAGATTCGCGCGCTGGTGCGCTCGTCGCATGTGCTGGTGGAGAATTTCCGGCCCGGCGTGATGGAGCGACTGGGTCTGGGCTACGAGGAGCTGGTCAAGGAAAACCCCGCCCTCGTCTATGCCACGATCCGCGGCTTCGGCGATCCGCGCAGCGGCGAAAGCCCCTACGCGCAGTGGCCCTCCTACGACGTCGTCGCCCAGGCCATGGGCGGACTGATGAGCATGACCGGGGCCGACCGCGATCATCCGATGAAGACGGGCCCCGGCATCGGCGACGTGTTCGCCGGGATGATGCTCGCCTTTGCCATCGTCTCAGCCGTGCGCCACGCCGAGCGTACGGGCAAGGGCCAGTTCGTCGACATCGGCATGTACGACGCGATGCTGAGCCTGTGCGAGCGCCTCGTCTATCTCTACGACATGGAGGGCAAGGTCGCCGAACCTGCCGGCAACGGCCATCCGCTGCTTGCACCCTTCGGGCTGTTTCCCGCCGCCGACGGCTGGGTATCGATCGGCGTGGTCGACGATGCCTTCTGGCGCGAGCTGGCGCGCATCATGGCGCGGCCGGACCTCGCTGCCGACACCCGGCTCGCCACCAAGCCGGGCCGCCGGGCGCATGCGCCGGAGGTCAACGAAGCGGTGAGCGCCTGGACGCGTCGCCACAGCAAGGCCGAACTGACGGCCTTGCTCGGCGGCAGGCTGCCGTTCGGTCCGGTCAACGATGCGCGCGACATTCTTGCCGATCCGCATGTCGCGGCGCGGTCCATGATTGCCGAGGTGCCGCATGCCGAGGCGGGGCGAAGGGGCTGGCGCGTCGCCGCCAACCCGATCCATTTCGGCCTCACGCCGGCGCCCGCCCCCTCCACGCCGCCGCGGCTGGGCGAGCACAACGACATGCTCGCCGTGCAGGATGCCAAGCCCACTACCTGAACGCCGGAGACAAACATGGAACTGAAGATCAGAAAGCTCGTGAACTTCGAGGAAGAAATCCATCTCGAGGGTGAGCGCGCCGCCACGCCGCCGCTGCGCATGCTTGGCGTCGCAGCCGTGGTGAAGAACCCCTGGGCCGGCCGCGGCTATGTGGAAGACCTGAAGCCCGAGATCCGTGCCTTCGCGCCCATCCTCGGCAAGCTCCTCACCGACCGGATCGTGGCCATGGCTGGCGGCGCTGACAGGATCGAGGCCTATGGCAAGGCGGCCATGGCCGGGCTGGATTGCGAGCAGGAGCATGCTTCTGCGCTGATCCACACCCTGCACTATGGCAATTTCTATCGCGAGGCGCTGGGCGCCAAGACCTATCTCGGCTTCACCAACACGCGAGGCCCTGCCAATACGCAAATTCAGATCCCGCTGATGGACAAGCACGACACCGGCCGGCGCTCACATTACCTCACCGTGCAGTTCTCGATTGCCGATGCCCCGGCCGATGACGAGCTGATCGCCGCCTTCGGCGGCGCCACCGGCGGCCGTCCGCACCACCGCATCGGCGACCGGTACCAGGACCTCGCGGATATCGGTGCCGACGTCAACGACCCGGCACGCCTCGGGCGCTGACGCATGAGCGAGAGCAGGCCGGGGCTTCATCCCGTCTCGCGCGAGCTGTTCATCAGGGGCATGCGCCAGGTGGCCAGCAGCGTGGCCGTGGTCACCACCAGTGGCGCAGAGGGGCGGCACGGGGCGACGGTGAGCGCCTTCTCCTCCGTCTCCGCCGATCCGCCGCAGTTGCTGGTCTGCCTCCGTTCGGCCAGCCGCATTGCGGCGGCGGTCGAGGGGAATGGCGCCTTTTGCCTGAATATCCTCTCGCACCGGCACCCCCATGTGGCCGAGCGCTTCTCCGGCCTGCATGACGGCACCGTCTCGGACCGGTTTGAAGGCATCGATGTCCAACAGGGTCAACGGGATTGGATCGTGCTGAAGGACTCCACCGCCTTCGCCTGCCATGTCTGCGGTCGCCTGGCCGCGGGCACGCACACCATTTTCCTCGGACAGGTGGCGCATGTGCAGACCTCCGAACATGATCCGCTGACCTATCAGCACGGCCGCTACCGGACACTTGCCCCATGATGCCGGCCGTGGCTTCGCACCGCTGCGTGGCCACCCCTGGTGTTTCACCTCACGCTGCGCTCATTCCAGAGGATGCGCTTGGTTCGCCTTGTTCTAGACCGGCAGTTCGTAGGCGCCAAGATCGGCCGCGGCGCCCCGTACGCGCGGGTTGCCGTCCCGGTCGATTGTGCCGATCCCATAGTCGGAGACGGCCGCATTGTGGGCCTTTGAGGCTGGCTGCAGATGCAGGTTGGGGCTGGCGACGCCCTGTCCGGCGGCGACGAACTGCGGGTCCACGCCCAGCAGGTTGTTGTAGGGCGCGGCTGCGACCAGCGTCGCGTTGTAAGGCGACTGGGTGATCGAGGCCGAACCCGGCGTGCCATTGAAAGTGAGATTGCGCTTCCACACCACGTTGTTGCTGGTCTGGCTGCCGCTGGAGGCGTGCAGGATGCCGCGGTTGTAGCTGTTCACCCTGACGTCGGCATAGCCGATGTTGTTGACCCAGATCGTGTTGTTGGAGTTCACGTTGCTCAGTTCGCCGCGCCAGGTCGCGATGTTCTTCGGGTCGCGATTGTTGAAGTAGCAGGTGTTGTTGCGCACCGTGACGTTGTCGCTGATGAAGACGTGGACACCCTTGCCGCCATTGAGATAGCAGACGTTGTTCTCGACCAGCGAGCGATAGCGGTAAATTCCTGCCGGGTTGGGCTTCTGGGTATTGCGGAAGTCGTCCATGATGATGCCGTTGCCATCGGAATGAGGGGCATTGTTCGGCAGGTTGAGCGCGGTGTTGCTGAACGAGGTGTTGCGCAGCACGAAGATGCGCATGGTCTCGGTGCCGGTGACCGCGCGCGGTTCGTAGACCGAGATGCCGCTGCCCTGGTACGGGTTGGTGGCGCAGTTGCGGTAGCAGACGTTGTTTTCGATCAGGTAGTAGTCGCCATGGGCCACGCTGATGCCGCTGCCGGCATTGTCGTGGCAGAAGTTGTTGACGATCGACAGATTGTGCGGGCCGTTGTTGGCGGTGTTGCCGTCGATGTAGCTGGCTTCGATGCCGTGGCCGATGCCGGCCCCCTGCACGTCGAAGCCATCGACCGTTACGTAGCTCTTCTGGATGTTGATGGCGCTGTAGGCTGAGGAGGGTGAGCGGATCTTGGCGCCACAGGGCACCTGCGAGACGAGGGTCAGGTTCGCTGACGCGCTTCCACCCGCCTTGACCGTGACGGCCTCGTTGTAGATTCCGGGCATGACGATGATGCGGTCGCCGGCGCCGAGGTTCGTGATGCGCCGGAACACGGCGCCGATGCTGAGGAAGGGCTTGTCGGGCGTGCCGGGGTTGCTGTCGCTGCCGCCTTTCGACACGTAGATGTTACGGGCCGCTGCCTGTGCGCTGCCGGCGCCGGTGCCGGCAAGGCACAGGGCGGCAGCGCTCGCCCAAAGGAAAGTGCGGCGCGACAGCGCCGCTGAAGTGTCACCGGCGCGCACGCCGATAAAGTCATCCCCGCTATCGAATGAACGCATCAACCAACTCCGCTCCAGCCGTCTCCGGTCCCCTTGGGTCGCGGCGACCCTTGTCCGAATGGGCGACAGCATCCAGCAACCAGCGGTTCGGTCTTCACCGGCCGGAAGCTTAGTGGACGGATAGCGCTACGCTGAGTGGCGGCAGGGGTGACATGCCGGACAGAACGCCACCGGATGACGTGTGCATGTGCCACTTCGCCACAACACCATTAACGGGCAGATACACGCGACACGCACCCATAACAGGATTTCTGACCGCAAAGGCAGATGATTCGGCGGAACTTCGATGGGACGAGTTGAGTGGTTCGGGGGTCGGCCTTGACGCAGGGCCTCTCCGGGCAGATTGAAGTCATATGCATGACGACACAGAAAATCCTTTGCCTGTCGCCCTGGAACAGCGCCGGCAGGATGCCGACCAGCGACTGTACTCGCCCTCCGCCGCGCGGAACTCGAACCCGATCCTGCAAGAGTTGAAGCGTCTTCTTCCCGCGCAGGGCAAGGTGCTGGAAATCGGCTGCGGGACGGGAGAGCATTGTGTGCGCTTTGCCGCGGCGATGCCCGCTCTCACCTGGCTGCCGAGCGATCCCGATCCCGCCTCGCGCGCCAGCACCGCCAGCTGGATCGCTTCGAGCGGGCTGAACAATGTGATGGCGCCTGTGGATGTCGATGCCAGCGCAGCCGTCTGGGATGTCGAGACACTTGCGCCGTTCGACGTCATGGTTTCGATCAACATGATCCACATCGCGCCATGGGCGGCAGCGGTCGGGCTGTTTTCGGGAGCCGGCCGCCTGCTCGGCGCGCGGGGCATGCTCGTTCTCTATGGCCCGTTCGTCCACTCTGGCGTTCACAACGCACCTTCGAATGCGGAATTCGACGCCTCCCTGAGAGCGCGCAACCCGTCATGGGGGCTGCGCGACATCGCCGATCTCCAGCGCCTGGCCGCGGCAGCAGGCCTGAGGGCCGGCGACAGTATCACCATGCCTGCCAACAACAGCCTGCTGGTCTTCCACCGCGTCACCTGAACCGCCGGCGTGCGCGATTGCTGCCTCAGCTTCCCCGGCGCGCATCAGCGCAGCGTTCGAGCGCGGCGGATAACCGTGCGGCCCAGGCGAGGGCGCCTCTCTCGTCGGCAATCAGATCCTGACGGATTTCCACCAGTACCGCATCGAGACCGCGCGCCTCGCCATGCACCGGCACGGTGTAGTCGCCGTCATCCTCGATTTGGTAGGGTTCGTTCTCGGCGATGGACTGTTGCGGCCCACCCAGGGCCTGCGCCAAAGCGTGACCGAAGCCTTGCGATTTGCGGTACAGGATTCCTGCGTGCCAGGGCCTCGCCACACCCTTGAAGACCGGCGTGAAACTGTGAATGCCCACGATGGCGGAGACCTTCGCGTCAGCCTGGCGGGCATCGAGCAGCTGGCGCGCCGCCCTCTGGTAGGGTTCGAAATAGAGGGCCACCCGCCGGGCGCGTTCCCCGGCGCTGAGGTTGCGGTTGCCGGGGATCGCCGTTGTCTCGCTCACCTCCGGAATCGAGGTGGCGCTGCCGACGGGGCGGTTGAGGTCGATCAGCAGCCGCGAATAGCCCGCAATCACCAGCGGCGCATCGAGGGAATGCGCCAGCGCTTCGGCCACCTGACCAGCGCCGATGTCCCAGGCGATGTGGCGCGCCAGGTCCTCCGTCGCGAGGCCCAGTCCCTTGTGCTCAGCCGGAATGAACCGCGAGGCGTGCTCGCACATCAGCACATAGGGCGAGGACCCTTGCGCATTGAGAACGCGCACCGGCGGCGGAAGGCGTTCAACCCCGTCCATCAATAGATCTCCGCATAGCGCCGGCACAGCGCATCATCGAGACGGTCGCCGGCAAGCTTCATCTCCATCCGCTTCATGCCGACATAGGTTTCGACCGCCACCGGGGCGAACCAGCCACGCACGGTCTCGTCCGCCAGAAGCGTTTCCAGCGCTTCCGCCAGGGACTGCGGCAGGCGCTTCAGTCCGAGGGCCTGGCGCTGGCCGTCGTCGAGTGACGCTGGGTCGCCCGAAAACAGCGGCGGCGCCGCGAGCTTCTGGCGAATGCCCTCGAGGCCGGCGCGTACCATGACGCCCAGCGCCAGATGCGGGCAAGCCGTGGCATCGGCCGGGCGATACTCGATGTTGAAGGCCTTGGCAGGGTCGGTCTTGCCCACACGGTTCACCGGACAGATGCGCAGGCTCGCCTCGCGGTCGCGGTCGCCGAACCAGGTGTAGCTCGAACTCCAGTGGTGGGGCTGGAGACGGAGATAGGAAATGGGGCTCGGTGCGGTGAAGGCCGTCAGCGCCGGAAGGTGGCGCAGGATGCCGGCGACGAAGCTGCCGGCAATGGCCGAAACGCCGCCCGGCCGTGCCGCGTCATGCATGGCGGGGGCGCCGCTGGCGTCACGGAAGGAGAAGTGGATGTGGACGCCGTTGCCCACGCCATCCACTGCCGTCTTGGGCGCGAAGGAACAGTGCCAGCCGCGGTTGCGCGACAGCTCGCGCACCGTCTCGCGCAGCACCACCGCACGATCGGCCGCCGCCAACGCGTCAGCGGGCGTTAACGTGATCTCGAACTGGTCCTTGCCATATTCGGGGATGAAGACCTCCGGCGCCACGCCGGCATCGCGCAGTGCGGCCATCAGCGCGGGGCCGAAGGGATCCGCACGGCGCTGGGCCTGCAGCGCGAAGGCGGGTGCCGGCGGCCAGCCGACATCCAGCATCTGGAACTCATGCTCGAAGGAGGCGAGCATGGTGAGGCCCGCCTCGCGCTCGAGATCGGCCAGCGCCTGCTTGAGGAAGCTGCGCGGGCAGCAGACCCACGGCGTTCCGTCCAGCTCGACGATGTCGCTCATCACGATCTCAAGCGGTGTGGCCGAGCCCTCGATGGCGAAGCGGAAGTGCGCCGTGTCATCCGGCAGCAGCCGCAGGTCGCCTGAGGAGCCCCACGGGTTGGGGTCGGCGATGAGGTCGAAGGGCGTGAGCGACATGTTGGCGGGCACCCAGCCCAGGGTCTTCATCTGGCCCGGCGCATAGGCGGCGGAGGCCATGGAGCGGCCGCGCGTGATCCCGGCATAGTCCGTGGTGACGAAGGTGACGAGCGGCTCGGGGACGGACTCGCTCATGCGGCGGCCTTGCCGATGGCATTGATGCGCGAGACCACGGTGTCGGTGTCGGTCACCCAGCAATAGCCGCCATAGGCCTTAAGCGCAGTGTCGTGGCGCTCCTGCGTGTAGGTGGCGCAGGCGTCGCCCGGCACCGAGACGAGATAGCCGCGGTCCGCCGCATCGCGCACCGCCATGTCGACGCATTGGTCGGTGACGACGCCCGCCACGATCAGGTAGCGGATGCCGAGGTTCCTCAGCACATAGTCGATGTTGGTGGAGTTGAAGACGCCGGAGGACGTCTTGGGCAGCACGATCTCGTTGCGGATGGGAGCGAGTTCGTCGATGGGCGGCGCCAGCGGGTGGCCCTTGGGCACCAGCAGGTCCGAGAGCTTGTGATCGAGCGAGGCATCGCGGCAATCCTCGGTCAGCGCCTCGATGATGGTGTGCATCACCTGCACGCCGCGGGCGCGCGCCGCCTCGAGCATGCGCACCTGGTTGGGGATGACGAGCTCGCGCAGCCTTCGGAAGTAGTAGTGGTCGGCATTCATCTCCGGATGCGCCGGGTCGCGGCCCGGTGCGCAGAACATCTTCTGCATGTCGACGAAAAGCACGGCGGTCTCGCCTGCCGTGTAATGGGCCTCGCGCCTGTCCGGCTTGCTCATGTTGCGGTCATCCCTTGCGTTGGCGTTTGCGTTTGGTGAGGCCGGAGGGCTGGCCCAGCGTGACGTTGTGATCGTTGCGCACTTCTTCGAGCAGGGCCGCGCGGCTGCGCCAGTCGGCGCCGAGCCGCTCGGCGACGCCCACCGCGACCGCCTCGACCTGGAGGAGCGGCGTCACCAGCGTGTCGAAGGGTGATGAAGTGGCGGTGGGCGCGGTGATGACGACGTCGGCGAATTCGGCGACGGGGGAGCGCCACTGGTCGGTGAACAGGATGACGTGCACGCCGCGGGCGCGTGCTTCCGAGGCGAAGCGCACCACGTCGGTCTGGTAGCGGCGATAGTCGAAGACCACGAGCACGTGGCGCCGCCCGAGCGAGGCGATCTCGTCGACGAGGTCGGCCGCCGTACCATCGAGCAAACGCGTGCCCTCGCGCAGGTGGTGCAGGCAGCGCTGCAGGATGCCGGCGAGGAAGCGGCTGAAACGTCCGCCGAGGCACAGCACCTCGCTGCGCGGGTCGGTAAGCAGCGCCACGGCGCGCTCGTAATCCGCCGTCGCGGTTTCACGCACCACCGCCTCGCACTGGCTGAGCGTTTCGGAGAAAAAGGCCTGATAGGCATTGGGCTTCCGGCGCGACGTTTGCGCCGCCGGCAGGGTGAGGGGCGAACGCATGTGGGCCTCGACCTCCGCCAGCAACGCCTCCTGCATTTCGGCGAAGCCGTCGAAGCCCAGGCGCTGCGCCAGGCGCAGCACGGTCGGGTCGCTGACGCCCGCCTGCTTGGCGAGCTTCGACACGGTGGTGAGGCCTGCCGCCGGGTAATTGGCAAGCAGCACCCGCACGGCCTTCATCTCTGAATTGGAGAAGTTGCGGTTGGGTTCGAGCAGCCGGTCGCGCACGCTGCGGCCCGGCTTCAGTGCCGGCAGGTCGCGGTGAACGGTGGCCTCGGTGCTGCTCATCGCTTCGGGCTCGGGTGGAGGGTTATGTGGATTTCATTACAACAACTCATGGAGGCTGCGCAAACTGAAACAAATATTGACAGCGCCTCCGAGCCCCATGTTAGGCTCCGGCTTCGAAGACCTAGGACACCCGATGCTCCCCTGGACCGGCGTTCCACCACGTGCTTGGACCAGCGCCCTGCTGCTCATCGCGGGCGTCGGCGGCCTTGCGCTTGCGGTCTCGGCCATGTTCGGCAACACCGGCATCAACATCGCCACGCTGGCGCTCTTGCAGGTGGCCGCCGTGCTGGCGCTCGCCACCTTCAGCGGCAATTCCGGCATCGTGTCCTTCGGCCACTCCGCCTTCATGGGGATCGGCGCCTATGTCTTCGGCGTGCTGGCGATGCCGAAGGCGGTGCAGGCCTCCGCACTTCCCAACCTGCCGCTGTGGCTGCAGGGGCACCAGCTGTCGCTGGTCGCGGCCATGCTCGTCGTCATCGCCGTGGGCATCGTGGTCGGCATCCTCTCCGGCTTTCCGCTGGCCAAGCTCTCGACCGGGTCGGCCGCCATCGGCACGCTGGCCTTCCTCATCATCATCCACGTGACGCTGATCGGCGCGCGCGACTTCACCCGCGGCAGCCAGACCTTCTATGGCGTGCCGCGGCTGACCACCGTCTACGTCGCCTTCATCGCCGCGGCGCTGTTCATTCTCATCGCGCGCATCCTGAAGGAAACGCCACTTGGCCTCAGGCTCCGCGCCGCGCGCGAGAACGAGGTGGCGGCGGCGGCCTCGGGCGTCAACGTGCGCATGTCGCGCCACATGGGATGGGCGCTCAGCATCACGCTGAGCGTGGCGGTGGGCGCGCTCTACGGCAGCTTCCTCGGCGCCTTTTCGCCCAAGGACTTCTATTTCGACCTGATCTTCACGCTGATCGCCATGCTGATCGTGGGCGGCATGCTGACGGTGAGCGGCGCCGTCGCCGGCACCGTGCTGCTGGCGGGCGTCGTCCAGGTGCTGCGACAGGCCGAGACCGGGGTCGACATCGGCGGGCTGCACATTCCCGGCGTCTTTGGCCTGCCACAGCTCGGCATGGGTCTCGCGCTCCTCCTCACCATCTGGCGCAGGCCCCTGGGCCTGCTGGGGCTCAGCGAGATCGGGCCCGACTGGCCGCGTCGCAAGCTCGAGCCGATGCCCGGCGAGATGCTCCACACGGCGGGCGGCGGCGCCTCGCTCGAGGTCGACCAAGTCACCATGCGTTTCGGCGGGCTGGTGGCGCTCGACAGCATCAGCTTCACCGTGCCGCCGCGCCAGGTGACCGGCCTCATCGGGCCCAATGGCGCAGGCAAGACCACGCTCATCAACATCATCTGCGGGCAGACGCGGCCCACTTCCGGACACGTGATCATCGGCGGCCGCGACGTGACCGGCGAGGCCCCGAACCGCATGGCCGTGGCGGGGCTAGGCCGCACCTTCCAGAACATCCGCCTGTTCGACCGGATGACGGCGCTCGAGAATGTCGCCGTCGCCGCACTCTCCAAGGGCCATGACGCGGCGACCGCGCGGCGCGTCGCGCTCGCCGAACTTGGCCGGCTGGGGCTCGCCGCCCGCGCCGGGGACCTTGCGGGCTCCTTTGCCTATGGCGACCGGCGCCGTCTCGAGATTGCCCGCGCGCTGGCACTCGAACCCAAGTTCCTGCTTCTCGACGAGCCCGCCGCCGGCATGAATCCGGCCGAGACCGATGCGCTGATCCGCGTGCTCGAAACGATCCGCGCCGAGCACGAGATCGGGCTGCTCGTCGTCGAACATGACATGCGGCTCATCATGCGGCTGTCCGACCGCATGGTGGTGCTGAACAAGGGCCAGAAGATCGCCGAGGGCACGCCGCAGGAGATCCGCAGCAACCCCGCCGTGATCGAGGCCTATATCGGGACCAAGCGGGCAAAGCATTGACAACGACAACACGCCACCAGGAGGACACGACCATGAAGACCTTCCGTTTCGCCGTGCTTGCGGGCGCCATGTGCCTCGCCGGACTTTCGACAGCGGCCCTTGCCGAGGACATCACCATCGGGCTTGCCACGGCGCAGACCGGCGGCCTCGCCTATGCCGACCAGCCCTCGCTCGCCGGCTTCAAGATGGCGGTGGACGAGATCAACGCCGCCGGCGGGCTTGCCGGCAAATACATGATCAAGCTCGACATCAAGGATACGCGCACCGACACGGCGGCCACCGTGCAGGCGGCACAGGAACTCGTGGCCGAAGGCGTGAAGGTGATGATCACCCCCTGCGACGCCGATCCCTCGATCGCTGCGGGCCAGATCAGCCAGCCTGCCCAGATCCCGACGCTGACCTTCTGCGGCACGACGCCCACCATCACCGGCGCCGTGGGCGACTACATGTTCGGCACCTACCCGGCCGACAACGGCCAGGCCACGCTGCTCGCCGACTATGCTGCCAAGAAGGGCTACAAGAACATCTACATCCTGAAATCGCCCGACAGCGCCTACACGCTGCGCCTGCCCGAATACTTCGAGGAAGTGTTCAAGAAGAAGGGCGGCACCATCATGGGTGAGGGCACCTATACCATGGGCCAGCAGGACTTCGCCGCCGAGGTCACCAAGATCAAGGCGCTGAACCCGCAGCCCGACGCCATCATGACCGCCGCCTACGAGCCGGACTTCCCGGCCTTCCTGCAGCAGCTGCGCGGTGCCGGCGTCACCGCCCCGATCATCGGCTCGGACGGCATCGACAGCCCGACCATCACCGGGCTCGGCGCGGTGGCCAACGGCATCGTCCACACCACGGCCGGCTATCCCGTGGCGGGCTCGAAGCTCGCGGACTTCTACGACAAGTTCAAGGCCAAGACGGGCGCTGCCCCTGAGACGGTCTATGTCGCGACCGGCTACGAGATCCCCTATATCCTCGATGCCGCGGTGAAGGCAGCGGGCTCGACCGACGGGCCGGCGCTGCGCGATGCGCTGGCCAACCTCAAGGACGTCGAGGTGCTGACCGGCAAGGTCACCTATGCCGGCACCAACCGCATGCCGATCCGCGACATCACCATCGTCGAGATCGAGGACGGCAAGCGCAAGCCCATCCTCACCGCCATGCCGGACCCGGCCGACGTTCCGAAGCCCTGATGGCAGGCTGCAGCGCGCGAAGGACGCCCGATGCTCGAGGTCTCTGACCTGAAGGTGAAGTACGGAGAGGTGGCGGCCGTCAAGGGCGTCAGCCTCTCCGTGCCCGAGGGCGCGATCGTCGTGCTGCTCGGCGCCAATGGCGCGGGCAAGAGTTCCACCCTCAATGCCATCGCCGGCCTCGTGGCGGCGACGGGATCGGTGCGCTTCGAGGACGCCCAGCTCCTCGGCCAGCCGGCCGAGGACATCGTCAAGCGCGGCATCGCACTGACGCCTGAAGGCCGGCGCGTCTTCCCTTCGCTGTCGGTCGCAGACAATCTTCACCTCGGCGGCGCGGCGCATGCCTCCGGCGAGGAGCTGAGGAAGCGGGTGGAGGCGGAGCTCGCGCGCTTCCCCATCCTGCGCGAGCGCTATCACCAGAAGGCGGGGCTGCTGTCGGGCGGCGAGCAGCAGATGCTGGCCATCGCCCGTTCATTGATGGCACGCCCTCGCCTCCTCCTTCTCGACGAACCGTCGCTGGGGCTGGCGCCGCTCATCGTCGACAAGGTCTTCGACCTGATCGCGGATCTCAAGCGGCGTGGTCTCACCATCCTTCTGGTCGAGCAGAATGCCGAGCGGGCACTCGAGATCGCCGACCACGGCTATGTGCTGCAGACCGGGCAGGTGGTGCTCGAGGGACCGGGCCCGGAGCTTGCCCGCAGCGATCTCGTCAAACAGGCCTATCTGGCGGAGTGAGACCCATGGACATCGTGCTGCAGCAGATCGTCAACGCCATCAGCCTGGGCGGCATCTATGCGCTCCTGGCGCTCGGCCTCGCGGTGGTGTTCTCGATCGTCTCGCTCATCAACTTCGCCCATGGCGAGCTGATGACCGTGGCGGGCTACGGCATGTTCTTCGCCGCCGCGGTGTCGCTGCCCTTCCCGGTGGCGGTCTGTGCCGCGGTGCTCTTCGCGGTGATCGCCGCGCTGTTGACCGAGCGTTTTGCCTTCCGCCCGATGCGCAAGGCCGACGCCACAGGGCTCCTCCTGACCAGCTTCGCCGTCTCGGCCATCCTGCGGGTGATCTTCCAGAACGGTATTTCGGCGCGGCCCAAGCCGGTGCCCCTGCCTTCGGGTTTCGCGGGCGTCATCGACCTCGGCGTCCTGCGCATTGGCATCGTGCCACTCCTCTCGATCGTCATGACGGCACTGTCGCTCACCGCACTCACGCTGTTTCTCAACCGCACCACGCTGGGCAAGGCGATGCGTGCGGCAGCCGAGGATTTCCAGGTGCTGCGCCTCATGGGCATCAAGGCCAACCGGGTGATCGCGGTCGCCTTCGCGGTGTCGGGGGCGCTCGCCGGAGTTGCCGCCGTGCTGTGGATCGCGCAGCGCGGCTCCGTCGACCCGCTGATGGGCTTCGTGCCGGTGCTCAAGGCCTTCGTGGCCGCGGTGATCGGGGGCCTGGGCTCGCTCACCGGCGCAGTGGCGGGCGGCTTCGCGCTCGGCATCCTCGAGGTACTGTTCCAGGCCTTCCTGCCCGATGCGGCCCTGCCCTTCCGCGATGCCTTCGTGCTCGGCTTCGTCATCCTCATCCTAATCTGGCGGCCGGACGGGCTGATCCCCGCGCCGGTCGCAAGGCGCAGCTGATGGCGGGGGCGAATTCCCTCTATGCCCGCGATGCACAGGCCATCGCGGGGCTGCAGAAGCTGCGCTTCTTTCCGCTGGCGCTTGAGGGCGGCGACGGGGCCTGCGTCATCGACGACACGGGGCGCCGCCTGCTCGATCTCTCTGCCGCATGGGGTGCGGCCAGCCTCGGCTATGGGCACCCCGCGATCGTCGACGCCGTCACGGCTGCGGTTAGGAACCCGGCGGGGGCCAGCATTCTCTCCGCCACGCATCGCGGCGCGGTGGAGCTCGCCGAGCAGATTCTCGCGACGCTGCCCGAACTCTCCGACCACAAGGTGTGGTTCGGCCATTCGGGCTCCGATGCCAACGAAACGGCCTTCCGTGCCATCGCCGCCGCAACCAGAAGGCCGCGCGTCATCGCCTTCCGCGGCGCCTATCACGGCGGTACTGCGGGCTCGATGGCGATCTCGGGCCATGCCGTGCAGTCGCATGCGGCACGCGCCGAGGGCCTGACCCTCATCCCCTATCCCAATCCCTATCGCGGCGAAGATGGCAGCGCGGTGCTGGCGCAGCTGGCGGGACTCTTCGCCACCAGCCTGCCGCCGGCCGAGGTGGGGGCGCTGTTCATCGAGCCCATCCAGTCCGACGGCGGCTTCATCGTGCCGCCGACGGGCTTCCTGAAGAAACTCGTCGAGATGTGCCGCGCCCACGGCATCCTCATCGTCTGCGACGAGGTGAAGGTGGGGCTCGGCCGTACCGGGCTGATGCACTGCTTCCGCCACGAGGGATTCACGCCGGACCTCGTCTGCCTCGGCAAGGGGCTGGGCGGCGGGCTCGCCATTTCCGCTCTCGTAGGACCGCGCGCGGTGATGGACCACGCCACCGCCTTCGCCATGCAGACGCTGCACGGCAATCCGGTCTCGGTCGCCGCCGCCTCTGCCGTGCTCGCCACCATCGAGACGGAGAAGCTCGCGGGGAATGCTGCCGCCACGGGTGCTTTCCTGCTCAAGCGCCTCGAGGCGCTGAAGGCGACGCATACTTCCATCGGCGACGTGCGTGGGCGCGGGCTGGCCATCGGTATCGAACTGGTGTCCGACCGCGCCACGAAGACACCCTCCAAGATGCTGGCCGCCAAGACGGTCTACCGTGCCTGGGAGCTGGGTCTCGTTCTTTATTACGTCGGCCTCAACTCCAACGTGCTCGAACTCACGCCGCCGCTGGTCCTGAGCCGACCGCAGGCCTCCGATGCCATCGCCATCCTCGACAGGGCACTGGCCGATGTGGAACAAGGCCGCGTCAGCGACGATGCCGTGAAAGACTTTGCGGGCTGGTAGCCCGCGCCGAAGGATGATGCCGTGAACCAGATCTCCGTCTTCGACTCCCCCAAGCCCGCCTTCACGCCGGAGGAAGCGCAGCGCCTGCTGCAGCGCGACTACGCCATCACCGGCAGCCTCAGGGAGCTGGTGAGCGAGCGCGACCAGAACTTCCTCGTCGACGCGGGCGCGGCCAGGTTCGTGCTGAAGATCGCCAATGCGGTGGAGGACGAGGCCTTCCTCGCCCTGCAGAACGCCGCGATGCAGCATGTGGCGCAGGCCGACCCGACGCTGGGCCTGCAGCGGGTGATCGCGTCCAGCGCAGGCGCCGAGATCAACCATTGGGACCACGGCGGGTCGCGCCATGCGGTGCGGCTGCTGACCTATCTGCCGGGGGACCTCTATTCCGCCGCGGGGAACTCCCCTGCCCTGCTCGCAAGCCTCGGCGCCTTCATGGGGCGGCTGTCGCGCGCGCTGAAGGGCTTCGGCCACCCGGCCGCCTTCCGCCCCGGCTTCCTGTGGAACCTCGACGAGGCCATGGCGGTGAAGCCGTGGCTCGCCGACATCGTGCCGGAGCGGCGCGAGCTCGTCGCCCGCATCTTCGCGCGCTACGCGGCGCGCGTGCTGCCGCGTCTCCACATGCTGCGCGGCGCGGTGCTGCACCAGGATGCCAACGACAACAACATCGTGGTGGACAAGGCTACATCCTCCGTCACCGGCCTTATCGACTTCGGCGACATGACGCATGGCCGCCAGATCAACGAACTCGCCGTGACGCTGGCCTATGCGCTGCTCGACGTGGCGGATGTCTACAAGTCCGCGGCCCCGGTGATTTCCGCCTATGCCAAGGCCTTCGTGCTGGAAGACGACGAGGCGGCGATCCTCTTCGACCTCGTGGCGGCGCGTCTTGCGATGAGCGTCTGCATCTCGTCGCACCGCGCCAAGGATTTTCCCGACAACGACTACCTGCTGGTGTCGCAGGCCCCGGCCTTCCGCCTGCTGGAGCGGCTGGACAAGACCAACCCGGATTTCCTCGCCGCCTTCACGCGCCATGCCACGGGCCTCGCACCCGTGCCCACGCATGATGCCGTGGTGAATTGGCTCTCCTCGCCCTCCTGCCAGCCGCGCCCGATGTTCGACATCGACCTCGACCGCGCCGGCCGCATCCTGCTGCACCTGCAGGAGGGTGCGCCGGGCATGGAACATGGCGCCGATCCGCAGGCCTACTGGAACTGGCTCGAGAAGCGCTTCCGCGAGGACGATGCGCAGTTCGCCATCGGCCTCTATGGCGAGGACCGCAACGTCTACAAGGGCGAGCAGTTCGCCACCGCCGCCTCGCCCGAATGGCGCTCGCAGCACCTGGGGCAGGACATCTTCATCGCCGCGGGAACGCCGCTCTATGCGCCGCTCGCCGGCAAGGTGCTGAGCGTCGCCGATAATGCGCTCCCCTACGATTACGGTCCGACCGTCATGCTCGAACACCGTGCGGGCGAGAATGGCCCGGCCTTCTGGACGCTCTATGGCCACCTCTCGCGCGAGACGCTCAAGATGGTGAAGCCCGGGCAGGAGATCGCCGCCGGCCAGCAGATCGGCTCGATCGGCGATCACACGGTGAATGGCGGCTGGGCGCCGCACCTGCATTTTCAGATCATCACCGACCGGCTCGGCCAGTCCGGCGAATTCCCCGGTGTGGGCCAGCCCTCGCTGTGGCCCGTCTGGCGCGCCATCGCACCCGACCCCAACCTCATCCTCCGGCTGGCACCCGAGAGTTTCGTCGAAGACCCGACGCCTCCAGATGTGCTGCTGAAGCGGCGCGCCGCGGTGCTCGGGCCCTCGCTGTCGATCAGCTACAGGAAGAAGCTCAAGATCGTGCGCGGGCGCGGGGCGTATCTCTACGACCACACCGGCCGCGCCTTCCTCGACGGCGTCAACAACATCTGCCACGTGGGCCACAGCCACCCCCATGTGGTGGAAGCGCTGGCGCGACAGGCTGCAGTGCTCAACACCAACACGCGCTACCTGCATGAGACGATCCTCGACTATGCGGAGCGGCTCGGCTCCTATTTCCCGAAGCCGCTCTCCGTCGTCTATCTCGTCTGCTCGGGCTCGGAAGCCAATGAACTGGCGCTGCGCATGGCGCGCACGGTGACGGGGCGGCGCAACACCATCACGCTGGACTGGGGCTATCACGGCAACACCAACGGCCTCATCGACGTCAGCCCCTACAAGTTCAACCGCAAGGGCGGGCGCGGCAAGCCGGATTATGTCGAGATCGCCGAGCTGGCCGATCCCTATCGCGGCCGCTTCAAGGGCACGTCCCAGAACAGCGGCATCGCCTATGCCGCCTCGGTGGCCGAGAAGGTTGAACTGATCCGCGAGAAAACGGGCCAGGGCCCCGCCGCCTTCATCGCCGAGGCGATCTCGGGCTGCGGCGGCCAGGTGTTCTTCCCCGATGCCTATCTGAAGACCTCGGCCGAGCATGTGAGGAAGGCCGGCGGTCTCGTCATCGTCGACGAGGTGCAGACGGGCTTCGGGCGCGTGGGCAACCACATGTGGGCGCATGGACCGCAGGGCATCGTGCCGGATATCGTCACGCTCGGAAAGCCCATCGGCAACGGCCACCCGATGGCGGCTGTGGTCACCACGCCGGAGATTGCCAAGGCCTTCGCCAATGGCATGGAGTTCTTCTCCTCCTTCGGCGGCAACCCGGTCTCCGCCGCCGTGGGCATGGCGGTGCTCGACGTGCTCGAGCAGGAAGGCCTGCAGGCCAGGGCGCGGGTGACGGGCGATCACCTCAAGACGCGCTTCGCGAAGCTTGCAGAGACGCATGCCATCATCGGCAATGTCCGCGGCGAGGGCCTGTTCCTCGGCGTGGAACTGGTGAAGGACCGCACGACGCTGGAGCCCGCGACAGAGGATGCGGGCCGCATCGCCAACGACATGCGCGACCACGGCGTGCTGATCTCCACCGACGGCCCGTTCGACAATGTGCTGAAGATCAAGCCGCCGATGGTCTTCGGCCTGCACGAAGCCGATATCATGGCCGACGCTCTCGAAGCGGCACTGACGCAGACGCGCGGCTGAACTGTTCCTCGAAGGCCCGCGGCGCGCTGGACGCCCGCACGACGCAGTGTAAGGTGCACTTCGGGCAAGGTGGGATTGCAATGGCGGCGCAGGGCGGAACGAACTCAAGCAGCCGGCTTGCGGCCGGCACCGTCATTGTCCTGATCGCGACGATCGTGTGGGCCTCGGCAGGGCTGTTCGTCAGGCTGTTGCCCTTCGACATCTGGAGCATCATCGTCTGGCGCAACTGTTTCGCCGTGCTCTTTGTCGGGGGCTATGTGCTCTACCGCCTGCGTGGCGGAACCCTCGTTGCCATTCAGAAGCTAGGCTGGCCGGGCTGGTTCGCGACCGCTTGCACCACCTTCACCATCATCGCCTTTCCCGCAGCGTTTCAGCATGCGAGCGTGGGCAATGTGGTCACCATCTATGCCTCCCTTCCCTTCGTGACGGCCGCGGTCGAATGGTTTCTCTATCGCGCGACGCCGTCGCTCGCGACGCTGGCGGCGGGCTCCCTCGCCCTGTTCGGCATCGCCATCATGGTGGGGCCCACGGCGGGTGGTCCGCAGCTCGGTGATCTGCTGGCGCTCCTGTCGACGATCAGCATGGGGCTGATGACGGTCACCATCCGCCGCCATACCCATATCAACATGCTGCCGGTGGCCCTGCTGTCGATCTTCATCAGCGGGTTCATCGCCTGGCCGCTCGCCCGGCACCTTGGCGACTTCGCCACACGCGACTTCGTCGTCGCTGCGGGTTTCGCCCTGTTTCCCCTGACGCTCGGGCTGATGCTCTACGTGATCGGCTCCGCCCTCATCCCGGCGACGCTCTCCGCCCTGATCCAGACACTGGAGGCGCCCTTCGGCGTTCTCTGGGCCTGGATCGGCGTCGCCGAAGTGCCGCCCGTCGCGACGATGATCGGCGGGGCGCTCGTGCTTTGCGGGGTCTTCGGAAGGCTGCTGCTGGAACCCTCGGACCCCGACACGGACGGCGTCACCTGACGCCTTCCTGCCGCACTTTCGATCATGGACCGTGCCGAAGCCGAACCTTGTGAACTCAAAAAATCTGGCTTATCAAAACGGCCGAGCGCCCTTGACGGCGTATTTTCCAGATCATTGCAGGGAACGGAAAGAGATGCTGAACCGGCGCAGATTTCTGGCTTCGTCGCCGATTTTCGTGGCAGCCGCCCTTGTGTGCCGGAAAGCCAGCGCGGCCGTCCCGAAAGCCTTCGACTGGGACATGATGCCGCCGATGGACAATGGCGACAATTTCGTCAAATGGATGGTCGAAAACCGCGGCGAGGATGCCGACTTCCTGCACCAGCGCTGGGAGCGCTTCCGCGTTCTCGTTGCCAACAAGGACGTCACCAACGACGCCAACAAGCGGGCCTTCCTGCTGACGCCACGTGAACGCTTTGTGACGAAGCCGAACCTGTCACGGGCCTACGACAACGCATTTCTGGATATCGGCTTTGGCGTCACCATATCGGGGCCGCATCTGGTGGGCCGCATGACCACCTCGATCGACGTGAACAAGGGCGACAAAGTCCTCGAGGTGGGCACCGGTTCCGGTTACCAGTCAGCCTATCTCTCGCATCTGACCGACAAGGTCTACACCATCGAGATCATCAAGAAACTGGCCGAGCGGACCCGCGGCGTCTATGACGACCTGATCGGCGAAGGCTATTCCGAGTTCAAGGCAATCAACACCAAGAATGCCGACGGCTATTACGGCTGGGAAGAGGCCGGCCCCTTCGACCACATCATCGTCACCTGCGGCATCGACCATGTGCCGCCGCCGCTTCTGCAACAGTTGAAGCCCAACGGCACGATGGTCATCCCGGTGGGCCCGCCGGGCGCGCAGCATGTGCTGAAGGTCGTCAAGCAGCAGAATCCGGATGGCAGCATCAACGTCGCCCGGTCTGACATCTACAACGGCCGCATCGTGCCGTTCGTGCCCTTCACCAAGCTGGAAGGCGACAGCATCAAGGGCACGCATAACGGTGGCTGACAGCGCTGATGACGCCGTCGACCCCGCATTGAGCCTCGCGACCTATCTCTCGGTCGCCCTCGTCGCGGGCGCGGTCATTGCGCTTCAGATCGTGGTCATGCGCATCTTCGCCGTGGGCAGCTGGGTGCATTTTGGTTCGCTGGTGATCAGCCTCGCCATGTTCGGCTTCGGCCTCGCGAGCGCGGTGATGTGCATCAACACCGGCTTCTTCGATCGCAACTGGCAATACGCGGCGGGGATCAGCCTCATATCGTTCGGCCCCCTGGCGGTGATCGCCAATCTCGTCGCCCAGCAGCTTCCGTTCAACGCCATCTTTCTCATTTCCGATCCTGCCCAGAAGTGGCGGCTGGCGGCGAATTTCCTGCTGTATTTCGTGCCGTTCCTGGCGGGCGCATTCTTTCTGGGCTCGGTGTTCCTCAGGGCGCGGTCGGTGTTCGCGCGGGTCTATTTCGCCGATCTCGCAGGCTCGGGGGTGAGCGGCCTCGCCGTACTTGGCGCGATGTATATTCTGGCGCCGGCCAACCTCATCCTGGCGCCGCTTGCACTGTGGAGTCTTGGCGGGTTGCTGTGGTTTCGCGCCGCCGGTTCCCGCGTGCTGATGACGGCTTTCGTCGCGGCCGCCGGCTTCGCCTTCGCGCTGCATCTGTTGGCGCCCGGCTTCGGGCTGACGACGCTGGCAGTGTCGGATTACAAGGGCGTTTCCTACGCCCGCAAGTTTCCCGACAACCAGCGCGTCTACCGGAGCATTTCGCCCTTCGGCGATCTGGAAATCTATTCCAGCTCGTATTTCCACTTCGCTCCCGGTCTTTCCGACAATGCGGCGTTCAATCTGCCGGAGGAGCCGGCCAATGCCTATCTCGCGATGTACAACGACGGTGAGGGGCCCACCGGCATCATCGCCAATCTGAGCCCAGCGCAGACGGCCTATTTCCGCTATCTGCCGATGTATTACCCCTATGTGCTGAAGCCCGCTCCCGATACGTTCGTGGCGCAGCTGTCAGGTGGCATTCCGGTTGCCGTCGCGCTGCGGGCGGGCTCCCGGCACGTCACCACGGCCGAAGCCAACCCAGAGGTCCTGAAGTCATTTTCCAGCCCGGCGATATCGGCATTCACCGGCAACCTCATTCACGACCCGCGACTCGAAGTCATCGCCCAGGAGGGCCGCCTCTGGCTCCCGGCCTCGGGGCGCCGGTTCGACGTCATCGATCTGAGCCTCGGCGACGGCGCCGGCCTGTCGTCGCCCGGCGGCTTCGCGATCACCGAGAAATATGCGTTCACCCGTGAGGCCATGGCCAGCTACATGGACGCGCTGAACGACGGCGGCATTCTGGCCGTGACCTTGTGGAACAAGGAGGATCCGCCGAAGTCGGTTCTCAAGTTCTATGCAACGATGGTCGAGGCGGCCGGCGGCACCAAGGCCGCACGGTCCTTCTACGCCGTGTCGAGCTATCTTTCGACGACCACCGTTCTCTACAAGCGCGGCGGATTTTCGGCGGAGGACCTTGCCAAGCTGTCGGCCTTCACCAAGTCGCTGTCCTTCGACGAGATCTATTCTCCCGGCATGGGCTTCGATGACAGCCACACCGACCAGATCCTCGCGGACTACCGGGCACAATTGTTCGGCGCCCCTGCCGACCCGACCCTTCCCGCACCAGCCGAAGGCGATGTGCTCGCGCCGCTGCCGGACGACGGCGCAACGGGCGGCGACGCCCAAAGCGAAGTTCCGGCAACGAAACTCGAGCGGCTGTTCTGGCATCATCTCGTGCATGGCGGATACGACGACATAGCGCGCCGCTATGTCTTCGATGTCCGCCCCCTGACCAACGACCGGCCCTATTTCGCTGCCTATGTGAAGCCCTCCGACCTCGCCCGCGTCACCGACCGGCTCGATCTCTTCCAGGACGACTGGGCCTACCTGCTGCTGTGGGCCACGCTTGCCATCGCCTCGGCCCTGTCGGCCACGCTCATCGCGCTCCCGGCGATTTTCGGCTGGCGCAGCATCTTCTCGCGCACGCCGGGCAAGTTCGGCATCATCGTGTATTTCGCCTGTCTCGGCTTCGGCTATATCATGACCGAAGTCGGCCTGATTTCGAAATTCGTGCTGGCGCTCGCCAACCCGACCATCTCGGCGGCCGTGCTGCTCAGCGGAATTCTGGTGTTCTCCGGCCTCGGCAGTTTCGTTTCGGAACGTTTCGTGGGCACCGCGAAATCAGCCTTGCCCCGTGTACTGGTGGCAATCACGGCACTGCTCATCGCCGGAAGCCTGTTCGGCGATCCCGTGCTCAACTGGATCGGCGGCATGGGCTATGGCTGGCGCCTCGCCCTGTGCATGCTGCTTGTTGCCCCGGCCGCGTTCCTGATGGGATTCCCCATGCCGATCGCCATGACGACGCTGGGCCGGCTCGGAAAGCAATCCATGTTCCTCTGGGCCTGGGGCATCAATGGCTGCGCCTCGGTCATCGGGGCAGCACTTGTTCCCGTGCTCGCAACCTCGTTCGGCATCAGCAGCGTGCTGCAGGCGAGCGCCGTCGCCTATCTCGTCGCGCTTCCCTGCTTCTTCATGCTGACGCAGCCCGGACCACGAAAGCTCGAGGCCTGAATGCGCCGCAGCGTTCTCAAATTCATGGCTGCCGCCGGTGCCTGGGCAATCTCGTCGGGCGTTCCCCTTGCCCGCCAGACATACAAGAGGCTGGTTCAGGACATCTCCGCCCTCGTCGAAATGGAGCATTCGGCGTTTCCCTATCGAGGACAGAACCCGGAGACCCAAGAGGATTTCCTCAACGTGTCCGATGGCCAGCGCCGCGGCCACAAGTCACCGCGCGGCGGTGTTCACTGGGAAGACGAGTCCTATAGCGACCGGCGCACGCTGCTGTTCCTGCCCGCCGGCTTCGACCTGAACCGGCCCGCGGCTCTGGTCGTCTTCTTTCACGGCAACGAGGCGACGCTGGAACGCGATGTCGTGGCGCGTCAGCACATCCCCCGGCAGCTCGCGGCATCGGGACTGAACGGCGTATTGGCGGCGCCGCAATTCGCCGTCGACATCCGCGATTCGAGTCCCGGCAATTTCTGGCGGGCCGGCTTTTTCGCCAACTGGCTGCGGGAGGTCGATTCCAACCTGGCTAGGCTTCATGGCCAGCGCGCGAGCGGCGCCGACTTCGCGCGGCTGCCGGTCATCCTCGTGGCATATTCCGGCGGCTATTTCCCGGCGGCCTGGTGCCTGAAGCTTGGCGGCGCCAACAGCCGCATCGCCGGGCTGGTGCTGATGGATGCGATCTATGGTGACGTCGAGAAGTTCGACGCCTGGGTCCGGGCCGATCACAAGCGGGCGTTCCTGTTCAGCGCCTATTCGACCGCCAGCCGCAAATGGAACCTTCAGCTCGAGGACGCCCTGCGGCAGGATGACATCGGGTTTTCGCAGGCCTTGCCGGAGACCATCCAGAAGGGTTCGATCAACTTCTTCGAGGTTCCGGGCAACGTCGACCACGTCGAGTTCATGTCGTCTGCCTGGACCACGGATCCATTGCAGTGGGTCTTGCAGAGGATCGTGAAGTTCAGAAGCTGAAGATCCTGACCGACAGCGCCTGCCACGCGGGTCAGAACACCTCCCGCACGAATCTCCTCCCCTTCATGCTGGCGACGTCGTCATAGGCGCCTTTTTTCGATCGTTCCGGCAATTCGACCTTCTCCCGTTTCACCCGCTCATAGGGGATGAGCGCGAGGAGCTCTGTGATGAGGTTCAGCCGGCCGCGGCGCTTGTCGTCGGTGCGTACGACGTGCCAGGGCGAGGTTTCCGTGTCGGTCGCTTTCAACATGCGGTCGCGGGCGCGCGAATATTCGTTCCAGCGGCTGTAGGATTCGAGGTCCATGGGGCTGAGCTTCCATTGCCGCAGCGGGTCTTCGATGCGCGCCTGGAAGCGTTTCTTCTGTTCTTCCATGCCCACCTCGAGCCAGAACTTGATGAGCTGGATGCCGCCGTCGATGATGTAGCTCTCGATTCGCGGCGCGAGTTCGAGGAAGCGCTCCACCTGCTTTTCCTTGGCGAATCCCATCACCGCATCGACGCCCGCCCGGTTGTACCAGCTGCGGTCGAAGATCACGACTTCCCCGGCCGCCGGGAAGTGCTCGAAGTAGCGCTGGATGAGCATCTGGCTTTTCTGGCGGTCCGACGGCGCCGGCAGCGCCACGACGCGGAACACCCGCGGGCTCACCCGTGCGGTGATCGCCTTGATGGTGCCGCCCTTGCCCGCGGCATCGCGGCCCTCGAAGACGACGATGCAGCGATGACCGGTGGCCTTGACCCATTCCTGCAGGTAGCAGAGTTCGACCTGCAGCTTTCCGAGCTCCTGTTCGTAGGCGCGGCGCTTCATGCGGCCGCCGGTATCCTTCCCATCTTCGCCTGCGCTCAGCGCCATCGCGTCTGGCGCTCCTTCCAGCTTGGCCTTCTTGCCCTTTTTCTTCTCGCTGTCCTTGCCGTGCTTCTTTCCCATGTCGACGCCCTCACGGTTGATGTCCAGGTAAAGCATTCTGTTCCGCAGCCGCGGGCCCTGCCCCGCCGCCGGTCGCGGTCTCGATGATGGTCGCGATGTCCAGCCCGTGGACGATGCCGCCAACCTTTTCGGCCAGACCGTCAGAGCGCAGCAATTCGCGGACCTGGCTTCGCGCGTCGACGATGCGCAGCGCGATGTGCCGCGCGGCGAGTTCGGCCACCAGCCGGTGCAGCATCGCCGAACCGGCGAGGTCGATGAAGGGCGAGGCCGAGAGATCGCACAGCACGAGCCGCAGTCCGGACGCGCTCTGCGCCGTGACCTGCTGCATCACCGCCTCCAGAACGGTGTCGGCATTGACGTAGATGAGGTTCGCTTCCGGCCGGAAAATCAGAACTCCAGGCAACACCTCGTTTTCCGGATGACGCGCGAGATCGGAGTACTCGCGCGAGCCGGGAATGCGGCCGAGGAAGGCCACATGCGGGCGCGAGGCGCGGATCAGCAGCATCATCGCCGAGGCCAGGGCGGCGACGAGAACACCGTTCAGGATGCCGAGAAGCAGGACCGCGACGAGGGCGACCAGCGCGGCCGCGAAGTCCAGACTGCTGATCCTGCTCATGCGCCACAGGGCGGGAAAGTCGATCAGCCCCGCCACCGCGGTCAGCACGATGGCAGCGAGAACCGCCTTGGGCAGGTTCTGCAGCTGTCCCGTCAGGAACATCAGGCACAGCGCCAGCGTCAGCGAGGCGAAGACGAGCGCCAGCGGGCTCCGGGCGCCGGCCTTGTCGTTCACGGCGGATTGCGACAGGCCGCCCGCAACCGGAAAGCCCTGGCCGAGTGCGGCGGCCAGATTGGCCGCACCGATTCCCAGGAACTCCTGCCGCGGATCGATGTCATAGCCGTGCTTCTCGGCAAAGCTGCGGGCCGCCGAGACGCCCTCGATGTAGGCCAGCAGCAGCACGCCCCCGGCGAGCGGGAGGATGCCCTCGACATCGCCAAGGCGAAGCGCCGGCAAGGCAAAGGTCGGAAGCCCGCCCGGAATGAAGCCGGTGATGGCCACGCCCTTTCCCGGCAGGTCGAACAGCGTCGCGAGGAGGATGGCGAGGCAGACGACGGCGAGGGCGACAGGCCGCCCCGGCAGCAGGCGCCCTCCCAGCACGAGGGCGGCGACGGCGATGCCGCCCACCGCCAGCACCAGGAGATTGGTCTGGCCCAGCTGGCCGAGCAAGTGCCACGCCCGATCGAGGAAGCCCTGCCCGCCGCCGGCGACGCCCAGAAGGCTCGGCAGCTGCGTCATGGCGATGGTCAGGCCGGCGCCCGCCTTGAACCCGACGAGGATGCTGTCGCTGATGAGCTTGACCAGCACGCTGAGCCGGAAAACCCAGGCCAGCAGAGCGAGCAGCGCCACGGCCAGGGCGGCGAGACTGGCGATCTGCAGATAGTGCGCGCCGTCACCCGCCGCCATGACCGACACGGAGCTGGCGATCATCAGGGATATCGCCGAAGTCGGCCCGACCGCGAGCTGCCGGCTCGAGCCGAACAGCGCATAGCCGAGCCCGCCCAGCAGGTAGCCATAGACGCCGAGCTGTGGCGGCAGCCCGGCCAGCGTGGCATAGGCGAGCGACACGGGAACGGCATAGGCCGCGAGCGTCACCCCGGCTACGGCGTCGGACGGCAGACTGGAGGGCTGGTAGGAGGCCAGCCACTGCAGCGGCGGCAAGAATGTGCCGAGCCTGCTCACACGGGGCGGGACCTGCATCCGCGCCTCCTCACTCGCCGTGCCGGGTGCGGGGTCTCATTCCCAGGACAGGCTCATGGCCACGTCGCCCGGAACGCCGTCCGGAAAATCCACGATCTCGGCCATCAGCTTGTAGCCCTTGGGGCGGAAATAGGTGTTCCACAGCTGGTAGATCTCGAGCGGAATTCCGGTGAGGGTCCTCTCCCACCCCATTTCGCCCTGGTTGATGGCCCGGCCCCGGTCGGTGCAGAGAACATTGGGAAAGCGATAGACCTGGACGGCTGTCATCCCCTTTTCGGTGGCGCGCTGGATCATGCGCAGGGCCCGGCGGATGCCCTCTTCGTCGGATACGCCCGACGGCTTGCTCAGCTGCTCGATGAAGGCCTGCTGCTCGGCTGCGGCTTCCTTCTTCTGCGCCAGCAGGCTTTCGGCTTCGGCGGCCTGGGCCAAGGCGATCTTCTCGGCAAGCGACCGGGCGGTGGGCAGCAGATCGGCAATCGGGCTGGTCATGGCGTTCACTCTCGCGCTGTGGCCCTCGTCCAAGGGCAGACGTCGCAATGCTATGGCCGTCAGTAAAGTCGGAAACCGCACTGCAGATAAGGGGGAGTGTGTAGTTTACGGGCTGTTACGGCCTTGATCTCCGTCAAGGAGACGGACAGGCGCCGGTTCAGCCGGTCACTGCCGTTCGGACGACCAGGGAAAGTTCACGTAGTGATCCCGGGTATCATAGCAGATGTTGCCATACATCCTGAGATAGGACTGGCGCCGTACCGGGTCGGCGAAGACGGTTGCCGGGTCGGCGAGGTCGGCCTCATACTGGGCGATGTTTCCGATGGTGAGGGCGCGCGGAAGGATGTCCATCGCCTGCGGCACGCTCTTGCCTTCCAGCCAGTCGGCCGCGAACTGCCCCATGGCATATCCGAATACGGGCGATGCCAGCGCGATGCTCGCCTTGTAGGGACTTCCCGGCTTGTGGATTTCGGCGACGGCTTCGGGCTCGCCGTCGATGCCGCCGAGGAACTGGTCGGGCCGGTCCTTTCCCGCAGCCCGCAGCGCCGCGAGTGCACCCAGCACCACGGAGTCACTCCCCAGCACGACGTCAACGTCCGGATTGGCGAGAAGGATGGTTTTCATGGTGGCGAAGCCGCCGTCCTTGCTCACCGGGTGCGGCGCGATATCCGCGACGATGGTGACGCCCGGCAATTCGTTGAGGCCGTCGCGCATGGCCTCGAACCGCGGCGCCAGGTATTCCATCGAATCCTGGGTCAGCAGGACAACCTTCGCTTGCCCGCCCAATTTGGATTTTATGTGCGCGATCGCCGCGTCTGTGAGGACCTTGCCGGTTTGGTACTGCGGCGCATTCAACAGCAGCGTCGCGGGCGGCGGAACGATGGTGCCGACGAAGGCGCCGGACCAGATCATGGTCTGAAGGCTGTGGCTGACCCTTGTCGGATTGGACGAGGTGCCGACCACCGCACCGGTTCGTGCGGCACGCAGCTGATCGATCGCTTCTGCCGCCTTCGCGGGGTCATTCTCGACCACCACCCGCTTGTATTCCAATCCGCGCGCCTGTGCGGCAAGTGACAGGCCGTGATGCACGCCCTGGAGAAACTCGCGCTCATTTTCCTGAACATATGCCAGCACCTTCGTGAGGCCCGTCGGCGCGCTGCAGACGGGCGCATTCCAGACGAAAGGCGGGAAGACGGTATTGCGGGTGAGACCAGGGGGGCCGTCTTCGGCCTCGGCGCCGATCGCGCCGCGCGATGCAACCGCCAGCATGACGAGCACAAACACCGCCATCCGATCCAGAAGGACCCGCCGGACCGGATGGGCTTTCCAGCGTCTTGCCAAGCCAGTCAACGCCTAAGCTTCCTCTCTGGCGGGCAACCGCCGCGATTTCGTTGAAAACACCATCCGGGCAGACGTTCCCGGCTGAAGGTCCGTATACTGAACGGACGTATTTAAGCTCACGCTCAGGGCTTTGACAATTCGGCTGCCGACGCCGGTGCCCTTGGCCGGCAGGCCCTCGGTCATGCCGATGCCCGCATCCTGCACGATGAGTTCCGCCACATCTTCCGGCAATCTGCGCAGGATCACGCGCACCTCTCCGATGCCGTCGGGGTAGGCATACTTGAAGGCATTGGTGACGAGTTCGGTGACGATCACGCCGAGATTGATCGTGTCATCCGTGTCGAGCTGGATGGGCTCGAGCGTGAAGGACAGGGTAACGCCATGGTAGCGGCCGCGCAGCGACGTCTGAAGGTGATCGAGCAGACCCTCGAGATATTCGTCGAGCGCGACCGCACGCACGTCGGACGACATGTAGAGGCGCTTGTGGACCAGCGATATCGCCAGGATGCGTTCCTGTGTCTCGGCCAGCGCGATCTTCGACGAGTCGTCGTCGGTGGCCTTTGACTGCAGATTGACCAGGCTCGAGACCAGCGCGAGGCTGTTGGCCACGCGATGATTGACTTCCGACAACAACACTTCCGCACGGTCACGCGCAAGTTCAAGATCGGCGGTGCGCGTGGCAACTCTCGCTTCGAGCTCGCGGTTGAGGGCGGTGACCTGGTCGCGCGCCTCGCGCAGGCGCCTGGTGTATCGGCTGAGGCCAATGCCTGCACTGCTGACCACGGTGACGATCGCCACCGCTCCGATGACCGAAATGAAGCGGAGCCAGGCACTGTTGGCACGCTGCTCGCCCACCCCCTCGGTCAGCCGGCGATCGGCCTCTCCGATGATACCGGCGAAGAAGACATTGGCCTCGTCGGCGAGCGCCTTGCCGTTATTGGTCATGATCACGGCCCGCGCCTCGTCATCGTGGCCGGCCCGCTTCAGGCGTATGGTTTCGTCGAGTTCGTCGAACTTCGCCGCAACGATTTCCCCCAGGCGCTGCAGGGTGGCGGCCGCATTGGGGTATGACGGAAGGAGCGTCTGCAGGGCGGCGTAGCGCCGGGCTGCCTGGGTCTTCGCCGACTGGTAGGGCGCGAGATAGATTTCATTTCCGGTGATGATGAACCCGCGCTGGCTCGATTCCGCCACCTGCAGCGCATTCCTGAGTTCCACCGCGGCGATCCGCGTGTCGCGCGAGGCGATGGCATCGTCGAAATAGGATTGTGCCCGCTCCCCCAGCCAGAGGTTCGTTGCCACGATTGCGGCGAGGCACAGCAACCCCGTGAACAGAAATGCAGATGTCGAGCGAACGACGTAACGGCCGGAAAGAGGCATCGGGAACTCCCTCTCCAAATTACTGATAGTTTGCTCGAAAGCGAACGGAATTACTTGACTCGACGACCGCCAATCTCAAGTGGCAGGGTCCGCCGGTGCTGCGCTTTCCAGCAAGAAGTCCATTCGATATGGCTCCGGCAAATCGGCGGGGGCTGGACCCGCCGACACCATTTCGTCATCGACACATATCTGACGAAGAACTGGGCGAAGTTCCGCGGCTCCGCCCGGCTTCGGCAGGCGCGGACACGAGGTGAGACAGGGAGACGGAACGTGAACACGCCGCTGATCGAAGAGGAATATGCCCGCCAGGACTGGCTTGACACCCTCGACGAGGAACTGGAGCAGGAACTCGACGATGGCCGCCTCGAGGCGCTGATGGGCGAGGGGGAGGAAGGCACCCCGGATCTCGGCCGGCGCTTCTACTACGAGGAGCTGTTTCGCCTGCAGCGCGAACTGATCAAGCTGCAGGACTGGGTGGCGACGACCCGGCAGAAAGTCGTGGTGATCTTCGAGGGCCGCGATGCCGCGGGCAAGGGCGGCGTGATCAAGCGCATTACCCAGCGCCTCAACCCGCGCGTCTGCCGCGTGGTGGCGCTGCCCGCGCCGTCCGAGCGCGAGCGGGGACAGTGGTATTTCCAGCGCTATGTGCCGCACCTTCCGGCCCAGGGCGAAATCGTGCTGTTCGACCGGTCATGGTACAACCGCGCCGGCGTCGAGCGGGTGATGGGCTTCTGCACCGAGGACGACGTGGCCGAGTTCTTCCGCAGCTGTCCGGAATTCGAGCGCATGCTGGTGCGCTCCGGCATCACCCTGGTGAAGTACTGGTTCTCGATCACCGACAACGAGCAGCACAAGCGCTTCCTGATGCGCATCCGCGATCCGCTCAAGCAATGGAAGCTGAGCCCGATGGACCTGCAGTCACGCGTGCGTTGGGAAGCCTATACCAAGGCCAAGGAGGCGATGCTGGAACACACCAACATCGCCGAGGCGCCGTGGTGGGTGGTCGAGGCCGTCGACAAGAAGCGGGCCCGGCTGAACTGCATCGCGCATCTGCTCAGCCAGTTCCCGTATGAGGAGATCGTCCGGCCGGAGGTGGTGCTGCCCGAGCGCGTGCACAATTCCGACTACATCCGCGGTCCCATTCCAAAGGACATGTATGTTCCGGGGCGCTACTGAGACGGCCTAGTCGAAACGGATGTGGCGCGGCCAGTGGAATTCGAGGTCCGTTGGCGGCGTCACCGGGCCGCGCAGCGACAGGGTGCGGCGCCGCAGGTCCCGGATCACCGCCTGGCGCGAGCCGAGGGCGCCCAGGTCCTCGGCGCGCACCGGTGCGCCGATGGCCACCGAAATGCGCGTACCCTCGCGCCGCCGTGACTCGCGGAACAGCAGGGCCACGCGCAGGGCATAGTGGATGTGGCTGGCGATCTGGAACAGCCGCGAGTTCTCGCCCTGGAAGCAGACGGGGACCACGGTGACACCCGGGAGGAGGGCCAGCTTCGCGGCGAAGCTGTGCCACGTGGTGTCGACCGCCGGTCCATGCCACGGCGAGGGCGCGGTTGACACGCTGCCGGCCGGGAACACCGCAACGGCGTGGCCGGTGCGCAGCCATTCGACGCAGCGCCGCCGCGTCATTGCCGAGGTCTGAACCGCCTCCGGGGTGCCGCCGAAGTCGACCGGCAGCAGAAAGTCCCGCGCCTCCGGCAGCTGGCACAGCAGGCTGTGCGTCATCATCTTGGTATCGGGCCTGACCCGCGTGGCGAGATGGCCCATCAGCAGCCCATCGATCACGCCGAAGGGATGGTTGGCGACGAACAGTACGCCGCCCTGGCGCGGCACGCGGTCCCAGGCCGCGGCATCGATGTCGACGTCGATGTCGAGGAGCCGGATAGCGGCCGAGAAGATGTTCTCGCCCGCCGGCGGGCTCGCCGCCCACTGCCGATACAGGCGCTCGAGGTAGGGTTGCCCGCTGAGGCGTTCGATGGCGCGGATCACGCTGCGGTTCAGCCAGCGCTGGTCGGGACGCGCATAGGAAAAGCGAACGGCGTTCCGCGCGGATCGCTTGGGAAGGTCGAGATAGTCGAAGGTCTCGGTCATGTCGTCCTGCCATTGCCCTCCAGCGTCTTCTGTTGCGGAAGCATGTCAGGCGTGTGAAGCCGCGCGCCCGCGACACAGGCCCATCGCCCTGCGATCTTGCGCTGTCACACAGGAGTCAAGCAGGAGACGGATTCTGGCTCCATGACCGACACCCGGGCCACGCAAGTAGCGGAGCCGAGCTGCGGACAGCCAAGCGGTGTGACACGGCACTGTCATATAGCGCCGCTAGCAACGCCGGGGCCGCAGCGACGGACATGCCCTGCGGCGTGGCAACACAACAGGATGTGATCATGAAATTCTCAACCCGACTTCTGCATTCCACCATGGCTCTCGCCATGCTTGCATCGGTCGTGCCTGCCCACGCCGGCGCGATGGAAGATCTCGTGGCGGCTGCGCAGAAGGAAGGCGAGCTCACCGTCATCGCGCTGCCGCACGACTGGTGCGGCTATGGCAAGGTGATCGACGGCTTCAAGGCGAAGTACGGCCTGAAGGTGAACGAGCTCAACCCCGATGCGGGCTCGGCCGACGAACTCGAGGCGATCCGCGCCAACAAGGACAACAAGGGCCCGCAGGCCCCCGACGTGATCGACGTCGGCCTCGCCTTCGGCCCGCAGGCCCAGAAGGAAGGCCTGCTGCAGCCCTACAAGGTCATGACCTGGGACGAGATCCCCGCCGAAGTGAAGGACGCCGACGGCAACTGGTATGGCGACTACTACGGCGTGATGGCCTTCGGCGTGAACAAGGACATCGTCAAGACCACGCCGGCCGACTGGGCCGACCTGCTGAAGTCCGACTATGCCGCCTCGGTGGCCCTGACGGGTGATCCGCGCGCCTCCAACCAGGCGATCCTGGCCATCATGTCGGCGGGCATGTCGAAGGGCGCCCAGCCTGGCACCGAGTCGGGCGAAAAGGGCCTCGAGCTGATGGCCGAGCTCAACAAGGCCGGCAACTTCGTCCCCGTCACCGGCAAGTCGGGCACTATCGCCCAGGGCCAGACGCCGATCGTCGTCGCCTGGGATTACAACCTGCTCGCCTGGCGCGACAGCCTGAAAGGCAACCCGCCGATGGACGTCGTGGTCCCCGCGTCCTCGTCGCTCGCCGGCGTCTACGTGCAGGCGATCTCGGCCTTCGCGCCGCATCCCAACGCCGCAAAGCTGTGGATGGAATACGTCTACTCCGACGAGGGCCAGACCGCCTGGCTCGAGGGCTACTGCCATCCGGCGCGCTTCAACGCCATGTCGGCCGCCGGCAAGATCCCGGCCGAACTGCTGGCCAAGCTGCCGCCGGCCGAAGGCTATGCCCGGGCCGTGTTCCCCACCGTCGACCAGCAGGCCGCCAACAAGGCCGCCGTGACCGGCGGCTGGGACAAGGTCGTCGGCGCCAACGTCAAGTAAGTCGCGTACCCGCTCCCTCAACTTGCCCCGTTCCGCTGCCGCGGGACGGGGTCTTCCTCCGGAACCGGAACATGACCGCGATTGGCCGGCCGCGGCGCAGCGAAAGCGCCCTCCTCAAATGGCTGGGCGTGGCGCCCTTCGCGCTGTTCGCGCTGCTCTTTCTCATCCTGCCGACGATCCGCATCGTCATCGCCTCCTTCGAAACTCCGCAGGGCTCCTTCACGCTCGACAACCTCGCCGGGCTGGCCGCGCCCAACATCGTCGACGCGACCATGCTGTCGCTCAAGCTGAGCTTGCTCACCGCCTTCTTCGGCTGCGTCGTTGGTCTCGTCATCGCCGTCGCCGTGACCCGCGGCGGCTTGCCGGAATGGCTGCGCGGTGGCCTGCTGACCTTCTCGGGCGTCGCCTCCAACTTCGCCGGCGTGCCGCTGGCCTTCGCCTTCATCGCCACGCTGGGCCGCCTCGGTCTCATCACCGTGCTGCTGCGCGACTGGTTCGGCATCAACCTCGCGGCACTGGGTTTCAACCTCATCAGCTTCACCGGTCTCGCCATCACCTATCTCTATTTCCAGATCCCGCTGATGATCCTCATCATCACGCCCGCACTCGATGGCCTGAAACGCGAGTGGAACGAGGCGGCGCAGACTCTGGGCGCCAGCAATGCGCAATACTGGCGCATGGTGGCGCTCCCCGTGCTCTGGCCCGCCCTCCTCGGCTCCTTCGCGCTGCTCTTCGCCAATGCCTTCGGCGCGGTGGCCACCGCCATGGCGCTCACCGGTTCGGCACTGTCGATCGTTCCCATCATCCTCTTCGCCCAGATCCGCGGCGACGTGCTCAACGATCCCCACCTCGGCTATGCGCTGGCCTTCGGCATGATCGTCGTCACCGGCATCGCCAACCTCATCTACATCCTGCTCCGCGTGCGGGCGGAAAGGTGGCTCAAGTGACGAAGGGCCGCTTCTGGGCGTGGGTCACCGCCATCGCCGGCGCCATCTATTTCCTGCTGCCGCTGGTCGGCACCTTCGAGTTCTCGCTGCGCGCACGGCGCGGCGTCTATTCCTTCGATGCCTACCGCAGCGTGCTGGGCGACCCGCAGTTTCAGGCGACCTTCCTCTATTCCGTCGTCATGGCGCTGCTCACCATCGTCATGGGCGTGCTGATCGTGACGCCCACCGCCTTCTGGGTGCGCCTCAAGCTGCCGTCGATCCGCCCCGTCGTCGAATTCATCACGCTGCTGCCGCTGGTGATCCCGCCCATCGTTCTGGTCTTCGGCTATATCCGGCTTTACAACACGTCGAGCTTCCTGCCGCTCACCGGCTCCAGCATGGGCACCAACCTGCTGCTGATGCTGGGCTACACCACGCTGGCGCTCCCCTACATGTATCGCGCCGTGGACACGGGTCTGCGCACCCTCGATGTCCGCACCATCACCGAGGCGGCCCAGATGCTGGGCGCGGGCTGGGTCACCATCCTCGCCCGGCTGATCCTGCCCAATGTGCTGGTCGCGGTGCTCTCCGGTGCCTTCCTCACCTTCGCGATCGTCATCGGCGAGTATGTGCTGGCAGCGCTGCTGAACCGCCCTGCCTTCGGCCCCTACATGGTGTGGATGGGTTCGAACCGCGCCTATGAGCCGGCGGCCCTCGCCGTCATCGCCTTCGCCGTCACCTGGGGCTGCCTCGGGCTGATCCAGCTCGCCACCCGGCTTGCCCCGCATACGAGAGCCAAACGCTGATGACCTTCATCCAACTCGACCGTCTCGCCAAGCAGTTCGGGCCGACGAAGGTCGTCAACGACTTCTCGCTGTCCATCCCCAAGGGCGCCTTCGTGTCGCTGCTCGGCCCCTCGGGCTGCGGCAAGACCACGGTGCTGCGCATGCTGGCGGGGCTCGAGCACCCCACCGCCGGCTCCATCACCATCGACGGCAAGGTTGTGACCGGGCTGAAGGCCAACCAGCGCCAGATCGGCATGGTGTTCCAGGCCTATGCGCTGTTTCCCAACCTGACGGTGGCGCAGAACGTCGCCTTCGGCCTGCGCGTCGCCGGCCAGCCGCGCGCCGAGATCGACAAGCGCGTCGCCGAAATGCTGGAGCTGATCGGGCTGCCGGACCTCGGCGCGCGCTACCCCTTCCAGCTGTCGGGCGGCCAGCAGCAGCGCGTGGCGCTGGCCCGCGCCATTGCGCCCCGGCCGCGCGTCCTCCTGCTCGACGAACCGCTCTCGGCCCTCGACGCCAAAATCCGCGTCAGCCTGAGAAGCGAGATCCGCGCCATCCAGCGCGAACTCGGCATCACCACCGTGTTCGTCACCCATGACCAGGAAGAGGCGCTTAGCATCTCCGACCAGGTGGTGGTCATGTACAAGGGCATCGCCGAGCAGGCGGGAACGCCGTTCGAGATCTACAACACGCCGAAGACCAAGTTCGTCGCCACCTTCGTCGGCACGCTCAACGTCATGAACGGCAAGGTGGCGAACGCGGCGCGCGGCGCCATCGCGGTTGGCGGCGGGGAAATCACCCTCGCCACCCCCGTCGCCGCGGCCGAGGGCGCCAGCGTGGCGCTCGCCATGCGGCCCGAAAGCATCCGGCTCAATGGCGCGGAGGCCTGCGACATCAAGGTTCCGGCCGACATCCGGGAGGTCTCGTTCCTCGGCTCCGTCATCCGCATCCGGGCGACCATTCTCGGCACGGCCGTCGAGTTCGACATGTTCAACCAGCCGGACTTGCCGCCCCCCGTCCCGGGATCGCGGGTCACCGTCGGGCTGAACAGCCGGGACGTGCTGTTCCTCGACAGCTGAGGTCTGACCAACCTCCCGCCGCCAGTCGTCACCCTTCTGCAATCCCCCTGTCACGCGGCTGTTGTTGCCTTCCCGCTAATCCAGACGGGAAGGAAGGCGCCCATGCTCCGCATCGAAAATCTCGGCAAGCGTTTCGGCGGCAAGCCCGCCCTCTCCGGCGTGTCGGCCGAAATCGCCGACGGATCCTTCGTCGGCGTCATAGGCCGCTCCGGCGCCGGCAAGTCCACCTTGCTGCGCTGCATCAACCGCCTCATCGATCCGTCCGAGGGCAGCATCAGCTTTCACGGCAAGGAAATCACCGGCCTGCGCGGCCGCGCGCTGCGCGACTGGCGGTCGGCCTGCGGCATGATCTTCCAGCAGTTCAACCTGGCGGGCCGCCTCGACGTGCTCACCAACGTGCTGATGGGCCGCATCAATCACATCTCCCTCGTGCCCGCCCTGCTCAAGGCGTGGCCGGACGACGAGAAGCTCAGGGCGCTGCGCGCTCTCGACCGGCTCGATCTCGCGGAACTGGCGGGCCAGCGCGCCGAAAGCCTGTCGGGCGGCCAGCAGCAGCGCGTCGCAATCGCCCGCACGCTGGTACAGGACCCGCGCATCATCCTCGCGGACGAGCCGGTGGCCTCGCTCGACCCGCGCAACACCAGGATCGTCATGGATTCGCTCCGCGAACTGCACCGCGAAGCCGGCATCACCGTCATGTGCAATCTCCACTCCCTCGAACTGGCGCGCGAATACTGCACCAGGCTCATCGGCATGAAGGCCGGCCGCGTGGTGTTCGACGGCCTGCCCGAGGCGCTCACCGAAGACATCGTCATCGACCTCTATGGTCTTGAAGCGAAAGACGTGCTGGACCTCCCGGAGGCGGCAGCACGGCAGTCCAGCGGGTCCGCGGCGTTATCCAGCGCGGCCTGAATTCGCCTCCCATCCACGATCCACAAACAGGAGCTAGACCCCATGATGAACCGCCGCCACATCCTGCAGGCCGCCGCCGGCCTCGCAACGCTGCCCGTGCTGGCCACCGCCGCCCGCGCCGACTGGAAGGCCGACTATCCCGAGCTCGTCTTCGCGACCATCCCCGACGAGAACGCCACCGGCGTCGAGAAGCGCTACGAGCCCTTCATCCAGTATCTGACGAAGCAGCTCGGCGTCCCGGTCAGGCTGCGCGTTGCCAATGACTACGCGGCCGCCATCGAAGGCCAGATCGCCGGCAACATCCATCTCGCGCTCTATGGACCCGCCTCCTTCGCCCGCGCGCTGATGAACGGCGCCAAGATCGACGCCTTCGCCATGCAGGTGAACAAGGACGGCACCAAGGGCTACTACTCGGTCATGTATGTCAAGGCCGACGCGCCCTACACCAAGATCGACGACCTCAAGGGCAAGAACCTCGGCCTCGTCGATCCGAACTCCACCTCGGGCAACAACGTGCCGCGCTTCGAGATGAACAAGATGGGCATCAAGCCCGAGGAATTCTTCGCCAACGTCGTCTACACCGGCAGCCACGAGAACGCGATCATCGCCCTGCAGCAGGGCCAGGTGGACGCGGTCTTCAACTGGTGGAACGACGAGAACGAGTCGAACCTGCGCCGCATGGAGCGCAAGGGCATGGCCAAGTACGACGACTTCAAGATCATCTTCAAGTCCGACATGATCGTGAATTCGCCCTTCGCCATGCTGACCACGCTGCCGCCCGAGCTGCAGTCCGGCATCAAGGACGCCTTCTTCTCGATCGACAAGAACGACCCGGAAGCCTTCCAGGTGATGACCGACGGCCAGCAGCAGCTGTGGGTTCCCACCAACAATGACGCCTATGCCGGCATCGTCGAGCTGAACAAGTTCGTCGACACGCTGCGCAAGTCGTAACCAGGACATGGGCCCGCACCTTCCGGCGCGGGCCCGCCCGTTCCGCGGAACCGCCGCATGACCGCCTCGGCCGCGACACCGCCGCGTCCGGGCGTCGAGCAGCTCTCCCGGTCATATGCGGACGAGGTGGCGCGCAAGCGCCGCCGTTTCCTCGTCGCTGCCGCGGTCTTTGCGGCCATGGTAGTGTTGGCCGGCTGGATGGCGGAGGTCGACCTCGCCCTGTTCTTCCGGAACATCCACAAGTTTCCGAACTACATCGGCCGCATCTTCCTGCTCGATTCCGGCCCCATGGCGGGGCGTTTCGTGCTGCTCGACGTGCCGGGCTGGTTCTGGGGCCTCGGCAAGTGGCTGAAGCTCCTCGCCGACACGCTGCTCATCGCCTATGTCGCCACCTTCCTCGGCGCTGTCTTCGGCTTCATCGCCTGCTTCTACGCTGCCGGAAATCTCGGCGCCTCGCACCCCGTCTCGTTCTGCGTGCGGCGCTTCCTCGAGTTCTGCCGCACCGTGCCAGATCTCGTCTTTGCGCTGATCTTCGTCATGGCCTTCGGACTCGGGCCCATCGCCGGCGTGCTGGCCATCGTCATTCATACCACGGGCGCGCTTGGCAAGCTGTTCTACGAAGTCCTCGAAAACGTCGACCAGAAGCCCGTCGAAGGACTCGTGGCGAGTGGCGCCTCGTGGACCACGACCATGCGCTTCGCGGTGCTGCCGCAAGTCCTTTCGAATTTCCTGAGCTATGCGTTGCTGCGCTTCGAGATCAATGTGCGCGGCGCCTCGGTCATGGGCTTCGTGGGTGCCGGCGGCATCGGCCAGGACCTGATGGAGGCGATCCGCAAGTTCTACTATCCGGACGTTTCCGCGATCCTCGTCCTGATCGTCCTCACCGTGTCGATCATCGATCTGGTGACGGAACGCATCCGGCATCACTTCATCACGCAGGTGGGCTGAGCATGGGCAGCGCCGACGGCGGCTATGGCGACATCGAGAACGCCGCATTGCGGGCGCGCTACGCCAAGGTCTTCGCGCCGCCCGGCTGGAACGGCCGGCTGCTGGCCGCGACGGCTCTGGCGCTGCTGGTCTTCGGCTTGTGGCACCTCGGCTTTTCGCCCACCCGTTTCTTCAATGGTCTCGGCAGCCTCGGCAAGCTGATCGTGCTGATGATGCCGCCGGAATGGGGCACCACCGACACCCTCCTGCGCTTCCTGAAGTCGCTGGGTGAAACGGTGGCGATCGCCTTCCTCGGAACACTTCTGGCGGCGAGCTTCGCGCTGCCGCTGAGCCTTGTCGCGGCCCGCAATACCACTATCTCACAGATCCTCCGCTTCTTCACCCGGCGCAGTTTCGACACGCTGCGCGGGGTCGATACGCTGGTCTGGGCGCTGGTCTGGGTCAATGTCGTGGGCCTCGGGCCCTTCGCCGGCGTGCTGGCCATCGCCATCTCGGATGTCGGCTCGCTCGGCAAGCTGTTCTCCGAGGCGCTCGAAGCCTCCGACCAGAGCGCGGTCGAGGGTGTCACGGCCTCGGGCGGGGCGCGGCTTCACGGCATCCGCTTCGGGCTGCTGCCGCAGGTGGCGCCGGTGCTGATCGGGCAGTGCCTCTACTTCTTCGAGTCCAACACCCGCTCCGCCACCATCATCGGCATCGTCGGCGCCGGCGGCATCGGCCTCGAACTCACCGAGATGATCCGCACACTCGAATGGCAGAAGGTGTCGTTCCTGATCATCATGATCCTGATCACCGTCTCGATCATCGACAAGCTGTCGACCATGCTGCGCGGCGCCATCGCCGGCAGCCGCACACCGCCGAACTAGGCCGACCGGAACACCGCCCGGACGCCGCAGGTGCGGTCATGGCGCGTGGAGCGGCAAGGAGAGGCCGGCTTCGGCGGGCGCTGTATCTCCGCCCTCTCGGGCGGGCCGCAGGCTGCGCAGCACGGCGCAGAAGCGGGAGACCGACTGGGCCAGCGGTCCGTCGTTGACGATCCGCTCCACCCGCACCCCGGCGGGATAGTCCGGCACCCTGCGCAGCACGCGCTCGCGCGCCTGGTCCGCCGTCTCACGGCCGCGCGTCACGATGCGCGCGACGAGAATCTCGGCCGGCGCGGTGATCTCGGCCACGGTGACATTGGCGAAACGCTCGCAGGCATCCGCCACCGAGGCGCGCGAGCAGTTGACCACCACCGTGGCGCCCGAATCGATGTGACTTTCGACGAAGCTGCCGATGCCATAGGAATTGCCGTGCGCCCGCCACCACAGGGAGAAGGCGCCGTCGGCCACTGCGAGAGCGAATTCCATCTCGGTCATCGAAATGTGGTCCTCGGCATCGGGATTGCTGAGGCGGGTGACGAAGCGGCGCGGGAAGACCACGCTGCCGTCGTCCTTGAAGACCTCGCGCGCCCCCGTCATCACGGCATCCTTGCCCGCACCGCTGGGGCCCACCACCAGAACGAGATGACCGGCCGCTTGCGCCATCACAGCACCCGCATGCCTTCGCGCCACACACGGCGCACCGCGGGAATGCCGTCCCTTACCCGCACCTGCACGAGGTCGGCGCGTCGGTGCGGCTCGATGGCGCCGCGGTCGTCGAGCCCGGCGGCGCGTGCGGGATTGACGGTGATGGTGCGCATCGCCGCCGGAAGCGTCATGCCGGGCACCGCCTCGGCCAGCCGGAAGACGGCCGGCAGCAGGCTCGAGGGCACGTAATCCGACGACAGCACGTCGAGGTGCCCGCTCGCCGCCACGTCGGTTGCGGCAATGTTTCCCGAGTGCGACTTGCCGCGCACCACGTTGGGGGCGCCCATCAGCACGGCGAGGCCATTGCGGTGGGCGGCTTGCGCCGCCTCGCGCGTCGTCGGGAATTCGGCAATCGCCACACCGTCGCCGATCGCCTCCTCGACGTGGGCTTCGGTGGCGTCGTCATGGCTCGCAAGCCGCACGCCGAGCCGCGCCGCCATCGCGAGGATCGCCCGCTTGTTGGTGTCGGCGTGACGCGCCTGCATCTGCTGGCGCACGGCGATGTAGTCATCCATCTGCTCGGGCAGGATGAGCTTCTTGCCGATGTAGTATTCGCGGAACTTGTCCAGCGACACGAACTGCCGGGCGCCGGGCGTATGATCCATGACCGAGATGAGATGGATGGGGCCGGCCTTGGCCGTCATCTCCGCCGAATCCGCCGTATCGGCACAGGGCAGTTCGCAGCGCAGGTGGATGAAGTGTTCCGCCCGCAGGCGGCCGCTGTCCTGGGCCTCGAAGATCGCGGCGGAGAGCGCCGTGGCCTCGCGGGCCGACCGGTCGCCCGGCTCGAAGCTGCCGGCCCGCAGCGCATCGAAGACGGTGGTGATGCCGGCCGCGGCGATCTGCGCATCATGCGCCATGACGGCGGGGATGGCGGGCCAGGCCACGCCGGGGCGCGGAATGTAGTGGCTCTCGAGATGATCGGTATGCAGTTCGACCAGCCCCGCAATCAGATAGTCGCCCTCCATGTCCTCGGCGGGTGCCGCGACATTGCCCGCGGCCACCTCGAAGATCCTGCCGTCACGGACGATCACCGTGCCCGCGACGATCTCGTCCGGCAGCACGACCCGGGCATTGGTGAACAGGGTTTCGGTCATGCGGCAACCTCGGCGGCTGAATGCGGAAAGGGGAAATGGCGGGTGGCGAGAAAGGCGAGGCCCGGAGACGGCTCCTCGAACAGCGCCAGCCCGTCGATGAGCACGGGAGCCGCCAGGACCGGCGCGAAATGCTCCTCCGCCGCCGCCTCGAAGCGCGCCGCCTCGGCAGCGGGCAGCCGCTCCGTCAGCGTCATGTGGAAGCGGAAATCCTCGAGCACATAGGGATAGCCCCAGTCCCGCAGATGCCGGTCCTGGCGCTCGCTCAGGCCGCCCGACCTGCGGCGCGCCAGTTCCTCGGCCGTCGGCGCACGGCGGAAGCCGTCGAGTTCGCGCACGCTGCGGTCGGCGAGGCGGTGGAGTGCGGCGCATGGACCCCGCGGCACCAGTGCCAGGAAGCGGTCGAGCAGCGCCACCTTGAGCGAGACGCGGAAGCACTGTTCGTCGGCGGCGAGAGCCGCCACCGCCCGCAGCAGGGCATCGGGCCGCACCGTCTCGCGCAGCGCGAAGGGCGGCTTCAGCGTGGCATGAAAGCCGTAGCGGCGCGGATCGCCGGTGACGGCGGGGAGCCCGGCTGCCGCCGGCTGTTCCAGCGTCTCTCCGGAGAAGGCGTCGCGGCCCAGCCAGCGCGCGCCCAGGCTGTGGAACAGGGTGCCCGGCGGCGGCGCGAAGTAGATGGCATGGCGCATGCTCACTTCAGTCCAGCCTGATGCTGCGCGAACACGCGCGGTGCCGCTCGGTCTCGTCATGGAACACCGCAAGGATGGCGCTGCCCGCGCCGCGCGCCTCGGCGATGAGTTCGAGCACGCGGTTGCGGTTCTCGGTGTCGAGCGAGGCGGTGGGCTCGTCGAGCAGCAGGATGGGGAAATGCGCCGCGAAGCCGCAGGCGATGTTCACGCGCTGCTGCTCGCCGCCCGAAAACGTCATGGGCGAGAGGTGCCAGAGGCGTTCCGGAATGTTGAGCCTGTCGAGCAGCATGCGGGCCCGCGCCAGCGCGGCCTCCGGCGCCGCACCGCGGTCGATCATCGGCTCCGCCACCACCATTTCCGCCGGCACGCGCGGGATGACGCGCAGGAACTGCGTGACATAGCCGATGACATCGCGCCGCAACTCGATCACCTCGCGCGGCAGGGCCGTCACCACGTCGGTCCAGGCGCTGCCGGAAAGCACCCGGATCGCGCCCGCATTGGCGCGGTAGGTGCCGTAGACGAGCTTCAGCAGCGAACTTTTTCCGCGGCCCGACGGCCCCGTCACCGCCACCGCCTCGCCGGCCTCGACCTCCGCCGTGAGGCCGTCGAACACCGGAATGCGCGCGCCCGCCTGCTGATGCAGCAGGAACGACTTCGACAGCCTCTCGATCTTCAGCACCGCGCCCATGCTCACACCTGCAGCACGGAGGAAACGAGAAGCTGGGTATAGGGCGCCTGCGGATCCTCGAGGATCTGGTCAGTCAGCCCCTGCTCGATGACCTGGCCCTGCTGCATGACCATCATCCGCGACGACAGCAGCCGCGCCACCGCAAGATCATGGGTCACCACGATGGCCGCGAGGTCGAGGCGCTTGACCAGCCCGCGGATGAGGTCGAGCAGCCGCGCCTGCACCGAAACGTCAAGCCCGCCCGTCGGCTCGTCCATGAACACGAGGCGCGGCGCGGTGACGAGGTTGCGCGCGATCTGCAGGCGCTGCCGCATGCCGCCGGAATAGGACCACGGGCTGTCGTCGATGCGGTCCTCGGGAATCTCCACGCGCTTCAGCCAGTCGCTGGCCGTGGCGCGGATGCGGCCATAGTGGCGTTCGCCCACCGCCATCAAGCGCTCGCCGACATTGGCGCCGGCTGAAACGCCCATGCGGAGCCCGTCGCGCGCGTCCTGGTGCACGAAGCCCCAGTCGGTGCGCATCAGCATGCGGCGCTCGGCCTCGCTCAACTCGTCGAGCGCCACGTTTCGGCCGTCCCGCGTGGTGTAGCGGACCTTGCCGGAGCTCGCCGGCAGATGGCCCGACAGGCAGCGCAGCAGCGTCGTCTTGCCCGAACCCGATTCTCCGACGATGGCCAGCACCTCGCCCGGCCACAGCTCGAACGACACGTCGCGGCAGCCGGCTCGCGCGCCATAGAACTTGCTGACCTTCTCGGCCGACAGCAGCGCGCTCATCCTTCGCCACGCTTCCTGGCGCAGAAGTCGGTGTCGGAGCAGACGAACATGCGCGCGCCCGCATCGTCCATCACGATCTCGTCGAGGAAGCTGTCGCGCGATCCGCACAGGGCGCAGGGCTCGGTCCAGCTCTGCACCTCGAAGGGGTGATCCTCGAAATCGAGGCTCTTCACCCGGGTGTAGGGCGGCACCGCATAGATGCGCTTCTCGCGGCCTGCACCGAACAGCTGCAGGGCGGGACAATCATCGAGCTTCGGATTGTCGAACTTGGGGATCGGCGAGGGATCGAAGACATAGCGCCCCGCCACCTTCGCCGGATAGGCATAGGTGGTGGCGATCTCGCCATATTGCGCGATGTCCTCGTAGAGCTTCACATGCATCACGCCATATTCTTCCAGCGCATGCATGGTGCGGGTCTCGGTCTCGCGCGGCTCGAGGAAGCGAAGGGGCTCGGGGATCGGCACCTGGAACACCAGGATCTGGTGCTCCGCCAGCGGTGTTTCGGGAATGCGGTGGCGGGTCTGGATGACGCTCGCCTCCGCGGTCCGTTCGGTCGTGGCCACGCCCGCCGTCCTGACGAAGAACTTGCGGATGGAGACCGCGTTGGTGGTGTCGTCGGCGCCCTGGTCGATGACCTTCAGCCTGTCTTCCGGCACCAGCACGGCGGCCGTCACCTGAACGCCACCGGTGCCCCAGCCATAGGGCATCGGCATCTCGCGGCTGGCGAAGGGCACCTGGTAGCCGGGAATGGCGATCGCCTTCAGCAGGGCGCGGCGGATCATCCGCTTGGTCTGCTCGTTGAGGTAGGCGAAGTTATAGGCGGGCGCATTCATTCCGCGGCCTCCAGCCTGTCCTTCGCGGCATCGACCTCGGCGCGCAGGCGGCGCAGCAGCACGAGCTCCGCCTGGAAGTCGACGTAATGCGGCAGCTTCAGGTGCTCGACGAAGCCCGTCGCCTGCACGTTGTCGGAATGCGACAGCACGAACTCCTCGTGCTGGGCAGGCGCCACGCGCTCCTCGCCGAGCTCGCCCGCCCGGAGCGAACGGTCGACCAGCGCCATCGACATCACCTTGCGCTCGCACTGGCCGAAGCCCAGCCCATAGCCCCGGGTGAATTGCGGCTTCACCGTCGCCGAGCCTGTGAACTGGTTGATCATCTCGCATTCGGTGACGGCGATCTCGCCGATCACCACGGCAAAGCCCAGCTCCTCCGGCGTGAAGCTCACCTCGACGCTGCCGAGCCTGATCTCGCCGGCGAAGGGATGCGTGCGGCCATAGCCACGCTGGGTGGAATAGGCCAGCGCCAGCAGGAAGCCCTCGTCACTCCTCGCCAGGTTCTGCAGGCGGAGGTCGCGCCCGGCGGGAAAGTTCAGCGGATCCTGGGTGAGGTCGCCCGGCTCGCCGGCATCGGCCGGCGGCTGCTCCATCAGCCCCTCGCTCCCCAGCATCCCGAGCACGCGCGGCATGTCGCTGCGCAATGCGCTGGGCGCGCGCGCCGCCGCGGCGGGCTCCGCGTCACCGGCAAGCGCGAAGTCGAGCAGGCGGTGGGTATAATCGAAGGTGGGGCCGAGGATCTGCCCGCCCGGAACATCCTTGAAGGCGGCCGAGACGCGGCGCTTCACCCGCATCGACTGGGTGTCGAGCGGCTCGGCATAGCCGAAGCGCGCCAGCGTCGTGCGCGTGGCGCGGATGAGGAAGATCGCCTCGATCAGGTCGCCGCGGGCCTGCTTGATCGCCAGCGAGGCGAGTTCGCGGTCATAGAGCGAGCCCTCGTTCATCACGCGGTCGACCGCCAGCGTCAGCTGCTCGGCAATCTGTTCGAGCGTCACCGAGGGCACGCTGCGGTCGCCGCGGCGCTCCTCCTCGAGCAGGCGGTGCGCGGCATCGATGGCCTGCTCGCCACCCTTGACGGCGACATACATCAGACGGCCTCCGGAATGCGGATTTCGGTCGAGCGCGGCAGGGCCGCCACCTGGCCGGGCGCGGTGAAGATCACGTCGATCCCCACCGGGAAACAGGCATGGTTCGCCGCCATCGCCGTCCAGAAGCGGGCGTCCAGCCCGGCGACGCCGAATCCCTCGCTGCCGCGGATGCCGGGGCCGGACAGGCGCACGCCGTCGGCCGCAAAACCCGTCACCTGCAGGATGAGCGTGGCCGAACGGTCCGGATATTCATGCGTGCCCTGCAACAAAAGCTCAGGCGCCGGCAGCACCTCTTCCGCCGTGGCGAAGACGAATTGCGCGCTCTCTATCTCGGGCGTGACCGGCGCCCCGGCATGGAAGCGCAGGTAATGCATGACCCTGTCGCTGCGCAGCGCGGGCGTCAGCCAGACCGGCGTCTGGAAGTCGCACAGGGTGAGGGCAACGGCCGCCGTGCTGGCCAGCAGCGGCGCGGGCGCGTCGAGACGGACGGCAAGATCCGTGACGCGGCCCGGCCGCGCCATCGCCTGCATGATGGCCCGGAAGGCATGGGCGGAGTCGACCGCCACGTCGGAAAATCCGTGCTCAGTCATCTTCGCCCCGCACCATCGTGAAGAAGTCGACCTTGGTGGCCGCCGCCTTGGTGGAGGCCGCGAGATGCGTGGCGTGAAGTTTCGCTTCGAGCGGCGCGATCACCGTCGCGGTGACCGCCGCGCCGGTGTCGGGCCCCTGCAGCAGTGCATCGCACAGGGCCGCCAGGCGGGCGTGCGCCGCATTGCGGCCCAGCACATAGGCATGGCCCTCGGTCCCGTCGCGCAGGCGCACCGCGCAGCGCGTCACCGTCGCTTCGCCGAGGTTGAAGGCGGCACCCGTCGCCCCCATGCGGCCGCGCAGCATCACGAGGCCGGTTTCGGGCGCGCGCAGCAGGTCATAGGGGGCAATCGCAATGGCACTGGCGCAGGACTCGAGGTCCTTCCAGGCTGACAGCGCGAGAACGCGCATCCATGCCGCGCGCGGATTGCCGGCTTGAGTCGGTGAAGATGGTGGCATGACACCACTAACCCACCGAATGTAACGGTTGGATGACGCGCTCATACTTCTCGAGGAAGGCTTCGGCCGAGAGCGCGCGGAAATCCGGCAGCGCGGTGCGAAGCATTTCATGTGTCCAGTCCCACCAGGCGACAGCCTGCAGGCGCTCTGCAACCTCGCGGGGGTGGCGCCACTTGAGGAAGCGCGCCGGGGCGCCGGCCACCACCGCATAGGGCGCCACGTCCTTGGTCACCACCGACTGCGCGCCGATGATGGCGCCGTTGCCGATCGTCACACCCTTCATGACGATGGCGCCATGGCCGATCCAGCTGTCGTGGCCCACCCGCACCGGGCGCGCGCGGCGCCAGTCGAACACCGCCTGCTCGTCGGGTTCGTCCGGCCAGAAGTAGCTCGAGCGATACATGAAGTGATGCAGCGAGGCGCGGTGATAGGGATGTTCACCGGGGTTGAAGCGCGTGAAGGCCGCCACGTTCACGAACTTGCCGAGCTTCGAGTAGGCGATGTCGGCGTAGCGCGCGGTGTAGCTGTAATCGCCCATCTCCGACTCGAAGATGGTCGCACCCTCGCCGATTTCCACGAAGGCCCCCAGCTTGCTGTTGCGCACCGAGGCGTTCGGATGAAGGAAGGGCTGCGGTCCGAGTTGCGGCATTGTGGGTCTCCGAAATCCCCCTCATCGGGGAGTTCGGTGACACGCAGATGAAGGCCCTAGACCGCGGCGGCGCGCGCCGCTGCCGGCGTTTCCTGCCGCGGCAGCTGGAACAGCAGGCGCTCGGCCCCCAGCGCGATGATCGCCGCCACATCGATGTCGGGCGACACCTTGGCATAGTCGCCGTCGATGGTGAGGCTCGCCGCGCCATGCACCATGGTCCACAGCTGCACGGCGATCATCCGCGCGTCGCCCACGATGCCGTGAATGGTGCAGTAGCTGACGACCTCGCCCAGCACATAGGCGAAGCAGGCCTTGCCCGCCGTGGCCGCCACATCGTCCTGGGCCGGGTCGCAGGGGTGGCTGAACATCATGCGGAACAGCGCCGGCTCGCCGATGGCGAAGTTCAGGTAGACGCTGCCCACGGCCTGGATGCGCTCCGGCGCGCCGGGCGGGAAGGCTTCGGTCTCCTTGCGCGCCCGGCTGGACATGTCGGCGAAGCCCTGCGCCACCACTTCCGTGACGATTTCATTCTTGTCGGCGAAGTGGCGATAGGGCGCGGCGGTCGACACCCCCGCCAGCCGGCAGGCGTCCGACAGGCTGAAGTCATTGCCATTGCGCTCGCTGATCAGCTGCCGTGCGGCATCGATCAATGCCTGCCGCAATTCGCCATGGTGGTAGGAGCGCTTCACGTCGACCTCGTTCCGGCGCCGCCTCGCGCGGCGGCGCACCGGTTGTTCTAGTCCATTGTCCGGAACCTGCAAAGTTGCCGAGCGGCCCGAAAGGACTTGCAATGTTAATGTCGCTAACATATGTTTGCGCTTCTAACATTACAACATCGCCGCGAGCCCAACAATGCCAAAGCCTTCGAAAGTCAGCAAAATCTGGTTCGTGTCGGGCCTGGTGGCCGTGGCTCTGGCAGCAGCGGGATTTGCGCAGCGAGACAGCCTGGCAAGGCTGCTGCCCTCCGGCCATGCCGCGACGACCGCTGCCGCCGTCCGCCCGGCCCAACCGGTCCGCGTCATGCGCGTCACCTTCACCGCGCCCACCGCGGAGCGCCAGTTCACCGGCACCGTCCGGCCGCAGCACGAGACCGCGATGGCCTTCCGGCTGCCCGGCAAGATCATCAGCCGCAGCGTCGAGGTGGGTGACCGGGTGGCTGCCGGCCAGGTGCTGGCGCTGCTCGACGACACCGATGCCCGCCTCAGCCTCGAGGCGGCGGAGGCCGAGGTCACCGCCAGCCAGACCGACCGCGACCGCGCCGCCGCGGAGCTGGCGCGCAGCCAGAAGCTCTTCGCCTCCGGCTTCGTCGCGAGGGCCGCCCTCGACAGCGCCACCAGCACGGCGGCCCAGGCCCAGGCCCGCGTCGACCGCGCCCAGCGCAGCCGCGACCAGGCGGCCAACGCCCTGTCCTACGCGCGTCTCATCGCCGATGCGCCGGGCGTGGTGACCAGCGTCGCCGCCGATGCCGGGCAGGTGGTGGCCGCCGGCCAGCCGGTCGTCACCGTGGCGCCCACCGACCGGCTCGATGTCGTCTTCGCCCTGCCCGAACAGCTGCGCGACGCCCTGGAGCACGCCAGCGCCAGCGCCACGCTGTGGGGCGACGCGGCACGGCCCTACCGCCTCCAGCTCCGCGACATCTCGCCGGACGTCGACCCCGCCGCCCGCACCTACCGGGTCCGCATGTCGCTCGTGGCGCCGGATGATGCCGTGGCGCTCGGCCGGACCATGACCGTCACGCTGCAGCAGCCGGCGGCAACGCCGGTGGCGCAGCTGCCGCTGGGCGCCGTCGTCGACGACGGCAGCGGCGCCTTCGTATGGCGGCTGCCGAAGAATGCCAGGCTGGTGCAGCGCGTGCCCGTCGACATCGCGAGACTCGACGACGCTTATGCCGAGGTGCGCGGCGGCCTGAACGAGGGCGACCTGGTGGTCAGCCTCGGCGCCCACAAGCTCGACCCCGCGCGGCCGGTGCATGTCGTCGAGACCGACGCCGCGGCGTCGCTGTAAGGGCATTGCGATGAACGTCAACCTCTCCCTCTGGTCGGTGCGCAACCCCGCCGTCACCCTCTTCGCCATCCTCGTGGCGCTGGCGGCCGGAACCTATGCCTATCTCAATCTCGGCCGCGCCGAGGATCCGAGCTTCACCATCAAGACCATGGTGGTGGGAGCCGCGTGGCCGGGCGCCACCGCCGAGGAGATGCAGAACCTGGTGGCCGAGCCCATCGAGAAGCGCATCCAGGAGCTCCCGGAACTGGATTTCGTGCGCACCTTCTCGCGCCCGGGCGCCACCGTCATCCAGGTGCAGCTGAAGGACTCGGTGCGCGCCGGGGCGGCGGAGGCCTGGTACCAGATCCGCAAGAAGATCGGCGACCTCCGCCCCGAGCTCCCGCAGGGACTCGTCGGGCCGTACTTCAACGACGAATATGGCGATGTCTTCTCCGCCATCTACATGCTCTCGGGCGACGGTCTCGGCCGCGCCGAGATGAAGTCCTATGCCGAGAGGCTGCGCAGCAGCCTGCTCACGGTCGATGGCGCGGCCAAGGTGGCGCTGATCGGCGAGGTGAAGCAGCGCGTCTTCGTCGAGATCAGCCACAGCCGGCTGGCCACGCTGGGGATCGTGCCGCAAGCCATCTTCGATGCCATCGCGCACCAGAACGCCATGACCGCGGCCGGCGCCTTCGCGACCTCCGCCGACGAGGTCCAGATCCGGGTCAGCGGCGATCTCGGCAGCCTTGCCGCGCTGCGCGATCTCCCCATCGCCGCCGGCGGCAAGGTGTTCCGGCTGGGCGACATCGCCACGGTGCATCGCGGTTACGAAGACCCGCCGGCCTATCTCGCCTTTCTCAACGGCGCGGATTCGGTCGGGGTGGGCGTGGTGATGGCGTCCGGCGCCAACGTCACCGCGCTCGGCAGCCAGCTCAAGGCCAGGGTCGACGCCTTCCGCGCCACGCTCCCCGTCGGCGTCGAGGTGACGCAGGTGTCGGACCAGGCGGATGTCGTCGAACATGCCTTCGACGAGTTCCTGCACAGCTTCCTCGAAGCCCTGCTCATCGTGCTCGCCGTATCCTTCGTGACGCTCGGCCTGCGCACCGGGATCGTGGTGGCGCTGTCCGTTCCGATCGTGCTCGCGGTGGTGTTCGTGATCATGGCGGTGATGGGGCTCAACTTCGACCGCATCACGCTGGGCGCCCTCATCATCGCGCTCGGGCTCCTGGTCGACGACGCGATCATCGCCGTCGAGATGATGGTGGTGAAGATCGAACAGGGTGTGGACCGTATCACCGCCGCCTCCGCCGCCTGGTCGAGCACCGCCTTCCCGATGCTGACCGGCACGCTGGTCACCGCGGCGGGCTTCCTGCCGGTGGGTTTCGCCCGCTCGACCAGCGGCGAATATGCCGGCAACATCTTCTGGGTGGTGGGCATCGCCCTCATCGTCTCATGGTTCGTGGCCGTGCTCGTGACACCCTATCTCGGCATGAAGCTGCTGCCCGCGGCGAAGCCGGGGGCGCATCACGGAAGCTATGACGGCCGGGCCTACCGGCTGCTGCGCGCCGCGGTGAATGGCGCACTGCGCGCCCGCTGGCTGGTGATCGGCCTCGTGGTGCTGGCGCTTGCCGGCACCGGCGTCGGCATGGGCTTCGTGCAGCAGCAGTTCTTCCCCACCTCGGCGCGCCCCGAACTCTTCATCGAAACCCGCATGCCGGAGGGCTCCTCCATCGCCGCGACCACCAGGGCGGCGCTCGCCGCCGAGGCGCTGGTGAAGGGCGACCCCGACGTGCGCTATTCATCGACCTATGTCGGCGCCGGCGCGCCGCGCTTCTTCCTGGCGCTGAACCCTGCCCTTCCCGATCCGAGCTTCGCCATCACCGTCATCATGGCGCAGGACCCGGCGGCGCGCGACCGGCTGCGCGCCCGGATCGAGAAGGCGGTGGCCGATGGCGCCGTGCCGCAGGCGCGCGTGCGCGTCGACCAGATCGTGTTCGGCCCACCCGTCGGCTTTCCCGTGCAGTTCCGTGTCATCGGCCCCGATCCGGGCGAGGTGCGCCGCATCGCCACCCGGGTGCGTGACGTGATGGTCGCCAATCCCAACACGGTCGAGCCGCAGTTCGACTGGAACGAACAGGCCAAGACCATGCAGGTCAGGCTCGACCAGGAGCGCATCCGGGCGCTGGGCCTCAGCACCCAGGATGTCTCGAACGCGCTGCAGATGCTGCTCTCGGGCGTCACCGTCACGCAATATCGCGAGGGCACCGAACTCATCGACGTCGTGGTCCGCGCGCCGGCGGACGAGCGCAGTGCTCCGTCCTCCCTCGAGGACCTGAGCGTGCCGTTGCCCGGCGGCGGCGCGGTGCCGCTGTCGCAGCTCGCCCAGGTGACGTCCGGCTTCGAGGAGCCGATCCTGTGGCGGCGCAACCGCGACATGGCGCTCACCGTGCGCGCCGACATCGTGCCGGGCATCCAGGCCCCCACCGTCTCCGCCCAGATCGCGCCGCTGCTGCAGCCGATCATCGCCTCCCTGCCCGAGGGCTACCGCATCGAGACGGGCGGCGCGGTCGAGGAGATCGACAAGGCCAATGCCGCGCTGTTCAAGGTCTTCCCGCTGATGTTCCTCGTCATGCTCAGCCTCTTGATGCTGCAGCTCCGCAGCTTCTCCAAGCTGGCGCTGGTATTCCTCACCGCACCGCTCGGCGCCATCGGCGCGGTGGCAGCGCTCCTTCTGTTCAACGCACCCTTCGGCTTCGTCGCACTGCTCGGCGTGATCGCGCTCGCCGGCATGATCATGCGCAACGCCGTCATTCTCGTCGACCAGATCGATCATGACCTCGCCGCCGGCGCCAGCCCGTGGGATGCCATCGTGGAGAGCACCGTGCGCCGCGCCCGGCCGGTGGTGCTCACCGCACTCGCCGCCATCCTCGCCATGATCCCGCTGTCGCGCTCGGTCTTCTGGGGGCCGATGGCCATCGCCATCATGGGCGGCCTGATCGTGGCAACCGTGCTCACCCTGTTCTTCCTGCCCGCACTCTACGCCGCGTGGTTCCGCGTCAGGCGCACGCAGCCAGCCATCGCCATGGACACATCTCCCGCAGCACGCCCGGTGCTGCAGCCCATGGTCACGCCCTTCCGCCTCGCGGGCGAATGACGAAGCTCCCGCCGGTCCACCCAAGCCTCGCGCAACGACGCAGCCAGCCGAGGTGGCTGGCTGCGCGTGTCATGACTTGGAGGAGCGTGCGCGAGCGGCGCGTTACATCTTGGGCAGGAGCACGTGGTCGACGACGTGGATGACGCCGTTCGACTGCTCGACGTCGGCGATCGTCACCTTGGCCATGCCGCCGGCCTCGTCCTTGATCATCACGGTCGAACCCTTGACGGACAGCCACAGCTTGCAGCCGCCCACCGTCGTCACTTCATGTGTGCCGCCATCGGCCTTCGCCATCTTGGCGACCGTGGCGGCGGTGGCCTTGCCGGCCAGCACGTGGCAGGTGAGGATCTTCACCAGCATCGGCTTGTTCTCGGGCTTGAGCAGGTTTTCCACCGTGCCCGCCGGCAGCGCCGCGAAGGCCTCGTTGGTCGGCGCGAAGACGGTGAACGGCCCCTTGCCTTCGAGGGTGCCGACGAGGCCTGCCGCCTTCACGGCGGCGACGAGGGTGGTGTGATCCTTCGAGTGCATGGCATTCTGCACGATGTTCTTCGTGGCATACATCGGCGCGCCGCCCACCATCGGGTTGGCGGAAGCCGCGACGGCGCCGAAGGCGACGGCGGCGGAAACGGCGGCGGCGAGAAGGCTGTGGCTGGTGCGGGTCATCTGTTTCTCCATGTGTCGAACGCGTCCTGCATTGGACAGCGACAGTCACGGAGGGGGCAGAACGAAAGTTTCAGCCGGAGCTCCGGCAGCAGCGGAAAAGGCCATCACGGAAGATGACGTCTTCGTGATCGCTCAGATCGCGGTCAGCGGTGCGGCAGCCAGCACGGCGCCGGTGGGCAGGCCGGTGGGCGAGCCGCCCTTCGGCTCGTCGCTCACCGCCAGCACGGCTTTCGCACCGAGCTTCGCGGCCAGTTGCGGCGGAAGCTTCAGCGCCACGACGGAATCGGCGGGCAGCACGCCCAGCGACACCGGCGGGTTCTGGCCGGCGATCACCCACAGCTGATAGTCGCGCCCCGCTGCCGGAACGCCCGCCACCCGGTTGAGCTTCAGCGTGCCGCTGCGCGCATCGTAATAGGCCGCGAGCTGCAGTCCGGATGGGGTGCTGGAGAGTTCCACGACATAGCCGCCGACCGGCGGCTGACGCGACACCAACACCGCCAGCCCCCCGGCGATGACGACAAGGCAGAGAAGGGCTGCGCTGAGGCCCTGCCAGAAGCGCAGGCTTTCCCACCAGCCCGCGGCCTCTGGTGCTGCCGGGAAGAGGCGGCGCTCCACGTCGGCGAGAAGGGCCGCGGGCGGCTCGACGGGCGCGATGGCGGCCGCCATGGGCGCCATCTGCTCTTCCCAGAACCACACGCGTCGTGCCAGCTCCTGATCGGTTGCAAGGCGCTGCTGCAGGGCCAGACGCTCCGCCTGGGGCAGCACGCCCAGCGCATATTCCGCCGCGAGCAGGTCGTCTTCGGGGGGCACGTCGGCAGCCGATGTCATGCCTGCAGGCACTCCCGCAACTGCAGCAGGCTGCGCCGCAGCCAGGTCCGCACCGTGTTGATGGGCATGCTGTAGCGCTCGGCCAGTTCCTGGTAGCTGTAACCCTCGAGATAGGCGCCGCGCACCGCCTCGGCCCGGTCGGCCTTGAGCTTGCCGAGGCAATTCTCGATGCGCTGGCGCTCGCCGGCGGCGACACTGGCCTGCTCGGGGTCGGGCGCCGCGTCGGCGATCTCCGGCACGAGGCCGATGTCGACGGCCTGCGGCCTGCGCGCCCGGATACGGTCGATGGCGTGGTTGCGCGCCACGGCGGCAAGCCAGCTCACCGGGCTCTGCCCCGTCACCGCAAAGCGGCCGGCATTGTGCCAGATCTTGACATAGACCTCCTGCAAGGCGTCCTCCGCTTCACTCTTCTCCCGCAAGACACGCAGGCACACACCGAAGAGTTTCGCACTGGTCAGCCGATAGAGCTCGCGGAACGCCGGGCGGTCGCCGAGCCCGACACGCTGGATCAATCGCGAAAGCTCGTCCGACATCTATCCCGCTTCCAGCCTCCGCAGGCAGAGGCATTGCATCCCGACACTGCACTCTAGGGAGAAGTGCGAAGCGCATCAACACGCTGCTTGGCCGCCATCCGAAGGTTGCGGAGGGCGAAGCCGCCGCCCGCAATCATTGTTCCGGATTGACGTTGCCCCAGGGAATGATCGGCGCACTGCCGGCCTCGGTGATTCGCAGTGCGATCCGCGAAATGCCGCGGCCCGCCAGCATGCGCGGGTGCAGCACGAAGGTGAAGCTGCAGCTGGGGCCCTCGCCGTCCGCGTCGCTGACCTCCGCCTCGCGGCAATCGAAGATCATGCCGAGAATGAAGATGATCCCGATGAGCCGCGTACCCGGCGCCGCCGGATTGACGAGGCGCACGACAAGGCGCGTTCCGCCCTGCTGCAGCACGCCCGCGATGTCGACGGTCAGCCAGTTGCCGAGCTGCAGTTCCGGCGGGCCCACGCTGATCGTCGCCTGAAGGCGCGCCTCGGGGTTTTCCGTCTCGCCGCTGCGCGCCACGGCCATCGCCAGAAATGCCGCGTTCTGCTGCAGATTGAACGGCAGGGAGACTCGCGTGTAGACATGAAACTCGTTCCATTGCCGGCGCGTGCCCATGGCCTTGAGGGCGTCGAGTGTCTCCGCCGGCACCGGCGCGCCGAGCGCCTGGCGCAGATAGGAAAGTCCGGCGTGGAGAATGGTGGCGATGCGGCGGCGCCGCGCCTCCGCGAGCAGCAGCGCCCAGTCGACGGCACCCGTCGACATCGCCCGGAAGCCGTCGATGATCCAGTCGGCGTTGAGATCGCGCGACCAGCGCAATCCATGCATGATGGCCAGCAGCAGGTTGTCGGTTGCCGACGGCACGTGAACCTCGATGCCGCGCCACGTGACGCGCGCGTTCCTCGCCCATAGCCCGTCGTCGTCGCCGACCAGCCGGTTCAGGTTGTTCGAGAAGTGGTGAAGGTCGATTTCGCCCTTGCCGCGCGACAGCGACCAGCCGTGGTGGCCGGCGAGGCTGTTGAAGCCGCGCCACAGCACCTGCCAGTAGCCGCGCAGATGCCAGCCGCCGGCGATCAGCCGCTCACAGGCCTCGTCGCGGCGCGCGATCGGCACCAGCACGTCGATGTCGCGCACCAGGCGCTCGCGGGCGATTCCGTCATCGACGGCGACGCGCCCCGCACCCTTGATGAACAGCATCGGAATGCCCGCCTCCGACAGGATCCGCAATCCGCCCATCGCACCCACGAGGCAGAGCTGGCTCTGCGCATAGAGGAATTTCTGGATGCCGCGGATGCGCGGCAGGATGTCGGCATCGGGTTCGAGCCAGCCGATGCGCTGGGCCACGGCGCCGAGCAGGCGCACCTCGTTCCATGGCGTCTCGTCCAGCGCATAGCCCTTGCGCCATTCGGCCCAGGCCGCTTCGGCCACCGGCGGCGGCGCCAGCGCCGCCTTCACCAGAAGATCGAGCGGGCCGATCGGCAGGGTGGGGATCTCCGTCATGCCGGGCGCGCGCCCTCGGTCATCAGGCGCATGTGTCAGGCCTGCCCGTCGCCGCTCGCCGGCCGCACCGGCCAGCCCGCCTGGTCGTCGACCTCGTGCACCGGGTCGATGGCGATGAGATCGGCCAGATCGGTGAACACGCCGAGCACCGGCAGCGCGAAACTCGTCGCGGCAAAGCGGGACAGCCGGCCCGCGGGCGCAGGCGGCGCGGCCTCGGCCTCGACGATCAGCTTGCGCTCTGCCAGCTCGTGGATGAGGCGCGCCACCGACAGGCGATCGGGCTCGGTGAGCTCGGCGGTGAGCTCGGCGCAGGCGCTGGCCGGCACCTGCGGCGTCTCGAAGGCGCGCCACACCGCCGCGGCACTCCCCTGCATGCTGAAATAGATGCCGTTGTCGACGTCGATCAGCACCATCTCGTCGTCGAAATTCTCCGCCACGATCCGGTTGTTGACGTGGTAGGCCGCGTCAGTTCTGAGTTGCGTCATCTCGTCCGTTCTCCTCTTCCCGGGCCGATCCCGCGGGCTTCCGCCGCTGGATCGCGGCACGCGCCGCCAGCAGCAGGCTGCGGCCCTTCCTTGCATTTTCGTTCATGGTCAGCGAATTGCGGTGCAGACGCCGCATCAGCACCAGTTCTCCGCTTTCGACAAAGCCGAGGCCCGCCAGCCTCGCGCGGTCCATCCAGTCGAGCCAGTGGCCCCCGCCAAGTGCCGCGAAGGCGCCGACGCGCGCAAGTGCCGAGGCGCGCAGCATGGTGGCGCCGCTCACCCAGCCGGTCTGGCGCAACCTGGGCCGGAAGCGCGCCGCCACCTCGGGCGGCTCCGACGCGCAGACGAATTCCGCCATGTCGCCCACCGCCGCATCGGCCTGCGGATCGCGCGCGAGTGCCGCGGCCTGCGCCGCCAATGCCACCGGCGTCCACAGGTCATCGGCATCGAGGAAGGCGATGACGTCACCCGTCGCCGCAGCGACGCCGGCATTCTGCGCCGGACCGGGTCCGGCGTTCGTCTGGCTGATCACCTGCACGCCGGCAAAGCCGCGGGCCACGTCGGCCGTCGCGTCGGTCGATCCGTCGTCGACCACGATCACCTCCGAGGCCGGCAAGCTCTGGCGCATCACGCTGTCCAGCGTTTCGGCCAGCGTGCGGGCCGCGTTGAAGGCAGGGATCACCACCGAGCAGCGCGCAGTCATTCGGCGAAGCCCTTCTCGATCTCGTCGCGGCGCAGGAAGATCTGGCGGTAGATCTCGGGAATGTCGGCGCGCTTAACCTTGTTGCGCGCCGCCCATTTGAGCGTGGCGAGCACGAATTCGCGCTGCACCTCGGCGGTGTTGAGCGTCACGTTGGCATCGTGGCGGCGGTAATAGGCGGCCACGCCGTCGTCGAGCACCAGCCGCGCCCCGCTCTCCATGACGCGCAGCAGATAATCCGTGTCGCAGCCCTGGTGGTAGCTTTCGTCGAAGGGCCCGACGCGCGCGAAGACCTGCGGCCGGTACATCGCCGACTGGAGGTAGGGCCCGCGGATGACGCGGGTGCGGCTGCCGTCGCGCGGCTGCAGCGCCTCGTCGTCGAAGTCCACGAACATCTCCACCTTGCCGTAGAGGACGTCGATCGCAGGATCGGCCAGCATCAGGTCGCGCTGCCGCGCCAGCCGCCCGGCGACCGAGGCGTCGTCGGCATCCATGAAGGCGATGAAGCGGCAATCGGCCGCGACGTTCTGCACACCCGTGTTGCGCGCCGCGGCAATGCCCTTGCGCGGGTTGCGCAGCAGCCGAACCTGCGGATGTTTCGCGGCGATAGCGGCGACGACGGCGCGTGTGTCATCCGTCGAGCCATCATCGACGACGACGATGTCGAGCGCCAGCGCGTCTCGTTCCTGCAGCAGGCTGGCGAGCGCCACGGCGATGAAGCGCTGGGCGTTGAAGGCGGGCATGATCACGCTAACCGGCAAGGGCGACCCCCTGCATCAGATGGCGGCCGATGGCGTCGGCGATTTCGGCGGGGTCTTCCGAGAGGTGCACGCGGAAGGCCGGAAGCCGGCGCGTCAGACCGGCGAAGAAGCGGAAGCCGTCTTCCATGTCGCCCTGCAGCTGCAGCACCGCGGACGGCGCCAGGGCGAGGGCCGCCTGCCCGGGCGACAGCGGCTCGATCCGGGTACGCGGCAGCCGCGCCACCTTCGGCACCAGGATGGCATTGATGCGCATCCGCCGTGCGAAGCCTTCAGGTCTCAGCGCCGCGGCATCGAACTCATGCTTGCCGTGCCAGTTGAGGCCCTTGGAACCGATTGCCGCCGCATCGAGCCCAACCCGGCGCAGGCCCGCGTCGTCCTGCTTGAAAACGCGGAACACCGCATGCGCCGTGACCTCGGCACCGGTTTCGAGCAGCACGTAGTCGTCACCGGCGCTGCTGAGGCCGTTGAGCAGCCCGGCCAGCGTGGTGCCGGACTTGCCCGATCCGCTGGCGCCCACCACCAGGGCGCCGGCCGTGCCGGCCCCGAGGGTCGCGGCATGGGTGAGCCGCAGCCCCATGCGGGCATAGGTCCAGTGCAGGAACAGGCGCAGCGGTGAACCGCTCTCCCACGGCGGGATGGCCATCGGCTCCGGCAGGCTGTGGACGCCGGTGCGGGCGTCGGGATCGTGGAACTGCCAGGACGGCGCCTCGTGGTGATAGAAGCCGCGCAGCCCCTCGCGCTCCAGCGCCGTCTCGAAGTCGCGCGAGGTGAAGCCCTGGCGCACGTCCCACAGTACCGGCGCCTCCCAGCCCGGCAGCGTGCCGTCGAGGAGGAACACGTCGGCATGGGTGCGGGCCGCCTCGCCATCGCCGCGCGCCGCCAGCCGTTCGGTGCACAGCTGGCGAAGCCGCGGTTCCGAGAACCAGCAATCGAGGTCGAGCAGCGGCAGCGCGAAGCGGTGGTGGAGCAGGCCAGCGCGCGGGAGCGCGCGCGCCGCCGCAAGGCGTGCACGCGCATAGTCCGGCAACGTCGCCGCGGTGATCAGTCCGCCTTCCACCCAGTGCTCCGATTGCGTCAGGTCCGTTCGCAAATCGGCCTTATACAGGCTCGCGCGCCGCACAGCCATCGGCCAGATGCCGGGCAACGTGCGGCTGCAGGTTGTGAAGGAAGCGGCCTAGGAACGGGCCGCCACCCCTTGGCCCAGCGCCTGCGGGAACGGCCGGAACAGCATGGCGATCAGGAAGGCGCCGATGCCCATGCCGAAGGAGGCGATGTAGAGCCAGCCGTAATCGCCCGTGGTGTCGAAGATCCAGCCGCCGAACAGCGGGCCCGTGGCCATGCCGAGGCTCCCTGCCATCGAGGTGCCGCCGATGATCGTGCCCATCAGGCGCAGCGGGAAGTTCTCGCGCGCCAGCACCGCATAGAGCGGCATGGTGCCGGCGTAGACGAAGCCGAACACCGCCGCCACCGAGTAGAAGGCGGCAAGGTCATGGGCATAGAAATAGCCCAGCGCCCCGAAGGCCTGCACCAGGAGGCCGGTCACCAGCAGCATCTTGGCGCCGAACCGGTCGGCGAGCACGCCGAAGCCCAGCCGCCCGGCCATGCCGGCGATGCCCTCGACACTGTAGATCGTCACCGCCGTCATCGCCGGTATGCCGCAGGAAATGGCATAGCTGACGGTGTGGAAGATCGGGCCCGAATGGGTGGCGCAGCAGAAGAAGTTGGTGAGGGCGAGTACGATGAAGGGCGCGGACAGCAGCGCGTCGCGCGTTGACATCGCCTGCTGGCCCGGGGCGTCGGACGCGGTCGGCACGGCGCCGCCCGCAAGCGCCGGCGGGCGGCGGATGAGCAGCGCCAGCGGGAACAGCACGACTGCGGCGATCACCGCCATGATCTGGTAGGTGCTGCGCCAGTCGTGATGGGCGATGAGATAGGCGGCGAGCGGCGACATGGTGACCGGCGCCATGCCCATGCCGGCCGAGACCAGCGACACCGCGAGGCTGCGGTGGGTGTCGAACCAGCCGGTGACGGTTGCCATCAGCGGCGCGAAGAAGGCCGCCATCGAGCCGCCGATGAGGATGCCGTAGATCGCCTGGTAGGCCGCGAGCGAGGTGACGAAGCTCAGGCCATAGAGGCTGGCGCTCAGCAGCACCGCTCCGGTCATCACGACGGCGCGCGGCCCGATGCGGTCGGTCAGCATGCCCCAGCCCATGCTGCCCACCGCCATGGCGAGGAAGGCGATGGTCATGGCGCCGGAGATCCCGGTGCGCGACCAGCCGGTCGCCGCGGCGATGGGAATGATGAAGACGGGCAGCGAGAACATGCAGCCGATGGCCACGCAGCCGATGACGCCGCCCGCCGCCACGATCACCCAGCGATAGCGCTCACCCGGCATGGCCGGCCCCGCCTGGCGCGAAGTGCTGCGGGAAGCCGTCCATGAAGAAGGTCCAGCCCTTCTGGTGGGCGAGGCCCCTCTCGTTGTCGGGAAGCCCGGTGTGGACCAGCGTCATCAGCGTGTCGTGGCCCTGCTTGGCGAAGCTGACGGTGACCAGCGATTCCTGGCCCTCGGTATAGGGCGACATCCAGGTGTGCTGGATTTCGGCGCCGGGCGCGAGGCGGGTGAACCGGCCGTAATGCGCCGTCTCGCCCATCCGCAGATAGAACAGGCCATCGACCTTGGCATCATAGATGGCCTTGGCGGCGGCATTCCAGGGCGTTCCGGGAACCTTGGGGTCGAGCCAGGCCGCATAGGCCGCCTCGGGTGTGGCGGCGATGCTGCGTTCGATCCTGATTTCCAAGCTGTTGCGGGCATGGTCCATCAGTGTTTCTCCCTTTTGTCCTTGAAGTGCTGCTGGAAAATATCGAGGCGCTCGGTCCAGAACTGCTCGTAGCGGTGGATCCAATCCGCGGCCTCGCGCATCGGCTCGGGGCGGAGCGAGATGAACACCTCGCGGCCCTTGCGCGTGCGCTCGATCAGCCCTGCCCGCTCCATCACCTTGAGGTGCTTGGTGACGGCGTTGAGGGCGGTGTCGAAGTCCTGGGCTACGTCCGAAAACCGGGCGGGGCCCTTGGCGAGGCGCGACATGATGGCCCGCCGCGAGGGGTGCGCCATGGCCGCGAAGACGTCGGTGAGCTGGTCCATGTATTTATTACACCATATGGTGTAATGTTGAACAAGCACCCTCCGGTGGAATCGCGTTGCGAGCCTTCGGCATTGCGCATGCCGCGCGCTGCCCTAAGCTCGCGGGGCAGGACCGGCACCCCCAGCGATGCGAGTGACCCATGACGAAGGCCAAGAACACGATCTGCCTGTGGTACGACAAGGACGCCGAGGCGGCGGCCCGCTTCTATGCCGAGACCTTTCCAGACAGCGAAGTTCTTGCTGTCTACCGCGCACCCACCGACTATCCCGCCGGCAAGGCAGGTGACGTGCTGACGGTGGAGTTCACCGTCGCCGGCGTGCGCTGCATCGGCCTCAACGGCGGGCCGGCCTTCAAGCCGAGCGAGGCCTTTTCCTTCCAGATCGCCACCGACAGCCAGGAAGAGACCGACCGCTACTGGAACGCCATCACCGGCAATGGCGGTCAGGAGAGTGCCTGCGGCTGGTGCCGCGACCGCTGGGGCCTGTGCTGGCAGATCACGCCGCGCGCCCTGACCGATGCCCTCTCCGCCGGCGGCGCCGAGGCCAAGCGCGCCTTCGCCGCCATGATGACGATGCGCAAGATCGACATCGCCGCCATCGAGGCGGCGCGCCGCGGCGACACCTAGAGAGCTCCCCGGGGCCGGACGGCAGGTGCATTTTGCGCTTGCCATCCGGGTCTTCAGCTGATACTCCTAAATCTCTACCAATTTAGCGGGTGATTAATGCGACGCTCCCTCCCTCCCCTCAATGCCCTGCGCGCTTTCGAAGTGGCGGCCCGGCACATGAGCATTTCGCAGGCCGCGGCCGAACTCCGGGTCACCCCCGCTGCGGTCAGCCACCAGATCAGGCTGCTCGAGGAGCATGTCGGTCTGCCGCTGTTCATCCGCAACGGCCGCGGCCTGGCGCTGACCGATGCCGGCTCTGCCGGCCTGCGTGACCTCAGGGAAGGCTTCGCGCGGCTCGGTGCGGCGATGGATGCGATCGATTCACTCGGCGAGGCCGGTGTGCTGTCGGTCAGCGTCGCCCCCTCCTTCGCCTCCAAGTGGCTGCTGCCGCGGCTCGAGCTGTTCGCCGCCGCGCATCCCGAGATCGACGTCCACGTCGCGGCCTCGATGCAGATCTCGGACTTCGTGAAAGACGGCATCGACATCGCCATCCGCTATGGCGCCGGGCGCTATTCGGACGTCGCGGTGGAGCGTCTCCTCGCCGAAAGCGTGGTGCCGGTGTGCAGCCCGGAATACCTGATGCGGCATGGTCCCTTCTACCTGCCCTCGGACCTCACCGAGGCAACCCTGCTGCACGACGACAGCCCGGACAACGACCCCTCCTGCCCCAACTGGGAAATGTGGCTCAGTGCCGCCGGCGCGCCCAACATCGATTCGGCGCGGGGTCCGCGCTTCAACCAGTCGAGCCTCGTCATCGAGGCGGCGGCCCTCGGGCGCGGCGTGGCGCTCGCCAAGACGGCGCTCGCAGCGCGCGACCTGCGCCAGGGCCGGCTCGTCCAGCCCTTCACCTCGTCGGTGAAGGTCGACTTCGCCTACTACATCGTGGCCCCGCGCCCCAAGCTCAACCTGCCCAAGGTGTCCTACTTCATCGACTGGCTGCGCGCCGAGGCCGGCAAGGAGGATGAATTCCGGCTGGCGGTGGCCTGAGGCAGCATCATGACGCTTCACGGATTTCTCGCGCAGCTGCTCGCCCGCTTCGAGGACGCTTTCGAGCGCGAGGGCAAGGTCGGCGGTGGCACGGCCAGGGCCGATGACCGGGCGCGCGGCGAATTCATCAGCACCCTGATCATCGATCATGGGGCCCTCGGCGAGACCGATGGCCGCACCGGCCGCGGCAAGCCGCGGGGCTAAAGGGCGAGGGGAACATCCATGTCAGGCAAGATCGCCCTGTTGCGTCCCCCGGGGGCGAAATCCGGCAAGCTCGATCTGGGACCGATCGTGGCCGAGCTGCGCCATTCGCGCGACATCACGCACAATATCCGGCTGGGTGGCAAGGTGACCGAGGTGCCCTCGGCCACGGCCATCGCGGAAATCCTCGACGGCATCGTCACCTCGCTGTTTCCGACCCATCTGGGGCCACATGGCCTCGCCCATGGCAGCGTCGACCTGTTCGTGACCAACACGCTCGCCACCGCCTTCGCACGGCTGTCCGACCAGATCGGCCGCGGCCTTCAGTTCGACGCGAAGGGCCTCGCATCACTCGAGGTCCAGCGCCGCTCCGAGACGATCATCAAGGGCTTCGCCGCACAGCTGCCGGCGATCCGCGGCGTGCTGGTGAACGATCTGCGCGCCGCCCAGCGCCGCGATGCCTCGGCCGACAGCCTCGCCGAGGTGCTGATCTGCCATCCGGGCTCGCGCGCCATCATCCACCACAGGCTGGCCCATGCGCTGCACGTGCTGGGCGCCCGCTTCGTGGCGCGCATCATCGCCGCCCTCGCCCATGCGTCGACCGGCATCGACATCCATCCCGGCGCCCGCATCGGTCAGGGCTTCTTCACCAGCCGCGGCATGGGCATCGTCATCGGCGAGACCGCGGTGATCGGGGAGAATGTCTGCCTGCACCAGGGCGTGACGCTGGGCGAAAGCGAGATCACGCCCGCCGGCGGTCCGCAGCGGCGCAGGCTGCGCCATCCGGTCGTCGAGGACAATGTGGTGATCCACGCCGGCGCCAGCATCCTCGGCCGCATCACCATCGGCGCGGGCTCGATCATCGGCGGCAATGTTTGGCTCACCCGCAGCGTGGCGCCGGGCAGCGTGATCACCCAGGCGGCCCACGCGGTCAGCACCATCCACAGTCTCGACTAGAGCGGAAGCTGACGGGTCCTACTGCCGGCGCGCCGCGGCCAGTGCGAAGATCGCGGCCAGCGCGATCGCGGCCAGCATCAGCCAGGCATCGTTCACCGCCATGGCAAGCGCCGCCTTCTCCATCTTGTCCTGCAGATCGCCCAGCGCGTCGACGTCGATCGAGCCCTGCGACAGCGTGGCGAAATCGTCGAGCGCGATGCCGACGAAGCCGGCGGTCGCGGCGTTGCCGGCCTTCAGCTGCGCCAGCAGCTGGTCGCCATGCAGCGGCGCGCGGCCATAGATCACCGTGTCGATGAGCGCGATGCCGATGGCGCCTCCAAGATTGCGCATCAGGTTGAACAGGCCGCTCGCGTCGGGCACGCGCTCCGCCGGCAGCAGCGCCAGCGCCAGCCTGGTGGGCGGCAGCAGGCAGAACATGATGGCCGCGCCGCGCAGCACCTGTGGCCAGAACATCGCGTCGAAATCGGTCTGCGGCGTGGCGAAGGCGCTGAGCCCAAGCCCGATGCCGAAGGCGAGAAAGCCGAGGCCCGACAGGAGGCGGGGGTCCATGCGCCGGTCGAGCGCCACCGCAATGGGCGCCATCAGGAGCTGCGTTGCGCCGGTCACCAGCATGATGCGGCCGATCTCGAGCGCGCCATGGCCGCGCACGAAGGCGAGGAACACCGGCATCAGGTAGACCGAGCCGAACAGACCGGTGCCGAGCGCGAAGCTCAGCACGCAGCCCACCAGGAAGTTGCGCTCGCGGAACAGCCGCAGGTCAGCGACCGGCCTGCTGCCACGCAGCGAGCGCGCGATGAAGCCCGCGGCCGAAAGCGCGCTCAACCCCAGGAGCGACACCACCGCGCCCGACGCCCAGCCGCGGTCCGGCGCCTCCTTCAATCCGATCTCGAGGGCGGCGAGCGCCATGGCCAGCAGCAGCAGTGCGACGAGGTCGAGGCGGCGCAACTCTTCCGGCCGGACGGGCGAACGCGGCAGGAAGACAGCGGCGGCGCCCGCCGCCACCATGCCGGGCACGATGTTGATGAGGAACAGCATGTGCCATGACCAGCTCTCGGTGATCCAGCCGCCGACCACCGGCCCGATGGTGGGCGCCAGCACCGCGAGCACGCCGGCAATGGTCGTGGCCAGGCCCTGGCGGTTCGCCGGAAACAGCAGGAACACCGCCGAGAACACCGCCGGAATGAGCGAGCCCCCGGCAAAGCCCTGCAGCGCGCGCCAGGCGATCAGCGCCGCAAAGCCGCTGCTCGCGGCACAGCCGGCAGAAGCCAGCGTGAACAGCGAGATCGAGGTGACGAAGAGCAGCCGCATGCCGAGCAGCCTAGTCAGGAAGCCGGTCAGTGGAATGGCGATGATCTCGGCGATCAGGTAGGCGGTCTGGATCCAGCTCATCAGCTCCGGTGCGATGCCGAGGGCCGACTGGATCGCCGGCAGCGAGGTCGCCACCACCTGGATGTCGAGGATCGCCATGAACATGCCGAGCGACATCATGGCAAAGCCCAGCCATGTCGCGGCCGATGCCGCAGGGGGCGCTGCCGCCTCAGGCCTCGCGGTCACGCGCGGCACCGGCAAGGGCCGTGCTCTCGGCGCGGATGCGGATCGCCAGCACCGCGGCATTGGCCAGCGAGAAGACCGCGGCATACCATGGCAGGCCGAGGCACAGCGGCAGCACCGCGATCTCGCCCGCCACCACGAGATAGTTGGGATGCGACACGAAGCGATAGGGCCCGCGCCGCACCAGCGCGGCGTGGGGCAGCACGATGATGCGCGTGGTCCAGCGCTCGCCCAGCGTCGCCAGCACCCACAGCCGCGCCCCTTGCAGGGCGATGAACACGATCAGCCATCCGGCCACGATGGGCCTGTCCCAGCCGAGAATCCACAGTCCCGCCAGCCACGCCGCATGCAGCGCCACGATCAGCGGATAATGCCCCGGCGCATGTTCCAGCGCTCCCTTCGCCATCAGCCGCTGCGTGTTGCGCCGCGCCCACCACAGTTCGGCGAGCCTCTCCGTCGTCACCAGCGCCAGCAGCAGGACGGCGGGCGTCATGCCGCGGCCAGCAGCGTTGCGGTGCTGGCGCTGAAGCCCGGCCCCATGGCGGTGAGCAGGGTACGCGTGGGCAGGCCCGTCCGCAGCGCGCGCTCGAGCACGAAGAACACCGTGGGGGCGGACATGTTGCCATGCTCCGCCAGCACCGCGCGCTCGTCCGCCAGCAGGCCCTGCGGCAGGCCGAGGGCGCGCTCCAGCGCCACCACCACCTTGGCGCCGCCGGGGTGGCAGACGAAGCGGTCGATCTCGGCGAGGCTGAGGCCATTGCTCGCCAGCATTTCGATCGCCGCGGGTCCGAATTCCGTCTCGGCGAAGGGCGGGATGGAGCGGTCGAAGATCACGCCCAGGCCCTCGCGGTCGACCGACCAGCCCATGATGTCGAGCGTGTCGGGCCAGCAATGCTGGGCCGCGGTTTCGACTTCCGCCAGACCGCCCTCTTCGGCGCGCAGCACGAGGGCCGCCGCGCCATCGCCGAACAAGGCGGTGGCCACGATGTTGGCCTTGGTCAGCTGGTCCATGCGGAACGACAGCGTGCAGGTTTCGACCACCACCAGAAGCACGTTGGAACCTGGCCTGGATTGCGCGAGCCGGGCGGCGATCGACAATCCCGAAACCCCGCCCGCGCAGCCGAGCCCGAACACCGGCACGCGCTCGATGCCGGGCCGGAAGCCGATCTCCCCGGCCACCCGCGCCTCGATGCTGGGCGTGGCCACGCCGGTCGACGACACGGTCACCACCGTGTCGATCTCGCCTGCCGTCATGCCGGCCTGGTCAAGCGCGCGCTGCGCGGCGTCGACGAACAGCGCGCAGGCGCCTGCCAGATAGGCGGCACTGCGCTCGGGCCAGCCCAGCGGCTGCAGATACCAGTCGATGGGTTGCACCGCGTGGCGCTGGCGAATCCCGGATGTCATGAACACGCCGGCGATCTTGTCGAAATCCGGATAGCGCCCTGAAAAGGCCTGCGCCGCGAAATGCGCCGCATCGCGCTGGTTGATGACATGCGCGGGCACGGCGGTCGCCAGCGACAGGATTCGTGCCTTCTGCATGATTTACGCACCTCTTCACAGCGACCCATGTCCAACGTTGGGATACGCCGGGTGGATCACCGCTATTCCCCGCCTGAGGCGCCGGCGGTGAAGGGCGCTGCGTCAACCTGCAGAGGCGCGCGCCGGACGGAATTTCAGGCCCGTCGCGAACCAATGGCGACGCCCCACACCTCAGGGGCTCATCACCATCAGCGTCACCTCGTTGATCTTGCAGGTGGCCGCCGTGGCGGAACTGCGCATGTAGAGCGCGAAGGCGCCGGTCGAGCCCACGGTGAGGCCGGTCATGTAGAAGACCTGCGTCGTCGCGGCGGGCGCGGCGGCCGTGACGGTCTTCATGGCATAGGTGTCGCTGGCCGATGCCTGGCCGGTGTTGGCGCCGGCGAAGGCCAGCAGACAATAATTATTGGCCGTCGTACCCGAGCCGATTCCGACATCGGCCGAGATGGTGACGATTGCCGTGCCGGAACTGCCGATGGTGCGATTGAGCGCCACGGTGTTGACCTGCGTATATCCCGTGGTGGCGACCGACGCCGCCGTCGCGGAGTAGGTGGCCCCCACCGCAGCCATGCCGGTTGCACCCGTGGCGCCCGTGGCGCCCGTCGCACCGGTGGATCCGGTCGCGCCCGCGGAGCCAGCATTTCCCGTGGCGCCGGTCGCGCCGGCATTGCCCTGCGGACCCTGAAGCCCGGCCGCACCCGTAGCACCGGTCGCCCCCACGGAACCGGTGTCTCCCTTGGCACCCGTCTCGCCGACAGAACCGGTATCACCCTTGGCGCCTGTCGCACCGACAGCGCCGGTATTTCCCACCGCACCGGTCGGACCGACAGCACCAGTGTCACCCTTGGCACCCGTCTCACCGACAGCACCGGTGTCACCCTTCGCACCTGTCAGACCAACAGCACCAGTGTCACCTTTCGCACCCGTCTCACCCACAGCACCGGTGTCACCCTTGGCACCCGTCTCACCGACAGCGCCAGTGTTTCCTACCGCACCTGTCGGACCGACAGCACCGGTGTCGCCCTTCGCGCCAGTCGGACCGACGGCACCCGTGTCGCCATTCGCGCCCGTTTCGCCGACAGCGCCAGTGTTTCCTACCGCACCTGTCGGACCGACAGCACCCGTGTCGCCCTTCGCACCAGTCGGACCGACCGCACCGGTGTCACCCTTCGCGCCAGTCTCACCCACAGCACCCATGTCACCCTTGGCACCGGTCTCACCGACAGCGCCGGTGTCACCCTTGGCACCGGTCTCACCGACAGCGCCGGTGTCGCCCTTGGCGCCAGTCAGACCGACGGCACCAGTATCACCCTTCGCGCCGGTCTCACCGGCAGCACCAGTGGTTCCTACCGCACCTGTCGGACCCACAGCACCGGTATCGCCCTTCGCGCCAGTCATACCGACGGCACCAGTGTCGCCATTCGCGCCCGTTTCGCCGACAGCACCAGTGTTTCCTACCGCACCTGTAGGACCGACAGCACCCGTGTCGCCCTTCGCGCCAGTCAGACCGACGGCACCAGTATCGCCCTTCGCACCTGTCTCGCCGACCGCACCGGTGTCGCCCTTCGCACCAGTCAGACCGACGGCACCAGTATCACCCTTCGCGCCGGTCTCACCGGCAGCACCAGTGGTTCCTACCGCACCTGTCGGACCGACCGCACCGGTGTCGCCCTGCGCGCCAGTCAGACCGACAGCGCCGGTGTCGCCCTTGGCACCGGTCGGACCGGCAGCACCCGTGTCACCCTTCGCGCCCGTTTCACCGGCACTCCCCGTATCGCCCCTGGCGCCGGTGGCGCCCGCCTCGCCACTCGCACCCGTGGCGCCCGCAGAACCCGTGTCACCCGCAGCACCCGTGGCACCGGTGGCACCCACGGATCCGGTGGCGCCCGTTGCACCAGACGCACCCGTGGCGCCCGTCGCACCGGTCGCCCCCGTGCTCCCGGTGGCACCGGTGGCGCCCTTGGCGCCGGTGGCTCCGATGCCGGTGCCATTGGCACTCCCGGTCGCACCGCTTCCGGAGGAGTCGGCGGCGGCCGTGGCGAACAGTTCCCAGTAGCTTGCGGTGGACGCATCGGGGGCCACCTGGGCGGGAACAGGCTGCTTCGCCCGCCACGTCGAGCCGGCATAGAACACCAGTTCGTCGGTGACGTAGCTGGTGAGCTTGCTCCAGTCGCCGCGCGACTTCAGCGTGATCGGCGCGCAGTTGCCGACATTGACGATGACTGTCGCCTGGCCCGGCGAGGTCAGGCGGACGACGCAGCGCTCGGGGATGTAGCCCAGCGCCCCGAAATCGAAGGCACCCGCCGTATTGGCCTTGGCGGTCGCGATGCCGCCGTCGAGGGTGACCAGTGAACTCGGATTGGCCTTGCCGCGCAGGGTCAGCTTGCCGGATCCCGCCGCCGCAGTTGCCACGGTTATGGCGGCAGCGGCGCCGTGGCCATCGAGGGTTGCTGCGGAGAGGGCGGTGGTCGCGACGAGAACAGATCTTGCGGTAAGAAAACCCAGACGACGCATAAGGCACCCACAACCCATAATTCATACGTAGTAGAAACTACGGATCCGGGATAGAAAACGGTTGCAGGGGTGTCAACTAGAGTAAGTAATATAGTAAATTGCCACGCCGCGGACCAGAGGCTGCGCTTCCAGCTCCTGCACACGCATGAAGAGTTATATATCAAATATCTGAAAACAAACATTAATATTTTCGAATGCGACCCTGAGTCAACCATGGCGCGCGGATCGTCTGTGGCCCTCTACTTCCGTAGAGTCACAACTAAATTTCACCTGTTATCATGGTTAACTTATCTACGGCTCCCGTCGTGCGGCAGTCGCTGTGCAACTTTAAATATGTCTCCCACGCGCGACGGCGATAAGTAATTACCGCGTGCCGCGACGGCGGCGTGACGGCGCTAGCCGATGCTCTCGGTCGCCTTGTGGCAGCAATGCCCGGCCTGGCCCTCGGGCGCGACGTCGCGCTGGAAATAGGCATCCGCGAAGGACAGGCTCAGCACCACCACGAGGGCCGCGGTCGACAGCCACAGGATGAGCCGCGAGATGCGGTGGGTCTGGCCGGCGTCGGCGTCGTTCTTCAGCGCCCACCAGGTCTGCACCGCGGCGGCGATGCCGATCGTGGTGTAGACGAGGGCCGAGATGTGGACGACGTCGAGCAGGTTGATGCTGGTGACGGACCCGAGCTCCGCCGCGACGCTCCGCATGCTGATGACCACCGCGAAGATGGTGCCGACGAGCAGGCTCAGCCGTGCGGTGAGCAGGCCCAGCTCGCGCGAGAACAGCAGGTAGGTGATGAGCGTGATGAAGATGGCGATCACCGGCGTGATGACCATGGTGATGAAGGCCGAAGGATCGGTCTGCTCGACCACGATCTCGAGCTCGAGCTTTGAATAGCGGCTCACCGTGCCAGGCGGCAGGCGCGGGTCGCCGAAGCTGGTGTCGTAGGATTTCGTCACCGGCACCAGCCTGACCGAATCGATGCGCCAGCCGCTGATCTCGATATCCTTGTCGAAGCCGGTATCGGCGACGTCGGGCTCGAGGCGGATGGCGTTGAGATCGTCCACCGCCTCGATCTCGACGCGCAGCGTCTGCCGCGTGAAGGGATAATGGCTCAGGTCCCAGCTGTGGCGGAAATTGCCCTGCACGCGCTCCTGCAGCCAGTTCTTGCCGTCGACCTTCTCCACCAGCCGGTTGGTGGTCTCGACATGGCTGGCATTGGGGAATTCCAGCGACTGCAGGGCGGGCACCTGCTGATCGGCGGAGGTGCTGAACAGCCAGAAGGTGGCCGAAAAGCTGGTGCCGCGGATGTCGAAGTCGTCGAGCCGCGTGAGATAGATGCCGTAGCGCTGGCTCACCGGATCGGCATGCGCCACGGCGGCGAGGCAGCACAGCGCCAGGAGCCCCGCCAGAGCCCGTGCCAGAAACCCAGCCAATGCCGTCATCGTCCGTCCTGTCCGCAGCGTTGCGGGCGCAGCACGTCCCGCGCGGCCCGGCTTCCGCCCCGTCCGGCCAGGAAGCGGCCCGCCATAGACAGCGCGCCGCCGGGCGGCAATCCGTAGAATCAACGACTGGCTGCAGAATGGATGGCCAGCCGCGCGCGGCGAGGTTACAGTCGCGCCGATGCGGAGACTGACGGGGAAGGGGCAGACCGGATGATACGCGAGGCCATCACGGGGAGCCCGGTGCTTCTGCTGGCCGTCATCCTGTTTGCCGCCGGCCTGTTCGGCGGGCTGGCGGAGCGTTTGCGCGTGCCGTGGATCACCGGCTGCATCTTCGCCGGCATCCTGCTCGGGCCCGACGCCGCCGACCTCCTGCCGCGCAGCGCGCAAGCCGTGCTCGCGCCCTTCCTGCAGGTGTCGCTGGCGCTCATCGCCTTCAACATCGGCACCTCGCTCGCCTGGTCGAGGCTGCGCCAGACCGGGGCCTCCATCGTCCTGCTGGCCGCGGCACAGCTGCTGGCGCCGCTCGTGCTGGTGGGTGCTGTCCTGCTGCTGGCCGGGCTCGCCTGGCCCGTCGCCCTGATCGCCGCCGCGGCCTCTCCCGTCACCGCGCCCACCACCACCTACGCGGTGATCCGCCGCCGCAAGGCATCGGGCCCCTTCGTCGACCGCGCCCTGGCCATCCTCGCGCTGAACGATGCCGCGGGCATCCTGCTGTTCAGCGTGCTCTCGGCCATCGCCGTCGCTGCCCTGGCGGTGCAGGAGGTGGCGGCCGCCGGCCCCGCCACGCCGCTGTGGCATGCGCTGGGGCGCGAAGGGCTGTCACTGCTGCTGGGGGGCCTGCTCGGTGGCGTCTATCTCGTGGCGCTGCGCCTGTTCAGCGCCGAACGGCCGGGTGCGGCCGACCGGGCGCGGGTCCTGCTCTATGCCGTGCTGCTGGCGGCGGCGGGTGCCGCCATCGCCTTCGGGCTGTCGCATCTCCTCACCCCGCTGGCGCTCGGCGCCGTGGTCGCCAACGGCAGCGGCGAGGCGGAGCCGGCGGAGGCGAAAGCGGCCATCGCCATGGTCGAGCCGCCCTTCTACATGGTGTTCTTCGTGCTCGCCGGCGCGCATCTGCCGGTCAACGACCTCGGCCGCATGGCAATGCTCGCGGCCGGCCTCGGCTACGTGCTGGCAAGGCTCGCCGGCAAGTGGACCTCGGTGTGGCTCACGGCGCGCGCCCTCGGGCTCGACCGCGGCACCAGGCGATATCTCGGCCTGTGCTTTCCCTCCCAGGGTGGCGCGGCGATGGGCCTGGTGCTGGCCTGCGCCGCCTCGCCCGCGGTGCTGGCGCTGGGCGCCGGGGGGCGCGCCGCGGTCGACATGGCGGAGAACATCGTGCTGCTCGGCGTTCTGCTGTCGCAGCTGTTCGGCCCCATGGTGATCGACTATGCGGTGAGCCGCGGCGCCCCGGCGCCGGCGCCTCAGGCGGCGGGTTCGAAGGCCAGCGCCACGCCGTTGATGCAGTAGCGCAGGTGGCTGGGCGGCGGCCCGTCCTCGAACACGTGGCCGAGGTGGCTGCCGCAGGTGGCGCAATGCACCTCGGTGCGCACCATGCCATGGCTGCGGTCGGTGGTGGTGGCGACCGCGCCCGCCACCGGCTCGGTGAAGCTGGGCCAGCCGGTGCCGCTCTCGAACTTGCCGTTGCTCTCGAACAGGCTGGTGCCACAGCCGACGCAGCTGAAGCGGCCCTGCCGCTTCTCGCGCAGCAGGGCGCAGCTGCCCGGGCGCTCGGTGCCATGGCCGCGCATCACGGCATACTGTTCGGGGCTCAGCAGGGCGCGCCACTCGGCATCGGTGCGCTGAACCGGATAGCTGGTAACGGTCTGGTGCTGGTTCATCTCGGTCTCCCTGTCTCGGACTGGCTTCACTGGCAATGTCTTCGCTTGCCGGAATATCGGGCCGCCCCGGCGGAAATGCCAGCCTCAACTGCCGGCCATCGCGAAACCGTGATAGGAGTTGAGGCGACAGCCCGGACCCAACCTGCAATATGGCGCCATGTTCCTGATCACCGACCGCGCCGGACGCTTCTCCCTCCTCAAGACCTGCTGCCTCCTGGTGCTGGTGGCGCCGGCCCTGTGGCTCGGCTGGCGCGCGCTCAACCATCAGCTTGGCCCCCGCGCCATGACCGAGGCGCTGCACGTCACCGGCCAGTGGGCGGTGCGCTTCCTCGTCGCCGCACTTGCCCTCACCCCGCTGCAGCGCCTGTTCAAGCAGCCCCGGCTGTCGCTCATCCGCCGCATGCTGGGGGTGGGCGCCTTCGTCTGGGCGGCGGGCCATCTCGTGCTCTATGCCTGGAGCCAGGATTTCGCCATGGGCCACGTGGTGAGCGAGATCTTCAGCCGCTATTATCTCACCATCGGCTTTGCCGCCCTGCTCGGCCTGTCGATCTTGGCCACCACCTCGACCGACGGCATGATCAGCCGCCTCGGCCCGTGGTGGAAGCGCATCCACCGCGCCGTCTATGTGATCGCCGCGCTCGCCATCCTGCATTTCTTCATGCAGTCGAAGATCGACGCCAGCGAGGCGACGCTGATGGCCGGACTGTTCCTCACCCTGATGATCTACCGCCTGGCGATGCGCCCGCGGAAGCCCGTGGGGCCGCTGCTGCTCGCCGGCGTCGCGGTGGCCGGGGCGGCGGCGACGGCGCTTGCCGAATTCGCCTGGTACGGGCTCGCCACCGGCGCCAATCCGTGGCGCGTGCTGGCCGCCAATGTCCATCCCGAGCATGGCCTGCGCCCGGCCGTTCTGGTGCTGCTGTCGGCCCTCGCGCTCGGCGCCGTGGCGGAGGTCTACCGCCGGATGACGGCGGCGCGCGGCGGGCAGGCCGCACCGCGCGGCGCCGCCCCCATGCCGCGCAGCACCTGAGGCAGGCGTTCAGTCGATCAGCCGCTGCAGCAACCCGTTGGTGGTGGTGAGCCGTTCCGCCAGCAGCGCCGCGATGGCGTGGTGGAGCGCATTGGCGAGGTGCGGGTCCGCGGCCTCCATGCGGCGCAGGCTCGCCGCGCTCAGCACCAGCGCCCGTGTCGGCTCGTCGGCGATGGCGGAGGCGTTGCGCGGCTGGTTCAGGTAGAGGCCGATCTCGCCGATCATGGTGCCCACCGTCATGGCGCGCAGCCGCATGCTGCGCCCGTCGGGCAGGCCGAGGCGCACCGTCACCCGCCCCTGCTCGATGAACAGGATCTCGTCCGGCGGCCCGCCCTGGCGCAGCAGGTAGTCGCCCGGCGCGAAGCTCCGCGGTTCGAGATAGGCCATGAAGTCGGCGAGGCCCGCGCCCTCCGGCAGCACCCGGCGGATGCGCTCGAGGCCGGAACTGTCGGGTGCTGCCGCGCCACCCGCCGCCTCGTCGAGGATCTGCTGCTCGCAGCCTTCCAGCGCCTCGTCGAGGTCGTCGTGGAAGCTGACGCCCGCACCCTCCACGATGCCGGACTGGCGAAACTGGGTGCGGACGGCCGCCTTCATGCGCGTCAGGATCAGCCGGCAGCCGTGGCGCTCGCAGGCGGTGCGGATCTTGGAGAAGGCCAGCATGGCCGAACTGTCGCTCGCCGGCACGTCGCGGAAGTCGATGATCAGGAAGCGCAGCGGCCGCGCGCCGGGCTTGGCGATCATCTGCTGGATCTTGGTCAGCACCGAATACGCCGTGCCGAAGAAGATGAAGCCCTCGAGCTTGATCACCCGGATGGCGCCGCCCTCCTGCTTCAGCACGGCGAGGGCCGGGGCGCTGCGGTCGACGTTGCTGCGGTAGTCGGCACCCGAGAGCTCCTGGCGGATCACCCGCACCCGGCTGTAGCTCAGGACGAAGATCGCCATGGCCACCGCCACGCCCACCGCCACGCCCGCCGGAATGCTCACCGCGCCGATGACGCCGACGATCAGCGCCACGATCAGGAAGTCCTGCAGCGGCAGGCGGCGCCAGCCGTCGTAGAGCCATTCGATGAGCAGCCCCGCTCCCATCGAGAACAGGAGCCCGCCCAGCACGGCGCGCGGCATGTAGGCGAGGAGCGAGGTGCCGACCAGCAGGGCCGCGAGGCACAGCGCCGCCGAGACCAGCCCGATCAGCCGGCTGTTGGCCCCCATGCGGCTGCCGAGCAGCGAGGCCGACAGCGCGTGGAAGCCCACCGCCCCGCCCAGGAGCCCCGAGGCCATGTTGGCGAGCCCCGCGGCGCGCAGTTCGCGGTTGATGTCGAGGTCGCTGCGCGTGGCGAGTTCGAGGCCGCTGGCGTTGAGCAGCAGCGCCACAACGCTGACCAGCACGATCGAGGCGAAGGTCGGGACCTGTGCGGCGAGGCTCGGCCACGCCGCCGCGGGAAGCCTGCTCCACGCCGGAAGCTCGAGCCCCGTGTAGCCGGGGAACGGCCCCAGCAGCAGCCCCGCCTGCTGCGCGGCGGCCATTGGCATGCCCGCGAGGTGGAGGCCCAGGTGATAGGCCGCGACACCGCCCAGCAGCAGCCCCGGCACCAGCAGCGGATGGCGGTAGCGCCGCAGCATCACCACCAGCAGCAGTCCGAAGGCCAGCCCCGGAACCCAGCGCGCCGCGCGCAGCGGCTCCGCCAAGAGCCCCGCGCTCAGCTGTGACAGGCTGGCGCCGGTCAGCACCGGCACCGCGCCCATCAGGATCAGCAGGCCGGAGCCCGCAAGGAAGCCGCCGATCACCGGAAATGGGATGAAGCGCATCAGCGCGCCCAGCCGGAACACGCCGAGGCCGTAGAACACCGCCCCCGCCGCGAAGGCCGCGACATTGGCGCAGGCCAGCACCAGCAGCACCACGGCGTCGGGCGGTCCCGCGGCCTGCGAGGCGGCCAGTGCGCTGGCCATGACGCCGATGATCACCGCCGGCCCGTCCTGCACCTGGGCGACGACACCGGGGTAGCTGCTGAGCAGCGACACCAGCGCGCCCACCAGCGCGCCGCCGACGAGGATCACCTCGAGCGCCGGGGCGATGCCGCCGGGCAGCGCATTGGGCATGACGAGGACCACCATGCTGGCCGAGCCCAGGATGGTGCGGATGCCGGCGATCAGCCCGGCCGTGAGGCTGGTCACCAGCTGCTGCGACTGCACGTCCCGGCCCGTGAGAAATCCATGATCCGCCCCCGCGTCGGAGCAAGTTAGTTCACGCCGCCGCCCCGCGCCAGTGGCGGCACTGGCAAAGCACGCTCGCCTGCTGCTAGGTTGCACCGAAGACGCGGAGTGCAGGAAGACGATGGAACGGGCGAACCCGGTCGATGTCAGCGACGATCTCAAGACCAAGGTCGCCTGGCTCTACTACATGGAAGGCCTGACCCAGGACGAGATCTCGCGCCTGCTCGATCTCAGCCGTTCGCGCGTGCTGCGCATCCTGGCGGGCGCGCGCCAGTCCGGCATGGTGCAAATCCGCGTCACCGGCAAGCTCAGCCACTGCGTGGCGATCGAGCGCGCGCTGGAGACCGCCTATGGCCTCGAGCGCGCCATCGTCATCCCGCGGCCGCAGGACACCGCGGCGACGCACGACATCATCGGCGCGGCGCTCGGCGCCTATCTGAGCGAGAACATCCCGGAGAACGCCACCATCGGGCTGGGCTGGGGCAAGACGCTGAGCGCCAGCCTGCCGGGCATCGCCTACCGCGAGCGCGACGGGCTGAGCATCATCTCGATGCTGGGCGGGCTCACCCGCGTGTCGGGCGCCAACCCTTCGGAATTCGCCTGGCGCCTCGCCGACCGGCTGAGCGCCGAATGCTACCTGATGGCGGCCCCGGTCTTCGCGCCCGATGCCCATACCCGGCAGGCGCTGGTCAACCACCCGGGCATCCAGGAAATCTTCCGCCGCGCCGCCAGGCTCGATCTCGCCATCATCAGCGTGGGCGACCTCTCGCCGCTGTCGACGATCTCGGAATACATCCTGCTCGAGCGCGACGAGCTCACCACGCTGCAGTCCGCCGGTGCGGTGGGCGACGTGCTGTGCCGCTTCATCGACGCCGACGGCAACATCCTCGACCACCCGATCAACGAGCGCGTCGTCGCCGTGGACCCGCGCGAACTGAGCGGCGCGCGCAAGCGCGTTCTGGCCTCGGGCGGCTGGCAGAAATACCCGGTGATCCGCGGCGCCCTGCGGCTGGTGAAGCCGCATGTGCTGGTCACCGACGAACTGGTGGCCGAGCGCCTGGTGGCGGACGCCCGGGGCTGACCGGCGTCAGTTGACCGAGGTCGCCTGCTTCGCCGACTGCCTGGCCTCCGCCGGCGACGAGGTGAGTGCCGGTGCGGGGCCCACGTCCAGCGTCCAGCCGCCGCCCAACGCCTTGTAGACCTCGACCAGGCTGGCAAAGGCCGAAAACCGCGTGTCGATGGCCTGCAGCTCCGCGGCGTAAAGATCGTTCTCGGCGGTCAGCACCGTGGTGTAGCTTTCCTGACCTTCCTCGAACTTGAGGAAGGACAGGTGCACGGTGGTCTGCAGCGCCTTCACCGCGCGGTCGCGCGCGGCAAGCGACTCGAGCGACTTCTGATAGCCGACGAGGCCGTCGGCCACGTCCTGGAAGGCGACGTGGATGGTCTTCACGTAGCTGGCGAGTGCCGCCTGCTTCTGCGCCTCCGTGGCCTCGACCTGGCCCTTGATGGCGCCGGCATCGAAGATCGGGCCGACCAGCGAACCGGCGATCGCCCACACCCCGGCGGGTCCGGTGAGCAGGTTGGTGAGTGCGCCCGAGGCATAGCCCAGGCTGCCGGTCAGCGAGAGCTGCGGGTAATACTGCGCCATGGCCGCGCCGATGCGGGCATTGGCGGCGATCAGCTCCTGCTCGGCCTGGGCGATGTCGGGGCGCTGGCGCAGCATGTCGGAGGGCAGGTCCGACGGCACCCGTGGCAGCTTGATCGCGGCGAAGGATGCGCCGCGGGCGATGGCGTGCGGATAGTCGCCCACCAGGATCGACAGGGCATTCTCGGTCTTGGCGATCTCCTCCTCGATCAGCGGGATCGCGGCGGCGATGTTCTCGTACTGCGCGGTGATCTGCGCCACCACCACTTCCGAGACCTGGCCAAACTTGAAGCGGTCGGTGAACAGCTTCTTCAGCTTGGCGTAGTTGGCCAGCGTGTCGCGTGACACGGCGAGCTGCGCGTCGAGCGCGCGCAGCCGGAAATACGACGTGGCAACCCCCGCGGCGAGAGTCAGGATCACGCCGCGCCGTGCCTCTTCCGCGCCAACGAGATTGGCCTGCGCCGCCTGCTGCTGGCGGCGGATGCGGCCCCACAGGTCGATCTCCCAGGACGCGGTGAGCAGCGGCTCGTAGAGGTTCTGCGGATTGGGCTCGATGTCGGCGGTGGCGCCCGCCAGCTTGTCGGACAGCCGCTCGCGCTGGGCCTGGCCATTATAGCCGATCTGCGGATAGAGCGGCGCGCCGCGCGTGGTCAGCACGCCCGCCGCCTCGTCGACGCGGGCGCTGGCGATCGCGATGTCCCAGTTCTGCGACAGCGACTGGTCCACCAGCCGGTGCAGCACCGGGTCGGAGAACAGCTGCCACCAGCTTTCGTTGGCATAGGCCTTGCCGCTGTTCACCTGGTAGCGGAAGGCTTTGGGCGTCGCCACGTCGGGCTTCACATAATCGGGCCCCACCGTGCAGCCGGTGAGGGCGAGGCCGACGAGGCCGAGGAATGTCCGGCGCGCGATCATGCGGGCGTCCCCTCTCCGGGCGTGGCGGTGATGCTGGCTGTGGTGCTGGCCGTGGCCGCGGCGGGTGCAGCCGGTTCGGCGGCGGAAACGGGTGGCGCGGCTGCGGCGGATGCGTCCGGCGCGGCGGGTGCCTGAGGCGCCGGCGCCGTTCCGGCCGGCTTCGGCTTCTGCCAGCCTTTCTTGAACAGGTAGAAGAAGATCGGCACGAACAGCAGCGCCAGCGTCGAGGCGCCGATCATGCCGCCGATGATGCCGGTGCCGATGGAGTGGCGGGCATTGGCCCCCGCCCCCGTGGCGATCGCCATCGGGATGGTGCCGAAGATGAAGGCCAGCGAGGTCATGATGATGGGGCGCAGGCGCAGCTCGCCCGCCTCCACCGCGGCTTGCGTGACGGTCCTGCCCTCCTTCAGCTTCTCCACCGCGAACTCGACGATGAGGATGCCGTTCTTGGCGGCAAGGCCCACCATCAGCAGAAGGCCGATCTGGAAGTAGACGTCGTTGTCGAGCCCGCGGCCATAGGTGGCGATCAGCGCGCCGAGCACGCCGAAGGGCACCGTGGTCATCACCGCGGCGGGGAGCGACCATGACTCATATTGTGCGGCGAGGATCAGGAACACGAGGATGATGCCGAACATGAACACGATGGCCGACGAGCTTCCCGCCTGCTCCTGCGAATAGGCAAGGCCCGACCAGCCATAGGTATAGCCCTGCGGCAGCACCGCCTTGGCCACCTCCTGCATCGCCTGCAGCGACTGGCCGGAGGAATAGCCGGGTGCCGCGTCGCCGGTGATCTGGGCCGCCTGGAAGCCGTTGAAGTGCGACACCAGCGTGGGTGCGGGCTCGTAGGTCAGGCTGACGAGTGCCGACAGCGGCACCTGCTGGCCCTTGTCGCCCGTCACGTAGGCGGTGGTCAGGTCGGCCGGGGTGCGGCGGTATTGCGAGTCGGCCTGCACGATGACGTTCCACACCCGGTTCAGCTGGGTGAACTGGCTCACCGTGGCGGAGCCGAACAGCGACTGGACGGTGAAGTAGAGGTCGCCCAGCGGCACGCCCAGCAGCACCGCCTTGTCGCGGTCGATGTTCAGCTTCATCTGCTGGCCGGTGGCGCGGTAGCCGGTCGAAAGCCCCGTGAGTTCCGGCCGCTTCTTGGCTTCGGCCATGAATTTCTGGGTGATGGCCTGCAGCTCCGCCGGCGTCTGGTCGCCGGTGCTCATCAGCCAGAAGTCGAAGCCCGCCTGCGTGCCGAGGCCGGGGATCGAAGGCGGGTTGATGGCGAGCGTGAAGGCCTTCTCGATCTCCGGCGTCTTGGCCATGAAGCGCTTGATCACCGCGTCGGCGGCAAGCTCGGGCGTGGTGCGCTTCTCGAAGGGCTTGAGCTGCACCCACATGGTGCCGTAGTTGTTGCGGTACTGGCTGTCGACCAGCGAATAGCCGGCAATCGAGATGCGGTAGAGCACGGCGGGATCTTCGGCGAACAGCTTGTCGATCGTCTGCGCCATCTCCTGCGAGCGGTCGAGGCTCGCGGCGTCGGGCAGCGCATAGATCGCCAGCACATAGCCCTGGTCCTCGTTGGGCACGAAGCTCGTCGGCAGCACGCGGAACAGGTCGACGGTGACGTAGATCATGCCGGCGAAGACGATGAGCCCGGCGAACCAGCCCTTGATGCCGAGGCCGATGGTCTTGCCATAGCCCTTTTCCAGCTTCTTGAAGCCGGCGTTGAACCATGCGAAGGGCCCGCGCTGCACCGGCTTGCCGGGCTTCAGGAACAAGGCCGCCATGGCCGGCGTCACGGTGAGCGCGACGAAGCCCGAGATCGCCACCGACACCGCGATGGTGATGGCGAACTGCTTGTAGAGCTGCCCCGTGGGCCCGCTGATGAAGGCCGCCGGCACGAACACCGCGGCCAGCACGAGGACCGTCGCGATGACCGGGCCCGTCACTTCCGCCATGGCCTTGTGCACCGCCTCGCGCGGGTCGTGGCCGCCCTCCTCGATGTTGCGCGTGGCGTTCTCGATCACCACGATGGCGTCGTCGACGACGAGGCCGATGGCCAGCACGAGCCCGAACAGGGTGAGCAGGTTGAGCGAGAAGCCGAGCACCAGCATGCCGGCGAAGGTGCCGGTGATCGAGATCAGGATCGCCGTGGTGGCGATGGCCGAGGCGCGAATGCTCTGCAGGAAGACGTACATCACCACGATGACGAGCAGCAGCGCCTCGAACAGCGTCTTCACCACTTCCTTGATCGACAGCCGCACGAAATCGGTGGTGTCGAGCGCGATGGTGTAGTCGATGCCGGCGGGGAACGAGGGCTTGAGCTGCAGCAGCGTCTTGCGCACGTTGTTCGACACGTCGATGCCGTTGGCGCCGGGCTGCTGGTAGACCACGATCAGCGCGGTGTCCTGGCCGTTGATCTGGTTGGTCGAGAGATATTGCTGGAAGCCCATCTCGGCGCGGCCCACGTCGCCCAGCCTCACGATGGCGCTGCCGTCCTGGCTGTTGGCGCGCAGGATCAGCTTCTCGTATTCGTCGGCCTTGGTGAACTGCTGCTGCACCGTCATCGGGAAGGTCTGGACGACCGGCTTGTCGTTGGGCGGCTGGCCGAGCTGGCCCGCGCCGATCAGCTGGTTCTGGTTTTTGATGACGTTGGCCACCTGCGGCGCCGAGATGCCGAGCGAGGCCATGCGGTTGGGGTTGAGCCAGATGCGCATTGCCTGGCTCGGGTCGCCGAACATGGTGGCCTGGCCGGCGCCGTTGATGCGCTGGATGGCGTTCAGCACCTGCAGGTTGGCGAAGTTCGTCACGTAGGTCAGCGGGTAGCGCCCGGCATCGGCGGTGATCGCGATGATCATCAGCACGTTGGAGGACTGCTGCTGCACCGTGACGCCGAAGGTATTGACCGAGGCCGGCAGCTGCGGGGTCGCCAGGTTGACGCGGTTCTGCACCAGCACCTGGGCGATGTCGGGGTCGACCGACTCCTTGAAGTAGACGTTGATCGTCATCTGCCCCGACGCCGAACTGGTCGAGGTCATGTAGAGCATGTCCGGCACGCCGTTGATCTGCGCCTCGATGGGCGCCGCCACCGACTGCGCCACCGTCTCGGCATTGGCGCCGGCATAGACGGTCGAGACCTGGATCTGCACCGGCGCGATGGTCGGATACTGCTGGATCGGCAGGCCGAACACCGAAAGGCCGCCGATCAGCACGATCACGATGCCGAGCACCGTGGCGAGGACCGGGCGCTTGATGAAAATGTCGGACAGCATGGCTCAGCGCCTCACTGCGCTGCGGTTTCGGCGAGAGGCTTGCCCGCCACGTCGGTATTGGGCGCGAAGACCAGGCCGTCGACGATCACCTTGTCGCCGGGCTTCAGGCCCTTGGTGATGAACCAGTCGTCGCCGTGCCAGTCGCCGGGCTCGACCGGGCGCAGCTGGGCGCGGCTGTCGTTGTCGATGACCAGCACATAGTGGCCGGTCGCGGCCTGGTGCACGGCGCGCTGCGGCACCAGGATGGCGTTGGGCCGCGAGAAACCGTTGACCCGCGCCGTCACGTACTGGTTCGGGCGCAGCATGGCTTCCGGATTGTCGAAGGTGCCGCGGATCTGGAAGGTGCCGGTCTGCGGGTTGTAATAGGGCGCGGTGAAGGTCACCTTGGCCTTGTGCGGGAAGACGTTGCCGGTGGGCAGGATCAGGTCGACCGAAATCTGGTCGGTCGGCGGCCAGGTCAGCGTGCCGTCGGTCTTCTGGTTGCGCAGGTCGAGCAGCTGGTTTTCCGACAGGCTGAAGTTCACCCACATCGGGGTGACCAGCGACACCGAGGTGAGGTTGGCGTTGGTCGGGCTGATGTAGGTGCCCACCATCTGGTTGGCGGCGGCGGCGAAGCCGTCGATCGGCGAGGAGATGATGGTGTAGGACAGGTTCAGCTGGGCGCGGTCTACCGTCGCCTGCGCCCCGTCGACGGTGGCCGAGGTCTCGTCGAAGCGGCCCTGGGCGTCGTCGAGGTCCTTCTGCGACAGCGCGTTGAGCTTGGCCAGCGGCTTCACCCTGGCGAGATTGGCGCGCGCCACCTCGCGCGCCGCCTTGTCGCGCTCGAGGGCCGCCTGGGCCTCCTGCAGTTCGGCGATCTGCGGCTTCTGGTCGAGCTTGAACAGCACGTCGCCGGTCTTCACCAGCGCGCCGTCGGCATAGTTCTGGCTGTCGAGGAAGCCGTTGATGCGGGCGTAGATCTGCACCTGCTGGGAGGATTGGGTCTGGGCCACGAAATCGAAGGTGACCGGCACGTCGCGCGGTTCCACCTCGACATAGGTCACCGGCACGGCCTCCGCCTTTGGGGCCTCCTTCTTCTTGTCGTCGCAACCCGCCAGCAGCGCGACAAGCGCCATTCCCAGCAGCACGCAACGGACGCCGCTCACCGTCATTACCCTCAGCCCCTCACACAAACCTGACGCAGGATTGTAGTTGATATCCGCTCGGTTGCATCCCCTGTCGCAACGCAAAATTAACTATCCACTGGATTCTTGTGCCGGACCGCGCAGCAAACGGTTGCAGATTTGCCGGATATCGACTCGAAATTCGACCCGTTCGACAGGTATTGATCCGACACTGAAACGCGGCACCCCGGCCACCTCTGATGCAAAGGTTTTCGGGAGTTTTGTGACATCCCGCCGCGTGTTGCTTTCGCGATGCCTGCCGGGCATCCGGACTGCAACACGAAACGCACCAAACAGCATCGCGCCGGCATCGTCTTTCAACGCGCCGGCGCAACCATTTTACTGCATGAACCAGCCGTGGCTGACCACCAGCGACTGGCCGGTGTAGACGTTGCTGGTGGCGCCGGCGAAGAACAGCACCGCATTGGCCACGTCATCGACCGTGGTGAACTGGCCGTCCACCGTGTCCTTCAGCATGACCTTCGCCACCACGTCCGCTTCCGAGATGCCAAGTTCCTTTGCCTGCTCGGGAATTTGCTTTTCCACCAGCGGCGTGCGGACGAAGCCGGGGCACACCACGTTGGCGGTCACATTGTGTTCCGCCCCCTCCTTGGCCAGCACCCGGGCAAGGCCCAGAAGCCCGTGCTTCGCCGTCACGTAGGGCGCCTTCAGCTTCGAGGCCTCGTGCGAGTGCACCGATCCCATGTAGACAACGCGGCCATAATTCGCCTTGTACATGTACTTGAGGCAGGCCTTGGTCGTCAGGAATGCGCCATCCAGATGAATTGACAGCAGTTTTTTCCATTCCGCGAAGGGAAAATCGACGATCGGATGGACGATCTGGATGCCCGCGTTGGACACCAGGATGTCGACCTTGCCATATTTCGCGACGGTGTCGGCGACACCCTTCTCGACCTGGTCCTCGTCGGTCACGTTCATCGCCACGGCGAAAGCCTGGCCGCCCTTCGCCTTGATCTCCTCGGCCGTGGCGTTCGCCGCGTCGAGGTTGAGATCGGCGATCACCGGAATGCCGCCGGCTTCGGCGTGGCGGATGGCGATGTCCTTGCCGATGCCGCTCGCCGCACCGGTGATGATGGCGACCCTGTCCTTGAGATCCATGTGTTTTTCTCCTTTTATTTCAAATAGTCGTGCACGACCTTGCCGAGGTCCAGCGTCAGGTCGGCGAGGATGTGGGAAGCCGAGACGACCTCCAGAACGGGGAGCTCGGCGACCGGTGCCAGCGCATGGTGGAACAGTTCCAGCTGGGCCGGCCCGGTCCAGGCGCCCTTGAGATCGATGTCGCTGAGATAATATTCCACGATCTCGCAAATGCGGGGGCTGCCGTCCACATGCGGGATGATCTTGAGCAGCCAGTTCGGCATCTCGAGCGAGGCCTTGGTCGCGGCCTTGTCGAGTTCGCGGTGCTTGTAACCCATGGTGCCCACCGCCACCGGCAGCGAGCCATAATGCAGCGTGCCGATCAGCGTATCGATTTCAGCGCGCAGGCTCGGCTTGGCCAGCTTTTTCGGAAAACCCCAGAGTTCACGGCCACCTGCGATCGGCGGATGGTCGTCGAGGAACATGCAGTGGGTGTAGCCGCCCTTGCGTCCCTCGAAGCTCACCGGGATCACCTGGCCGCTCTCGGTATAGTCGCCGAAACCGGTTGAATCCGGCATGCGGATGAACTCGTACTTGACCAGCGGCTCGGTCACCTGCAGCGGCTCCGGCACGATGGCGCGCAGCCTGTCCATGTCGGTGCGGTAGGTGATGATGAGGTATTCGCGATTGTAGAACCGGTAGGGCCCCACCGGATAGGCCGGGCTGGTCAGCGGCATGGCGAAGGCCTGCTTGCGAACGTCTTGTTCTTTCATGTCTTTCTCCTGTCAGGCGGACGTCGATTCCTTGGTTTCCTTGCCCCGGCTGAAATCGAAGACGCGCACGCCTTCGGTGCGCGTCGGACGCCTCACGACCTCGGGATGCGTCATGGCCCGCATGGCATCGGCGTAGCCGGTGCTCCAGTGCTCCTCCATGGTTCGCCGCGAAAACTCGTAATCCTTTGAAATACCTTCGTAAGTCTGCGAATGATAGATGAGCTGCACGATGGTGCAGACCTTGTTGTCCGACTCGGCCTCGAGCAGCTTCGCATGCTCGCTCTGGCGCTGTTTCGCCGGCAGCTGGCTCAGCAGTTCGGCCACCGCGATGCGGAGTTTCTGGTTGTGCTTGTACTGGTCGGTCGCGGCGCGGGTGCGACTCGAATAGCGGATGTCCTTGATGCGCGATTCCGCCTCGATGACGTCGCGCGGCATCTCGCCGCGCGCGCTCCACAGGTCGATCTGCAGCGCCAGCGTATCCTCGCGCGGGCGCTGGTCGAACATCCATTGCAGCGGCGTATTGGAGACGAGGCCGCCATCCCAATAATATTCGCCATCGATTTCGACGGCCGGGAATCCCGGTGGCAGCGCGCCCGACGCGATGATGTGCTCGGCCCGGATGCGCATGGTGGCATTGTCGAAATAAATGAAATTGCCGGTCCGGACATTCACCGCGCCCACGCTGAAGCGCATCTCGCGTGAATTGATGCGGTCGAAATCGACAAGCCGCTCCAGCGTCGTTTTCAGTGCCGAAACATCATAATAGCTCACCGATCCCGGCTGCGCCGAAGGCAGGAAGGGCATCAGCGGCGGGCGTGGCGAAAAGAAGCCCGGCGCCCCCAGCATCATGATGCCGAGGGCCCGCGTCTGGTTGAGCAGGCGATGGGTCTGCTCATCGAGGTTCTGGATCATCGGATTGTACGGGGTTCCGAAGGGTCCCAGCGCCGGCGCCGTGACGGTTTCCCAGAAGGCGCGCAGCTTCTGCGCCCGGTGTTCCGGCGCATTGCCGGCGATGAGCGCGGAATTGACGGCGCCGATCGAGATGCCTGACACCCAGCCCGGATGTACGCCGGCTTCCGCCAGCGCCTCATAGACCCCTGCCTGATACGAGCCCAGCGCGCCGCCGCCCTGCAATAACAACGCGATACGCTCGAAAGGAAGATGGTGACCGGGTTTGCGCGCCATGAAACTCTCCTGACCGGGCCGAAGTCCCGCTGGGCGCGTTTGCCCGCGAAGCTTGACCCTAGGTTGGTCCATAGCTGTTACCACATTGCGACGGCAAGGGCGCAGGGTGCGGCGTTTCGGCTGCGTCGCCGTTGCAATCGATCGAGAGTCACACGCGGACGCGCATGGCCCTGCTCTCGGGATCGTAGGGCGATGCCGGAATGACGCGAGCCCTGCGCTCCTGCCCAACGACATGCACGGCGAGTTCGGTGCCCGGCGTCGCCACCGCACGCTCCACCAGCGCCATGGCGAGGCTCTTGCCCACGGTATGGCCGTAGCCGCCCGAGGTGACGTAGCCCACGCGCCGGCCGTCCTGCCAGACCGGCTCGTAGCCCGAGGCATCGGCGTCGGTGGCATCGATCTCAAGGGTCACCAGCAGGGTCTTCGCACCCATCTCGCGTTCCTTCAGGGCGGGTTCGCGGCCGACGAAGCTGCCCTTGTCGAAGGCGATGAAGCGGTCCATGCCGGTCATGCCCGGCGTGTAGCCCTGGCGGAACTCGGCCGACCAGATGCCGAAGCTCTTCTCCAGCCGCATCGACAGCAAGGCATTGTAGCCATACTCGACGATGCCAAGGTCCTTGCCCGCCTCGAGCAGGATCTTGCGCAGGCGTGCATGTTCGACGGCCGAGCAGTTGATTTCGTAGCCCAATTCGCCGACGACCGACAGGCGGCCCACATGCGTGCGGTGGAGCCCCACATCCAGCGTCTTGCAGCCGAGGAAGGGCAACGCCTTGCTGGAAACGTCGTCAGCCGTGAGCCCCTGCAGCAGGGCATGGGCATTGGGACCCGACAGCGAGAAGCCGGTGACGATGTCGGAAATGTCCTTGACCTCCGCACCTTCGATCAGGTGATCCTCGAACCAGCGCATGTGCCACTGGCGGAGATAGTAGGAGCCCATGATCCACCACGAGCCGTCGCCCCAGTTGAACACGGTGAGGTCGCCCTTGAGGCGGCCGTCATGGCCCAGCATCGGCGCCAGACGCGCGCGGCCGGGCCCTGGCAGCTTGCAGGCCAGAAGCCGGTCGAGGAAGGCCTCTGCCGCGGGGCCCGTCACCTCGTAGCGCGAGAAACCGGAAATATCGAGCAGCCCCACGCCCTTGCGCACCGCGTGACACTCCTTTGCCACGATGTCGAAGGCGTTGGAGCGCTTGAGCGTCGGCTTCTCCTCGAAGCCATCGGCTGCGAAGTAGAGCGGCACCTCGAGGCCCCAGGAACAGCCCCAGCGCGCCCCCGCCGCCGTCATGTCGGCATAGGCGCCTGCCGTCTTCAGCGGCCGGCCTGCCCACAGCTGCTCGTTGGGATAGGACATGACGAAGCGGCGCGAGTAGAACTGACCCGTCGTCTGGCGAATGTACTCGCGGTTCTCGGCGAAGGCGCCATAGCGCGCGATGTCCATGCCGTAGATGTCGGCTTGCGGCTCGCCCTCGACCATCCATTCGGCCAGCGACTTGCCCACGCCGCCGCCTTGCAGGAAGCCCGCCATGACGCCGCAGGCCGTCCAGTAGTTCTTCAATCCGCGCACCGGCCCCACCAGCGGGTTGCCGTCGGGCGAGAAGGTGAAGGCGCCGTTGACCCAGCGCTTGATGCCGGTGTGGTTCATCACCGGGTAGCGCTTGTAGACGAAGGCCAACTCGTCCGAGATGCGGTCGATGTCCTCCTGGATCAGGTCGAAGCCATAATCCCATGGCGCGCCATCCATGTTCCAGTGCTTGTAGTTCTGCTCATAGATGCCGACGAGCAGGCCCTTCCCTTCCTGGCGCACATAGGTGAAGCCCTCGAGGTCGATCATCATCGGGATCTCGCGGTCCATCGCCTGGATCTCGGGGATCGATTCGGTAATGAAATAATGATGCTCCATCGGTGTCAGCGGCAGCTCGATGCCGGCCATGCGGCCGACCTGCTTGGCCCACAGCCCGCCGGCATTGACCACGTGCCCGGCCGTGATGTTGCCCTTCTCGGTGACGATGGTCCAGCTGCCGTCGGGCTTCGGGTGAAGCTCCAGCACACGATTGTGCTCGACCACGGTGGCGCCCCGCATGCGCGCCGCCTTGGCATAGGCATGAACGACCCCCGAGGGGTCGATGTAGCCTTCGCGCTCGGCATAGAGCGCACCCAGCACGTCGCCCGTGTCGAAGATCGGACAGGCGGCGCGGACCTCGTCCGGGCCCGCCAGCCGGACGTCCTCGATGCCCATGGTCTGGAACACCCGGTAGGAGGCCTGCAGCCATTCCCAGCGTTCCGGGGCCGAGGCCACCGAATAGCCGCCGGTCATGTGCATGCCCACACTCTGGCCGGATTCCTTCTCGATCTCCGACAGAAGGTCGATGGTATAGGCCTGCAGTGCCGCGATGTTGGGGTCGGCATTGAGCGCGTGGAAGCCCCCTGCCGCATGCCAGCTCGAGCCCGCCGTCAGCACCGAGCGTTCGAGCAGCACCGTGTCGGTCCAGCCCAGCCTGGCGAGATGATAGAGCACGGATGCGCCAACGACGCCGCCACCGATGACGGCTACCCTGTAGTGCGACTTCATGGAAAACACTCCGGCTGCGGCAAGATCGCTTCGCGAAACGCTAGTTCAGCCTCCCGTCCCTGTCCAGCGAGGCAGGGATGGAAAGGCATGCCGCAGGCTACTGGTGACGCAATCCGTCGATCCATGCCTTGGCGGCCGCGGCGGCGGTCACGAAGGTAAGACGGTGCGTGCCGCCCTTGACTTCGATGGCCGACACCTGGTTGGCGGACTGGTCGACGAGATTGCCGATCAGGATGGCCTGATAGATGGCCGCAAGCTGCCCGATCATCGGCTTCACCACCTCGTCGGCGGAACCGTAGTACATGCGCAGCGGGGCCTTGAAACTCTGGCGATAGGTTTCGTTCCGGGCCAGAAGCTTGCCGAAGTCCGAGCTGGCAAAGGCCACGGGATCACGGAGTTGCGGCTGGAGATAGTCCAGCAGCGGACGGTCACCGAGGCGCTGCATGATGGCTTTCAGACCCTCCTGGCCATGGTAGCTGCGGGTGTAGATGGCTTTCATGTCGTCGTACACGGCGGGGTCGAGTGCATTGCGCGCCAGATCGGCCGGGCCGTCGTAGCTTTCATAGGCAAAGACGGCCAATGCCAGGATGGTGTTGACCCAGGGCGCATCGACACCCGGGCGGGGGTAGAAGGTCAGCCCGCTGAGCGCGGCGTAAGGATCGCTGGGCGCCGAGGCCGTGAACGCCGCGGTGACGGGGATGCCATCCGTCTCAAGCCGCTCCAGCAGGCCCGTGGTGTTGAGGCCGCCCTGTGACCAGCCGCCGATGAAGAGGTCCGTCGGCGTGATGTTCTTGCTCTCGAGGAACTTCACGGCGGCGAGATAGAGATCTTCCGAGGCCCGCTGGGTGCTTGCCTTGACGAAATAGGCTTCCGGGTCGGCGGCGTCGCCGCCCATGCCGAAATAATCCGCCGCGATCAGCGCATAGCCGTTGCCGGCGAACAGGCCGGTCATGTAGCGGGTCTCATAGGCGCCGTCGTAATGCGGATAATCCGAGGGGTTCGATGGCACGAAGGCATAGGACGGAACTTCGTATTTCCCGTAGACCGTGCCGTGCTGGTAGGAGATCAGCGGCAGCTTCGCCTGGTCGGGCAGCACCGGCAGCGCCAGAAGGCCCGTCGCCCAGATGGTCTTGCCGTCCTGCTCCGGCACATGCGACTCGTAGCGCACGGCATAGAGATCAACATCGTTTGCAGCCGTCGACACGTCCGGCAGCACATAGCCGTCGCCCGGGTGCTGGGAGGCGAGGAAGCTCTGGCGCTCCGCGTTCAGCATCTGCGTGAGTTCGGCGGCCGGGACCCGCTTCATGAAGGTGAATGTCGCGCTTTCGGCGAAGGCGGAGGCGCTCGCCGCCACGAGGCAGAACAGGACCAGGATCAACCGCAAAGTGAAGTTTCCTTTGGTTCGAGGGGCCGATGAGACGTGTGCTCCCATCGCCGCGTGCACCCGGCTTGTCAATGCCCACGCCGAATCCGCCCGCAGCCTTGGAGTCGTCGCATGATTGTCATATGGCATGGCAAGGTTCTGGTCCGGGGGTACGGTGACACAGGCGCAATCGGTTAGAAACAAGCTCGATCTCCGGCGGTCGGTCAGCGGGTCGGCTTTCATCATGATCCTGCTCCTGGCGGTGCTGGGGCTGTTCTCGCTGTTCTCGATCTGGTCGATCAACCGGGCGTGGATCGACGGCATGGACCGCTTCACCGAACTGCGGCAGTTGTCCACCACCGCGCTCGAGGCGCAGGTAGCCTTCAAGGTTCAGGTGCAGGAGTGGAAGAACATCCTGTTGCGCGGCGACGATGCACAGCTGCTCGCCAAGCACCATGATGCCTTCGTGAAGCAGGACAGCGAGACCGAGCGGCTGCTGAGCAGTGTCGCGGACCAGGCGAGGCAGCTGGGCTTCGACACCGACGCACAGCGCGCTGCAACCCTGCTCTCCGCCCACGAGGCACTGACGACGTCATATGAGCAGACGCTGAAGGAGATGCAGGGTGCGGCCCCGACGCTCGACGCCGCGACCGCACATGCCATCGACGTGAAGCTGCGGGGCGCGGACCGGGCGCTCGAATCCGGCATCGGATCCCTCGCAACGGACATCGGGACGGCATCGGATGCCAAGCGCGCCGAACTGATCAGCGCCATGGCGTCGCGCTATGCGACGCTTCACAGCTTCATCATCAGCGTCATTCTCGGCGCGCTGGCGGTGATGGCATTCGTCCTCTACCGCCTGCTGCGCGCCACCCGGACCAGTTAGACCATGTTCGAGAATGCGCTTGCCGCCTTCGCCGGCCTTGGCTTCTTCCTGGCGGGCCTCCATATGCTGTCGGAGGCGGTGCGCGCACTGGCGGCACGGCGGCTGCGGCTGGCGCTGGCCCGCATGTCGCGTCTGCCCTTCGCCAATGCCCTGGCGGGAAGCCTGCTCGGCGCGGTGACGCAAAGCACCAGCGCAGCGACCTTCATCTGCATCGGGCTGCTCAACGCCCGCGCCATCAGCTTCGATACGGCGCTGACCATCAGCGCATGGACCTCCGTCGGCACCTCGGTGCTGGTCTTCCTCGCCTCGGTCGACCTGCGCGAACTCGCGCTGCTCGCCCTCGCCACAGTCGGCCTGCTTTACATCGCCTCGCTGCATCGCGGCGAGGCCGGGCGGCGGGCCACGGACCTCCTACTTGCAATCGGTGTCACGCTGTTTGGCCTCACCATGCTGAAGGCCACGGGCCATGCGCTGTCGGGCAGCAGCTGGGTGATGGAGTTTTTCACCTTTGCATCCGAGTCCTGGATCTACGGCTTTCTCATCGGCTTCATCGTGACGCTGGTGATGCAGTCGTCGTCGACGGTGAGTGCGCTTGCCGTGATGCTGAGCGCCACCGGAATCGTTCCGCTCGACGCTGCGATGGTCATGATCTGCGGGGCGAATGCCGGCTCGGGAATGAGTGTCGCCCTCATCTCGTCGCACCTTTCCGGGCCACCGCGCCAGCTGGCCCTGTGGCAGGCGGCCGTCAAGCTCATTGGCTCCCTGATCATGCTGCCACTTGCCGTGATGGCGCCCGAGACGGGACTCTTGCAAACGCCTGCAAGCGGAGTTTCACTTCCGGTGGCGCTCTCGGTTTTCTTCCTCGCCATCAACCTCCTGGGAGCATTGCTGTCGAGCCTGCTGCGGGTTCCGCTGCTGAAGCTTATGCAGGTTCTGGCCCCGACCGATCGCGACCTCCAGCAGTTCGAGCCGGAATTCATCGTCGACGAGGCGACGGAGGACCCGGACACCGCCTTCGTCCTGGCGAGGCGCGAGCAGGCGAAACTCGTCTCGCTGTTTCCGGCGGCCCTGAATCCGGTAAGGCCCGACGAGCCGGAGACCGACGCCAGCCTGGACAACGATTCCCGGCAGGTTCTGGCGCAGCGGCTGGCCAGCGAGATTTCGGCCTTCGTGAGCGAGGCCGTGGCCCGCCATCCGACCGGCACCGACGTTGCCGGACTGTTGGTGCTGCAGCGCTGCAACGAGCATATCTTCTCGATCATCGATGCATTGCATGGCTATGTCCGCGAGCTCTCGTCGCTGACGGGGGTGAGCGAGCGCGAGCGGGCAATCTGCGAGCCGATGAGCGAAACCCTGCACCTTCTCCTCGGCCTCGCCGCGGACCAGGCCAATGGCGACCTGACCGACGCAGCCATGCTGGAACGGCTGACCGCCGACCGCAGCGAGGTGATGACCAGGTTCCGCCGGCAGATCGTGGGACAGGACGCGGAGTTCCAGTCCAACCGCGAGTCGCTGTTCGTGGCGACCGGGCTTTTCGAGCGGCTGGTCTGGCTGGTGCGGCAGATATCAACCGATTTCGGCGACATCGCCACGGCGGCTGCCTAAGTGCTGCTCGCGGCCTCGACGATGGCGGCAAGCCGCGCCATGTCGATGATGCGGACGTCGCGGTAGCCGAGTTCGCAGATACCCTGCTCCACCAGGTCGCCCAGCAGGTGAAAGACCGTGGAGCGCGACATGTTGGCGGCCGCCGCCAGTTCCTCCTGGGTCAGCGGAATGCTGACAGGCCCTGCCGGCAGATAGGTGAGCAGTCGGCCCCCGAAGGTGAGGAGGCGCGAACACAAACGGATCTTCGGGTCGACGATCATGAGATCGACGGCATGCAGCAGATATTCCTCCACGTTCCACGCCATCAGATTGAAGAACACCCAGTTCAGGGACGGATCGGCCTGCAGCAGGTCGGCAATCGCCTGCTGCGACAAGGCGAGAAATTCGGTGGGCCTCCGGGCAAAGACCGACATGATGCGCGGCCGCCTGCCCAGCGCCGCCGGTTCGCCGAACCAGCGCCCGGCGTACATCACATGGGCATGGGTCATGCCCTGCACCGGATGTGGTACGGTAATGACGGCGCAGCCCGAAATTACGCAATAGATATCCCGCGCCGGATCCTCGACGTCGAAGAGTGTGCGGTTCCGCGGCAGGCTCACCAGCCGCATGCGGGAGAGGATCAGGTCCTGGATGTGCCTTTCGTGCTGGGCCAGCCAGCGGCTCGACCGTGCAATGGCGTAGGCTTCTTCCAATTGCATTTATTTTTCAGGCTCTATGCAAGATATTGCAACCTTACACAATTGATCCCCTCAAGGTAGGGTTATGTCAACCCGCTGGCGCCGGGACGGCGGCAGGAGAACGGGGTACGGCATCGGCCTCGGCCGAATGCGGCTATGCGGGCTGCGCCGTTGGCGGGGCCGTGGCCGCGCCGTTCTCCGTGTGGACCCAACGGAGGAACACCCGATGCTCGACACGACGCAAAACCGACCAGGCATTCTGAGACGCCTGACGCTGTTCACCGCAGCCCTGCTGGCGCTGGGCGCCGCAACCACCGCCAGCGCCCGGGCGGCCGACAAGCCGAACATCCTCGTCATCTGGGGTGACGACATCGGCGGCTTCAACATCAGCGCCTACAACCGCGGCATGATGGGCTACAAGACCCCCAACATCGACTCGATCGCCGCGCAGGGTGCTTTGTTCACCGACTGGTATGGCCAGCAGAGCTGCACCGCCGGCCGCGCCGCCTTCATTACCGGCCAGTCGCCGATCCGCACCGGCCTCACCAAGGTCGGGCTGCCCGGCGCACCGGAGGGCATGAAGATCGAGGATCCGACCATCGCCACCCTGCTGAAGAAGCAGGGTTACGTCACCGGACAGTTCGGCAAGAACCATCTGGGCGACCGCGACGAGATGCTGCCGACCAACAACGGCTTCGACGAATTCTTCGGCAATCTCTACCACCTCAATGCAGAGGAAGAGCCGGAGAACCTGGACTATCCCAAGGACCCGGACTTCCAGAAGAAGTTCGGCCCGCGCGGCGTCATCCACTCCTTCGCCATGCCGGACGGTTCCCAGAAGATCGAGGACACCGGGCCGCTGACCAAGAAGCGCATGGAAACGGTGGACGAGGAAGTGACCACCGCCGCCATGGGCTTCATGGAAAAGGCGGTGAAGGAGAAGAAGCCCTTCTTCGTGTGGTGGAACTCCACCCGCATGCACATCTTCACGCACCTCAAGCCCGCGTCAGAAGGCATGACAGGTCTTGGCATCTATGCCGACGGCATGGTCGAGCATGACGGCATGGTGGGCCAGCTGCTCGCCAAGCTGAAGGACCTCGGCATCGAGGACAACACCATCGTCATGTATTCGACCGACAATGGTGCGGAAACCTTCACCTGGCCCGACGGCGGCACGACCATGTTCCGCGGCGAGAAGAACACCAACTGGGAAGGCGGCTACCGCGTGCCGGCCCTCATCCGCTGGCCCGGTGTGATCAAGCCCGGCACGGTGATCAACGACATCGGCACGCATGAAGACATGCTGCCGACCCTCCTCGCCGCTGCCGGCGATCCGAACGTCACGGAGGAACTCCTCAAGGGCGAAAAGATCGGCAACCGCGCGTACAAGGTTCACCTCGACGGCTATGACCTGCGTCCCGCGCTGGAAGGCAAGGGCGACTGGCCGCGCAAGGACTTCATCTACTGGACGGATGACGGCAGCGTCGCGGCACTGCGCTACGGCAACTGGAAGATCACCTTCCTGGAGCAGAAGGCGGAGGGCCTGCGCGTGTGGCAGGAGCCCTTCACGGTGCTGCGTGCGCCGCTGATCACCAATCTGCGGATGGACCCCTTCGAGCGGGCCGAGGAAGAGAACGCCATGGGCTTCCAGCGCTGGTACATGGAGCACATGTTCGTCATTGCCCCAGCCACCGCCTATGTCGCCCGCTGGCTGCAGAGCTTCAAGGACTTCCCGCCGCGGCAGAAGCCGGGCAGCTTCAATCTGGAACGCGTGATGGAGAGCGTCACCAGCCAGGCCAACAACAACTAGCCTCCCGACGACACACGGGCACCGGAATGGCGTGACAGCGCCCTCCGGTGCCTTTCCTTTTGCCGCGACGCGATATATGGACAGGCGATGTTGAAGCCCCGTTGGCGACTGATACTGGCAGCGGTGCTGTGCATGCTGGCCCCCTGCCTCGCCCTGGCCGAGGATGCACCGCATGCGGGCTTCGCCGGCAGCGCCAGCTGCACGCAATGCCATGCGGCCGAGGCCACCGCCTGGGCGGGCTCCGACCATGCCTGGGCGCTGAAGACGCCCGATGCTGCGAGCGTGCTGGGCGACTTCAACGACGCCAGCTTCACCAGCAAGGGCGTGACGACGCGCTTCACCAGCAAGGACGGCAAGTATTTCGTCACGACCGAGGGCGCTGACGGCAAGCCGCAGACATTCGAGGTGCTCTACACGGTGGGCCACCGGCCGCTGCAGCAATATCTGGTCGCAACCGAGAAGGGCCGGCTGCAGGTGCTCGACCTCGCCTGGGACGTGACCGGGAAGAAATGGTTCCACCTCTATCCCGACCAGGATGCACCGCCCGGCGACGGGCTGCACTGGACGGGGAGCTACAAGAACTGGCAGGCCCGCTGCGCCACCTGCCACCAGACGGGCTTCGACAAGGCCTATGACCTGCCCTCGCGCACCTACAAGAGCCACTGGGCGGAACTCACCGTCGGCTGCGAGGCCTGCCACGGGCCGGGCCAGCCGCACAATGACTGGGCGAAGACGAGGCAGGGCACCGACCCCTATGCGGCGCTGCCGATGGGGCCCGGCCATCAGGCGCAGGAAATCGACGTGTGCGGCCCCTGCCATTCGCGGCGCGAAGCCTTTTCGCAGGTGCAGCCCCCGGCCGGCGCGCCGTTCCACGACAATTATGGCCTGGCGCTGCTTACGCCGGATCTCTACTTCCCCGACGGACAGCAGAAGGATGAGGTGTTCATCCTCGGCTCCTTCCTGCAATCAAAGATGAAATCCAAGGGGGTGACCTGCTCCAACTGCCACGAACCGCACGGCGGCGGGCTGGTGGCGGAGGGCAACGCCGTGTGCACGCAGTGCCACAGTGTGGCGGGGAACGCGCAGTTTCCGTCGCTGCGCAAGGCCGACTACGACACGCCGGAGCATCACCATCACAAGCAGGGCAGCGCGGCGGCGCAATGCGTGAGTTGCCACATGCCCGAGCGCAGCTACATGCTGATCGACCCGCGGCGCGACCATTTCTTCCGCCGGCCCGATCCCATGCAGTCCAAGGCAGCAGGGGCGCCCGACGTCTGCACCGGGTGCCATGCCGGAAAGACGGCGGAGTGGGCGGCCGGGCAGATCGCCCTGTGGAAGCCCGCCGGCGACACGAGCTGGCAGGATCGCAGCGCCATCATCGCCTTCGACGGTGGCGACCACTCCGACAAGACCATCGCCGATCTGACGCGCTATGTACTCGACACGGAGCACCCCGCCGTGGTGCGCGCCACCGGCGTCACCGCACTGGGGAGCGTCGGCACGCTGTCGGCCGCCGCTGCGGGCCAGCTGGTGAAGGACGACGACCCGATGGTGCGCGCTGCCGCCACCGGTGCGCTGCGCCAGATCGGCGTGCAGGACCGGCTGGCGCTGCTGATGCCGCTGCTCACCGATCCGTCACGCAGCGTGCGCCAGCGCGCCGCGGTGGAGATCGCCGGGGCGGGTGTCGCCATGCTGCCCGCTGGCATTGACGCGAATTACCGCCAGGGACTCGCGGACTTCACGGCCGCCCGCATGGCCAATGCCGACACGCCGGAAGCCCAGGTGGCGATGGGCGGACTGGCGCTCAGCCGCCGGCAGTGGGATGCGGCCCAGGAGGCCTTTGCCACGGCGGTCGAGATGGACCCGCAGATGGCCTCGGGCTGGCTGGTGCTGGCGCAGCTCGCCGAGGCCCGCGGCAACCCGCAGGCCGCTGAGGATGCGCTGTCTTCCGGCCTCGCCGCCTCGCCGCGCAACGCCGACATCATGCTGGCGCGCGGCGACATGGCAGCCCGCCAGCAGAAATATGACGAGGCACTGGGCTGGTACCGGCGGGCGCAGGCTGCCGAGCCGCAGCGCGCCGACGTCTGGGTCGCCTCCGCCATCGGCTATGCGCTGAAGGGCGACCGCACGGCTGCGGCTGCCGCCGCCGAGCGGGCGCGCGGGCTCGCCCCCGGCATCGTGCTGCCGCAGGAGCTGGAGCAATTTCTCGCCCAGCCGCAGTGAGTTGATTGTGGCGCATCGGGCACGCAAAGGTTTATGGACAATACACGGCCGGAGCGGAGAATGGCCGCCGACCGCCCGGACGGTTCGATGTGGCGGAAAGTTCATCGGCAAGGAGAAACAACATGATGAAACGGATGTTGCTCGCAGCGGCAGGTCTGGCGACGCTCGCCACCATGGCGGTCACCGCAGCACCGCCGGCGGAAGCCCGGGTCTATGTCTATGGCGGCGTGCCTTATTACGGCTATGCCGTGGCGCCGCACTGGCGCTACTACTATGGCCGCGGCTGGTATGACCCCTATGCCTACAGCTACGTGCAGCCGGCCTGGATGACCTGTGGTCAGGCCCGTCAGGCAGTGAAGGCGAGCGGCTATTACAATATCGTCACGCTCGATTGTACCGGCAAGATCTACAATTTCTCGGCCGTGCGGAACGGCAAGCCGCGCAACGTCTCGGTGAATGCCAAGACGGGCGCCGTCTGGCAGAACTAATTTAACACCCTCAGGCGTGCCCGCCGCCCCAGTCGGGGGCGGCGGCACGCCTGACCTCCTGCCAGCGCGGGTCCGCATGCAGCGGATCGAAATCCGAGTCGCGCAGGATCCACTCCCGCATATCCGCATTGCTGATCGGCAGGAGCCTGGCGAGAAGGCCGAAGGCTTCATCGGCCCGGCTCCCGACACTGTAGTAGCAGGCGATGTTGTAGAGCGTCAGGTAGTCGTCCGGCGCAATGGCCAGCGCCGTCCTTGCCCACTGCTCGGCGCGCTTCGTTTCCCCCAGCTTGGCAAGTGCGGTGGCCAGGAAATAGGCCGGACGCGGGTTCTCCGGGTTGCGCGCAAATTCACGCTCGGCGCGCTCCACGCCCCTCGTCGCACAGCGCACCGCGTCCGCTTCCCGGCCAAGCGATGTATAGACCTGGTTCAGCAGGATCAGCGTCTGGTAGTCCTCGGGCTTAATCTCCGCTGCGCGTTCCCAGTGCTTCGCCGTGTCGGCGAGGCGGCCCTGCGCATAGCAGGACCGGCCGTAAAAATAATGGACCTCGAAGAGATCGGCGCCCGATGCCAGTGCAGCAGCGAATTCGGCTTCCGATTCGGCGAAGCGATGGGCGATCGAAAGTGCGAGGCCACGTGAGGCATGGGCATCGGCAAGATGTGGCTCGAGCGCCAGCGCCCGCTCGCTGTTGAGCAGCACGGCGTCAGCGGTTTCCTCGCTGTAATCCATGTAGAGAAATGCATCGCAGTCGGCGAGGCCCGCGTGGGCCCTGGCATAGGCGGGATCGAGCTCGATCGCCTTGGCGAACATGCGCTTCGCCAAGGTGTAATAGGTGCGCGAGCCGCGGTGGAAGTAGTCCCGCCCGCGCAGGAACCAGGTATAGGCCTCGACATTGCGCGTGGGGGCCTGTTCGATGGCACGGCGCTCGCGCGGCAGCAGCTTGACTTTGAGCTCGGCGACGATCGACTTGGTGATCTCGTCCTGCAGCGCGAAGATGTCGGTGAGATCGCGGTCATAGCGATCGGCCCAGACCTGCCCGCCGCTGGCGCCCTCGGTGAGCTGCGCCGTGTCGCGCACCTTCGAGCCGGCCTTGCGCACGCTGCCATGCAGGAGATAGCCGACACCGAGGTCGCCGGCGATCCGCTCCATGTCGGCGGGGCGGCCCTTGTGCTTGAACACCGCATTGCGGCTCAGCACGAACAGTTCGGAGACGTTCGAGAGATCGGTGATCAGATCCTCGGTGATGCCGTCGGAAAAATATTCCTGCTGCGGATCACCGCTCATGTTGGTGAAGGGCAGGACCGCGAGTGAGGTGCGCTCCTGCCCGTGCCGCGCCACGACCTTGCTTTGCGGCGCGCCGGGAAGGCCTGCATCGATCAGGAAGATGTGGAGCGGCCTTGCGATGTTGCGGAGGCTCTTCTCGCCGAGGTCTTCGAAATTCACATCGAGCTTGCTGCCGATCTGGAAGCGGATGCCGGCCGAACAGGCGATCCCGCCGGGCGGCGCATGGGCCACCATGCGCGATGCGAGGTTGACGTCGTCACCGTAGAAATCATCGCCCTGCACCAGCACGTCGCCGAGATTGATGGCAATGCGAAACCTCACCGCGCGGTCGGCAGGCGCCTGGGCGTTGCGCGCGGCCAGCCCGCGCTGGATCGCCAGCGCCGCCTCGGCAGCCTCGATGGCGCTGGCAAATTCAGCGAGAAATCCCTCGCCCATGGACTTGAAAATGCGACCCTCGTGACGCGCGGCGGCAGGATCGATCAGGTCTTCATGGTGCTGGCGCAGGGCCGCCAGTGTCGCTTCCTCATTGGCTTCCATGAGCCGGCTGAAGCCGACGACCTCCGCCGCCATGATGGCGGCGAGACGCCGCCTGACGCGCACCTCGCGCATTCCCCCTCCTGCCAGATTGTCATTCAACTATGTGTTTGGAGGCTGTAAAATGCAATGTGTTCGTGATGAATCCGCCCATTCGAGCAACGCATGTGCAACCTCTATAGTCTGACCAAGGGCCAGGCCGCGATCATCGCCATGGCCCGCGCCATGACCGACGGGACCGGCAACATGCCGCCGCTGCCCGGCATCTATCCGGATTACCAGGCGCCCATCCTTCGCCAGGGTGCGGACGGACGCGAACTGGTCTATGCGCGGTGGGGCATGCCGTCGCCTGCCTTTGCCCTCAAGGGCCGCAATTGCGACCCGGGCGTCACCAATGTGCGCAACGCCGCCTCGCCCCACTGGCGGCGCTGGCTTGCTCCGGCATCGCGCTGCGTGGTGCCATTCACCAGCTTCGCCGAACCCGCCACCTTGGCCGACGGACGAAGGGAAAATGCCTGGTTCGCCTTCGGCGCCGAGCGGCCCCTGGCCTTCTTCGCGGGGATCTGGACCCGGTGGACCTCGGTGCGCAAGGTGCGCGAAGGGGAAACCACCAATGACCTGTTCGCCTTCCTGACGACGGAAGCCAATTCCGACGTGGGCGCCGTCCATCCCAAGGCGATGCCGGCCATCCTGACCACGCCTGAAGAGGTCGACCTCTGGCTCACCGCACCAGCGGAAAAGGCGCTGCAATTGCAGCGCCCTCTGGCAGATGGCATGCTTCACATCGTGGCCCGCGGCGGAAAGCAGGACGACTAGTCCGCCTGCCCGTCACATGATCGCAGCGGGCCTGCTGAGGACAGAAATCAGCGGCCGCTGGATCTGGTCGAGCAGCATGTCGGCATTTTGCTCCTCGGCAAGCGTCATCTGCAACAGCCGGCTGATCTCCGGCAGGCGCAGCTGATTGGCGAGATTGCGCGCCGTGATGTAGCTCGCCATTTCGTAATGCTCGACCTTGTGCGCCGCGGCAATGAGGTTGAGGTCTGCTGCATAGGCATCGCGCTTGCGGTTTTCGCTGATGATGTCATCGCCTTCTTCGAGGAGGCCCATCATGCCCTTGCACGGCTTCGGCCGGGCCGAGCTCTCTCCCATCATCTCGAGGATCTCGGTGAGGCGCTGGGCATGAACTTCGGTTTCAGCGAGATGCAGGTCGAACGCATCGCGCAGCTGCTCCGCGTGAGCCGCCTTTGACATCTTGGGCAGGGCCTTGATCAGCTGCTTCTCCGCATGGAGCATGTCGCGCAGCATCTCGACGAGGGAGGCATGAATGGCATCGGGCTCGGTCGGTATCGAACTTTCCACCGCGGCTTCGGCAAACCCCTCTTCGCCGTCATGGCCAGCACCATTCTGCGCCGGCATGGCTGGCAACTGGATGAACTCCCAGTCACCGCCCTCGTTCCACGGCCCGCGGGTGTCGATCTCGCCCATGTCGCCCGTGCCGGTCGAGTCATTGTAGAACTGGTTGACGACGCCGGCGCTGGGCGCAATGCGGCCAATCGAGAAAGGCGGCTTCTCCATGCTTTCCAGCGCCGCGGCAAAGGCCTTCATGTGCGTGATCTCACGGGTCATGAGAAACTGCAGCGCATCCTTCGTTCCGGCATCGTCGCAGAAATCGATGAGACGCTCATAGACGATCTTGGCGCGGGCCTCGGCAGCGATGTTGCTGCGCAGATCGACGTCGAGCTCACCCGTGATCTTCAGGTAGTCGGCCGTCCAGGCGCTGCCCATGGAATTGTACAGACTGACACCACCGCCGCCTGCGATGGCAATGAGCGGGTCGGCTTCTGCGGCATCGCGGCTGTTCTTCATCTGGGCGAGATGCAGCCGGGCAAGGTTGCCCACGATCTCGAGATGGCTCAGCTCCTCGGTGCCGATATCCATCAGCAGGTCCTTGCGGGCGGCATCGTCGCAATTCAGTCCCTGAATGGAATATTGCATCGCGGCCGCCAGCTCGCCGTTCGCGCCGCCGAACTGCTCGAGCAGCATGTTGCCGAAGCGCGGGTCGGGCGCATCGACGCGAACGGTGTACATCAGCTTCTTCACATGGTGATACATGGGGCTCTCCTCACTCGGGTGGTGTTGAGCCCAACAGGCGGCAGGCCGAAACGTTCCCTCGGCCCGCCGCTGATTGCCCCGCGCAGAAGAGGTTCTATTCGGCCGCTTCCGACATGGCCTGACGCGGCGCGGCGGTGGGGAGCGCATCCTGGATGCGCCGGAAGGTCGACAGTGCCTGGCCCACCACCTGGTCCATGTTGTAGTAGCGGTAGGTTGCCAGCCGGCCAACGAACCAGACGTCGCTTCGGGCCGCCGCCAGGGCTTCGTAGCGCTTGTACAGCGCCTCGTTTTCGGCCCGCGGAACGGGATAGTAGGGATCGCCCGTATCGGTCGGATACTCGTAGGTCAGGCTGGTGCGCGCCGCCTTCTGGCCCGTCAGGTGCTTGTATTCGGTGATGCGCGTGTAATCCTCCGTCTGCGGATAGTTGACGACGGCGACGGGCTGGAACTGCTCCTGGTCGACGGTCCGGTGCTCGAACCGCAGCGAACGATAGGGAAGCTTGCCGAACTGCCAGCCGAAGAACTCATCTACCGGCCCGGTAAAGATCAGCCGGTTGAACGGCACCAGATCGCGGATCTCACGAAAATCCGTCTGCAGCATTATCTTGATCTTGGGATGGTTCAGCATCCGCTCGAACATCCGGGTGTAGCCATGCAGCGGCATGGCCTGGAACGTGTCGGTAAAGTAACGATCGTCGCGGTTGGTGCGCGTCGGGATCCGCGAGGTCACGGACTTGTTGAGTTCGGAGGGATCCACCCCCCACTGCTTGCGGGTATAGCCGCGGAAGAACTTCTCATAGAGTTCGCGGCCGACGGTGCTGACGACGACATCCTCGGACGTCTTGATCTCGTCGACCGGCTCGCGCCGCTCGGCGAAAAACCGCTCGAGCTGCTCCGAATTCAGGTCGAGGCCGTACAGACCGTTGATCGTATCGAGGTTGATGGGGATCGGCAGCAGTTTGTTGTCCACTTTCGCCAGCACCCGGTGCTCGTAGGGGCGCCAGGCCGTGAATTGCGAGAGATAGTCGACGATCTGCTGCCCGTTGGTGTGGAAGATGTGCGGGCCATAACGGTGGATGAGAATGCCCGCATCGTCATAGCAGTCATAGGCATTGCCGCCGATATGGCTGCGCCGGTCGATGAGGAGAACGGATTCCCCCCGCTGGGAGGCGATCCGTTCCGCAAGCACGCTTCCGGCGAAGCCGGCGCCGACGATGAGCCAGTCGAACATGCCGCTCACGCCCCGACGCGCAGTGCGGCTTCGACACGCGGCCGCGCCACGCGCGACAAATGGGCGGACATCGCAGCCCAGGTCTGGTCCCATGACATGGTGGACAGATAGGCATCGACCGAGCGGCGCATCAGGTCCTTCGGATTGCCGAGCCCCTCGCGGATCTTGTCCTCGATGTCATCGGCGTCGGCGATTTGCACAAGACCCTGCGCGCCATAGCTCCGCACCACGTCGACGATGGCCGTCGACACCACCGGCAGCCCCGCCGCCAGGAACTCCGGCGTCTTGGTGGGGCTGATGTAGCGGGTTGCCTCGTTGAGGGCAAAGGGCATCCAGCCCATGTCCCAGTTGGCCATGTAGGTCGGGAGTTCGGCATAGGACTTGCCGCCAAGCCAGTGGATGTTGGCGCGGCGCGGCAGGTCCGCGGGATCGATCTTCACCACTGGACCGATCATGATGAACTGCACATCGGGCATCTTGGCGGCCGCATCGTCCAGCAGCTTGATGTCGAGACGCTCGTCGATCACCCCGGCAAAGCCGACGCGCGGGTGGGGGATCGCGGCCTGGTCCGCCGGATCCTTCGTCGGCTTCCTGGCCTTGTGGAAATGCGCAACGTCGATCGACGACGGGAAGGGATGGATGGACCTGTGCAGCCGGCGCTTGGCCTCGTAGATGCTCTGGCCGCCGGTGAAGACGACGTCGGCCCGCTGCATCAGGAGGCGTTCCATCTGCACCAGTTCGCGCGGTGCATTCTTGAAGGCGGAGAGTTCGTCCATGCAGTCATAGACGCAGACGTCACAATCGACGTGGTCGGAGAATGGCAGCGCCATCGGCGTGTAGTACCAGAGGACCAGCCGGTCATAGGTGAGCGAAGCCAGCGCATTGTTGAGAAGTGAACGCTGCATGACGATCGCCTGGGCCGCGGTGGTTCCCTCAGGCAGGACCGGGGTAAGAACGCGCACGCCATCCATGTCGGCGGCGCGCAGCGTCGCGCGGGTCACGTTTTCGTAAACCGGTTCTTCGAAATACAATACGGTGTTGGTTCGCGCCGCGCGGGTGAGCAGATGCTGCGGGCGCTGGAAGACGAAGTTCCAGCGCAGATGCGACAGGCACAGCAGAACTGTCGACTCGGATGCCGCGCCCTTGGTCTTCGAGATTGCCGTCGGTATCTGGAGAGCCATGTCTGTCCTGTTCCTTTCAGTTGGCGGGTCGTTCCAAGATCCTGAAACTCACGGCAAAACGCCGCGCGTCTGGACGGCACCCGTGTCCAGGTCTCGCGAAAGCTGCCACTGGGCCAGCCGCATCGGCCGGTCAGGATGCAGGACTATTCTGGAGGGTTAGGGGGTCCGCTTTCACCCAACGTGCGGGTCCCACTTTGGTTCCGCGACCGCAGGCGCGTGCAGCGTGCAGAAGAAGACAGTGGGTCACGGCACGCCGCGCGCAGGCGTCAGGACGCGCTCACCGGTACGTCAGGCGCTTTGCGACAGGTGCGGCTGTGCCAGGTCGAACTTGGCGATGCCGAAACGCCATCGATGATCGGTGGCCACGCGCCGGCTTTGATAGAACAGGGTGAGCTCGCTGCCGTTGACCATGACCGTCGAATGGCCGTTCTCGCCCGGCTCGCCCGGATCGAGCACCGGACCGAGCGACCGGTAGGGACCTTCGACCTTCTCGGCGATGGCGAAGAACACGCGCTGCCGGCTGCCCCGCTGGCCTTCGGGCAGGAAGCAGGTTGCGTTCAGCAGGATGCGGCCATCGGGAAGTTCGACCAGCTGCGCACCCTCGATACCCCATTCGTAATCGGGATGTTCGCGCGGATTGTGGTGCGGCACATCCGCGTGATCGAGAATCTTGCCGAGCCGCTTCCAGGGTCCGAACCATGAATCGGACATCGAGCGGGCGAGATAGATGTCGGGCTGCGGCACCCGCGCGAAGGGCGGCATGCCGGAATAGGCGATATAGCGCTGTCCGCCGATCATCGCGGGATGCGGATCGTAGATGCCATCCTCGCCGGTTCCCGCAATGGCGAGGATCGCCGGCGCCAATACCACCCAGTGGAATCCATCGTTCGACACGGCGTGTTCGCAGCGCCCGCCCGATTTCATGAATTCGGTCTGCACGAACATGTGGAAGACGCCGGCGTCGAATATGACACCGGGGGCCGCGACTCCCGAGCCGCTGATCGGCAGCTTGACCGGCTCATGCTCCGTCCACGGACCATAGAGATCGGGCGCGGTGGCGTGAAGAATGCTCCACGTCTCGCTCTTCACCGTGCCGGCCGACCCGAACACATGCCAGAGCTCGCCGTCGAACACGGGGCACGGATCCTTCAGGTCATCCATCATCGCCGGATGAAAGAGCGGAAACACGTTTTCACTGATGGTGATGGTCATGTCGTCGGTCCAGGACACCGGAGCATCAACAGGCTTGCCGGAAGAAGTCGTTTCTAGTCTTGCACCGGTTTCGCCGGTGGTACGCATGTCAACGAGGTTCCACCATTCAGCATGAACGGCGGCTTAACGAATTCTTGTGTAGACTTGTGAACACATAGGTCTTGTGCGTGAACCCTTGCCTTGTTCCAAGTCGCGATGTTTGCACGGGAAGTCAAGACGGATGGAGGAGCACGGCATGATAATTCACGAGGTGTCGCGCCCGTGCCACGGCGCTTGCTGACTGCGACATCCCAAAGCTTGCTTTCAATCCGCGCAATCCGCGTTCTTCGCTCTCCGGCCGGTCGTGCTGGCGGAGGCCGGATCGCAAACCGCCCCCAGATTGATTGTGAGGGCGTTCTCCGCCACAGTCCGGCTTCCGGAGAGGATCACCCATGAACGTGAACGGACGGCACTACCGCACCATCTGGCTCAACGCCGACGGCTGGGCGGTGGACATCATCGACCAGACGAGGTTTCCGCATGTGTTCGAGACGGTCACGTTGCGCACCCCGGAGGAGGCGGCGATGGCCATCAAGGACATGCTGGTGCGCGGTGCACCGCTCATCGGCGTGACGGCCGCCTATGGCATGGCGCTCGCCATGCGGCAGGACAATTCCGACGCCGCGCTGGCCGGTGCCTATGATCTGCTGGTGCAGACGCGGCCCACCGCCATCAATCTGAAATGGGCGCTCGACGAAATGGTGCGCGTGCTGAAGCCACTGCCCGCCGCCGCGCGCGCCGCCAGGGCCTACGCGCGTGCGGCCGAGATCGCGGACGAGGACGTGGCCATCAACCAGGCGATCGGGCGCAGCGGCCTCGACATCATCAGGAGCATCTCCGCAACCAAGAAGCCGGGCGAGGCCGTCAACATTCTGACCCACTGCAACGCGGGTTGGCTGGCGACGGTCGACTGGGGCACCGCCACGGCCCCGATCTATGCCGCACATGATGCGGGGGTCGCGGTCCATGTCTGGGTGGACGAGACGCGCCCGCGCAACCAGGGCGCATCGCTCACCGCCTGGGAACTGCTGCACCACGGCGTGCCGCACACCGTGATCCCCGACAACACGGGTGGCCACCTGATGCAGCATGGCCTCGTCGACATGGCCATCGTGGGAACCGACCGCACCACGGCGCAGGGCGACGTGTGCAACAAGATCGGCACCTATCTCAAGGCGCTAGCGGCGCATGACAATGGCGTGCCCTTCTACGTGGCGCTGCCCTCCCCCACCATCGACTTCACCGTGATGGACGGAATTCGGGAAATCCCGATCGAGCAGCGCGGAGGGCATGAAGTTTCACACATGTCGGGGCGCACGGAAGACGGGCGCATCGAGACGGTGGAAATCGTGCCGCGTGGCTCAAGGGTTGCAAATTACGCCTTCGACGTGACGCCGGCACGGCTGGTGACCGGCCTCATCACCGAACGCGGCGTGATTGCCGCCGATCGCCGGGCTCTTGCCGATGCGTTCCCCGAGCGCGTCGTGAGAACGCCGTAAGGTCTCGGACGCGTCACCTCGGGACGGGGTTGATCCCACCCCTCGCGGGCTGCGTAAAAGCTGATCATGGCATCTCCTTCGCTCTACTGGCTCCGCAACGACCTGCGCCTCACGGACAATGCGGCCCTCACGGCCGCCGCGGCGCAGGGTCCCGTCATCTTCCTCCATGTTCTCGATGACGAGACGCCGGGCGCATGGCGCCTCGGCGGTGCGGCGCGCTGGTGGCTGCACAAGAGCCTCGAGGCGCTCTCCGCCACGGTTCCGCTGATCTTGCGCCCGGGCGCGGCGGACAAGGTCATTGCCGAGGTGCTGACGGAGAGCGGAGCCGCGTCCGTGCACTTCACCCGCGACTACGCACCATGGTCGGGCGGGCTGGAGCGCCGGGTCAAGGCCGCTGCCGATGCCGCAGGCGCATCATGTCACCGCTACGGCGGCTTCCTGCTGCATGAGCCGGAATCCATTCGCAACGGCTCGGGCGAGCCCTACCGGGTCTATACCCCCTTCTCCAAGGCGTGCTTCGCGGCGGGAGAGCCCAGAGCGCTGAAACCGGTGCCGCAGTTCACCGTGTTCGACGGCAAACTGAAGAGCGACAGCCTTGCCGACTGGGGCCTGCTGCCGACCAGGCCTGACTGGGCGAATGGCATGGCGGCGCACTGGACGCCCGGTGAAGCAGGTGCTGCAGCACGGCTCAAGAACTTCATCGCAGACGGTCTGGCACATTATGCCGACGAGCGCGACCGGCCGGACCGCGATGTGACCTCGCGGCTTTCGCCTTATCTGCGCTCGGGCGAGATCAGCCCGGGCCAGTGCTGGCACGCGGTGCGCGCGGCGCAGCTTGCCGCCGGCGGAAAGCTCGACAGGGCGGCGGAGAAGTTCCTCAAGGAAGTGCTGTGGCGCGAATTCTCCTATCACCTGCTGCATCACTGGCCGACGCTGCCGGAGAAACCCTTCCGCCCGGAGTTCGCGGAGTTCCCGTGGAACGAGAACCCGCAGGCGCTGAAGCAATGGCAGAAGGGGCGCACCGGCTATCCCATCGTCGATGCGGGGCTGCGCGAATTGTGGGTGACCGGCATCATGCACAACCGCGTGCGCATGATTGCAGCGTCTTTCCTCATCAAGGATCTGCTGATCCCCTGGCAAGAGGGCGAGCGCTGGTTCTGGGATACCCTCGTCGACGCCGACATCGGCAGCAATTCGGCGAGCTGGCAGTGGGTGGCGGGATGCGGGGCGGATGCCGCCCCTTATTTCCGGATCTTCAACCCGGTGCTGCAGGGCGAGAAATTCGACCCCGCGGGCGCCTATGTCCGAAAGTGGCTGCCGGAACTCGCCGCTATGCCGGATGAATTCGTGCACCGGCCGTGGGAGGCGCCCGCACTGGTGCTGAAGGCCGCAGGGGTTGAACTGGGCAAGAACTACCCGCATCCTGTCGTCGACCACGGCACGGCGCGCGACAGGGCGCTCGCGGCCTTCAAGGAGATCAAGGGGGCGGCATGACCAGGCTCTTCGGCATCAGCGGCGCGCTGCGCAAGGCATCGACCAACACCGGGCTGCTGCGGGCGTTGAAGGAGATGATCCCGTCGCATGTGGAGATGGAGATCGCCACGCTGCACGGCATCCCGCTGTTCGACGAGGATGACGAGGCGGCGACGGGGAAACCCGAGAGCGTGAAGGTGCTCGATGCGAAAATCCGTGCGGCGGACGGCATCGTGATTGCCTGCCCGGAGTATAATTTCTCGGTGCCCGGCGTGTTGAAGAATGCCACCGACTGGCTGTCGCGCGGCGGCTCGCCGTTTCGCTGGAAGCGGGTGGGCATCGTGGGCGCGGGCGGCGGGCAGTTCGTCGGCACGGCGCGGGCGCAGTATCACCTGCGCCAGAACCTGCAGGCGCTGCAGGCCATCACCTTGCCGCGTCCGGAAGTCTTCGTGAACCACAACGAGGAGAAGTTCGACGCGGCGGGGAATCTGACAGATGCCGAGACCCGGCGGCACCTGGAGAAGTGGTGCGAATCGTTTCTGGAGTGGGTGGAGAAGCGACCTTAAAAGGCCCTCATCCGGCCTGTCGGCCACCTTCTCCCATTGCTACGCAACGGGAGAAGGGACTCGCGGTCGCGCCACCAGTCCCTTCTCCCGTCCGAAGGATGGGAGAAGGTGCCCGACAGGGCGGATGAGGGCGTGCGTCAGACCGAAACGCTCGTCGCTGCCGTGCGGATGGCCTTGATCTCCGCCGCGTAGTCCTTCGTCTTGAAGATCGCCGAGCCCGCCACCAGCACATTGGCGCCGGCGCGCACGACGTCGCCCGCGTTGTGGCGGGTGACGCCGCCATCGACCTCGATGTCGATGTTGCGGCCGCCCACCATGTCGCGGATCTCGGAGATCTTCTCCAGCATGGCCGGGATGAAGGACTGGCCGCCGAAGCCGGGGTTGACGCTCATCACGAGGATCAGGTCCAGCCGGTCCAGCACGTGCTTCAGCACGCAAGCGGGTGTCGCCGGGTTGAGCGAGACCCCGGCCTTCTTGCCCATGGCGCGGATGGCCTGCAGCGAGCGGTCGAGATGGGGGCCGGCCTCGGCATGGACCGTGATGATGTCGGCGCCCGCCCTGGCGAAGCTTTCGAGATAGGGATCGACGGGCGCGATCATCAGGTGCACGTCGAAGGGCTTGCTTGTCACACCGCGGATCGACTCCATGATCGGCGTGCCGAAGGAGATGTTGGGCACGAAGTGCCCGTCCATCACGTCGATATGGATGTAGTCGGCCCCCGCGGCATCGATGGCGCGCACCTCGTCACCCAGCCGCGCGAAATCGGCGGCAAGGATCGAGGGCGCGATGAGCAGGGGCCGTGTCTTCATCATCGGGCTCAGGCGATCAGCTTGCCGAAATAGGCGGCCGTGTCGCCCATGCGGTTCGAGAAGCCCCACTCGTTATCGTACCACGACAGGATCGACACGAAGTTGCCGTCCATCACCTTGGTCTGATCGAGGTGGAAGATCGAGGAATGCGGATCGTGGTTGAAGTCTACCGAAACATTCGGCTTGTCGGTGGTGCCGAGGATGCCCTTGAGGGAACCCGCCGCGGCCTTCTTGATGAGTTCGTTCACCTCTTCCTTGGTCGTCGCGCGCTTGGCGATGAACTTGAGGTCGACGACCGAGACGTTGGGCGTCGGCACGCGGACCGAGATGCCGTCGAGCTTGCCCTTGAGCTCGGGCAGCACGAGGCCCACGGCCTTGGCCGCACCGGTCGAGGTCGGGATCATCGACAGTGCCGCGGCGCGGGCGCGGTAGAGGTCCTTGTGCATGGTGTCGAGCGTCGGCTGGTCGCCGGTGTAGGAATGGATCGTCGTCATCATGCCCTTCTCGATGCCAAGGCCGTCGTTCAGCACCTTGGCGACGGGGACGAGGCAATTGGTCGTGCACGAGGCATTCGAGATCACCATGTGATCCTTCGACAGCTTGTCGTGGTTGACGCCATAGACGACGGTGAAGTCGGCGCCATCCGACGGGGCCGAGACGATGACGCGCTTGGCGCCGGCGGTGAGGTGGGCGGCCGCCTTGTCCCGCGCGGTGAAGATGCCGGTGCATTCGAGCGCGATGTCGATGCCGAGGTCCTTCCACGGCAGCTGGCTCGGATCCTTGATGGCGGTCACCTTGAACTGGTCGGATCCGATCGAGATCGAATCGCCCTTCACCACCACCTCGTGCGGGAAGCGGCCATGGACGGAATCGAACTGCAGGAGATGCGCGTTGGTCTCGACCGGGCCCAGATCGTTGACGGCGACGACGTCGATGTCCTGCCGGCCGGACTCATAGATGGCACGCACGATATTGCGGCCGATGCGGCCGAAGCCGTTGATGGCAACACGGACTTTCGTCATGGGAAGCTCTCCGGATGATGGCGGGTTGAAACTCGGCGGCTGTTATAGAGATTTTGCTGCGGCGCGAAAGGGGGGTTGTCGGGGGTGCGTCCCTAGACCCGCGCCGAATAGTGCTTCGGAAAGAAGGCCGCCAGAGCCGTGGCCATCACCTGCTTGGCCTGGGTGTCGTTCACCTGCCCCTTGTAGCCCGATCCGCCGAGGCCGACCCACAGCCCGTCACCGAGCGATTCCAGCCCCCGTGCGGTGAGTGCCGGGTCGAGCCTGTATCCGCCCTCGGCGATGACCTGGCGGCACAGGCTTTCGGTGGCGGACTGGCGCTCGGCATCGGAACCGGCACAGATCTGGTCATAGAACGGCCGGCCCTGGATCTCGCCCCAGAAAGCGACCCAGGCGGCGAGCTTTTCGCGGGTATAGACATGGGTGTCGAAATCCGAGAGCAGCATGGCCCTGAGCCGGTCAGCCGGCGCCGGGCCGGCGGCCTTCATGCTGGCCTCCCAATGGGTGCGGTATTCCGAGGCGAGTGCGCCCAGGACAGCCGCCAGCAACTCGTCCTTGCTGTTGAAATGGAAAATGACGATGCCGGCCGAAAGCCCAGCTTCCTTCGCCACATCCGCAACCGTCAGCCCGGCATAGCCTTTGCGGGCCAGCACGGCGATCGTGGACTCGATCAGCTGCTGCCGGCGCACCGGGCGTGCAGCCTTGCGCGGCGGCGGGGGTTCGGACTGTCGGACACTTGCCATGCACTGCAGCATAGTCAATGCTTTGACCTTGGGAAAGGCTGAAGCCTGTCCCCCTCGATGACCCGACGGCGAATTTTTCTCGTAAGGCGACAGATGCGCGACCACGAACTGAGATCGGCCCTGAATGACGAGTTGCACGGCCGGCCGGGCCTGCCGATCGTCGCCCCGGCGCGGATCACCCACCTCGCCTTCACGCTGTCCGAGGGCGACAGTGACCCGCTGGACCACGTCCGGCTGCTGTGTGACGCGCTGGGCGTGAAGCCCCCGCTGCCGGGGGCGGCGCACCATACCGCGGACATCGCGGGCGGTCAGTTCAAGTACGAGCGCCACGGCGAGTTCTACCGGATCAGCGTGGTGGCCGAAGGCGGACCCGAGAAGGGCGAGGCGCTGGTCATCCTGCCCGTCGGCTGGGTCGATGGACTGCCGGGCTCGCGCCTCGTCGGCATCCATACCCGCATCATGGCGAGGGACGAGACGGGTCCGGATGTGGACGAGCTCATCCGCATGTTCGGCCATGAGGACCTGGCGGGCTCGCGCGTCAGTTCCGGGCAGGCGACGGTGTGGACCGACTTCCGCATCGGCCCCGACGGCTACACCCGCATGCTGGTGAAGGACCACGGCCTGTCGCCGCTGCGGCTCGGACGCGTCATCCGCCGCATCCACGAGATCGAAACCTATCGCATGATGGCGCTGCTGGCCCTGCCGCTGGCCCGCAAGGTGACGGGCGAACTGGCAGCACTCGACCGCGCTCTGTCACGCGTCACAGCCGACATGCTGTCGGCCCGCGAGAGCCACGAGGACGCGGAACTGCTCGGCGCCCTAAGCCGCATCGCGCGCGACGTGGAGGAGATTTCCAGCCGCACCAGCTATCGCTTCTCCGCGGCGCGCGCCTATGCAGCCCTTGTCGACAAGCGCATCGCCGAGCTTGGCGAGGAGAAGGTGATGAGCTTCCAGCGCATCGGCGTCTTCCTCGACCGCCGCTTCTCGCCGGCCATGGCCACCTGCCAGGCGGTGAACGAGCGCATCAAGAGCCTCGCCGAGAGGAGCGAGCGCGCCTCCAACCTGCTGCGCACCCGCGTCGAGGTGGCGCTCGAGGCGCAGAACCAGCAGGTGCTGAAGTCGATGGAAAAGCGCAGCCACCAGCAGCTGCGCCTGCAGGAGACGGTGGAGGGACTCTCCGTCGTGGCGATCAGCTACTACCTGATCGGCATCCTGTCGAAGCTGATCGAGGGCGTGGGCTCATATGCGCATGCCGAGGCGACGGGCAAGCTCATCAGCATCATCATCATTCCGGTGGTGGTGTTCCTCGTCTGGTACGGCATCCGGCGGCTCCGGAAGCACATCCTGAGTTCGGAGAAGGATATCTGAGAGCGGGCAGCATCGCCCCCTCGCCGGCGGCCTTTTCTACTGCACACCCTCTCACCTTCGCCCGGCTTGACCGGGCGATCCTTTTTGGCGGCTACAAAAAAGGATGCCCCGGTCAAGCCGGGGCAAGCTGAAGAGAGAGTGAGATCACACCGGGGCAAGGTGAAGTGTGGGTATGGCGTGAGCTGAGCTGAACAGCAGATGTAGCCCCTACAGCTTCGTCCACTTGCCATTCTTCTCCGACGACTTAACGCAGGCCTCGATGAAGGCCATGCCGGCGACACCGTCGGCAATCCCCGGGAAGGCCACGTCCTTGTCCACCCGCTTGCCCGCGCGCTTCGCCTTGATGGCGCGCGCGACCTCCGTGTAGACGTTGGCGAAGCCTTCGAGATAGCCCTCCGGGTGGCCGGGCGGCACGCGGGTGACGCGGCCGGCGGCAGGGCCGGAGCCTGCACCGCCGCGGGTGATGAGCCGCTTCGGTTCGCCGAAGGGCGTGTACCAGAGATAGTTCGGATCGGCCTGCGTCCATTCGAGGCCGCCCTTGGTGCCGTAGACGCGGAGCTTCAGCCCGTTCTCGTTGCCCGGCGCCACCTGGCTGGCCCAGATCATGCCGCGCGCGCCATTGCCGAAGCGCAGCATGACATGCACGTTGTCATCGAGCTTGCGGCCCTTGACGAAGGTGGTGAGGTCGGCCGAGAGCTCATCGGCGCTGAGCCCCGAAACATCGCACATCAGCTGGTAGGTGTGCGTGCCGATGTCGCCGACACAGCCGCCGGCACCGGAGCGCTTCGGATCGGTGCGCCATTCGGCCTGTTTCTGGCCGGTCTTCTCCAGCGCGGTGGTGAGCCAGTCCTGCGGATATTCGCCCTGCACCAGCCGGATCTCGCCCAACTCGCCCGCCTTCACCATGGCCTTGGCATGGCGGATCATCGGGTAGCCCGAGTAGTTGTGGGTGAGCGCGAAGATCACGTCCGGATGCTTGGCCAGCGCCTTCTCCAGCTGCTTCGCCTCCTTGAGATTGAGCGAGAGCGGCTTGTCGCAGATGACGTGGATGCCCTGTTCAATGAAGGCCAGCGCGGCCGGCACGTGCACGTGGTTGGGCGTGACGATGGAGACGGCCTCGATGCCATCGGCGCGCTTCGCCTCGGCCTTCGCCATTTCGCCATAGTCAGTGTAGATGCGGTCGGGGGCGAGACCCAGTTCCGCACCGGAGGCCTTGGCCTTCTTCGCGTCGGCGGAGAGTGCGCCGGCGACGAAGTCATACTGATCGTCCATGCGCGCGGCCAGGCGGTGCACGGCGCCGATGAAGGCCCCCTGCCCGCCGCCCACCATGCCGAGCCGGATGCGGCCCGTGTTCGCGTCGCTGCGTCCTGATACCATGTGAACCTCCCGAGTGATGATTGAAGGGCGTCACCCCGGCGAAAGCCGGGGCCCCGCTTCAGGCGACCAAAGCGGGGTGCCAGCTTTCGCTGGCATGACGCCGTCTCTTGTTTATGCGAGACCCAGCATGCGGCGGGCCTTCGACGTGTCCGGCTTGCCGCCGGCGAAATCATCGAAGGATTTCGCCGTGGTCTTGATGATGTGGCTTTCGATGAAGGGTGCGCCTTCGGCGGCCCCCTGCTCGGCATCCTTGATGCAGCATTCCCACTCGAGCACGGCCCAGCTGTCGTAATTATAGCCCGCGAGCTTGGAGAAGATGGCGCCGAAATCGACCTGCCCGTCACCCAGCGAGCGGAAGCGGCCGGCGCGCTTGAGCCAGGGCTGGAAGCCGGAATACACGCCCTGGCGGCCCGTGGGGTTGAATTCCGCGTCCTTCACGTGGAAGGCGCAGATGCGCTCGTGATAGATGTCGATGAAGTCGAGATAGTCGAGCTGCTGCAGCACGAAGTGCGACGGGTCGTAGTTGATCTGGGCGCGCGGATGGTTGTTCAACCGCTCGAGGAACATCTCGAAGGTGATGCCGTCGATCAGGTCCTCGCCGGGGTGCAGCTCATAGCCGACGTCGACGCCATGCTTGTCGAAGGTGTCGAGCAGCGGCTTCCAGCGGCGGGCGAGCTCGTCGAAGGCTTCCTCGATCAAGCCCGGCGGGCGCGGCGGCCAGGAATAGATGAAGGGCCAGGCGAGTGCGCCGGAGAAGGTGACGTGCGACGTGAGGCCCATGTTCTGCGAAGCCTTGGCGGCGAGCTTCACCTGCTCCTCGCCCCAGGCGCGGCGGTCCTTCGGCTTGCCGTGGACGGCCGAGGGCGCGAAGGCATCGAAGCCCTCGTCATAGGCCGGGTGCACGGCGACGAGCTGGCCCTGCAGGTGGGTCGAGAGCTCCGTCACCTCGACGCCATTGGCGCGGGCGACGCCCAGCACCTCGTCGGCATAGGTCTTGGAGTCGGCGGCCTTCTTCAGGTCGAAGAGGCGGCCGTCCCAGGTCGGGATCTGCACGCCTTTGTAGCCGAGCGAGGCGGCCCATTTGGTGATCGAATCCCACGAATGGAAGGGCGCTGCATCGCCCGCGAACTGGGCGAGGAAAATGGCGGGTCCCTTGATATCGGTCGGCATTGATGGGTCCTCCCTGGATTTAGATGTAAGAATTGACGAGCGCTTCGAGGCGCTCCTGCTTTCCGGATTTCGGCTGCGGGTCGAGGCCTTCGGCCAGCGCACGGACGGCGATCGACTCGAGCGTTTCCTTGCCGTCCAGCATCTCCTTGTTCTTCGGCTCGTTCCACTTGGCGTAACGATCCGCCACGGCCTTGCCGAGCTTGCCGTCCTCGAGGATGGTCGCGGCGATCAGCAGGCCGCGGGCGCAGGCATCCATGGAGGCGGCATGCGCGTGCAGGATGTCGTCCGGGTCGATGGACTGTCGCCTGATCTTGGCATCGAAGTTGAGGCCGCCCGTCGTGAAGCCGCCCGCCTTCAGGATTTCGAGGAAGGCCAATGACATTTCCGGCACGTTCATGGCGAACTGGTCGGTGTCCCAGCCCGACTGGTAGTCGCCGCGGTTGATGTCGATCGAGCCGAAGATGCCGAGTGCGGCCGCGAGCGCGATCTCGTGCTCGAAGGTGTGGCCGGCGAGGATCGCGTGGTTCTGCTCGATGTTGACCTTCACGTCCTTCTGCAGGCCGAGCGAGGCGATGGTCGCGTAGACGGTGGCGACGTCATAGTCATACTGGTGCTTGGTCGGCTCCTGCGGCTTCGGCTCGATGAGGATCGGGCCCTTGAAGCCGATCTTGTGCTTGTATTCGACCACCATGGCGAGGAAGCGCTTGGCCTGTTCCAGCTCGTGGCCGATATTGGTGTTGAGCAGCGTCTCGTAACCCTCGCGGCCGCCCCACATGACGTAGTTGGCGCCGTCGAGGTCCTTCGTCACGTCCATGCAATGCTTCACCTGGGCGGCGCAATAGGCGAAGACATCCGGATCGGGGTTGGTCGCCGCACCCGCCATGAAGCGGCGGTTGGAGAACATGTTGGCGGTGCCCCACAGCAGCTTCTTGTTCTTGGCCGCCATCTGCTTCTCGAAGATCCTGGCGATCTCGGTGACGTTGGCGTTGAACTCCTTCAGCGACTTGCCCTCGGGCGCGATGTCGAGGTCATGGAAGCAGAAGAAGTCGACGCCGAGCAGTTCGAGCGTCTCGAACATCAGGTCGGCCTTCATGCGGGCCGCCGCCATGTCGTCCGACATGTGGTGCCACTGGCGCATGAAGGTGTCGCCGCCGAAGGGATCGCTACCCGGCCAGCACAGCGTGTGCCAGTAGGCGATGGCAAAGCGCATGTGGTCGCGCATCGTCTTGCCCATGACGACCTGGTCCGGATTGTACCAGCGGAAGGCCAGCTCGCTCTTGGAATTGGGCCCCTCGTACCTGATCGGGTCCTTGATCGAATAGAATGCGGACATCAGCGGTAAATCTCCTTGATGGCGGGATAGATGGATGCATAGCGGCGGTAATGCGCTTCATAGGCGTCACGCGCCTTGGGTTCGGGCTTGATGGTGCGGGCGGTCTTCGGCGCGGTGAGCACCTTGCGGAAATCGGCGCCCGTGGCGGCGATGAGGCCAAGGCGTGCGGCACCGAAGGCGCCGCCGACATCGCCTGCCGCTGGCAGGTCCACCGGCACACCGAGCACGGTGGCGATGATCTTGAGCCACAGCTCGGACTTGGAGCCGCCGCCCACGGCGGTGACGCGCTTCACCTCGGTGCCCGCATCCTTCAGCGCCTCGAGCGAGTCGCGGAAGGCGAAGGCCACGGCATCGAGCGCGGCATGGGTGAGCGTCTTGTGGTCGGACTCGTGGCCGAGCCCCATGATGAGGCCGCGGACCTGCGCATCCGCCACGGGCGTGCGCTCGCCGGAGAGATAGGGCAGCATCAATGCGGCAGAAGGTCCGGTGAGCTTGGTGCCGAGTGCGGCGGTGAGCTTGGGCGCGGGCTTGCCGAGGATCGTGGCCAGCCATTCGAGGCTCGCCGCGGCGGAGAGGATCACGCCCATCTGGTGCCACGTGCCGGGCACGGCATGGCAGAAGGCATGGACGGCGCGGCCGGCATTGGGGCGGAACTGGTCGTTCGACACGAACATCACGCCCGAGGTGCCGATGGAGACGAGGGCCGCATTGTCCGTCACCGCGCCGATGCCGCAGGCCGCCGCGGCATTGTCGCCGCCGCCACCCGCCACGACCGGGCGCTTCGGCATGCCCCAGGCCTTGGCGACGGCGGGTGTGAGGCGGCCCGTCGCATCCGTGCCCTCATAGAGCTTCGGCATCTGGTCGATGCTCATGCTGCCCGCGGCGAGCAGTTTCGACGACCAGTCGCGCTTCGCACAATCAAGCCAGTAGGTGCCGGAACTGTCCGACATGTCGGAGGCGTATTCGCCGGTCATGCGCAGGCGGATGTAGTCCTTGGGCAGCAGCACCTTGGCGACCTGGGCGAAGATTTTCGGCTCGTGCTTCTTCACCCACAGGAGTTTCGGCGCGGTGAAGCCGGCAAGCGGGATATTGCCGGAGATTTCGCGGCAGTTGGGTTCCGCCTTTTCGATGACCTCGCATTCGCGGAAGGAGCGGGCGTCGTTCCACAGGATACAGGGGCGCAGCGGCTTGCCGTCCTTGCCGAGAAGCGTGGCGCCATGCTGCTGGCCGGAGAGGCCGATGCCTTCGACCGCGGCGACGGCCTTGGGCTTCAGCTTGCCCAGCGTCTTCACCACGATGTTGCAGGCCTGCCACCAGTCCTCCGGGTTCTGCTCCGACCAGCCGGGCTCAGGGCGCGAGACCTTCAAGGGCGCGGAGGCGGTGGCGACGATCTTCTGCTTCGCGTCGATCAGGACGCCCTTCACCGATGATGTGCCGAAATCCAGTCCCAGATACATGTGGGGATCCTCTTACGGGATGTTGTCGCGAAGGTAGATGTCGATGCGGATGCGCTCCATCTGTTCGACGATGGGCGCGCGGTCGGCCTTGGACATGAGCACGCGGATGGCGCTTCTCACCTCGTGGCCGGCATCCTGGTTGATGATGATGTCGATGGTGCCGTCGATGAGGGCGCGGCGCGTGTCGTCGGTCAGTTCATGGGTGATGAAGACCACGTCGCGGGCGCGGCCGCCCTGCTCCAGCGCCGCCGCAATGCCGCCGGAACCTGCACCGACGTTGTAGAGGCCGATGAGATCGGGGTGGTCGGCGAGCAGCTGCTCCGCCACCACCTGCACCTTCGCCCGGTCGTCGCGGCCCTCGCGCACGGGGAGCAGGGTGAGGTTGGGGAAGTCATGCGCCATCACCTGTTCGAAGCCGAACTGGCGCTCGATGTGATCGCGCAGCGACAGCGACCCGGCGATGAGCCCCACCTTGCCGCGCCGGCCCGAGAGATAGCGGCCCATCAGCGTGGCGGCGGTGCGCCCGGCCGCCGAATTGTCGATGCCGACGTAATGGGCGCGCCGGGAGCTCGGCACGTCGGACACCAGCGTCACCACGGTGACGCCCCGCTCCGCCAGCGCATTGAGCGCCTCGCGCACCCGAGGGTGGTCGAGCGCCACGACGGCCACGCCGTCATAGACCGGTCCGATCGCATCCAGCGTGGCGGCCAGCTGCTGGGCATCGAAGACGTCGGTGTGGAGGAGATCGATGACCACCTTCTCGCGCGCCATGCGCAGCGCCTCGTCCTGCACGGCTTCGGCGAGCGAGGTCATGAAGGCGTTGCTGCCTTCGGGCAGGATGAAGCAGAAGCGGTATTCACGTGCCCGTGCCAGCCGGGCGGCCAGCCGGTCCGGCTGGTAGTTGAGGCGGCGGATGGCCTTTTCCACACGCTCGGCGGTCTGCGGGCGCACGGCGGCGCGGCCGTTCAGCACGCGGTCGACGGTTGCGACGCTGACCCCTGCCTCCTCGGCGACATCCTCGATGGTGGCCTTGACCATGACCCATCAAAGCCTGCCTGCCAGTTTTCGTCAATTCCTGATAGGCGTCTATCAGACGCTTAGTCGACGGCTTTCACCGTGCCCTGCCGATGATCGCCGGAATAGACCTTGAAGCGGCCGATCTTGCGTTCGGCGGCGTAGCGCCGGAGCATCGAACGCGTCGCCTCGTCGGGCAGCCGGTCCCAGGGAATGTCTTCGAAATCGGCCAGCACGGTGCGGCCGCGGGCATGCAGCAGGGCCTCGCCGCGGTAGTAGATGCATTGCTCGCGGGTGCCCGGGTTTTCGAACACCGCGAAGAGGAAGCCCAGTGTTGCGTCCATGCCCTCGCGCTGCAGCAGTTCGTGCAGCTGCGAGGCACTCCCGGAGTGGCCGTGGCGGCCCACTTCCGGCAGCACCAGGCCGTTGGGCCGGGCTGTGTCCGGCAGCAGCACGAGGCGGCTGTCATTCTCGAGGATGGCGCCCACCACGGTGCGGCTGGCGGACGAGGCGGCATTCACCGCCGCCTGCTCGAGGCCGAGCGTGATGTAATGGCCGCGCGCGTAGCCCAGCGGATTGGCATCGGAATAGGAGAAGGCCTCGATATGACCCATCAGGATGATGTGGTCGCCGGCATCGATCACCTGGTAGCGGGCGCAGTCGAACCACGCCGCCGAGCCCTCGATCAGCGGGTTGCCGAAGGGCCCTGCCCGCCATGTGGCGGCATCGAACTTGTCCGGCCGCTTGGAGGCAAACAGGACCGAGGTATCCTTCTGCGCTTCCGAGAGGATGTTGACGGCAAAGCCCTTGGCACGGCTGAACACCTCCATGCTGGCGGCCTGCTTGCCGATGCAGATCATCAGCAGCGGCGGCTCCAGCGAGACGGAGGTGAAGCTGTTGGCGGTGAAGCCGCGGGGCTGGCCATCGACGCCGGCGGTGGTCACGATGGTGACGCCGGTCATGAAGCTGCCGAAGGCGGAGCGGAGTTCGCGATTGTCGAAGCCGCTGAGGCGCTCCCCGAGGAAGGCCAGCAGCTGGGAAGTGATGTCGCCGGGCTCCACCACCCGTGCATGGAGAAGTCCGGCGGGAACATCGGGAGCGCCGCCCAGAAGCAGCACGGGGCAGAGGACGTGTCGGGCCGGATCCGGCGGCAGCGCCGCGTCGACGAGGGCCAGCCGCTTCACGTGCTGCGGGGCGGCGGCGGCGAACGCCACCGCGGCAGACGCCTGCGCCGATGCTGCGACGACGTCGACGGCAGTCAGGCCGAGATCGTCGAGCAGGAGCTGCAGTCCGTGTGCGGATAGGGGTGCGGCGCCATCCGGCGCAATGACGCGGTGGGTCTTCTCGAAGGGCCCGGCCGGGAGGCCGAGAAGGACCAGGGGTTCGCCTTCTCCCGTCTCGCGGAAGCTCAGGCCGGGGCTGGTATGACGATGATCTGCTCTTTGCGACATGACTTCGACGATTGCTTCGCTCCGCTCCCCCCCGCCCCCCGTGTCGGCGAGGGAGGGCCGAAGGAGACAGGACGCGTCTAGACCTTGGCCTTCGCCTCGGCGCGCGCGGCGAGGAGGTTGGTAAGCCAGTCCGGATCCATCTGCGGCACCGAGGACAGCAGCAGCTCCGTATAGGCCGGGTGCGGCGGGTTCAGCACCTGCGACTTCGGCCCCTGCTGCACCACTTTGCCGCGGTGCATGACCACGATCTCGTCCGAGATCGCCCGCACCGTGGCGATGTCGTGGGTGATGAAGAGGTAGGAGACGTTGGTGTCCTTCTGCAGCTTCATCAGCAGTGTCAGGATTTCCTCCTGCACGATCTGGTCGAGCGCCGAAGTCACTTCGTCGCAGATGATGATGTCGGGCTGGGCGGCAAGGGCGCGGGCGATCGAGATGCGCTGTTTCTGGCCGCCCGACAGCTCGGTGGGAAGGCGGTCGATGTAATTCTCGTTCAATTCGATCGAGTCGAGCAGCTCGGCCACGCGGCGGTCGCGCGCCGCACCGTGAACGCCGTGATAGAATTCGAGCGGCCTGCCGATGATGTCGCGGATCGTCTGCTTGGGGTTCAGCGAGGTATCCGCCGACTGGTAGATCATCTGGATGCGGCGCAGCGTGTCCTTGTCGCGGTCCTTCAGCGCCTTGGGAAGCGCCTTGCCGTTGAACAGGATCTCGCCCTTGCTCGGCGGCAGCAGGCCGGTGATGGCGCGGGCCAGCGTCGACTTGCCGGAGCCCGATTCACCCACCACGGCCACGGTGCGGCCGCGCGGCAGGCTGACGGTGACGTTGTCGAGCACCTTCACCACGCCCGAATAGCTGGCGTCGACATTGCGGATGCTGAGCGTCACGTCGTCGCTGATCGATTCGTCCTTGGCGAGGCTGCGCACCGCCCAGAGGGTCTTGGTATAGTCTTTCTTCGGTTCCTTCAGCATCTCGCGGGTGGGGGCTTCCTCCACCTCGAGGCCGTGGCGCAGCACCATGATGCGGTCGGCCATCTGGGCCACCACCGCCAGGTCATGCGTGATGTAGATCGCCGCCGTATGGAACTGCTCGACGATGTTGCGCATCGCCGCCAGCACTTCGACCTGGGTGGTCACGTCGAGCGCGGTCGTCGGCTCGTCGAAGATGATGAGGTCGGGCCGGCACGACATGGCCATGGCCGTCATGGCGCGCTGCAGCTGGCCGCCGGAGACCTGGTGAGGATAACGGTCGCCGATATGATCCGGGTTGGGCAACTGCAGGCGGCGGTAGAGGTCGATCGAATCGGCAACGGCCTGATCCTTGGTGCGGATCCCGTCACGCACCGCGGTCTCGATCGTCTGGTCGATCAGCTTGTGCGCCGGGTTGAAGGCAGCTGCCGCACTCTGCGCGACATAGGCGATCCGCGCCCCCCACAGCTTGCGTTTCTCCGCTTCCGACGCGGTGCGCAGGTCGATGCCGTCGAACATGATCGTGCCGTCGACGATGCGGCAGCCGGGGCGCGCGAAGCCCATGGCGGCGAGGCCGATCGTCGACTTGCCCGCACCCGATTCACCGATGAGGCCCAGAACCTCGCCGCGCTTCAGCGTGAGGTCGACGCCCTTGACGATGGGATGCCACACGCCGTCCGAGTTGCCTTCGATCTTGAGGCCGCGGATCTGCAGGAGGTCCGCGCCCTTGACGCGCTGGGTGTCGTGCTGGGTGTCACTTTTCATCACGGAGCCCGCTGGTCTTGTGGAGGAACCAGTCCACCACGAAATTGATGCCCACCGTCAGCAGCGCGATGGCGAGCGCCGGGTAGAAGGGTGCGGGAATATAGGGGAAGGTGCGCACCGGGAAGGTGATGAGCGTCTTGCTCTCGGCCACCATGGAGCCCCAGTCGGCGGTGGGCGGCTGGATGCCGACGCCGAGGAAGGAAAGCGCCGCGATGGTGAGGAACACGAAGCAGAACCGGAGGCCGAATTCGGTGATCAGCGGCGGCAGGATGTTGGGCAGGACTTCCTTGAAGATGATCCAGCGGTTGCCTTCGCCGCGCAGCTTGGCGGCTTCCACGTAATCCATCACCACCACATTGAGCGCGGTGGCGCGGGCGAGGCGGAACACCCGGGTCGAGTCGAGCAGCGCCAGGATGAGGATGAGGTTCAGGATATGCTTGCCGAACACCGCGAGCAGCATCAGCGCGAAGATCAGCACCGGGATCGCCAGGAAGGCGTCGACGATGCGCGACACGGCCTGGTCCAGCCAGCCGCGCTTCAGCGCCGTCAGCACGCCGAGCGTGCCGCCGATGGCGAACGACAGCATCGTGGTGACGAAGGCGATGCCGATGGTGTTGCGGGCGCCATAGATGAGGCGCGAGAACAGGTCGCGGCCGATCTGGTCGGTGCCGAGCCAGAACTGCTCGCTCGATGGCTGGTAGGCGCGGCCCACCACCTCGGACTCGCCATAAGGTGCGAGCCAGGGCGCGAAGATCGCGGCCGTCACGTAGACCACGATGACGATCATGCCGAACCAGGCGCTGATGGGCGCCGTCGCGAGCGTGCGCCTGACGTTCTGCCACAGGCTGCGGCGGGCGCGGACGGAGCGGAGGTCGGGAGCTTGCGCGGTCATTTGGGGTGCAGCAGCCGGGGATTGGTGACGATCGACACGATGTCGGCCGACAGGTTGAGAAGGATGTAGGTGGCGGCGAAGATCAGGGCGCAGGCCTGCACCACCGGCATGTCGCGGCTGGACACGGAGTCCACCATGAGCTGGCCGATGCCGGGATAGACGTAGACCACCTCGACCACCACGACGCCCACCACCAGGTAGGCGAGGTTGAAGGCGATGACGGTCGCAATGGGCGCCCAGGCATTGGGCAGCGCGTGCTTGACGATGGCCTCGCGCCGCGGGACGCCCTTGAGCTGGGCCATTTCCATGTAGGGGCTGGCCAGCAGGTTGATGAGCGAGGCCCTGGTCATGCGCATCATGTGGGCGACGATGACGAGGGTGAGGGTGAGGGCCGGCAGGGCGGCCCGGTACATGTGCTCGAGCAGCGGGGTGTTTTCCGACACCGTCGAGAGCGAATAGAACCACCGGTGCTTGATGGCGAAGAAGAACATCAGCAGGTAGGCGATGAAGAATTCCGGCGTGGCGATGGTGGTCAGGGTGATCGTGTTGACGATCCGGTCATACCAGCTGTTGCGGTAGAGGGCCGCCATGATGCCGAGGAACAGAGACAGCGGCACCGCGACCACCGCCGTCATGATGGCCAGGAAGAAGGTGTTGTAGAGGCGCGGCGCGATCAGTTCGCTGACGCTGCGCTTGATGTTGCCGCCGAGGCCGGCATAGGAATAGCCGAAGTCGCCGTGCAGGATGTTCCAGATCCACTCGAGGTAGCGGACCGTCGCGGGACGGTCGAGACCGACCTGGTGGTTGAAGGCCGCCACCGTCTCAGGCGTGGCGCCTTGTCCGAGAATGGCTTCCGCGAAGCCACCTGGCAGCATTTCAAGGGACGCAAAGATAACGACCGACACCACGAACAGCGTCAGAAGCCCTAGTCCCAAGCGCTGCAGTACGGTTTTGAGAACCGGATGCATGCCTCTCCCCTGGGCCTCTTTTCATTGGGCCCGTTCATTCGATAGTAGCAGAACTACCGGGCCTGCCCAGCAAAATGATGGGGCCGGGCCGTGATTTCACGGCCCGGCCCGGCCCCACCCTGACTTCGTCGGATTGCGCCAACCGTCAGGTGAACCACCAGCGCTCGGCGATGCGCATGCCGTCGAGCTGCCAGTTGGCAGCCACCTTGCCGTGGCCCATGTTCTTCACATGCGCCTCGACATATGGGTTGAACTGCATGTTAACGAGGCCGCCGTCGTCGTGCAGGATCTGCTGCATCTCGGCATACATGGCCGCGCGCTTGGGCTCGTCCGTCTCGGAGCGCGCCGCGACCAGCAGCTCGTTGAAGCGGGCATTCTTCCAGAACGTGTCGTTCCAGGCGGCGTCCGCGGCATAGGCCGTGGTCATCATCCAGTCGACGGTCGGCCGGCCCGACCAGTAGGAGGCGACGAAGGGTTTCTTCAGCCAGACATTGTCCCAGTAGCCGTCGTCGGGCTCCTTGATGACGTTGATGTCGATGCCGGCCTTCTTGGCGTGCTCCTTCCACAGGATGGCGGAGTCCACCGCGCCGGAGAAGGCGGCGTCGGACACCGACAGGTCGAAGGCGAGACTGTCGAGGCCGGCCTTCTTGAGATATTCCTTGGCCTTGTCGGGGTCGTAGACATGCTTGGGCAGCGGGTCGACGGCGAACTTGACGGTGGGGGCGATCGGGTTGTCGTTGCCCACCGTGCCGTGGCCGAAGAACACCTTGTCGAGAATGTCCTTGCGGTCCATCGAATACTTGATGGCCATGCGCACGTTGACGTCGTCGAACGGCTTCTGCGTCACGTTCATCACGTAGATGTAGTGGCCGTAGCCGGTGATTTCCGTAACGGTGAAATCGGTGTTGGCCTGCAGCTGGTCGAGGGTCTTGAGGTCACAGCGGTCCATGTAGTGGATCTCGCCCGAGAGCAGCGCATTGGTGCGCGCCGCCGAGTCCTTGATGGAGTAGAATTCCACCGCATCGAACCAGCCCTTGCCGGGCTTGTAGTAGTTCTCGTTCTTGGTGAAGGTGGCCTTCACGCCGGGCTCGAACTTGACGAGCTTGTAGGCGCCGGTGCGGTTGCCGGATTCCCAGTCGACCGTGCCATCGGGCTTCTTCGGCATGATCGGCATGTGGTAGTCGGAGACGGTATAGGGGAAGTCGGCGTTGCCGCCGGTGAGTTCGAAAACCACGGTATCCGGTCCGTCGGCCTTGAGAACCACGATCTCCTTCAGAAGCGATTTCGCCGCCGATTTCGAATCCGCGCCGCGATGGTGCTGCAGCGAGGCCACGACGTCATCGGCCGTTACCGGCTTGCCGTCATGGAAGGTCACGCCCTTCCTCACCTTGAACACCCATTTCTTGGCGCCGTCGGAGGATTCGAAGCTTTCCGCGATGTCGCCCACCACGTTGCCGTCGGCGTCGATCTCGGTGAGGCTGTTGGCGAGCGTTCCCCACAGCGCCGTTCCGGTGAACTGGTCGGGATAGGTGCCGGGGTCCATCGAGTCGGTGGTGGCGCCATGGCCGACGCCGATCTTCAGCGTGCCGCCCTTCTTGGGCTCATCGGCCCAGGCCTTGCTGAACATGCTGTTGGCGGCGGCCAGGCTGACGCCCGATGCCAGCGCCAGCTGGGTGAATTCGCGCCGCGAGATGCGGCCCCTGACGGCCTGCCGCAGCGCCGTGGTCAGCTTGTGTGTCGTCTCGTCCATCGTGATCTCTCCCTGGTGCCGGAAGCCGGCCGTTGCGATATCCCTCGACGGCACAACCCCATTCTCGGCAACCCGGCACCAGCCGGATGTCCCGCGGGATTTCTTCCGTCCGCTGGAAGGTTCACATGACGAAAAGACCCCGTCAATCGCTTGACGGGGTCCAGTCTCATTAATTCGGCGTGTCAGGCGTGAGTTACGCCATCCACCAGCGCTCGTACATGTAGCCGCCGTCGTGGTCGAAGTCGGTGTTGAAGGCCTCTTCGTGACCGATGGCGTTGGACAGCGCGCCGACGTAGTTGTTGAACAGCAGCACCGTCTGGCCGCCGTCGTCGTGCATCAGCTGCTGGCACTCGGCATACATCGCCTGGCGCTTGGCTTCGTCCGTCTCGGCACGGGCCGCGACGAGCAGCTCGTTGAAGCGCGGGTTCTTCCAGTGCGTGTCGTTCCACGGCGCACCGGCTGCCATGGAGATCGACAGGAAGGAGTCCGCCGTCGGACGGCCGCCCCAGTAGCACAGGCTCCACGGCTTCTTGAGCCAGACGTTGTCCCAGTAGCTGTCGTTCGGCTCGCGCACGACGTTGATCTCGATGCCGGCGGCCTTGGCCTGGTCGGCCATCAGCAGGGCAGCGTCGACGCCGCCCGGGAAGGCCGCATCCGAGGCCGAGAGATCGACCTTGAGGTTTTCCATGCCGGCCTTCTTGAGCAGCGCCTTGGCCTTGTCCGGGTCATAGCTATAGACCGGCTCGGGCTGGATCGCATACTTGAGCGAGGGTGCCAGCATGTTGTCGTTGCCGGGCGAGCCGTAGCCGTAGAGGATCTTGTCGACGAGTTCCTTGCGGTTGATCGCCCACTTCAGCGCCTGGCGCACTTCGAGCTTGTCGAAGGGAGCCTGGTCGACCAGCATCGGCGCCGAGTAGAGCGCCGTGCCCGACACGTTGTAAAGGGCCGTGTCCGGCGCATTCTTCAGCATATCGATGGTCTTGAGGTCGGCGCGGTCGATGAAGTGCACTTCGCCCGACAGATAGGCGTTGGTGCGGGCCGCCACGTCGATGATCGAGAGCAGCTCCACGGCATCGAAGTAGGTGGTGCCGAAGTAGTTCGGATTGCGCTCGGCGGTCATCTTCACGCCGGGCTCGAAGGACTTGAGCACGTAGGGGCCGGCGCCGATGCCCTTGTCCCACTGGATCTTGCCGCCTTCGGAGGGGTACATGGCAAGATGGTAGTCGGAGAGGAGGTAGGGGAAGTCGGCGTTGCCGCCCTTCATCTCGAAGATCACGGTGTCAGGGCCGTCGGCCTTGACCGAGACGAGTTCCGAGAGAACGCTCTTGGCGGGCGACTTGGAGTCGGGTCCGATGTGGTAGTTGATGGTCGCGACCACGTCGTCGGCGGTCAGCGTCTTGCCGTTGTGGAAGGTGATGCCCTTCTTGATCTTGAACACCCACTTCTTGGCGCCGTCCGACGGCTCGAAGCTTTCCGCGACGTGCGGGACGACTTCGTTCTTGGGGCTGATCTGAACGAGCGGCGCGCCCATCACGGACTTGCCCCAGGCGAAGGTGAAGCCGTTGGACCAGGTGGCCGGATCGAGCGAGTCGGTGGTCTGGCCGTGGCCGACGGCCGCCTTGAAGGTGCCACCCTTCTTGGGTTCGGCGCGCGCGGCGCGGGTGAACATGGCCTGGGCCACCGCCAGCGTGGCGCCCGTGGCCATCACGAACTGGATGAAGTCACGGCGCGACAGCTTGCCGAGGCCAACGGCCTTCTCTGCTGCCTTCAGTTTCATTTCGAATTCGGTCATGCGTCTCTCTCCTTAAGTGTCTGTCCGCAGGGGCTGGGTTCGGTGCTGGATGGCTGCGGACGGCACCCGGAGGATGCCCCTTGCTGCCGATGTCCGTCGCCTCTCCCGAGTCCATTCTTATTTATACTTGGGGCCTTTGGCCCTTATCCCCGGGAGCCTGTCACGGGGATTTCCGTCCGTCAATCAGAGTTGCACAGGGCGGTGGTGAATACTACTAACGATTTGGACAGGTTTGGGGCCAAATACGACACGCCGCCCTAGGGCGCGAGATCGCCCGGCCGCACCCTGTAGGTGGTCGAGCAGAACTCGCAGGTCACCACGATCTCGCCATTGGTCACCATGTCGGCCTGGTCCTCGGCCGGAAACCGCGCCAGCATGCGGGTGATCGAGTCCTGTGAGCAGCTGCAATAGCGCTCGAGATGCGTGACCGGGTAGGCGGTGACGCCGTCCTCGTGATAGAGCCGGTAGAGCAGCTGCTCGGCGGAGAGCTGCGGGTCGAGCAGCTCATGCGCCTCGACCGTGTCGAGGAGCAGCCTCGCCTTTACCCAGTCGTCGCTCTCTTGCGGCGCAACATCAGTGCCTTCCGGGGCATCGCCGGAGTGGCTGGGAAGCGGGCTCGAACCGCCTTCGCGCGGCAGGTGCTGCACCATGATGGCGCCGGCCCGCCAGGCCTCGGCCTTGGACCCGCGCTGCAGCAGGGGACCTGCCGCCATGCGGATGCGGGTGGGGATCTGCTCGGATTTCTCGAAATAGCTGTGGGCGGCGGCCGTCAGGTCGGCGCCGTCGAGCGGCACGATCCCCTGGTAGCGCTCCATGTCGGGGCCCTGGTCCACGGTCATGGCAAGGTAGCCGGTGCCGAGGAGGTCGGCCTGGGTCGGGTTCCTGAGGGCCGCCGTGCGGGCCGCATCGAAACGGGCATAGCCCCTCACCTTGCCGGGTGCCACATAGTCGGCGACGATCATGTCGACCGGGCCGTCGGTCTTGGACTGCAGGATGAACTTGCCGTCGAATTTCAGCATGGCGCCGAGCATGGCGGCGAGCGCCACGGCTTCCGCCAGCAGGGCGGAGACCGAGGCCGGATAGGCATGGCGGTGCAGGATGTCGTCGACCGCCGGCCCCAGCCGCACCACCCGGCCGCGCACCCCCAGGGGCTTCACCTCGAAGGGCAGGACCAGGTCGTCGGCGGGAAGGGCGCTCGCCTCGGCCATCATGCCCCCAGGCAATGGAGAAGGATCGACTTCTGCACGTGCAGCCGGTTTTCCGCCTCGTCGAAGACCAGCGAGTTCGGGGAGTCGATGACCTCGTCCGTCACCTCCTCGCCGCGGTGGGCCGGCAGGCAGTGCATGAACTTGGCCTCGGGCTTCGCCCGCTTCATCAGCGCGGCATTGACCTGATAGGGCCGGAGCAGGTTATGACGGCTCTCGCCATCGGTGTCGTGCATCGACACCCAGGCATCGGTGATGACGCAATCCGCACCGTCCACCGCCTCTTCGGCCGAAGTGGTCAGTTCGACGTCGGCACCCTGCGCCCGGGCCCAGGCCATGACGTCGGGCGCCGGCGCCAGCTCCTTCGGCGCGCCGATCCGGAAGCGGCCGCCCATGCGGCCCACCGCCTGGATCCAGGAGGCGGCGACATTGTTGCCGTCACCCACCCAGCTGACCGTCAGGTTCTTCAAGGGCGCCACGTGTTCCTCGAGCGTCATCACGTCGGCCATCACCTGGCAGGGATGGGTGAGGTTGGTGAGGCCGTTGATGACCGGAACGGTGGCCGCAGCGGCGAGTTCCGTGAGGTTCGAGTGGCGCGCGGCGCGGATCATGATGGCATCGACATAGCGCGACAGCACGCGTGCCGTGTCGGCGATGGTCTCGCCGCGGCCCAGTTGCATGTCGTTCGACGACAGAACCAGCGTCTCGCCGCCGAGCTGGCGCATGCCGACCTCGAAGGAGACGCGCGTTCTCGTCGACGGGCGCTCGAAGATCAGCGCCAGCATGCGTCCCTTCAGCGGCTCGTCCTTCTCGCGCAGGCCCTTGGGGCACCCCTTGCGCGCATCCTTCATGGCGCGCGCCCGGGTGATGATGCCATTCAGCGTCCTGGCATCGAAATCGGAAATATCGAGAAAGTGCTTTGGAGAACTCATGTGAACCGTCTTGGAGAAAATGTTTCAGGCCCTGGGTTCGAGCGCCCTGCAGGCGCGATCGAGCTTGTCCACGGCCTCGGTGATGTCGGCATCGGTGACGATGAGCGGCGGCAGGAGGCGCACCACATTGTCCCCCGCCCCGATGGTGAGGAGATGCTGGTCCAGCGCCGCCGCCTGGAAAGCGGTATTGGGCACCTTGCACTTGATGCCCATCATCAGGCCGGCGCCGCGGATGTCCTCGATGATGGTCGGGTGCGAGTCCTTGAGGCCCGCGAGCTTCTGCTTCAGTGTCAGGGCGCGCTGCTGCACGCCTTCGAGGAACCCCGGCTCAAGGATGACGTCGAGCACGGCATTGGCCACCGCGGTGCCGAGCGGATTGCCGCCGAAGGTCGAGCCATGGGTGCCGGCGGTCATGCCGACCGCCGCCTTCTCGGTCGCGAGGCAGGCGCCGATGGGGAAGCCGCCGCCGATGCCCTTGGCGATCGCCATGATGTCGGGGGTGACGCCGGCCCATTCATGCGCGAAGAGCCTTCCGGTGCGGCCAATGCCCGTCTGCACCTCGTCGAAGACCAGCAGCAGGCCATGGGCGTCGCACAGTTCGCGCAGGCCGCGCAGGCACTGCGGCGGCACCGGGCGGATGCCGCCCTCGCCCTGCACCGGCTCGATCAGGATGCCTGCCGTTTCAGGCCCGATCGCCGCCTTCAGCGCCTCATGATCGCCGAAGGGCACCTGGTCGAAGCCGTCGACCTTGGGGCCGAAGCCCTCGAGATATTTCGCCTGGCCGCCGGCGGCGATGGTGGCCAGCGTCCGGCCATGGAAGGCGCCCTCGAAGGTGATCAGGCGATAGCGCTCCGGATGGCCGGTCGCCGACTGGTACTTGCGCGCCATCTTGATCGCGCATTCGAGCGCTTCGGCGCCCGAGTTGGTGAAGAACACGGTGTCGGCGAAGGTGTTCTCGATCAGCCGCTGCGCGAGCTTCTCCTGGCCCGGCATCTGGTAGAGGTTGGAGGTGTGCCAGATCTTCTTCGCCTGTTCGGTGAGGGCCGCCACCAGATGCGGATGGGCATGGCCGCAGCTGGTCACCGCGACGCCGGCGCCGAAATCCAGATAGGCCTCGCCCTCGGGTGTGAACACGCGCGCGCCCTCGCCCCTGTCGAAGGCAACCTTCGCGCGGGCATAGGTGGGCAGGACGGGCGTGATCATGGCGGAACCCTGTCATCGAAATCAAAAGGCGCCCGCCATGTGGGGTGGGCGCCCTTAAGTAAAAACCTTATAATTCCAAGGGCGCGCGGGGTCAATCGCGGGCTCGCCCGGAATGATTCACGCCGCGCGCCGCGTGATTCACGGTTGTCCACACTGAGTCAAAACAGCGCAGGGACAGCCGATTCCCGCCCCTGATAAGGTTTGGTTAACCAAGGTGCTCAGCACGGAAACTGGGGAAAACGGTTCCGATTCTGGTCCTGAAGGTTGCGGGTGAGTCACCGCGTATTGTAGGGTCACGACCATCAGCTACGAGATGTAGCGAATAACGGTCAGTTTGGTGAATGAACACGCCGGGACGGAGCAGGTCCGGCGAGGTGCGAGGGATTCCGTTTGACTGCACAGCATGAAGTCAATCTTGGAGGGGCGAAATTGTCCTGGACAGATGAACGCGTGGAGCTTCTCAAGAGGCTCTGGACCGAGGGCCTGAGCGCCAGCCAGATCGCCGGCCGCCTCGGCAACGGCGTCACCCGCAATGCGGTGATCGGCAAGGTTCACCGCCTCAATCTCTCCGGCCGGGTGCAGCAGCAGCGCGTGGCCCAGCCGCGCCAGCCGCGAAAGCAGCGCGAGCCCAGCCTGGCGCCGCGCGCCGGCGGGTCGATGCCGAGCATGCCCACGGCCGGCTCCTCCGCGCTGAAGCCGATGATGCGGGCCGAGACCCACATCCGTCCGGCGGCGATCCCCGAGCCGCAGCCGCTGCGTCTCGTCGACCTGCCGAAGGATGGCCGCGTCACCATCCTCCACCTCTCCGACAAGACCTGCAAATGGCCGATCGGCGATCCCGGCTCGGAAGAATTCTGCTTCTGCGGCCATGGCCCCCGCGACGGCTCGCCCTACTGCGAATACCACGCGAGGCTGGCCTACCAGCCGATGCAGGACCGGCGGAACCGCAAGGTGAGCTTCGGATAAGGTGAAAGAGGCCCTCGGCGACGAGGGCCTTTTCGTTCGCACACCCCAGTGCCGTCACCCCGGCGAAAGCCGGGGCCCAGCTTTGTTTCGTCGCGCACCCATTTCCAGCCATTCACCTCCTTCGGGCTCGACCCGGGCGTCCGTTTGGGGCGCGCCACAAAGGATGCGCGGGTCAAGCCCGCGCAAGGTGGAAATGGAGAGGCGGAGACAAAGCTGGGCCCCGGCTTTCGCCGGGGTGACGGCAATAAGGGATGGCGTGCCGGCGCTCTATGATTGTTCAGCTCGCAGCGAGCGATCAGCTCGCCCGCCCGAAGCGCTCGTCGAAGGAATAGCCCATGCCGCGCACCGTGCGGATCGGGTCCATCTCGCGGCCGCGGCTCAGCGACTTGCGCAGCCGGCCGACATGCACATCGACGGTGCGCTCGTCGACATAGACGTCATGGCCCCATACGGTGTCGAGCAGCTGGGCGCGGGAATAGACCCGGCCCGGGTTCTGCATCAGGTGTTCGAGCAGGCGGAATTCGGTGGGCGACAGGTTGATGTCGCGGGTCGAGCGCGTCACCCGCCGGGTCTTGCGGTCGAGCGAGAGATCGCCCGCCTTCAGTTGGTCGGCCACCGCCTCGGGGTTGATGCGGCGCAGGATGGTGCGGATGCGGGCCAGAAGCTCCGGCACCGAGAACGGCTTCACCATGTAATCGTCGGCACCGGTGGCGAGGCCGCGGACGCGTTCGGCCTCCTCGCTGCGCGCGGTCAGCATGATGATCGGGATGTCGCGCGTCTCGGGCTTGGTGCGCAGCAGGCGGCAGACCTCGATCCCGGAGATCCCCGGCAGCATCCAGTCGAGCAGGATGAGGTCCGGGCGCTCTTCGCCGATCAGGCCCATCACATCCTCCCCTTCCGACGTATGGCGCACGCGATAGCCTTCCGCCTCGAGGTTGTAGCTGAGGAGAATCTGGATCGGCTCTTCGTCTTCGACGACTAGGATGGAAGCGCTCATCGATTATTCTTCCGACGCTCCGCCCACTTCGACACGCATTCCGCTGGTCACGTCCTTCTTCGGGCGCCCTTCGCCGAGGGGCTTGCCGTTGACGAGATAATGGATGTTCTCGGCGATGTTGGTGGCATGGTCGCCGATGCGCTCCATGTTCTTGGCGCCGAACAGCAGATGGGTGCACAGGCTGATGTTGCGCGGGTCTTCCATCATGTAGGTGAGAAGCTCGCGGAAGATCGAGTTGTACAGCGCATCGAGGTCCTCGTCCGACCGCCACACCTCCATCGCCAGTTCGGCGTTGGAATTGGAATAGGCATCCAGGATGTTCTTCAGCTCCACCTGGGCGAGGCGGCCCATGCGGGTGACGCCGGCCATCAGCTTGCGCGGCAGCTGGTCCGACATGGCATGGGTGCGCTTCGCCGTGTTCTTGGCAAGGTCGCCGATGCGCTCGAGATCGGAGGCGACGCGGATCGCCACCATGATCTCGCGCAGGTCGCGCGCCATGGGCTGGCGCCGGGCGATGGTGAGGATCGCCTTCTCCTCGACCTGGTGCTCCAGCACGTCGACGCGCTCGTCGTTCTGGATCACCCGGTCGGCAAGTGCGGTGTCGCGGCGCGTCAGGGAATCGATCGCGTCGTCGAGCTGCTGCTCCACGAGGCCGCCCATCTGGGCCAGCATCGTCTTGATCTGCGTCAGATCATCGTCATAGGACTTGACGGTGTGTTCGCTCATCTGTCGATCTCCCGAAGGGCTCAGCCGAAGCGGCCCGTGATGTAATCCTGGGTGCGCTTTTCCTGAGGCGCGGTGAACATTTCGTCGGTGTCGCCATACTCCACCAGCGTGCCGAGGTGGAAGAAGGCGGTGAGCTGCGACACGCGCGCCGCCTGCTGCATGGAATGGGTGACGATGACGATGCAGTAGTTCTGGCGAAGCTCGTCGATCAGCTCCTCGATCTTGGCCGTGGCGATGGGATCGAGCGCCGAGCACGGCTCGTCCATCAGGATCACCTCGGGGTTCACCGCGATGGCGCGCGCGATGCACAGGCGCTGCTGCTGGCCGCCCGACAGGCCGGTGCCCGGCTGCGCCAGGCGGTCCTTCACCTCTTCCCACAGGCCGGCCTTGCGCAGGCTCTGCTCGACGATCTGGTCGAGCTCGGTCTTGTCCTTGGCGAGGCCATGGATGCGCGGGCCGTAGGCGACGTTCTCGTAGATCGACTTGGGAAACGGATTGGGCTTCTGGAAAACCATGCCGACCTTGGCGCGCAGCTGCACCACGTCGATCTTGGGATCGTAGATGTCGTGCTTGTCGACCTCGATGTCACCGGTGACGCGGCAGCCGGGGATGGTGTCGTTCATGCGGTTGATGGCGCGCAGGAAGGTCGACTTGCCGCATCCCGACGGCCCGATGAAGGCCGAGACGGCGCGGTCCGGAATGTCGATCGACAGGTTCTTGATGGCGTGCTTCTCGCCGTAATGGACATCGACGCCGCTCGCCGTGATCTTGAACTTGCCGTTCGAGAGGGCGCGCGGATGCGGCGGGGTGATGTAGGTCTGGAAGGGCGCGGTGGGAGCGTTCATGATCGGGTTCCTGATTTACCAGCGGCGTTCGAAGCGCTTGCGGAGGTAGATGGCGACGGCGTTGAGGGCGAACAGCACGACGAGCAAGACCATGATGGCCGCCGCCGTCTTGGCCCGGAAGGCCAGTTCGGGAAGATCCGACCACAGGAAGACCTGAACCGGCAGCACGGTCGCGGCACTGGTGAAGCCCTGCGGGATGTCGGCGATGAAGGCCACCATGCCGATCATTAGCAGGGGTGCGGTTTCACCGAAGGCGCGGGCCAGGCCCAGGATGGTGCCGGTCATGATGCCGGGCAGCGCCAGCGGCAGCACATGCTGGAAAACCGCCTGCTGCTTCGACGCGCCGACGCCCAGTGCGGCTTCGGTGATCGAGGGCGGCACCGCCTTCAGCGCGGCGCGCGAGGCGATGATGATGGTGGGCAGAACGAGCAGCGCCAGCACCAGGCCGCCGACCACCGGTGCGGATCGCGGCAGGCCGAAGAAATTGAGGAACACCGCAAGGCCGAGCAGGCCGAAGATGATCGACGGCACGGCGGCGAGATTGTTGATGTTGACCTCGATCAGGTCGGTCCAGTGGTTCTTGGGCGCGAACTGCTCGAGATAGACCGCCGCGGCGATGCCGAGCGGCAGGGCCAGCAGGATCGCCACCGCCACGGTCAGCAGCGAGCCGACGAGTGCGCCGCGGATGCCCGCAAGCTCGGGCTCGCGCGAGTCGCCCGACTCGAAGAAGCGCCAGGCGAATGAATTCTCGATCCGGCCATCCTGCTTGAGCTGCTCCAGCCAGAGCGCCTGCTGGTCGCTGATGCGGCGGCTCGACTCAGGGATCGCAAAACTCAGCACGCTCCACTGGCCGGGACTGAGCGCCGTGATGGCGGGATCGGGGGCGAAGACGACCTCGGCCTTGAGATAGCCGTTCTGCACACCGGTGACGCGCAGCGCCCCGCCGGCAAAGCGCACCAGCTCTCCGGGCGCGATGCCCAGCTGCTTTTCGGCTTCCTCACCGGTCGAATCGCCGGTCAGAACATAGCCCTCGTCGCCCTCGAGCCTGGCGATGTGGAGCGTGGCCTTGCCCTCGACGGAAGTGACGTCGGAGGACATGCTCTTGAGGAAGAGGTCGGCGTCGGCCGACAGCAGCACCGGAACCGTGACCTGCTTGCCGATGATGGCGGGATCGGCGATCACCATCTCGCGCAGCCGGTCGGCGCCGCCGGTCGACAGCAGCGCCGTCAGCGCCTTCTTGCCGGTGCGGTCGGTGACGGACGGGAATTCGGCGCGGAACGCTTCCTTGACGAGCTTGTCGTAGTTGCCGCCGGGCAGGTTGGAGGGATCGATGTCCGCGGCATCGACCTTCACCTCGATGTCGACGCTGTGCTCGTGGAAGGCCGGCAGGCCCTTGTTGATCACGTCGATCAGCAGCACCGCGAGGAACAGCGCGGTGAGGGTGAGCGCCGCGGCACCGTAGAAGCGGAAGCGGCGCTCTGCCGCGTAGCGCTTGGCGACCAGTTCGTTCCTGACCTCAGTCATATTGTTCCCGGTATTTCTGCACGATGCGCAGTGCGATGTAGTTGAGGACCAGCGTGAAGAAGAACAGCACGAAGCCGAGCGCGAAGGCCGACAGTGTCTTGGGCGAGTCGAACTCCTGGTCGCCCACCAGCAGCGTGGCGATCTGCACGGTGATGGTGGTGACGGCGGCAAAGGGATTGGCGGTGAGGTTGGCGGCGAGGCCCGCCGCCATGACCACGATCATGGTTTCGCCGATGGCGCGCGAGATCGCCAGCATGAAGGCCGAGACGATGCCGGGAAGGGCCGCCGGCAGCACCACCTTCTTGATCGTCTCCGACTTGGTGGCGCCCATCGCATAGGAGCCGTCGCGCAGCGCCTGGGGCACGGCGTTGATGATGTCGTCGGAGAGCGAGGAGATCAGCGGCACGATCATCATGCCCATCACCAGGCCGGCGGCCAGCGCCGATTCGGAGGCCACCGCGAGGCCCAGCGACTCGCCCGAGAAGCGCACCAGCGGCGCCACGGTGAGGGCCGCGAAGAAGCCCAGCACCACGGTCGGGATGCCGGCCAGGATCTCGAGCACCGGCTTCAGCACGCTCCTCAGCCGCGGCGAGGCGTATTCCGCCATGTAGATGGCCGACAGCAGGCCGAGGGGGCCCGCGACCACGAGGGCGATGACGGTGATCAGCAGCGTGCCGGCGAGCAGCGGCACGAAGCCGAAGGAGGCAGGCGTGCCGTTTGGCGACCAGTGGGTGCCGAACAGGAACTCGATGGGCGACACGGCACGGAAGAAGATCAGGGTTTCGAACAGCACCGAGAAGACGATGCCGACGGTGGTGAGGACGGCGACACCCGAACAGGCGATGAGCACCACCAGCACCACGCGCTCGAAGGCGTTGCGGGCGCGGAAGTCGAGCGAGCTGCGCGAATAGAGCGGGGCCGCGCCGATGGCGCCGCCGGCCACCGCGGCGACCGGCGTCATGAAGGATTGCGCGCCGAAGACGAAGGCCGCGAGAATGGCGAGGGCGAGGCCGCCGATCATGGCCCCGGCGGCGACGAAGAGGCCGTGATAGGAGGGGAGCGAATGGAGCCTGGCGCCACCGGCCGCCACCATGCCCGACGCGCGCGCCCGGCCCGCCACATAGGCGATGCCTGCCATCAGCACGATCAGAAGGACTGTCCACAGGAACATGTCGGTGCGCTCCGGCTCACTTCAGGGAAAGAAACAGAACCAGGGGGCCGGTTCATCCGCGGTCCCCCTGATCCTCACGTCATGCAGTTACTTGACGTCTTCAGCCTTGAGGACGGTGAGGTCCTTGGCAACTGCACGGGTCTTGTCGGCATCGGCGCCCGGAAGCGTGACGAGGCCCTTGTCGGCGAGGTAGCCGTCTTCGCCGAGCGCCTTGTCGGAGACGTATTCGGCGATGAATTCGGCCATTCCGGGCACCTGGCCCACGTGCTGCTTCTTCACGTAGATGAAGAGCGGACGCGACACCTGGTACTTGCCGGTCGAGATCGTGTCGTAGTTGGCGCGCACGCCCTCGATCGCGACGTCCTTGATGACGTTGGCGTTCTGCTCGAGGAAGGAATAGCCGAAGATGCCGAGCGCGTTCGGGTTGGCCTGCAGCTTCTGGACGATGAGGTTGTCGTTCTCGCCGGCTTCGACGTAGCCGCCGTCTTCACGCATCGTCTTCCACACGGCATCGAAGGCCTTGGAGTCGTTCTTCTTGAGGTCGGCCATGCCGGGAAGCTTCTCGGCGCCGACTTCCATGACGAGTTCGGCGAAGCTGTCACGCGTGCCGGAGGTGGGCGGCGGGCCCAGCACTTCGATCTTCACGTCGGGAAGTGACGGATCGATGTCCTTCCAGGTCTTGTTCGGGTTGGGGATCAGCTTGCCGTCCTTGTCGGGGATGTTCTTGGCGAGCGCCAGGAACAGCTGTTCCTTGGTCAGGTTCAAGTCGGGCGCGGCCTTCGACTGGGCGACCGAGAGGCCGTCGAAGCCGATCTCGAGCTCGACGATGTCGGTGACGCCGTTCTTCACGCAGTCATCGAACTCGGACTTCTTGATGTGGCGCGAGGCGTTGGTGAAGTCGGGGCTGTCCTCGCCGGCGCCGGCGCAGAACAGCTTCATGCCGCCGCCGGTGCCGGTCGACTCGACGACCGGGGTCTTCATGCCGGTCGACTTGCCGAACTGCTCGGCGACCGCGGTGGTGAAGGGATAGACCGTCGAGGAACCGACGATGCGAATCTGGTCGCGTGCGGCAAGCGCCGGCACGGCGGTGAGCGCCACGAGGCTGGCGGTCAAGAGGATGCGTTTCATTTTGTCTCTCCTGTCTGAAGGCAGGCGGAAGCTAGGGACGCCACAAAACGCTTATGTGACGTGGAGGTTACACTATTATGACATCATAAATATTTGAAATCGCATAATTTAAATGCGAATGCCGGCAGACTGCCGGGAATCGGCGAAGGTCGGAGGGCGAAACGCCGGAAGGCTCCGGAACGGCGTTGCCGCTCCTTCACAATGTCTTCACATCGTCTCTGCCTGCCCGCCTTCGCGGGGCGTCGCGCCTAGCCCTTGACCGGCAGCTTCATGGTGAAGGTGCTGCCCTTGCCGAGTTCCGAGGTGATGACCAGGCGGCCGCGGTGGCGGTTGACGATGTGCTTGACGATGGCGAGCCCCAGCCCGGTGCCGCCGCGCGACCGGCTGTCCTGGACGTTGACGCGGTAGAAGCGCTCGGTGAGGCGCGGGATGTGCTGCTCGGCGATGCCGGGCCCGTGGTCACGGACGCTCACTTCCGCCCAGTCGCCGCTGCGCCGGACGATGATCTCGACCAGCTTGCCGGAGCTGCCGTATTTGAGCGCGTTCTCGGCGAGGTTCTGGAGCACCTGGACGAGTTCGTCGCGGCTCCCGGCGACGGTCAAGGGGCCGTCGCCGTCGAGCTTCAGCTCGCAGCCGAAATCCCGCGCCATGCCCGACAGCACGTCGCGCACATGCGCGGCGACCTGGGTGAGGTCGACCTCGCCCGAGGGCCGCACATGCTCGTTCATCTCGATGCGCGACAGCGACAGCAGGTCGTCGATCAGCCGGCGCATGCGCTCGGCCTGGCTTTTCATCAGGCCGAGGAAGCGCTCCTGCGCCTTCTGGTCCGCCTTCGCCGCCCCCTGGATGGTTTCGAGAAAGCCCGAGAGTGCGGCGAGCGGGGTGCGCAGCTCGTGGCTGGCATTGGCCACGAAGTCGGCACGCATGCGCTCGATCTGCTGTTCGCGCGTCAGGTCGCGCAGCACGATGAGCGCACCCTTGCCGGGGCCGAGGCAGGACACGTGGGCACGGAAGCTGCGCGGCACCGGCACCCGCACGTCATAATCGACGCTGGCGCCGCCTTCGCCCGCGGTCGCCTCCTTCATCGCCTCGAGCACCGCGGGTACGCGCAGCGAGGCCGAGAGATGGCGGCCGACGGGATCGGACTCCAGCATCTCGGCGGCCTGCTCGTTGGCAAGCGACACGATGCCCTGCGCATCCACCACCAGCGCGGGGTCGGGCAGAGCGTGGATGAGGTCGGCAGGCTGCGGAACGGCGCTGTTCAAGTTCGGACCCTTGGGCCGGATGGACCGGATGATTGGACGAAGCAGCTGCATTGGCGCAGAATTGCAGCCTCATATGACAGATTGACGGACGGGAGCCTAGCACCATGACGAGCCAGCCCTTCGACGCCGAGACCCGCCTCCACCTCGAGGCGGAGGCGCGCAGCGCCGGTCCGTGGGACCCCGACTGGCCGCTGGCCCGCCAGCGCCAGACCTGGGAAGAGCATTGCAAGCGCACGCGCGCCCGCCGCCCCGACCGCATCATGGTGGAGGACATGGTTGTCGCCGGGCTCCATCTCCGCGTCTACCGGCCGCCCGGCGAGGAGCCGAAGCCCGGCGTGCTCTACGCCCATGGCGGCGGCTGGACCATGGGAAGCTGCGAAACCCACGATGACCTTTGCGCCGAGCTCGCGGACGAAGCCGGCGTGGTGGTCGTGGGCTTCGACTATCGCCTGGCGCCCGAGCACCGCAACCCCGCGCAGGTCGAGGACGCGCTGATGGTGCTCGACTGGATGAAGAGCGCGGGCCGCGCCATCGGCATCGACCCCACCCACGTCATCGCCGCCGGTGACAGTGCCGGCGGACAGGTCGCGGCCGGCCTCGCGCTGGCGATCAAATATGCCGGCGGCCCGCGCCTGCGCGGCCTTGTGCTGATCAACCCCGCCCTCGGCGGCGACACCGAAACCGCCTCCTACCGTGAACACGCCACGTCGCCGGCGCTGAGCCGGGATGAGATGATCGACTGCCTCGAGGCCCTGCTCGGCCCCCCGGGATCGCCCGGCTGGAGCGATCCGCTGGGCGTTCCCAACGTGGCGCAGGACGTCACCGGCCTGCCGCCCGCCTTCATCACCGTGGCCGCGCATGACCCGCTGCACGACGACGGCGTGATCTTCGCCCAAAAGCTCGAGGCTGCCGGCGTTCCCGTGGCGCTGCGCGAGGAACCGGCGCTGGCGCATTCCTACTGGCGCTCACGCCATCACAGCCGGGCGGCCATGGCCGGCTTCCGGGCCATCGTGGACGCGGTGCGCCACCTCGCGCACGAGGGGGCGCTTCAGCCGTACTGACAGCCGGGCAGTACGCAGAGCATTTCGTAGAGGAAATTGGCGCCGATGAGGGCTGTGTTTCCGACGGGATCCAGCGGCGGGGACACCTCGACGAGATCGCCGCCCACGAGGTTCAGGCCGCGGCAGCCGCGGATGATCTCGAGCGCCTGCCAGGTGGAGAGGCCACCCACCTCGACCGTGCCGGTGCCGGGCGCGAAGGCGGGGTCGAGGCTGTCGATGTCATAGGTGAGGTAGACCGGCTGGTTGCCGATCTTCGCCCGCACCTGCTCCATCAGGGGCGCCAGTGACTTGTACCAGCACTCCTCGGCCGTCACCACGGTGAAGCCCTGGTTCCGCGTCCAGTCGAAGTCGTCGGGCGAATAGCCCGAGCCACGCAAGCCGATCTGGAAGCTCTTGTCGCAAGCCAGCAGCCCCTCCTCCACGGCGCGACGGAACGGCGTGCCGTGGGCGATCTTCTCGCCGAACATCTCGTCGTTGATGTCGGCATGGGCGTCGACATGGATCAGCGCCACCGGACCGTGCCTCTTCTTCATGGCACGCAGGATGGGGAGCGTCAGCGTGTGATCGCCGCCCAGTGTGAGGGGCTTGCAGTTCTCGGCGAGGATCGCGTCATAGGCTTTCTCGATGATGCCCACGGTCTTCTTCAGGTCGAAGGTGTTGATGGCGACGTCGCCGATGTCGGCGACCTGGAAGGATTCGAAGGGCTTGGCCCTGGTCGCCATGTTGTAGGGGCGGATCATGCAGGACTCGGCACGGATCTGGCGCGGCCCGTGGCGCGTGCCCGAGCGGTTGGACGAGCCGATGTCGATCGGCACGCCGACGAAGCACACGTCGAGGCCCTTGGCGGTGGCCTGCGTCGGCAGGCGCATCATGGTGGCGGGCCCGGCAAAGCGCGGCATGTCGTTGCCGCCGAGCGGCTGGTTGTACTGGCTCATCGATGGCTCCCCTTGGACTGGTGCCGCCATGATAGGGCGGCGCGCGGCGGAAGTGAATCGCGCCGGGCGCAGGGCCACCGGGCGCGGCAGGGGGGCCAAATAACGCCTGACGCCGGGGGAATAGACCCCGTCGCCCGGCGTAACCTCCCTGCGAAGCCTGCAGGTCGGCCCGCTCCCACGGCCGCCCTCCGGCAGGGCTTCCCGCCCCCATGGAAGGACCAAAGCCATGAAACCCGTACTGCTCTCGTTCTCGCTCGCCGCCTCCGCGGTATTCCTCACCTCCGCCGGCTTCGCCGCCGGGATGCTCGCCGACGCCAAGGGTATGACGCTCTACACCTTCGACAAGGACACCAAGGGCATGTCGACCTGCTATGGCGCCTGCGCAACCATGTGGCCGCCCTATCTCGCCAAGAAGGGCGAGAAGCCGATGGGCGAGGGCTGGACCATGGTCAAGCGCAAGGACGGCGCGGAGCAGTGGGCCTATGACGGCAAGCCGCTGTACTTCTTCGCCAAGGACATGAAGGCCGGCGAGGCCATGGGCAACGGCATGAAGGGCGTCTGGCACGTCGTGAAGGAATGACAGTGCGGCGTCCGGGGGTTTTCGCCCCGGACGCCTGTCCCGTCGGGACCTAGTTGGTGGCGGTGCCGCGTTCCAGCCACGCCGCGCAGTCGGGCCCGAGCTCCTCTTTCGCGCGCGCGTCATAGGCGGCGATCTCGTCTGCCGTAAGCGTGCCCTGCCAGCGCCCGTTGGTGCCCTTATTGATGAAGGTGCCGGCTCCTCCCTCCCAGATCGCACCGCCCATGGGGGCCGCGAGGTGGGCGTGCTGCTTCATCCAGTCGAAGCTCGAATGTTCGACGACCCTTGCCATCGTGGCCTCGTCGAGCGTGATGCCGAGGAAGCCGGCGATCCGGCGCACCGAGCCACCGAGGTCGCGCTTCATGTCATTGAAATGGATGAGCATCACGTTGGGCAGGTGGCGCAGGTTCCACCAGCTGCGCACATTCTCCCAGAACGGCCACAGCGGATAGCCGTCCCAGGCGAACCATTCGCGATAGAATTCGTGCACCGATTCCGAGGGCGGCTTCAGCTGCGGGCCGACGCGGCCCGGCGTGTTGTTGAACATGTCGAACACCTCGGGCCTGAAATTGGCGAGGTGATTGTAGGCGCTCCACGCCGCATCGCGCCCGTCGCGGCCGATGTAGAGATATTTGGCCTTGGGCGAGATCACCATGGCGTCGGCGGGAAGATGGGTCTTCACGGCGCGGCGGTGCGGCTGCTGCTTCACCGCCTCGATCGCCTCCTTCGGCATGATGCGCAGGTCGAGCCAGGGCGAGAGCATCGGCACGTTGATGTCCTCGGCGCCATGGTGGATGAGCTGGGCCACGATCTGCTGGGTCCAGGTGGTGCCGGACTTGGCCCAGGTGGCGACGATCACGTCGTCGCCGCGGAAATCGAAACTGTTCCACACGGTCGAGTCCATGTGATGGTTGTGCATTTCGCGGGCCTTCTGCGGCCACGCGATGACGGGGGCGGTCGTCATGGCGTCGTTCCTTTGAGGTTGGGGTCAGCTGTCGCGCCGGGACCTATCCCTTCCGGCCAGGGCATTCCGTGACGCAAATCACAGCGCGCAAGAAAACGGGGTCCGCATGGCGGACCCCGTTCATGGGCCATTTCAGACCGGTCAGAGGACCGTCACGCGTGCGCCGATCTTGACGTGCGAATAGAGTTCCGTGACGTCCTCGTTGAGCATGCGAATGCAACCCGAGGACGCTGCCTTGCCGATGGAGGAGGGCTCGTTGGTGCCGTGGATGCGGTAGAGCGAGGAGCCGAGATAGATGGCGCGGGCGCCGAGCGGGTTCTCCGGGCCGCCGGCCATGTAGGCGGGCAGCTCCGGGCGGCGCTTGCGCATGTCCACCGGCGGGCGCCACTCGGGCCACTTGACCTTAGAGGACACCTGGTTGGTGCCCTGCCACTCGAAGCCCTTCTTGGCGGTGGCGACGCGGTACATCACCGCCTGGCCGCCGCCCAGCACGAAGTAGAGCCGGTTCTCATGGGTGTTGATGACGATGTCGCCGGGGCTGGCGGCGGGGGCGGCGAAGGCGACCAGCTTGCCGCGCCTGAAGCCCTGGTCATCGGCGGATGCGTCCGCCGCAGGGCTGGCCGAGGCCGGAACGATGGTGACGCCCGGGGCGGGGCCGTCCTGCTGGCTGGGGGCGACCTGGCCGGCGCAGGCGGCGGTAGCGAGAAGGCCCAACCCGAAGGCGGCGGTGATGAGCGTGGTGGCGAGCATGGTCATGGACGTTTCCCTCTGTCTGGCGTGCCGCCGATCGGTTCCGGCGTTCATCTTGCTTTCGATGACCGAGCTTGTAACCTCGGGGCCGGCCGGATTCTGTGCCGGGCGTCACACGGCGAAACATCTTGGACGAGATCGAACAAAAATATTCCGGCCTCGAAGACCCGGGCATCCGCGACTTCCTGATCGCCGGCGCGCGCTTCTATCCGCCCGACGCGGTCAGCTTCACCATGGCCGAGCAGCGCGCCTTCTATGACCGCTACTGCGCGCATTTCCGGAAGCCGCGACCCGACAGCGTGACGGCGCAGGACCTGCGCTATGCCGGCGTGCCCTGCCGCCATTACCGGCCGAAGGATGTCGCTGATGCGCCGCTCCTCGTCTATCTGCATGGCGGCGGCTTCGTGCTGGGCGGTCTCGACAGCCACGACGACGTTTGCGCCGAACTCTGCGCCGGCGCGCGGATCGAGGTGGTGGCGGTCGACTATCGCCTCGCCCCCGAGCATCCCTTCCCCGCCGGCTTCGAGGATTGCTGGGCGGTGCTGAAGGCGGTCGCCTCCATCAACGCCGAGATCATCGTGGGCGGCGACAGCGCGGGCGGCAACCTGGCGGCCGCATTGGCGCTGAAGGCCCGCGACGAAGAAGCCCCTCGCCTCAAGGGCCAGGTGCTGATCTATCCCGGCCTCGGCGGCGACATGCGCAAGGGCTCATATGTGTCGCAGGCCAATGCCCCGGGGCTCTCGACCGCCGACGTGCAGTATTACCGCGACGTCTACCGCGGCGGCTCCTCGAAATATGCAGAGCCGCTGCGCGAGACGGACTACCGCGACTTGCCGCCGGCCTTCCTGGTGGCGGCGGCACTCGACCCGCTGCATGACGACTGCTTCGACTACGCCGCCCGGCTGCGGGCGGCGGGCGTTCAAGCCGACGTGCGGCGCGAGCCGCTTCTGGTCCATGCCTTTCTCCGTGCACGGACCATGAGCATGCCGGCGCGCGACAGCTTCGACGCCATCACCCTGGCCTGCGCCAGCCTCGCGCATCACGGCCGCCTGCCACCCGAAAGGACCTGAATGACGATCGCCACCAAGACCGACCTCCCCTATCCGGTGACGGAAATCGAGAACCTGTGGATTCCGCTCTCCGACGGCACGAAACTCGCCGCGCGCATGTGGATTCCCGAGAACGCCGAGGAGATGCCGGTTCCGGCACTCCTCGAATACCTGCCTTACCGCAAGCGCGACGGGACCCATGTGCGCGATGCGCTGACGCACCCCTATTTCGCCGGCCACGGCTATGCCTCGATCCGCGTCGACATGCGCGGCAACGGCGACTCGGACGGGCTGATGTCCGACGAATATGCCCAGCAGGAGCAGGACGACGCGATCGAGGTGATCGAGTGGCTGGCGGCGCAAACCTGGTGCAACGGCAAGGTGGGCATGTTCGGCATCTCGTGGGGCGGCTTCAACGCGCTGCAGGTGGCGGCCCGCAAGCCATCCGCGCTGAAGGCCATCGTCACCATCTGCTCGACCGACGACCGCTACGAGGACGACGTCCACTACAAGGGCGGCACGGTGATCAACGAGATGCTGGGCTGGGCCGCCACCATGCTGGCCTATTCCTCGCGCCCGCCGGACCCGTTGATCGTCGGCGAGCGCTGGCGCGAGATGTGGATGGAGCGGCTGGAGAACGAGCCCTTCCTCGTCATTCCGTGGCTCAGCCACCCGCACCGCGACGAGTACTGGAAGCACGGCTCGGTGTGCGAGGACTATGCCGCCATCGAAGCGCCGACCCTGGTGGTGGGCGGCTGGAACGACGCCTATTCCAACGCCGTGCCGCGGCTGATGAAGGGGTTGCGGACGACCAGGAAGGCGATCATCGGGCCGTGGGCGCACAAGTATCCGCATTTCGCGGTGCCCGAACCGCGCATCGGCTTCCTGCAGGAAGCGCTGCGCTGGTGGGACCAGTGGCTGAAGGGTGCAGCGACCCACATCTCGCGCGACCCCGACTACCGCTACTACGTGATGGAGCCGTGGAAGCCCGGCAGTTTTCCGACGAAGATCGAGGGCCGCTGGATCGGCGACAGCTTCTGGGGCTTCGGCCATGTCGAGATCAAGAAGTGGTGGCTCAACTCCGGCGGCATCGGGCCGACGGCGGGCACCGAGACGCCGCTGTCGATCTGTTCGAAACAGACCACGGGGGCGGACGGCGGCGAATACTGCATCATTTGGCTCGGCCCGGAATTTCCCGGCGACCAGCGCAGGGACGACGCGCAGTCGATCACCTTCGAGACGCCGGCACTCGTCACCGAGATCGACATCGTGGGCCAGCCGGCGGTGGAACTCGAATTCTCGGTCGACAAGCCGGTGGCGCACATCGCGGTCAGGCTCAACGACGTGTGGCCTTCGGGCGAGGTCTCGCGCATCACCTATCACCTGCAGAACCTGTGCATGCGCGACAGCCGCGAGAACCCGATGCCGCTCGAGCCCGGCAAGCACTACCGCATGAAGATCAAGCTCGACGACATCGCGTGGCGGCTGCCGAAGGGCCACAAGCTGCGGGTTTCGATTTCCACATCATACTTCCCGATGATGTGGCCCGCACCCGAGCCCGTGACGCTGACCGTCTATGCGGGGAAGTCGCAGCTGCACCTGCCGGTCCGCAAGGACGTGGCGGGCGAGTCGCCCGTGACCTGGCCCGAGCCCGAGGCCGCGGCGCCGGTGGACCAGACCGAGATCAAGCCCGCCTGGAACAAGCGCGACACGGTGATCGACCCCGAAACGGGCGAACTCCGGATCGAGATCGTCGACGACTTCGGCGAGCAGGAGCTGCACCCGCATGGCCTGGTCATCGGCGGGGCGGGCCGCGAGAAATATTCGATCCTGCCGGACAACCCGCTGTCGGCCCGGATGGAGACGCACTGGACCGAAACCAGGCGGCGCGGCGACTGGTCGATCCGCACCGAGACCTTCGGGCGGCTCACCGCCACCGAGCGGCACTGGATCGTGTGGGGCAAGATCGAGGCCTATGAGGGCGAGACACTGGTGTTCGAGCGCGAGTTCAACGAGGAAATTCCGCGGCTGCTGCAGTAGCCTCTGGGGGCCGTTCCACGGCCACTTCCCGCAATTCACCTTCGCCCGGCTAGACCGGTCGATCCTTTTTGCCGGCCCGAAAAGGATGCCCCGGTCAAGCCGGGGCAAAGTGAATGTGGAGGCGGTCTGCCCGGTTTCCACGCATTGACTTGAGGTCTGCCGCGCGGCACGCAGGGGGCTCAACAGGATGATCCCCATGCGCCGATTGCCTTCGCTCCTCGCCATTCTCGTGACCGGCCTTGCCGGCGCCACGGCGGCGGATATCGGGCGGAGCATCTACCAGTGGGTCACCGGCTTTCCGGCGGTGAACTGGTCGGTGACCGGGCGCTGGTTCCTGATGGTGTTGCAGGGCCAGCCCTATGTGCCGGGGATCGGAACGGCGCCGAGCCTGCCGCATGAACTGCTGGCGGGGCATGTGGCCTATTACACGATCGCGGTGGTGTTCGCCGGCGTCTACCTGACGCTGCTGGGGCTGCTGAAGCGTCCGCCGACGCTGTGGAACGGGCTCATCTTCGGCGTGGTGACGATGGCGTTTCCATTCTTCGTGCAGATGCCGCTGATGGGTGCAGGCGTGCTGGCGAGTGCGACGGCCACCCCGTGGCTGGTAATCGGGCGGACGCTGGTCCACCATTCGAGCTTCGGGCTGGGGCTGGGGCTGGGTGCGATGGTGATGCGGCGGCTCCCCTGAATGCCGTCATCCCGGCGAAGGCCGGGATCCAGCTCGCCCCGTGCTGGATGCCCGAAGCGGGGCCCCGGCTTTCGCCGGGGTGACGGGTCAATTGAAATCCGGAGTGAAATCGTTTAAGGAACTTTTTCCTTGACTTTCATTTCATTCCGTGTTAAGTTTGCGGCCATGCTGATGCTCCTCACATGGCTCGCCGGATGGCTTCTAGGACAGCTGCGACACCAGCTTTCCCATGAAGGCCTCGCATTTCCGGAGTTCCGACACGTCGATGTATTCGTCCGGCTTGTGGGCCTGTTCGATGGAGCCCGGACCGCAGATGACGGCCGGGATTCCGATCTGCTGGAAGAGGCCCGCCTCGGTGCAGTAACTCACCGCATGGGTGGAATTGGCGCCCGCCAGGTGGAGGGCGAGGTTCTCCGCCGGGCTGTCCTCCTCGGGGGCGAGGCCCGGCACGCTGTTGACGGCCTCGGTGGCGATGCCGGCTTCGGTGGCCACGGCCTTCATCGCCGGTTCGAGCTTGCGCGAAAAGGTTTCGAAGCGGTGCGGCACGTAGTTGCCGTCCGCCGTGGGCAGCAGCCGCGTCTCCCACTGGAAGGAACACTTGCGCGGAATGATGTTCTTGGCGGTGCCGCCCTCGATGACGCCGACGTGGATCGTGGAATAGGGCGGATCGAAGCGGTTGGTGGGATCGCCCACCGCGATCAGGTGCTCGCGGATGCGGCCCATCTCGGACAGGAGTTCGCCGGCCACCAGGATGGCGTTGACGCCATGGTGGGTGAGGCTCGAATGCGCCTCGTGGCCGGTGACCTCGGTGGAGAAGGTGACGGCCGCCTTGTGGGCGTTGACCACCTTCATCGAGGTCGGCTCGCCGACGATGACGGCGCGCGGCTTCGGCAGGTTGTCGCGCATGTGGGCGACCAGCGGGCGCACGCCCTTGCAGCCCACCTCCTCGTCGCAGGACAGTGCGAGATGGATGGGCGAGGCGAGCTTCGCGCGGAGGAAATTCGGCACCTCGGCGAGGCAGACGGCGAGGAAGCCTTTCATGTCGCAGGTGCCGCGGCCGAAGAGCCGGTCGCCGCGCGACGTCAGTTCGAAGGGGTCGCTCGTCCAGGGCTGGCCGTCGACCGGCACCACGTCGGTGTGGCCCGACAGCACGATGCCGCCGGCGATGGCGGGCCCGATGGTGGCGAAGAGGTTGGTCTTCCTGTTGGCCTCGTAGTCGACGCGGAAATGCGGCACGCCCCAGCCGTCGAGATAGTCCTCGACGAATTCGATGAGCGGGATGTTGCCGTCGCGGCTCGTGGTGTCGAAGGCGATGAGGCGGGCCAGCATCTCCTCGGTCGAATAGGTCTTGCCTGTCATGATCTGCTTCAGTTGATGGCGTGTTTCTCGTGCGGGCTGTCGAGCGAGAAGGGCGGGATCTCGACATTGATGAATTCGCCGGAGGGCAGCTGCATCTGGTAGGCGCCGGCCATGAAGCCCGAGGAGGTCTTCAACGGGCAGCCCGACGTGTAGCTGTAGCTGTCGCCGGGCTTGAGCGTGGGCTGCTCGCCCACCACGCCGGCGCCGCGCACCTCCTGCACGTGGCCCAGCGCATCGGTGATCTTCCAGTAGCGGGTGCGCAGCGTCACCGTCTCGCGGCCATGGTTCTCGATGGTGATGGAATAGGCCCAGACGAAATGGCCCTCCTCCGGCTTCGACTGGCCGTCGAGGTATTTCGGGCGGACGATGACCTTCACGCCCCTGGTGATGCGTTCGTACATGGCGGCAGTTTAGCCCATGTGTCGGGGTTTTCCACAGCGAACACTTGCCAAGCCTGCATCATTTCCGCCATGTGATGGCATGGAAACCACAGCCGAGCCCCGCGGAATCCTGCCCGCCCGCACCATTGCCCGCTATTGCGAGGAAGGGTTGATCAGGCTCGCCCGCGCCGCGGACGAGGACCAGATCCAGCCCGCCAGCCTCGACCTCAGGCTGGGGGCCTGGGCCTATCGCGTGCGCGCCTCATTCCTGCCGGGCCCGCGCGCCACGGTGGACGCCCGCGTGAAGGAACTCGCCCTTCACCGCATGCCGCTCACCGATGGCGCGGTGCTGGAGACGGGCTGCGTCTACATCGTGCCGCTGCAGGAGAGCCTGAAGCTGCCGAAGGGCGTTGCCGCCGCCGCGAACCCCAAGAGCTCGACCGGCCGCCTCGACATCTTCACCCGCGTCATCACCGACCACGCGCAGGAATTCGACAAGGTGCCGGAAGCCTATGAGGGCCCGCTCTATGCCGAGATCTCGCCGCGCACCTTCCCCATCCTGGTACGCGAGGGTTCGCGCCTGTCGCAGATCCGCTTCCGCCAGGGCGCGAGCCTCGCCGCCGATGCGCTGATCCGCGAGCTGCACGCGTCGGAAGGCCTGATCTCGTCCGGCGAGGTGAACATCGACAACGGGCTCGCACTCTCCGTCGACCTTTCGACGCTGGGTGCCGATGGGCCGGTGGGCTTTCGCGCCAAGCGCCATGCCGGGCTGATCGACGTCGACCGCAAGGGGGCGCTGGCGGTTCACGACTACTGGGAGCCGATCTGGCAGCGCGGCTCGCTGGTTCTGGACCCCGACCAGTTCTACATCCTCGCCTCCAAGGAGGCAGTGCGCGTGCCGCCGGCCTATGCCGCCGAGATGGTGCCGTTCAATCCGCTGGTGGGTGAATTCCGCGTGCATTACGCCGGCTTCTTCGATCCCGGATTCGGCCATTCGTCAGGCCACGGAGAAGGCGCGCGCGCCGTGCTGGAAGTCAGGAGCCACGAGGTGCCCTTCATCCTCGAGGACGGGCAGATCATCGGTCGGCTGGTGTATGAACCGCTGACAGAAGCGCCCGAGCGCGTCTATGGCCAGGGCATCGGCTCCAACTACCAGCGCCAGGGGCTGAAGCTGTCGAAGCACTTCAAGGCCTTCGACCCCGCCCAGCGCTGAGGACTTCACGGCCCTGACGAAGCTGTGACCGGGCCGCGTCACCGCCGGGATTGATCGAACCATCGCCATGATGCAATCTCCCATACACACGTCGTGTGAGCGGAGGACGATCGACATGGACCGCAGAGCGTTTCTCGCAGTGCTTGGATGGGGTGGGGCGGCGCTGGCCCTGTCCGCGGCGTTTCCCGCCATGGCGGTCCGCGCCCTGGCCAAGGACAGTTCCGGCGGCGACAGCCATGACAGCGCGGGCACCGCCACCACGGTGAAGAGCAGCACCACGGACCAGCCCGGCACCGAGGCGCAGCCACAGTCGGCCACGCAGTGCGCGGCGGGCACCGACTGCAAGAAGAAGTAGGGCGGCGACGGCCGGCATCGGCGCCGTGAGAAATCCGGCGCGCCTGGCTGGCGACAGGGAATATTCGCCATGCTCCCCACGTAGACACGGCATGCGCTGCGTTTCAGCGCAGGCCACGTCAGCAAGGAGCAACCATGATGGACCGCAGAACGCTTCTCTCCACCCTCGGCCTGGGCGCGCTGGCGCTGCTGGCAACGGCAGCCACCTTCGAACCGTCACCGGCGCGCGCCGACCAGGGCGGCGGCGGCGGTGGCGGCCATGACTCGGGAGGCCATGACTCGGGCAGCGATGACTCCGGCAATCATGACTCCGGTGACAATGACAAGGGCAGCGGCGGATCCGGCACATCGGGCAGCGCCGGATCGGGCCGCGATGATGACGACGCGAACGAGACCGAGACGGAGACCGAACCCAACGACAATCCGGCAACCCACGACGCCAATGACGACACTGCCGCGTCGCCCGCCTCCGCGGTGTCCCGCGCGTCGGGCAAGGCCTGCGCAGCCGGCACCAACTGTTCGAAGGGCTGATCCCCTCGTCCCTCGTGCAGCCTGACGGTTGCCGCGGCGGGGCCGCCCACGCCCCGCCGCCCTTTCATGCGCGAGCCTTCCCCCTTGCCGCCCCGCCGCGGCTCAACTAATCTGCGGCGCGTCGCGGGCGTAGTTCAGTGGTAGAACGGCAGCTTCCCAAGCTGCATGTCGTGAGTTCGATTCTCATCGCCCGCTCCAATCCGCTTTCGGATCGACTGCTATTTCTGCCGCTCGAGCAGGGCGAAGAACACCACCGTCATGGCCAGCACGATGAGCAGCAGCGCGAAGGACGCGGCAGCGCCCTCGTTCAGCGACAGGCCGAGGAAGGCGCGACGATAGGCGAAGAAACTCAGGACCTCGGTCGAGGTGCCGGGGCCGCCGCGGGTGAGCACGTAGGGCAGGTCATAGGTGCGGAACTCGTTGATGAGCTGGATGACCACCGTGATCATCGCCACCGGGCGCAGCATGGGCAGCGTGATGTTCCAGAACTGCTGCCAGGCGCTGGCGCCATCGACCTCGGCCGCCTCGTAGGGATCCTTGGGCAGCGAGGCGAGACCGGCCGCGAGGATGAGGACGACGAAGGACACCTGCTGCCAGATGTCGATCCCCGCCATGGTCCACAGGGCGAGGCTGGCGCTGCCTAGCCAGTCCACCGGGGCGCCGCCGAAGCTTGCGATGACATGATTGACGATGCCGAGGTTGGGCTGCAGCAGCATGCGCCAGATCAGCGCCACGCTCACCGGCGACATGGCCATGGGAATGGTGAGAAGCGCGAAATAGACCGGCTTCATCTTCACCGTGCGGTTCAGCATCAGTGCGATGCCGAGCCCGAGGATGAATTCCCCCGCGACGGTGACGACGGAATAGATGACGGTGAGCCAGGTGGCGCCCCAGAAGCCGGGGTCGGACATCACCGAGACGAAGTTGTCGAGACCCTTCAGCGGCAGGAGCTGCGGATGCAGCAGCGTCTGCGAGGACACCGACATGACCAGCGCATAGACCAGCGGGAAGCCCATGACGATGGCGAGCGCGGTGAAGCCCGGAAGGGCGAAGGCCCAGCCGGTTCTCCATTCGCGTTCCTGCCGCCTGAGCCAGTGCATGTTTCGCCTTCGACAGAAATGGCCCGGGCGCTGAGGCCCGGGCCGGTGATGCCTACTTCTTCATGAGGTCGGAGAGGCCGTCGGCCGCGGCCTTGAGGGCAGCCTCGGGCTTGGCCTGGCCGCCGGCGGCGTTCTGCAGCTGGGTGCCGAGCACGTCCTCATACTGGGCCGAATAGGTGAAGATCGGGAAGGACTTGCCGCCCGCGACCACCGCCATCGCATCCTTGTAGTAGGGATATTTCGCCAGCACGTCGGCGTTCTCGTAGACCGCCGCCTGGACCGGCGCATGGCCCTGCAGCGCGCGCTTCACCGCGATCTCCGGGCTCTGCACCCACTGGATGAACTTCCAGGCCGCGTCCTGCTCTTCCGGCGTGGTGTTCTTCGGGATGCCCCAGCCCCAGCCGCCGCTCTCGCCCGCACCGCCGGGCATCGGCGCCAGCTTCACCTTGCCGGCGACCTTCGGGCATTTCGTCGCGTCGTCGACCTGCGGCAGCATCCACCAGTAGGTGACCATGGAGAAGGCCTCGCCCGAGCACATCAGGCGCAGCGTGTCGTCGAGGGTCGCCGAGAGGGCACCCTGCTGGGCGCCGTTGTTGATGTTGTCGGTGTAGAGGGCGAGCGCCTTCGTGGCTTCCGGACTGTCGAGCGTGACCGCGCCCTTGTCGTCGAGGAAGCTGCCGCCGGCGGAGAACAGGTAGTTCGAGAACTCCATCGAGTTCGGGTCGCCGCGCTGGCCCTGCATGGCGGCACCGGCGACGCCGGCATTGGCCTTCATGAACTTCGAGATCTGCACATATTCATCGAGCGTGGTGGGCGCCATCAGGTCCCGGCCGTACTGCGCCTTGAAGGCATCCTGCAGTTTCTTGTCCTCAAGCAGGTCGGCGCGATAGATGAGGCCCATCGAGTAATTGTACATCGGGATGAGCGAGGTGTTGGTGGGCGTGCCGCCGAGCAGCGTGAAGGTCGAGGGGATGAAGCCCGAGGTGTCGAACTTCGACGACGCGATCAGCGGCGAGAGATCGACGAGCCAGCCGGCCTTGGGGAATTCGCCGGCCCACAGGAAGTCGACTTCCAGCAGATTGTATTCGCTTTGCGGTGCCGTGAGCTGCGGCACCAGCTTGTCATGCATGTCGCCGTAGCCGACCTTCTCGAACTCGACCTTGATGCCGGTCTGCTTCTCGAAGTCGGGGAGCAGGGCCTCGATGATGTGGGTTTCGGGCACGTCCTCCATGAGGGCGTGCAGCGTCACGCCGTCGGCATGCGCGATCGACGAGGTCGCGGCGAGCCCCAAGAGGCTGGCGGCGGCAAGCACGGAACTGAGTTTCAACATCTTTCCTCTCCTGTTTTTCTATTTGACAGAGCCGAAGGTGAGGCCCTGCACGATGAACCGCTGGATGAAGCGCGACGCGACGATGAGCGGCAGGATGGCCAGCACCACCCCCGCCGAAACCTTGCCGATCTGAATGCCGTTCGATGTCTGCAATGAGGCGAGCGCCACGGGAATCGTGGCGGTCTTCGAGCCGGTGAGCACGAGGGCGAAGAGGAACTCGTTCCACGACAGGATGAAGCCGAGCACGCCCGCCGCCGCGAGGCCGGGCAGCGACACCGGCAGCACGACGCGCCAGAAGGCGCCCCAGGCGGTGGTGCCGTCGGTCATCGCGGCCCATTCGAGATCGACGGGGATGCCCTCGAAGAAGCCCATCAGGATCCAGGCGAGGAAGGGCATGTTGAGTGCCGCGTAGACGATGGTGAGGCCGGTCAATGACTGGGTGAGCCCCACGGTGCGCAGGATGGCGAAGGCCGGCAGCACGAGGGCCACCGGCGGCAGCATCTGCAGCGAGAGCACGAGGAAGCGCCCGAAGCGGCCCCCGGTCTCGAAGCGCGCGAAGGCATAGCCCATGGCGGCGGCGAAGGGCATGGCGAGGATGACCGAGCCGAGCGAGACGATGATCGAGTTGAGGTAGAAGCTGCCGAAATGCTTCTGCCCGAACAGGCCCTGGTAGTTCTCCAGCGAGAAGGCGGGAAAGACATCGGTGCTGTAGGCCATGCTTTCGGGCACGAGGCTCGTTCGCAGCACCCAGAGGGGCGGCAGCAGGATGAGCGCCACCGCGAGCCACAGCCCGGCATGAAGCCCGAAGCGCTTCATGCGCGCCTCCGCGTTTGCGCGTCGGGGATGCGCGGGCGGGGGATGGCCTTGCCGTCGTCGGGTGAGAAGAGGTGCATGGGCATCAGGTCGGCATGGAGCGTCACCGTCTCGCCGGCCTGCGCGCCGAAATGACGCGACAAGCGCGCGGCCACCGGCTTGTGGGAACCCGCGAGGCGGCCGATCACGATGTTCTCGGGCCCTAGCGCCTCGACCGCTTCGACCTGCAGCGTCACCGGTGCGAAGGTCTCGCCACCGGGTGCGTCGTGGAAGTCCTCGCTCCGCAGGCCGAAGATGACGGGTTTGCCGGCCCACGCCGCATAGGCTTCGCGATAGGCTGCGGGAATGGCAAGACTGAGCCCGTCGGTCACGAAGGCGAGCCCGCCGCCCTCGGCGAGGAGGCGCCCCGCCACGAGGTTCATCGGCGGGCTGGCGAGGAAGCCCGCGACGAAGGTATCCGCCGGATTGGCATAGACTTCGAGCGGCGGGCCCTGCTGGATGAGGCGGCCATCCTTCATGATGAAGATGCGGTCGCCCATGGTCATGGCCTCGACCTGGTCATGGGTGACGTGGATCGTCGTGCGGCCGAGCTTGCGGTGCAGGCGGACGAGCTCGAGGCGCATCTCGGCGCGCAGCTGTGCATCGAGGTTGGAGAGCGGCTCGTCGAGCAGGAAGGCCTGCGGGTCGCGCACGATGGCGCGACCCAGCGCCACGCGCTGGCGCTGGCCGCCCGACAGTGCCGAGGGCCGGCGCTGCATCAGCGGCGTGAGGCCGAGGAGTTCGGCGGCATCCTTCACCTTGGCGTCGATCTCGTCTGCCGGCGTGCCGCGCATGCGCAGGCCGAAGGCCATGTTCTGCCACACGTTCATGTGCGGATAGAGCGCGTAGGACTGGAACACCACGGCGATGTTGCGGTCACGCGGGGCGACGTGGTTGACCACCTCGCCGTTGATCAGGATGTCGCCCGCGGTGATGCTCTCGAGCCCGGCGATGGAGCGCAGCAGCGTCGACTTTCCGCAGCCCGAGGGGCCGAGGAAGATGACGAACTCGCCATCCGCGATCTTCAGGTCGATATCCTTCACCCCGGCCGAGGAACCGGGATAGATCTTGCTGACCTGCCGAAGCTCAATGGAGGCCATGAGACCTCATGTCATGTAAACCCCGCCGGTGACGTTGATGCCCTGCCCGGTCATGAAGCGGGCGCTGTTGGAGCACAGGAAGGTGACGACGTCGGCCACGTCCTCCGGCGTCTCGAGGCGGCCGAGCGGCGTTGCGGCGACGTAGTCGTCGACCACGCGCTCGGGGGTCACGCCGCGGAGCTTCGCCTCCCACTCGATCTCGCGCGTCTGCATGCCGGTCTTGACGAAGCCGGGGCAGACGGCGTTGACGCGGATGCCCCTGGGGGCGAGTTCGCGGGCGAGGCCCTGCGTCCAGCCCAGAACGGCGAACTTGCTGGCCGAATAATGCGCCAGCAGCGGTGCGCCGACCTTGGCGGCGAGCGAGGCGGTGTTGACGATGGTGCCGTGGCCCTGCGCCACGAAGCGGCGCGCCACGATCTGGTTGGTCAGGAACACGCCGCGCGTGTTGACGTCGAAATTGAAGTCCCACTCCTCGTCGGTGAGGTCGAGTGCATGCTGCATCGTCGAGACGCCGGCATTGGCGCAGAGGATATCGATGCCGCCGAAGGCCCGTTCCACCGCCGTGACGGCGGCCTCGACCACGGCACGCTCCCTCACGTCGATGGCGAAGGCGCTGCCGCCGATCTCGCTGGCGACCTTCTCGGCCTCCGCGAGGTTGAGGTCGCAGACGGCGACCCGGATGTTCTGGGCGGCGAGGGCCCGGGCGATGGCGCGGCCGATGCCGGTGGCCGCCCCGGTGACGATGGCGCGGCGGCCGGAGAGTTCGGGGAAGGACGGGCTCGGGGACACGGGGCTGCACTCCGGAAGCAGGACGGTAGGACACTATAGGTCCACAAAAATGAACATGGCAACCCGATTTTTGTTTGAGTTTGTTTGAATGGGGCAGTAGACTGGACGTCAGTACCGCAACTCTGCACACGGACTCACATGGTATCGCAGGACGCAGATCAGGAGAGCCAGTCCGGGCAGAAGCCTGCAGGCGCCCGCGCCCGCCTGCTGCCGCAGCAGCGCCATGCCCATATCCTGGCCGGGCTGGCCGCCCAGGGCGCGGTTCAGGTGAGCGTCATCGCGCAGGAACTGGGCGTCTCCGACATGACGGTGCGGCGTGACCTCATCGATCTCGAGGCGGCGGGCAAGCTTACCCGCACCTTCGGCGGGGCGCTCGACATCGGCGCCGGGCGGCAGACGCCGGTCGACCGCGACGAGCCGCATTTCGAGGCCCGCATGCAGCGCCAGCGCGATGCCAAGGAGGCGATCGCCGCCGCGGCCGCGGCAATGGCGCGGGGCTACCGCACCATCGCGCTCGACGTCGGCACCACCACGCATCTGCTGGCGCGGCGGCTTGCCGGGCAGTCGGACGCCAAGCTCTTCACCAACAGCCTGCGCATCGCCGGGGAACTGTCGTCCGAGGTGCCGGAGGTCTATGTGCCGGGCGGGCGGGTGCGCGCCGGGGAACTGTCGATCGGCGGCAGCACCGCCGTGGCGCAGTTCCAGAGCCTGTGGTTCGACATCGCCTTCATCGGCGTCTCCGGCATCACGCCCTCCGGCATCTTCGATTATTCCTTCGAGGATGCGGAGCTGAAGCGCGTCTATCTGCGACGCTCCGGCCTGAGCGTGGTGCTGTGCGATGCCTCGAAGTTCGAGCGCATGTCGCTGGTGCACATCGCGGCGCTGCGCGAGTTCCACGTGCTGGTCAGCGATGCGGCGCCGCCGCCGCTGCTCGCCGCGGCACTTGCCGAGGCGGGCGTGCGCACCGAGATCGCCCCGCCCTCCACCCCTTCATGACCCGCTTGCAGGAGCAGACAGATGGTTTTCGATTTTTTCGGTTCCAAGAAGAAGGTGATCATTGCGATGGCGCATATCGGCGCCATGCCGGGCTCGCCGCTCTATGACGAGAAGGGCGGCATGCAGAAGCTGATCGACGGCGTTGCCGCCGACATCGAGAAGCTGCAGGACGGCGGCGTCGACGCCATCATGTTCGGCAACGAGAATGACCGGCCCTACCTGCTGAAAGCCACGCCGGAATCGCTGGCGGCGATGACCGCCGTGGTGGCGGCGCTGAAGCCGATGATCAAGGTTCCCTTCGGCGTCAACTACCTGTGGGACCCGACGGCGAGCGTCGCCATCGCCGCGGCGACAGGGGCCAGTTTCGTGCGCGAGATCTTCACCGGTGTCTTCGCTTCCGACATGGGCGTGTGGGCGCCCGATGCCGCCACCCCTGCCCGGCTGCGCCGCAACCTCGGGCGGCCCGACATGAAGCTGCTCTACAACATCAACGCCGAATTCGCGCATTCCCTCGACGCGCGCCCGATCGAGCTGCGCGCCCGCAGCGCGGTGTTCTCCTCGCTCGCCGACGCGATCCTCGTGTCGGGCCCGGTGACCGGCGAGCCCGCCGACAGCTCGCAGCTGAAGCGCGTGTGCGAGACCGTGAAGGACGTTCCGGTCTTCGCCAACACCGGCGTCAACATCGACAATGTGAAGGACACGCTGGCGCTGGCGTCGGGCGTCATCATCGGCACCCATTTCAAGGTCGGCGGCATCACCTGGAACGCGGTGGACGCAGCACGCGTCAGGCGCTTCATGGACGTCGTCGAAACGCTGCGCTGACGTGATGGACTGCGTTCTCGGCCTCGACATCGGCACCACCTCGACGATCGGCATCCTGCTGGCGCTGCCGGACCGCATCCTCGCCACGGCCACGCGGCCGGTGACGCTGTCGTCGCCGCATCCCGGCTGGGCCGAGGAAGACCCGCAGCAGTGGTGGGAGAATGTCACGGCGATCACCCGCGAACTTCTGGCCACGCCAGGTGTGACCGCCGACAGCATCAGGGCGGTAGGCGTGACCGGCATGCTGCCCGCACTGGTGCTGCTCGACGCGCAGGGCCACGTGCTGCGCCCCTCCATCCAGCAGAGCGACGGGCGCTGCGGGGCGGAAGTGGCGGAGATGAAGGCCGAGCTCGACGAGGACTCGTTTCTCCGCAAGGCGGGCAACGGCGTCAACCAGCAGCTCATCGCCAGCAAGCTGCGCTGGGTCGGCCGGCACGAGCCGCAGCTGTTCGCGCGCATCGCCACGGTCTTCGGGTCCTACGACTACATCAACTGGCGGCTGACCGGCGAGACGGCCATCGAGCAGAACTGGGCGCTGGAGGCCGGTTTCGTCGACGTGGCGCGCCATGAGCTCGACGACGGGCTGATCGCCCTCACCGGGCTTCCACGCGCCGCCATCCCGCGCAAGGTGGGCTCGCATGCCATTCTCGGGACCGTCACGGCGGAGGCGGCGCGGGCCACCGGCCTCAAGCCCGGAACGCCCGTCGCCGGCGGCGCGGCGGATCTCATCGCGTCGGCGCTGGGTGCGGGCGTCACGCGCAAGGGTGACGTGCTGCTGAAGTTCGGAGGATCCGTCGACATCCTGATCGCCACCGACAAGGCGGTGCCGGACAAGCGCATGTTCCTCGACTATCACCTGGTGCCCGGCCTCTACATGCCGAACGGCTGCATGTCGACGGGCGGCTCCGGCCTCAATTGGTTCGCCTCCCGCTTCTGCGGCGGGCTCGAACCCGCGGCGAAGGCGGAGGGCCTCACCATCCACCAGTATCTCGACCGGCTGGCGGCGGAAATTCCGGCGGGCGCCGAAGGCCTCACCATCCTGCCCTATTTCCTCGGCGAGAAGACGCCCATTCATGACCCGGCGGCGCGTGGCGTTTTCGACGGCCTCACCCTGTCGCACGGGCCTGCCCATGTGTGGCGGGCCCTGCTCGAGGCCTATGCCTATGCGCTGCGCCACCATGTCGAGGTGCTGAACGACATGGGGCACGCGACGGAGAATTACATCGTCTCCGACGGCGGCTCCCATTCCGCATTGTGGATGCAGATCGTGGCGGATGTGCTGCACCGGCCGGTGCAGCGGCTGACCGGCCATCCCGGCTCGTGCATTGGCGCGGCGTGGACGGCAGCCATCGCGGTGGGCCTCACCGACGACTGGTCGGGCATCAACCGTTTCGTCGCCAAGGCCGGCCGCATCGCGCCCGAAGCCAGCACCCGCCAGACCTACGAGGACGGCTACCGCCGCTTCCGCGACCTCTATGAACGATTGAAGGACCGGCCTGCCATGGTGACGACGTGAACATCCGCGCCATCGCCTGGGACGTCGACGGCACGCTGGTCGACAGCGAGCCCCTGCACCACCGCGCGTTGCTGGCCGGTTCCGCGCTGTATGGCGTCGATCTGTCCGACCTGCCGGACCAGGCGTTCCGCGGCGTGCACATGGGCAATGTGTGGACGATCCTGCGGCCGCGCCTGCCGGCGATGCTGGGCGAGGCGGAGTGGCTCGATGCCATCAACCGCCATTACGTGGCGCACCGCCATGAACTGGTCGCCATGCCCCAGGCCGTGGCGACGATCCGCGCCCTTGCCGCAAGGGGCGTGCCGCAGGTCTGCGTGTCGAACTCGGCGCGGATGATCGTCGATGCCAATCTCGACGCGCTGAGCGTCGCGTCCGACATGGCCTTCTCGATCAGCCTCGACGATGTGGAGAAGGGAAAACCCGATCCATGGCCCTATGCCGCGGCCTGCGACAGGCTCGGGCTGCCGCCGGCGAGCGTTCTTGCGGTGGAGGACAGCCGCACCGGCATCGCCTCGGCGGTGGCGGCGGGCCTGCCCTGCGCGGCGCTGGGGTTCACCAGCGGTCCCGGCTACCGGGGCATATCGGGGCTGGAAGAGGTTCTGGCCCTGGCGTGAGGCACGAGGCCCGGCCATGCCTCGTAAGGCACCCCCAAAAATGAACGAGGGGTTGCCGGGACCCTGGCAACCCCTCGCGTCGTAAAGGCCTCGCGTGGAGCGGGAGTGGGGATACGCGAGGCCCCCGGAAGGCTTTGGACCTTAGGCCTTGCAAGCCTTGTCCGCGGCCATCGCCTTGTTGGCGTCAGCCTGGGTCTTGAACGAGTGCTTGCCAACCATCAGCTTGGTCGTCGGCTTCACGGTCACGACTTCGCAGCCCGGGCCCTTGGCCTTCAGCGCGACGTAGTAGTGGGTGACGGGCTTCGCCGGAGCCGTCGCCGTGGCGGCGGGCTTGGCAGCCGTGGCGGGAGCCGTGGCCGTCTGGGCCGAGGCGGGCATGGCGGCGGCGAGGCCGACGAGAGCGGCGAGGCCGAGCGAGAGAGCGATGTTGGACTTCATTGGACTTCTCCTGTTGCGAGGTGTTCGGTTCCGAGGTCGGGTATGATGCCAAGCGAGTTCAGAGCCTTCACATAGGCGCGGTTGCCCTGTGCGGTCTTGCCTTGCGAGCAGAACTGCTGTGCCTCTGCCTCGAGCGACTTCACCCGCGACGAGAGCACCATGTGCTTCGACTTGACCGCCGCGGTCAGCTGGGACTGCAGCAAGGCACATCGCTTCACACCCGGCTTCACCTCTTCCGCCGCCCTGAGCCCATCGGTCTGGGCCAGAAGCAGCATCGAGGCGGACAGGGCTCCCAGTAATCTCGCTCGCGTCTTGCGGTTCATGCGCATCACCGTTCGCCCGTCTGAGAGAAAACTAACATCGGCGGCGGCGGAGGTGGTGTTACGTTTGTAATCAATCTGTTGCATTTTGTTGCGCGTGGCGTGCCGTCAATGTGCCACAGTCCTTTGCTCTCACCTCCGCCACGACAGGAGCACGACGGCACATGGCTTCCCGCATTCTCATCGTCGATGACGACCAGGACATCTGCGCGCTGGTGAAGGCCTATCTGGAAAGGTCGGAGTTCGAGGTCGCAGTGGCCTATGACGGGCCGATGGCCAAGTCGCTCGTCGACCGCTCGGATTTCGACCTGCTGCTGCTCGACGTGATGCTGCCGGGCCAGAGCGGCCTCGACCTGTGTCGCGAGTTCCGCGCCACGAGCAATGTGCCCATCATCCTGCTGACCGCCATGGGTCAGCTCGCCGACAAGGTGGCGGGCCTCGAACTCGGCGCCGACGACTATATCGTGAAGCCGTTCGAACCGCGCGAGCTTCTCGCCCGGGCCCGCGCCGCGGTGCGGCGGCGCCCGTCGGACGCGCCGGAGACAGGCGGCAACGGCAATTTCGTGCTCGACGGCATGAAGGTCGACATGACGGCGCGCAGCGTCACCTCGCCGGCCGGCGAGGCCGTGTCCCTCACCTTCGCCGAATTCGAGCTTCTCGGGCTGCTGCTGGCCAACGCCAATGCCACGCTGCCGCGCGCCCAGATCCTGCAGGCGGTGTTCGGGCGCAATGCCGGCCTCTATGACCGCAGCGTCGACGTGCTGATGAGCCGTCTGAAGCGCAAGCTGGCCAAGGCCGGCGTGACGCTGAACATCGAGAGCGTGCGCAGCGTGGGCTACATGCTGGTGGGCCAGGTGACGCGATGCTGAGGACGCTGCTGCGGCCCGGGCCGGCGTGGCTGATCATCACCGTCGTCACGGCCCTCTTCGCGCTCGAGATCACCGCCCTCGCGGTCGCCACGCGCGAGGTCTACCAGACCAGCCGCGCCAGTGATCTGCTGCTGCTGCTGGAACGCGTGGAAGGGGCCATGCGCGTCATCAACGCGGCGCCCCAGGGTGACCGCCAGGCCTCCGTCAAGCTGCTCGACCAGCTGTCGGCGGGCGTGACGCTGGACAAGACGCCGCTCGTCACCGATCCGGTGGCCGACGACGACGAACTGGCCGAGACCGAGGATATCCTGCTCAACAGCGTCGCCGCGCGCGGCGCCGTCGAACTGCGGGTGGCCGAGGACAACCGGGGACCGGGCCGCAACCCGATGGCCGCGGTGGCGTCGAACGACCCGGGCCCGGTGGAGACCGGACTCACCCGCCTGTCGTCGAGCTATGCCAGCAGCGGCCGATTCATCGCCTCGATCCAGCTGAGCGACGGCATGTGGCTCAACCTGTCATCGCCACGGTCGCCGCCGCCGCCGCTGCTGTCGCCCGACAGCCTCAGATGGTACGTGCTGTTCTCGGCGCTGATCGTGGCGGCCTCGGTCTGGGCGGTGCGGCAGCTGACGGCACCCTACAGGCAGCTCGAGACGGCCGTCACCCAGATCGGCCACGACCTGCGTGTCGCCCCCATCGACGAAACCGGCAGCAACCCCGCACGCGGCCTGATCCGCGCCATCAACACCATGCAGGAGCGGCTGAAGAACTACGTTTCCGACTATGAATATCTGGCGGTGGCACTCGCCCACGACCTGCGCACCCCGCTCACCCGCATCAGGCTGCGCTGCGAGATGATCAATGAGGAGACCGGGGCCAAGATCGTCTCCGACGTGCACGACATCGAGGCGATCGTGAACTCGGTGCTGGAATTCGCGCGCTCGGGCGTCACCGCTACGAACACCGAAACCGTCGACCTGTTGAGCCTGGTGCAGGGCACGGCCGAGGATTTCCCCGGGGTGGAAGTGGCCGAGCAGGATCGCGGCGTGCCACTCATGGTGTCGTCCGACGGCACGGGACTCAAGCGCTGCCTGTTCAACCTGATCCAGAATGCCCGGCGCTATGGCGACCGCGTGCGCATCTCGCTTGGCGAGGACGCGGAGGATGCGGTGATCGCCGTCGAGGACAATGGCCCCGGGATTCCCGCCAACGAACTGCCGCAGGTGCTGCGGCCATTCTATCGCGGGGAAGGCTCGCGCAACCGGGCGTCGGGCGGGATCGGGCTGGGCCTCGCCATCACCAACCGCATCGTCCAGTCGTTGGGCGGGCAGCTGACGCTGGAAAACCGAGCCGAGGGCGGGCTGCGCGCCACGATCCGCATTCCGCGGCTCGGCGCCGCCTAGCGCCGTCCCAGATAGCGGTCGAGCACGTTGCGGGTGACCTGCGCCACGATGGCGTCGTTGCGGGTCAGGCCGATGATCCAGTCGCTCGATCCGGCGTGGAACACCTCGCCGTCCCCACTCCTGAAATTGACGATCATGCCGCAGCCGCGCTTGGTTCTCTCGATCGCCTCGGCGTCCTTGCGGCCGGTGAGCACCGAGGCGACGTATTCGCCATCCTCGATCCCCAGGAAGCTGCGGCCGGGCAGGATGGTGGGACCTTCCTCGACCGTGGCGGCGAGGCCCAGCGCGAGGATCTCGATCCCTTCGGGCGCCAGCGCGGGATCGGCCACATAGGGCAGGCCGCCGCGGATCTCGTAGGGAAGGCCGTCGACCTCGTAGCCGAAGATGCGCGAGGCTCCGCCGAGGATGTCGCCATAGTAGAGCCCGGTGCCGGCGAAGGCCCAGTGCTCCGGCCGGTAGACGGGAAAGCCCTTGGCGCCGCGTGGGCTGCAGCCGGACCAGCTGGCATAGAGGCCGTGCGTGGCGTTGAGGCCGAAGCTCGCCGAACCGGGCCTGCCGATTTCCGGTGCTTCCCAAGATTCCGTCACACGCGCGCGCGGGCCCGATTGCATGAAGGGGTCTTCCTCGCGCGCGATGTATTTGTAGCAGGTCTGGGTGCGGCCCTCGTCCGAAAGCCTGATCTGCCACATGAAATTGCCGGCGAAGCGGGCGACGCGGCCGCCCTTCCCGACCCATGCGTCGATCGCGTCACGCATTTCCCAGGACCAGTATTCGTCATGGCCGACGAGGGCGATGGCGGCGTAGCCGTCGATCAGTTCCGGATGATAGTGCAGGTCGGTCTGGCTGATGATGTCGAGGTGATAGCCCTCGGCCTCGGCCCAGGTGACGAAATGGCGCTCGAAGCTGGCCCAGCCGGAGGACATGTATTTCTTCGAGTAGCCGTTGGCGTAGGCCCATTCCATGTGCGGATAGCGCGGCTCGGAATTGATCGGCGGATCGTCGAGCAGCACGGCGCGCGGCGCATCGGGCGGCAGGCTGGCGAAGCCACGGGCGAGCGGCCGCAGCGTGCTGAGCGTGGGCGAGAAGCGGTCGCCATTGGGGCCGCAATAGCCCTGGTAATGGTTGGAGCCGCCCCAGTCGTTGTATGCCGTCCAGGTGGCGGTGGCGGCGATCAGCAGCAGGCGGCCACGCTTGTCGATACTGGCGTGCGGGCGGACGATGAAGACATGCTCGTGCATGTCCTCGCCGGCGCGGGTGCGCAGGATGTAGCCGCCCGACGTCCAGTCGGGCGCCACGGCGATCTCGAGGGACACCGGCCAGCCGCAGCCCGCCACCGAACAGTCATCGGGCGTGTCATGCCATGCCCCGGGAAGACCAGCGCGCGACCACACCGTGACGGGCGCTGCGCCATCGCGGATGACTTGGACGTCGTAGGCCTTCGCATTGGTACAGACGCTGATGCGCAGCTGATCGCCCGGTGAATAGGACAGCCTGTCGCAATAGCTCCAGATGCGGATGGCCGATGGCGGCGCGTGGAAAGGGCGTTCGGCATAGTTGCCGAGAACGGCCTCGCGCCGCCAGGCGTCGTCACGCTCGGCGCCCGCGCTCATCTCAGCTCGTCGGCGATGGTCTGGAACAGGGCATAGGTGAGATTGTCCAGCGCCTCGTCCGCCGGCACCGGCTGCGAGGACTGTTTCACCGCCACCATGCCGGCTTCGTAGTCGACGTAGATCCACTGGCCGTGGATGCCGATGGCGCAGAGCACGCTGGACGCCGGGTCCGGCACATACCACTTCGAGCGGTAGCGGCCGTCGGGGAAGAGCGACACCATCTCGCCGCGCGACCAGGCGGCGGGATCGCCCTTGTGCAGGATGTCGCTGACCCATTCCTCCGGCACGATGCGCTGGCCGTTGAAGCGGCCCTTGAGGCGCATCATCTCGCCGAAGCGCGCCAGGTCGCCGAGGCTGGTGCAGATGCCGCCCGCGGTGCGCGGGGCGCCGTGGCGGTCGACCGTGACGAAGGCGTCCTGAGCCATGCCCATCGGCTTCCAGATCAGGCGCGACAGCAGGCTGGCGAATTTCTCGCCCGCGGCCCGTTCGATGATCCAGCCAAGGAGGTCGGTGTTGGGCGAGACGTAGTGGAAGCGCCGGCCATGGGGATACTCGTCCTTCGGCAGGCTGGCGACGAAGGCGTTGATGCCATCGGCACTTTCGATGGCGCCGGGCGGGTTCCAGCCCATGGCGGCGCGGTAGCGCGCGACATCGCCGATGGGATCGAGATAGTCCTCCACGAAGCGGATGCTGACCACCATGTCGAGCACATGGCGCACGGTGGCATCGGCATAGGCGGAGCCTTCGACCTCCGGCACGTAGCGCGAGACCGGCGCCTCGGGATCGAGCTTGCCCTCCTTCACCAGGATGCCGGCGAGCACCGCGGTGATCGACTTGCTGACGGAAAAGATGATGTGGCGTGACTCGGCGGTCTGGTTGATCAGCCGTTCGGCCACCACCGCGCCGTCCTTCAGCACCAGGAAGCCGTCGGTATGGGTCTCCTCGAGGGCGGCCTCGGCGCTGCGCCGGCTGCCGGCCCAGACGATGGCAAGGCGGCCGAGATCCATCTGCTTGCCCTTCGGCAGGATGGAAACCGGCGGGGCGGTGGGGATGGCTTCGACCGGGACGAGGCTGTCGACATGGGTGAAGCCCCAGACGCTGAAGGGGTGCTGTCGCCAGTTTTCCAGTGTTGCCGTCGGCAGTGCGCTGCCCATCGAATCCCCCCATGAAAGCAATTTGCTGCATCCTAGCATGGCTTTGGCCGCCGTCCCGCACTGTCGAGCCATCAGCGGCGCGCAGGGCGCGGCTTCACTGCCGGCATGCGATGGGGTATTGGCGGAGAACAGACATTTGCGTATTATCAAACGCAATTGTTTCAGAGAGTGTCATGCCCAAATCGCTTCCCGTCGATCCGCAGCTGTTCCGCCAGCCCGGCGAACTCGCCTTTCCGCGCATTGCGCTGCATGCCTATGCCCGCCCCTTCGAAGAGGAGCTGGCCCGGCGCGGCGCCCGCCAGCTGACCGACGTGCTCCGCCACATGATGCTGGTGCGCGAATTCGAGACCATGCTCGGGTCGTTCAAGGGCCGTGGGGCCTATGCGGATATTTCCTACGTTTACCGGGGTCCGGCCCATCTCTCGCTCGGCCAGGAGGGGGCGGCCGTCGGGGCGGCGCTGGCGCTGGAGCCTGCCGACCATATCTTCGGCAGTCACCGGAGCCATGGCGAGTTCATCGCCAAGGGCCTGTCCGCCATCGCCCGGCTGCCGGAGGCGGAGCTCCGCCGCATCATGGAGGCGCATCGCGGCGGCGCGCTGCTGCGCATGGTGGAGGCACAGCTGCCCGCCACCGCGGCGACCAGCACGGCCGAGAACTTCCTGCTGTTCGGATTGCTGGCCGAGATCTTCATGAAGGCCGACGGCTTCAACGGCGGCATGGGCGGCTCCATGCATGCCTTCTTCACGCCCTTCGGCGCCTATCCCAACAACGCCATCGTCGGCGCCTCCGCCGGCATCGCCACGGGTGCGGCGCTGCGGAAGAAGCTGGCGAGAGAGGCTTCGATCACCGTGTCGATGAGCGGCGACGGCTCGACCGGCTGCGGGCCGGTGTTCGAGGCGATGAACTTCGCCGCCATGGCGCAGTACGACACCCTGTGGACCGACGCCCGCAAGGGCGGGCTGCCGGTGCTGTTCTTCTTCTCCAATAATTTCTACGCCATGGGCGGACAGACCATCGGCGAGACCATGGGTTGGGACCGGCTCTCGCGCATCGGCGCGGCCGTCAATCCGCAGGCGCTTCATGCCGAGACGGTGGACGGCACCAATCCGCTGGCCGTGGCCGACGCCGTGGCGAGGAAGCGCGCCCTGCTGCTCGAGGGCAAGGGCCCGGCGCTGCTCGACGTCGAATGCTACCGTTCGGGCGGTCACTCGACCACCGATGCCAATGCCTACCGCACCAGGGAGGAGCTGGCGCTGTGGGAGGCGCATGACCCGATCGCCAAGTTCGCCGCCCAGCTCGTCGCCGCCGGCGTGCTGGACCAGCAGGCCGTCGCGGCGATGAAGGATGGTGTCACCCTCAGCATCGCCGCGGTGACGCGTGCTGCCGTGGCCGCCGCCCCCGTCGATGTGCCCGCCGACCCGACGCTGATCGGTCGGCTGATGTTCTCGCACGAGGAGATCGCCGTCCCTGCGGGCGAGGTGACGCTGCTGGCCGCACCCGAGACCTCGGCGCGCATCCGCCAGGATGCCAAGAAGGCGCGCCATGGCATCGGCCCCGACGGGCAGAAGCTTTCCGCGATGCGCGCCATCACCTATCGCGACGGCCTGTTCGAGGCGATCCTGCATCACATGGTTCACGACGAGCGCCTCATCGCCTATGGCGAGGAATGCCGCGAGTGGGGCGGCGCCTTCGGCGTCTATCGCGGGCTTTCCGACATCCTGCCCTACGAGCGGCTGTTCAATTCGCCGATCTCGGAAGCGGCCATCGTGGCCACCGCCGTAGGCCATGCGCTGGAAGGCGGCCGGTCGCTGATCGAACTGATGTATGGCGATTTCATCGGCCGTGCGGGCGACGAGATCTTCAACCAGATGGCCAAGTGGCAGTCGATGTCGGCCGGCATCCTGAGACTGCCCGTGGTGCTGCGCTGCTCGGTGGGCAGCAAGTACGGCGCGCAGCATTCGCAGGACTGGACGGCGCTGGTGGCCCACATCCCCGGCCTCAAGGTGCTCTATCCGGCAACGCCGTACGATGCGAAGGGGCTGATGGCGTCGGCACTTTCGAGCGAGGACCCGGTGGTGTTCTTCGAGAGCCAGCGGCTCTACGACACTGTCGAGACCTTCAGTCCGGATGGCGTGCCGCAGGACTATTACCGCATTCCGATGGGCGAGCCGGAGGTGAAGCGCGAAGGCCGGCACGCCACCGTGCTGACCATCGGCCCCTCGCTCTACCCCGCCCTCGCCGCAGCGCAGGAACTGGAGGCGGCGCATGGATTGTCGCTCGAGGTGATCGACGCGCGCTCGCTGGTGCCCTTCAACTATGATCCGGTGATCCGCTCGATCGCGAAGACCGGGCACCTGCTGGTGGTCACCGAGGCCTCCGAGCGCGGCTCCTTCGCCATGACGCTCGCCGCCAACCTGACGCGCTTCGCCTTCGGCAGCCTCAAGTCCGCGCCGCGCGTGCTGGGTTCGCCCAACTGGATCGTGCCGGGCGCCGAGATGGAGACGAGCTACTTCCCGCAGGCTCACGACATCATCGAGATCGTCACGTCGCAGTTCCACCCGGACACGCAATCCAACCATCGCGGCATCCGCAACTGGGATGACCGCGAACTCGCCCGCAACGGCCTTTGAGAGGACACGAGACATGAGCACCGACGTCGTCATGCCGCAGCTCGGCAACGAGATCACCGAAGCCCAGATCGACTACTGGTCGCGAAACCCGGGTGAGAGAATCGAAAAGGGCGAGATGCTGCTGACCATCACCACGCCCAAGCTCACCATGGAAATCGAGGCCCCCGCCTCCGGCACGCTGCGCGAGATCCGCGTGCCGGCCGACGGGATCGCCAGCGTCGGCGAGGTGCTCGCCGTCATCGACGAGGCGTGATGAGCGACATCGCCTTCAAGACGCTCGGCGGCGACGGACCGGACCTGGTGATGATCCACGGCTTCGGCTCCGACCGCCTGTCCTGGGCGGGCAATGCGCCGGCGCTGATGGAGGTGGCCCGCGTCCACAGCCTCGATCTGCCGGGACACGGCGACTCGCTCGCCGCCGACAGGGGCGACGGCACGCCGCTGGCGCTGGCCGAGCTGGTGGCCGATGCGCTGGACGCCAACGGCATTGCGACGGCGCATCTGCTCGGACATTCGCTGGGCGGCGGGATCGCCATGGTGCTGGCGCTGGCCCAGCCCGAGCGCGTGCTGTCACTGGCACTGCTGGCGCCCACCGGCCTTGGCCGCGGCATCGACCGCGACTTCCTGGCGGCCTTCCCCGATCTCGCCACGCGTGAGGAGGCGGAGGCGCTGCTGCAGCGCCTCGTCACCAAGCCGCTGCTGATCAACCGCTTCACCATCGCCCGCGTGCTCGAGCAGCTCGCGCGGCCGGGCGCGCGCGAGGCGCTGCGCGGCATCGCCGAGGGCGTTTTGGCGCAGGAGGAGCAGCTTGGCGCCTGGGCGGGCCAGATCGCCGCGACCGGCATTCCGCGCATCGTCATCTTCGGCGGCGCCGACCAGATCAACCCGCCCGATGCCATCGCGCTCGTCGGCTTTGCGGGACGCATGCTGGTGATCCCCGAGGCCGGGCACCTGCCGCATGTCGAGGCGGCAAAGCAGGTGAACGCGGAATTGACGGGTTTCATCAAGAGCGTGGCGGCCTGACCATGGCCAGGCTCCGGCGCAATGCAGGCGCGGCCCTTTCGGACGATGCCTCGCTGCGGCTGCGCGCCGCCTGGCTCTACCACGGTTTCGGCCGCACCCAGACCGAGGTGGCGGAGCAGCTGGGCATCGGCCGCTCCACCGTGATCCGCCTGCTGGAGGAGGCGCGCCAGCGCGGCGAGGTGAAGATCAGCATCGAGGATCGCGTGCCCGATCTCGCCGAACTCTCGATCCGGCTCGAACGCGCGCTGGGGCTGGACGAGGCCATCGTGGTGCCGGCAGCTGACGATGAGCCGGCGGCGGCGCGGGCCGTCGGGCTGGCGCTGGGCCGCCTGCTGTCGGAGGCGGTCACCGACGGCATGACCATCGGGGTCGGCTGGGGACGCACGCTGAGTGCAGCGCTCGAAAGCCTCAACCCGCCCAGGCGCAGCGGCGTGAAGGTGATGTCGCTGATGGGCGGCGCGGTGGAAACGCAATTCGCCAATCCGTTCGAATTCGCCTGGCGGCTGGGGGGCGCACTGCAGGCCGGCTGCTTCCTGTTTCCCGCCCCGCTGCTGGTCGACAGCCCGGACACCCAGGCACGGCTGATGGCCGAGCGCAGCATCGCGCAGCTCGCGCGCATGGCCGCATCACTGGACCTTGCCGTGGTGAGTGCGGGCGGATTGTCGGGCACAGGCGGCTCGCTGGTACGCCAGCTGCTGACCGGCGCGGAGGTGACGAGCCTTCTGCAGCACGGTGCGGTGGCCGACATCATGTGCAACTTCATCGATGCCGGGGGCGCGGTCATCGATCACCCGGTCAACCGCCGCGTGATGTCGGTGGGCGTTCCGGCGGTGAGGGCGGCGCGCCACAAGGTGCTGGCAAGCGGCGGACGCGCGCGCGCCCCCGCCATTCTCGCCGTGGCGCGCAGCATCGGTTGCAACACGCTCGTCACCGACGAGGCCGCGGCGCACGCCCTGCTCGCCATGGCGTGACGCCAGCGATCGGAGCGCGCTATGCCGCGGCGCGCCGCTCTGCCGCGACCTGGCCGGCGGCGGGCCACAGCCGGCCATCGGCCGGCAGCGCCTCCTGCGCCGCCAGTTTCGCAATCTCCGCGGCATAGAGCTCCGGCGCGATGCTTTCGCCTTCGTGGCCGGGCAGAAGGGCGAGGCCGATCTCGGCATAGCGGTCGAGATTGGTGAGGTCTGGCACCGGCAGATCGCCCGCCCGGAATTCGTCCCACATGCGGTCGTAAAGGCCCTCGAGGTTGTTCACCAGGAGCGGCGTATCGAACAGCAGGGCGCTGTCGCGCCCGGCGCGCAGCCGGCGGCGCAGATCGCCGGCGGCACCCGGGACGGCGGCAATGGCCACGGCCCGCGCCACGTAATCCTCGAGGCTGCTGCACACGAGATCCGGCATGCCGGCGGCGCGCACGAGCCCCGCACAGACGCGCGCCGCGAAGCCCCTGCCCTCCAGCGTCAGCACCGGCGTTCCCATCCACATGGCGTCGGAGGCCGTGGTGTGGGCGCCATAGGGGAAGGTGTCGAGGAACAGGTCTGCCAGCACGTAGCGCGCCAGATGCTGCGGATTGGCGCGCTTTGGCGCGAAGCACAGGCGCTCGGGCGCGATGCCGGCGGCGGCCGCCATGTGGCGCAGCCGGGCATTGGCGTCGGGCGATGAATCGAGCAGCCACAGCAGGCTGCCCTCGGTGGCGGCGAGGATCCGCATCCAGGCGGCGAAGACCTGGGGCGTGATCTTCTGCGCGCCATTGAGGCAGCAGAACACGAAGCCACTGTCCGGCAGGCCTTCAGCACTGCGCTGCGGCGGCTCGGGTGCGATGGCGCGCTTGCGGTCGTTGGGCTGGTAGCAGGGAAGCCGCATCACGCGTTCGGAGAAATACGCCTCGCTGCCGTCCGGCGCGACATGCGGATCGGCAATGACATAGTGATGATAGGGCGTGGCCATGCTGCCCGGGAAGCCGAACCAGTTAGCGGCGATGGGTGCCGGCCGGCGGGCGAACACCGCGGTGCGGGCATCACGCGTATAGCCATTGACGTCGACGAGGATGTCGATGCGGTCGGACGCGATCTTCGCCGCCGCGGCGTCGTCCGACATCCCATCGATGTCGGTCCATTGGCCGACCGCCGCGCGGATGCGGCTGCGCGTGCCGTCCTCGCGCGCGATGCCGCAGTAGTAGGCATGAATGTCGAAGCGGCTGGTGTCATGGAGTTCCATCACCTCGGACAGGCCGAAGCCCACCGCATGTTCGCGCAGGTCGGAGGAGACATAGCCGATCCTCAGCCGCGCCGGGCGCTCGCCGCGGCGGCCGGCGTGGTCATGGACCAGTGCCGGCCGGGCAATCGACTGGCGTGCATAGGAAGCATTGCGGGCGAGCTGGAACACCGGGTCGTCGAACATCACTGCGGTGGAGAGCGGCGAGATCTCGGCAAGCAGGCGTTTCGGCTCGACCCCGTCCCAGCCCTGGATGACCGGCCACTTGCACTGCCGCTGGCGCAGCGCGATCCAGTGCTGCACCGCCTGCGGCTGCTGCGGGGAGAGATCGATGGCCTGGCGCAGCGCGTCTTCGGCCGCGGCATCGGCGTGGTTGAACTCGAGCACCCGGCCCAACTGGTGCAGCGCCATGAGCTTGTGGCGGACTGCCGTGCCATTGACCGCCGGCATGCGGTTGACCAGCGCCAGCCACTGGCTGACCGCCGCACCGGACTGGCCGAGATCTTCCAGTGCCCGGCCGAGGTTGATGTAGGAGGGGTGAAACTCCGGATCGATCCTCAGCGCGGCGCGCAGCGCATTGATGGCGCCATGGGCATCTCCGGCCCGCTGCGCCACGACGGCCATGTTGAAATGCGCGGCGGCAAGGTGTGGATCGTCGGGGTGGAGCGCGATCCAGCGCTTGTAGAGATCCGCGGCGGCGGCGGCATCCTGCGTTTTCTCGAGGTGTTCGGCATCACGGAAAAGCTCGGCGATGGTGGCTGGCAAGGCTTGCTGCACTCCTGGGTCAGGCGTTCGAGGCGACGATGAGGGCGGTGAGCTGGTCGGAATTCATCATGGCGATCTGCGAGGTGGAGAAGGCGTTGGCCTGGGTGCTCGAGAGGGCCGCGATCTGGTCGGTGGTGATGCCGGAAATCGCCGAGGTGGCGAGCGAGGGGAGACCCGTCGTCTCGTTCAGGGCGGCGAAGTTGGTGGTGCTGAGGGCCGTCACCTGCGCCGAGGTCAGGGCGCCGGCCTGCGTCGCGCTGAGGCCGGAGAATACGCTGGTGTCGAGGCTGTCCAGCGCGCTCGGCGCAATCGCGCGGAACTGGCCGGCATCCAGCGTGCCGATCTGGGTGGTGGTGAAGCGGTCGAGCGCCGTCGAGGTGAGGCCGCCGACCTGCGCGGTGGACAGCGAGGAGGCGGTGAGCAGCACGACCTGCGAGGTGTCCATGGCGTTGAGCTGGCTGGTGGTGAAGCCGCGCAGCTGGGTGGAGCTCAGGAGCCCGATCTGGGTGTCCGAGAAGTCCGAGATCTCGGTGGTGGTGATGCCGCCGAGCTGGGTTGCCGTGACCGCTCCGAGCTGCGTCGTGTTCCAGGCCTGGATGTCGGTCGAGCCGAAGGCCGCGAGCCCGCCAGCCGACAGCGCGCCGATCTGCGCCGCGGAAAGGCCCTGCACCTGGGTGCTCGAGAGGTTTCCGGCCGCCGTGGTGTCGAGGCCTGCTACCTGCTGGGTGGACAGGGATGCGACGTCCAGGGCCTGGAGGTAGGTGCTGGACAGCGCGCTCAGCTGGGTCGCCGTGATGCCGCGCAGCTGCGTCGAGGAGAAGCCGGCGAGCTGGTCGGTGGAGAAGTCCTCGATCTCGTTGGCCGCGAGGCCGACGAACTGCTGCGAGGTGAGGGCGCCCAGCTGGGTGGTGGACCAGCCCTGCACATCGGTCGAGGTGAGGGCTGCAAGCCCGGTGGCGGAGAGCACTGCGATCTGGCCGGTGGTCAGCGCCTGGGCCTGGGTCGTCGACAGCGCCTCGAGCGCCGTCGAACTCATCGCCCGGATCTGGGCAGTCGAAAGGTCAGGCACGTTCAGCGCGTTGAGCTGGGTCGTTGCAAGGTTGTTGATCTGCGTCGCGCTGAAGCCGCGCACCTGGGTGGAGGTCAGCAGCCCGAGCTGGGTGTCGGAGAAGTTGGCGATGGCCGTGGTGGTCAGCTGCGACAGCTGGCGGGTGGTGATGGCGCCGAGCTGGGTGGTGCTCCAGGCCTGCAGGTCGTCCGAGGCGATGGCGCCGAGGCCCGAGGCCGTCATGGCCGTGACCTGCGTGACGGTGAAGGCCCGTGCCTGGGTGGACGTGAGGCTGGTGACGGCGGTGGTGCTCAGGCCCGCGACCTGCGTGCCCGACAGGCTGGTGACGTCGAGCGCGTTGAGTTGGGTGGTCGCCAGGGTGTTGAGCTGGGTGGAGGTGAGGCCGCGCAGCTGGGTGGAGGTGAGCTGGCCCAGCTGGGTATCGGAGAAATCGGCGATGCCGGTGGTGGTCAGCCCGGCGAGCTGCTGCGACGTGATCGCGCCCAGCTGGGTCGTCGACCAGCCCTGAAGTTCGGTCGAGTCCAGTGCATCGAGGCCGGCGCCTGACAGTGCCGCGATCTGCAGCGTGCCGAGGGACTGCGCCTGCGTCGTCGTCAGCGCGCCGACCGCGGTGGCGCTCATGTTGCGGATCTGGGACACCGAAAGATCGGTGACGTTCAGCGCGTTGAGCTGCGTGGTGGCGAGGTTGTTGAGCTGGGTGGAGGTGAGGCCCTTCACCTGCGTGCCCGTCAGCTGGCCGAGCTGGGTGTCGGAAAAGTCGGCGAGAGCCGTGGTGGTGAGCCCGGCAAGCTGCTGCGAAGTGATGGCGCCGAGCTGCGTCGTGTTCCATCCCTGGATTTCGGTGGAGGAGAGTGCATCGAGGCCGGTGACGGAGATGGCGGCGATCTGGGCGGAGGTGAGCGACTGGCCCTGCGTGTCGGACAGCGACTGGACGGCCGTCGAGCTCATTCCGCGGATCTGGGTCGCCGACAGGCTGGTGACGTCGATGGCATTGAGCTGCGTGGTGGCGAGGTTGTTGAGCTGTAGCGTGGTGAGGCCGCGCAGCTGGGTGGAGGACAGCAGGCCGAGCTGGGTGTCGGAAAAGTCGGCGATCGCCGTTGTCGAGATACCGCCGAGCTGCTGCGAGGTGAGCGCGCCGAGCTGCGTGGTCGACCAGCCTTGCACCTCGGTCGAGGTCAGCGCCTCGAGCCCGGCGGCGGAGAGCACGCCGATCTGCGCCGCGGTGAGGCCTTGTGCCTGGGTGGTGGACAGCGCTTCGACGGCCGTCGAGGTCATGCCGCGGATCTGCGTGGCGGACAGGTCGCCGATGTTGAGCGCGTTGAGCTGCGTGGTGCCCAGCACATTGAGCTGGCTGGTGGTAAGGCCCCGCACCTGGGTGGAGGTGAGCTGGCCGAGCTGCGTATCGGAAAAGTCGGCGAGGGCGGAGGTGGTGAGACCCGCGAGCTGGCGGGAGGTGAGCGCCCCGAGCTGCGTGGTGTTCCAGGCCTGGATATCGGTCGATTCCAGTGCCTCCACCGCATAGGCCTGCAGCAGACCGATCTGGCCCGTGGTCAGCGCCGCGGCCTGGGTGTCCGCCAGATTGGTGATGGTGGCGGCGATGAGCGACTTGATGGCGGTGGTCGAGATGGCCTGCACCTGGCCGGTGTCGAGCGTCGTCAGGTCGGTCGTTTCCATCGCGTTGATCTGCGAGGCGCTGAGCGCCGAGACCTGCGTGGTGCTGAGGGCCTGCACGTCGGTGGTCGACAGCGCTCGGATGGCGGTGCTCGTCAGGCTGGCGATCTGCCGGGTGGACAGGGACGTAACGATCGACATGAAAGGGCTCCCGCTGGGCGGTGCGACCCGCACCCCCAATACCTCACGATCCGCATGGATGACATTGCCGCCGGAACCCTGTGCGAGACTTGCACGGTTCTCAGGTGATCGGGTTCTGGCTGGATGCGGCGGCTTCATGCCCGGGAGCCATGATAGCTCACCTTCCGCAACGCTCAGACTAGCGGCGGAATCCTAACGAGGGCTTAAGCCGGCAATCAGACGTCGAGGTTCGCCACGCTCAGCGCGTTTTCGCGGATGAAGTCGCGGCGCGGCTCCACCACGTCGCCCATCAGCTTGGTGAAGATGTCGTCCGCCTCGTCGAGCTCGGAGACCTTCACGCGCAGCAGCGTGCGGACGTTGGGATCGAGCGTCGTTTCCCACAGCTGCTCGGGGTTCATTTCGCCGAGGCCCTTGTAGCGCTGCATGGTGATGCCCTTGCGGCCGAAGGCGAAGACGGCATCGAGCAGCGAAGTGGGGCCATGGATGACCGTCTCGCCATCCTTGCGGCGGAGCTTCGCCGGCTTCTCGTAAATTTCCTGCAGATGGCCGGACTTGCGGTCGAGGCGCAGGGCATCGGCGGAGCCGATGAGCTTGCCGTCGAGCGTCCAGGCCTCCTTCACGCCGCGCACTTCGCGGGTGAAGCTCAAGCCGCCATCGGTGGTGGGCTCGCCCACCCAGCCGCGCTCGGTTTCGTCCGCGATCACGTCGAGGCGGCGGGCGATATAGGCTGCGGCATTGGCCGCGCGTTCGCTGCTCGACAGCACTTCCGGATTGAGCACGCCGGCGATCGCCGCCTGTTCGAGCAGCGGGCGCGGATAGCGTGAATGCAGCGCATCGAGGGCTGCGCGCACCGAGAGCGCCTCCTCGACGATGGCGCGGAGGTCCTGCCCTGCGCGCTCGGTGCCGTCGGCCAGCACGAGGGTGGTGTTCTCGAGGCCGGTGTTGACGAGGTAATCCTCCAGCGCCTTCGAGTCCTTCAGGTACTGTTCGGAGGAGCCGCGCTTCACCTTGTAGAGCGGCGGCTGGGCGATGAAGAGGTGGCCGCGCTCGATCACCTCCGGCATCTGCCGGTAGAAGAAGGTGAGCAGCAGGGTGCGGATATGGGCGCCGTCGACGTCGGCGTCCGTCATGATGATGATCTTGTGGTAGCGCAGCTTCTCGACGTTGAATTCCTCGCGGCCGATGCCGGTGCCCAGCGCGGTGATCAGCGTGCCGATCTCGGCCGAAGACAGCATCTTGTCGAAGCGCGCGCGCTCGACGTTGAGGATCTTGCCGCGCAGCGGAAGCACGGCCTGGTTCTCGCGGTGGCGTGCCTGCTTGGCGGAACCGCCGGCCGAGTCACCCTCGACGATGAAGATTTCGGACTTGGAGGGATCGCGTTCCTGGCAGTCGGCAAGCTTGCCGGGGAGCGAGGAGATGTCGAGTGCGCCCTTGCGCCTTGTGAGTTCGCGGGCCTTGCGGGCGGCCTCGCGCGCCGCTGCGGCCTCGACGACCTTGGAGACGATGGCGCGGGCTTCCGAGGGATGTTCCTCGAACCAGGCGCCCAACTGCTCGTTGACGAGGTTCTCGACCACGGGGCGGACCTCGGAGGAGACGAGCTTGTCCTTGGTCTGGGACGAGAACTTGGGGTCCGGCACCTTGACGGAGAGCACGCAGGTCAGCGCCTCGCGCGCGTCGTCGCCGGTCAGCTGCACCTTCTCTTTCTTGGCGATGCCGCTGTCGTTGGCGTAGTTGTTGACGACGCGGGTGAGGGCGCCGCGGAAGCCTGCGAGATGGGTGCCGCCGTCGCGCTGCGGGATGTTGTTGGTGAAGCACAGCACGTTCTCGTGGTAGCTGTCGTTCCACCACAGGGCGCAGTCCACCGTGATGCCGTCACGCTCGCCATGGATCATGATGGGCTCGGGCAGCACCGCCTGCTTGGTGCGGTCGAGGTAGCGCACGAAGGCCGCAATGCCACCCTCGTAGAACAGCTCGACCACCTTGTCTTCCACGCCGCGCTTGTCGGTCAGGATGACGCGCACGCCGGAGTTCAGGAAGGCCAGTTCGCGCAGGCGGTGCTCCAGCGTCGCGAAGTCGAACTCGGTCCTGGTGAAAGTTTCGGTGGACGGCAGGAAGGTCACTTCGGTGCCGCGCCGGCCCGGCGCATCGCCCACCACCTTCAGCGGCGCATCGGGCTCGCCATGGGTGAAGCTCATGAAGTGTTCCTTGTCGTCGCGGAAGACGGTGAGCTTGAGCTTCACCGACAGCGCGTTGACGACCGAGACGCCGACGCCGTGAAGGCCGCCCGACACCTTGTAGGAATTCTGGTCGAACTTACCGCCGGCATGGAGCTGGGTCATGATGACCTCGGCCGCCGAGACGCCTTCGGAAGGATGAATGTCGGTCGGGATGCCGCGGCCGTTGTCTGTCACCGTGCAGGAGCCATCGGCGTTGAGCGTCACGGTGACATGCGTGGCGTGGCCGGCGAGCGCCTCGTCAATGGCGTTGTCGACGACCTCGTAGACCATGTGATGGAGGCCCGAGCCGTCATCCGTGTCGCCGATATACATGCCGGGGCGCTTCCTCACCGCGTCGAGGCCCTTGAGGACCTTGATCGATTCCGCGCCGTAGGTGCCGTTGCCGTTACCGGTGCTCTCAACGTCTGACATCAGTCTTCCATCGCTTGCGAGATGCGGCCGTCTTCCACATGGAAGATCGCCCCCATCCCAACCATCGCTTCGAACAGCTGGGCATCTGTTCCCGTCATCCAGCTCTGTGACCCGAGGGCCGCCAGAGCCTCCAGCAAACTCCTGCGCCGTGCCCGGTCGAGGTGGGCCGCCACCTCGTCGAGCAGCAGGATCGGCGGCACGCCGGCCCCTGCCTTCACCGCCCGCGCCTGGGCCAGGACGAGGCCGATCAGCAGCGCCTTCTGCTCGCCCGTGGAGCACTGCCCCGCGGCCATTTTCTTCGGGCCATGGAGCACCTCGAGATCGCTCCGGTGAGGCCCCCGCAGGGTACGCCCGGCAGCCCGGTCGAGTCCCCGCGAATCGCGTAAAATCCTACGATATTCGTCCTCGACTTGCACGGCAGGTTTCTGGGCCACCAGGGCTTCGATTTCGCCTTCGACGGCCACTTCCGCCCAGGGAAAACTGCTGGTCTCCCGGCCCTCTCCTATATGGGTCTGGAGGGCCTCCAGTCCAACCAGCCGGGCGGCCGAAATCGCCACCGCGGCCTCGGCCATGTGGGCCTCCAGGCTGGAGAGCCAGGCGGGGTCAGGCCGGGTTTCCTCCAACAGCAGGTTGCGCTCGCGCATCACCTTCTCGAACACCGTGATGCGGGCCGCATGTTCCGGGTCGAAGGCCGTGACCATCCGGTCGAGGAAGCGCCGCCGGTCGGAGCCCGGCCCGGCAAAGAGACGGTCCTGCGCCGGGGTGAGCCAGAGAAGCCGCATGTAGTCGCCGAGTGCGCCAGCGCCCTTCTGGGCCTCGCCGTCGATCACCACCTGGCGGCTGCCGCCCTCGGCGGCGTCCGGCTGGCCGCTCCAGGCGGTGCCGAGGCTGACGGGCCCGTGCTCGGTCTCGACCTCGGCCGCAATGGCCCAGCTGCCGGAGCCGCCCTGCCGGGGCAGTTCCTCGAACGTGATGCCACGCAGGCCGCGGCCGGGTGCCAGCAGCGAGATCGCCTCGAGGATGTTGGTCTTGCCCGCGCCGTTCGCACCCGTCAGCGCCACCAGCTGCGTCTCCGTCTCGAGGCGCAGGGCGGCATAGTTGCGGAACTCCGTCAGCGTCAGCCGGCGGATGGCGAGGGTCGGTCGCTGGGTCACGAACGCGGCTTACACCCGCATGGGCATGAGCACATAGAGGGCCTGTTCGTCGGTCGGGTCGCGCACGATGGTGGGCGAACCGGCGTCCGCCAGCTGCAGCTCCATGGCGTCCGACTTCATCTGGCCCGCCACGTCCATCAGGTAGCGCGAGTTGAATCCGATCTCCAGGGGATCGGCCTCGTAGGAGCAGGCGACCTCTTCCTCGGCCGAGCCCGAATCCGGGTTGTTGACGGTGAGGACCACCTTGTTGCCGCCGATCGCCAGCTTCACGGCACGGCCCTTCTCCTGCGAGATGGTGGAGACGCGATCCACCGCCTGGGCGAAGGTCTTGGTGTCGAGTTCCAGCTTCTTGTCGTTGTTGCGCGGGATCACCCGCTCATAATCCGGGAAGGTGCCGTCGATGAGCTTCGAGGTGAGAACGAGATCGCCCGCGGCGAAGCGCACCTTCGCGCCCGACAGCGACACCTCGACCGCGCCGTCGATGCCTTCGAACAGCTTCACCACTTCAAGAACCGTCTTCCGCGGCACGATCACGCCCGGCATGTTCCTGGCGCCATCGGGCCTGGCGATCTGCGCCTGGGCGAGGCGGTGGCCGTCGGTGGCCACGGCGCGCAGCAGATTGCCTGCCGCCACGTCGTGAAAATAGATGCCGTTGAGATAATAACGCGTCTCCTCGGTCGAGATCGCAAAGCGCGTCTTCTCGATCAGGCCGCGGAGATCGGCGGCGGCGATGGCGAAACGGTTGGGGAAATCGCCCGCCGCAAGGTCGGGGAAGTCTTCGTGCGGCAGCGCCTGAAGCGCGAAGCGCGAGCGGCCGGCGAAGATCGACACGCGCTGCCCGTCACCCGCCTGCTCGAGCTCGAGCTGCGCGCCGTCGGGCAGCTTCCTGACGATGTCATAGAGCATGTGGGCAGGCACCGTGGTGGCGCCGGACTTCGACACTTCGGCCGGCACACTCTCGACGATCTCGATGTCGAGGTCGGTCGCCGTCAGCTTCAGCTGGCCCTCTCCGGCCTGGAGCAGCACGTTGGACAGGATGGGAATGGTGTTCCGGCGCTCGACGACGCTCTGCACGTGGGTGAGCGCCTTCAGGAAAGCTGACCTTTCGATCGTGACACGCATGAGCCGGTGATCCCTCGTCCAGTGGTTTCCGGCGCTTCGCCGGGCCGGAAACTTTGGCGCGGAAACCGCGCCAATTCAAGGGTTATCGGGGAATTTTCAGCCCTGTTCGACGAGCCTGATGAGGAGTGCCACCTCGCGCGCGAGCTTGTCGTCGGTCTTGATCTGGTCCTCGATCTTGCGCACCGCGTGCAGCACGGTGGAATGGTCGCGCCCACCGAAGCGGCGGCCGATTTCGGGCAGCGACCGCGCCGTCATCTTCTTGGCGAGATACATGCCGATCTGGCGCGGCACCACCACGCTGCGGGCGCGCCGCGGCGACAGGAGGTCGGTGCGGCCCACGTTGAAATGGCGGCCGACGATCTTCAGGATGTCGTCGATCTTGATGCGCGAGCCATCGGGGTTGGCCTGCATGTCGCGCATGACCAGCGAGGCGAGGTCGAGCGTCACGGCGGCATTGTTGAACTGCTGGTAGGCGGCAATGCGGTTGAGCGCCCCTTCCAGCTCGCGGCCCGTGCCGGTGACCCGGTTGGCGATGAATTCCAGAACGTCGTCGGGGATCAACACCGCGGGATCGCGCTTCTGCATGGTCTCGTAGCGGCTCTGCAGGATGCGGCGGCGGGTCTCGAGATCCGGCATCTCGATGTCGACCACGAGGCCGCCCATCAGGCGCGAGCGCATGCGCTGGTCGATCGAATCGAGCTGCGAGGGCGGCACGTCGGCGGCCACGATCACCTGGCGGCGGGAGTCGACGAGGCCGTTGAAGGCATTGCAGAACTCCTGCTGCATGGTCTTGCCCTGCAGGAACTGGAAATCGTCGATGAGGAGCACGTCGACCGCGGCGAACTGGTCCTTGAAGGCCAGCGTGTCGCGCTGCCGGAGCGCCATCACGAAATTGATCATGAAGCGTTCGGCGGTGAGGAACATCACCCGGCGGTCCGGGCGCTTCTCCTTCACGCGGTGCGCGACGGCGGAAAGCAGATGCGTCTTGCCGAGGCCGGAACCGGCATGAACGAAGAGCGGGTTGAAGCTGACGACGGCGCCGGGGGCCGCATCCGCCACGCGGCACATGGCGGCGTGGGCGAGCTGGTTCGAGGCGCCGACCACGAAGGTGCCGAAGGTCTGGCTGGGGTCGAGCTGCGGGGCGCGTTCGGCGGCGGCCACGGCCTGCGCCTGGGCAATCACCGAGGGCTGCGGCTGCGGCGCGGCGGCGGCCTGTTGCGCAGGAAGCGCATGATCATCGACGCTGGCGCGCTGCGCAACACCGCCACGCATGCGCACCCGCACATGGATGGTGTCGAAGCTGCCCAGCTCCGCCTCGCCGATCTTGTGCAGCTTGGAGACGTAATGGGTCTCGATCCAGGACTTGAGAAAGCGGGTGGGAACGGAAACGATCAGGCGACCCTGCTCGAACTCCTCGAGTTCCATGCGCGCGAACCACGAAGAATAGAGATCTTCACCAAGTTCAACCCGAAGCCGCTGCGCAACACGATCCCACCTTGTCTTCACGTCCGTCAAAACAGTCATCTTCTTCCGCATCCCTTCGCGCGCATTCTGCGGCGCGCATCATCATTGCGACTGGGCCATTGACCCAACCGTCTCCCGATCCCGGTGCCGCCGCCGACTAGATGTCAGCGCGCGCCGGAACGAAGGCCGAAGTTTCCGAAGTGATCATCACATGCCCCTGCCGTCGGTTTTCGCCAGTGTGGTTGTTTCGGTTCGTCATGTGCCCCCATGCCTCACTCACAAACACAAAGCCTCCGCTTGGACGGAGGATGCCCAGCAAACGCCACCACTGACCGCTTGTCAGAACTGTCGGGCGCAACTGGCCCAGGTTCTGATACTGTATCGCGGGCGACTGGCCCCAGGGCCTGCCCACGGACGTGAACTTACAAAAGCGCTTGCCGCCCTAGCAACCTGATTCAGAAAACCCTCCGTACACGGAAGTGGCTTGACGGCTTTTGGGTCTGGCGCCGTTCCGCAGAGTCAAACCTAAGACCCTGAGACTCTTCCACTTTTGCGAGGGGGTATGGCTTGGGGCATACGTCCGGCGCTGCCACTTCGGCACGCCAGCCCGCGAGGCTTGCCGCCCGTGCCGCCCTGGCCGGCCTAGGCAGATTCTCCGACTGCCAGATAAGTGATTGATTTTTATGCTCTTATCTTGCGCGAGACGTTCCGTCCCCGGACAAATGAGGCGGCTGTGGAAAAGCCCAAGACACGGCACCCAAAACGAAAAACGCCGGACAGCAACTGTCCGGCGTGCGGTGAAACAGGTGGTCATGCCGGGGCAGGAACCGGGGTCGTCAGGCCTTGAGAGCCTTCACCCGGGCCGCGAGGCGCGAAACCTTGCGCGAGGCGGTGTTCTTGTGGAGGATGCCCTTCTGGGCGCCGCGCATCAGCTCGGGCTGGGCAGCCTGCAGCGCCGCGGCGGCGTCCGCCTGGTTGCCGGAGGCGATCGCCTCCTCGACCTTGCGGACGAAGGTCCGCATGCGGCTGACGCGGTTCTTGTTGATCTCGGTGCGGCGGGCGGAGACGCGGGTGGCCTTCTTCGCCGATTTCGTATTGGCCATTTGGCTTTAGATCCTGCTTCAGAAATTCGTTTGATCGGCTTTCCAAGACTTGCGGACGTCATGCCTCAGGCAGACGGCCCGTCTTTCCGGCCCATCGGGATTGCGGGCTTATAGAGAGGCTGGGCGGGCGCGTCAATGGTTTCGAGAAGCGCCCGGAAACTCAGGGTTTTTCCCACTTTTTGGACTTTTCCGAGCGGAAGAAGGCATCGATGATCTTCATGTTCTGGATGGCGTCCTCCACCCCCCAGAACGGCTTCTGCTTCTTGCGGACGACCCGCCCGAAAGCTTCCGCCTGCAGCTGGTACTGATCGGAAACGGGAAGCGAGATCCATTCGCCCTCGTTCATCTCCATGCCCTGGACGAAGTAGCGGTTGGGCTGGTCGGGCGGCGCATTGAAGGGAATCTCGATTTCGATCCGCCCCTTGGTGCCCATGATGTTGACCCGCTGATAGGGGGCGAGCTGGGTGGACACGGTGAAGGACAGGTGCCGCCCCGCGCCGAAATCGGCGAGGCCGCCGGCGATCCGGTCGGTGCCGAACTTGGGGTCGCGGTCGAAGGTGCCGACCACGCGGCTCGGTTCGCCGTCGAAGATGAAGCGCGACACGGTGATCGGATAGCAGCCGATGTCGAGCAGTCCGCCGCCGCCGATGTCCGCCTTGTTGCGCACGTTCTTCGGGTCGCGGTTGAAGTAGGAGAACAGCACCTGGATGGCGCGCACCTCGCCGATCTTTTTCTTCTTCACCAGGTCGCGCACCGCCAGCCACTGCGCGGCATGGCGCACCATGAAGGCTTCGGCGACGAAGACGTTCCTGATCTTCTTCAGCTGCATCGCTTCCTTCGCCGTGATGGCGATGGGCTTTTCGCACAGCACATGCTTGCCGGCCTTGGCCGCGGCGAGGGTGAGCGGCACATGCAAATGGTTGGGCAGCGGATTGTAGACCGCCTCGATCTCGGGGTCGGCCAGCATCTCCTCGTAAGAGCCATAGGCCTTGCGTATGCCGAGCTTTCCGGCCCATTCCTCGGCCGTCTTCTGGCGCCGCGAGGAGATCGCCACGATCTCGATGTCCTTCGACTTCAGCATGCCCGGCAAGACCTTGGCCACGCCGATGTTCGCCGTCGAGATGATGCCCCACTTGACTGGCTTCATGAGTTCGCCCTCCCCTGTTCAGGCGAGCATCATTAGTCCGCCGCGACCGGCGTTGGAAGTGCGCATGAGGGCCGCGGCGAGATAATCGCGCGTGAGAGCGCGCGGCGTCTCCGGGTTCGCCGGCTTTCCGGTCAGCGCGTAGCGCAGCCACAGCCCGTCGATCATCGCCGCGATGCCGTCGGCGAGCCGCAGGGCCTCCGCCTCGCTGACGATGCGGCGCAGGTCGTGCAGCAGGCTGCTCCTGAGGCGGCGGTGATAGAGCGAAAGAATGTTCATGAGCCGCGGCGACTGGCGGGCATTGCCGTAAAGCGCCAGCCAGGCACTGAACACCTGCTCGTCGAACTGCGCGTCGCCGAAGCAGGCATCGATGATGGCGCGGATGCGCTGGCACGGGTCTGCCGCGCCCGAGAGGCGCGCCACGGCGTCGGCGCGCAGCTCCGCCAGAAGGTGGCGCATGGTGGCGAAGAGCAGCTCGTCCTTGTCCTTGAAATAGTGGTGCACCATGCCGGCGGAGATCCCCGCCTGGGCGGCGATCCGGGCGACGGTGGCATTGGCGAAGCCGTGCTCATGGATGGCGGCAATCGCCGCCTCCACCAGCTGCCTGCGCCTGATCGGCGCCATTCCGAGCTTCGGCATTCCACCCCTCCGCGGGAAAAGTGTCGTTTTTTATTGGTCAGCTGTCCAATGAAAACTTGCCGAGTGTGCGAAACCTGAATTAGTCTGACGCCATGCCGCGGGGCCGCCAAGAAGGTTCCGGGTGAACAGGGAGCAGACAATGAAGTCGTTTATCAAGAGCGTGGCGGCCGCCGCCGTCCTCGGCGTCGCCATGGCCACCTCGGCCTTTGCCGGCGACGCCGCCAGCTGCAAGGCCGTGAAATTCGCCGACGTGGGCTGGACCGACATCCAGGTGACCACCGGCGCCACCTCGGTCGTCCTCGAGGCGCTGGGCTACGAGCCCGCCGTCTCCACCCTCTCGGTGCCGGTGACCCTGGCCTCGCTGAAGAACAAGGACATCGACGCGTTCCTCGGCAACTGGATGCCGTCCATGACCGGCGACATCAAGGCCTACCTCGACGACAAGTCGGTGGAGCAGATCGGCACCAATCTCGAAGGTGCGGGTTATGGCCTGGTCGTTCCGCAATACGTGGCGGATGCCGGCGTGAAGTCACTGGCTGACCTCGGCGCCAATGCCGACAAGTTCGGCGGCAAGATCTATGGCATCGAAGCCGGCAATGACGGCAACCGCATCATCCAGACGATGATCGACGACCCGAAGAACAATCTGAAGGGCTTCCAGCTGGTCGAGAGCTCCGAGGCGGGCATGCTGACCGAGGCCGAGAAGGCCATGAAGGACAACCAGTGGATCATCTTCCTCGGCTGGACCCCGCATCCGGTGATGGGCGAGATGAAGATCCATTATCTCGACGGCATGGGCGACTCGGGCTTCGGCGCCGCGACCGTCTACACGGTGGCGCGCCAGGGCTACACCAGCGAATGCCCGAACGTCGGCCAGCTGCTGAAGAACCTCAAGTTCGACCTCGCCATGGAAGGCGCCATGATGGGCCCGGTGCTGAAGGACAGTGCTGATCCCAAGGAAACCGCCCGGGCCTGGCTGAAGGCGCATCCCGATGCGGTGAAGCCCTGGCTGCAGGGTGTGACGACCTTCGACGGCGGTGATGCCGCCGCCGCAGTCGCCGCCGCGCTGAAGAGCTAAATCAGGACCGGAAGCCCGGGAGACGCCTCCCGGGCTTCATCTTTTCCACTTCGTTCAAGACATGCCAGACTGAACGCGGCACCATAAGCCAGCGCAGCTTACTCTCGGGGGAGGGGCACATGGATCCGGTTACGAGTTTCATCAGGTCGTGGAAGGTGCCGGTGGGGCCATGGGGCAAGAGCTTCATCGACTTCATCATCACCTATTTCCAGTGGCTGTTCGACGCCCTCAAGGTGGCGTTGAACTTTGCGGTGGACACGACGACGGCGGGGCTGCTCGCCATTCCGCCGGTGCTGCTCGCCCTGCTGATCGCGGGCTTTGCCTATTGGCTGCAGAAGTCGCGGAAACTGGCGATCGGCGTGTTCATCGGCCTGCTCTTCATCATCAACCAGGGGCTCTGGAAGGAGACCGTGCAGACCCTGGTGCTGGTCGTCGGCGCCACCGCGCTGTCGATGGCGATGGGCGTGCCGCTCGGCATCTGGGCGGCGCACAAGACCAAGGTCTGGCGCGTCACCCAGCCGACCCTCGACCTGATGCAGACCATGCCGACCTTCGTCTACCTGATCCCCATCCTCATTCTCTTCGGGCTCGGCGCCGCGCCGGCGCTGATCGTCACCATCATCTTCGCCATGCCTGCCCCCGTGCGCATGACCTATCTCGGCATCACCTCGATCCCCAAGCCGATGATCGAGGCGGGCGAGGCCTTCGGCGCCACCAAGCGGCAATTGCTGTGGAAGGTGGAACTGCCAGCCGCCATGCCCTCGATCATGGCCGGGCTCACGCAATGCATCATGCTGTCGCTCTCCATGGTGGTCTTCGCCACGCTGATCGGGGCACCCTCGCTCGGGAACCCGGTCTACAAGGCGCTGTCCAACCGCAACATCCCGCTCGGCATCGAGGCGGGGCTCGCCATCGTGGTGCTGGCCATCATCCTCGACCGCATGCTGGCGGTGAAATCGGGAGCCCAGAAATGAGCACCGCCATCGAGTTCAAGAGCGTCGACATCATCTTCGGCGACAAGACGGAAGAGGCGCTGAAGCTGGCGCATGCGGGCGTCGACCGGTCCGAGATCCTTGCCAAGACCGGGGCCGTGCTGGGCGCCACGCAAGCGAGCCTCACCGTGAACGAAGGCGAGATCAGCGTGCTGATGGGTCTTTCCGGCTCCGGCAAGTCCACCCTGCTGCGCGCCGTCAACGGCCTCAACAAGGTGACGGGCGGCGAGGTGCTGGTGAAGGACGGCGAGCGCATGGTAGACGTCGCCTCCTGCGACCCCGCCACGCTCCGCCACATCCGGCAGAAGCAGGTGGCCATGGTGTTCCAGCAGTTCGCGCTGCTGCCGTGGCGCACAGTGCGCGAGAACGCCGGCTTCGGTCTCGAACTCGCCGGCATGCCGGAGGCCGAGCGCAACGCCAAGGTCGACAAGCAGCTCGAGCTCGTCGGCCTCAAGCAATGGGCCAACAAATACGTCCACGAACTGTCGGGCGGCATGCAGCAGCGCGTCGGGCTGGCCCGCGCCTTCGCCACGGAGGCGCCGATCCTGCTGATGGACGAGCCGTTCTCGGCACTCGATCCCCTGATCCGCACCAAGCTGCAGGACGAGCTCCTCCAGCTGCAGAAGCAGATCAAGAAGACCATCCTCTTCGTCAGCCACGACCTCGAGGAAGCGCTCAAGATCGGCAACCGCATCACCATCATGGAGGGTGGCCGCATCGTGCAGTCCGGCACGCCCGAAGACATCGTGCTGAAGCCCGCCAACGACTATGTGCGCGACTTCATCGCCAACGTGAACCCGCTGTCGGTGCTGACCGCATGGAACGTTATGCGTGCCCTGCATGAACTCGAGACGGACGCCGACGGCTGGGTGTGGCTCGACAAGCGCAAGACCACGCGCTTCAGGCTGGGGCCCGACGGCAAGGTCGTCGCCGCAGAGCGTGACGGGCACCCCGCCACCTGGGTGTCGTGCGACGAGGTCGAGACGCCGGTCGATGCCAATCACCGCCCGGTGTTCTGGGCCAGGCCCGGCACCTCGCTGAAGACCGTGATGCTGGCGATCCACAACACCGACGTGGCGCCGGTGGCGATCTTCGACGAGAACGACAGGTTCCTCGGCTCGATCGGGGTCAGGCACGTGCTGCAGGCCGTGCTCAAGCGCCAGGACTAGCGACGTCCCAGGCCGTGCCGGCCCCCAGCGGGCCGACCCCCAAATGCTGGGCGATGGTCTGGCCGATGTCGGCGAAGCTGCTTCGCAGGCCGAAGCTGCCGGGCGTCACGCCGCGCATGAAGCTCATCACGGGAATCTGCTCGCGCGTGTGATCTGTGCCCTTCCACGTCGGATCATTGCCATGGTCCGCGGTGAGGATCAGCAGGTCGCCGCGCTTCAGCTTCGCGAAGATGCGCGGCAAGGCGGCATCGAAGGCCTCGAGCAGCCTGCCATAGCCGACGGGATCGCGGCGATGGCCGAACTCGGTGTCGAAGTCGACGAAGTTGGTCATCAGCAAACCGCCCTCGCCCAGGCCGTCCATGTTGGCGAGCGTGGTCTCGAGGAAGGCCGGGTTGCCGGCCACCTTGATCTCGCGGCCCGTGCCGACATGGGCATAGATGTCGCCGATCTTGCCGACCGAGACGACGTCGCGCCCGGCATCGCTCAAGACCTTCAGCAGCGTGGGCGCAGGCGGCGTCACGGCGAAATCCTTGCGGTGGCCGGTGCGGTGGAAGTCGCCGCGCCTCTCGCCTAGGAACGGCCGCGCGATGACGCGGCCGATGTTCATCGGATAGGTCAACTCGCGCGCCACCCGGCAGACCTCGTACAATCGGTCGAGACCGAAATGCGCCTCGTGCGCCGCGATCTGCAGCACGCTGTCGGCGCTGGTGTAGGCGATGGGTTTGCCGGTGCGGATGTGTTCCGCGCCGAAGTCCTCGATCACCTCGGTGCCGGAGGCGTGGCACAGGGCGAGCAGGCCCGGCAGCTTCGCGCCCGTGATGATGGCGTCGACAAGTTCGGGCGGGAAAGCGGGAACGGTGTGCGGGAAATAGCCCCAGTCGAAGGCGAGCGGCACGCCGGCGATTTCCCAGTGGCCGGTGATCGTGTCCTTGCCGCGCGAGACTTCGCGCGCCACGCCGTACTGGCCGATCAGCGGGTGTGCGGCAATCGGGTTGCGGCCGGTCGAGAGTTCCGCGGCAAGGCCCAGTCCGAGCGAGGCCATGTGCGGCACGCGAAGCTGCATGTGTTCGCAGATGTGGCCCAGCGTGTTGGCCCCCTCGTCACCGAAGCTCGCGGCATCCGGCGCGCCGCCGATGCCGAAGGAGTCGAGGATCAGGAGAAAGGCCCGCGCCATTCCGCCTCCGCGTCAGCCCGTGATGCGGGCCAGCACCGTTGCCGACTCGCCCGGGCGATCCCCCGGAATGTAGGCGCTTTTGACCAGGGCCGCAGCCCTTTCGAAACCGGCCTCGTCGGCGGCGTGAACGAGGCACAGGGGTGTCGACCTGTCCAGCCGCGCGCCCTTGCCGGCAAGTTCCGAGAGGCCGACGCGATGGTCGATGGCATCGGCGGCGACGCGCCGGCCGCCACCGAGCTCGATGACGGCGAGGCCCAGTTCGCGGGTGCGGATCGCGGCAACGAAGCCGTCCTGGTCCGGATGCACCCCACGGACGATCGGCGCCGGCGCCAGATGGGACCGATAGCTCGACAGGAAGCCCTTCGGCCCGCCCAGAACATGTACCATGCGCTCGAAATGTTCGGCGGCCCTGCCAGAGGACAGCGTGGCGGCGAGGCGCGCGCGGGCCGCCGCGGTATCGCTGTCGATCCCAGCGCTGAACAGCAGTTCCGCGCCCAGCGCCAGCGTGACGTCGATGACGCGCGGGTCGTCGCGGCGGCCCAGCAGGACGTCGCAGGCATGCGCCACTTCCAGCGCGTTGCCGGCACAAGGTGCCAAGGGCTCGCTCATGTCGGTGATAAGGGCGGTGGTGGGAAGGCCCGCGCCATTGGCAACGTCGACGAGGCTTTCGGCCAGCGCCTCGGCATCGGCCATGCGGGTCATGAAGGCGCCGGAGCCCATCTTCACGTCGAGGACGAGGTGGCCAAGCCCTGCGGCGAGCTTCTTCGACAGGATCGAGGCGGTGATGAGCGGCACGGATTCGACGGTGGCCGTCACGTCGCGGATGCCATAGAGGCGCTTGTCGGCGGGGGCGAGGTCCGCCGTCTGGCCGATGATGGCGCAGCCTGCCTCCCTGGTGGCCTTGCGAAAGAGTTCGAGGCCCGGCTGAGTGGCATAGCCCGGGATCGAATCGAGCTTGTCCAGCGTGCCGCCGGTGTGGCCGAGGCCCCTGCCCGAGATCATCGGCACGAAGCAGCCGCAGGCCGCGAGCATGGGGGCGAGCATGAGCGAGAGATTGTCGCCGATGCCGCCGGAGGAATGCTTGTCGACCACGGGGCCGGGCAGGTCCCAGTGCAGCACGGTGCCTGAATCGCGCATGGCGAGCGTGAGGCCCACCGCCTCCTCCCGGCTCATGCCGCGGAAGAACACGACCATGGCGAAGGCCGCCACCTGGCCTTCGGAGACGGCACCCGACGTGAGGCCTGCAATGAAGTCCTTCACGTCCTCGCGTTTCAGCGACGCGCCGTCGCGCTTCCGGCGGATCAGCTCCTGCGGCAGCATGTCAGGCGTCCTTCAGGAAGCGGGTGACGAGCGTCTTCATGTTCTGCGCCGCCTTCGCCCCCTCGCGCTTGGTCTCTTCATGCGAGGGTGAGGCGCCCTCGATGCCCGCGGCAAGGTTGGTGATGACGGAGAGGGCTGCGACTTTCAGGCCGAAGCGGCGCGCCAGGATCGTCTCCGGCGCGGTGGACATGCCGACGGCGGAACCGCCGATGATCTGGAACATGCGGATCTCTGCCGGCGTCTCGAAGGACGGGCCGGAGTACCAGCAATAGACGCCCTCGTTGAGCGCGATCCCCTCGGCCTTCGCCGCGGCGTGGAACCGGGCGCGGAGAGCCGGATCGTAGGCATTGGTCATCGGCACGAAGTTCTCGTCGCCGTGCTGGCCGACGAGCGGGTTCATGCCGGAATAATTGATGTGGTCGGTGATCAGCATGATCGAACCCGGGCGCATCTCTGGCTTGAGACTGCCGGCGGCATTGGTGAGAATGAGCGTCTCGATGCCGGCCCCTGCAAGCATCTCGATGGCGGGGCGCATGACGGCGGCATTGCCGGACTCGTAAGGATGCGCGCGGCCGGCGAGCACGGCCACCTCCCTGCCGCCGAGCCTGCCGACGAAGAGCTTGCCGGCATGTCCGGAAATCCTCGGCAGCGGGAAGCCCGGAAGCTCCGTATACGGAGTGACGAGTGGATCCTCGACTGCGTCGGCCAGCGCGCCGAGGCTGGAGCCGAGGATGATGGCGGTCTTCGGTGCGCGGGCTCCGAGCTTCGCGGCCAGCACGTTCACGCGAGGTTCTCCGGGCCGAAGGAGAAGGGCAGGAGTTCCGCCAGCGTGAAGGTCTGGATCAGTTCGCCGGTTTCGGTGCAGCAGTGGATCTTCACGTCGGGCGCTGCGAATTCGCGGATCTTCTGGCGGCAGCCGCCACAAGGGGTGCAGAGGGCGGCGCCGTTGCCCATCACCGCGATCTCGGTGATCTTCCGCCCGCCCGCCATGACGAGGGCGGAGATGGCGGAGGGTTCGGCGCACCAGCCCTGCGGATAGGCGGCATTCTCGATGTTGCAGCCGCCGTGGACGCGGCCATATTCGTCGCGCATCGCAGCACCGACGAGGAATTTCGAATAGGGCGCATGGGCCTTGAGGCGGGCGGATTTCGCTTCGTCGATCAGGTCGCGCATGTCAGCGGTCCTTCACATAGGGGATGCCGGAGGCGCGCGGCGGCACCGACTTGCCGATGAAGCCGGCGAGCAGCACCACGGTCAGCACGTAGGGCAACATGTTGATGAACTGCACCGGGATCTCGAAGCCACCGATGGAAGCACCTTGCGCGAAATTGCCGATGGCCTGCAGGAAGCCGAAGAGCAGGCAGGCGCCAAGGGCGGGATAGGCGCGCCAGTTGGCGAAGATGAGGGCCGCCAGCGCCATGAAGCCCGAGCCCGCCGTCATGTCGCGCACGAAGCTCGAGGACAGCGAGGTGGAGATGAAGGCACCGGCAACCCCGCACAGCACGCCCGCGATGATCACCGCGCGGTAGCGCAGCGCCGCAACCGAGATCCCTGCCGTGTCGACCGCCTGCGGGTTCTCGCCCACGGCGCGCAGGCGCAGGCCGAAGCGCGTGCGCGACAGCGCCCAGGCGCTGAGCGGCACGATGGCGAAGGCGAAATAGGCAAGGATCGAATGGTTGAGGAAGATCCGGGCCAGGGCGCCGATCACCGGAATGTCGTAGAGCATCGGAAACTCGAAGGGCAGGAAGCGGCCTTCGGGCGTGAGGGCCGGGGTTCGGCCGCCCTCCTTGAACCACTCGTTGCCGAGCACCACGGCAAGCCCCGCCGCCAGCATGTTGATGGCGACACCCGAGACCACCTGGTTGCCGCGCTGGTTGATCGCGGCATAGCCATGCACCAGCGCGAAGGCGAGGGAGGCGAGGATGGCGCAGAACAGGCCGATCCACGCCGAGCCGAAGACGGCCGAGGCCGAAGCCGCGACGAAGGCGGCGATCAGCATCTTGCCCTCGAGCCCGATGTCGACGATGCCGGCGCGCTCCGACCACAGCCCGGCGATGCAGGCGAGGATCAGGGGCACGCTCATGCGGATCGTCGAGGCGAGGAGCTCGATATAGAGGTTCACTGGTTGCCCTCCCCGCCGACGGGGAAGAACAGGGCCGAGAGCGCGGGCCGGAAGGCATATTCGAAGGCGCCCATGAACAGGATGACGAGGCCCTGGATCACCACCACCATGTCGCGGTTGATCTCCGGCCTGGCAAAGGACAGTTCCGAGCCGCCCTGATACAGAAGACCGAACAGCATGGCGGCGAGCAGGATGCCGATGGGGTGCGAGCGGCCCATCAGCGCCACGGCGATGCCGACGAAGCCGGCACCGCCGACATAGCCCAGCAGCAGCCGGTGCTGCACGCCGAGGATCTCGTTCACCGCCATGAGGCCTGCGAGGCCGCCCGAGATGGTCATGGTGATGATGATGATGCGGTCGGGCCGGATGCCGGCGTAGACGGCGGCTGCCGGGTTGGCGCCCAGTGCCCGGATCTCGTAGCCGAGCTTGGTGCGCCAGAGGAGGTACCACACGGCCCAGGCGGCAATGAGCGCGAGGAAGACCGAGAAGTTCAGGGGCGAGGAGGCGATGCGGACGCCGAAATATTCGCGCGCCACTTCGCGGGCGCTGAGGATGTAGGCACCGTCGATCTCGCGGCTCTCCACCGCCATCTTGCCCACCGGGCGGAACCAGTAGTTGATGATGTAGCCGACGAGGCTCGCCGCAATAAAGTTGAACATGATCGTGGTGATCACGATGTGGCTGCCGCGCTTGGCCTGAAGGACGCCCGGGATCCAGGCCCAGAAGGCGCCCATCGCCATCGAGGCGATGATGGCGAGCGGCAGCAGGATGGGCCAGGGCAGCCATTCCATGCCGAGTCCCACCGTGGCCGCGCCCACGCCCGCCATATAGGCCTGGCCTTCGCCGCCGATGTTGAACAGGCCGGCGTGGAAGGCCACCGCCACCGCGAGGCCGGTGAACACGAAGTTGGTGGCGTAGTAGAGCATGTAGCCCCAGCCTTTGAGCGAGCCGAGCGCGCCCTCGACCATGATCCACATCGCTTCGAACGGGTTCTCGCCGATGATGAGGACGACGAGGCCCGAGACGATGAGGGCGACGGCGAGGTTGATGAGCGGGATCAGGCCGACGTCGACCCAGTGCGGAAGCTCGCCGCGCGCCTGCATCATCACGCGGCATCCTTCGCTACGCCGGCCATGAGCAGGCCGAGTTCGCGCTCATCCGCGCCGGGCCCGCGCTCGCCCATCACGCGGCCGGCGAACATGACGAGGATGCGGTCGGAGAGCGAGCGGATTTCATCGAGTTCGACGGAGACGAGAAGCACGGCCTTACCTTCATCGCGCAGCTGGATGATGCGCTTGTGGATGTATTCGATGGCCCCGATGTCCACCCCGCGGGTCGGCTGGCCGACGATGAGGAGATCGGGGTTGGACTTGATCTCGCGTGCGATGATCAGCTTCTGCTGGTTGCCGCCAGAGAATTTCGAAGACTTGAGCAGGGGGTTCGGCGGCCGCACGTCGAACTCGTCCATCTCGGCCTGGGCGCGGGCGATGACCTTGTCGCGGTCGAGGCGGAAGCCGCGGCCCAGCGAATCGAGGTGGTGCCAGCCGAGGATGGCGCTTTCGGCGGCGTCGAACGAGCCGATGAGGCCGCGGTGCTGGCGATCCTCCGGCACGTGGGCGACGCCCTCGGCGCGCACATGGCGGGGATCGCCGAGGATGCCGATGTCCTTGCCCTCGAAGATCACCTGGCCGGAGGTCGGCTTCACGATCCCCGCGATCACGTCGAGGAGTTCCGACTGGCCATTGCCCGAGACGCCGGCGATGCCGACGATCTCGCCCTTCCGGACCGAGAAGGAGACATTGTCCACCCGGGCGATGCCCTTCCTGTCCTTCCAGGTGAGGTTCTTCACCTCGAGCACCGTCTCGCCCGGATGCGACGGCCCTTTCTCGACGCGCAGCAGCACGCGGCGGCCGACCATGAGTTCGGCGAGCTCCTCGACCGTGGTGGCCTTCGTCTCCTTGGTGGCGACGAGCTCGCCGCGGCGCATGACCGAGACGCGGTCGGTGATCGCCATGATCTCGCGCAGCTTGTGGGTGATGAGGATGACGGTCTTGCCCTGATCCTTCAGTGTACGGAGGATGCGGAACAGGTGGTCGGCCTCGTCCGGGGTGAGGACACCGGTGGGCTCGTCGAGGATCAGCGTCTCGGCGCCGCGGAACAGGGCTTTGAGGATTTCGACGCGCTGCTGCAAGCCGACGGGCAGCTCCCCGACGACGGCATCGGGGTCGACGTCGAGTTCGTAGTCGTTGGCGAGCCGCACCAGTTCGGCGCGGGCCTTGCTGAGCGCGGGACCGATGAGGCGGCCGCCTTCGGCCCCCAGCACCACGTTCTCGAGAACGGTGAAGGGATCGACCAGCATGAAGTGCTGGTGGACCATGCCGATGCCGAGGCCGATCGCGTCGGAGGAGGAGCGGATCTTGACGGGCTGGCCCTTGACCCGGATCTCGCCCGAGTCGGCATGATAGAAGCCGAAGAGGATCGACATGAGCGTCGATTTCCCCGCGCCGTTCTCGCCGATGATGCCGTGGATGGAGCCGGGCTCGATCGCCAGCGACACGTCCTTGTTGGCGTGGACGGAGCCGAAGCGCTTGTCGATGCCGATGAGTTCAATGGCGGGAGTCATGCCGTTCCCGTTTGAGCAGGCAAGAAACGAGCCGCCTCCCCAGGGGAAGCGGCTCGCGTGGAGTTACTGCACGGGGCAGGTATTGTCTTCGGTGTAGTCGTGGACCTTGATCGTGCCGGCGATGATGTCGGCCTTGGCCTTGTCCACCGCCGCCATCATCTCGGGCGTGATGAGGGGCTTGTTGTTGTCGTCCATGGCGACGCCCACGCCGTCCTCGGCGAGGCCGAGGGCCATGATGCCGGGCTTGAAGCCGGCATTGCCGGCCTTCATAACGTTGTACACCGCGACGTCCACCCGCTTCATCATCGAGGTGAGGACCTTGCCGGGGTGGAGGTAGTTCTGGTTGGCGTCGACGCCGATCGACAGCGCGCCGCCGTCGGCGGCGGCCTGCAGCACGCCCAGGCCGGTGGCGCCGGCTGCGGCGTAGATCACGTCCGCACCCTGGGCCATCTGGCCCTTGGTGATCTCGCCGCCCTTGACGGGGTCGTTCCAGGCCGCACCGGTGTCACCCGTCATGTTCTGGAAGATCGTGGCGTCGGGCTTCGCCGCCTTCACGCCCTGGGCATAGCCGCAGCCGAACTTGCGGATCAGCGGAATGTCCATGCCGCCGACGAAGCCGACCTTGCCGGTCTTGGAGGCCATGCCGGCGAGCAGGCCGGCGAGGTAGGAGCCCTCGTTTTCCTTGAACACGATGGACTGGACATTGGGCTGGTCCACCACCATATCGACGATGGCGAACTTGAGGTCCGGATACTCCTTGGCGACCTTCTCGACCGCCGCGGCCTGGGCGAAGCCCGCCGCGATGATCGGCGAATAGCCCTGGTCGGCGAAGTTGCGGATGGCCTGTTCGCGCTGGGCCTCGTTGGCGATCTCGAACTCGCCATAGGCGACGCCGGTTTCCTTCTTGTACTTCTCGGCGCCGTTGTACATGCTTTCGTTGAACGACTTGTCGAACTTGCCGCCGATGTCGAACACGATGGCCGGCTTCGAGTCATCCGCCAGGGCCGCGCCGGCGGTGAGGGCGAGGGCCGCCGCGGCGGCCATGAACGTACGTCTGAGCATCTTCGTCTCCCTGTTGTTGTCTTTTCACGATCTAACCACAACCCCGCCGGGGTGGCGATTCCAATCTTGATCGGGCGATCAAATCACCCGGCCTGCCGGACGGTCAAGCCGCCGCCTTGAAAGCCGGGAACAGGTTTCACATATGATGGTTGTAGCTGTGGATGCCGCGTCCGGGTTCCAGCTGATTGCTGCTTCACGAGGGCAAAACCGAATGACACGTCTGTCTGTTTTCTCATCGCCCCTGCTGCTCGGCTTCGACGAGCTGGAGCGGATGCTCGACCGGGCCTCCAAGACCGCGGGCGATGGCTATCCACCCTACAATATCGAACGGCTCCCGAAAGCCGAGGGCGAGGCCGAACGGCTTCGCATCACGCTGGCCGTGGCGGGTTTCTCCCGTGACGAGATCGACGTGACGGTCGAGGAAAACCAGCTGGTGATCCGCGGCCGCCAGAAGGACGACGACGGGAAATCCTACCTGCACCGCGGCATCGCGGCCCGCCAGTTCCAGCGGGCCTTCGTGCTGGCGGACGGCATGGAGGTGACCGGGGCCCGGCTGGAAAACGGCCTGCTGGAGCTCCACCTCGAACGGCCCGAACCGCGGCGGGTGGTCCGCCGTATCCAGATTGGAGGGTGATGACATGGAACTGAAGAAAATGGACCCGAAGACATCCGTCGGTCTCACGGCGCAGGACCTGGCCCTGCTGGGCGAAGGCGCGCTCGGATACATCCGCGAGATCGAGATCAACGAGGCCCAGCGTCTGCTGGGCGGCCAGGCGAGCGTTTCGCCCGAGTCCAGGCTGTACTGCCTGTACAATGCCGACGGCACCCCGGTGTCGATCTCGGGTTCGAAGGAAGCGGCCATGGGCAGCGCCTTCGAGCACGAGCTGATGCCGATGAGCGTGCACTGAAACAATCCCCTGCCTCGGAATAAAATCGTGGCGGGGGATATTTTTCTTGACTTTGTTCCTGTTATGTTCTATATGTCCTGCAGCGTGCCTGCTGCTGATTGACATTGTGAAAGATTTCCCGGGACGGCGCGCCAAAGCCCACCCCGGATGACTCCTCCCCCTGGCTTCACGGCCGGAGTGCGTGTGGAGGGACCCCCGCGGCGAGGCGGGGGAGGTGCAGGCGTGTTTTGGACATTGCAACTTGGTGGTGAAAGGCCCTCATCCGCCCTGTCGGGCACCTTCTCCCATCCTGCGGACGGGAGAAGGGACTGACACGGATGAGCCCCTTCTCCCGTTGCGGAGCAATGGGAGAAGGTGGCCGACAGGCCGGATGAGGGCCCTGCCCCGCCTATCAGGCGGCCGAGGCGGACTTCGGGTTGGCGGCCGGTTCGGTGAGGATGGCGTAGAGGCCCTCGGCGTCGTCGGTGCCGCGCAGCTTGGCGACCACGGCGGGGTCGCGCAGCACGCGGGAGATCTTGGCGAGCGCCTTGAGGTGGTCGGCGCCGGCATCCTCGGGCGCCAGCAGGACGAAGACGAGGTCGACGGGCTGGCCGTCGACCGAGTCGAATTCGACGGGCTGGGCGAGCCTGGCGAAGAGGCCATAGACGCGCGCGATCGAGGGCAGCTTGCCGTGCGGGATGGCGATGCCCTGGCCGATGCCGGTGGAACCCAGCTTCTCGCGCTTCAGCAGGGTTTCGAAGATCACCCGGTGGTCGATCGCCACCTGGGTGGCGAGCGCCTGCGACAGTTCCTGCAGCAGCTGCTTCTTGTTCGGCGCCTTGAGGTTCGCGAGCACGGACTGCTTGTCGATCAGGGAATCGAGGGTCATGCGGGTCAGGTCCCCGTGAAGGTCGAACGTCAGGCCGCCGGCTTGGGGTCGACCCAGCCGATGTTGCCGTCGGGACGCCTGTAGACCAGGTTGAGGCCGCCGTGGCCACCATTGCGGAACAGCAGGAACGGCTGGGTGGAGATGTCGAGCTGCATAACCGCCTCCCCAACCGAGAGTTCCGGCAGCTTGAGGCCGGTCTCGGCGACGACGACGGGGTTCTCGCCCACGCCGTCATGCTCGTCGGAATGGGGTTCGATCACGTAGCTCTGGGCTTCGAACTGGCGGACCGGCTCGCGGCGCTTGCGGTGATGGTCCTTCAGGCGCTGCTTGTAGCGGCGCAGCTGCTTTTCGAGGTGGGCGGCGGCTTCATCGAAGCTCGGATGGGCGTCGGCGCCCTTGCCCTCGGCCTGCAGCACGAGGCCGGTGGCGAGGTGGACCGCACAATCGGTGAGGAAGAAGGCGCGCTGCTTCTCGACCGTCACCTGCACGTGGACCGTGCCGTCGAAATATTTCTGCTGGAGAAGGTTCAGTCGGGTTTCGATGTGCTCACGCAAGGCGTCGCCGACATCGAGGTTCTTACCGGTGACTTTGATCTGCATGGTCGTCGCAAATATCCCTGCTTCGCCCTGCTTCTACACATGGGCGCGTTTGCCTGACACGTCAACTGGCCTGTCCTGCTGGCCCGAGAAACGCGGTTGCGTTGCTTCGCCGTCCGCCACAGGCCGGCCCCCTCGGATGAGGGCCCCGCCGTCACGAAGCGGGCGGAACCTAGTCGAGGGCGGAGGCCCCGTCAAACCCTATTGGGCGGCCTGGACGCGGGCCTCGCGGCGGCGCTGGACGGAGGATGGAATGCCAAGGCTTTCCCTATACTTGGCAACCGTTCTGCGGGCGATATCGATGCCTGACGCCTTCAACCTGTCGACGATCGTATCGTCGGACAGCACGTCCTGGCCCTCGCCGGCGATCAGGTCCTTGATGCGGTGGCGGACGGCTTCGGCGGAATGCGCATCGCCCTCCGAATCGGCGGATGCGATGGCCGTGGTGAAGAAATATTTCAACTCAAAGATGCCGCGCGGCGTGGCCATGTACTTGTTCGAGGTGACGCGGCTCACGGTGGACTCGTGCATCTCGATCGCATCCGCCACGGTGCGCAGGTTGAGGGGGCGCAGGTGCTGGACGCCGAGCATCAGGAAGGCGTCCTGCTGGCGGACGATCTCGCGCGCCACCTTGAGGATGGTCTTGGCGCGCTGGTCGAGGCTTTTCACCAGCCAGGTGGCGTTGGCCTGGCATTCCGACAGGTAGAGCTTGTCCTCGCTGCGCTGGGCGGTGGCGGAGACGCGGGCGAGATACTGGTTGTTGATGAGGACGCGCGGCAGCGTTTCGGTGTTGAGCTCGACGATCCAGGCGCCCTCCGGCGAGGGGCGCACGATGACGTCGGGGATCACCGGCTGGACGGGCTCGGCCCCGAAGGCGTGGCCGGGCTTGGGGTCGAGCGCGCGAAGCTCGCCCACCATGTCCTTGAGGTCGTCGAGGTCGACCTTGCACAGGGCCTTGAGGGCTGCGTAGTCACGCCTTGCGACGAGATCGAGATGGGCGACGAGCGTCGCCATGGCGGGGTCGAAGCGGTCACGCTCGCGCAGCTGCAGGGCGAGGCATTCCTTGAGGTCGCGGGCGAAGACGCCGGCCGGATCGCAGGCCTGGAGGCGGGCGAGCACCGCCTCGACGTGGCCCACCGAGGTGCCCAGCGTTTCGGCGAGCGAGGCCGTGTCGGAGGTCAGGTAGCCCGCCTCGTTGAGGCTGCCGATCAGGTGCTGGCCGATCAGCTGCTCGGCAGGCTCGGTGAGGATCAGGTGCATCTGGTCGGTGAGATGCTCGGCCAGGGTCGGCTGGCGCGAGAGGGTGGCGTCGAAATCGAGACCCTCGGCATCGAGCGACAGGGCACCCTGCGGACGCAGCGACGACCAGCCGGAGTCGGGCGGCGGCCCCATGGCCTCGCGGTTCGCCGCATCGGCGCGCGATTCGTGAGTGTAGACATTCTCGAGCTCGGTATCGAGCGTGCGCAGGCGTTCCTCGGCGCCGGTGTTGGCGGCGAGGGCCGCGACCATGTCCGCCTGGCCCTCGGGAAGCTCGGGCGCCGGTTTCTGGATGTCGCCGCGCTCGTCGCGCTCGAGCAGAGGGTTGCGTTCCAGTTCCTGGTCGACGAAGGCCTGCAGTTCGATGTTGGACATCTGCAGCAGCTTGATCGCCTGCTGCAGCTGCGGCGTCATGACCAGGGACTGGCCCTGCCGGAGATCGAGCCGCTGGTTCAGCGCCATGGCCTAGCGCCCCTGCCCCTCAGAGGGTGAAGTCGGCGCCAAGATAGTAGCGCCGGACGTCCGCGTTGGAGACGATTTCCTGTGGGGTGCCGTGCGTCAGGACCTGACCCTCATGGATGATGAGCGCCGTGTCGATGAGCTCGAGCGTCTCGCGGACGTTGTGATCCGTAACAAGCACCCCGATTCCCCGAGAGGTGAGCTGTCGCACCAGGCGGCGAATATCACTGATCGCAATCGGGTCAATTCCGGCGAAGGGCTCGTCGAGGAGCATGAATTCGGGATCGGCTGCGAGGGCGCGGGCGATTTCCACGCGGCGACGCTCGCCGCCAGAGAGCGCAACAGCCGGCGAATTCCGGATGTGGGTGATGGAGAACTCATCGAGCAACTCACGCAACTTACTTTCGCGCACCTGCTTCGAGCCCTCGGTCAGCTCCAGCACGGCGCGAATGTTTTCCTCCACCGTGAGGCCGCGGAAGATCGAGCTTTCCTGCGCCAGATAGCCTATTCCCAGCCTGGCCCGTCGGTACATGGGCAGGTGGGTGATATCCGCGCCGTCGAGGCTGATCCGGCCGCTGTCGGCGGCGATGAGTCCGGTGATCATGTAGAACACCGTCGTCTTGCCGGCGCCATTGGGTCCCAGAAGTCCCACAGCTTCACCACGCCTGACGGAGACCGAGACATCCCGCACCACCGGCCGCCGCTTGTAGGACTTGCGCAGTCCCTCCACGACGAGGCCCGGACGATCGGGACTGGCAGCGGCGCCTGCGCCCGTCTGCGGAATCTGTGCCCGCCGGGGCGCCATTGCCATCGTCTGCCTGTCTGTCACTACGTCTTCGTCACGCGCCAAGTGAGTGTCCACCCAATAGGTTTAATTTTCGATAAGTCCGGAGTATCGGCAGGCCCCGTCACTGTTTCGCGGGTTTTGCCGGCTTGGTGGTGGTGGTGCTGGTCGTATCGCTGGACTTCGGCAGGAAGCTGCCCTTGACCCGGCCGCCCATCATCTGGGTGCGGTTGGTCTTGAGGTCGGTGTGGAGTTCCTGGCCGAGCAGCGTGGTGGTGCCCTGCACCAGCTTGACGTTGCCGCCGACCACCAGCTTCTCGGCCTGGGGATCGTACTTGGCCCAGTCGCCGGTGATGGTTTCCTTGGGCGTGGTGATGATCACGTTGCCCTTGGCGTCGAGGTCGGTGGCGTCGGTCTTGGTGGTGCCGTCGGGCTGCTTCACGTCGGCATAGGTGACGGTGAGGGTGTCGGACTTCAGGTTGGTGGTGCCGCGGGTGGCATCGACCGCACCGGTGAAGATCGCCTTCTTCTCGGTGTCGAGGATTTCCATCTGGTTCGAGACGATGTCGACCGGCACCTTGGCGTTGGGGGAGTTGGGATCGGGTTTGGCGTCGGCGCCGGTCTTTGCAGCCTTGCCGTCGGTCTTGGTGTCTGACTTCGCGTCAGGGCTGGCGTCGGTCTTGGTGCCGGAGTCGGCGGCGGCCGGAGCCGGGGCCGGCGTGGTCTGGGCGTGGAGCGGGGCTGCGGCCAGCAGGAGCAGCGCGGCGGCGCAGGCGGCGGGCTTCAAAGTCATGGATTGGTGTCTCCCTTGGCATCGGTCGCGCTGAAATGGGCCTTCACGCCATTCAAGAACAGAATCCGGTTACCGTCATCGGTTATTTCCATGCCGTTGGCATTGACGGTGCCGGAGGCGAAATTGGCAACCACCGGCGAGCCGGAGGTGAGCTTCTTCTCCTTCACCGCGATGTTGGCCTTGTCCATGGCGGCGGTGAAGCGCCCCTCCTGCTTCAGGACCACGCTGCCCTCGAGATCGAGCGACTTGACGTGGGTGTCGTAGAGGCCGCTGTCGCCGACGATCGTGTATCGGGTGCCGCTGGCCCGGCGGAACACGCCGACCGGCCGCTCGAGGTGGACGAGGTTGGGGGTGGACCCGTCCTGCCAGCCGCGCTTGGCGGTGACCTGGTAGGGCTGCTTCTGATCGTCGATGCCGTTCACCGTGGAGACGCCTGCCGTGATGCGGTCGGGCTCGACATCGGGCGGGGGCTGCTGGGCGGGCCGCGGCAGCATCGCCTCGAACAGGCCGGCCTGGGCCAGGAAGGCGATCACGAAGCCGATGCCGATGGCCGCCGCCAGCCAGCTCAGGATGCGCGACAGTGTGGCGGCCCTGACGGCCTTGCGGGCGGATTCAGTGGGCGAAGACATCTTCCTCTGTCCAGCCCGAGAGGTCGAGCGCGGCGCGTGTCGGGATGAAGTCGAAGCAGGCGCGGGCCACGGCCTCGCGGCCCTCGCGGGCGAGCATCTGGTCGAGCCGCGATTTCAGCTCGTGGAGATAGATCACGTCCTGCGCGGCATATTGCTTCTGCGAATCGGACAGCATGTGCGCACCCCAGTCCGAGCTCTGCTGCTGCTTGTTGAGCTCGATGCCGAGGAGTTCCTTCACCAGGTCCTTGAGGCCATGGCGGTCGGTGTAGGTGCGGGTGAGCTTGGAGGCGATCTTGGTGCAGTAGAGGGGACGGGTGTCGACGCCCAGATAATACTTGATCACCGCCACGTCGAAGCGGGCGTAATGGAAGATCTTGGTGACGCCGTCGTTGGCGAACAGCGCCTTGAGATTGGGCGCGTCGTAGCTCGACCGGTCGAGCTGCACCAGGTGGGCGTTGCCGTCGCCGGCCGAGAGCTGCACGAGGCAGAGCTTGTCGCGGCGCGGCACCAGGCCGAGCGTCTCGGTGTCGACGGCGACGGAGCTTCCGAAATCGAGGCCCGGAGGCAGGTCGCCCTTGTAAAGCTTGATTGCCATCGGAGGGTCCCGCCTTATCGGCTCTGAAAATATGGTGCCCAGAAGAGGACTCGAACCTCCACGCCTTTCAGCGCTAGTACCTGAAACTAGTGCGTCTACCAATTCCGCCATCTGGGCAGGCGAGGCGTCTCTTAGAGAGCCCCGGCACGGCTGTCAACCGCAGTCCTGCGGATTGCCGTCTTGGCCTTTGCATCCGCCACCGCACGGCGTTAAAAGCGCCGCACAACCGAAATTCAGGGGTGGCCTCCGTGCTCGTTCAGACGTCCGACAGACTCATCACCATCATCGGCGGTTCGGGCTTCCTGGGGCGGCACATCGTGCGCGCCTTGGCGCGGCGCGGCTACCGCATCCGCGTGGCCTGCCGCAGGCCCGACCTTGCCGGCCACCTGCAGCCCCTCGGCAACACCGGGCAGATCATGGCGGTGCAGGCCAACGTCCGCTACCCCGCCTCGCTCGCCGCCGCCTGCGAGGGCGCCTTCGCGGTGATCAACCTGACGGGCGTGCTGCATTCCGCCGGCGCGCAGAGCTTCGAGGCGATCCACGTGTTCGGTGCGGAAGCTTCCGCCAAGGCCGCCAGGGCGGCGCGGGCGCGGCTGTTTATCCAGATGTCGGCGATCGGGGCCGATCCCTCGTCGACGTCGGAATATGCCCGCAGCAAGGCCGAGGGCGAGGCCCGGGCGCGCGCCGGTTTCCCCGGCGCCATCGTGCTGCGCCCGTCGGTGGTGTTCGGGCCTGAGGATGACTTCTTCAACCGCTTCGCCGAGCTCGCCCGCTTCTCGCCCTTCCTGCCGCTGATCGGCGGTGGCGAAACGAAATTCCAGCCGGTCTTCGCGGGCGACGTGGGCGAGGCGGTGGCCCGCCTCGTCGATGCCGGCGAGGCCGACGGCAGGAGCTATGAGCTGGGCGGGCCCGAGGTGTTCAGCTTCCGCCAGCTGATGCAGTTCACCCTCGATACCATCGGCCGCAGCCGCGCGCTGCTGCCGCTGCCCTGGGGCGTGGCCAAGGTGCAGGCCGCGGTCATGGGGCTGATGCCGAAACCGCTTCTCACCCTCGACCAGGTGGAACTGCTGCGCCACGACAACGTGGTGAGCGAGGAGGCGCGGCGCGAGCAGCGCACGCTGGCCGGCCTCGGCGTCACGCCGCAGGGGATCGAGGGGATCGTTCCGGGCTATCTCTACCGCTACCGCAAGGCCGGTCAGTTCACCGCGCCCAAGGGGATCCCGGAGTAGATCACGGCGAGCAGGATCACGCCCAGCGCCACGCGATAGATGGCGAAGGGCAGGAAGCTCATGTGGCGGATGAGCTTCATCAGCACGGCGATCGTGAGCAGCGCCACGAAGAAGGTGAGGATCGCCGTCAGGATCATCGGGAAGCTGATGGTGGCGCCGGAATGCACCGCCTCGCCGAGCTTGAGGACACCCGCGCCGGCAATGGCCGGAATGCCGAGCAGGAAGGCGAAGCGCGCCGAATCGGGCCGCTCGAAGCCCAGGGCGCGGGCCGCCGACATCGAGATGCCGGAACGGCTGACGCCGGGGATCAGCGCCACGGCCTGGGCCATGCCGATGATCAGCGCCGGGGCCCAGGTCATGTCCGCCATGCGGCGGACGGACAGGCCGAAGTGGTCGCAGACATAGAGCAGCGTGCCGAAGATGATGGCGTTCCAGGCGACGACGATCGGCATCTGGCGGACGAGGTCCATGAAGCCCGCCTTGTCGAGGACGACACCGAGGATCACGGCGGGGATGGTGCCGAGGATCAGCAGCAGCGCCAGCCGGCCCCAGGCGTTCTTGCGGCCGCGCGCCATGTCGACAAGGCCCAGGAGCAGGTTCACGCAATCCTTCCAGAAATAGACGATGACGGCGAGGAAGGAGCCCATGTGGACCATGACGTCGGTGAGCACGCCCTGGTCCGGCCAGCCGGTGACGACCGGCACGAGCAGCAGGTGGCCGGATGAGGAAATGGGAAGGAATTCGGTGATGCCCTGGATGAGCGCCAGCACGATGATCTGGATGATGAGCATGGAAGGGCTACTCTGGGCTTGCCGGTTGGGTTGGTCACTTTTTCTTGCCGCGGGGGGCGGGCGCGCTTTATACGCGCCCATCTCCGGCGCAATTGCGGCAAAGACTCCGCACGCTCCTGAGTTGCCAACAGCGAGGTTAATTTCGTTCTAAGATGCCCTCACTCGTCCATTTCGCGCTCGATCCCTTCAGCCGCAGGTTGCGACTCGCGCTCGCCGAATATGGCGTCAACGTCGAACTGATCGACGAGGAGCCGTGGCATCCGAGCCCCGACATCTTCGAGCTGAATCCCGCCGGCACGCTGCCGGTCTATCTCGAGGACGTCTCGACGCCGCTGTCGGGGATCGAGGCGATCACCGAATATCTCGAGGAGACCAAGGCGACGCGGGTCTCGCTCATTCCGGGCGACGCCTTCGAGCGCGCCGAGGTGCGCCGCCTCGCCGGCTGGTTCGACGGCAAGTTCTACGCCGAGGTGTCCGAACCGGTGCTCACCGAAAAGCTGATCCGCCGATTCCTGCGCCGCGACCGCGGCGGCGGCGGGCCCGACACCACGCGGGTGCGCAACGCCATGGCCGCGCTGCGCGAGCATCTCGACTATATCTCCCACCTCGCCGACCACCGGGTGTGGCTCGCCGGCGAGGCGCTGTCGATCGCCGATCTGGCGGCGGCGGGGCATATTTCCGCGGTCGACTATTTCGGCGACATTCCGTGGGCGGATTATCCGGTGGCGAAGTCGTGGTACCAGCGGGTGAAGTCGCGTCCCTCGTTCCGGCCGCTGCTGGCCGACACCATCCGCGGCATGGCGCCCGGCCCGCACTACGCCGACCTCGATTTCTGACCGTGAGCGCGCTCCGCCAGGCGATCGGCGAAAGGGCCGCGGGCGAGGGCTTCAGCGCAGTGCGCATCGTGAGGCTGGCACCGGACCCCCTGCAGGGCGAACGCCTCGGCGGCTTCCTCGCGCAGGGCCGCCACGGCACGATGGTGTGGCTCGCCGAGACCGCGGCGCGGCGCGCCGATCCCACCATATTGTGGCCCGAGGCGCGCACGGCCATCGTGCTGGCGCAGAGCTACGGCCAGGACCTCGACCCGTTCGAACGGCTGCACGACAAGGGCACGGGCGTCATCTCGCTCTATGCGCTGAACCGCGACTACCATGACCTCGTGAAGGGCAAGCTGAAGCGCATCGCGCAATGGCTGAAGCACCGCACGAAGAAGGAGATCAAGGTATTTGTCGACACCGCGCCGCTGATGGAAAAGCCGCTGGCGCAGAAGGCCGGGCTCGGCTGGCAGGGCAAGCACACCAACCTCGTGTCGCGCGACATCGGCTCATGGTTCTTCATCGGCACGATTTTCACGGAAGCCGAGATCGAGCCCGATGCCGCCGAGGTGGATCACTGCGGCAGTTGCCGGGCCTGCCTCGACATCTGCCCGACCGGGGCCTTTCCCGCGCCCTATGAACTCGATGCGCGGCGCTGCATCTCCTACCTCACCATCGAGCACGACGGCCACATCGACGCGGCGTTCCGTACCGCGATGGGCAACCGGATCTATGGCTGCGACGACTGCCTTGCCGCCTGCCCGTGGAACAAGTTCGCGGCAGCCTCGCGCGAGGCGAAGCTGACGGCGCGCGCCGAGCTGGTGGCGCCGCCGCTGGCGAGCCTGCTGCAGCTCGACGATGCGGGCTTCCGCGCCCTGTTCACCGCCTCGGCGATCAAGCGCATCGGGCGTGACCGATTCATCCGCAACGTGCTGATCGCGGCCGGGAACAGCGGCGACGCCTTGCTCGTGCCGCAGGTGACAGCACTGCTCGACGATCCGGCGGCGACGGTGCGGGCCATGGCGGTGTGGGCGCTGGCGCAGCTCCTGGGCGAACCGGACTTCGCGCGCTTGCGTAACGAGCGCATGAGCGCCGAGGCCGATGCCGACGTGCGCCGCGAGTGGGAGACGGCATGAACCACATTCTCTTCTTCGGTCTGGGCTTTTCGGCCCGGGTGCTGGCGGACCGGCTGGCGCGCCGGGGCTGGACGGTGAGCGCCACCAGCCGCAGCGCGGCCGGCGCCGCGGCCATCGCCGCGCTCGGCTATCGCGGCCTCGTCTTCGATGGCACGCAAGCGCTGCCCGCGGCTGCATTCGACGGCGTCACCCACGTCGTCGTCTCGGCCCCGCCGGGCGATGACGGCGACCCGGTGCTGCGCCACAATGCCCGCGACTTCGCGGCCCGCGCCGCACAGTTCGCGTGGGTCGCCTATCTGTCGACCACCGGCGTCTATGGCGATCACGGCGGCGGCGTGGTCACCGAGGAAACCCCCCTCACGCCCAACACCGAGCGCGGCCGCAAGCGGCTTGCGGCGGAAACGCAGTGGCTGGACCTGTGGCGGGAACACGCGCTGCCGGTGATGATCTTCCGGCTGGCCGGCATCTACGGGCCGGGGCGCAACCAGCTCGTCTCGCTGCTCGACGGGTCGGCGAAGCGGGTGATCAAGCCGGGCCAGATCTTCAGCCGCATCCATGTCGAGGACATCGCCAACACGCTGGAAGCCTCGATCGCCCATCCCAATCCGGGGCGCGCCTATAACGTCTGCGACGACGAGCCCTGCCCGCCGCAGGACGTGGTGGAATTTGGCGCGCGGCTGCTCGGCCTGCCGGTGCCGCCAGACGTGGCCTTCGCGGAGGCCAGCCTGTCGCCCATGGCGCGGAGCTTCTATGCCGATTCGAAGCGCGTCTCGAATGCCCGCATGACGACGGAGCTCGGGGTGCGGCTGAGTTACCGGAACTATCGCGAAGGCCTCGCCGCGCTGGCCCGGGCCCTCGCAAAATAGCGGCGCGCGCTTCGGAAGCGGCATGGCGGGGAACCCGGCTCGCCCCTGTCGCGTTAGAGACCATCAGGCGCATTGCACGCGCGCAAACGCCTCCATTGCACAATTTCAAGTGAGTGGATCGCCTTGCCTGCCTCCCTTATTGATCAGCTAAGCAAGGTCCTCGCGGCACCGGGTGCCGGGGTGGAGGCTTCATGCGCCACATCGTGCCATTGATCTGGGACGCCGTCCGCTCCGACGTCGAGGGCGGGCAGGAGGTGGATGTCGAGGCCTATTGTCGGCATTACTGCGCATTGCGACCGGATATTCAGGCAAGCTTGATCCGCAATGCCGTGGTCGAGGCCGTCTCGGCCTGCGGCGGTGTTGCTGCCGGCGGCATGAACGGACGGCTGGACAGGCCGTCCTGACGGGCCCTCGAGATTGCACCAAGGAGTGCAATTCGATATCGCAACTTACACTTGCGCAAGCGGAGATTGCCAGACTCCGCGAAAGAGTAGTTTCCTACAGATAATTATCTGAAAATCTTCCTGCAAACTTGTTCCGGCGTCTGGCGTGCACGCGACAATTGGGATACAACGTAAGCAGGTAAGGCGGTGAGCGCGCGTCAACATGCGAAACACCCTCGAGGGAATTGATCCTGCGCTGTCGGACAGCTTTCTGATCGGCGGCGGCGCGATGGGCACGCTCGTACGCGCCACGGACTGGAGCGCCACGCCCCTCGGCGCCATCGACACCTGGCCTTCGAGCCTCCGAACCGCGGCCAGCATCGTCCTGAACTCCAACTTCCCCATCTCGCTCATCTGGGGCCGCAGTCACAACCAGATCTACAACGACGGCTACTGGCCGATCTGCGGCGACAAGCATCCGCTGTCCATGGGCCAGGATTTCAGCGTGTGCTGGGCCTCGGCCTTTCCGGTGATCGGCGACGCATTCCGCAGCGCGCTGGCCGGCAAGACCGCCTATCTCGAGGACCAGCGCATGTTCCTCGACCGCCTGGGATATCTCGAGGAGACGTTCTTCACATTCTCCTTCAGCCCGATCCGCAACGAGTCGGGCGAGGTGGTGGGGCTGTTCCACCCCGTGACCGAGACGACCAGCAAGATGGTGAGCCAGCGGCGCGCACGCCTGCTGCGCGATCTGTCCGCGAGCGGCCTGCGCGCGCAGTCGCTCGACGAAGCGATGACATTCGCGGCACAGGCCGTGGCGGACGATCCCTTCGACGTTCCTTTCGCACTGTTCTACGTCGCGGGCGAGGACGACCGGTCCCTGCGCCTCGTCGCGCAGAGCGGAGTGGAACCGGGCGAAGCCGTCAGCCCCGAGCATGTGGACCTGTCCGACGATGACTGCGGCTGGCCCTTCGCAGAGGTCATGGCCTCCAACGCCACGGCCGCGCTCGATGACGTGGCGGACCGCTTCCCCGGCCTGACGAGCGGCCCCTATCCCGAGCCCCTGCTGAAGGCGCGGGTCTTCCCCATCGTGCCGCACGGCAAGGCCCGGCCCGTGGGCCTGCTGGTCATCGGCGCCAGCCCGCGCCGGCCGATGGACGAGGTGCACGCGACCTTCCTCGAGATGCTGCACTCGACGGTCAACAACATCGTGGCCAGCGCGCTCGCCATCACCGAGGAACGCAAGCGGGCGGAAGCCCTGGCCGAAATCGACCGCGCCAAGACGATCTTCTTCTCGAACATGAGCCATGAGTTCCGCACGCCGCTCACGCTGATGCTGGGGCCGTTGGAGGACGAGCTGGCGGAAAGCGCGGCCGCGCTGCCGGAGCCGCGCCGCCAGCGCATCGAGATCGCCTATCGCAACAGCCTCCGGCTCCTGAAGCTGGTCAACAACTTTCTCGACTTCTCGCTGCTCGAAGCCGGACGGGCCAAGGCCAATTTCGAACCCACCGACCTCGCCGAACTCACCACCGATCTGGTGAGTTCGTTCCGCAGCGCCATCGAACATGCCGGCATGACGCTGTCGGTCGACTGTCCGCCCTTGCCGGAGCCGGTCTTCGTCGACCACGACATGTGGGAGAAGATCGTCCTCAACCTGCTGTCCAACGCCTTCAAGCACACGTTCGAGGGCACCATCCGGGTGAGCCAGCTGTGGCGCGGCGACCATGTGGAGCTCTCGGTCACCGACAGCGGCATCGGCATCAAGCCGGACGACATCCCGAACCTGTTCGACCGTTTCAACCGCGTATCGGGCGCGCGCTCGCGCACCCATGAGGGCACGGGCATCGGCCTCGCGCTGGTCAAGGAACTGGCCCAGCTGCACGGCGGAAAGGCCAGCGTCGAAAGCCGGCCAGGCCACGGCAGCACCTTCACGGTGACGGTCAAGACCGGGCATGAGCACCTCAAGGACCGCCGCGTGGCGGGCGCCACGGCCGAGGCGCCGCGGCGGCGCGACAGGAACACCTATGCGCAGGAAGCGATGCAATGGATGAGCGGCGATCCCGCTCCCGCACCTGTCAGCACCCCGCAGGCCGCCGGCCGGCCGCGCATCCTGCTGGCGGACGACAATGCCGACATGCGCAACTACATCAGCCGCCTGCTGGCCGGGACCTATGCGGTGACCACCGCGGCCAATGGGGCCGAGGCCTTTGCCGCAGCACGCGATGCGCCGCCCGACCTCATCCTGACCGACATCATGATGCCGATCGTCGACGGCTACGGGCTGCTGCGCCAGGTCCGCGCCGACGACCGGACCAAGCACATACCGGTGATCTTCGTGTCGGCGCGGGCCGGCAAGGACGAGTCGATCGGCGGCCTCGCCGAGGGTGCCGACGACTATCTCGTCAAGCCGTTCCTGGCGCAGGAACTGCTCGCACGGGTGCAGACGCATCTGGACCTTGCCCGCTTCCGGCGCGAATGGAGCACCGAACAGGAACGGATCAGGGTCCTGAAGCAGAACGAGGCCGCCCTGCTCGAGAGCGAGAGCCGCCTGCGCCTCGCCCTCAGAATGGCGAAGGCCGGCACCTGGGAATGGAACCTCAAGACCAACGACAATGAGTGGTCCGAGGAGCTGTTCCGGCTGTTCGGCCACGAGCCCTACAGCTGCAAGCCGAGTTTCGACGCCTGGCTGGCGACGGTTCACCCCGAGGATCGCGAGCCGGTCGTCAATTCGATCATGAACAGCACCAGCAAGCTTGCCGAACTGAACGTCGAGTGGCGCGTCAACAGTCCCGACGGCAGCAGCCAATGGCTCCTGTCGCGGGGCGCGCCCATGCTCGACGCTGACGGCGAGCCGAGCCGCTATCTCGGCGTGGTGATCGACATCACCGACCGCAAGGAGACCGAGGCCGAGCTGGCGCAGCATCGCAACCACCTCGCCGAGCTGGTAGCCAGCAGGACGGCCGAGCTGAGCCTCGCCAAGCTGGCCGCGGAAGCCGCCAACCAATCGAAGAGCGCCTTCCTGGCCAACATGAGCCACGAGATCCGCACGCCGATGAACGCCATCATCGGCCTCTCGCACCTGCTCCAGCGCAGCGACCCCACGGCCCAGCAGCGCGAGCGGCTGGAGAAGATCGATGGCGCCGGCCGCCACCTGCTGTCGATCATCGACGACATCCTCGACCTCTCCAAGATCGAGGCCAACAAGCTGAAGCTGGAAAGCACCAATTTCCATCTCTCGGCCATTCTCGACAACGTCCGCTCGATCATCAGCGAACAGGCGCGGAAAAAGGGTCTCGAGATCGAAGTCGATCCCGACGCGGTTCCCAGCTGGCTGCAGGGCGACCCGACCCGGCTCCGGCAGGCGCTGCTCAATTTTGCCGGCACTGCCGTCAAGTTCACGCATCGCGGGCGGATCGCGCTGCGCGCCCGGCTGATCGAGGAAACCTCCAGCGACGTCGTGGTGCGCTTCGAAGTGGAAGACACCGGCATCGGCATCGCGCCGGAGTACCGCCGTCTGCTGTTCCAGTCCTTCGAGCAGGGCGACGTTTCAACCACGCGGCGCTACGGCGGCACCGGCCTCGGCCTGGCCATCACCCAGCGCCTGGCCGCTCTGATGGGCGGCGAGGTGGGCGTGGAGAGCACGCTCGGCGTGGGAAGCACCTTCTGGTTCACGGCGCGGCTCGGCCGGGGGCACGGCGTGCTGGCGCTCGAAGGCCGTCTCGACGACGCCAACGCCGACGCGAAGCTGCGCTCGCTCAGCCGCCACGCCCGGATCCTGGTGGCGGAGGACAACGAGATCAACCGCGAGGTTGCGTTGGAACTGCTGCATTCGGTCGGCATCTCCGCCGACACCGCGGTGAACGGCCAGGAGGCGATCGCCAAGGCCGAGGCGAACGACTACGACCTCATCCTGATGGACGTGCAGATGCCGGAAATGGATGGCATCGATGCGGCGCGGATCATTCTGTCGCTGCCCGGCCGCGAGCATGTTCCGATCCTCGCCATGACCGCCAACGTGTTCGAGGAAGATCGCCGGAGCTGCGAACAGGCGGGCATGAAGGACTTCATCGGCAAGCCGGTGGATCCCGAGATGTTCTTCGCCATCCTGTTCAAGTGGCTGCCGCCCGACGCCTGGCAGGCCGGCGAGGTTTCAGCCGATGCCGACCGCGCCGCGCCGAACGCCGGCAGACCGGCCCTGCCGGAGCTCGCAGGCATCGACACGGCGGCCGGGCTCGTCCACGCCATGGGACGGGAGAGCTTCTACAGGGATCTGCTCGTGCGGTTCCGCGACCAGCACGCGGCACCCTTCATGAGCCAGTTCACAACGGCGCTGGAGGCCGGCGCCTGGCCGGACGCGGCGCGCCTCGTTCACACCGTGAAGGGCCTCGCCCAGACGGTGGGCGCGCGCGGCCTCGGTCAGATGCTCGAGGCACTCGAGCCGGCGGTGGCGGCGCGCGACAGCGCCCGCGTGTCGGAGATTGCCGGCCGCACCGAAGCCGAACTGCTCCGTGTACTGAGCGGTCTGAACGCGCTCCGCCCTGACGAGTCCGCGGGCTTCACCGCAGATCCGATGGAGCCTGGCGCAAGGATGGCGGCGATCACCGGCTTCAAGGCGATGATCGACGCGCGCGACACCGCGGCGCTGGGCCTGCTCGACGGATTGCGGAGTGCCGTTGCGGGCGACGGCGGAGCCGAAAGGCTGGTCGCGCAGATATGCGAAAACGTGAAGCGCCTCGATTATGCCGCGGCTTCGAAGGGCCTGGCACAATTGCTGGCAAACGAAGTGCGCTGAACTCGAGGCAGACATGACCGACCCCAAGCGTGAGACCATACTCGTCGTCGATGACGTGGCGGACAACATCTCCCTCATGGCGGGGATCCTCGGCGAGGACTACCGGGTCACCTTCGCGATGAATGGTCCCGACGCACTGGCGGCGGCGCAGGGCACGCCGCAGCCGAGCCTCATCCTGCTCGACGTGATGATGCCCGGCATGGACGGCTACGAAGTGTGCCGCCGCCTCAAGGCGGACCTGCGGACGAGGGACATTCCCGTGATCTTCCTCACGGCGCTGACCGACGTCGCGAACGAGGAGCAGGGGCTGAAGCTGGGCGCCGTCGACTACCTGCATAAGCCGTCTCATCCCGCGATCATGCTGCAGCGGGTGCGGGTCCACCTCGAACTGCACAACCAGACCCTGGCGCTCGACCGGCTGGTGCGCGAACGCACGCTGGAACTCGAGAAAACGCGGCTGCAGGTGGTGCAGCGGCTCGCCCGTGCGGGGGAATACCGCGACAACGAGAATGGCATGCACATCGTCCGCATGAGCCAGTATTGCCGCCGGCTGGGGCTGGCGGCAGGGCTTCCGGCGGCCACGGCGGAGCTGCTGCTGCTGGCCGCCACGATGCACGACATCGGCAAGATCGGCATCCCCGACCACATCCTGCTGAAGCGCGGCAAGCTCGACGAATCCGAGCAGACGGTGATGGAGCTGCACACGCTGATCGGGCCCGAGATCATCGGCAAGGACGAGTCCGACCTGCTGGCACTGGCGCGCAGCATCGCACTGACCCATCACGAGCGCTGGGACGGCAGCGGCTATCCCAAGGGCCTGGCGGGCCTCGACATCCCGATCGAGGGCCGGATCGCGGCGATCTGCGATACCTTCGACACGCTGACGAGCGCCGGCATCAACAAGAAGACCTGGAAGCCGGAGGACGCCTACGACTACATCACGGGCGAAGCGGGACGGGCCTTCGATCCCGCATTGGTGTCCGACTTCGCCAAGCTCCTGCCGGACTTCCTCGAGATCCGGGAGAAATACGCCGACCCCTCCGGCATGGTCGTCAACGCCATCTAGCGGCGTGGAGCCGGCAGCCTAGCGCGACAGGACCCAGGCGTGCGAGGCCCGCTTCTTGAGATCGGCCGGGCGCGGATCGGTCAGTCCCGGAACGCCGGCGAAATGGTCTTCCGGCGGACCGCCATTGCGGTAGGTGAGCCCGACCCGGTCGCTGTCGCGCCAGCTGGCGATGACGTCGTGCTCGATCAGGGAGGGCAGGAAGCGCACCTTGATCTTGCCCGCAAGCTGGGTCTGCTCGGGCAGGCTGACCTCGATCCAGTCACGGCCTGCCGCCATGATGCAGCCGATGTGGATGCGATGGCCGGCATCGTCGAGAACTTCCGCAAAGAAGGTTACGAAATCGCTCCGCTGAGCCATGTGTCCCTCACGCAAGTTATATAGTAAACATACAACTGACATTTGAGACCGTCGACACATTTTCTACGTGTATCTACGAAGTCCCTGCAATACCGGAGGCTGCCGCTCGCCCTGCCCCCTCCGGTTGTCCCGCACGCGGCCGCTGCGGACGGCGGGGGCTCGGGCAAGTGCTAGATGTTCATTCCTTCCGCCCGCTCCGAAAGCCGCAGCACGGTTTCGCGCAGCAGGGCGAGATTGCCTGGCGTCGACAGGCGGTGATCGCCGCCCTTGACGAGGGTGAGCGTCACGTCCGCTCCGCGCAGCGCGCCGAACAGCTTGACGGCGTGGGCGGCCGGCACGTCGGTATCCGCCTCGCCCTGCAGGATTCGGACGGGGCAGGTCACGTCGAGGCCCTCGTGCAGCATCAGGTGACGGCGGCCATCCTCGATCAGGCGGCGGGTGATGGCATAGGGCTCGCCATATTCAGAAGGGCGCAGCCACACGCCCTTCTCGGTCATCTCGCGGCGCACCGCGTCGGGGAATGCGTCCCACATCAGGTCCGCCGTCATGTCGGCGGCGGGCGCGAGCAGGACGAGGCCCATGATGCGGCGCGCCGCCGGCGGGTTGGCGCGCTGCAGGTGGCGGTAGAGCAAGAGGGCGAGCCAGCCGCCCATCGACGAGCCGACGAGGATGCGCGGCCCCTTGCCGTGGGTGAGCACAAGGTGGAGCGACTGCTCCAGCCATTTCGAGATCGTGCCGTCGACGAAAAGCCCGCCCGATGCACCGTGGCCGGAGTAATCGAAGCGCAGGCAGGGACGGCGGGTCTCGCGCGCCAGTGCGGCCAGCGTCTCGGCCTTGGAGCCCGTCATGTCGGACTTGTAGCCGCCCAGCCAGACGAAGCCGCAGCGGCCGAGATCGTCCTTTCCATCGAGGCGATAGGCGATGGGCGTGCCGTCGGGAGCGGATTCGAACTTGATATCGGTCATGGCGGGGTCATATCAGGCGTTGCAGATTTTTCAAATCCGGGTCGCCGGATTTGCGCCGTGATTTCCGTCTAGCCATTGAATCCCCACGAGCTTGGACCAGATGAACATTCAGACACCCCCCGGCCCCGCCGAAATCGAGGCCATGCTGGGCCTCGACCGCAAGAGCAGGCGCGGCCGGCTGCGCCGCCGCCTCACCTGGGTGGCGCTGCTGGCGCTGGCCGCCGCCGGCATCGCCTGGTGGGCGGTCGCCGGCCAGTCCGGCGGCAAGGCCATCACCTATGACACCGCAACGGCGGAAACCAAGACCATCGTCGTGAAGGTGCAGGCCACCGGCAACATCCAGCCCACCACCGAGGTCGAGGTGTCGAGCGAGCGCTCGGGCGTGATCCGCGTGGTGAACGTGAAGGCCAACAGCATCGTCCGGAAGGGCGACGTGCTGGCCGAACTCGACGCCGAGCGACTGCAGGCCGAGATCGCCCATGACAAGGCTTCGGTGGCCGCGACGCAGGCCCGCCTCGCCGATGCCAAGGCAACGCTGGCCGAGAAGCAGCTCATCTTCGACCGCTCGCAGAAGCTGACGAACCGCGGCGTCGCCTCCACCCAGGATCTCGACACCGCGCGGGCCGAACAGTCGCGCGCCGAGGCCGGCGTGGTGGCGGCGCAGGCCGACATCGACGTGGCGCTGGCCGATCTCGCGATGAGCCAGTCCGACCTGACCAAGACGCGCATCCTGTCGCCGGTCAACGGCATCGTGCTGAAGCGCGCCGCCGAGCCCGGGCAGACGGTGGCGTCCTCGTTCCAGGCGCCGGTGCTGTTCATCCTGGCCGAAGACCTGACCCACATGCAGCTCGAGGCCGACGTCGACGAAGCCGACATCGGCGCGGTGAAGGAAGGCCAGAAGGCCACCTTCACCGTCGACGCCTATCCCGGCCGCGCCTTCCCCGCGGTGATCGACACCATCGAATACTCGCCGAAGGTCACCGACAACGTGGTGACCTACAAGGCCGTGCTGACGGTGGACAACAGCGCGCTGCTGCTGCGCCCGGGCATGACGGCAACGGCGCAGATCGTGGTGCAGGAAGTGCCGGACGCGCTCGCCGTGCCCAACGCGGCCTTGCGCTATGCGCCACCCAAGGAACAGAAGTCGCAGGGCTTCAGCGTGATGAACCTGTTCATCCCGCGCATTCCGCCGCAGCAGCGCGGCACAGCGCCCGGCGCTGACGGCGAACGCACCGCCTACGTGCTGAGGGATGGCGCACCCCACGCGGTGACGCTACATGTGGGCGTTTCCGACGGCAAGGACACGCAGGTCATCTCCGGCGATCTGAAGGCCGGCGACGAGGTCATCGTCGCCTCGCGGGCCGCGGGCTCGTGAGCGGCGAGGCGCCACTCGTTTCCTTCAGCAACGTCACGCGCTTCTATGGCGCGGGCGGCGGGCTGGTGCGCGCGCTGGCGGGCGTCGACCTCGCCATCGCGCGTGGCGAGTTCATCGCGATCATGGGGCCTTCGGGGTCTGGCAAGTCGACCGCCATGAACATCATCGGCTGCCTCGACCGGCCGACGGGCGGCATCTTCCGCTTTCTCGGCGTCGAGGTGAATGACCTGACGCAGGACCAGCGCGCGCTGCTGCGCCGCAACTTCATCGGCTTCGTGTTCCAGGGCTTCAACCTGCTGAACCGCACCACCGCCATCGAGAACGTCGAACTGCCGCTGATCTATCGCGGCACCGGCCGGCGCGAGCGCCGCGAGCGCGCCATCGAGGCGCTGCATCTCGTCGGCCTCGAGGGACGCGAGCATCACACGCCGGGCGAATTGTCGGGCGGCCAGCAGCAGCGCGTGGCGATTGCGCGGGCCATCGTGACCGACCCGCTGCTGCTGCTCGCCGACGAGCCCACGGGCAACCTCGACTCGCAGCGCAGCGAGGAGATCATGGACCTCATCGCGCGGCTGAACGAGGAGCGCGGCATCACCGTCGTGATGGTGACGCACGAGCCCGACATGGCGGCGCATGCCCACCGCATCGTCCGCTTCGTCGACGGCCACATCGCCAGCGACGATCACAAGGCGGCCGCCTGATGCTGTGGGAGACGGTGAAGCTCGCCATGTCGTCGATCCGGCGCAACGTGCTGCGCTCGGTCCTGACGCTGCTCGGCATCGTCATCGGCGTGGGCGCCGTCATCGCCATGGTGACGCTGGGCAATGGCGCCTCCAGCAAGGTGCAGGAGAACCTTTCGAAACTCGGCTCCAACATGCTGATCGTGCGTCCGGGCCAGGCGACCTTCGGCCCCGGCAGCTCGACCGATGCGCGTTCCTTCGACGAGCGCGACGTGACGGCGCTGCAGAACGATCTCTCCGGCATCCGCGGCGTCGCCCCCACCGCGCAGAAGCAGATGAAGGTGGTGTTCGGGGCGCTGAACTACGACACCACGGTGACCGGCACCAATTCCGACTGGTTCACGGTGCAGGACTGGACGCTGGAGGACGGCCGCGTGTTCTCCGACAGCGAGCTGCGCGCCGGCACCTCGGTCTGCGTCATCGGCGACACCATCACCCATGAGCTCTTCGCCGGCCAGGACCCGATCGGCGAGCGGCTGCGCATCGGCAATTTCTCCTGCGAGGTGATCGGGCGGATGGCGGCCAAGGGCCAGTCTGCCTTCGGCACCGACCAGGACGCGATCGTGGTGCTGCCGCTGCGCACCTATCACCGCCGCATCGCCGGCAACACCCGGATCGGCACCATCTCGATCTCGGTGAGGGAGGCCGCCGACATTGCGCGCGTGCAGCGCGATGCCGAGGACGTGCTGCGCGAACGCCGCCGCATCGTGCCGGGCGAGGAAGACGACTTCACCATCCGCGACCTGACGCAGATCCTCGCCACCATGGCCTCGACGACGACGATCCTGACCGGGCTTCTTGGCGCGGTGGCCGCCGTGTCGCTGCTGGTGGGCGGCATCGGCATCATGAACATCATGCTCGTGTCGGTGACCGAGCGCACGCGCGAGATCGGCATCAGGCTTGCCATCGGCGCGCTGGAACGCCAGGTGCTGACGCAGTTCCTGGTCGAAGCCGTGGTGCTGGCGCTGTTCGGCGGCATCATCGGCATCGTCATCGGGCTCGGGCTGGCAGCCGGCGGAGCGCTGGCGATGGGCGTGCCTTTCACCGCCGACCTCAGGGTGATCGCGCTGGCCTTCGCGGTGTCGGCGCTGATCGGGGTGATCTTCGGCTATTTCCCGGCACGCCGCGCCGCACAGCTCGACCCGATCGAGGCGCTGCGGCGGGAGTAAACAGGGCCCTCATCCTCCGGCCCTCACAATGACTATCCCCGTCATGCCAGCGAAAGCTGGCACCCAGCCTTGTTGCCACAAAGAAAGCTGGGCCCCAGCTTTCGCTGGGGTGACGGGATTTGGGGGAGTTGCCCTTCGGATATCAGCCGTTCTGCAGCTTCGCGAGGAAAGGCACGGTCGGATAGGAATCCGCAGGCCAGCCCATCTTGATCTGCTCCTGCTTCACCGCGTCACGCGTCGACTTGCCGAGCTTGCCGTCGACGGTGCCGACGTCATAGCCCTTCGACTCGAGGATCTGCTGCAATTGCTTGATCTGGTCGTAGGACAGCGACTGCACCGGCGCGCGGCCGGGATAGAAGGGCCCGTCACCCGCGATGCGGTTGGCGAGGTAGCCGGCGGTGAGCGAGTAGACGAGCGACTCGTTCCACTTGAGATACGCCGTGGTGAAGTTGTCATAGGCGAGGAAGGCCGGGCCATCCTTGCCCATGGGCAAGAGCAGCGAGGCCGGGAACTTGTCGGCCTTGAGCTTGCCGTCGACACCGACCACGCCCCACTTCACCCACTGGCTGCGCGGCAGCTGGATAGCGATGTCGGCCTGGTCCCAGGGCAGGTCCTTGGTGAGCTTCACTTCGTCGAGCCAGGGCTGGTTGGCCTGCCAGCCGTGCTTCACCAGAAGTGCGGCGGCCGAGGCCATGGCATCGGGAATCGACTTCCGGAGATTGCGGTGGCCATCGCCATCGAAGTCGACGGCGGTCTCGTAATATTCCTTGGGCAGGAACTGGGTGTGGCCGATCTCGCCGGCCCAGGCGCCCCGCATGTCCTCACGCGGCAGGTCGCCGTTCTGGTAGAGCATCAGCGCGCCGATCAGCTGCTCGCGGAACTTGTCCGGCCGGCGGCAGTCCCAGGACAGGGTGGCGAGCGAGGAGATGGTGTCGAAGTCGCCCATGTTCTTGCCGAAGTCGGTCTCGAAGGCCCAGAAGGCGATGATGACCTCGCCCGGAACGCCCCACTTCTGCTGGATCGCCGAGAACACCGGCTTGTACTGCTGCAGCAGCGCCTGGCCCTGCTTGATGCGGCCATCGGTGATCATGCGCTTCTGGAAGTCGATGAAGGACAGCGAGAACACGCTCTGCGCCCGGTCCTTCTTGATGATGCCCGGCTGGTACTGCACGCCATCGAGCGCCGAAAGGCCCTTGGCATTGACGCCTGCCGCAGCGGCCACCGTCCTGAACTGCTTGATGAAGCCATCGAAGCCCGCCGCCGAGTCGCCGCAGGTGGCCGCCGCGTGGGCCATGCCGCTTGCCGCCACGAGGGCCGCAAGAGCCGCCGCCGCCAGTTTGAAATTCCGCATTCCTGTCTCCCGATTCGATCCTGTGGGTCCGAGCTTTGGCGCTAAGTCGGGTCTAGGTCAAATTCAAGGCCGGATTGCAAGACCCCTCCCGCGGGGCACGCGGGAGGGGCTGTGGAACCGGCCGACTTGGGATAAGGCTCAGTTCGTGAGGTAGACCTGCTCGTCGTCATGGTGGCAGCCGCCGCCGGCGGGTCCGCGCGGCATGGGCACGTCCGAGCCCGACAAGGACATCGCCGGCTGCGGGGCAGGCGGCGTGGAATGCGGCAGGGCGGCGGGCAGGACGAGCTGGGTGACGGGCTGGGCTTCCGCCTGCGACGGAGCCTGCGGCCGCGAGGGGGTGGAGGCGTCTTCCGCGAAGGCGGGGGTGGCGAGGCAGACGACAAGCGCTGCGAGCGTGAGAACGGGTTTCACGGGCTGTCTCCCTGTTCAAGCGACCGGCTCAGGGTAACGCCGGACCGAAGAAAACGCTCAACACATTCAAGTGATGGCGGAGAGCACCGCCACCAGACGCGCCGCCCGTGCGTCCGCGAGACTTTCCACCCGGCCCGCGAGCACCGCGCAGGACTTGAGGATCACGCCATCATCGAGGATTTTCAAGGCATTGGCGGCCAGCGTCGAGCCCGTGGTGGTGATGTCGACGATGATCTCGGCAATGCCCGCTGCCGGCGCCCCCTCGGTGGCGCCGAGGCTCTCGACGATGCGGTAGCCGGTGACACCCTTCCCGGCGAAGAAGCGGCGGGTGAGGTTGTGGTACTTGGTGGCGACCCGCAGGCGGCGGCTATGGCGCTCGTAGAAGCTCTCGGCGATCTCGTCGAGGTCCGCCATGGTGGCGACGTCGAGCCAGCAGTCCGGCACCGCGACGACCACGTCGGCCGGGCCGAAGCCGAGGCGGACGAGCAGCTGCACGGCCTTGTCGTCGGGCGGGATCTTCTCGGTGAGAAGGTCCTGGCCGGTTACCCCCAAGTCCACCTTGCCATCGCGCAGGTTCTGGGCGATCTCGGAGGCCGACAGGAAGGCGATCTCGACGCCGTCGAGCCCGCGCAGAACCCCGCGATAGCCACGGTCGGCGCCCAGCCGGTCGATGGTGAAGCCGGCCTTGGCCAGCAGCTCCGCCGTCGCCTCCATCAGGCGGCCCTTGGACGGAATGGCGAGGGTGATGACGCTCATGCCAGCACCGCCTTCAGCCGGTCGGTGTGGATGGCGCAGCCCACGGCGGGCACGCGCTCGGCCGAGCCCATGTCGGAGAGCAGGTTGTCATAGCGCCCGCCGCCGGCCACTGCGATCGCGCCATGGGGCGTGTCCGCCTCGATCTGGAAGGTGAAGCCGGTGTAGTATTCGAGCTCGCGCCCGAAGCCCGCGGCGAAGTGGAAGCGGCGCGGATTGAGGCCCAGCTCCTCCATCTCGAACAGGCGCTTGGCGTAGTCGTCACGCGCACCCTTGAACCGCGGGCCGCCGTTGATCGCCGCGAACTGCGCATCGATAGAGGAGGCTTCGCCGGCGATGGCAAGATAGGCATTGAGCGTATCGGCTTTCGCCCGCGCGAGCGGCGTCTCCAGCCGGTCGGCCGCCTTGTTGGCAAGCCGCGCCGCGATCTCGGGCAATTCGCGGCCGCCGACCAGCGGCAGCTTGCGGGCCTCGATCTCGGCCTCGACGACGGCGAGCGCATCGCCGGTGGCCACGCGGTCGACGAGCGCGGAGACCGAGGTGCGCTTCGCACCGCGGCCGGCGCAGAAGCTGTCGAGCAATTCGCGGAAGGCATGGGGACGCCAGAAATGATGGCGCAGGCGCTGCCGCCAGCGCGCCGGCATTTCGGTGTCTTCCAGCAATGCGGAGAACAGGCCGAGGTCGCCGAAGCTGACGCGATAGCGCGACAGCCCTGCGGCCTCGAGCGCCGAGATGGTGAGCTTGAGGACGCGCGCTTCCGCCGCGATGGGCTCGGGCGCGCCGAACCATTCGAGGCCGGCCTGGGTGAATTCCTGCGGGCTCAGCAGTTCGTCGGGGAAGCGGAAGGCGGGGCCCAGGTAGCAGTAGCGGCGCTCGGCCGCGGGATCTGGCGCATGGCTCAGGTGATAGCGGCAGGCGGGCACGGTGAGATCGGGCCTAAGGCACATCTCCGCCCCCGACGGATCGGTGAACACGAAAGTCCGTGCACGGATGTCCTCGCCCGAGCGCTCGAGGAAGATGTCGGCGGGCTGGACGATGTCGGGCGCGATATGGTCGAAACCGGCGCGCTCGAACACCGCCATCAGGGCGGCGTTCTGGTGCTCCAGCGCGGAGCGTTCCGCACTCGACTTCCCGGCCATTACTGTGCGAGCGCCTTCTTCACCGCGGACACGAGATCGGCTTCCGCCACCGAGAACTGGGCGAGGCGCTGGGACGCATATTCCTCGCGTGACGCGATGTTGCTGGCGAGCTCGGAGCCGAGGCGCAGGTCCTTCACCTGCACCTCGCCCTTCGCCTTCTCGTCACCGCCCTGGATGACGACGAGGGGGGCGCCGCGCTTGTCGGCATATTTCATCTGCGCCTTCATGCCGGCGGTGCCGGCATACATCTCGGCGCGCACGCCGCTGGCGCGGAGCTGCTGCACCATGCGCCAGTAGTCGCCCTGGCGGTCCTTGTCCATGACGAGCACGACCACGGGGGCGAGTGTTGCCGCCTCCTGCGCCAGTCCTGCGAGCTTCAGCGCCGAGTAAAGGCGCGACACGCCGATCGAGAAGCCGGTGGCCGGAACCTGCTGGCCGGTGAAGCGCGCCACGAGATCGTCATAGCGCCCGCCGCCGCCGACCGAACCGAAGCGCACGGTGCGGCCGTCCTCGTCCTTCGTCTCCATCAGGAGTTCGCATTCGAAGACGGGTCCGGTGTAATATTCGAGGCCGCGCACGATGGTCGTATCGAAACGAATTCTGTCAGGGCCGTAACCAGCGGATGCGAACAATTCGCTCATGGCACGGAGCTCTTTAATCCCCGCTGCAAAAGTTTCGTTTACAGCGAAGTCAAGCTGCTCGAATTGTGACAGCATTTCCTCGTTGCTGCTCTCAAGCGAGCCGCCAAAGTCGATTCTGATTAGAAGTCGTCTTATCGAATCGATGGCTCGCTGCGGGAGCCCCGCTCCCTTCGTGAAGTCGCCACTTTCGTCTTCGCGACCTTCTCCCAGAAGTTTTTCGACGCCGGAGAAGCCAAACCGGTCGAACTTATCCAGCGCTCGAAGAACGATCAAACGCCGCCCGGCACTCTCTTCTCCGATCAGCCCAATAGAATCGAGGAGCCCGTCTAGCAGCTTTCGATTGTTGAACTTCATGACGTACTGGCCGCGCTGGATGCCCAGCGCCTCCATCGTATCCGCCGCCATCATGCAGACCTCGGCATCGGCGACCGGCGAGGCGGAGCCCACGGTGTCGGCGTCGAACTGCATGAACTGGCGGAAGCGGCCCGGGCCCGGCTTCTCGTTCCTGAACACCCAGCCCTGGCGGTAGCTGCGATAGGGGGTGGGGAGCTTCTGATTGTTCTCGGCCACGTAGCGGGCGAGCGGGGCCGTCAGGTCATAGCGGAGCGACAGCCACTGCTCGTCATCGTCCTGGAAGGAGAAGACGCCGGCATTGGGCCGGTCCTGGTCGGGCAGGAACTTGCCGAGCGCGTCGGTGTATTCGATGAAGGGCTGCTCCACCGGCTCGAAGCCATAGGCCTCGTAGACCTCCTGGATCTTCGCCAGCATCTGGCGGGTGCCGCGGATCTCGTCGGCGGCAATGTCACGGAACCCCTTGGCGACGCGCGCCTTCGGGCGGTTTTCTTTGGTCATGTGGGCAACCCGGCTTGAATGCCGGGTTATCTAGAGGAACGGGGGACGGGGGGCAACCACGCAAAACCCGTCACCCCGGCGAAAGCCGGGGCCCAGCTTTGCTGGCCCAAAGGAAGCTGGGTCCCGGCTTTCGCCGGGATGACGAAATGAGGTGAGACGATGCCGCTGACAGGTATTATTTGTCCCGGACCACCTTCTGGCCCTGCTCGCCGAGGCCCTCGATGCCGAGGCGCATGGTATCGCCCGGCTTCAGGAATCGCTGGGGCTTCATGCCCATGCCGACGCCTGGCGGCGTGCCGGTGGTGATGATGTCACCCGGCATCAGGGTGAAGAACTCCGAGAGATAGGCGACGATGTGCGCGACGCCGAAGACCATGGTGGAGGTCGAGCCGTCCTGCACGCGCTTGCCGTTGAGATCGAGCCACATGTGCAGCTTCTGCGGGTCCTTGACCTCGTCCGCCGTGACGAGCCAGGGGCCCACGGGGCCGAAGGTGTCGTAGGACTTGCCCTTGGTCCACTGGCCGGAGCGCTCGGCCTGGAATTCGCGCTCGGAGAGGTCGTTGATGGTGCAGTAGCCGGCGACGTATTTCAGCGCGTCGGCCTTCTTGATGTTCTTGGCCCTGGTGCCGATGATGACGCCCAGTTCCACCTCCCAGTCCGACTTCTTGGACTTGGGCGGCAGCGTCACGTCGTCGAAGGGGCCCGAAAGGCAGCTCACCTGCTTGGTGAAGACCACGGGCTCCTTCGGCACCTGGAGTCCTGACTCGGCGGCGTGGTCGGAATAGTTGAGGCCGATGGCGATGAACTTCTGCGGGTTGGCGACGCAGGCGCCGATGCGCGGCTTGCCGCGCACGAGGGGCAGCGATTCCGGCTTGATCTTCTTCAGGCGGGCGAGGCTCCTCGGGGCGATCGTCTCGCCGGTGATGTCGGGGATCACTGCGGAGAGGTCACGCAGGCGGCCCTCCTTGTCAATGAGGCCCGGCTTCTCCCTGCCCTTCGCACCGTAACGCACCAGCTTCATCTGACGTCCCCATCCCATTTTGTGTCGGTGGGGCAAAATGCCGGTGAATCCGGCGCGAGTCAAAAGCTCACTTGCGTTGCGGGGGAACGTCGCCGCAGCCCGCAGCGCCGAAGGGGTTGTTGAGATCGCAGCCCGCCGCCCTGCGGATGTCGGCGGCGACGGCATAGGGCCGCTCGCCGCACATCACCTGCGCCAGCCGCTTCTTCTTGCGCCAGACCTCGACGCCGGCGTCCTCGCCCATGCCGAAGAGGCGGTAGGTGTAGCCGTCATTGCCGAAGCGCAGCGACCAGACATAGCTGCTGCCATCGAAGGCATGGGCAAACGACATGGCGGCCCTGCCTTGGTCGCGGTTCTCGGGATAGACCAGTTCGGTCTTCTCCGCCGTGCCATAGCGGTATTGCAGCGACTGGAAGCCGCCTGCCGCATCGTCCCTCACGGCGCAGAGTTCGATGGTGTGGGCGCCGTCGGTGGCGAGGCAGGAGAACAGCGTCGCCTCGTCATCGGCGCAGGCGAGGGCTGCGCCCGACGAGATCAGGAGGACGAGCAGGCTAGCGAACGATGATGACGTGCATGTTCTTCGGGCCATGGGCGGGCCTCACGATGGTTTGCTCGATGTCGGCGGTGCGGGAGGGGCCCGAGATCATGTTCACCGTGCGCGGCATGTTGCCCTCGCCCATGAGATTGCGCAACTTCGTCCACGCCTCTTCATAGCTGGCAAAAAGGGCAGAAGATTCGAGCACCACGATATGGGCTTCCGGCAGGAAGTTGAGCGTGGTCGGGTTTTCCGGCCCCGAAACCTGCACGATGGTGCCGGACTCGGCTACGCCGGCGAAGGCATGCGACACCGAGGCGCGGTCGGCGTCGACCGCCGGCCCCTCCAGCACGTCGAGCGTGCCGCCGCGATGCCAAGGGAGTCTCGCCAGCAGCGGGTCGGTGCCGCGGCGCACGATGGCCGGCAGGTTGCCGTCGCGCAGATAGACCGAGACGGCATGCGGCACGTCGTTCACGTCGTCGACGATCTCCACCGTGCCGCCGACGGCCAGCATCATCTCGGTGAAGACGCGGATGCGGTGCTCGATGTCGCCCTGCCCGCGCTCCGGGATCAGGTTCTGCTGGTGCTGGGAGATGTGCCGCTCCACCGCCTCGCGGCGCGAGCCTTCGGGGCCCTTGGGCAGCTTGGCGCGCACGCGGGCCATGATCGCATCACGCGCGCTCATGGGCGGCGCTCCTTCCACAGCTGGTGGAAGGTCTTGCCCTGCGGGGCAGGCAAGTCGCGGAATTCCGTCCAGCCCGAGGCGAGCGGCACCTTCCTGAGGCGGCCCTTGCCGTGGGCCTGGTTGGCCAGCACGCGCGCCGCGAGCGCCGTCGCCCTGCGATAGAGCTTCGGGCGCTTCGCCATCCACGCCCAGAGGCCGAGGCCCCAGCGCTGGCTCGTGGGCTGCAGGTGGCGCTCGAATTCCTTCTCGCGCCAGTGCCGCAGCATCTTGGGGATCGGGATGCGCATCGGACAGACTTCCTCGCAGCGGCCGCAGAAGGTCGAGGCGTTGGGAAGGTGCCGGGCGTTCTCGATGCCGATCAGGGCGGGGGTGACGACAGAACCGATGGGGCCGGGATAGACCCAGCCATAGGCGTGGCCGCCGACGGAATTGTAGACCGGGCAGTGGTTGAGGCAGGCGCCGCAGCGGATGCAGCGGAGCATGTCCTGGAACTCGGTGCCGAGCACGTTGGCGCGGCCGTTGTCGAGCAGGATGACGTGGTATTCGACGGGACCATCGGGGTCGCCCGGGCGGCGGCCGCCGGTCGAGAAGGTGGTGTAGTTGGAGAAGTCCTGCCCGGTGGCGGAGCGCGCCAGCACGCGCAGGATGGTGGTCGCATCCTCCAGCGTGGGCACCAGCTTCTCGATCGAGGCCAGCACGATGTGGACCTTCGGCAGTGTCTGGGTGAGGTCGCCATTGCCCTCGTTGGTGACGATGATCGAGGTGCCGGTTTCGGCGATCAAGAAATTGGCGCCGGTGATGCCGACGTCCGCAGCCAGGTATTTCTGCCGCAGCACGGCGCGAGCTTCTTCCACCAGCGCGGGGATTTCGGTCAGGTCGCGCTTCGGGTCGAGGTGGGTGTGGACGCGGCGGAAATCGGCCTCCACCTGGTCGCGCGTCAGGTGCACGGCGGGGGCGATGATGTGCGAGGGCCGCTCGTTCCTCAGCTGGATGATGTATTCCCCGAGGTCGGTCTCGACGGGCACGATGCCATTCTCGGCGAGGTGCTGGTTCAGGTCGATCTCCTCCGAGATCATCGACTTGCCCTTGGTCACCATCTTCGCATTGGCCTTGCGGCAGATCGCCAGCACCGCGGCGCGGGCGTCATCCGGCGTTTCCGCCCAGTGCACGTGGCCGCCCGTCTCCTTCACCTTGGCCTCGTATTTTTCGAGGTAGATGTCGAGGTGGTCGAGCACGTGGTCCTTGATGTCGCGCGCCTGGTCGCGCAGCTGGTCGAACTCGGGCAGCGCCTCGCGAGCCTTCGTCCGCTTGGCGATGAAGCGCGGGCCCGTCTCGGTCATGGCGAACTGCAGCTTGTCGTCGGCCAGCGCCTTGCCGACATTGTCCTTGAAGTTGGCGGCACCGAGATCCATCACTTGGCCTCCGCGATGGGGGGCGTTGCATGATCCCCGGCCAGCACTTCCGCCACGTGCCGAACCTTGATGGGCGAGCCCATGCGCTTCAGCTTGCCGGCCATGTTCATGAGGCAGCCGAGGTCGCCTGCGATCAGCGTGTCGGCGCCCGTGGCCTCGATGTGGTGCAGCTTCTTCTCCAGCATCTTGTCGGAAATGCCGGGATACTTGACGCAGAAGGTGCCGCCGAAGCCGCAGCACACCTCGGCATCGGTCATCTCGCGGAGCGAAACCCCCGCCACCGAGGCGAGCAGCTTGCGCGGCTCGTTGCGGATGCCGAGCTCGCGCAGTCCGGAGCAGGAGTCATGGTAGGTGGCGCGCGCCGGGAACTGGGCCTCGACCTTCTCCACCTTCATGACGCGGGTGAGGAAGGAGGTGAGCTCATGGGTGCGGCGGGCGAGGTCGAGGGCCTCGTCATGCTCGGTCGTGCCGGGCTCGAAGAATTCCGGATAGTGCTTCACGATCATGCCGCCGCAGGAGCCGGAAGGAACCACCACATAGTCATAGCCCCGGAATGCGGCGATGACGTTGCAGGCGATGGCGCGGGCGTCCGCCTGGTCGCCGGAGTTGTAGGCGGGCTGGCCGCAGCAGGTCTGGGCCTCCGGCACCTCGACGGTGCAGCCGGCATCTTCCAGCAGCTTCACGGCGGCAAAGCCGACGGAGGGACGGAACATGTCGACGAGGCAGGTGACGAACAGGCCGACGCGCGGGGATGATTCAGGCATGAAACCTCGGGGTTGTGCGGGGAAGGATTTTGCCAGCCCGCGTGCCGGCCTGCAAGGCTCTCCCACGCATGGCGACCCGTGCCCACGCCGTTTCAGCCCGGCGTTCCGATTGGGGCAACGGTGCTGATCTTTCGTTGCATTGCGGATCGGACGTGGCTTAACTCCGCCCTTGCCGAGGCTTCAGACTGCGAAGAGACCACCCATGCTCACAATGCCCGTCCCCGATGAGGACAAGATCCGGCGCCGCGCGGCCATCGCCGCGGCGCTCCGGGCCATCGTGCCGGGCGAAGGGGTGATCGAGGCCCCGGTCGAGATGCGGGCCTTCGAGACCGACGGCCTCACCGCCTATCGCCAGTTGCCGCTGGTCGTGGTGCTGCCGGAGACCACGGAACAGGTATCCGCAGTGCTGAAATATGCCCATGACAATGGCATCAAGGTTGTGCCGCGCGGTGCCGGCACCTCGCTCTCCGGCGGTGCGCTGCCGCTGGCCGATGGCATTCTCCTCGGCATGGCGAAGTTCAACCGGGTGCTCGACATCGATTATGCCAACCGCTGCGCCGTGGTGCAGCCGGGCGTCACCAACCTCGCCATCACCCGGGCGGTGGAGCACAGGGGCTTCTATTATGCGCCGGACCCCTCCTCGCAGATCGCCTGCACCATCGGCGGCAACGTGGCGGAGAATTCGGGCGGGGTGCACTGCCTCAAATACGGGCTGACCGCCAACAACGTGCTGGGCATCGAGATGGTGCTGGTGACGGGCGAGGTGATCCGGCTCGGCGGCAAGCATCTGGACAGCGAAGGCTATGACCTGCTCGGCGTGATGACCGGCTCGGAAGGCCTGCTCGGCGTCGTCACCGAAGTGACCGTGCGCATCCTGCAGAAGCCGGAGACGGCGCGCGCCGTGCTGGTGGGCTTCCCGAGCTCGGAGGATGCCGGGCAATGCGTGGCCGACGTGATTTCGGCCGGCATCATTCCGGGCGGCATGGAGATGATGGACCGCCCCGCCATCCACGCGGCGGAGGATTTCGTCCATGCCGACTATCCGCTCGACGTCGAGGCGCTGCTGATCGTCGAGCTCGACGGGCCGCAGGTCGAGGTCGACCACCTTATCGAACGCGTCTCCGAGATCGCCCAGGCCAACAAGGCCGCGACGCTGCGCATTTCGACGTCGGAGGAGGAGCGCCTGCTGTTCTGGGCCGGGCGCAAGGCGGCCTTCCCCGCCGTGGGCCGTATCTCGCCCGACTACATCTGCATGGACGGCACGATTCCGCGGAAGCGCCTGCCGGAGGTGCTGCAGGGCATGGCGGAGCTGTCGCGGCTGCACCGCCTGCGCGTCGCCAATGTCTTCCATGCCGGCGACGGCAACCTGCATCCCTTGATCCTGTTCGATGCCAATGATGCGGACGAGCTCGACCGCGCGGAACAATTCGGCGCCGACATCCTGCGCCTCTGCGTGAAGGTGGGCGGCGTGCTGACGGGCGAGCACGGCGTGGGCATCGAGAAGCGCGACCTGATGCCGGAGATGTTCACCGAGGGCGACCTCGCCCAGCAGATGCGCGTCAAATGCGCCTTCGACGGCAAGGGCCTGCTCAACCCCGGCAAGGTATTCCCCACGCTGCACCGCTGCGCCGAGCTCGGCCGCGTGCACGTGAAGGCCGGGCAATTGCCCTTCGCGGACATTCCGAGATTCTGATGAGCGCCGTGCTGAAGCCTGCAAGCATAGCGGAACTGGCGGAGATGATCGCCGCGGCAGACGTGCCGCTGGAGGTGATCGGCACGGGCAGCAAGCGCCATCTCGGCCGCCCCGTGCAGGCCGCGGCGAGCCTCGACATGTCGGGCTTCACCGGCGTCATCGCCTATGAGCCCGAGGAGCTGATCCTCGACGTTGCCGCCGGAACGCCGCTCGCCGATGTCGAGAGCATGCTCGGCCAGCGCGGCCAGCAGCTGGCCTTCGAGCCGCCGGACTGGTCGGCCCTGCTCGGCGGCACGGGCAGCGGCACGGTGGGCGGGCTCGTCGCCTGCAACCTGTCGGGGCCGCGCCGCCTCAAGGCCGGCGCGGCACGCGACCACGTGCTCGGCATTCACGGCGTCACCGGCGCGGGCGACCTGTTCAAGGCGGGGGCGCGCGTGGTGAAGAACGTGACCGGCTATGACATGCCGAAGCTGCTCACCGGCTCGCATGGCACGCTCGCCGCCCTCACCTCGGTGATCCTCAAGGTGCTTCCCGCGCCTGAGACGGAGGAGACCGTGGCGCTGACCGGCTTCGACGACGCGCAGGCGGTCGACGCCATGAGCCTCGCCATGCAGTCGGCCTGCGAGGTGTCGGGCGCTGCCTATGTGCCGGGCGAGGCCGTGTACCTCCGCCTCGAAGGTATCGCCCCGTCGGTCTCCTACCGGCGCGACCTGCTGGGCAAGGTGCTGAAGCGTCCCATCGAGGTGATGGCCGCGAGGAGCTCGGCCGCAAGGTGGAAGGCGATCCGCGATGCCGCGATGTTCGCCGAAAACCCGCGCCATCCGCTGTGGCGGATCTCGGTGGCGCCCAGCGCAGCGCCGGGCATCATCCGGCGGCTGAAGGATCGGCTCGACATCCGCTATCTCTTCGACTGGGCGGGCGGGCTCATCTGGCTCGAGGTGCCGCCATCGCCCGATGCGTCGGAAGCCCTGGTGCGCGCCAGTTTCGCGTCCGGCCATGCCACGCTGATCCGCGCGCCGGAAGCGACGCGCGCGGCCGTCGATGTGTTCCAGCCGCAGGCCCCGGCGCTGGCCGCGCTCTCGGGCCGGGTGAAGGAGGCCTTCGACCCGCGCCACATTCTCAACCCCGGCCGCATGTATCGGGGGATCTGATGCAGACCAACTTCTCCACCGAACAGCTTGCAACGCCGCGCATCGACGCTGCCAACAACATCCTGCGCAAATGCGTGCATTGCGGTTTCTGCACCGCCACGTGCCCGACCTATGTGCTGCTCGGCGACGAGCTCGACAGTCCGCGCGGCCGCATCTACCTGATCAAGAACATGCTTGAATCGGGCGCGCCGGCGGACGCGAAGACGGTGAAGCATCTCGACCGCTGCCTCTCCTGCCTGTCCTGCATGACCACCTGTCCCTCGGGCGTCAACTACATGCACCTCGTGGACGCCGCGCGCGCCCATGTGGAGGAGACCTACAGGAGACCGCTCTCCGAGCGCCTGCTGCGGAACGTGCTGGCCTTCACCATGCCGCGCCCGGCACTGTTCCGCCTGTCGCTGATCGGCGCCAGGCTCGCCGCACCGCTGGCGCCCGTGGCGAAGTCCTTCGGCGCCACGCGCATCGCGGCTCTTCTCGGCCTCGTGCCGAAGCGCATGCCGGTGCCGCAAGCGACCGGCCAGCCCGGCACCTATCCGGCGGACGGCGAGAGGAAGGGCCGCGTCGCCCTGCTCATGGGCTGCGTGCAGAGCGTGCTCGACCCCGGCATCAATGCCGCCACGATCCGCCTGCTCACGCGGCTGGGCTTCGAAGTCGTCGTCGCGGGCGAGGAGGCCTGTTGCGGCTCGCTCACCCACCACATGGGCCTCGAAGCCGATGCGCTGGCGCGCGCCCGGCGCTCGGTCGATCAGTGGACCGCGGCGCACGTCGATGCGGTGATCGTCACGGCGTCGGGCTGCGGCACCACCATCAAGGATTACGGCCACATGCTGCGCCATGACGAGGCCTATGCCGAGAAGGCAAAGGCGATCAGCGCCAAGGCCAAGGACGTGACCGAATTCCTGATGATGCAGGACCTGCCGGAAGCGCAGGGCGGCCTGCGCCTCGCCTATCATTCCGCCTGTTCCATGCAGCATGGCCAGAAGATCAGGACGGAGCCGCAGCGCCTCCTGCGCCGCGCCGGCTTCACGGTGCTGGACGTGCCGGAGGGCCACCTCTGCTGCGGCTCGGCCGGCACTTACAACATCCTGCAGCCGGAGATCGCGGCGAAGCTCCGCGACCGCAAGGTGGCCAACATCGAGAGCCTCGCACCGCAGGCCATCGCCACCGGCAACATCGGCTGCATCACCCAGATCGGTCTCGGCACGGCGATCCCCATCGTCCATACCGTGGCGCTGCTCGACTGGGCCTATGGCGGGCCGAAGCCTGCGGAACTCGGCTGACGCAGAGGCACGATCGTCCCGTGCTGCGGTTGTGCCCCTGCCCGCACGCCGGGCAGCGAATGCCGACAAGGGAACTTATCCTGTGGGTTTTCCGTTGCGGCGGTCTCAACTCAGGAGACAGCCATGCTCAAATGGGCGCTCATCTTCCTCGTCATCTCGGTCATCGCAGGTGTCTTGGGCTTCACCGGCATTGCGTCCGGCGCAGCGCAGATCTCAAAAATCCTGTTTTTCATCGCCATCGTGATCTTCGTGATCTTCCTGATCATGGGCCTGCTGGCAGGCGAAGTGATCTTCTGAACCGCAGAACCAATGTCATCGACTTCCGTTATGCATCCGCTTCGTGGAGGGGAGAATGCGGAAGATCCGGTACTGCTACAAGCGCAACCGTGGCATGTGGGGACTTGCGTTCCCACATGAATGGCGGATCGAAATCGACCCCGCGCTGGACGACCAGACGCTGCTCGATATCGCCATTCACGAGGCGGCGCATGTGGTGTTGCCGGACCTCGAGGAGAGCCAGGTCGACCGTCTCGGCCGGCATGCGGCGGACCTGTTGTGGCGCATGGGGTTCCGCCGCACAGGGGAGGAGTGAGCGCGGAACTTTCGGATCACGGCCCGGTTCCGCTTGCAAGGTCCTAAGGGAGGATCACCGATGGTGAAGAAGATACGTCTTCAGGAAATTCCCACCGCGCGGCGGCGGCGGGCGACATCACACGGGCACTGGATACTTGAACCCTTCGACGTGAGCTTGCTTGGTGCGGCAATCGTTTTAGCGCTTTATCTTCAGTGGCTTTCCCATACGTCATAAGTAAACTTACTGACCGCTACTTGAATTTTCCTCACTTGCGCGTCAGTGCCGACACAACTTATTGTTAAGTTTGCAGTTGCAAGGCCGAGGAATTTGACGTGACCATGGACAACGCGATCGTTGAGGACGGCGCCGCGCTGGAGGAACTGCATGATGCCCTAGCGCGGGTGAAGGCCCAGACCCACGTGGTACGCCTGGCGATGACCGGAATGTGCGACGAGCGCGACATTCGCGCCATCATGTCATCGCTGGACGCCATCACCGATGAGCTGGCCCAGGCCGAGGCGATCCTGAAGCGCTGAGAGTGGTACCGCCTCCCCGGCTCGAACGGGGGACCCCTAGATCCACAATCTAGTGCTCTAACCAACTGAGCTAAGGCGGCATTCACTTGCTGCAAGAACCGGTGGCCCCTGCGCACGGAGGCGTTCCTAGCCCCAGTCGGTGCGGATTTCAAGACAACAAAAGGGCCCGTCGCCGAAACGAGCGGGCCCTGCGAGTTTGATGTCCGGCCGGGGAGTGCGGCCGGTCATCAGCGTTGGAAATCAGGCCACCTTGGACAGGCTGGCGAAGGACTTGGTCATCGACTCCTGCACTGGCTTCAGCGATTCCTTGGCGAGCGCCACGGAGAGCTCCTGCATTTCGGCGGCCTGGCGCTGCAGCGTCTCGGCCTGCTCCTTGAGGAAGCTCTGCTGCAGGTTCACGGCCTCGGACGGGTCGCGGACGGCGAACAGCTTGCGGGCGAAGGCGAAGCCCGAATTGATGTTGAGCTGAACGAATTCCATCGACTTCAGCTGGATGTCGGTGACGCGGTTCTTGTAGGCGTTGGCAGCGGCGTCCATGAGCTGGACATTGCCATGCGCCACTTCGGAGACCTTCTCGAAGGCGCCCTGCGCCTGGTCGAGGGTCTTCTGCGCGAAGCTCGCCACCTGGTCGGCAACCTGCTCGGTGGCCTTGGTCACGGTTTCGGTGTTCATCTCGGGCTTGCTCTTCTTCATCGACATGGGGTTTCTCCTGTTGGCCAGGCTTGCTCCGCCTGCCTCGTGGACAGAATATAGGCAGGTTCATTGTGCACTGCAACATAAATATTGCAGTGCGCTGCCCCGCCCCCGGGCCGGCGGCGCGAAAATTAACCGGATGTTGCCGAATTCCTTTATTTTTTCGGTTAAGCCATCGTAAACAGGATGTCCTGTTCGCCGACCGCATGAGGGGGTTGTCAGCCGTGGCCGACGTCGCGACACCGACGCTGGAAGACCTGAGGGACGTGCCGGAGGCCGCCTGGCTGTGGGATGCCGGACGGGCGCGCATCGTCTGGGCCAATCCGGCGGGCATCGCCTTCTTCGGCGGCGCCTCCCTGTTCGACCTGATCGACCGCCCCTTCGATGCCCAGGAGCCGGGTGTCGAGGCCATGATGGGCCTGTCGCGCAGCCTGCATCGCGGCCAGGTGGAAACGGTCGATCTCGATTTCCCCTCGGCCGCCGAAGCGCCGATCACCTGCCGCTGCATGATCCATGCGCTGGCCGATGGCCGCCCCGGGGTGCTCGCGGTGGCGCGCGCCTCGGGCGAGCATGACCAGGCGCGCGGCGAGGCCGACATGGCCGCCGCCTTCGACCTTCTGCCTTCCGCCGCCGTGCTCGTGGGCCGCGACGGCAATTTCCGCCACCTCAATGCCGCCGCGCTCATGCTGCTCGGCGCCAACCAGCGCGGCAGCCTCGCCGAACTGCTGGGCGAACAGCCTGCGGCGGATGCGCTGCTGGCCCGCATCGGCGCCGCCGGAACGGTGGTGCTGCACCGCGCCCTCAACGTGCGCATCGGCATCCGCGACATCCGCCTCACGGCGCGCCGCCTGAACCGCGAGGGCGAGGCTGCGGCCTTCGCCATGCTGCTGCTCGACGACGTGACCGAGCGCCGCGCACTGGAGCTGCGGCTGTCGGGCGCCGAGCCGGCGGCCGCCTCACCTCCTGCCGCCGCCGCGGCCCCCGCCGCGGCCGAACCGGCCCCGGCGGGCAAGCCCCCGGGCCGGCTCTCCGAGGCTGATGCCGCCGCCTTCGAGAAGCTCGCCAAGGCCCTCGAGGAAGGCATTCGCCAGGCCAGCCCCGCCCCCGCAACGTCCCCCGCACCGCCCGCCGCCGCGGTGGAAACCAGGCCGCCGCCGCCACGCCGCAAGCTGCAGCGCATCCCCGACCAGGTGCGCCTGCCGCTCGAAAACCGGCCTGAAGCCGTGCTGGTCGCCAAGGACGGGCAGCTGCTCTACGCCAATCCCGCCGCGGCGCGCCTGTTCGGCTACGAGACCGGCGAGGACGTGATCAACGACGAGGCTTTGTCGGAGCGCTTCGGCCAGCTCGGCCAGGCCTTGCCGCGCGCCGAAATCATGACCGATACCGGGGGCCGCATCGAAGCCGGCGTGCAGATGGCGGTGATCCCGTGGCTCGGCGGTCCGGCACGTCAGTTCGTGCTGCATCCGGCGGAGGCGCCGCGCCTCGAACGCCCCGAACTCCGCCTCGCCGCGCCGCCGGCGCCGGCTCCGGCTGCCCCCGTCCCTGCCCCCGCCGCCGCGCCGGCGGGCACCGCCGAAACGCTAGCCGCCCCCGAGGCGCCGCGCCCCAGCGCCGAGGTGATCCAGCTTCCCGTCCGCGCGCCCGGGCAGGACGCCGACCAGGAACTGCGCGCCATCCTCGACACCGCCGCCGACGGCATCATCACCCTCGACCAGGATGCGCGCATCCACACCTTCAGCGCGGGTGCCGAATCGATCTTCGGCTATCGCATCGCCGAGGTGGCGGGAAAGCCGCTGTTCGACCTGCTCTCGCCCGACAGCCGCAAGGTGGTGCGCGATTATCTCGCGGCGCTTCAGGGCCCGGGCCTGGCGGCGGTCTTCAATGACGGCCGCGAAGTCACCGCGCTGGTCAGCCAGGGCGGCACGGTGCCGCTGTTCCTGACCATCGGCCGGCTGCAGGCGACGCGCTCGCAGGCCGCCTTCTGCGCCGTCGTCCGCGACATCACCCAGTGGAAGAAGACCGAGGCCGAACTGCGCGAGGCCAAGGAGAAGGCCGAAGCGACGAGCCGCCAGAAATCGGAATTCCTGGCCAGCGTCAGCCATGAGCTCAGAACCCCGCTCAACGCCATCATGGGCTTCTCCGAAGTCATGCGGCTCGGCCGCTTCGGCGAAATCGACAACGAGAAATACCGCGGCTACGTGCAGGACATCCACGCCTCCGGCGCGCATCTCCTGTCGCTCATCAACGACCTGCTCGACCTGTCCAAGGTAGAGGCCGGCAAGCTCGAGCTGAACTTCACCGCGGTGTCGCTCGGCGACGTCGCCGACTATGTGATGAAGATGCTGCAGGAGCAGGCCACGGCGGCGCGCGTCGTGCTGCGCAAGTCCATGCCGCCCGATCTCCCCAACGTCGTCGCCGACCTGCGCTCGATGCGCCAGGCGCTGCTGAACCTCGTGTCCAACGCCATCAAGTTCACCGATCCCGGCGGCCAGGTCGTGGTCTCAGCCGTGCTGATGAACAACGGCGAACTCAAGCTGCGCGTCAAGGACACCGGCATCGGCATGGACGATGACCAGCTGCGCGGCGCGCTGGAACCCTTCGGCCGCATCATCACCGAGGGCCGCGAGGTGCAGGGCACCGGCCTCGGCCTGCCGCTCACCAAGGCGCTGGTGGAGGCCAATCGCGCCCGTCTCGTCCTCACCAGCGAGCCGCGCAAGGGCACGCTGGCCGACGTCACCTTCCCCACCACCAGGGTGCTGGCGGAATAACCTCAGGCCTTGAGTTCGGCGAGATCCCGGAACAGTTCGAGCGCTTCGGGGTTGGCCAGCGCCTCGCTGTTCTTCACCACGCGGCCGTGCACCACGTCGCGCACCGCGAGCTCGGTGATCTTGCCCGACTTGGTGCGCGGAATGTCGGCCACGGCGACGATCTTCGCCGGCACGTGGCGGGGCGAGGCGCCATCGCGGATTTTCTTCCTGATGCGTGCCACCAGCTCGTCGTCGAGCGCGGCGCCGGGCCGCAGCCTGAGGAACAGCACCACGCGCACGTCGCCGTCCCAGTCCTGGCCGATGGCCAGCGCCTCGATCACCTCGGGTACCTGCTCCACCTGGGCATAGATTTCCGCCGTGCCGATGCGCACGCCGCCGGGGTTCAGGGTGGCGTCCGAGCGGCCGTGGATGATCATGCCGTCATGCGGTGTGATCTCGGCGAAGTCGCCATGGCACCAGATGCCGGGAAAGCGCGCAAAATAGGCGTTGTGATACTTGGCGCCGTCAGGATCGTTCCAGAACATCACCGGCATCGACGGGAAGGGCCTGACGCACACGAGTTCGCCCTTCTCGCCGCGCACCGGCTTGCCGGTCTCGTCATAGACGTCGACGGCAACGCCCAGCATCGCGCCCTGGATCTCGCCGCGCCACACGGGCGACAGCGGGTTGCCGCCCACGAAGCAGCCGCAGATGTCGGTGCCGCCCGAGATCGAGGCGAGCTGGATGTCCGACTTGATGCCGGAATAGACGAAGTCGAAGCTCTCGGCACTGAGCGGCGAGCCGGTCGACAGCATGCTGCGCAGGCGGGCGAGCCGATGCGTATCCTTCGGCACGAGGCCCGACTTCTTCACCGCGTCGATGTATTTGGCCGAGGTGCCGAAGATGGTCATGCCTTCCTCGTCGGCATAGTCGAACAGCACGCGCTCGGACGGGTGGAAGGGCGAACCGTCATAGAGCAGCAGCGTCGCCCCGGCGGCGAGGCCGGAGACCAGCCAGTTCCACATCATCCAGCCGCAGGTCGAGAAGTAGAACAGCCTGTCGGTGGGCTTGGTGTCGGTGTTCAGCACATGTTCCGACAGGTGCTTCAGCAGGATGCCGCCCGCGCCATGCACGATGCATTTCGGAATGCCGGTGGTTCCCGAGGAATAGAGGATGTAGAGCGGGTGCTCGGGCGGCAGTTGCGCGAAGGCGATCGGTGCGCCGCTGTAGGGCGCCATGAAGTCGGCCAGCGTCTCGCCATGGGGCAGCGCGCCGGCCACCTGACCCGCGTCGCCGACATAGTCGATCACCAGTGCGCGCTCGACGCCAGGCAGGCTCTTCAGCACGCTGGCGATCTTCTCCGCCATCCGGATGGTCTTGCCGGCATAGTAATATCCGTCGCAGGTGATGAGGATCCGCGGCGCGATCTGCCCGAAGCGGTCGAGGATGCCGCGCTCGCCGAAATCCGGCGAGCACGACGACCAGATGGCGCCGAGCGACGAGGCCGCGAGAAACGCGATGATGGCTTCCGGCATGTTGGGCACGACGGCGCAGATGCGGTCGCCGGCCTTGATGCCCGCCGCCGCGAAAGCCCGGCTCAGACGCGCCACCGCGGCATTGAGCTCGGCCCAGCTCAGCCGTCGCCTGACCTTGTCCTCGCCGCGGAACACCAGCGCATCGCCGTCATCGGTCCGGCGCAGCATGTTCTCGGCATAATTCAGCCGGGCGTCGGGGAAGAACCGCGCGCCGGGCATCCTGTCGCCATCGACCAGCACGCGCTCGCCGCGGGTCTGCGCCCTGACCTCGCAGAAGTCCCAGAGCCTCGACCAGAAGTCCTCCGGCTCCTCCACCGAATGGCGCAGCACCTCGGCGAAGGTCTCGAAGCCGAGGGGCGCCATGAAGCGCGCGAGGTTGGAGGCGGCCATCCGGTCGGGGCCGGGGGTCCACAAAGGGCGTTCGGTCATGTAAGGCACTCCGGAGTGGCGGTTCGGCTTGGCTCTAGTCATGTCACAGAAGGGCCGCAAGTCCCGCCCAAAAGCGGCGCGATTTCAGGAGTTTCCGATGCACGACCGACGACTGGTTGCGGGTCTCGCCGCGATTGCCCTGCTGGCCATCGCGGTGGCTTGCGTCTTCCTGCTGGCGCCGCGCTGGGTGGCGGGCGGGGTGGAGACGCTGGCCCGGCAGCAGCTGGGCCGCAGCCTGACGGCCAAGGACGGCGCCCACCTCACGCTGTCGCCACTCGCCGTCCGCCTCGACGGCGCCGAACTTTCGGGCGCCACGCCCGACGACGACAGCGTCCTCACCGCCAAGTCGCTGACCATCCCGGTGAGCCTGGGCCAGCTCCTCACCCGGCGGCCCGACCTCACGCACCTCACCCTGACCGGGGCGGAGGTCGCGCTGCTGATCAACGAGCGGGGGGCCGCGAGCTGGGATTTCCCCGGCTTCACGCCGGGCCCCGTCGCGGTGACGCTGGAACAGGCGAGCCTGCGCTATTTCGATGCCCGCAACAGCCAGGCCATGCAGCTCGACCATGTCGACGGCGAGCTCGACCTCCGCGCCGATGGCGGCGCGGCCTTCGCCGGCACCGCGGTCATCAATGGCCGCCTGGTGCGCATCGACGCCGACCTCAAGTCGCTGGCCCGCGTCAACGCCGATGGCTCGCCGCTCGAACTGGCGCTGGCAGCGGATGACGGCGACGCCAATTTCAGCGGCCGGCTGTCCACCGCCAACGTGCTGAGCCTCGCCGGTCCGGTGAGCCTGTCGAGCGCCACGCCCGGCCCCGGCCTGCGGCTTCTCGGCCTGCCCCTGCCCGACGGCGCGACGGTGCCCGGCCCCATCGCCATCGACGGTGCGCTCGATACCGCCGGCCGGGCCTTCGCCATCCGCAATGCCACCTTTGCGCTCGGCGCCTTCCACGCCGCCGGCGACCTCGCGGTGGACCTGCGCAACGACCAGCCCAAGCTGCAGGCCGGCCTCACCGCCGATGCCATGTGGCTCGATCCCTTCCTGCCGGCCGCCGGCGCAAAGGGTGGCGACTGGGGCCGCCTGCCGCTGCCCTTCGCCGTGCTGAAAAGCTTCGACGCCGAGGTGAGTTTGGAGGGCCGCAGCCTAAGCTTCGGCGCCTTCACCGCCGGTCCGACCCAACTCAAGCTGACACTCACCGGCGGCAAGCTGCAGGTCGACGCTGCCTCCTCCTTGCCCGACGACGGCACGCTGGCCTTCACGGCCAAGGCCGACGCCACCGCCATTCCGCCGAGCGTCGCCCTGAAGCTCGATGCCGAGGACGCCGCCGCCCAGCCGTTGCTCGGCGCCCTCACCGGCGTGACCCAGCTGACCGGGACGGGGTCGATGGCCACCGACGTCACCGCCGCGGGAACCACGCAGGAGGAACTGACCGGCACCCTCAAGGGCACGGCCAGCATCGACCTCATCAACGGCCGCATCGCGGGTACGGATTTCGCCGGGCTGGCGCAGGCCGCCAAGCAAAAGATCCTCGATGGCTGGTCTGCCGCCCCCGGCGCAACGCCCTTCGATCACCTGTCGGGCGAGGCGGCCATCGCCGACGGCATCGCCACCTTCCGGAATTTCAAGATCGAGGGGCCGGCCACGCTCTTCACCGTCGAGGGCCTGATCGACGTGCTGCGCCAGGGGATCGCGGTGTCGGCCAATGCGCTGGTCAACGGCCAGCCCATGCTGCCGGTGGCGGTGATCGCCCGCGGCCCCTGGGGGAAGCCCAGGATCTATCCCGACATCCCCGACATCCTGAAGAATCCGGAAGGCGGCTTCGCCCGCCTGCAGGACGTGCCGCCGGCGCAAGGCAATTGAACCGGAGGGCCAGCAGGGGCATGACAGTCACATGATCCGCGTGCAGCAGCAGCCCTTCGACCCGGGCTTCGAATTGGCCGAACTGAAGCGGGGCCGCCCCGGCATCGGCGGCACCGTGATGTTCCTCGGCACGGTGCGCGACCTGTCGGAGGGCAGCGACGTCCGCGCCATGACGCTCGAACATTACCCCGGCATGACCGAGAAGGCGCTGGCCGACATCGAGGCCGAGGCCAACCGGCGTTGGCCGCTCGATGCCACGCTCATCGTGCACCGCCATGGCCGGCTGGAGCCGGGCGAGGACATCGTGCTGGTGATCGCCGCCTCGGCCCACCGCGAGGCCGCCTTCGAGGCCTGCCACTTCCTCATCGACTGGCTGAAGACCAAGGCGCCGTTCTGGAAGCTCGAGGAGAATGACCAGGGCGCCAGCTGGGTAGCCGCCAAGGACAGCGACGACGACGCGGCCAGGCGCTGGTCGCGGTGAGGCCGTGGCGCGCGCGGCGCCCGTGGTGGCGCAGCCTCGCCGAGGGCGCCCTGATGCTGCTGCTGCTCGCCGCCATCACCTTCGCGGCGCGCAACCTCGGCCTGCTGCCGGAGGAGACCGGCCGCTTCACCGCGATTGACGGCGATTCGCTGCGCAAGGACGGCACGGACTATCGCCTCCACGCCATCGACGCGCCGGAACTGTTCCAGACCTGCTGGGGCCGCGACGGCGCCGAATATGCCTGCGGACGCGCGGCGCGCGACGAACTGCGCCGCCTCATCGGCAACGCCACCGTCACCTGCCAGGTGCTCGACACCGACCGCTATGGCCGCTCCGTGTCCGAATGCAGCGCCGGCAATGTCAACCTCAACGACGCGATGGTGCGGTCGGGCTGGGCCGTTGCCTATACCCGCCACGGCCTCGATCATCTTGCCACCCAGGAAGACGCGCGCGCCGCGAAGCGTGGCATCTGGCAGGGCCGGTTCGAAACGCCGGAGGCCTGGCGCGCCAGCCACCGCAGCGGATTGCTGAACTCCGGCGCGGACTAGTGGCCCGGCAACGTCAGCGCCGCAGCGGCCTGGCCTCGCAGATGGCATTGCGCATCGCCGTGGCGGCGATCGCCGCCTGGCCCATGCCGGTGGCGATCTGGTCGAGGCCCTTCACCACGTCGCCCGCCGCATAGAGCCCGTCGAGCGAGGTCATCTGGTGGCGGTCGACCAGCACCGCGCCATCCGTCGCGGTCTGTGCGCCGGCACCGCGCGCCAGCTCGGAGCGCAGCTCGGTGCCGAGCGCCACATAAAGCGTGTCGAAACGCTGCCAGTCGCCCATGATGCGCAATTCGACCTGGCGCTGCAGCGGTGCGATCGCTTCCACCGGGCCATCGCGCCAGGCAATGTTCCAATGCGCCAGCTGCTCCCGTTCATCGGGCGTGAAGCGGTGGGGGCCATGCGGCGCCACCAGCGTGACGCGGGCCGAGAAGCTGCGCAGGAACTGCGCCTCGGCGATGCCATGTGCGCCGCTGCCCAGCACCGCGATGGCGCGGTCGGTCACCTCATGGCCATCGCAGACCGGGCAATAGCGCAGCAGGCCGCGGCGCAGGGCATCGTCGTGTTCCTCCACGGTCATGGGGGGCGGCAGGTTGACCACGCCGGTGGCCAGCAGCACCTTGTGCGCGGCCAGCTGTTCGCCGCCGGCCGCGATGCTGAAGCCGCCGCCGTCGCGCCGGGCGATCGCGTCGACGGTGGCAGGGCTGATCGCGGCGCCGAAGCTTTCGGCCTGGAAGCGCATGCGGCGCAAGAGATCGGGCCCGCCCACGCCCACCGGAAAGCCGCCGAGATTGTGGGTCACGGGAATGAGTGCGGCCCGGCTGCGGCCGTCGTCGAACAGCGCCACCGAAAGATGGAAGCGGGCCAGATAGATCGCCGCGGTGAGCCCCGCGGGTCCGCCGCCCACCACGACGCAGTCGACCTCGTTTCGTGCGGCGGGGCTGGTCACGTCGCTCAGCGCTGGTCGTTATAGGGCTGCTTCGTCAGCCCCACCTGGCGGGCGAGTTCACTGAAGCCCACGGCGGCGCAGTCCTCGTCGCCATTGGCGAGGCGCAGCAGGCGGATCGGAAAGCACATCGCATCGCGGTTGGCGAGGCCGATGTCGGCATCGAGGAAGCGGTCATCCGAGGTGATGCGCGCCTCGGCCCGGTGCAGCGCCGCGTCCACCTCATGGGCGGAGACGACGCCCTTCTCCACCAGCATGCGGTTGAGTGCTGCCACCGCCATCAGCAAACCTTCGAGCTGGAGATTGGCCTGGTTCATCGGCAAGCTGGCTCCCTGTGACCGTGAGGTGTCGAACATGACGGGTGAAGGACAGGGAACGCCATCGCGCGCCACAGGTTCCCTGCACATGAGCGAAATGCCGGGGAGCCATTTCTTCGCGCGCGATGCCCGCCTCGTCGCCGCCGACATGATCGGGCTCGAACTCGCCTGCGGCGATGCCGCCGGCGTCATCGTCGAGACCGAGGCCTATCTGCCCGATGACCCGGCCTCGCACAGTTTCCGCGGGCCCACGGCGCGCAATGCCGCCATGTTCGGAGAACCCGGCACGGCCTATGTCTATCGCATCTACGGCATGCACTGGTGCCTCAATGCGGTGTGCCTGCCGGGCGCGGCGGTCCTGCTGCGCGCCCTCGAGCCGACAAGGGGCCTCGACGCCATGGCGGCGCGCCGCGGCACAGCCGATCCCCGCGCCCTGTGCTCAGGCCCGGGCAAGCTCGCCGCGGCGCTCGCCGTCACCGCTGCGCAGGACGGGATGTCGCTGCTGGCCGAACCCTTCGCACTCCGCCGCATGATGGCGGAGCCGCCGCTGCTCACCGGCCCGCGCATCGGCATCAGCCGCGCCGCGGAGATGCCGTGGCGCTTCGGGCTTGCCGGCTCGCGCTTTCTGAGCAGGCGCTTTCCCCTGCCATGACGTGCAGCCGAACCTGCGGCGGGCTGGCGCTTGAAGCGCACCGGGGCGGCCGGCATAAGATGGCGCCTTCAGCGTGCAGGCGTCCCGCCGCCGCCAGGAGCAGACCTCATGAAGCTGATCGCCTTCACCCTTGTCGCTGCCGCCCTCGTCACCCTCGCCACCCCGGCGCTGGCGGAGGTACCCTTCTTCACCGCCACCTGTGCGAGCGGCTTCGACGTGACGTCGAACGGCACGGGCAAGGTGAAGATCAAAAGCAAGAAGGCATCCATCCAGCAGCTGAGCGCCAACGCCTGGCAGGTCCGCGTCGGCACCGCCATCCTCGACGTGGTCCAGAGCGGAACGAAAATCACCGTCAGGTCGCATGACGGGGCGGCCTGCCAGGTGACCAGCGGCAGCACCGGCTGAGACCGCGCCGCGCGGCGGCGCCCAATCCACGTCTTTAAGTTACAAAACTTGACATAAATAGCGCGCGCACCGGGCGCCTGCGCCGATTTGCGAACTGGCCAAGCGGCCAAGCAAGGTTTATTTTGCAGTAAGCCTTAGTTTTGGCGGCTTCGGGCGCAATGCCTGCCCGTCATCCGCAGTTCCGCCCATCGTCCCGCTGTTTTCCCGAGGTTCAGCATGTTCGCCAGGTTCCTGCACTCCGCCGTGATCGCATCCGCCGCCGTTCTCCTGTCGGTGACCATGGGCCTCGCCCAGCAGGCGCCGGCCGCAGGGCCGCAGGGCCATGGCTTCCACCGGCGGGTCTGCGATGTGCCGGTCGACAGCGACAGCACGCGCTGCCATGCCGAAATCGCCACCGACTCCGCCGGCCATGCGCTGGTCAGGACGCTGCGCCAGTCCAACCTGACGACGACGGGTGCCGTGCCCTATTACGCGCGTGACCTGTGGGCGGCCTATTACGGCAGCTCCAGCATGCCCGCGCCCCCCACCGGAACCGTCGCCCCCACCACCACGCCCACTGTCGCGGTGGTCGATGCCTATGGCTACCGCAATGCCGCCACCGACCTTGCCAAGTACCGCCAGATCAACGCGCTGCCGCCGCTGTGCTCGGCCGGCGTCAGCAGCAATTGCGTGCGCTTCACCAAGCTCAACCAGGCGGGCGTTGCCGGCAACTATCCCATGAACAACACCGGATGGTCGCAGGAATCGGCCCTCGACCTGCAGATGGTGAGTGCGCTCTGCCCCTACTGCAACATCGTGCTGGTGGAGGCCAATTCCGCCAGCATGACCAGCCTCGCGGCCGCCGAAGTGACGGCGAGCAAGCTGTCGGGCGTCGTCGCCATCTCCAACAGCTATGGCGGCGGTGAAGCGAACTCGAGCATGTATGCGGCGTCCTATTCGCCGAACACCGCCGTGGTCAACGGCTACACCGGCAAGATCGCGCCGAACATCGCCATCACCGTCAGTTCCGGCGACGGTGGCCTCGGCGTCGAGTTCCCGGCCTCGGCGCCCTACGTGCTCGCGGTCGGCGGCACCAGCCTGAAGTACGCGTCCGGCACATGGTCGCAGACGGCGTGGTCGGGCGCGGGCAGCGGCTGCAGCTCGGTCTATCCGCACATGGCGTGGCAGACTCCGCTGCCGGCGGCAGGCTGCTCGGGACGCGTCGTGTCCGACGTCTCGGCCGTGGCCGATCCCAACACCGGCGTGGCCGTGACGTTCGGCGCCTATGTCTATCAGTTTGGCGGAACCAGCGTCAGCGCGCCGATCATCGCCGGCATCATCGGCCAGCGCAACCAGCCGATCACCGGCTACGGCGCCAACCTCTATTCCCAGGCCGCCGCGCTGAAGGACGTGACCTCGGGCAGCAACGGCACCGGCTGCAGCCCCAGCTATCTGTGCAACGCCGGCGTGGGCTATGACGGCCCGACGGGGCTCGGCACGCCCAACGCCAGCCTCTCGCCGTTCTGAGCCACACTTGCCGTCCGGTCGCTTGGCCGCACCCGCGCCAGGCACTCTGATGTAGACGAAACCTCCGCCGCCGCCTTAATGGCGCGCGGAGGGCAGGTCGGGCAATGGCAACGAATATCCGGATCGTGAATGTCGGTTTCAGCTTCGGCGCCGCGCCGGTGCGCGATGCCGAGCAGCGCTACCAGCAGGCCCGCCAGCTTCACATGCAGGGCGACACGCTCACCGCCCGCTCGCTCTACCAGTCGGTGCTGCGCGAGCGGCCGGACCACGCCAGGGCGCTGCACCAGATCGGCATCACCTATCTGCAGACCGGGAATCTGCGTGAGGCGCAGGACTGCATCACCCGCTCGCTCGCCGCCGATCCCGCCAGTGCCGTCACCTACAACAGCCTCGGCGCGCTGTTCTATGGCCGCAAGTCGCTCGCCGATGCGCTGTGCTGCTTTGACCGGGCGATCGACCTCGACAGCGATTTCGCCGAGGCCCATGTCAACCGCGGCAATGCCTTCAAGGCGCTGGGCGACCGCCAGCAGGCGCTGCACGACTATGACCGCGCGCTGGTGCTGAAGCCCGGCCTCGCGGCGGCCCATGCCAATCGCGCCAACGCGCTGCATGAACTCGGCCGCTTTGGCGAGGCGCTCGCCGGCTATGACCGCGCCCTGGCGCTCGACCCCAGGGATGCGGAGGCGCAGTTCGGCCGCGCCTCGACCCTGCTTCTGCTCGGCGATTTCGCCCGCGGGCTCGAGGCCTATGAATGGCGCACCAGGCTGCCGTCGGGTGCGGCACGCACGCCGCGCGCCGATCTTCCGGCGCTGACGCCGGAGGTCCCGCTCCTCGGCAAGCGCGTGCTGGTGCACTGGGAACAGGGCCTCGGCGACACCATCCAGTTCTGCCGCTACCTGCGGCTTCTTTCCGACATCGGGGCGCGGGTGTTCTTCTCGCCGCAGCCCGCACTGCGCGCCCTCATGTCGCGGCTCGACGCCTTCGCCACGCTGGTCGACGACGGCGACACCGGGGCTGTCTATGACCTGCGGCTGGGCCTGCTCTCCGCCATGCGCTGGCATGGCACCCGGCTCGACAGCATTCCCCGCCGCGTGCCCTACCTCACGCCCGAACCGCAGCGCCTGCTGCGCTGGCGCAGCCACCTCGGAACGGCGGGCTTCCGCATCGCGGTGTGCTGGCAGGGCGACAACACGGCGCTTGGCCGCTCCTTCGACGTCACCGACTTGCGCCCGCTCGCGGCCATTCCCGGTGTGCGGCTGATCGCGTTGCAGAAGGGCGTGACCCGGGAGCAGCTCGACGCCGTGCCCGGCAAGCTCGCGATCGAATTGCCCGGGAATGATTTCGACGCCGGCCCCGACGCCTTCCTCGACACGGCGGCGGTGATCGCGGCCTCGGACCTGGTGGTCACCTGCGACACCGCGATCGCCCACCTCGCCGGCGCGCTCGGCGCCCGCACCTTCGTGGCCCTCAAGGCGGTGCCCGACTGGCGCTGGCAGCTGCAGCGCGGCGACAGCCCGTGGTACCCCACCATGCGCCTGTTCCGCCAGCCGCGCCCCGGCGACTGGACGTCGGTCATCGCCGACATGGCCACCGCCGTCGCACCGCTGCTGCCGCCAGGCGCCGCCTGAGACTTTGATTGTGCTGGGAAATGGTGCTGCCAGGGAGGATTGAACTCCCGACCTCTCCCTTACCAAGGGAGTGCTCTACCACTGAGCTACGGCAGCGCACCAAAGCGGGCGGACACATGCCACAGCGGGAGGGGTTGCGCAACCCCGTCGGCTTGACGATTCACCGAGGCCGGCCGAAAACCCTGTCATGGCTACCGAAAAACCATCCTCCGATGCCCGCAGGGCGCGCCTCGCCCGGGCGCTGAAGGCCAATATCGGCCGGCGCAAGGCGCAGGCCAGGGCCCAGGACAAGGCCATCGAGCAGGCAGCGGCCGACGAAGCCCCAAACGTCCCCGGAACGCCGCCCGACGAGGACGGTTGCCCCAATTGAGCCATCTGTGCTTGTTAGCGGCGAGTTCGGGGCAGGATGGACCTGCCCGGGAGTGATTCCCGGGCTGCCTGCCGAGCAGGGGAACACAAGATGGATCGTATCCGCATCCGCGGCGGCAACCGCCTGAACGGCGCCATTCCGATTTCAGGCGCCAAGAACGCGGCCCTGCCGCTGATGATCGTGTCGCTGCTGACGCCCGGCACGCTGACCTTGTCCAATGTGCCCCGCCTCGCCGACGTGCGCCTGCTGCAGCGCATCCTGCAGAACCACGGCGTCGACATCACGGTGGCGGGCAAGCGCGCCGGCCAGACCGGCATGGGCGACGTGATGCACCTGTCGGCCAAGGACATCGTCGACACCACCGCCCCCTATGACCTCGTCTCCAAGATGCGGGCGAGCTTCTGGGTGCTGGGGCCGCTGCTCGCCCGCTGCGGCGAGGCCAGGGTGTCGCTGCCCGGCGGCTGCGCCATCGGCACCAGGCCCGTCGACATGCACCTGATGGCGATGGAGAAGCTCGGCGCCCGGATCGAGATCGAGAACGGCTATGTGAACGTGACGGCGAAGCACGGCCTCAAGGGCGCGCACATCGTGTTCGACAAGGTCTCGGTCGGCGCAACCCACGCGGCCCTGATGGCCGCGGTGCTGGCCGAGGGCGACACCATCATCGAGAACGCAGCGTCGGAACCCGAGATCGGCGACGTCGCCTCCTGCCTCGTCAAGATGGGCGCCAGGATCGAGGGCATCCACACCGCCACCCTGAAGGTGAAGGGCGTCACCAGCCTGTCAGGCGCCGAGCACAGCGTGATCCCGGACCGCATCGAGACCGGCACCTATGCCATGTGCGTCGGCATGACCGGCGGCGACGTGCTGCTGCAGGGCGCCAATGCCACGCACCTCGGCGCCGTTATCGACGTGATGCAGCGCGCCGGCGTCAGCGTCGACGAGAAGAACGACGGCCTGCGCATCTATCGCAACGGCGCAGCGCTCGAGCCGGTGCGCGTCGACACCCAGCCCTTCCCCGGCTTCCCCACCGACTGCCAGGCGCAGCTGATGGCGCTGATGACCATGGCCAGCGGCACCTCGGTCATCCGCGAGACGATCTTCGAGAATCGCTTCATGCACGTTCAGGAGCTGGCGCGGCTCGGCTCCGACATCCACCTCCATGGCGACACGGCGGAAGTGCGCGGCGTGAAGAAGCTGACCGGCGCGCCGGTGATGGCCACCGATCTCCGCGCCTCCGTGTCGCTCGTCATCGCCGGCCTCGCGGCGGAAGGCGAGACGATGATCAACCGCGTCTATCACCTCGACCGCGGCTTCGAGACGCTGGAAGAAAAGCTCTCCGCCTGCGGCGGCGACGTGTCGCGCATCTCCGGCTGACCCACGATGCTCCGCCTCACCGCCCTCGACAGCGAGGACCTCGCCATCATCTCCGCCCAGATGCAGGATGCCGTCCTGCTGGCCGGCGACATGAGTTATGACCGCAAGCGCCGGCAGTTCGTGCTGCTCGCCAACCGCTTCGCCTGGGACGATGCCGAAACGCCGCAGCGCCGCCGCACCGGGCTGCATTTCGACCGCGTGCTCAAGGTCAAGACGCTGAACATGAGCCACCTGGAGAAGGACGAGGTGCTGTCGCTGCTCTCCGTCACCTTCGCCGAACTCGATGCGCCGTCGGGCGAGGTGCTGCTGGCCTTCGCCGAAGGCGCCACCATCCGCCTCTCGGTCGAGTGCCTCGAATGCCAGATGTCCGACCTCGGACCCGCCTGGGCGGCGATCGCCGTGCCGCACCACGACATCGAGGACGAAGCGGAAGACGAACCGGCGTGAGGCCGCATTTTTGAGATTTCGAAAGCGGGAGGGGAACATTCCTCCATCCTCTCGTCGCCCTAGCCTCCTGGCCCCTCCCCCGGCTATTCTCCCGCCATGACGGACAAACCGAAATCCCGCCTCGCCGCGGTCGAACTCGATGCCACCATCGGCCCCGGCCCCTCGCCCGAGGCCGAGCACGAGCGGCGCGTGGCGATCTACGACCTCGTGGAGGACAACAGCTTCACCTTGCTGGCGAACCCCGAAGGCCCCTACCGCCTCAAGCTCTCGACCGCCGACGGCCGGCTGATCTTCGACGTGCTGAACGAGGCCGAGGAGCGGCTCACCCTGATCGGTCTTTCGATGTCGCCGTTCCGCCGCATCGTGAAGGACTACTTCATGATCTGCGAAAGCTATTACGAGGCGATCCGCACCGCCACGCCGAGCCAGATCGAGACCATCGACATGGCGCGGCGCGGCCTGCACAACGAGGGCAGCGAACTCCTCAAGGAGCGCCTCAACGGCAAGGTGGAGGTGGATTTCGATACCGCGCGCCGGCTCTTCACCCTCGTCTGCGTCCTGCACTGGCGGGGCTAGGCACAGCCCGTGGCGGGAGATCTTCCCAGCGCCGTCCTCTTCGCCTGCACCCAGAACGTCATCCGGTCTGTGATGGCGGCCGCCATCATGAAACACTTCTACGGCCAGCGCGTCTACGTCGCCTCCTGCGGCGTCAGGCCTGGCACGCCCGATCCCTTCGTCGCGACCGTGATGGACGAGATGGGCATCGACCTCGGCAAGCACCGCCCGCAGAGCTTCGAGGATCTCGAGGATTCGAGTTTCGACCTCGTCATCTCGCTGTCGCCCGAGGCCCATCACCGCGCCCTCGAACTCACCCGCACCATGGCGATCGAGACGGAATACTGGCCCACCATGGACCCCTCGATCACGGCAGGGAGCCGCGAGCAGATCCTCGACAGCTACCGCGAGGTTCGCGACCAGCTCGTCCGCCGCATCAAGCAACGCTTCGGCTCGATGGCCGCGCGGGGGGTATGAGGGCTGGCGCCCTGCTTCATGCCGTCACCCCGGCGAAGGCCGGGGCCCAGCTTCCGGCATCGGCCACGCGGAAAGCTGGATCCCGGCCTTCGCCGGGATGACGGCTTCACATCATACCCGCACCGCCCTAGCCACCCTCCCCCTTCCGTCCTACACTCTCCCCATGCACCTCGACATGAAGACGGCGGAAACGATCCTCACGGCGCGCCTCGGCACGCTCCCCGATGCAGCCGAGATCGCCTGGGCCACGATCTGGCTCGAGGCCTGCGGCTATTCCGGCGTGAGGCTTCTGGGTGAGGCGCTGAAGGACGAGCGCCGCACGCTGGATCTGACGCGGGATGCGCTGGGCATCGACCTCCAGGAGGTGTCCTGCGCCTTCCTGGCGCCGGCCATCATGCGCGAGGTCCGTGCCAACGGCCGCGCCTTCCTGCGCAACGTCCGCCACGGCCTCTACATGCTGCCCTTCGCGGTGAAGGAGAACATCGGCCTCGGCTGCCCGGTGGACCCGTCCTTTGCGGTGGGCGGCGAACGCCACAAGAACCCCTATGGCGAGAAGCTCGCCCATGCCGAGGTCATGGGCCTGGAGATCGACGACGGATTGTGGAGCGCAATCTGAAGATGCTTCCCTCCATGTCCGTCATCCCGGCGAACGCCGGGACCCCGCTTTCTGTCCACGTGGTCGACATCTGAAGCGGGGCCCCAGCTTTCGCTGGGGTGACGAGACCTGTAGGGTGGACTAAGTGAGCACAGAACAGCCCCTTTCACGGAGTCATCATGCCAGGTCCACTTGCCGGTCTTCGCGTCCTCGACCTGAGCCGCGTGCTCGCGGGGCCATGGGCCACGCAGATCCTCGCCGATTTCGGCGCCGAGGTGATCAAGGTGGAAAAGCCCGGCGAGGGTGACGACACGCGCGGCTGGGGCCCGCCCTTCATCACCAACGCCGACGGCTCGAAGGGCGATGCCGCCTATTTCCTCTCGACCAACCGCGGCAAGTGGTCGGTCGAGATCGACATGGCGAAGCCCGCGGGCCAGAAGCTGATCCGCGACCTCGCCGCGAAGTGCGACATCGTGCTCGAGAACTTCAAGCTCGGCGGCCTGAAGAAGTATGGCCTCGACTACGACAGCCTCAAGGCCGTCAACCCGCGCCTCATCTACTGCTCGCTCACCGGCTTCGGGCAGACCGGGCCCTATGCCCAGCGGGCGGGCTACGACTTCATGATCCAGGGCATGGGCGGCATCATGTCGGTGACGGGCCAGCCCGACGGCACGCCCGGCGCCGAGCCGATGAAGATCGGCGTGGCCTTCGCCGACATCTTCACCGGGCTTTACTGCACCATCGGCATCCAGGCGGCCCTTTACCACCGTGAGCGCACCGGCGAGGGCCAGCACCTCGACGTGGCACTGCTCGACACCCAGGTGGGCGTGCTCGCGAACCAGGCGCTGAACTATCTCGTCGGCGGCACGGCGCCGACCAGGCTCGGCAACGCGCACCCGAACATCGTGCCCTACCAGACCTTCGCCACGAAGGACGGCTACATCATCATGGCGGTGGCGAACGATCGTCAGTTCAAGGAATATTGCGCCATCCTCGGGCTGGCGCATCTGGCCGAGGACGAGCGCTTCAAGCTCAATCGCGGGCGCGTGGTGAACCGCGCCGAGCTCATCCCGCTCCTCGTCGAGCCGATGAAGTCGCGCACCACGGCACAGTGGGTCGAGGCCTTCGAGAGTGCCGCCATCCCCTGCGGCCCCATCAACTCGATCGACCAGGTCTTCGCCAACGAGCAGGTGCTGGCGCGCGGCCTGCAGATCGGCCTCACCCGCGACGACGGCGTTCAGGTGCCGGGTGTCGCCAACCCCATCGTCTTCTCCGAGACCCCCATCCAGTACGACAAGGCCCCGCCGCGCCTGGGCGACGGCACGGAGAAGGTCTTGGTCGAGGAACTGGGGCTGGGAGCGGAGGAGATCGCCAGGCTGCGCAAGGACGGCGTGATCGGGTGAGGGCGCGCAACAGCACGTCCCCTCGTCACCGGAGCGCATGTCCGGGCGGTCAGCCCCCCAGTGCACCTTCGCCCGGCTTGACCGGGCGATCCTTTTCTAACGGCGGAAAGGGATGCCCCGGTCGAGCCGGGGCAAGGTGTAGGAGGGGGAGGCGCACCCCTGCTGGGAGAGGCCCGTCACGGCCCCGAAGAAACAGATTCACAATGTCAATCAGCAGCAGGCACGTCAAGGAACACATACCTAGCATATCCCGGCTGCAAAATCAAGGAAAACTCTCCTGCAAAAGGAATGAAAAATGCCCGAGCCGAGGCCCGGGCATCTGAGATCGTTCTCGCCATTAGCCCTATGCGGCGCCCTCGCGCGAGCGCGGCGGCAGGTTGCCGCCCGGCGTCATGTGGTCCACGGCCTGCGGCAGCACGGCGGACAGGCGCTTCAGCAGCTCGTCGCGCGACAGGCCGGTCTGCTTGGCCAAAGTGTCGAGGAGGTCGGGGCCTAGTGCCTGGCCCATCTGGGTTTCGTCGACGGGCTCGTTCTGACCGGTCGAGATCCAGCTTTCGGCCTGCTTGCCGAGGCCGGAATTGCGGAAATGCTCGATCAGGTCGCCCAGTCCGCCGCCGATCCCGCCGGCGGCGCCGGCATAGCCGGCACCTGCCATGTCGGTGCCCTGCTCCGGCCGGGCCGAGGAGGCAGCCCCGCCGGGAATGGCTCCGGCGGCCCCGGGGTTTTGCATGTTCTTGATGAATTCCCCAATCTTATCACGGTTTTGGTAGCCTGCGACGGCGACGAGGCCGAGCAGTGCGGCAAGGGAAGGCATGCGGTTTGACATGTAGCGCTCCTTGTTTAAGGTCGTGTGCGGTGGCCCCGGTCACCCGGAATGCAAGGACCCGAGGGAACGGGAGGTTCCCGTCGCCGTTAGGTAATCCTTGAACTACTCAACCATAGGGGACGTTGATGTCAATCATTTGGACGATCATCATCGGATTTGTAGCGGGGGTCATCGCAAAATTCCTGATGCCCGGACGAAACGAGCCGCAAGGCTTCGTGCTCACCGCCATTCTCGGCATCGTGGGCGCTTTCGTGGCAACCTGGCTCGGCCAGGCCCTGGGCTGGTACGGCCCTGGCCAGGGCGCAGGCCTGATCGGCGCCGTCGTGGGCGCCGTCATCGTGCTCGCCATCTGGGGCATGATTTCGAAAAACCGCGCCGCCTGAGCGGGAGATCATTCCGAAAAAGGGCGGGACGGTGCGTCGTCCCGCCCTTTTTCCGTGGGCTTCGTCCCACTCGTTTTCCATGTCGCTTTCAGGCTATCGGTTCCAATTCGGACCGGGCATACAACTGGCCACCATGGCCAACCTCATCATCACCTACTGGCGCGACATTCCCTCCGCGGTTTCGGTCAAGATCGGCCGCAAGGAGGAAAAGCGCATGCTCGCCGACCGCTTCCAGGAAGCGATCGACATGGCCGCCATGCGGGGCGGCGCCTCCGACACCGACAGCTACCTCGCCGACTGGCGCCGGGCCGAGCCCGTCACCGTGGGTGACGACCTCGCGGCGGAAGTCGACAAGGCCAAGGCCGAGATCGAGGCCCAATTCACCCAAGACAAGCTCAAGACCCTCATCGCCAACGGAGGCAAAGCCCAATGACCCACACCCTCGTCGCGTCCGCCACGCGTGAGCACATCATCGGTTTCGACAAGCCCTTCACCGTCATCGGTGAGCGCATCAACCCGACGGGCCGCAAGAAGCTCGCCGCCGAGATGCAGGCCGGCAATTTCGAGACGGTGATCAAGGACGCGCTCGCCCAGATCGCGGCGGGCGCCCACATCCTCGACGTCAATGCCGGCGTGACCGCGGTGAACCCGAACGAGACCGAGCCGCCCCTGATGCGCCAGACGCTGGAAATCGTCCAGTCGATCTGCGACATGCCGCTGTGCATCGACTCGTCCGTCACCTCCGCCCTCAAGATGGGCCTCGAGACCGCCAAGGGCCGCCCGCTGGTCAACTCCGTCACCGGCGAGGAAGAGAAGCTCGAGGCCATCCTGCCGCTGGTCGCCAAGTACAACGTCCCCGTCGTCGCCATCTCGAACGACGAGACCGGCATCTCGGAAGATCCCGACGTGCGCTTCGCGGTGGCCAAGAAGATCGTCGAGCGCGCCGCCGATTTCGGCATCAAGCCGCATGACATCGTGGTCGATCCGCTGGTGATGCCGATCGGCGCCATGGGCACGGCCGGCCAGCAGGTGTTCCGCCTGGTGCGCCGCCTGCGCGAGGAGCTGAAGGTCAACACCACCTGCGGCGCCTCCAACGTCTCCTTCGGCATGCCGAACCGCCGCGCGCTGACCGGCTACTTCCTCGCCATGGCGGCGAGCCACGGCATGACCTCGGCCATCATGAACCCGCTGCATGACGAAGACATGCACGCCATCTTCGGCGCCAACGTGCTGAACGGCACCGACCGGAACTGCAAGTTCTGGACCAACAAGTTCCGCGAGATGACGGCCGCTCCGTCTGCCGCCGCGCAGGCCGCCGGCGAGATTTCCTCCAACGAGGAAATCGAAGCCCGCCGCAAGGCCCGCGAAGAGCGCCGCCGCCGCGGCTGACAGGCTTTTCTCCCTCCCCCTTGTGGGGAGGGCGGGGTGGGGGTGATGCCTAAGGCTCACGCACCCACCTACCGCGCGGCACCACCCCCACCCCTACCCCTCCCCACAAGGGGGAGGGGAACAGAGACTGGTAGAGCGCCATGACCGAAACGAACCCCCTCATCGTCTTCACGCCGTCGGGCAAGCGCGGCCGCTTTTCGGTCGGCACGCCGGTGCTGCAGGCCGCCCGGGCCCTGGGCGTCGACATCGACTCGGTCTGTGGCGGCCGCGCCATCTGCGGGCGCTGCCAGATCAACGTGGGCGAGGGCGACTTCGCCAAGCACGGCATCACCTCCACTGCTTCGCATGTCTCAGGCATCACCAAGGTCGAGGAGCGCTACGACAAGATCCGCGGCCTCGCCCCCGGCCGCCGCCTGTCCTGCCAGACGCAGATTTTGGGCGACCTCGTCATCGACGTGCCGCCAGAATCCCAGGTCCACAAGCAGGTCGTCCGCAAGGAGGCCGACACCCGCGCCATCGAACTCGATCCGGCCACCAGGCTGTGCTTCATCGAGGTCGAGGAGCCGGACATGCACAAGCCCTCCTCCGATCTCGAGCGCGTCTACAAGGCGCTCAAGGACCAGTGGGGCATCGACAACCTGTCCTGCGATCTCTCCATCATCTCGGACCTGCAGAAGACGCTGCGCAAGGGCGAGTGGAAGATCACCGCCGCCGTGTTCAGCCGCGCGCCGGGCGGCGGCAACCGCCTCGTCGCCATCTGGCCGGGCTTCCATGACAAGCTGTTCGGCATCGCCATCGACGTGGGCTCGACGACGATCGCAGCACACCTCACCAATCTCTCGACCGGCGAAGTGACCGCATCCGCCGGCCTGATGAACCCGCAGATCCGCTTCGGCGAAGACCTGATGAGCCGCGTCTCCTACGTGATGATGAATCCGGGCGGCGAGAAGGAAATGACGATCGCCATCCGCCAGGCGCTGAACACGCTGGCCCAGGAAGTGGCCAAGCAGGGCTCAATCGAGCTCTCCGACATCCTCGAGGTGGTGCTGGTCGGCAACCCGGTCATGCATCACCTGTTCCTCGGCATCGACCCGACGGAGCTCGGCGGCGCGCCCTTCGCGCTGGCCACCGGCCTCGCGGTCACCTGCCCGGCAAAGGAACTCGATCTCAACCTGAACCCCGGCGCCTGGGCCTATATCCTGCCCTGCATCGCCGGTCATGTCGGTGCCGACACGGCTGGCGTCGTGCTCTCCGAAGCGCCCCACGAGCAGGACGAGATCATGCTGGCGGTCGACGTCGGCACCAATGCCGAAATCGTGCTGGGCTCCAAGGCGCGGCTGCTCGCCTGCTCGTCGCCCACCGGCCCTGCCTTCGAAGGCGCGCAGATTTCGTCCGGCCAGCGTGCGGCACCGGGCGCCATCGAGCGCATCCGCATCAACCCCGAAACGCTGGAGCCGCGCTACAAGGTGATCGGCGTCGACAAGTGGTCGGACGAAGAGGGCTTCGAGGAGGCCATCGCGCAGACCGGCGTCACCGGCATCTGCGGCTCGGGCATCATCGAGGCCATCGCCGAAATGTATCTCTCGGGCGTCATCAACCAGGACGGCCTGATCGATGGCTCGCTGGCCGAGAGGAGCCCGCGCATCGAGCCCCACAAGCGCACCTTCAACTATGTGATCCGCGCACCGAAGGACGGCGGCAACGAGCCCTTGATCCGCGTGACGCAGAACGACGTGCGGGCGATCCAGCTCGGCAAGGCCGCACTCTATGCCGGCGTGCGCCTGCTGATGGACAAGCTGGGCATCGAACAGGTGGGCAAGATCCGACTCGCGGGCGCCTTCGGCAGTCACATTGACGTGAAGTATGCGATGATCCTCGGCCTCATTCCCGACTGCGACCTCTCCAAGGTTCAAAGTGCTGGCAATGCGGCGGGCACGGGCGCGCGCATCGCGCTGCTGAACATGAAGGCTCGCGACGAGATCGAGACCGTGGTCCGCCGCATCGAGAAGATCGAGACGGCCGTGGAACCCATGTTCCAGCAGCATTTCGTCGAGGCCATGGCGATTCCGCACAAGACCGCTCCGTTTCCGGAACTTTCCAGGGTCGTCACCCTGCCGCCGGTCAAGGAGGTGGTCACGACAGGCGACGATGGCGGCGAAAGACGGCGGCGCCGGCGCGGCTAACCAGCCGGCTTTCAAATTAACTTAGGATTGCTTTGCGGCATTTCGCAATGTAAGCAGGCTGTGGTCCACAGTCCGAGAGCCCCAGTCGGTTTTCTGCCGCTCTCAACAACCGCGGAATGAACATGGCCCTTTCGAAGAGACAAATTGCTTATCTGAACAGGATCATTACCACCGCCCAGAAGATGCTCGACACCGCGCATCTCGAGGACAACCGCTCCGCCAGCGGAGCGCCGAAGCGCCGCCGGCGCTCGGCGGTGGAAGCCGAAAAGATGCGCGCCGACATTCTCGCCAAGCGAGCCAAGGGGGTTCCAGCCACCAAGCTTGCCGAAAAATATGGCGTAAGCACCGCATATATCTACATGATCAAGGAATAGACGCAGGTTCAGCGGAATTCTGCGTGGCCCGGTTTGCCAGGGCACAAACTGGCAAACGTTTTCACCATGAAGTTTGACAACTTAGTGCAACTCACATGCTGTCTCCCCTGATGCAGGTGCTCACGCGTACCGGGCTCGATGCCCTGGTGCTGGTGCCGGGCGCCAATTTCCGCCGCGTCTTCGCCAAGGACTTCCACCAGATGGAGCGTCCCCTGGCGGTGATCGTGCCCCGTTCGGGCGAACCCGTGGCCATCGTGCCGCATCTCGAGATGGGTTCCTTCACGCCTATCGGATTTCCCGGTAAGGTCTTCGCGTGGCGGGATGAGGCCGGTTACATGGGGGCCTTCATGGCCGCCGGGGAGGCCCTGCCGCAGCTGCGCCGGGGCACGCGCATCGGCGTCGAGGGCCAGCGCATGCGGGTGTTCGACCTCTTCGCCCTGCAGCAGGCCCTGCCCGGTGCTGAGTTCGTCGACATCCATGGCGAAATCTCGAAGGTGCGCCTGCACAAGACGGCGGAAGAGGTCGAATTGCAGCGCAAGGCCATCCGGATTTCGGAAGCCGCTCTCGAGGCGACGCTCGCCGAGGTTAAGGTGGGCATGACCGAGGCGCAAGTCGAGGGCATCCTGCTGCGCAACCTGTTCAGCCACGGCGCTGACGGGCTGTCCTTCGCGCCCATCGTGGCGGCAGGCGACAATGCCGCAAAGCCCCATGCCCATGCACGGCCCGACTATCAGCTGAAGCCCGGCGACCCGCTGCTGATCGACTTCGGCGGCACCTACCAGGGCTACAGTGCCGACATCACGCGGACCTTCTTCGTGAAGGAAGTCTCCGACTACGACCGCGCCTTCTACGAGACGGTGCTGGCGGCCAACACCAAGGGACGCGAGATCTCGCGCCCCGGCATCACCGCGTCCGATGTCGATGATGCCGTGCTGACCGTTCTCGAGCAGTCGCAGTTCGCACAGTTCTGCCGTCACAAGACCGGCCATGGCCTCGGCCTCGACGTGCACGAGGCGCCGCAGATCATGCGCGGCAACACGGAAGTTCTGGAGCCCGGCATGGTCTTCACCATCGAGCCCGGCCTCTACCGCGAGGGCGAGGCGGGCGTGCGCATCGAGGACGATGTGGTGGTGACGGAAAATGGCATCGACTGCCTGACGAGCTTCCCGCGCGAGCTCAGGATCGTGGGATAACCTCTTCGTCTTCTCCCGCTTCAGCGGGAGAAGAAGGGACCCGCTGCGCAGCAGCGGGTAGATGAGGGGAAGTCAAGTCATGTCGGGGCTGACATCCCCTCACCTACCCCGACTGCGTCGGGGCCCCCTCCTCTCCCGCTGAAGCGGGCGAGGACGAATACTACCTTCGCCCCGCTCCTGAAACCTTCGTCATCTCCTCATTGCCATGCGCCGCGAGCACGCGGCCGGCGAGATAAAGAGAGCCGCAGATGAGGATGCGCGGCGCGGGGACTGTCGATGAAGCCTGGCGCAGCGCGGCATCGAGGTTGGGCGCGGTCTCGGCCGCCAGTCCATGAGCGCGCGCCGACTCGGCCAGCTTCTCCGCCGGAACGGCGTTTTCTTCATCGGGGATGGTCAGCGTGATGACGCGGCTGGCGATGCCCGCGAAGCAGCCGATGAAGCTGCCGACATCCTTGGTGTTGAGCATGCCCCAGATCATGACCAGCGGGCGCGAATGCTTCTCGTTCAGTTCCGAGAAGGCCTGGGCCAGGACGCGGCCCGCAGAAGGATTGTGGCCACCATCGAGCCAGAGTTCGGATTCGGCGGGAACCAGCGTGGAGAGCGCCCCCTGCCCCAGACGCTGCATGCGGGCGGGCCATGTCGTGGACTTCAGGCCTTCGGCGATGTTGGTATCCGAAATGCGCGGATCATCTAGCACGCGCAGCGTGGCGATGGCGTTGCCGGCATTGTCGATCTGGTGGCGGCCCTTCAGCTGCGGCAGCGGCAGGTCGAGCAAGCCCTTCTCGTCCTGGAAGACGAGACGGCCATGCTGCTCGTAAGCCTGCCAGTCCTGCCCGGCGATGTGGAGCTGGGCGCGCACCCGCTCGCCCACGCGCTCGATTTCGGCACGGGCCTCGTCGGGCTGGACGCCGATGACGGCGGGAACACCGTGCTTCAGGATGCCGGCCTTCTCATGCGCGATGAGCGAGAGCGTATCGCCCAGATATTGCTGGTGGTCATAGTCGATGGTGGTGATGACGGAGACCGCGGGATTGCCGATGACATTGGTGGCATCGAGCCGGCCGCCGAGACCCACTTCGAGAATCAGATAATCGGCAGGCGTGCTGCTGTAGGCGAGGAAGGCCGCCGCCGTGGTGATCTCGAAGAAGGTGATGGGAACGCCGCCATTCACCTGCTCGCACTCTTCCAGCAGCGCGGTGAGGTCTGCCTCCGAGATGAGCTCGCCCGCCACGCGGATGCGCTCGTGGAACTTGACGAGATGCGGCGAGGTATAGGCGTGAACGCTCAAGCCCGCCGCCTGCATGATGTGGCGGAGATAGGCGACGGTGGAGCCCTTGCCGTTGGTGCCGGCCACATGGATCACCGGCGGCAGCTTGCGCTCGGGGTGCCCGAGCTTCTCCAGCAGCGCCTCCATGCGGCCGAGGCTGAGGTCGATGATCTTCGGGTGCAGCGACAGGAGCCGCGTCAGGATGGCGTCGCTGAGGGCCACGGTTCAGCCTTCGACGGGAACGAGCGCGGTCGAGGGGATCTCGCGCGACGGCGCCTTCATCATCATGCGCACCATGCGGGAGAGCGTCTCGCGCATCTGGTGGCGGTGGACGACCAAGTCGACCATGCCATGTTCCTCGAGATACTCGGCGCGCTGGAAGCCCGTGGGCAGCTTTTCGCGTATGGTCTGCTCGATGACGCGCTGTCCGGCGAAGCCGATGAGCGCGCCCGGCTCGGCGATGTGCACGTCGCCCAGCATGGCATAGGACGCGGTCACGCCGCCGGTGGTCGGGTGCGTGAGCACGACGATGTAAGGGAGCTTCGCGGCGCGCAGCTCCTGCACGGCCACGGTGGTGCGCGGCATCTGCATCAGCGACAGGACGCCCTCCTGCATGCGGGCACCGCCCGAGGAGATGAAGAAGATGAAGGGCGTCTTCATCTCCGCGGCCTTGCGCATGGCGGTGACGATGGCCTCGCCTGCCGCCATGCCGAGCGAGCCGCCCATGAAGGCGAAGTCCTGCACGGCGATCGTCACGGGGAAGCCGTCGAGCTCGCCCGTGCCGGCCTGGATGCAATCATCCACACCGGTCTTGGTGCGGGCTTCCTTGATGCGGTCGACGTATTTGCGCTCGTCGCGGAACTTCAGCGGATCGGCGGGTACCGCCGGCATGGCGATCTTCTCGTAGGCGCCGTCGTCGAACATCGACTTCAACCGCACCTCGGGCGGCATGCGCATGTGATAGCCGGACTGCGGCATGACATGCTGGTTGGCCTCGAGGTCCTTGTAGAAAACCATCTGGCCGGAGTCGGGATCCTTCACCCACATGTTCTCCGGCACCTCGCGCTTGTCGGTGCCGAGGATCGACCGGATTTTCGGGCGGACGAAGTTCTTGATCCAGTTCAAATGACTAGCTCCTCACGCCTTGGGCAATGTCCGCGACCAGCGCATGCACGGCCTTGGCCGTCTTAGAGGTGGGTTTTCCGGCTTTTGTGAGGCTCTTCTCGACTGCGCTCACGAGGGCCGAGCCCACCACGACGCCATCGGCATCCCTGGCGATGGCGCGCGCCTGTTCGGCGGTCTTGACGCCGAAGCCGACGCAGATCGGTAGCGCCGTGTGCTTCCTCAGGCGGTTGACATTGGCCTTCACGCTCTTGAGGTCCGGCGCCTTGGTGCCGGTGATGCCGAGGACCGAGACGTAGTAGACGAATCCGCTCGTGTTGTGGAACACGGTCGGCGCGCGCTTGTCGTCGGTCGTCGGCGTGGCGAGGCGGATGAAGTTGAGGCCCGCGTTGAGGGCGGGAATGCAGAACTCGCCATCCTCTTCCGGCGGCAGGTCGACGATGATGAAGCCGTCGACGCCAGCGGCCTCGGCGTCCTTCAGGAACTTGTCGACGCCGTAGACATAGATCGGGTTGTAATAGCCCATCAGCACGATGGGCGTGTCCTTGTCGGCCTTGCGGAATTCCTTGACGAGCTTCAGCGTCTTCTTGGTGTTCTGGCCATTGGCCAGCGCACGAAGCCCTGCGGCCTGGATCGCCGGGCCATCGGCCATCGGGTCGGTGAAGGGCATGCCAATCTCGATCACGTCGGCGCCCGCCTTGGGGAGGCCGGTGATGATCTTGAGCGACGTGTCGTAGTCCGGGTCGCCCGCGGTCACGAAGGTGACGAGGGCGGCGCGGCCTTGCTTCTTGAGGTCGGCGAAACGGCGGTCGATGCGCGTCGTCACAGCTTGGCTCCCAGAATGTCGGCCACCGTGAAGATGTCCTTGTCGCCGCGGCCGCACATGTTCATCACCATGAGGTGGTCCTTCGGCTTTTTCGGCGCGATCTTCATCACATGCGCCAGCGCGTGCGACGGTTCGAGTGCCGGAATGATGCCCTCGAGCTTGCAGCAGAGCTGGAAGGCCTCGAGCGCCTCCTTGTCGGTGGCTGAGACATATTCGACGCGCTTCATGTCATGGAGCCAGGCATGCTCCGGGCCGATGCCGGGATAGTCGAGGCCGGCCGAGATCGAGTGGCCCTCGATGATCTGGCCGTCATCGTCCATCAGCAGGTAGGTGCGGTTGCCGTGCAGCACGCCGGGGCGGCCGCCGGTGATGGAAGCGGCATGCTTGGTCTTGGTCTTGAGGCCCAAGCCCGCGGCCTCGACGCCGATGATCTCGACGTCCTTGTCATCGAGGAAGGGATGGAACAGGCCCATGGCATTGGAGCCGCCGCCGATCGCCGCGACGAGCGAGTCCGGCAGGCGGCCCTCGCGCTTCAGCATCTGCGCCTTGGTCTCCTTGCCGATCACCGACTGGAAGTCGCGCACCATCTCCGGGTACGGGTGCGGGCCGGCGACGGTGCCGATGCAGTAGAAGGTGTCCTCCACATTCGCCACCCAGTCGCGCAGCGCCTCGTTGAGCGCGTCCTTCAGCGTGCGCGAGCCGGACTTGGCGGGAACGACTTCGGCGCCAAGGAGCTTCATGCGGAACACGTTGGGCTTCTGCCGCTCCATGTCGACTTCGCCCATGTAGACGATGCACTTCAAACCGAAGCGGGCGCAGGCCGTCGCCGTGGCCACGCCATGCTGGCCGGCACCGGTCTCGGCGATGATGCGCTTCTTGCCCATGCGACGGGCGAGCAGGATCTGGCCCATCACGTTGTTGATCTTGTGGGCGCCGGTGTGATTGAGCTCGTCGCGCTTGAAATAGATCTTGGCGCCGCCCAGGTGCTCGGTCATGCGCTCGGCGAAATAGAGCGGGCTCGGGCGGCCGACATAATGCTCGAGGAAGGAGTCGAGCTCCGCCTGGAAGCTGGGGTCGGCCTTGGCATCCTTGTAGGCCTGCTCGAGTTCGAGGATCAGCGGCATCAGCGTCTCGGCGACGAAGCGGCCGCCATAGATGCCGAACAGGCCGTTCTCGTCCGGCCCGGTGCGGAAGGAATTGGGGGTGGTCACGTTCATCTGGCTTCGCCGCCTTTTCTCGAATGAAGCCCGGTTCTAGCGGGCCGACTTGGCGGCCTCAATGAATTTCCGGATGAGGCCGATATCCTTGACGCCGGGGGCGGATTCGACGCCTGACGACAGGTCCACGACGGGCGCCCCGGTGACCCGGATGGCCTCGGCGACGTTTTCGCGCGTCAGGCCGCCGGCCAGCATGAAGGCAGGGCGCTTCGCCCCTTGCAGCAGCCCCCAGTCGAAGGCATGGCCATTGCCGCCCGGCAGGGCGTTGCCGAGGGCTTCCGGCGCCTTGGCATCATAGAGGATCAGGCTCGCCACGGTGGCGAAATCGGCGGCCCGGGCGATGTCCGCGGCATCCCTCACCCGGATGGCCTTGATGACGGGCTTGCCGGTGAGGCGGCCGATGGCGGCGATGCGTTCCGGCTCCTCCGACCCGTGGGCCTGGATGAAGTCGGGATCGACCCTGGCCACGATGTCCTGAAGCAAGGCGTCCGGGGCATCCACCACCAGGGCGACGATCTTCACCCGGCCACGGGCGATGGCAGCGAGTTCCGCTGCACGCTCCAGTGACACATAGCGCGGACTGGTGGGGTAGAAGTTGAGGCCGATGTAATCGGCCCCGGCGGCAATCGCGCCCTCCACCGTCTCCGGCGTCGACAAGCCGCAGATCTTGACCTCAACCGGCATGGAGCGTGCCCAGAATGTCCTGCGCCGCCCTGGCCGGATCCGGGGCCCCGGTGATGGCGCGGCCGATGACGAGGATGTCGGCACCCGCGGCCAGTGCCGCTTCCGGCGTCGCGACCCGCTTCTGGTCCTGCACGGCGGCGTCCGCCGGGCGAATGCCGGGGACGACGGTGAGGAAGTCGCGGCCAAGGTCGTGGCGGATTCCGATAAGGTCATGCGGGCTGCAGACCACGCCGTCGAGACCGGCGCGCTTGGTGAGGGCGGCCAGCGCACGGGCGTGCGCCTCGGTGTTCCTGGCGGTCTCGAAGCCGGCGGCCCAGATGTCGTCATCCGAGAGGCTGGTGAGGATGGTCACGGCGATCAGCCTGGCGCGGCCGTCGACCGCTTCCGCGGCGGCCTTCATCATGTCGAGGCCGCCGCTGGCATGCAGGTTCACGATGCCGGGCGTGGGCGTGATCTTCATCAGCGCCTTCATGGCGGAGGCGACGGTGTTGGGAATGTCGTGGAGCTTCAGGTCGAGGAAGATCGGCAGCCCCGTTTCGGCCACGCGGGTGTAGCCGGCGAGGCCGTGGGCATAGAAGAACTCCATGCCGATCTTGGCCCAGCCCACATGCGGCTTCAGCGCCTTGGCCAGGGCCACGGCCTTCTCGAGGTCGGGCGTGTCTATGGCGACGCAGATCGGGTTGGCAGGCATGCGGGGCTCCCTGATCCCTGCCCTGATGGCAGATCAGCGGGCCTTTTGATACAGCATGATGGCGGTGGCAAGGTCTTCGATGGCCGTGCCGGCCGACTTGAAAAGGGTGATCTCGCTGTCCGACGCGCGGCCGGAAACCCGGCCCCGGCAGAGGTCGAAGAGGTCACCCTTGAGGTCGGCGAAGTCGAACTTGCCCTCGTCTCGGGCCTGCAGCAGGTCGCCCGCCTCGGCCAGTGCCCCTTCGCGGGTGTCGACATAGACCGAGGCACGCGCCACCACGTCGCCGTCGGTCTCGCGCATGGTGGGCTTGAAGGCCCCGGCGAGATCGACATGGGCGCCGGGCTTCAGCCAGGCCCCCTTGACGATGGGGACCGTCGAGGTGGTCACGCAGGTGACGATGTCGGACTGGCGCACGGCCTGTTCGAGGTCCGTCACCGAATGCGTCTCGAGACCCTGCTGTGCGAGCTCGGCGGCCAGCGCCTCGCCCTTGGCAATCGAGCGCGTGTAGATGAAGACACGCTTCAACGGCCTGACGGCGGCATGGGCCAGTGCGAAATGCGGGGCCAATGCGCCCGCCCCCACCAGCGTCATGGTCTCCGCATCCTGGCGCGCAAGGTAGTCGGCGGCCAGTGCGGAGGCCGCGGCGGTGCGGCGCCGGGTGATCTCGCCGCCATCCATCATGGCCACCGTCTCGCCGGTCTTCTGCTCGATGAGGAGATAGCTCGCCTGGATCGTCGGCAGGCCGTGGGCGGCGTTGTCGGACTTGAATACCACGGTCTTGAGCCCGGCCCAGTCCTTCGACCAGGCCGGCATCAGCAGCAGCGTCGAGACATCCGTGATGTCATGGTGGTGGCGCACCGGGGTTTCGATCTCGGCACGAAAGCCCTGGCGCAACGCTACCACAATGTCCTTGTAGGCGCCGAGCCGCGCCACGTCGGCCTGGGTCAGGATCTTCACGAGGCGCTGTCCGGACGGATGGCGGGCAGCTGCTGCTGCAGCTCGCGCTTCTCGCGCTCATGATGTTGCTGGGCCCGCATCAGCTCGATCCGGGCGTCGCGCGCGCTGCGGCGGTGCTTGCCTGCGCCGCGCCAGGCCACGAACCAGCCGATGAAAATGCCGATGAAGATGCCGGCGAAGAGCAGCACCCACAGCGGCATGTCGATCTTGGCGAAGGGCTGATCGCGGTGGATGGGATCGAACGAGACGCTGACCCACTGCCGGTTGGCCACGGCGAAGCCCACGCCGATGATGGTGAGAGGCAGGCCCACGACCCAGCCGATGATGCGTTTGAGCGTCATGCCCCGCTTCCTACGCCGTCACGGCCCACGACACAATCACGCCTTGGGCAGGTTCAGCCGCTCGCGCAGTTCCTTGCCGGTCTTGAAGAAGGGCACGCGCTTGGCCACCACCTCGACCGATTCGCCGGTGCGCGGATTGCGGCCGGTGCGGGCGTTGCGGGCCTTGGCGGAGAAGGCGCCGAAGCCCCTGAGCTCCACCCGGTCGCCGTCCTTCAGCGCGTTGATGACCTCGTCGAGCACCGTGTTGACGATGCGCTCGATGTCGCGGTGATAGAGGTGCGGGTTCTTCTCCGCGATCTTCTGGACGAGCTCTGACTTGATCATGGCGCTTCCCTTGTTACGGGGCAGGGTGCCAAAGCACGAGCAGCCCGTCAAGCTGTGCCCTTTGGGCCGCTTCCTGAAGGCCCTGCAGCCCCAATGACTTGAGCACGATGTCGGCGGCGGAGAAGCCGAGCCCCATGCCGCCGCCCGAACCCTCGGGCTTCCAGTCGCGGATGGGAAGCTTGGGCGCCACGGCCTTGTCCTTCTCCATCCAGGCCACCGCGGTGCTCTCATCGCCCAGCTCGTCGATGAGCTTGTTGGCCACCGCCTGGCGGCCGGAATAGACGCGGCCGTCGGAAAGGACATCGACAGTGGGCATGGGCAGGTTGCGGCGCTCGGCCACCAGGCCCTTGAACCAGGCGAAGCCGTCCATGACGAGTTCCATCGAGGCGGCCCGGGCCTTGTCCGACATCGGCTTGTAGGGCGAAGGCTCGGCCTTGAGGTCGCCCGACTTCAGCTCCTCCATCTGGATGCCGACGGTGTCGAGCAGCTTGGAGAATTCGGGCATCGAGAAGATGACGCCGATCGAACCCGTGATGGTGTTGCCGCGCGCCACGATGCGGTCGGCGGCGAGCGCCGTGATGTAGCCGCCCGATGCCGCCACGGTGTCCATGACGGCGACGACCGGCTTCTTCGCCGAGATCTTGCGCACCGCGTCATAGACCGCTTCCGAGCCCTCGGTGGTGCCGCCGGGGCTGTCGATGCGCAGGATGACGCCCTTCACCCGGTCCTCGTCGGCGACCTTCTTGAGCAGGTCGATGGTCTTCTGGTCGCCGGTGATGAGGCCGTCGATGCGCACCCGGGCGATCTGGTTGCCGCCGGTCCAGCCCTGGCTCCAGGCCAGCGCCGCGATGGCCGCAACACCCAGCAGCACCGCGAGGATGCGCCAGAAGGTGACGCGGCGCTTCAGCCGGCGGCGGTCGACGATCAGTTCGGCTTCGGAGATCATGGGGGCTCCAGGGGAAATTGCGTCATGCCTATATAAGGTCTCGGAGGGCGCAATGGAAATGCTGCCTTCCCGCGCGCCATCAACAATTCACCGGCACGTCTTCACCCGCTCCTTCAGCGGGAGAGGACGAACAGGTGACCTTGACTGCACCCCACAAAGCAAAACGGCCGGGTTTCCCCGGCCGTTCCACCACACTGAGTTTCTCTTACTCGTCGGACTTCTGCTTCTTGAGGGCAGCGCCGAGGATGTCGCCGAGCGAGGCGCCCGAGTCGGAGGAGCCGTAGGTTGCCACGGCTTCCTTCTCTTCGGCGATCTCGAGGGCCTTGATCGAGACGTTCATCTTGCGGGCCTTCTGGTCGAAGATGGTGACCTTGGCGTCGAACTTCTCGCCCACGGCGAAACGCTCGGGGCGCTGTTCGGCGCGGTCACGCGCCAGGTCGGCGCGCTTGACGTAGGCCGTCATGTCGGTGCCGGCGACCTTCACCTCGAGGCCGTTCTCTTCGACCTTGAGGACTTCGCAGGTGACCGTATCGCCCTTCTTGATGCCGGCGGCCGAGGCCAGCGGATCGGAGCCCAGCTGCTTGATGCCGAGCGAGATGCGCTCCTTCTCACGGTCGACGTCGAGGACGCGCGCCTTGACGCGGTCGCCCTTCTTGAAGTCCTTGATGGCGTCTTCGCCGGACCGCTTCCAGTCGATGTCGGAAAGGTGGACCATGCCGTCCACATCGCCGTCGAGGCCGATGAACAGGCCGAACTCGGTGATGTTCTTGATCTCGCCTTCGACGTCGGTGCCGGTCGGATACTTGTCCGAGAAGGCTTCCCACGGGTTCTTCTGGGTCTGCTTGAGGCCCAGCGAGATGCGGCGCTTGGCCGAGTCGATGTCGAGCACCTGCACTTCGACCGCTTCCGAGGTGGAGAGGATCTTGCCAGGGTGCACGTTCTTCTTGGTCCAGCTCATTTCGGAAACGTGGATCAGGCCTTCGATGCCGTCTTCCAGTTCCACGAACGCGCCGTAATCGGTGATGTTGGTGACCTTGCCCTTGACGCGGGCGCCGATCGGGTAGCGCTCGGTAACGACTTCCCACGGATCCTTGTCCAGCTGCTTCATGCCGAGCGAGATGCGCTGCGTCTCGGGGTTGATGCGGATGATCTGGACCTTCACCGTCTGGCCGACATGGAGAACGTCGGAGGGATGGTTGACGCGCTTCCACGCGATGTCGGTGACGTGCAGCAGGCCGTCGATGCCGCCCAAGTCAACGAACGCACCGTAATCGGTGATGTTCTTGACCACGCCCTCGACCACCTGGCCTTCGGCGAGGTTCTGGACGAGTTCGGAGCGCTGCTCGGCGCGGGTCTCTTCCATGATGGCGCGGCGCGACACGACGATGTTGCCGCGGCGGCGATCCATCTTGAGGATCTGGAAGGGCTGCGGAACGTTCATCAGCGGGCCCACGTCGCGGATCGGGCGGACGTCGACTTGGCTACCGGGAAGGAAGGCAACAGCACCGCCGAGGTCGACGGTGAAGCCGCCCTTGACGCGGCCGAAGATCACGCCTTCGACGCGCTCGTTCGAATTCGACATCTGCTCGAGACGGGTCCAGGCTTCCTCGCGGCGGGCCTTGTCACGCGACAGAACGGCCTCGCCCATCGCATTCTCGATGCGCTCCAGGTAGACCTCGACGGTGTCGCCGACCTTGACTTCCGACGTCTTGCCCGGCTGGGCGAATTCCTTGACGGCGATCTTGCCTTCGGTCTTCAGACCGACGTCGATGATCGCGAAATCATTCTCGATGGAGACGATGCGGCCCTTGACCACACTGCCTTCGGAGGCGGGGTTGTCGGAATAGCTCTCGGCGAGGAGCGATTCGAAGTCTTCACGGGTGGGGGTGAGCGAGACGGCGGATTTCGCCATGTGTGTTACGTATCCTGTCTGAAATCGAGGCTGGCCCGGCGGCAAAACCCGCTAGGACGTCCCCTCAGGCCCCTTGGTTGAAATGGGCGCCGGAAGGGCAAACTCGACCTGTCGTTCCAAGCCCGAAAACCCTGCCCAGGCAGGCAGTTAGATGTTTCCGAAGCGGTGAAACAATGTGGGGCGCATTGCGGCACCCCGGTTCACGTCCATGCCCGCCCGAAGACGGCACGTCCTGCAACGGGGCCGCATATAGGTGAAAATGGCGGGTGGGGCAAGGGAAAGGGGTTTGCCAGGGGTCACTGTCAAATGTTCGAAATCGGGTGGCGCCGCAGTTCCGACGATGCGCAGATGCCGGGACATCACAGGAGGCATTCATGGCATTTCGCATCACCGGTCTGTCCGCCGAACCCTTCCTGCCCCTGTTCGGTCTCCCGGACGAGGAACTGGCAAGGCGCGGTGTGAGGCGATACCTTGTCGATGCCACGCCGGGCTTTCCTGACCGGATCGAGATGCGGGATGCGGAGCCGGGCGAGACGGTGCTGCTGCTCAACCACGTATGCCAGCCTGCCGAAACGCCGTACCGGGCGTCGCACGCCATCTTCGTGCGCGAGGGTGCGACACGGGCCTATGACGCCGTGGACGAGATCCCGCCGGTCATGCGGGGCCGCCTTCTGTCGCTGCGCGCCTATGATGCCGAGGGCATGATGCGTGAAGCCGACGTGGTGGAAGGGGCCGTCATCGAACCGCTGATCGCCCGGCTGTTCGCCGATCCGGCGGTGAGCTACATCCACGTGCACAATGCCAGGCCGGGCTGTTATTCCGGCCGCATCGACCGCGCCTAGGGCACCCGCCTCGCTTCGACGGCCGCAATCGCGGCAGATACTGCAGCCGTGATATCCATGCCGGAGGTATCGAGCATCACCGCGTCCTGCGCAGCCACCAGCGGGGCGGTGGCGCGCTGGGAGTCGCGGGCGTCGCGGGCCTTGATGTCGGCCAGGACCGCGTCGTAGTCGGCAGCGCCCAGTTCCTTCTGGCGCCGGCGGGCGCGGACTTCGGGGCTTGCGGTGATGAAGAGCTTGGCGTGGGCGTCGGGGCAGACCACGGTTCCGATGTCGCGGCCGTCGAGCACCGCGCCGGGGGGCTTGCGCGCGAAGCTGCGCTGGAACTCGAGAAGGGCGGCGCGGACCTCCGGGATCACGGCGACGATGGAGGCGGCGGCACCCACCGTCTCGGTGCGGAGATCGGAGTCGGTAAAGCTCGACGGCTCGAGGCTTCGCGCGGCGGCGATGGCCGTTTCGGGCGTGATGGGCTCGCCGCCGGCCCTTAGCGTCGCGAGGCCCACCATGCGGTAAAGGGCACCCGTATCGAGGAAGTGAAAGCCGAAATGCCTCGCGAGCGCCCGGGCGATGGTGCCCTTGCCGGCGGCGGCGGGGCCATCGACCGCGATGATCATGCGGCCGGGCTGAGTTTGGCGCCCATGCCGTTCATCAGGCCGGTGAAGTCCGGGAAGGACGTGGCGATGAAACGGCTGTCGTCCACCTTCGTCTCGTTTGCCGAAGCGAGGCCCATGACGAGGAAGGACATGGCGATGCGATGGTCCATGTGGGTGACGACGGTGCCGCCACCCTTCGCACCACCGCCGTCGACCTCAAGCCAGTCGCGGCCCGAGCGCGTCGACACGCCATTGGCCTTGAGGCCGGCTTCCACCGCGGCGAGGCGGTCGCTTTCCTTGACGCGCAGTTCCTCGAGGCCCTCCATGCGGGTGACTCCGCTCGCGAAGGAGGCGGCCACCGAGAGCACCGGATATTCGTCGATCATCGAGGGCGCGCGGGCGGCTGGCACGGTGACGCCCTTGAGCCGGGACGCCTTCACGTGAAGGTCGCCCACCTCCTCGCCACCGGCAAGCCTGCGGTTCTCGATCGTGATGTTGCCGCCCATCTCAATCAGCGTGTCGATGAGCCCCGTGCGGGTGGGGTTCAGCATGATGTTCTCGATGACGATGTCGGAGCCCGGCGTGATCAGCGCCGCGACCATCGGGAAGGCGGCAGACGACGGATCGCCCGGCACGTCGAGGTCCTGTGCCTTCAGCTCGTGCTGGCCCTCGATGGTGATGTGGTTGCCGTCGGGCTTCTTCTCGACCGTGATCCTTGCGCCGAAGCCCTTGAGCATGCGCTCGGTGTGGTCGCGCGTGGCGGTGGGCTCGATCACGGTCGTCTTGCCCGGGGTGTTGAGGCCGGCGAGCAGCACGGCGGACTTCACCTGGGCGGAGGCGACGGGCAGCGTGTAGGTGACGGGCACCGGGTTCTTGGCACCCCTCAGCGTCAGCGGCAGGCGGTTGCCCTCCGCCGTCTCGAACTGGGTGCCGAATGCGCTGAGCGGAACCGTGACGCGGCCCATGGGGCGCTTGGACAGCGAGGCATCGCCGATGCACCGGGCAGTGAGCGGTGTGGTCGCCATCAACCCCATGGCGAGCCGGACGCCGGTGCCGGAATTGCCGAAATCGAGCGGCCCCGAGGGCGAGCGGAGGCCGGCCACCCCCACGCCCTGGACGCGCCACACGCCGTCGGAACCCCGCTTCGCGTCGGCTCCCAGCGCCGTCATGGCCTTCGCGGTGTTGATGACGTCCTCAGCCTCCAACAACCCACGGATGGTGGTTTCGCCGATGGCGACGGCGCCGAACATGAGGGCCCGATGCGACATGGACTTGTCGCCCGGCACCCGGATGCGGCCCTTGAGGCCAGATCCACGGCGGGAGACGAGGGGAAGCGGTTCGGCGGGGCTGTGACTTGCGGAGCTGTGACTTGTCATGGGCGGTTCCGATACACGATGATTCCGCCGGCTTCCAGCCCTTGGCATGGGGGGTTTTGACATTACCTTCGAGAAGTGTCATGGAGCCCCCCAATCAACCTATTGCCGTCGAAAGGATCAACCGTGGTCAAGGCTGAACTCGGAACCAAGCGGACGTGCCCGTCCTGTGCCGCCCGTTTCTACGACCTGATGAAGAACCCGATCGTCTGCCCGAAGTGCAACGCCAACTTCGTGGCGGCCCAGGTCCTGCCGTCCAAGGGCGACATGCCCGCCATGGCGCCCGCACCCAAGCCGCGCGTGGTCGAGGAGGCGGACGACGCGGAAGTGGCGGATGTCGAGCTCATCAGCCTCGAGGATGCCGAAGCCCCCGATACCGGTGACGACGACGAGACCGCGGGCATCGAGGACGTGGATCTCGGTGAAGAGGGCGGCGCCGACGAAGCCGAGGACGACACGTTCCTGGTCGAGGAGGAAGAGGAGGGCGACAACATGTCGGGCCTGCTCGATACCGGCGGCAAGGAAGACGAGGAAGAAGTCTGAAAATAGTTCTTGCGTGTTCGCAGGGGCGGAACTAGGTTCCGCCCCGCTTCGCCACCCCCATGTGGCGCAAACGATGGTTTCAAGGGGTCATAGCTCAGTTGGGAGAGCGCTTGAATGGCATTCAAGAGGTCGGCGGTTCGATTCCGCCTGGCTCCACCATCCTTCTCCTCCTCGCTGGCATGATGGCAAGGCTCGGATGATCCGGCGCAATCTCGTGCTCATCCACCGCGGCCCGGACTATGCGCGCGACTTCACCGAAATCGCCCGCAAAGTGGCCGCGCGCGATCCGGAGATCGCCGTCTTTCACCTGCCGGTGAAGCTGAAGGCGGAGCTTCCCGCTGAAGCCTGGGAGCGGCCCACGCTCACCGTGGCGCTGTCGCGCGATTTCGCCATGCCCATCCGGCGCGGGCCCATCCTGCGCAACCGGCCGATCGGCAAGCTGGCGCAGCAGGAGATTTTCCGTCGCGCCGGCATTCCCACGCCCGCCGCCCTGCCCTTCCGCCTTGGCATGACGCTCGACCCCGCCTTATTCGGTGATTTCGTCATCGTGAAGCCGCTCGACCTCGGCGCCACCTCGCATGGCGGGGTGCGCCTGTTCCGCCGGGCCAGGCTGGAGGCCCTGACAGCGGACAGGCTGGCTGCCGAGGATCCGCTGCTCAGCCACCCGGGCGCCCACATGGTGCAGCGCTTCGTGGCCAGCGGCCGGCGCCCGCGCTCTACCCGGGTGCAGACCTTTCTGGGCCGGGCCCTCTATTGCTACGAGATGGAGATCCTCGCGGAGCAGCCGCCGCTCGGCGGCGGGGACGACGCGCTCGACCGCTTCATCGTGGCCTCCAATGCGGCGGAGCGCAGCCGCACGCTCGTCGACGACACGGCCGCAATCCGCCTGGCCGAGGCCACCCATGGCGCGCTGCCCGATATCCCCATCCTCGGAATCGACATGATCCGGGAGGAAGGAACGGGAAACCTCTTCGTGCTTGAATGCAACGCCGGTGGCAATACATGGCACTTCACGTCCGAGATCGGCAGCGGCGTCAGGCAGTATCTGGGCCGCTTCGCACCCGATGCCGCACAGCGCGACGCGCTGGGGCGGCGGATGCTGATCGAGCAGTTTGGCGCCTTCGACATCGTGGCCGAGGTGCTTGTCCGGAAGGCGGCCGAACGGGCGGCGTGACCCGCCCGGCCGGCGGCCGAGATGCGGGGTGACAGGTGTGGCCCGCTGCGATAGATGATGTATTTTTAGGTTATTTGTTTCCAGGTGACGAGGCAGGACGATTCTGACGATCATCGACCGCTATGTGCTGCGCAGCTGCCTCGTTCCGACGGCCGCCACCATCCTGATCGGGCTTCTGGTCCTTTCGGCGGCACGCTTCCTCATCATCTTCGACCTCGTTTTGGGCAACGACCAGGGCATGCTGATCGTGGCGCGCATGCTGGCCGCCTTCGTGCCGCACTATCTCGGCTTCATGCTGCCGCTCGCCCTGTACTGGGGCAGCTTCACCGTGGTGCGGCAATTCACCGTCAATGCCGAGGCCAGCGTGCTGCAGGCCACCGGCTCGTCGATCGCGCGCTGCTTCGCCGCGCTGCTGGTGCTGGGCGTGGTCTTCGCCTGCGCCAATCTGGTGGTGGTGGGCTGGATGCAGCCGCTCGGCCGCTATACCTATCGCGCCCTCACCTATCATCTCGAGAAGGCCGACTATTACCTCCGCATTCGTGACGGCACCTTCACCAATGTGGGACCGCGCACCATCTTCGTCGAAAAAATCAACCCGGACCGCCGCAGCTTCGAGAAGATCCTGATCTTCGAACCGCGCGACAATGGCGGCTCGATCACCATCCTGGCGCCGCGCGGCATCGTGACCAAGATCAACGACCAGCTGAGCCTGAGGCTCTATGCCGGCCAGCGCCTGATGATCGCCGACGGCCGGGACCCCGATGCCGTGCAGACGCTGAACTTCGACGTGCTCGACGTGCCGGTGGGCGACGCGATCCAGCCGTTCCGGCCGCGCGGCGACGACGAGCAGGAACTGCTGCTGCCGGAGCTCCTCAGCCAGACGAAGCCGCTCAATGACGCCAGCGTCGAGGATATTTCGGAAGCCGCCAACAAGAAGCTGGTGATCGCGCTGTCCTGCCTGTTCCTGCCGATGCTCGCTGTGGCGCTGGGGGTGCAGAGCTCACGCCGCCGGAACCCCTATCAGTCGATCGTCGTCCTGCTCATCGTGATCGTCTATCAGCAGCTCATCGATTTTGCCGGCGACTTCGGGCGCGACAGCCAGTTCGGCCCCGCACTGGTGCTGTGGACGGTGTTCACGGTGTATTTTTCTGCCTCCGTGCTGCTGTTCTACAAGACGACCACGGGGATCGGCACGCTGGGCGACCGGATGGCCTCGTTCCTCGGCCGGCTGGGACCCATGCCGAACCCGCTGGCCCGGCTGCGCGGCAGGCCGCAGCTGCCGTGATCAGGCGGCGGCGCGGATCGCCACGGCACGGGCGCGGATGAGGCTCGTCCAGTAGCCGGCGGAAAGCTTCTGGCGGCTCGGAACGAGCTGCGGCACCAGCTCCTCCGCCCAGGCTGCAATCCGTTCCGCCGTCACCTCCGACCAGGCCTTGACGATCGCCACCGGAAAACCGTGCTCGCGGTAGAGCCGGTCGAGCGGGCCCATGCGCACGATGGGTACGGTGCCGAGCGCCAGCGCCTCCCAGGTGCGGAAGCAGTCGGGACCATTGCCCTGCGGCGACGCCTCGAAGGCGAAGCCCTCATGCAGGCGCCAGCATTCCTGCTGCGGCAGGCGGCGTGGAATGAAATGGCACAGCGGGCTGCCGCGCAGGGCGGCAGCGGCGGCCACGCGGTCGGGCAGCTGCGAAATGTCGGGCGCGATCCGGTGGTTCATGTGGAAGGTGCAGAGCACGGCGAGCGGCTTGTTGCCGATGGCGGCGCGCGACAGATCGGCCGCGGCATTGAAGCGCCGCTGGTTGCCGGTGTCGTTGGTGCTGAAGCGAAAATCGACGCGCGAGCGCCCGGCAATCGCATCCACCAGGAAGCCCAGGCGCTTTTCGAACTTGGTGTAGACCGGATTGTCGAGGCCGATGGGGACGGGGGTGAGGCGGGGGTGCGGCGCGTCGAGATCGCAGTTCTGCGCGAACCAGTGACCGATCATCGGGTGATCGAGCAGCCCGCGGTGGGCCAGCACCGGGGCGATGTCGGAATCGCCCGTCACCAGCACGATGGGGGCTTGCAGCTGCGGCAGGATCGTTGCTTCGAATTCGGCGAGACGATCGGTCTTCACATGCACCACGGCGCCGCGCGGGATCATCGGAGCGAAGTGGGCGATCAGGGCCACCGGCAGCTGCGGCCGGCGGGGATTTTCAACATTGCTTCCGTAATCGATTACAATGTCGGCACACTCACGGATCGCCTCGGAGTGGACATGGTGGAAGGCGAGGTTGGACGGGCAGTGGCAGGCGGTGCCGGCGAGCTGATGCAGGCCGGTGATCGCGGCCGCCCGCCGCCGGGCCGCAGCGAGGCGCTGGCGCTCGGCCAGGACGCCGATCCAGCGCTCGGCGGCGTTCAGTACATCCATCAGGGACATGACGGGACCCTAGCACCTGGGCGGAGGGACGCCGCATTGCATTGTGTGACGGGCCTGCCGCAGCGCCACCTCGCGGTGGATCAGAGATTGCGTTCGAGGTCGCGCACGAAGACCACCAGTGTCGCGCCCTTCTCGGTGGTCGAAAAATGCTGGGTGCCGGTCTTCAGCAACACGAAATCACCGGCTTTGTAGACATAGCCGTCATTGTCGGTGACCTCGCCCTCGATGACGAAGAACTGCTCGTGGCAGGTGTGCTCGTGCGGCTGGCTCGAGGAGCCGGGCGCCATGCGGTAGAGCGTGAAGCCCGCGCCCTCGGGAAAGGTGTCGTCGAACTGCACGAAGGACTGGCCCGGAATTTCACGGCCGTCGGCATCGACATAGTTCTTGTAAGGCGCGGTCCTGTAGTTGGCCACGATGCGCTCGGTGGCTTCGATCTTCTTCATGGCGTTCGTTCTCCCTGTCGCGGTCAGTGTACCGAGCAGACGGCCTGCCCCGCAAGACGCATGCGGGGCCTCGAAGGGCCCCGCAGCATCGTCATGTGATCTCGCCTCACGCCGGCAGCGTGAAGAACCAGTTGGCGACCAGCACCACGCAGACGCCTGCAACCAGCGTCAGGTAGGGCAGCATGCCCGCCTTGCGCTCGCCCAGGCCGCCGCCGACGATGCCGAGATCGTCGAGTGCCTCCTGCGGGAACTTGCCGCCGTCCTGCATGTAGTGGCGGAAGACGAACACCGGCAGGATGAGCGCGGCGAAGGCGAAGCCCACCCACAGCGCGCTCGAATAGCCCCAGACCTTGGCGCCGGCGCCGAGGAACAGCGCGTTGACGAAGGCCAGCACGGTATTGAGGCCGATGAGCCAGGTCGGCGCCTTCCACGCACGCTCGACATGGCCCGAGTCCACACGGTGGATCCAGCCCGAGTTGAGGTTGAGGAAGTTGAAGATGATGTAGCCGACGTTGGAGATGGCGAGCACGTAGAAATAGCCCGACACGTCCGAGGCCAGCGCCAGCAGGAACAGGTTGAAGCCGAAGTCGGTCCACATCGCACCCGTGGGTGCACCGTGCTTGTTGACGTGGCTCAGGTAGCGCGGCAGCCAGCCATCCTTCGAACCCTGGTAGAGGGTGCGCGACGAACCGGCCATCGCCGTCATGATGGCGAGAAACAGCGCCAGGATCATCAGGATCACGAAGATCTGGGTGATGACCTTGCCGCCGCCGATCATGTTGCCGAGCGCTTCACCCACACCCGTTCCGTCGACGATGCCGGGAGCGAGCATGCCCGCATGGCCCAGCACGCCCTGGAAGGAGAACGGCACGAGGAAGAAGAACACGCAGCACAGCAGGCCCGAATAGAAGATGGCCTTGAAGGTGTCGGTCTTGGGGTTCTTGAGCTCGCGGGTGTAGCACACCGCGGTCTCGAAGCCGTAGGTCGACCAGGCGGCAATGTAGAGGCCTCCGAGGAACAGCGTCCAGCCGCCGATGTTCCAGGTGCCCTCGTCCGCCGAATAGGCGGCGGCCGGCGGAACGAGGCCGGTGACGTTGGCATAGTTGATCTGGCCGGTGATGATCGGCACGATGCCGATCAGGAACAGCGGCACCAGCACGATGATGGCGAGGATCTTCTGGGCGCTGGCGGTGGACGCGATGCCGCGATGCTGGATCGCGAACATGATCAGCATCAGGATGGCGCCGATGATGAAGGTGGCGTTGAAATGCAGGCCGCCGAGGCCGGGAATGTTGAAGGTCAGCGCTTCCCAGTTGCGCACCGCCGGGGTGAGGGCGGCGACGGCATCGGTCGCGGCCACCGCCTTGATGGCATCCGCCGGCGCGGTGCCGGCATGGGCCGCGATGTAGTCGACCACCGACTGCGTGGTGGCGGTGTAGTTCGCGGCATGCGCCGCGACCCAGTCGAGAACGATCTGCGAGTCGGCGGCGGGGATCGGGAACAGCGAGTTGAGGATGTAGCCTGCGGCGATGGCGCAGCCCAGCGACAGCACCGGGCTCCAGGCGAACCAGTTGCACCACACCGACAGGGGCGCGATGAACTTGGAATAGCGCAGCCAGGCCGTTGCTCCGTACACGGATGCACCGCCCGACTTGTTGGCGAACATGCCGGCGATCTCGGCATAGGTGAAGGACTGCAGGAAGCCCATGATCATCGAGATGATCCACACCAGGAAGGCGAGCTTGCCGGTGGTGCCGGCGATGCCGCCGATGGAGAAGAGCACGAGGGGCGGCACGCCGGCCGCGACCCAGAAGGCGCCCTTCCAGTCCAGTGCCCGGACGAGTTCGCCCGAGTTCGATTGTTCTGACATTGTAGTCCTTCCCTCCATTTTTCCCTTTGCCCATTCCCGCCGGCGCACCACCTCTTGCGGGCGGGTCGGACTCCAGCGGGCCTGACTGAGGCAGCGAGCGATGTCGCCGAACCTCCCCAATCTCTCAGGAAATAATTTTGAATGCCGTTATATCGACGGTCAAGCAAAACTCACTTATAGTTTTGAAACACTTGCAAACGTACCCCTAGGGAAGGGTGACTTGATGCTGGATCTATTGCGACGCAACACCGCCCCACCGGCAAGCCGCATCCTGCGGCCCGGCGTGCGGACCCTGCCCGAGCGGGTGGAGCGATACCCCGTCCCGGGTGCGGGTTCGGTGGTGGTCGAAGTCAGGGCGGGCGACCTGCTGCGGCTCGCCGACAGCGAGGGCGGACAGGCCTGCGAAATCATGTTCTGCGGGCCTGACGGGGCTTTCGACACCGCGGCGCTGGGCATCGCCGCCGACGGCACGGGTGCGGGGCTGAAGGCCATCCTGTCGCGCCGTGGCGAGGGTGCGGCCCGCACGCTGGGAGCACTCCGCCGCCGCGGGATCGACCTCGCCGCGGCACGTTCCGCCGGACTCTTCGGGGGTGACAGCAAGGCCGGCAGCAGTGCCGCGCTGACGGTGGCGCGCGACGGCATTCTGATCGTCGCGGCACCCGGCGGCGACATGAACCCGCAGGCGCAGGACACCGCAACCGGGATCGAGCTGCGAATCACCCGCGCCGCGCCCCCCACCGGAAAGCGGCTCGACATCCTTCCCGAACCCCTGGCCGACCCCATCCACGACATCCGCATCAAGGCGGCAACGGCCCAGGCCTATCTGGTGCGCGCCGGCGAGTGGATCCAGGTGATCGACGTCTCCGGCCGTCAGTGCACGGATTTTCAGGCGCTCGCCGCGCGCAAGGTGGACAAGGGGCTGGACTACGCCCTCGACTCCACCGTCACCCGCACGCTGCTGGGCCGCAGCTACCCGACACCGGGCCTGCCGTCCAAGGCCTTCGACCGCGAGTTCGAGCCCCTGGTCGAGATCGTGCAGGACACGGTGGGCCGGCACGACGCCTTCGCCACCGCCTGCAACAGCCGCTACTACGACGACATGGGCTATCCCGGCCACGTCAACTGCACCGAGAACTTCAACCGTGCGCTGGCGCCCTATGGCGTGGCGCCGCGCAAGGGCTGGGAAGCCATCAACTATTTCTACAACACCAACATCGACCACCAGAACCAGCTCTACCTCGACGAGCCGTGGTCGCGCCCCGGCGACTATGTGCTGATGAAGGCCTTGACCGACATCGTCTGCGTCTCGTCCTCGTGCCCCGACGACATCGACGCGGCCAATGCCTGGGACCCGACCGACATTCACATCCGCACCTATGCGGCACAAGAAACCTTCCAGAGAGCAGTGGCCTATCGCATGACACCGGACGCCGACGCCCAGCTGACCAAGCAGACCGCCTTCCACGAGCGCTTCTCCGCACTCACCCGGAACTTCACCGAGTATCGCGGCTACTGGCTGCCCACCCGCTTCAACAATGACGGGCCGATCGAGGAATACTGGGCGGCGCGCGAGAAATGCGTGGTGATGGACCTGTCGCCCCTGCGCAAGTTCGAGGTGACGGGGCCCGATGCCGAGGCGCTGCTGCAGTATTGCGTGACGCGCGACATCCGCAAGCTCTCGACCGGCCAGGTGGTCTATACCGCCATGTGCTACGAGAACGGCGGCATGATCGACGACGGCACGGTGTTCCGGCTCGGCCCCAACAATTTCCGCTGGATCGGCGGCGATGATTACTCCGGCATCTGGCTGCGCGAGCAGGCGGAGAAGATGGGCTACAAGGCGTGGGTGCGCTCCTCCACCGACCAGCTGCACAACATCGCGGTGCAGGGCCCCAACAGCCGCGAGCTGCTGAAGGAGATCATCTGGACGCCGCCGGCGCAGCCGTCGATCAGCGAGCTCGAGTGGTTCCGCTTCACGCCCGCCCGCATCGGCCACTTCGAAGGCGCACCCGTGGTCGTGTCACGCACCGGCTACACGGGCGAGCTCGGCTACGAGATCTTCTGCCACCCCAAGGATGCCAACGCGGTGTTCGACGCGGTGTGGAATGCCGGGCAGAAATACGGGCTGAAGCCGATGGGCCTCGAGGCCCTCGACATGGTGCGCATCGAGGCGGGGCTGATCTTCGCGCATTACGAGTTCGACTCCGAGACCGACCCCTTCGAGGCTGGCATCGGCTTCGCCGTGCCGCTGAAGACCAAGGCCGACGACTTCATCGGCAAGGAAGCTCTCATCAAGCGCAAGGAGCACCCCAGGCGGAAGCTCGTCGGCCTCGAGATCGATTCGAACGAGGCCGTGGGCCACGGTGACTGCGTGCACATCGGCCGCGCGCAGGTGGGCGTGGTCACATCGTCGATGCGCTCGCCGATCCTCGGCAAGAACATCGCACTCGCCCGCGTCGACGCGCTGAACGCGGAGCTCGGCACGGAGGTCGAGATCGGCAAGCTGGATGGTCACCAGAAGAGATTGCCGGCGAAGATCGTGAAGTTCGCGGCGTATGATCCGGAGAAGACCAGGCCGCGGTCATAAGCTGCGACTCGCGGCGCGAGGCCCTCATCCGCCCTTCGGGCACCTTCTCCCATTGCTTCGCAACGGGAGAAGGACTCGTTGGGAGATCTCGCCACGAGTCCTTCTCCCGTCCCGTAAGGGATGGGAGAAGGTGCCCGAAGGGCGGATGAGGGCCACTTTGATGCGGCCAAATCCCCTCCTCGCCGTCATCCCGGCGCAGGCCGGGATCCAGCTTTCCGCGTGACCGATGCCCGAAGCTGGACCCCGGCCTTCGCCGGGGTGACGGTGAGAGGGAGTTGGTACCAAAACAAAATCGCCGGACCCGAAGGTCCGGCGATGATGAGTGCAATGTAAGCAACCTTACTTGACCGCCAGATACGCCTCGAGCGAGTCGTCGAGCGCGTCCTTCCACGGCGTGTGGTGCTTGGGGCTCATGGTGCCGGTCATCAGCGACTTGTAGGCATTGTTCCGGAAGCCCATGATGTCGTCCATCTTGTGGTGTTCCCAGACCATGAAGGTCTTGTTCACGCCCTCGATGTCGAAGCTCGGGTAATCCGTGGCGTCGATCAGTTCCTTGACGTAGTCGCCCTGGAACCAGATCATCTGCTCGGCGTCGGCGAGCTTCTTCTCGCGGCGCAGCCACTTCTGCCAGTCCTTCTTCATGGCATCGGCCTTCGGCAGCTTGATGCGGCCGAGGATGATGTCGCGCACGTACCACGCCTGGGCGTCGAACATGTTGAAGGTGTAGAACTGGTCCTGCATGCCGATGTAGAAGAAGCGCGGGTTGTCCTGCCAGACCACGCCCTTGTAGAGTTTCTCCGGCCACAGCCGGTTCGCCGTCTTGAGGCGCAGGTCCTCCGGCAGGTAGGGGAAGTAGTGCTGGTAGCCGGTGCAGAGGATGATGGCGTCCACGTCCTTGGTGGTGCCGTCCTTGAAATAGGCCGTCTTGCCTTCGACCTTCTGCAGCAGCGGACGCTCCTCGAAGTTCTTCGGCCACTTGAAGCCCATGGGCTTCGAGCGGTAGGTGGTGGTCACCGACTTCGCGCCGTATTTCCAGCATTGTGAGCCGATGTCCTCGGCCGAGTAGCTGCGGCCGACGATGAGGATGTCCTTGCCCTTGAACTCCAGCGCGTCGCGGAAGTCGTGGGCGTGCAGCACGCGGCCGTTGAACGAATCGAGGCCGGGGAAGAACGGCGTGATCGGCGTCGAGAAGTGACCCGACGCGCAGATCACGTAGTCGAACTCCTCGGTCTTCATCACGTCCTTCACGCGGTCGTGCGAGGTGACGGAGAACTTTTTCTTCTTCTTGTCGTACTCGACCATGCGGACGGGCGTGTTGAAGCGGATCCACTTCCTCACACCGGCCTTCTTCACGCGGCCGACGATATAGTCCCACAGCACGGCGCGCGGCGGATAGGACGGGATCGGCTTGCCGAAATGCTCCTCGAAGGTGTAGTCGGCGAATTCCAGGCACTCCTTGGGTCCGTTGGACCACAGGTAGCGGTACATCGAGCAGTGCACGGGCTCGCCATATTCATCGAGACCGGTGCGCCAGGTATATTTCCACAAGCCGCCCCAGTCGTCCTGCTTCTCGAAGCAGACGATCTCGGGGATCTTCGCCCCCTTCTTCTTGGCGGACTGGAAGGCGCGAAGCGCTGCCAGGCCCGAAGGGCCCGCGCCGATTACTGCAACTCTCGTCATGTTTGCTCCCTGGTGCTTGTCTCTTGCCTTCCCCTCAGTCCGGATAGATGCCGGGAGAGGTCGGCTGGCCGTCGTCGAATTTCGCCAGCCACTCGATGGTCGTCGGGCGGTAGCGTGTCAGACCCTTGTAGTCCACCAACTGCGGCGGCAGGTCGCGCAGCACGCGGTGGAAGCGGCGTGCCCACTTGGGCACCGTCACCAGCTCCTCCATCTTGATGAGGTAGCAGCGGATGACGAAGAGGATGGCGTTGGAGCGCGGCAGGCGCCACAGCGTCTGCAGCTCGCAGCGCAGGTGCACCTTGTTGCCGACGTTCTCCGGCGTGACCGTAGCGCGGTCCGGGCCCCACTTGTGATAGTTCTCCGGGCTCGTGTCGAGGCGCGGATTGATGGTCATGGTCCAGTTGAGGCGGCGCACCGGCTTGCCCTGCTGCAGGTTCAGCAGGAACTTGAGCGCGCGGTCGAAGACGCCGATCTCGTGGGCGAGCGGCACGGGGCCGTGCCACTCGTGGAAGTTCATGCCGATGTCGAAGTCGAGCGACCAGTCGGCCTGGGTCGTCACCATGCCGGCATCGCACCACAGCTGGCCGTCACGCTGGTCGACGATGACGAAGTCGCCCTGCGCTTGGCGCGTGATGTATTCCAAGGGCTCCATCGGCAGCGTCGACGCGTCGCCGAAGGTGAAGGTCTGGTCGATCCCGAGGGGACGGTTGATCCAGCGCCACTGGTCGCCGTTCTTCTCCAGCGTGAAGAGTTCGGGATAGCCCTCGGCCTGGGCTTCCATCAGGAGCTCGAGCGTGTCCCACTGGGCGGCCATCATGTGCGGCAGCGCCTGGTAGCGCAGCGGGTCTTCCTTCAGCACCAGCGCGCGGTCGCGCATCTCGGCCACGTAATGCTCATCGACGTCGATGGGCTTGTTGTAGGCGTGGCCGGCGGGGCCGGCTGGAACATGGGGCTCCATGTTCACCGAATACATGTACTTGTCTTCGTTGAACGGGAAGGGGAAGCGGCGGATCGATTCCGGCGAGTTCCTGAAAGTGTAGTCGTCGCGGAAGGTTTCGTTCTTGAAGGTGAGGTTCATGCGGGGAACTCCTAGAGGTCGAGGGTAACCTCGTTGCCCTTGATGCGTGAGACGCAGATCATGATCTTCTTGCCCGAGGCCTTGTCATCGGGCTCGAGGAAGTGGTCGTTGTGTTCGAGTTCGCCGTCGCAGGACACCACACCGGTCTCGCACTGGCCGCAGGCGCCGCCGCGGCAGAGATAGGGCGCATCGATGCCATTGGCCTCGAGCGCCTCGAGGATCGACTGGTGGGGCGCCACGTCGATGGTGCGGTTCGATTTCGCGAGCCTGACCTGGAAGGCCTTGCCCGGAGGCGGCGCCAGGAATTCCTCGGAATGCAGGTTCTGCTTCGGCCAGCCGAGCGCGCGCGCCTTGCCGAGCACGCCGTTGATCATGCCGGCCGGGCCGCAGACATAGAGATGTGTGCCGAGCGGCTGGTTCTCCAGCACCTTGTCGACGGGGATGAAGAGCTTCTCCTCGTCGCAGTAGATCTTCACGCGGTGCGTGCCATAGCGCTGCTGCAGCTCTTTCCAGTAGGCGCCGTGGCCGCGCGTCCTGACGGCGTAGTGCAGCTCGAAGGCTTTCCCCTCGCGCTCCATCTGGTCCATCATGGCGATGAAGGGCGTGATGCCGATGCCACCGGCCATCATGATGTGCTTCTTGCCGCGATGGTCGAAGGCGAAGAGGTTGACGGGCTGGCTGAGGACGAGTTCGTCGCCTTCCTTCAGCGTCTCGTGCAGGAAGGCCGAGCCGCCGCGCGAGTTTTCCACCCGCAGCACGCTGATTTCGTAGCCCCGGCTGTCGGCCGGCGAGGACATCAGCGAATAGGGATTGCGGCGCAGCACCTTGCCGTCGCGCATCGAGACGATCACATGCGCGCCGCCGGAGAACACCGGCATCGGCTCGCCATCGGTGCGTTCGAAGCGGAAGCGCTTCACCTTGTCGGCGACTTGGCTGACCTTGGCCACGCGGACCTTCATTTCGGTATTGATGGTCACGGGAACAGTTCCTCCGGCTTGGGCGCGGTGCCGGGTTCCTCGGCATCGATGCAGACGCCCTGGAAGGCGCCGAGGCGGCGCGAGTAATGGTCACGCACCAGCAGCGACAGCCCGCAATGGCTGCAGGTGTAGGGGCTGGTCGTCACGTTGTCGGTGATGCCCTTGCAGTGCACGCACTGCACGCGGCGCGCGGTGGAACCGCGGTGCTCGGTGTGGAGCGAGGCCGGGTCGACGCCGTGGTTCATCGCCACCTGCTGGGCCTGGCCCATGAAGCCCTCGGTGCCCGAGAGATAGATGTGGGTGCCCATCTTGGCCTGGCCCAGCATGACGTTGAGCCGGTTGAGCAGCACCGGAATGGTGGGCGCCACCCACAGCGTGTCGGCGCCCAGCTTCGCCAGCGCCTTGTCGTGTTCGTGCGCGGCGGAGCCCGACACCACATAGAGGATGTCGGCGTGCTTGAGAAAATCGGGCCCTGCCGCCTTCACCTGGTCGATGAGGGCCAGCGCCCCTTCGCCCTCGAGGACGAAGAGGTGCCGCTTTGCGTGGGTCTCGATGTTCAGGCCGCCATAGACAGGGCGGCTCTTGATACCTGCTACGAGCATTCGCCCTGTCTTTCCTTAGCCGACCGCCGTCCGCTTCTTTTTCTCGGGATCATCGAAGGTGATGGTGTGGGCGATCGCCTTGGCCTTCACGTTCTTGCCGCGGATCTCGAGGGGAGTGCCCTGCTTGGCATAAGGCACCTCGAGGCGGGCGATGCCCATGCTCTTCTTGGTGAGCTTCGAGTAGCTGGGGCAGGTGACGACGCCGACCTTGCGGCCGTCGGCCCAGACCTCGTCGCCCAGATCCACCGGACCATCGTGATCCACCAGCACGCCGAAGATCTTGAAGCGCTCCTTGCCCTTGAGCTTGTAGTGCTCCTCCGCGCCGCGGAAGCCGGTCTTGCCGGGGCTGACGGTGAAGTCGAGGCCGAGTTCCCACAGCGAGTCGCCGGGGATCTGGTCGGGGAAGGGATACATCTGCGAATTGTCGTAGGGATAGAACAGCAGGTAGCTCTCGACGCGCAGCATGTCGAGCACGCTGAAGCAGACCGGGATGATGCCCATCGGCTTGCCCTTGTCGAGGATGGTGTCCCAGATCATGGGCGCATCCTGGCCACGGCAGAAGATCTCGTAGCCGCGCTCGCCGGTGTAGCCGGTGCGCGAGATCATGACGGGGGCGCCGAACAGCGTGGTCTGCATGTGGTGGAAGTACTTGAGGTCGCGGATGCCCGGCACGTGCTGGGCCAGGAAATCGACGGCGACCGGGCCCTGCAGCGACAGATCGTGGAGATCGTCGTCGAACAGGACGGCGACGTTGCGGCCGTAGGACTGCTTGATCACTTCCTCATGCGCCGAACCCGACCCGTGCACCAGCATCCAGCTGTTCGGCCCGGTGCGGTAGATGATGCAGTCGTCGGTGAACATGCCGCGCTCGTTGAGCATGCAGGCATAGACCGACTTGCCGGGATAGATCTTGGAGACGTCGCGGGTGGTGATGTAGTCGAGCACGGCGATGGCGTGGGGACCCACGAGGTGGACCTTCTTGAGGCCCGAGACGTCCATCAGGCCGGCCTTGGTGCGGACGGCGATGTGTTCCTCGTAAATGTCCTTGTCATAGGTCCAGGCGGTGCCCATGCCGCTCCAGTCTTCGAGTTTCGAGCCCAGGGCACGATGACGGTCGCCAAGGACCGAAAATCTCCAGGAAAGCGGCATCAATCTCCTCCTCTGTGTTTCCTACGTGGAATTATTTTTTCCAAACTGTACACGGGAATCGGAGAAGCGCAAGCCGTCTCGTATCGGAAAAAGGTAGACCCCCGAAGCGCGAAACTGCCCGATTTCCAGCCACCGCAAATTGACCGAGGTCAATGGCGCCGCGGCTCTGCGGCGATTTGACCTTGGCCGCCGCCGCATCCGCCGGGCGGCAATTGCATCATTCCTAATATAGGAACGTATTGACTTTTTCTGCGGGACGTGCTATGTCTCGTTCCCTGCGATTGTGCAGCGCGGTGTGGAGGGGCGATGGGCGTCTGGCGGCTGCTTCAATGGGTGATGATGGCACTGGCCGCGCAGCTGACCCGCGCCACAGCAGTGGCCCTGGGGGCGCGGCACCCGTGTAGGTTCCACCCGAACCCAGACGCGAGGTGGCCAGGCTCGGCCCCGGCGTCACGGGCTTCGGCCCGGGCGACCTGGTCGGGGTTCCCTCGCTCTACTCCGCCTGCGGCCGCTGCGAATTCTGCCTCGCGGGCATGGAGACGATTCGTCAACGGCGAGCTTTCGGTGCGCGGCTCGAATGTCGGAACACGCCCGCGACGCGCCGACGATGCACAAGCTCGCGCCTTCACCCGGTCAGGTGAACAGTTCGTAGCTTTCGCTGTCGTCGCGCACCGCGTGGCCTGCGCCTCTTGCCAGCCGCTGGGCGAGGCTGGCGAGTTTGATGCCCGACACGGCGGCGAGGCCGTCGAGCTTGCAGTCGGGTACGAGGCTTGCGGTGTTGGCGGCGAATTGCGCCAGCGCCAGCAAAGTCTGGTTCAGGATGTCGAGGAGCTGCAGGTTCTGGATCGAGCGGGCGTCGAGCACGGTGGCGTGACGCTCGATCATGTCGTCGACGGTCGCCTCCATGTCGGCGGCCATGAGTTGCAGGGCACCGAGCTCATGCGACAGCTGGGCGAGCAGGACGGAGAGTTGAAGCTCGCTCATCTCAGAACAGCTCCAGCTCGCCGGCGGTGGGGAGCACGGGATCGGCCAGTGGCTTTTCCTCCACCGCGCGCACGAGTTTCTGCATGACGCGGCCCGAGGCCGGCCAGAACTGCAGGCGCCGCCCGGTCTCGCCGCCGAGGCTTCCGCCGGTGATGGCAATGCCCTCGCGCCGGAGAAACTCCTGGGCGAAGCGGGCGTTCGCGGCGCCGATGTCGCCCAGGCCCTGCATGGTGCGCGCCCCGCCGAAGAGCTTGGCCTCCAGCCGGTGGCGCTGCGCCCCCTTCTTCAGCAGGCCGTTGATGAGCAGTTCCATGAGATGCACGCCGTGGCGCGCCAGGAGGGGCGCATTCGCCTCGTCACCCGGCAGCAGGAAATGGTTCATGCCGCCGACCTGCGCCGCCGGGTCATGGATGCAGGCGGCGACGCAGGAACCGAGCAGCGTGGTGATGGAGAGTGCGGCATCGGCACTCACGTGATATTCGCCCTGCACGATGTTGATGCGCGGATGGCGGCCGGGATGCTGCATCAGACGAGCTTGCCCACCACCGCCTCGATGGCGGCCTTCAGCGTGGCCGTGGTGAAGGGCTTGGCCAGGAAATTGTTGAGGCCGTATTTCTTGCCCTCCTCGATCATGGCGCGGTCGCCCTTGCCGGTGACCAGGATGAAGCAGCATTGCCGGGTGGGCGCAAATTCGCGCAGCGCCTTGAGAAGCTGCAGGCCGTTGAGCTTCGGCATGTTCATGTCGGAGAACACGATGTGGCAGGGCTGGGCCATCATCAGCTGCAGCGCCTGCTCGCCGTCGCCTGCGAGCACGGTGTTCTTGATGCCGATCTCGTTCAGGCCCTCGACCAGCAGCATGCGGCTGACCGATGTATCGTCGACGACCATCACCCTGAGGTGCTGCATGAAAGGCATCAGTCTGCTCCACTAAATCCTGGCCGCCGTGGCCTCGATGACCGCCGGGCCGATGCGGGCGAGGGAATGCTGGTGTTCGGCCGCGCCGATCTCGACCGCGGCGCGCGGCATGCCATAGACGACGGAGCTTGCCTCATCCTGCGCGAAGGTGCGCGCCCCGGCGCGGCGCATGTCGAGCAGGCCTTGCGCGCCATCGCGGCCCATGCCGGTGAGAAGGGCGCCCACGCCGCGCGGCCCGACATGGCGCGCCATGGACATGAACAGCCGGTCGACCGAGGGGCAGTGGCCATTGACCGGGCCGCCGGGCTTCAGCACGCAGGTCTGGCCGCCGGCAGCGACCTCGAGATGCAGGTCGCCGCCGGGCGCCACATAGATGGTGCCCGCCTTCAGGGGCGCGCCATGGCTGGCTTCGAGCACCTGCGGCGCGCACATGCGGTCGAGACGCTGTGCGAGGTTCCTCGTGAACACCGGCGGCATGTGCTGGGTGATGAGGGTGGGCGCGCAGTTGGCGGGAAACCGTGTGAGCACCGCGATCAGCGCCTCGACGCCGCCGGTCGACGAGCCGATGGCGATCACCTTGTCGGCCGGCTGGTAGGCGCCGCGGAACCCAGGTGCTGGGTCGGGCTCGGCCTCCGGCAGGCGGCGCTTCACCTTGGCGGCGATCTTCACCTTGGCGGGGAGCTTGCCGAAGCTGTCGGGATGGGCCGCGGTCGGCTTCACCACGCAGTCGACCGCGCCCAGCGCCAGGGCCGAGATCGCGGTTTCGGTGCCCTGCGCCGTCAAGGTCGAGACCATGACCACCGGCATGGGGCGGAGCCGCATGACGCGCTCGAGGAAGGACAGGCCGTCCATCTCCGGCATCTCGACGTCGAGCGTCATCACGTCCGGGTTCAGCTGCTTGATGAGCTCGCGCGCTTCCAGTGCGGAGCCCGCAGTGCCGGCCACCGTGATGGCGGGGTCCGACTCGAGGGCGCGGGTGACCAGCTGGCGCATGGTCGGGCTGTCATCGACGACGAGGACGCGGAGCTTGCTCATGCACGGTCTCCCCCGAGTTTCCGGTAGGTGGTGGTGCCGTCGAGGCGGAACAGGGCTTCCGCCGGGCCCACCATGCGCTCGGAATGACCGAGATAGAGAAAACCGCCCGGGCGCAGCAGCGTGGACAGGCGGGTGAGCAGGCGCATCTGCGTCTTCTCGTCGAAATAGATCACCACGTTGCGGCAGAACACGGCATCGAAAGGACCCTTCATCGGCCATGCGCCGATGAGGTTGAGCGGGCGGAAGCTGAGCAGGCCGCGCGCCGCCTCGTCGAGGCGGAGCGTGCCGATGCCGGTGGGCTCCATCCAGCTCTTGCGCAGGTCGGCGGGAACGCTCACCACCTCCTCCGCCGGATAGAGGCCCTTGCGCGCCGTCTCCAGCACCAGGGGATTGATGTCGGTGGCGAGGATCCTCACGTCATGGGCGCGCGCATCCGGCAGGACCGAGAGCAGCGTCAGGGCGATCGAATAGGGCTCCTGGCCGGTGGAGCAGCCGGCCGACCAGATGCGCAGGCGGCGGCCCTGCTTCACCTCCTCCGCCACCGGCTCGATCACCTTGCGGCGGAGGTGATCGAAGTGGTGCGGCTCGCGGAAGAAGCGGGTGACGTTCGTCGTGAGCGCCGCGATCATCTGCGTTCGTTCGTCGGCCCCTTCATCCGAGCCCACGAGATCGCAGTAGTCGCGGAAGCTCTCGAGGCCCAGAGCCCGCAGACGCTTGGCGAGGCGCGAATAGACGAGGTTCGCCTTTGAGGCAGGCAGATGAATGCCCGCATCCTCGTGCAGCGCCGTGGCGATGAAGGCGAAGTCGCTCCGGTCGAAGCCGAATTCGCCGGCTGCGATGGGGGCCGCAGCGCGGCTCGTCATGCGGCGTCCAGCTCCATGCCGGCGGGCAGCACATTGTCCATGGTGATGACCGAGATCATGCGGCCATCCATGGCGATGACGCCGCGCACGAACATGCGGGCGAGCTGCGAGGCGACGTCCGGCGTGGGCTGGATCGAGGTGTCCTCGAGCGACAGGATGTCGGAGACGGAATCGACGAGAAGCCCCGCCGCACGCTCGCCGACCTGCGCCACGATGATGACGTGGCGCGCCGTGGGCTCGGTGCCGGGCAGGCCCAGCCTGACGCCGAGATCGACGATGGGGAGCACGACGCCGCGCAGGTTGATGACGCCGCGGATGTAGGAGGGCGCCCGCGGGATGGCGGTCGCCGGCGTCCAGCCGCGGATCTCGCGCACCGACATGATGTTGATGCAGAATTCGAGGCCGCCCGCCCGGAAGGCGACGAATTCGGCCTCGCGGGTGAGTTCTCTTGCGGATTTCTCGATCATGGCGTCAGCTCGCTTTGGCAAGGGGGATTTCGGCCGGGTTCCACTCATGGTGGCGCGGGCCCACCAGCGCATCGACATCGAGGATCATCGCCACGCGGCCATCGCCGAGGATGGTGGCGGCGGCAATGCCGTCGACGCGCATGTAGTTGGTCTCGAGGCTCTTGATCACCACCTGGCGCTGGTCCTGGATGTTGTCGACGAGCAGCGCACTCCTTGTGCCGTTCGCCGTCTCGATGAGGATGGCCACGCCGGAGCGGAGGTCGGAGGCGGGCGCCCTGACGCCCAGCTCGGCGCCGACATCGACCAGCGGCACCAGCACGTCGCGCACGCGCAGCACGAAGGAATGGTCGCCCAGGTGGTGGATGCGCGAGGGTTCGTGCTTCACCGTCTCGACGATGGCGGTCAAGGGGATGACGAAGACCTGCTCGTCGACCGTGACCACGATGCCGTCGAGCACGGCGAGCGTCAGGGGCAGGGAGAGCGTGAAGGTGGAGCCCTGCCCCGGCGCCGACGAGATCGAGATGCGGCCGCCGAGCGCCTGGATCGAGCGCTTGACCACGTCCATGCCGACGCCGCGGCCCGAAATGTTGGAGACGGAGCTTGCCGTCGAGAAGCCCGGGAGGAAGAGCAGGTTGTCGATCTCGCTGTCGGAAAGCTGTGCGTCTGGCGGCACGAGGCCGTTGGCGATGGCCTTCTGCAGCACCTTGGGACGGTTGATGCCCTGGCCATCGTCGCTGACCTCGATGATGACGCGGCCGGAGCGATGCGCGGCGGCGAGGCGGACGGTGCCTTCGGGCGGCTTGCCCAGCGCGCTGCGCTGCTCCGGGCTCTCGAGGCCGTGGTCCACGGCGTTGCGGATCATGTGGGTGAGCGGATCGGCGAGGAGTTCGACCACCGTCTTGTCCACTTCGGTTGCCTCACCCTCGGTGCGCAGGCGCACGTCCTTCGCCGTGGCATCTGCCACCTCGCGCACGATCCTGGACATGCGCTGGAACAGCGGGCGCACGGGCTGCGCACGGATCGCCATGACGCTCTCCTGGATCTCGCGCGTCAGCCGCTCCAGCTCTTCGAGGCTCGATGTCACCTCGCGGTCGCGCACGTGGCTCGAATGCAGCACGCGCTGGGTGAGCATGGCCTGGTTGATGACGAGTTCGCCCACGAGGTTGATGAGGCGGTCGACGCGGTCGAGATCGACGCGGATCGTCGGCTGCACGACGGCCTTGGCGCGCGGAGCCGAATCGGCGTCGGCGGCGGGGGCGGCGGCCGTGACGGCGGCGATGGCGGGGGCTTCCTCGCGCACCTTGCGCAGGATCGCCGTGATGTCCATCTCCTGCAGCGGCGGAGCGGATGCCTCCGTCGAGGCCGGTGCGATGACGAGGTCGCAGTCGCCCTCGACGAAATCGAAGATTTCCTTCACAGCGGCGATGGGGTTTTCGGTGTCGAGGGTGAGCTGCCACGAGAGATAGCTGTCTTCCGGCTCGAAGGTATCGAGGAAGGGCAGGTTCTTGATGTCGCATTGCGCCTCGAGCGTGCCGAGGCGGCCAAGCTCGCGGAACAGCGCCAGCGGCTCGTTGGCCTTGGCATAGAGATCGCGCAGCGGGCGGAAGCGGATGTGGTAGCTGTTGCGCGCCGTGGCGGGCTCCGCGAAGGCGGTGACGATGGGCTGGAAATCCAGGCCGGCGAATTCATCGTCCTCGGCCGCCGCGCCACCGCCGCCGATCAGCGCGTTGAACTCCTCCTCGATCCCGGCATAGGGGGCGGTGTCCGCGACGGCGCCGTCGCGACTGGCGGAGACGAGGTCGGCCAGCGCATCGGCGGCGCGCAGGAACAGCTTCATCGCTTCAGCCTCGGGCACCAGCTGGCCGGAGCGTACCTTGTCGAGCGCGGTCTCGAAGACATGCGCGAAGCTCACCAGCGCGTCGAGCTTGAAGGCGCCGGCGCCGCCCTTGATCGAATGCACGGCGCGGAACACGGCGTTCACCGTTTCGGAATCGCTCTCGCCCTCCTGCATGGCGAGAAGGCCGTTCTCGAGCGCAGTGAGCTGTTCCTCGCATTCCTGGAAGAAGGTGAGACGGATTTCGGCCATCGGGTCCATGGGGTGATCCTCAGGCGGCGACGCGGCGGACGGCGGCGACAAGCTTGGCCGGGTCGAAGGGTTTGACGATCCAGCCGGTAGCGCCGGCCCTTCTGGCGCGCAGCTTCTTCTCGTCATCGCTTTCGGTGGTCAGCACGAGGATGGGGATGGCGCGGTACTGGACGTCCTGGCGGACCGCCTCGATGAAGCCGAAGCCATCCATGCGCGGCATGTTGATGTCGGTGATGACGACATGCGGCTGCTCGGCGCGCAGCACGTCCAGTCCGTGGAGGCCGTCCTCGGCCTGCACCACGCGGAAGCCGGCATCGACGAGGGCCATGCGCAGCATGTCGCGCATGGTGCGGGAATCATCCACGGTGAGGATGGTGACGGTCATCGAACATGTCCTTCGCAGGCGAGGAAGTCCTTCGGCAGGCCAAGCAGCCGGGCGGCATCGGCCAGTGCGGGGGACGCGGCGGCGACATGAAAATCATGGCCGTCGGAACGCCAGGTCATCCACGCCGAGAGCAGCGCCTGGAGGGCCACGGTGGAGACGCGGGTGACATCCCCCGCCTCGAGCACGACGGCGGTGTTGCGTGCCTTCCTGAGGTCCTGCAGCAGGCCGTCGATGGCGGTGGGGTCGAGCGACGGCCGGAGCCGCAGCACGGTGATGCCGGGACTATCGGACATCCGGCACCCTGGGGTCGAGACGCATTCCTGCCGCTCCGCTGTTGATGGCGGCAGGCTAGGAAGGAAAGTTTGTGTCAGGCTGGAGGGATCTCGGTCGCAGAGGCCTCGGCTGGAGGCGCCTCAGTTGGCCTGGCGGCGGTTCTCGCCCATGCGCGCCGCGAGCTGCTCGAGATCGTCCTTGGTCAGGCGCAGGCGGGCCAGCGGCATGACCAGCTGGTTTTCCCAGTGCACGTGGCGGCGGTAGCGCTCGAAGAAGCCCCTGAGCATGTAGCCCAGCATTTCCGGATTGGCGGGGCGGCCGCCCTGGCCCAGCGTTTCCAGCGCCTCGGCGATCTCGGAGGCGAAGTCATTGTCGGACTCGTGCTCGGAGGCCAGCCGCTCAAGGATCTTGTCGACACCGTCTTCGGGTCTCGCGCGGGCACGGAGCAGCGGGAACAGCCCCTCTTCCTCGTCGTGGTGGTGGAGCGGCAGGTCGAACTGGAGGCAGGACGCAACCTCGGCGCAGAGCCGGCGGTCGACCTCGTCGGGGAGGCCATCGGCAATGCGCTCCATGGCGTCGCACATCTGCACCTGCACGGCATGCGCACTGGCGATCATGTCCAGCGGATTGCGCGCCAGCGGGCTAGGTTTCTCACTCACGGCGACTCCGGACATCGAGGGGGCGTTGGCTGTAGGCATCCCCCAATGTCGAGGCGCGGAGCCCACGATTCCTTGATCCAGATCAATCCATGCGCGCCATGGCAGCATCGACCGCGGCGCGGCGCGGCAGCGGTGCGATGGCCCCGTAGCCGAGCGTCGACAGTGCGGCGGCGGCGTTGGCGAAGCGCGTGGCGGCGGCGAGGTCACGCCCGCGCGCCAGCTCCGACAGCAATGCCCCGGTGAAGGCATCGCCGGCGCCGGTGGCATCCACGGCCTGGACCCTGCAGCCCGGCACCTGCTGCAGCCCGTCGCGGGTGACGAGCGCCACGCCTGCAGCACCCAGGGTGATGACCACCGCCTTCGCGCCGAGGCCCAGCAGGTGGCGGCCGATCGCGGCGGGATCGCTGAGGCCGAACAGCGCCGCGGCGTCCTCCGCCGAGGTCTTGAGAATGTCGGCCTGTGCGGCCGCCGCCTCGATCACCGGCCGCGCCTTCCCTGCCTCCCACAGGCGGGGGCGGAAGTTGGTATCGAAGGAGACGCGGACGCCGGCCTTGCGGGCCATGGCGATGGCAGCGGCGACCGTTTCCGCCGCCGTCTCGCCGATCGCCTGGCTGATGCCGGAGGCGTGGAGGAAGCGGGCCGATGCGATTACTGCGGGATCGAGGTCGGCGGGCACCATGCGGCTCGCCGCGGAACCCGCGCGGCGATAGGTGAAGACGTGGCCTGTCGCACCATGGGTGACGAAATAGAGGCCGGTGGGGGCGCCCGCATCGGCGATGACTGCAGCGGTGCCGATGGCTTCACGGGTCATCAGCGCGCGCAGTTCCTCGGCGAAGATGTCGTCGCCGAGCCGCGTCACATAGGCGGCGGTGCTGCCGAGCCGACAGGCAGCGATGGCGACGTTGAGGGTGTCGCCGCCGAAGCCCGTGAGCCAGTTGCCATCCGGCTGGCGGTTCAGTTCGTAAAGCGGCTCGCCGAGTGCGACGACGTCGACTGCGCTCACGCGGCGGCAGCCGGGCTCTGCAATGCGCCGGGCCCGGGGATGGCGCCGGGAGGGCACTTGCCGGCGATGATCATGCCGAGCACCTCGTCATGATCGACGTCCGTGGTACGGGCCGTGCCGACGACGCGGCCGTTCTTCATCACCGTCACCCGGTCGGCGAGGTCGAACACGTCATGGATGTCGTGGCTGATGAGGAAGATGCCGATGCCTTCGGCCTTGAGCTGCTTGATGAGCTCGCCCACCTGCGCGGTTTCCTGCGGGCCCAGCGCCGCAGTCGGCTCGTCCATGATCAGGATGCGGGCGTTGAAATGGATGGCGCGGGCAATGGCGACCGACTGGCGCTGGCCGCCGGAGAGCGCCTTCACCGGCTCCTTGAAGCGGCGGAAGTTCGGATTGAGGCGGCCCATCACCTTGCGGCATTCGGCCTCCATCGCGGCATCGTCCAGCGTGCCGAACCGGGTCTGCAGTTCGCGGCCGAGATAGAGGTTGGCGGCGGAGTCGACGTTGTCGGCCAGGGCCAGGGTCTGGTAGATGGTCTCGATGCCGAGCGCCTTGGCGTCACGCGGATTGTTGATTTCCACCTTCTCGCCGTTGATCAGGATGTCGCCATGGTCGCGCTTGTAGGCGCCGGACAGGATCTTGATCAGCGTCGACTTGCCCGCGCCATTGTGGCCGAGCAGGCCCACGACTTCACCGGGGTAGAGATCGACCGAGGCATGATCCACCGCCTTGATGCCGCCGAAGGCGATCGAGATATCCTTCATCTCGATCAGCGGCGGGCCGGCGCGTTCGACCACGGTGGGCTTCTTCGGGGTGCTGCTCATGATGGGCTCCCTTGCTTCGCTTACTTGGCGCGGCGGCGATAGACTTGGTCGAGGAAGACGGCGAGCGCCAGGACGACGCCGACGACGATGTCCTGGTAGGCCGAGTCGAAGTTGAGGAGCGACATGCCGGACTGCAGCGACTGCATGAGCAGCGCGCCCAGCATGGCGCCATAGATGGTGCCGATGCCGCCCGCGAGCGAGGTGCCGCCGATCACCACCGCGGCGATCACGTAGAGCTCGTTCGACTGGCCGAGCGAGATGGTCGCGGCGTTGAGGCGGGCGGACGAGATGATGGCCGAGATGCCGACGAGGATGCCCATCAGGGTGAACACCATCACGGTGAGCCGGCGCGAGTTGATGCCGGCGAGTTCCACCGCCTCTGGGTTGCCGCCGGCGGCGTAGACGTAGCGCCCGAAGCGCGTACGGTTGGCGATGAAGGTCATCACGAGGCCGACCACGATGGCGATGAGCACCGGAATGGCGAAGCCGTTGTAGAAGATGAGGCCGTGCAGGCAGCGCACCACCTTGTCGCCATCGGTGCAGAGCGCCGCGCCCGAGACATCGAGTGTTCCCGGGGGGATCGCGATGTTGTGATCCTTGGCGTAGTTCTCGATGACCTTGGGGGCCCAGGGGTAGGCATTCACCACGGCGGTGATGCCCAGCACCATGAAGCTGCCGATGGCGCCCAGCGTCACCTCGGCCCAGACCGGGCGCAGGGGAAAGTTGAACTTCTTGCGCTGCTGGCGGCCGCGCAGGATGCCGAGCACGAGGCCGGCGCAGACGAGAAGGCCGAGGATCCAGCTTGCGGTGGGGCCGATCGAGCCCGAGGGTCCGTAGCCGCCGATCAGCACATAGGTATTGTCCATCGGCGCCACGGTGACGCCCGAGGCGAGCAGGAAGGCGATGCCGCGATAAGCGATGAGGCCGCCCAGCGTGACGATGAAGGAGGGGATCTGCGCATAGGCCGTGAGCGTGCCGTTGAGGGCCCCGATGCAAGCGCCGAGCACCAGGCCCGAGACGACGGCGATGATCCAGATCGCCGGATGGCCGACCCCGAGCAGCGGCCCCAGCTTGTAGACCTGGAGCGAGCCGATGGCGACGGCGATCGTTGTCAGCACCGAGCCCACCGAGAGGTCGATCTGGCGCATGACGATGACCAGCACCATGCCGGTGGCCATGACGGCGATGGAAGAGGTCTGGACCAGCAGCGTCCAGAGATTGCGGGGTGTGAGGAACTGGCCGCCCAGCAGGCCGTCGCCCGGCTTGAAGAACAGTCCGTAGAGATCGAAGCCTGCCCAGATCAGGAACAGCGCGGCGAGCATGCCGAGCATGCGCGTGTCGATTTCGGTGGCGCGGAGAAAGCGGCCGAGCAGGCCCTCTTCCATCATGGCCGGACCTTGCGAACCGCCCGTTGTGGCCGACATCGGCTGTTCCCCCATTCTGTCAGTGCCGCGCGTCATCGCGGCTTTTCGCTTATGGAAAGGCCGCGCCACCCGGTTGCCAGGCGACGCGGCCCCATTCTTATGTCAGGGCTTGTGCCCCGTCATGCGCTTAGTTGCAGGCCGGGTTCGCACCCGCCTTCACGCCGGCGCAGACTTCGTCCTTGGTCACCCAGCCGGCGCTGATCACGTCGTTCAGGTTATCCTTGGTGATGGCGTCCGGCGTCAGCAGGATGGCGTTCACCTCGACGCCCTTGGCGCCCTTGTTGAACTTCGACACGCCGGTCAGCGTGGTCGGGTCCTTGCCGTCGGCGATGGCGACGGCGGCTTCAGCCGCGGCCTTGCCGAGGACGCGCGAGTCCTTCCAGATCGACACGGTCTGGGTGCCGAGCGCCACGCGGTTCAGAGCGGCCTTGTCGCCGTCCTGGCCGGAGACCGGAACCGAGCCGGCGAGGCCCTGTGCATCGAGAGCGGCGACGACGCCGGAGGCCATGCCGTCGTTCTCGGACACCACCGCATCCACCTTGTTGTTGGTGGAGGTCAGGCACTGTTCCATGTTCTTCTGGGCGTTGTCGGGCTTCCAGCCGTCGGTGAAGGTTTCACAGACGTTCTTGATCTTGCCGGAGTCGATGCCGCCCTTCAGCACTTCCTGGATGCCCTGGAAGAGGAAGGTGGCGTTCGGGTCGCCCTTGTCGCCCTTGATGAAGGCGTAGTTGCCCTCGGGCTTGGCCTTCTGGATCTCGGTGGCCATCAGGCGGCCGACGCCGACGTTGTCGAAGGTGACGTAGAGGGCGTTCGGATCTTCCACGAGCACGTCGTAGGAGAGCATCTTGATGCCGGCGTCAGAGGCCGCCTTGAAGGACGGCAGGATGGCGTCCGAGTCGAAGGCGACGACCATGATGACGTTGCAGCCCTGGGTGATCAGGCTTTCGATGTCGGCGGCCTGCTTCTGGGCGGACCCTTGCGCGTCGGCGTCGATGTACTTGTCACCGGCGGCTTCCACCACGGCCTTGATCGCCGCCTGGTCGGTCTTCCAGCGCTCTTCCTGGAAGGTCTTCCAGGACACGCAGATGTTCTTGCCGGCGGCCATGGCCGGCGAGGTCGAGAGGCTGGCCATGGTGAGCGCCGCGGCGCCGGCAGCCAGTGTCAGGATCTTGCGATACATTCGTTGGGTCCTCCTCCAAGCCGTATGGTTCCCGTGGGACGCCTCCCTGAAAGCAGCTTTCACGCCACTGCACGGGGTTCCTGGGCCATGGACGATCTGTTGTTTTATTTCGGCGTCCAAAAAAATGTTGCGACAATCCGTGATCGGAGTCAACATGCAAAATAAGCAAAACAAAATAGTGCAACGCAAAAAGAATGTTGCACATGCGAAATGGGAGGATCATGCGGGAGAAGGCCGACAGCGACCTCGTGCGCCGGCAGAACCGTCTCCTGCTGATGGAGGCGCTGCGCCAGCACGGCGCGATGGCGCGCGTCGACATGGGCCGCTACACCGGCCTGTCACCGGCCTCGATCACCTCGATCTCCTCGCAGCTCATCACCGACGGCATCCTCGAGGAGGCGAGCGCCCAGCAGGCGCCGGCCGAGGCGCCCCTGCGGCGCGGGCGACCCACCACGCAGATCGATTTCAACCCGAAGAGCGCCCATGTGGTGGCGGTGAAGGTGTCGATCGACGGCCTCGAACTGGCGCTGGCCGACGGGCGCGGCGCGATCCTGGCGCGGCGCACCTCGCGCACCGCCACCTATGACGCCGACCCCGCCGCCTTCGGCAAGCTGGTGGCCGACGAGATCACCGCGCTGCTGAACAAGGTGCGCATTCCCACGCGGCGGGTGGCGCGCGTCGGCATCGCGGTGCAGGGCGTGGCGGACTCGCAGGCCGGCACCGTGGTGTGGAGCCCGGCCTTCCGTGGACGGAACATTTCGGTGTCCGCCGCCATCGAGGAGCTGCTCGGCATTCCCTGCCGCGTGGCCAACGACGCCAACATGATCGCCGAGGGCCTGATCGGCAGCGACCGGGCGCGCTACGGCGGCACGGCGGCCGTAGTGTTCATGGGCTATGGCGTGGGCATGGGGCTGATCATCAACGGCCAGGTCTATCACGGACCAACCGGTGCCGCGGCCGAGTTCGGGCACATGAACCACCTGCCCGACGGGCCGCTGTGCCGCTGCGGGCGCCGGGGCTGCGTCGAGGCCTATGTCGCCGACTACAGCCTGCTGCGCTGGGCCTCGGGCAATGCCGCGACGCAGGCGCCGTCGTCGAACGCCATTCCGCACGAGGACATGCTGGCGCTGGAAGCGGCGGCGGCGCGCGGCGAGCCCGCCGCAGCCTCGGCCTATGCCAAGGCAGGCGAGGCGCTGGGCTTCGGGCTGGCCCGCATCATCGCCATCCTCACGCCGTCGCGCATCGTCCTGGCGGGGCCGGGCACGCGCGCCATGGCGCTGATCCGGCCGCACCTCGACCGCGCGCTCGAGGCGGGCGTTGTCGACGAGTTGCGCCGCAACGTCGAGATCGAGGTGGTGCCGATCGCCACCGACATGATCATCAAGGGCACGATCGACCGCGCGCTGCGCCACGTCGATCGCGAGATCTTTGCACATGGGCCGCTCGTCAGGCGCGCCCGCGAACTGGAGGATATCGCATGAGCATTAACCGCCGCCGTGCCTTGCAGCTTGGAAGTGCCGCCGCCCTGTTCGGGCTGGCATCCGGTTTCGCCCGGGCCGATGACGCCGCGACGGGGGGCGAGATCCTGCGACAATGGTACAAGGTGGTCCTCCACCTCGTCCGCCACACCGCCACCTATTCGCCGCCGGTGGCCAGCCGCGCCTTCGCCTATCTCGGCGTTGCGGCCTACCAGGCGGTGGCCTCGGGCTCGACCACGCTCGTCTCGCTGGCGGGCCAGCTCAACGGCCTGAAGGAACTGCCGCCGCGCGATCCGACGAAGACCTACAGCGACGCCGTGATCACCCACTGCGTGCTGGCCTCGGCCTGCAAGACCTTCTTCGGCAACACCGGGCCCACCGGCCAGCGCGTCATGGCGGCGGCCGAGAAGAAGCTGAAGGGCGACGCGCTGCAGGGCCTGCCCGACGATGTCGTGACGGCGAGCCTCGCCTATGGCGAGGCGCTGAAGGCGGCGATCATCGACTGGTCGGCGAACGACGGCGGGGCGGTGATCGAGAACATGGGTTTCCCCATGACCTACGAGGTGTCGAAGCTGCCGGGTCACTGGGTGCCGACCAGCGCCATCCGCCAGCAGCAGGTCCCGCTGCTGCCGAAATGGGGGCAGAACCGTACCTTCGCGATGCCCTCGGGGGCGAACTGCGGCCTTTCCGCGCCGCCCGCCTACAGCGAGGCCCCCTCCTCCGCCTTCTTCAGCATGGCGAAGGAAGTCTATGACGTCACCACGCACCTGACGCCCGAACAGGTGGCGATCGCCCGCTTCTGGTCCGACGACCCGATGCTGTCACCGACCCCGCCCGGACACTGGATCGGCATCGCCAACGATCTGCTGGAAGAGGAGAAGGCCGGCCTCGACCGCTCGGCGGAGGTGATGATGCGGCTGGGCGTGGCCATGGCGGACGGCTTCATCGGCTGCTGGAACGCCAAGTTCCAGTACGACTACATCCGCCCCGTCACCGTGATCAAGAAGCTGATCGACGCCAAGTGGGAGCCGTTGCTGATCACCCCGCCCTTCCCCGAATATCCGAGCGGGCACTCGACGGAATCGGGCGCCGCCGCCGCGGTGCTGACCTCGCTCTACGGCGAGAACTTCGCCTTCACCGACCATACCCACGAGCGCGACGGGCTGGGCGACCGCAGCTTCAAGAGCTTCGAGGAAGCCGCCAACGAGGCCGGAATCTCGCGCATGTATGGCGGCATCCACTTCCGCCCGGCAATCGAACAGGGCCTCGAGCAGGGTCGCTGCATCGCGCAGTTCACCATCGCCCTCAGGACGCGGAGTTCGACATGAGGACGATCGCGCCCGGCGTCGCGGCCCTGCTGCTGCTGGCGGGGAATGCCCAGGCCGGCGACACGCCGGTGGTGCCCCGCTTCACCGAGGAGACGCAGGGCTCCGGCATCGACAGCGTCTACACCGGCGAATGGCAATACATGGTGGGCGGCGGCGTGGCGGCCTTCGACTGCAACGGCGACGGCTTCGAGGACGTGCTGATCGCCGGCGGCGAGAAACCCGCGACCTTCTATGTGAACCGGAGCAGCAAGGGCGGCGAACTGAAATTCGAGAAGCAGCGGAGCGGGCTCGAGTTCGACGCCGTGACCGGCGCTTATCCGATCGACATCGACGGCGACGGCATCATGGACGTCGTCGTTCTTCGCGTCGGCGAGAACATCGTGATGAAGGGCACGGGCAATTGCCAGTTCACCCGCGCCAACGAGGCCTGGGGCTTCGCGGGCGGCGACGGCTGGTCCACCGCCTATGCCGCCGAGTGGGAGAAAGGCAGCGACTGGCCCACGATCGCCATCGGCAACTACATCGACCGCACCCAGGAGCTCGAACCCTGGGGTTCCTGCACGCCCAATGTGCTGCAGCGCCCCAAGCAGGGCGGCAAGGGCTTCGCGGCCCCGATCGAACTGAAGCCCAGCTACTGCCCGCTGTCCATGCTGTTCACCGACTGGAACAATTCCGGCACCGCCGACCTGCGGGTCGCCGACGACCGCGAATACTACGAGGGCGGCCAGGAACAGATGTGGCAGGTGCGTCCCGGCCAGCCGCCGAAGCTCTACACCAAGGACGACGGCTGGGCCTACCTGCGCATCTGGGGGATGGGGCTCGCGGGCTATGACCTCGATGGCGACGGCTACCAGGAATATGCCATCACCTCGATGGCCGACAACAAGCTGCAGACGCTGAAGGACCCGCCGAAGGACGGCAGCGCGCCCAGGCCAACCTTCAAGGACGTGGCCTGGCCCAAGGGCGTGACCGCGCACCGGCCCTTCGAGGGCTCCGACCTCAGGCCCTCGACGGCCTGGCACGTCGACTTCCAGGACGTGAACAACGACGGGCTGGCGGACCTGTTCATCGCCAAGGGCAATGTCTCCGAGATGCCCGACTTCGCGATGAAGGACCCCAACAACCTGCTCGTCCAGGGCAAGGACGGCAAGTTCATCGAGATGGCCGACAAGGCCGGCGTCGATTCCACCGCGACCTCGCGCGGGGCGGCGCTGGTCGACTTCAACCTCGACGGCCTGGTCGACCTCATCGTGGTCAACCGCAATTCGCCGACACAGGTCTGGCGCAACGTGACGCAGGGGGCGGGCAACTGGGTGGAGGCGAGACTCGCCGAACCGGGCGCCAACGTCGACGCCATCGGCGCCATGGTGGAGGTGAAGACCCCGCTCGGCCGCCAGACCCGCGAGGTGGTGTCGGGCGGCGGCCACGTCTCGGGCCAGGCCGGCTGGCTGCATTTCGGAATCGGCGATGCCAGGAATGCGGAGATCCGCGTGCGCTGGCCGGGCGAGGACTGGTCGAAGCCCTACGCGGTCGAGGCCGGCGAGTTCGCCATTCTCGACAAGTCATCCACGACAGCGACGGCCTGGTCGCCGCCGCGGTGATTCCTACCTCCTGATGGCGTCACCCCGGCGAAGGCCGGGATGACGGCATGGAGGGGATCGCCAGCAACTCATCACGGCAAGCTGATTTTGTTTTGGTCACAACCTCTCTAAGAGGGTTGCAGACGGAGTTACCAGCATGCCCTTCACACTGACGCGCCGCAGCTTTGCCAGCCTCATGGCGATGACGCCCTTCCTGTCGCCGGCGCGCGCCGAAGACGGCTGGGCTGCCATCGCGGCGGAGGCCAAGGGCCAGACCGTGTATTTCAACGCCTGGGCCGGTTCGCCGCAGGTCAATGCCTATATCGCCTGGGCCGGCGAGGAACTCTCGAAGCGCTATGGCATCACGCTCCAGCACGTGAAGCTCGCCGATACGGCGGAAGCGGTGCGCCGGGTGCGCGACGAGGTGAAGGCGGGCCGGCAAGGCAGCGCCGACCTCGTGTGGATCAATGGCGAGAACTTCCACGTGATGAAGGAAGAGCGTCTGCTTTATGGCCCCTTCGCCGAGGACCTGCCCAACTTCGCGCTCGTCGACGTCGATGGCAAGCCGACGACGCGCATCGACTTCGCCGAGAGCACCGAGGGGCTGGAGTCGCCCTGGGGCATGGCGCAGCTCACCTTCTTCGCCGATGGCGCGAAGCTCGGCACGCCGCCGATGTCGATGATGGAGCTGCTCGACCTCGCGAAGGCGGAGCCCGGCCGCATCACCTACCCGTCCCCGCCCGACTTCCACGGCGACACCTTCATCAAGCAGGCGCTGGTTGAAACCATCGAGGACCGGAGCCTGCTGCCGGTCGCGGTCGACAAGGCGACCTTCACCGGCGCCGTGACGCCGCTGTTCGACTATCTCGACCAGCTGCATCCGCATTTATGGCGCGCCGGCAAGCAGTTTCCGCAGTCGCAGGCGCAGGTGACGCAGATGCTGGCGGATGGCGAATTGCTCATGGGCCTGACCTTCAATCCCAATGAAGCGGCGAACCTGGTGATGGCGGGAACCCTGCCCGCCACCACGGTCGCCTGGCAGAACCGCGACGGCAGCATCGGCAACACGCACTTCGTCGCGATCCCCATCAATGCGAAGGCCAAGGCCGCGGCCCAGGTGACGGCCAATTTCCTGCTGTCCCCCGAGGCCCAGGCCCGCAAGGCCGACATCAAGCTGTGGGGGGATCCGACCGTGCTCGACATGGACAAGCTTGCACCTGCACAACGTGCACTGTTCAGCGATGCCAGGCTTCCCGGATCGGTGACGACCACGGCGCGCACCATCCCCGAGCCCCATGGCAGCTGGGTGCCGCTGATCGAGGCGGCCTGGCTCGCACGCTACGGCGCATGACGCGGCTTGCCGGCGCGTTTCCGCTGGCGCTGCTTTGGGCGCTGCCGCTGCTCGCGTCGCTGGCCATGCTGGCACCCGCGGCCGCCGATGTGGCGGCGTGGCGCATGGCGCTGGCGCACCCGCAGCTGTGGCCGGCCCTCGCACTGGCGCTGACGACGGGCGGACTGTCCAGCCTGCTGGCGCTGGCCACGAGCCTGCTGCTGATCGGCACGCTGTGGCGCAGCGCGGCGTGGGGCAGGCTGCAGAGCGTGGCGGCCGCGGGTCTCGCCCTGCCACACCTCGCCTTTGCGATCGGCTTCGGCTTCCTCATCATGCCGTCGGGCCTCGTCGCGCGGCTGCTGGTGGGCGGAGAGGCACCGCCGCAATGGATCACCGTGCAGGATCCGTGGGGCATCGCCCTGACCCTGGCCCTGGCGCTGAAGGAAAGTCCCTTCCTGCTCACCGCCAGTTTCGCCGTGCTGTCACGCGGGGACGCGGCCCTGCGCCTCCGCCAGGAATGCCGCGCCGCGGCGACACTGGGGCATGCACCCGGCTCCGCCTTCCTGCGCATCGTCGTGCCGCCGCTGCTGAAGACGCTGCGCTGGCCGCTGGTCATCGTCTTCGTCTATGGCGCCTCGGTCGTCGACATGGCGCTGGTGCTGGGACCGACGCAGCCGCCGACGCTGGCGGTGGTGATCTGGCGCGCGCTCAACGATGCCGAACCCGCGACGAACGCCATGGGCCTCGCCATGACACTGCTGCTGACGGGGGCGCTGGCCCTGGCGCTCGCCCTCGTCGTCCTGCTGTTGCGATTTGGCCGAAGGGCCTTTCACCGGATGCTGACGAGTGGGCCTTCGCTGCTGCCGGCGCCGGCCCTGGCGGGCGCTATCATCGGGTTCGCCGCGTTCGCCCCGCTGGCTTTCGCGTCGTCCATTGTGGTGCTCCTGTCGGTCGCACCGCGCTGGCCCTATCCGGCGCTGCTGCCGCCTGCCGTTTCGCTCTCCGCCTGGACGGCCGTGGCGCCCGCCGCGCTGTGGCTGAGCCTGGGGCTGGCGCTGGCGGCCGCACTGGTGGCAGTGGCGAGTGCGGTGCTGTGGTTCGAGACCCAGCCGCGCGCGCGCGACCGATGGGTGATCGGGATGGCGCTGGCCGCACTGGCGCTGCCGCAGCTTGCCAGTGCGGGCGGCCAGTACCGGCTGTTCCTGCCCATCGGCCTCACCGGCACCCTGCCCGGATTGTTCCTGGCGCAGCTCACGCCGGTTGCGGCCTATGTGCTGATCGTTCTGGCCGGCCCCTACCGCGGCTTCGATGTGCGCTACATGGTGGCAGCCCGGGCGCTGGCGGCATCACGGCTTTCGGCGTGGCGGCGGGTGAAGCTGCCGCTGCTGAAGGCGCCGCTGCTGACGGCGGCGGCCATCGGCTTCGCTGTGTCAATGGCCCAGTTCGTGCCGGCACAGCTGATGGCGGCGGGTCGCTTCAGCACTCTGCCGATGGAGGCGGTGACGCTCGCCTCGGGCGGCAACCGCCCGCTCACCGCCGCCTTCGCGCTGATGCTTGCACTGCCGCCGCTTGCAGTGTTTTTCGCGGCGGCGCTGCTGGGAAGACCCAGATGGCGCTGACGCTGGAGCAGGTGTCCATAGGGCTGGCTGGCCGGCAGCTGATCAGGCCCGTCTCGCTTGTCATCGCACCCGGCGAGACCGTGACGCTGATGGGGGCCAGCGGATCGGGCAAGTCGACTCTGCTGTCCTTCCTCGCGGGTGACCTCGCCAGCCCCTTCACCGCTGCCGGCGCGGTGAGTCTTGCGGGTGTCGCACTCGACGGCCTGCCGCCGGAGAAGCGCCGGATCGGCCGGCTGTTCCAGGACGACCTGCTGTTCCCGCATCTCACCGTGGCGGAGAATCTGTTGTTCGGCATGCCGCGCGGGGCCCGGGCGAAGCGCATGGCCAAGGTGGCGGCGGCCCTCGCCGAAGCGGACCTTCCGGGCTTCGGCGACCGGCCGCCGCATACGCTGTCAGGCGGGCAGCGGGCGCGCGTGGCGCTGATGCGGGCGCTGCTGGCCGAGCCCCGCGCCATGCTGCTGGACGAGCCCTTCAACAAGCTCGACGCGGAACTGCGCCAGAGCCTGCGCGGCTTCGTGTTCGGGCACATCGCGGCGCGGCGCATTCCCTGCCTGATGGTGACCCACGATCTGGCCGACGTGCCGCTCGGTGGCCGCCTTCTCCTGCTGAAGGAGGGCGCGGTGAGCCATGCTTGACCGCCTTGCCCTGCGCCTTGTGAAACCCGCCGTGGACGCGGCGGCGCTGCGCCTCGCGACGTGCGGCATCACGGCGGACCAGGTGACGCTGGCGGGTTTTGGCTTCGGCATGCTGGCGGCGGGGCTGGTCGCCTCCGGCCACAGCCTGATCGCCATCCTGCCGCTCGTCGCCAACCGCGTGCTGGACGGCGTCGACGGGGCGCTGGCGCGGCTCTCGGCGGCGTCGGAGCGAGGCGCCTTCCTCGACATCTCGCTCGACTTCGTCTTCTACGCCGCTATTCCACTGGCCTTCGGCGTGGGCGACCCTGGCGCCAACGCGCTGGCCGCAGCCGTGCTGCTCGCCGCCTTCGTGGTGACGGGAACCAGCTTCCTCGCCTTCGCCGTGCTGGCGGAGAAACGTGGGCTGAAGAGCGTGACGTACCCTTCCAAGGCCTTCTATTATCTCGGCGGGCTGACCGAGGGGACGGAGACGATCGCCTGCTTTCTCGCCATGTGCCTGTTCCCCATGCACTTCGCGGTGCTGGCCTATTTCTATGCGATGCTCTGTGTACTGACCTCCGTGACGCGGCTCCACGCCGGCTGGAAGGCCTTCGGCTGAAAAAATCCGGCCGCGCGGGCAAAAAACCCTTGCATGTGACGGCGAACGAGCACATATCGCGCTCGCCCAAAGTCGCACGTGCCCCAAGGATTTCCCCAAAGCAACGACGGTGCGGGCTTTTTGGTCTCTGCCGGCTCCTCCAAAGGCCGGGGTTACTGAGAGGCACCACTATCCTTGCCCCATGTGCGATTGGGACATTCCCGATCAAGCCAAGGCGAACGTCAGTATGAGCTGAGCGTTTCCGCGTCTCCACAGCGCGGGGCGATCGTCATCATACCGATTCAGGCAACGCTTACCTTTGATTCGGGGAGATACCCAGATGGCTGCCACCGCCCGGATTCTCGACTTCCTGCGTGACCGACGTCCCGAAGGCCCCTGCCTCGTCGTCGACCTCGAGGTCATCGCCGAGAACTTCCGCGCCTTCCGCCGCGCCATGCCCGACACCCGCATCTTCTATGCGGTGAAGGCCAACCCGGCGCCGGAAATCCTCAAGATGCTCGCCGACATGGGCTCGTGCTTCGACACCGCCTCGGTCCCCGAGATCGAGATGGCGCTTGCCGCCGGCGCCACGCCCGACCGCATCTCCTTCGGCAACACCATCAAGAAGGAGCGCGACATCGCGCGCGCCCATGCCCTCGGCGTCAAGCTCTTCGCGGTCGATTCGGACGAGGAAGTGGAGAAGGTCGCCCGCGCCGCCCCCGCGGCCCGGGTGTTCTGCCGCATCCTGACCGATGGTGCCGGTGCCGAATGGCCGCTGTCGCGCAAGTTCGGCTGTGAGCCCGCCATGGCGGTGGACGTGCTGATGCATGCCCAGGAGCTCGGCCTCGAGGCCTATGGCATCTCCTTCCACGTCGGCTCGCAGCAGACGCGTCTGGAGGCCTGGGACCAGGCTCTGGAAGAGTCGAAGGCGATCTTCGATGCCATGCAGGCGAAGGGCATCACGCTCAAGATGGTGAACCTCGGCGGCGGCTTCCCGACCAAGTACCTGAAAGAGGTACCGGGCACGGGCAGCTATGCCAACGCCATCCACGAGGCGCTGACCAAGCATTTCGGCAACGCGATCCCCGAGACGATCATCGAGCCGGGCCGCGGCATGGTGGGCAATGCCGGCGTGGTGAAGGCGGAGGTGGTGCTGATCTCGAAGAAGCACGCCAACGACAACCACCGCTGGGTCTACCTCGACATCGGCAAGTTCGGCGGCCTCGCCGAGACCATGGACGAGGCGATCCGCTACCCGATCGTGACGGCGAAGGATGCTGACGAGAAGGCCCCCTGCGTGATCGCAGGCCCGACCTGCGACTCGGCCGACGTGCTCTACGAGAAGACGCCTTATGACCTGCCCGTGACCCTCACGGTGGGTGACGAGGTGCTGATCGAGGCCACCGGCGCCTACACGACGACCTATGCGGCCGTGGCCTTCAACGGCTTCTCGCCGCTCAAGTCCTACGTCATCTGACGTAATCCACACTCCAGTCGCCCCCGGCAGGTGCCGGGGGACCTCCTCATTTCTTTGGGTTCCGGCGCGTAACGCCGGGATGACAGGAAGGCTTTCGACATGACCATGATCCGCACCGAGACCGCCGAGGATTTCGCCGCGCGCGAGCGCCTGCTCGACCGTGCCTTCGGCAAGCAGCAGCGCCGCCGCAAGACCTCCGAGCGCATCCGCGAGGGGCGCCTGCCGTCGCAGGGGCTCGCCTTCACCGCGGTGGACGCCAAGGGCAGGCTCGTCGGCACGCTGCGCCTGTGGGACGTGGTGGCGGGTTCCGCCGGTGCCGCCCTGCTGCTGGGGCCGCTGGCGGTGGACTGCAAGCAGCAGGGCAAGGGCATTGGTGCTGCACTGATGCGCCATGCCATGGCGGAGGCGAAACGGCTCGGCCACACGGCCATCATCCTGGTGGGTGATGCGCCCTATTACGCGCGCTTCGGCTTCTCGGGGAGGCTGGTGGCGGATCTGCATCTGCCCGGTCCCGTCGACCGGGCGCGGTTTCTGGGGATCGAACTGATCCCCGGCGCGCTGGATGGCGCGGAAGGCCTGGTTGCCGGCTGCGGCCGGCTCGAGGCGCTTCGTCAGGTGGCCGCTTAGGCTTCCTTCCAGCCCCGGGCACGCGTTACCGCTGTGGCGAAGCGGCTGCGCGCCTGTGGGCCATAGGTCCCCACCGGCTTCACAGTGCTGCCGGGCGGCGGCAGGTCAGGAAGGCCTGCCGCCCCCAGCCCCCGCATCGCCATGCGGGCGGTTCCCAGCGCCGTGAGGTCGGTGGAGGACGGAACCACGATGGTCCGCCCCGTCACATCGGCAAGGAACTGCTGCAGGTAGGGGTTCCGCGCCATGCCGCCATCGATCGAGATGGCAGCCCCCAGCGGCAGCAACTCCGCCATGGCCGCGACGACTTCGGCGGCGCGGAGTGCAACGCCTTCGATCAGGCTCTGCATCATGTCGGCACGCGCCGTGTCGAGGCCGAGGCCGATCCACAGGCCCGCCGCCGACCGGTCCCAGTGCGGACAGGCGAGGCCCGAGAGGGCGGGTACGAAGGCGAGATCGCGCAGGATGGCGGGCGGCTTCTCGAAGGCGCTGATCTCGGCATATTCGGTGAAGAGGCCGATCTGCTTCGCCCAGTTCACCGCCGAGGCGGCGTTGTAGACACCGCCTTCCAGCGCGAAGAAAGGTCGCTGGGCGCGCTGCTGCCAGGCGACGGTGGGGACGATGCCGAACCGGCTGCCGTTCACCCGCTCCGAACCGGCAATGGCGAGCGCGAAGGCGCCGGTGCCGAAGGTGATCTTCACGTCGCCGACGATGGCGCAGCCATGGCCGAAGAGGGCTGCCTGCTGGTCGACGAGGCTGGCCGTGACCGGCATGCCCCGGTGCTCGCCGAACGGGCCCGTGGAAGGTCCGATCGTCGGCAGGCATTCGACCGGTACACCGAACAGATCGCAAAGCTTCTGATCCCACTGGAAGGTGTCGAGCGACATCAGGCTGGTGCGCGAGGCATTGGTGACGTCGGTGACGAACTCGCCGGTGAGCCGCGCCAGGAAGAAGGCCTCCGAGGTTCCGAGCCTGAGCCGCTTCTGGCGCAGCAGGTCCTTCGCCTCGGGCACATGGTCGATGAACCAGCGCAGCTTGGCGGCGGAGAAATAGGGGTCGAGCGGCAGGCCGGCGACGGACTGCGTCAGTTCCTCCGCGCCATCCGCCTTCAGCCGTTCGGTGACATGTTTCGTGCGGTCGTCCTGCCAGACGATGGCATTGTGAATGGGGCGGCCGGTCGCCGCATCCCAGGCGATGACCGTTTCGCCCTGGTTGTCGATGCCGATGGCGTCGACCTTGCCGGCGGCCGCGATGGCCTCGGCCACATGGCGCAGCAGTTCTTCCGCATTGTGCTCGACGTAGCCTGGCTGCGGATAGAACTGCGCATGTTCGAAGGCGGCGATGGAGGCGAAGCGGCCTTGATCGTCATAGGTGAAGGACTTGGTGCCGGTGGTGCCCTGATCGACCGCGACGACTCTCATGCCAGTTCCCTTGCAACCTGTTCTGCCGTGGCGCGACCCTCGCGCCAGCAGGCGCCCGATGTCTTGAGCGCGCCATGCACATTGCCCGCGAGGATCACCTTCGGCTGGTTCACCAGCAGGGCGGCCTCCGGCACGAATTCGCCGGTAAAGATCACGCCGTCGCAGGCCATGTGCTGGCGCGCGCCGTTGCGCTCGATCTCCACTGCCTGGACCTGGCTGCGACCCTCGATGGCGATGAGCTTCGTGCGCGTCCATACCGGCACGCCATAGGCCAGCCGGGCGATGAGATCGCCGGGGCGCGGGGCCGAGATGCGGTCCTTCGCCTCGATCATCGCCACGGGCTGGATGCCGATGTGGCGGCAGGTGAGGATGGCCGAGAAGGAGACCCATTCGCTGCCGACGATGATGGGCCGCTCGAACGGCTTGAAATGCTGCAGATAGACATTGGCCTGCAATGCGCCCGTGGTCATCACGCCGCGCGGGCGCGCGCCGCCGACGAGGCGAGCGCTCCGCGGCGTCTCGCGCGTGCCGGTGGCAAGGATGATCCTGCCGGCCGCGATCTCGCTGATGCCGTGCTCGCTCTGCACGCGCAGAACGTCGCCGTCGATGCCGAGCACGGTGTGGCCGGTGCGCAGGTCGAGGCCCTTCGAGTCATCACGCAACTGCGCGGCGAAGCGCGGACCGCTCCAGATGCGGCGGTGGCTCTGCCAGCCGAAGCCCAGATGACCGCAATGGCGCGGGATGCCGCCCGCCTCCTGCTCGCGTTCGAGCACCGTCGCGGCGACGCCGAGTTCGCCGAGGCGCAGCGCCGCTGACAGTCCTGCCGGGCCGCCGCCGATGATGACGACGTCACGCCGCTCCATGGCGCTTCTCCCGGAACAGCGCATCGACATGGGCCGAGCAGTTGAAGCCCTGGCAGCGCCCCATCATGGCGCGGGTGCGGCGCTTGAGGCCGCCGAGGTCTCCCGCAGGCAGCGGGCCTTCAAGCGCCGCCACGATCTCGCCGCGCGTCACGCGCTCGCAGTGGCAGACGATCTCGCCGCCCTGCATGTAGGGCCGGGGCCGCTCCTCGGCGAGGTTGGGCACGGGTGTCCAGACCGGCGCGGGCGCCTGAGGCAGAGCCCCGAACTGCGAGGCATAGAGCCCGGCCACATGTTGCGCGATGCCGAGGCAGGCCGTGAGCCCGGTGGAGCGGATGCCGCCTACGGTGATCCAGTGGCGGTCTGCCAGCGCCTCGATCACATAGTCCTTGCGCTCCGTGGCAGGCCTCAAGCCCGCATAGATCGCATTGACGCCGATGCCGGCGAGCGAGGGAACCATTTCCAGCGCGCGGGCCTTCAGCCTTTCGAGCGTTGCCGTGTCGGTGGCGGCCACCTCGCGCTCGGTCACGTCTTCAGCGGTGGGGCCGATGGCGAGGTTGCCGAAGGCGGTGCGGAACAGCACCACACCCTTGGTGCGTTCGGTGGGCACCGGCAGGATGATGGCATCGACGAGGCGCGAGGCCTCCTTGTCGAACACCACGAACTGCCCGCGCCGCGGCGTGATGGTGAAGGGCGAGGGCCGCGCGATCGCCTCCACGAGATCACCGAAATTGCCCGCCGCATTGACGACGACGCGCGCCGTGACGGGGCCTGCCGTGCTGGCGAGCGTCCATGCGCCGTTGGCGAAGTCGCCGCCCGTCACCTCCGCGTTGCGCAGGATCACCGCGCCATGGGCCAACGCCTGGTGAGCATAGGCAAGCGGCGCCGACCAGGCATCGATGATGTGTTCGCGCGGCACCAATACGGCGGCCCTGGCCCCCTGCGCCAGATGCGGCTCGCGCCGTCGCAGGTCATTGCGCTCCACATGGCGCACGTCGGTGACGCCATTGGCATGGGCCTTGGCCACGATGCCATCGAGCTTCGCACGCTCCTCGTCGCTCCAGGCCACGACAAGGGCAGAGCTCTCTACCAGCGGAAGGTTCAGCTTGTCGCGGATGTCGATGTATTCGGCATAGCCTGCCTGCATGCAGGTCAGTTCGGTGCTGCCGGTGGGCGCGTCGAAGCCCGTGTGCAGCAGCGCGCTGTTGCCCTTCGACGCACCACTCAGGATATCAGCGCCGCGTTCCAGCAGCACGGCGGAAAGGCCTGCCATCGCGAAGCGGCGCAGGATGGCGAGGCCCACCACGCCGCCGCCGATCACCGCAATGTCGAAGCTCCGATGCATGGCGCCGATCCTAGCGTGAAAAGAAGAGGGCGGCCAATGGGCCGCCCTCATGTTCGTGTCTCATGCCGCGCTCACGCGGCGGTAAAGCCGTTGTCGACGAAGAGATGCGTGCCGTTGACGAAGCTCGCATCGTCGCTGGCCAGGAAGAGCGCGGCGCGCGCCACCTCCTCCGGTTCGCAGATGCGGCCCTGCTGGACGGCGAGTGCCGCCTCGGAGGTATCGACGCCGAGCTTCTGCAGCTCCGCCACCTCGCGCAGGCCATGGGGTGTTCTCACGAAGCCCGGGCACACGGCATTGCAGCGGATGTTGCGATCGCGGAATTCGACCGCGATGGCGCGGGCGAACATGTGGCAGGCGCCCTTGGTGGTGTCGTAGAGCACCTCCATGGGGGTTCCCGCCACCGCCGATATCGACGAGGTGCAGACGATGGCGCCGCCGCCCGCCGCGATCATCTGCGGCAGAACGGCCTTGGTGACGAGGAACATGCTCTTGACGTTGATGTCGGTGAGCCTGTCCCATTCCTCTTCCGTGGTGTCGAGGAACGGCTTGATGACGATCGAGCCGGCGTGGTTGAACAGCACGGTGATGGGGCCGAGCTTCGCACTCACCTCATCCACGGCCTTCTTCACCGCGTCGGCCTTGGAGACGTCGGCCTGAACGAAGCAGGCGGTGCCGCCAGCGCGTTCGATGTCGGCCACCGCCTCCGCACCCGCCTTGGCATTGATGTCGAGGATGCCGACCTTGGCACCCTCGGCCGCGAAGAGGCGCGAGGCCGCTCCCCCCATGCCGGTGGCCCCGCCAGATATCAGGGCCACCTTGTTGTCAAGCCTGCCCAAGATCAGCGCGTTCCGAGTGCTGCTTCGGCCTTGGCGATCTCGGCCTGGCGGCGGGCGATTTCCTCACCCATCGGCGGGCCCTTGAAGCGGCGGCCTTCGAAAGCGAACCAGGCGATGATCAGCAGGCCGTAGAAGCCGATCGTGTAGTAGATCAGGCCGGGCGCGAAGCTCGGTTCCGTAACCGACGGCACGAAGGCATGACCGCCGATGATGATGCCGACGGCACCGATCGCGACGATGATCGCGAAGAGCTTCGACAGGCCGCCCAGACGGAACTTGCCGTAGGTCGTCCAGGTCTTGCCTTCGGCGAAGAAGCCGGCGATCACCGGCATCGCATAGGACATGTAGAGATACATGGCGCAACCCGTCGACAGCGCCGCGAAGGCGTTGAGCGGGGTGGTGACCACCACCAGCAGGAAGGTGACGATGCCGGTAAACCAGATCGCCGCCGTGGGCGTGCGGTAGGCGGGGCTGACGCCGGAGAGCCGGTAGGGCAGGCCGCGGTCACGCGCGAAGGCGTAGATCATGCGCGAGGTCGAGGTGAGGCCCGACAGGGCGCAGAAGAAGTTGGCGAGGATGATGCCGATGGCACAGAGCTTGCCGAGGAAGCTCGGCATGATCAGCACGTTGAACAGCACCGAGAAGGAGCTCCAGCCGAGGATCGCCATGTCGGCGGGCGTCGGACCGCCGGGGATGGCGGCGAGCTGGGCCATGACGTCCTTCGGAACCATGGTCTGGTTCGGGTCGGCCGCCAGCACCGTGTAGACGGTGGGGAGCGCCATGACCATGCCGAGGGCCAGCGCGAAACCGAAGACCAGGGACCAGAACACCGAGGTGAGCATGCCCTTGTGAACGGTGTTCTGCGCGTCCTTGGTTTCTTCCGAGGTATGCGCCGACGCGTCGAATCCGGTGATGGTGAACAGCGGATAGAGGAAGCCCATCAGCACGGCGATGAAGATGCCGGTTTCAGGGGCAACGCCGCCGCCTGCCGCACCCGTCTTGTTGACGAAGGTGAAGGCGTGGCCGAGGTCCCAGCTCTGCACATGCATGAACAGCAGGATGACCAGCACGATGGTGACGGCGAAGATCAGGTAGCCCGAAATGTCGGTGAGGATGGTGGTGAGCCTGATGCCGAAGTGGTTCAGCAGGCACTGGGCCACCGTGATGCCGGCGATCCAGATGTACATGGTGGTGTTCGTCCAGGTGGAGACGTCCCAGCCCAGCATGCCGCTGAAGAACAGATCGCGGATAAAGGTATAGAGAATGACGTTCACCGCCGGGATGACGAAGAGCAGCCCGAGCAGGTTGGTGTAGGCGGTGAGCCAGCCCCAGAACTTGCCGCCGAGAATGGATGACCAGTGGTAGAGCGAACCGGCCGTCGGATAGGCCGAGGCGATCTGGCCGAGCGAGGCGGCAACGATCAGCGCATAGACGCCGCCGAGGATCCAGCAGATGGTGGCCGTCCACGGACCCACCGTCGACATGGCGATCGGGAAGGACGCGAGGCCACCCGAGATGATGCAGATGATCGAGAACGAGATGGCGAAGCTCTGGAAGGTTCCCATGCGTCGCGACAATTCCTGGGCATAGCCCATGGAATGAAGGACCTTCTCGTCCTCCGTGAGATGGTGATGTTCGGCCATGAAGGCATCTCCCCCACGCCATCGGGGCAACCTGGCGCGTTATCGTGTTTGCTTGTGGAATTGCCGGTTTCAGCCGGCAACCCTTCTTCCCCAATGTTCATTCTGTAACGGAAATTACAATCGGTCAACGTGTCGTAACTGATTGCAAACCAGACAGTTGTGCGCGATTGCGAGGCAGAACATGAGGTTTGGAATGAGCTTTCCTCACGTCAACCGAGCGACTAGTCTGGGCACATGGTCCGCCGCCACTATGATCTGCCGTCCCTCAACGCGCTCGCTGCCTTCGAGGCGGCGGCGCGTCACCTGAGCCTCACCCGGGCCGCCGCCGAACTGAGCGTCACGCCGGGGGCGGTCTCCAAACAGGTGAAGGCGCTGGAAGACCAGATCGGGCGGCCGCTGTTCCTGCGGCTGCACCGAGCGCTGGAACTCACCCCCGAGGGGCAAGCCGTGTACCAGAGCCTGAAAGACGCCTTCGAGCGGGTCTCGGCCACCATCCGGCAGGTCGGATCCTCCGGCAGCCCGCGCTCGGTCTCGATCGGCACCACCATGGCCTTCGCCCAGCTCTGGCTGATGCCGCGGCTGGGCGATTTCTGGACCAGCCACCAGGACATCGTGCTCGACCACATCATCTCGGACCGGGCGCAGGAGGCGAACCGCGCCGGCGTCGATCTGCGCGTGCGCTACGGCGACGGCAACTTCACCGATGAGGCTTCCACACTGCTGTTCGGCGACCGCATCATTGCGGTGGCTGCGCCGGGTTTCCTGGCACGGCACAAGGTGAAGGGCGTGCAGGATCTGTCCGCCCTGCCGCTGCTCTCGGTCGAGGGCGTGGACTGGACCTGGACCACCTGGGCCGAATTCCTGAAGGCCGCCGGCGCACCGCACCGCAAGCTCAATGTCCGGCGCTTCAACTCCTATGTCATCGCCCTCCAGGCGGCCCAGGCGGGCCAGGGCGTGGCACTGGGCTGGATGAGCCTGGTGAAGCCGCTGCTCGCGGCCAAGCTGCTGGCCAAGGCGGGGCCCGCCGAGATCGCGGCGCCGCAGTCCTTCTACCTCACCTGGCCGGTGCGCCAGCCACTCAAGGCGGAAGCCGAAATCCTGCGCGACTGGCTTCTGACGCAGGCTGCTTGAATTGAACTCAACCGAGCGACGCGAAAGCCTCGCTTGCAGGCGGAAGCGCCGGCGCGTTCTATGCGGCCACGCAGCAGGAGACACAAGATGACCGACGCCACCACCACCGCACCCGCCCACACCACCGCGCGCCGCGCCGGGGGGCGTGACGGACGCCGCACGCTGCGCGCCATTCCCATGGCCTCCTTCCCGACGCTGGTGCGCGAGATCCCCGTCTACAATCTCGTTCCGGACGAGGCGGTCGAGCTGATCCACGATGAATCGCTGAAGATCCTGGAAGAGGTGGGCTGCGAGTTCCGCGACGACGAGGCGATCGCGATGTGGAAGGCGGCGGGTGCGAATGTCACCGGAACGCGGGTGCGCATCGACCGCGGGCTGCTGATGAGCCTCATCGCGAAGGCGCCCGAAGAATTCACGCTCAATGCCCGCAACCCCGAGCGCACCGTCAGGATTGGCGGCAGAAACTCGGTGTTCGTGCCGATGTATGGCGCGCCCTATGTGCGCGACCTCGACAATGTGCGCCGCTACGGCACGCTCGAGGACCTGAACAATTTCCACAAGCTCGCCTACATGCTGCCCGCACTCCACTCCTCGAGCTCGATCTGCGTCGAGCCGATGGAGATCCCGGTGCCGAAGCGCCACCTGCACATCATTCACTCGGCGTTGACACATTCCGACAAGCCGTTCATGGGCATCGTCACCTCGAAGGAACGCGCCGAGGACGTGATGAAGATGTCGGGCATCGTGTTCGGCGAGAACTACGTGAAGGACAACACGGTCGTCGTCTCGATCACCAACTGCAATTCGCCGCTAGTGTGGGATGCGACCATGCTGGATGCGATGAAGGTCTATGCCGCGCACAACCAGCCGGTCATCTGCGCCCCTTTCGCGCTGTGCGGCGCCTCGACGCCGGCCTCCGCCGTGGGCGCGGTGGCGCAGGTCAATGCCGAGGCACTGGCGGGTGTGGCCTTCACCCAGCTCATCCGTGCGGGTTCGCCGGTGATCTATGGCCAGTTCATGGTGGCGGTGGACATGAAATCCGGGGCGCCTATGGGCGGCACGCCGGAAGCCGCCCAGATGATGTATCTGATGGGCCAGCTGGCGCGGAAGTATCGCCTGCCCTGGCGTACCTCGGGCTTCCATGTCGGCTCCAAGCTCAACGACGCGCAGGCGGGATATGAAGCGAACATGCTGATGCATGCGGCGATCCTGTCGGGCGCCAACTACATCTGGCACGTCGCGGGCTGGCTGGAGGCCGGACTGTGCTGCGACTATTCCAAGTTCGTCACCGATGCCGAGCAGCTGGTGGGCTGGTACAAATATGCCGGCGGCGTCTCCTTCGCCGATTTCAAGGAGGCCATGGCCGCGGTGCGCGAGGTAGGCCCGCAGGGACACTTCCTCGGCACCCAGCACACGCTCGAGCATTTCGAAAAGGCCTTCTTCAGCCCGTCCATCATGGACTTCAACTCCTTCGAACAATGGTCCGCCGAGGGGGCGAAGGACCATGCCACGCGCGGCCGCGACAAGGCGCGGCTGATGCTGCAGAACTACGAGCCACCGAAGATGGACGAGGGCATCGCCGAGGGCCTGCGGGACTTCATTGCGAAGCGCGAGGAAGTGCTGCCCGACACGGTGAACTGACCGCGATGGCGCGGGTCGGGGCCGCGTGCTAGCACGGGGATATGATCGCCGATTTCATCACCTCCGCCATTGCCACGCTGCTGGTCGTTGCCGACCCGGTGCTGCTGAGCGCGCTGTTTCTCGGCATCACCCATGGCATGACCCGGGATCACCGGCGCGAAGTGGCGGTCCGCGGTTCGCTGATCGCTTTCTTCATCCTGCTGGCGGCCGGACTGGGCGGAGCCAAGCTTCTCGACCTGCTCGGCATCTCGCTTTCGGCTTTCCGGATCGCGGGCGGCCTGCTGCTGCTCTCAGCCGCCGCCGAAATGGTGTTCGACCGGCGCAGCGAGCGACTGAAGTCCACTGTCGAGCAGGCCATCACCATCGACCATGTGAAGAACATCGCCGCGTTCCCGCTGGCGATCCCGCTGATGGCTGGACCCGGCGCCATCACCGCCATGATCCTTCTCGCCGGGCGGGCCGAGGGGCGCATCACCTGGCTCGTATCGCTCTACGTCGTCGCAGCACTCGTGATGGCCGCATGTTGCGTGGCCTTTGTGATGGCCGAGCGCATCTCTCAATTGATGGGGGTGACGGGTCGCGCCGTGCTTACGCGTCTCCTCGGCATCATTTTGGCGGCACTGGCCGTGCAGTTCATGATCGACGGCGTTTCCGCCCTCACGCCCTGGCACGCCATCGCCTCTTGACTGAAAAAGAGGGGTGAACGGCAGCAACCAACGACCGTTCACCCCTGAGCCGGCCGGAGCCGGGACGCTACGAGTGCTCTTCGCTTGAGAATGGGAGGACCCAAGTAAGACGTGTGCGCCGATTTGTGCATTGCAATGGCGATGCCACATGAACTCCAAAAATGCGATTTCTCACAAACCATTGAGAAAGTTAGATCATTTCAAATTGAAGGGTGGCTCGCGATCCTTGCAAATGCGAGCATGTGCCCAGCCGTTGTGCAGTGCAGCGCAAAACCTTTCGGCAATCGGGCAAAAAAGAGGGGTGACCGGCACTGCCGCCCACCCCAGCTGACGATCCGTCAGACGCCACGATTGCTCTTGCCTGAGAATGGGAGGACCCAAGTAAGACGTGCGCTGCAAGCCGCAACGCAAGAGGCGTGCCAGAGGTCAAATCGCTGGAAACGCTGGATCCTGGTCATGAACAGCCGGGCTCCTGCCTTAGCATAGGGCGGAGATCCGCCCTGTTTTGAGGCAGATCAGGCCGGCCGGTTCCGTTTCATCCAGTCGACGAAACGGCCGAGCGCCTCTTCGAGCGGACCCAGGTCCTTGAGATAGCACATCCGCAGGTGCCCCTCGCCGCCGGCGCCGAACGTGCTGCCGGGCGCAAATCCCACTCGTGCCTCGTCGATCAGGCGGCGCACGGTGGCGGCGGAATCGGTCATGCCGTCGAGACGGAAGAACAGGTAGAACGCACCCTTCGGAACCTCGAAATGCAGCCCCGGCAACTCCTTGAGTGCGAGCACGGTGAGGTCGCGGCGGTGCCGCGCCATCAGCACCTGGCGATCGATGAAGTCATCGCCCTCATCCAGCGCCGCGACGCAGCCGCGCTGCAGGAAGGCCGGGGTGCCGGAGGACGAGACCTGCACGATACGCTCGATCGCGGGGCCGAGCGCCTTGGGTGCCTGCAGCCAGCCGACTCGCCAGCCTGTCATCGCCCAGTTTTTGGAGAACGTGTTGGCCAGCAGCAGCTGCTCCTCGTCCTCGCACACGTCGAGGAAGGAAGGGGCACGGGTCTCGCCGTTCTCGCCGTAGTAGAAGCGCGTGTAGACCTCGTCGCCCAAAATCCAAAGCCCGCGCTTGCGGCAGAAGTCGCGCACTGCCACCAGCTCGTCGCGCGTCGCCGTCCAGCCCACCGGATTGGATGGCGAATTGAGTGCTATGGCCTTGGTGCGCGGCGTCACGGCATCGAACAGCCGGTCGAGGTCGAGCGTCCACTTGCCATTGCCGAAGTGCATCGGCACTTCGACGGGTTTCGCGCCCGAGATGCGCAGCACGCCTGCGTAATTGGGCCAGGCGGGCGTGGGCAGTATGATCTCGTCGCCGTCGCCCGTGATCAGCTGCACGATGGTTTCGATCGCGTGCATGCCGCCTGATGTCACGAAGAAATTCTCAGGGTCGAAACTGCGCCCGAAATTGCGCGTGTGATAGCGCGCCAGCGCATCGCGCAGTTCAGGGATGCCGCGCTGCCAGGTGTAGAAGGTCTCGCCGTTGAGCAGGGCTTCTGCGGCGGGTCTCGCGAAGGCCTCCGGCGTCGGCTGGTTGCCTTCGCCCGCCCACAGCGGAATCACCCCTGGAACGGTGAAGCCATACATGGCGGCCTTGACGATGCCGCTGTCGGGTTCGTTGCGGGCTTGCGGCGTGAGGGCGGCGAGAAGTGTGTCTGAATTCATGCCCAAACCTTAAGCAAACGCACCGGGGTGTCCACCCCGGCGCGCTGGCGTTTCACTGCATTTCTGCCCCGCGTCAGGCGGGGGACTTGGCCTTGAGCGCATCGCGGATCTCGGCGAGCAGCTCTTCCGACTTGGTGGGGCCGGCGGGCGGCGGCGGCGGTTCCGCCTTCTTCATGCGGTTCGAGACCTTGACCAGCTGGAACAGCACGAAGGCGACCAGCAGGAAGTTGATGACCACCGTGATGAAGGCGCCATAGGCCAGCACCGCGCCCTGCTTCTGCGCAGCGGCCAGCGTGGTGGCGTTGACGTTGGCATTGAGCGGCAGGAAATAGTCATCGAAATTGAGGCCGCCGGTGAGCGCCCCGATGACCGGCATGATCAGCAGGTTGACGATGCCGTCGACGATTCGCCCGAAGGCCCCACCGACGATGACACCGACCGCGAGATCGAAGGCGTTGCCCTTGAAGGCGAACGACTTGAAGTCGTTCCATTCCTTGCGGACGGATTCGGTTGGTAGTTCTGGTGCCATCTCAATCCCCCTGGTTATCCGGAATTGCATCCCGGCGTTGAACATCTGTGAGTGCCATTATCCACCGATACTGGCAAAATCAAATGGCTCATTTGGAGAATCGCGAATCACATGTTCGAACGCCGCTCATTCTATCCTGATCTTCTGCCCTATAACCGTGGGCGGCTGCGCGTTTCGCCTCTCCACGAAATCTATTTCGAGGAATGCGGCAACCCGCAGGGCAAGCCGGCGGTGGTGCTGCATGGCGGACCGGGCGGCGGCATATCGGCCTTCCTGCGGCAGAGCCACGACCCCGCAGCCTACCGCATCATCCTGTTCGACCAGCGCGGCTGCGGCCAGTCCACGCCACATGCGGAATTGGCGGAGAACACCACCTGGGATCTCGTCGCCGACATGGAGAAGCTGCGCCAGCATCTCAAGCTCGAGCGCTGGCAGGTGGTGGGCGGGTCCTGGGGTTCCACCCTGGCGCTGGCCTATGCGGAAACCCACCCGGAGCGGGTGACGGAGCTGATCACCCGGGGCATCTTCACGCTGCGCCGGAGCGAAATTCGGTGGTTCTATCAGGAGGGCGCCGACCAGCTGTTCCCCGACCTGTGGGAAGGCTTCATCGCGCCCATTCCCCCCGCCGAACGCCATGACCTCCTTTCCGCCTATCACCGGCGCCTGACCGGACCCGACAAGGCGGAACGGCTCGCTTGTGCCCGCGCCTGGAGCCGCTGGGAGGCCGCCACAATATCGCTTCTCCCCGACCCGAAGCGGGTGGAGGAATTCAGCGCCGATCATTTCGCGATCGCCTTCGCCCGCATCGAGTGCCATTACTTCATGAACGGCGGCTTCTTCCGCCAGGACGACCAGCTGATCGCCGATGCCGGGCGGCTAGCCGGCATCCCCGGGGTCATCATCCAGGGGCGCTATGACGTGGTGACGCCCCCCATCACCGCCTGGGATCTGCACAAGGCCTGGCCCGCGGCCGAATTCATCCTCGTGCCCGATGCCGGCCACACGGCGACGGAGCCGGGCATCGCCGACGCCCTTGTCCGCGCAACAGACCGATTTCGTTATGCATAGAACGCATGGCTGACTTCGCGTGCGGTGCAGCAGCAGCGCTGCAATCTGTTCACAATTGATCGCCATATGAGGGGCTGACAAGTGAACCTTCGAGGCGATCATGATCGTGTTTTCCGCCATGCGCGACTTTGCCGACGGCCTGAGCCGCGGACTGGGCCTGTTCCTGACCGAGCGTCAGGACACGACAGCGCGTGGCATCAACCCCACGCCGGTCAACCGGCGCGCGCCGCGTCGCCGCTGAGTGCACAACCGGACGGTGGGGCGAAGAGATCATCGCCCTGCCACGAGATTGCCACGCACCTTCCCCTCTCCGATCGGGTTTGGAAGCCATTGTCGATGACGAAGGGGGCGAGGCGCGCGCTGCATTTTTTTGCCGAGCGGGCCGGAACCGGTCCCTGACTGAAGCGTTTACTTCCGCAACCCAATACCAGTTTGGCCCTTATGGCTCCTGTCGCCGTCCCGAGTCATGATGGCCATCGGCCCGTCCGTACCCTGCCGGTATGGGCGGGCCACTTACGTTTGGGGAACCGAATCAGCTTAAGCTCGCGGCATGGACCTCGACCGCACCCTGCTTGAGATCGGCGGATCCCCCGTCACCCTGCTCCATCTCGTGTTCGTCGCGGCACTCTTCGCGTTGCTGCTGCTGATCGCCGCCGTCATCCTGTCGTGGCGCGCGCAGGCCAGCCGCGGCGGCGACTTCATTGCTGCACAGCGCCGCACGACGGAACTCGAATATCGCATCGCCGAACTCTCGGGCGCGCTGAAGAGCCTGGTCGAGCAATCCCAGGGTTCGCAGATCCAGATGGTCGCAACCCTCGACGAACGCCTTGACCAGGTGACGGAGCGCCTGGGGCTGAGCCTCACCGACCAGGCGGAGCGCACCGGCCAGTCGCTGAAACAGCTGCACGAGCGCCTCGCGGTGATCGATGCCGCGCAGAAGAACATCTCGGCCCTGTCGGGCGAGATGCTGAGCCTCAAGGACATTCTGTCCAACAAGCAGGCGCGCGGCGCCTATGGCCAGGCGCGCATGGAAGCGATCATCCGCGACGGGCTGCCGTCCGGCGCCTACGCCTTCCAGGGCTCGCTGAGCAACAACACCCGGCCCGACTGTCTCGTTTCGCTTCCCGACAGCGATATCAGACTGGTGATCGACGCCAAGTTCCCGCTCGAAGCCTTCAACGCACTGAAGGCGGCGTCCGGCGAGGCGGAACTGCGCAATGCCGAGGCGCGGCTGCGCGGCGACGTGCTGAAGCATGTCAAGGACATCGCGGAGAAATACCTGCTGGCCGGCGAGACGCACGAGACCGCCATCATGTTCGTGCCATCCGAGTCGGTCTATGCCGAGCTCTACGAGAAATTCGAGGACGTGATCCAGAAGGCGAACCGCGCCCGTGTCATCCTCGCCTCGCCCAACGTGCTGATGCTGCTGGTGCAGACCCTGCAGGCGATCTTCCGCGACTCGCGCATGCGCGAGCAGGCCGGCCTCATCAAGGTGGAGGTCACCAAGCTTCTCGACGACGTTGGGCGCCTCAAGGAACGCGTCGGCGATTTGCAGAAGCATTTCGGCCTCGCCTCGGGCGATCTCGAAAAGCTCGGCGTTTCCGCCGACAAGATCACGCGGCGCGGCGCGCGGATCGAAGGTCTCGAACTCGAGCAGCCGGAAGGCGGCGTCGAGATCGTGCGGCCCAAGCTCGTCGAACGGAGCTGAGCACCGGATGAGGCCGCACAACGACCGCCGCATCCTCGTTGTCGGCGCCGGGCTCACCGGCGCGGTGATTGCCCGTGAACTCGCCGATGCGGGGATCGCGGTGACCGTCATCGACCAACGCGCTCACGTCGCCGGCAATGCCCACGACGAGATCACGTCGCACGGCATCCGGCGCCACCGCTATGGGCCTCACATGTTTCACACCTCGAACGTCGCGGTGGTGGCCTGGCTGCAGCGCTTCACCGCATGGGTTCCCTATCGCCACAAGGGCAAGGCCATGCTGGACGACGGAAGCCTCGTCACCTTTCCGCCCAATCGCGACACGGCGGCCATCGTCGGGAGCGACAACATCCTCGACATCTTCTACCGGCCCTATACGCGCAAGATGTGGGGGCGGCCGCTGGAGGAACTGCACCCATCGCTCATCGCGCGCGTGCCGATGCGCGACGACGACTGCGAGGACTATTTCCCCAACGACACGTTCCAGGCCCTGCCGCTTCACGGTTATACGCGGATGGTTGAAAACGTTCTTGATCACCCGCTGATCACTGTGCGGCTGGAACAGCCCTACGAAACGTTGCTGCAGGCCGGCGCCGAGCACGTGTTCAATTCCATGCCGATCGACGAATATTTTGGCTATGCCCTGGGCGAGCTGCCATACCGCTCGGTCCGCTTTCATCATTTCGACCTGCCCCTGCCGCGACTCTATCCCGTGCCGATCGTGAACTTCACCCACGACGGGGCCTTCTCCCGCGTCACCGAGTGGAAGAACTTCCCGGCCCACGGCGAGAACCCGGCCATGACCACCATTACCGTTGAAGAGCCCTGCGACTACCGCGACAATGACATGGAGCGGCACTACCCGGTGAAAGACAGGGATGGCGCCAATCTGGCGCTGCACCGCCGCTACAAGAGCATGGTTCCGGACACCATGACCTTCGTGGGCCGCTGCGGAACCTATGCCTATCTCGACATGCACCAGGCGGTCAGCGCCGCCCTGGCGCAGGCGCGGCGCTATCTCGCGAGGCCGCCGGCCTGAGCGTCTTGCCATACGCCCGGCTGCGGCCAGCGCCGGTTGTTGAAGAGAATCGAAAAGTCGAACCTGCGGAAGTAATAGTCATAGAGGAAGGCGGGGTGGAACAGGTTGCGCTCCGGCGCCACACGTTGCAGCGCATTGCTTTTCTCGGCTGCGATCAGTTCGCCGGCCAGCCTCTCGAGGTGTCTCGGAACAACGCCATAGCCACCGCGCAGGTGATAGGGATCAGCGGCGCGCACGCGCTCTTCGACGCCGGTCCAGCCGTAGTAATTGAAGTTATAGATGCGGCCGGTATCCAGCTCCGGGTTGCCTTCACGGAACACCGCGAGCGACGAGAGCTGCGACATGAAGGGCTTCTGCATGTGCCAGAATGCGAGAGGCCGGCCATTGATCATGTCGGTGCCCCAGGAGCGCTCGTAGCGCATCGGGGTGGGAACGGCGTTCAGTGATTTCGTCTCCACGAAATTATAGAGGCGCGGCAGGACGTGGGGCTGTGGCACGATCCAGAACGGGAAACCCGCATCGAGTTCGTCCTGGGGCAGCTCGCCCGACTCGATCAGGAACTTGGCGAAATATTCCTCCGGCGACGTCGCAAAGGACGCCGGTCCGAAGGGAAGCCGCGAGACATGCCTCGCCAGGAAGACCTCCGGATCGCTGTCGAAATCCGCAAGATTGCGGGCCCAGGCCTTGAACCAGTGCGGGTCGGAGATGGCGGCAAAGGCGGTGGAGGTCGCCGTCCGCGTGATGCCGCGAAAGGCCGCCGAGATCGCCGGCAACGGCACGTTGTGCAGAATGTCGCCATCATGGCACAGCACCGGTTCGGCGCCGAACAGCCGCTCGATCACGAGCCAGCGCAGAAAGGCGAAGGTGAACAGCCTGTAGGGTCCGCCCTGGCTGGCGACGAGGCGGGGATGTTCGGCGCACAGCCGCTCATAGAGCGGCGTCTCGATGCTCACCCTGCAGGTCTCGCTCAGCTCTTCAACCAGCGCCGGCGTGAGATGCTGGGTGTGCCCCACGAAGACGAGATGCAAGCGTTCGCCAGCGGAGCCGCCCATCCGGCGGAGATGGCGGGCATTTTCGACCAGCCATGTCACGCTGCGCAGCCGCGCCAGCGGATCGGGGTTCTCCGCGGACTGCGGCGCCAGATAATTCACGCTGACGTGGATCACGATTTCCTCGCAGGGTTGCCGCGGCTAGAGCGGCCGGCGCGCCCGGATCGCCTGGGTCAGCGTGCCTTCATCGAGATAGTCCAGTTCGCCGCCGACGGGCACCCCGTGGGCCAGCCGCGACGCCGCGATTCCCATGCCCTTCAGCCGCTCGGTGATATAGTGAGCCGTCGTCTGGCCCTCGACGGTCGCGTTGAGGGCCAGCACCACTTCCTTCACCTGGGCCGCACCGGCGCGTTCGATCAATGCGGCAATGCTGAGGTCCTCCGGCCTGACACCTTCGATGGCCGAGAGCGTGCCACCCAGCACGTGGTAAAGCCCACTCCACGCCCCGGCGCGCTCCAGCGCCCAGAGGTCGCCGACTTCCTCCACAACGCAGACCATGCTGCGGTCACGCCGCGGGTCGGTGCACAGCGTGCAGGGATCCACGGTGTCGACATTGCCGCATTCGCTGCAGATGGTGACCTTGTCATGCGCTTCCGCCATGGCCATGGCCAGCGGCGAGAGAAGCCGCTCGCGGTTCTTGATCAGGAACAGCGCAGCCCGCCGAGCGGAGCGGGGACCGAGCCCCGGCAGTTTCGCCAGGAGCTGGATCAGCCTCTCGATTTCGGGTCCGGTGGTGCGCCGCGACATCAGAAGGGAAGCTTGAACCCGGGCGGCAGCGGAAGGCCGCCGGTCACCGATTTCATTTCCTCCGCCAACATCGCTTCCGATTTGGATTTCGCATCGGTGTGCGCGGCGAGGATGAGGTCCTCGAGGATGTCCTTCTCCTCTGGTTTCATCAGCGAGGCGTCGATGGTCAGCGCGGTCATGACGCCCTTGCCGGTGAGCGTCACCTTGACGAGGCCGCCGCCGGACTGGCCGGTAACGGTGGCCTCCTCCAGCTTGGCCTGCATCTCGGCCATGCGCGACTGCATGGCCTGGACCTGTTTCATCATGTCACCGAGGTTCTTCATCATTCTCACTCAGGTTGGGGGGCGGCAATGTATCATCGGGCACCTTGACGTCGATGATCTCCGCACCGGGGAAACGCTTCAGCACCGCCTGCACGTCCGGATGTTCACGCGCTGTGTGGAACAGGTTGTCCTTCGCCTCCTGGCGCTGGCGGGACACCGGCTTGTCGCCGCCGTCCTTTGCCACCATCACCATCCAGCGCATGCCGGTAAAGGCTTCGAGCTTGCGGGCGATCTCGCCCGGCAGGCCCGGATGCGCGCCGGGTTCGAGGGCGATCTCGAATTGCCCGGGGGCAACGCGGATCGGGCGGATCAGGGTCTCGAGATCGGTCTTGAGCTTGATGTCGCGCCTTTCGGTGGCGATCGCGATCAGGTCCTTGAGGCCGGCGAAGGCGCGCGTCTCGGTCGGCGCCGCCGGGATCGCGGCCTGCGGCTTTACCGCGAGGTTCGACTGCACATCGGCCGGCGCATCGGAATTGTTGCGCAGCAATTCGCGCGCATTCAGCGGCACGACGCGCTCCGAACCTTGTCCCTGCTTGACGATCTTCGCCAGTTCCTCGCCGCCCGGCAGCTCGGCCGCATGGCACAGGCGGATCAGCACCATTTCGGCCGCCATCAGCGGGTCGGAGTGGAGTTCCGCCTCGCGGATGCCCTTCAGCAGCATGGACCAGGCGCGTGTCAGATGCGCGATGCCGCATTTCTGCGCGTGGCCGGCACCGCGGGTCTTCTCGGCTTCGGTGCGCGACGTGTCGGCGAGAGCACCCTCCTTCACCACCTTGAGGCGCGTCACCCAGTGCACGTAATCGGCCAGGTCACTGAGGATGGTCGCCGGATCGCCGCCGCCCTGATACTGCGCCTCGATTTCCGCGATGGCGCCTGCAGCATCGCCCGCCATCACGGTCTCGAACAGGTCGATGATGCGCGAGCGGTCCATGAGGCCCAGCATGGAGGCGACATCCGCCGCCTTCACCTTGCCTTCGCCGTAAGCGATCGCCTGGTCGAGAAGCGACAGCCCGTCACGCACCGAGCCTTCGGCAGCGCGCGCGATCATGGCCAGGGCGTCGGCCTCGGCCTCGACACCTTCCTTCACGGCGATGCTGCCGTAGTGCGAGGCGAGCAGGGCCGCATCGAGCCGCTTCAGGTCGAAGCGCTGGCAGCGCGACAGGATGGTGACCGGAACCTTGTTGATCTCGGTGGTGGCGAAGATGAACTTCACATGCGGCGGCGGCTCTTCCAGCGTCTTCAGGAGTGCGTTGAACGCACTCTTCGAGAGCATGTGCACTTCGTCGATGATGTAGACCTTGTAGCGCGCCTGGACCGGCGCATAGCGCACGCTGTCGATGATCTCGCGCATGTTGTCGACGCCGGTGTTGGACGCGGCGTCCATCTCGATCACGTCGATGTGGCGCGATTCGAGGATTGCCTCGCAGTTCGGGCCCATCTCGGGCATGTCGATCGTCGGCCTGTCGCCATAGTTGAGCGCCCGGGCGATCAGGCGGGCGGTGGTCGTCTTGCCCACGCCGCGTACGCCCGTCAGCATGAAGCCCTGGGCGATGCGGCCCGCGGCGAAGCCGTTGGTGAGGGTGCGCACCATCGCTTCCTGGCCGATGAGGTCCGGGAACGTGCGCGGGCGGTATTTCCGGGCAAGAACGCGATACCCTGCTGCGTTCGCGCCGCTCTGAGTGTCGTCCATGGCGGGCTTCCGCGGGGTAGCTTAAAGGGTGGGAGGCTGGACGGGCAACCCGTTCCGGTCTCGTTGGGGCTGCTTCCTTCCGGACCTGACCCGGTTGGCGAGCGGCACGTCCGCCGCCAACCTCCCGGGGGCTATATGGGGGGAACGGGAACAAAAGGCAAGTCCTGCGGCTTGCAAAGCACCGCGCCCGGCTGCATTCTGCCGCTCAGGCAGATTCCCCGCAGGACCGGGGCCTTTCAGGGAGATTTCCACATGTTCAGGACCATCCTCACCCCCCTCCTGGGCCTTCTGGGCCTCGCGGTTCTGTCCACCGGCGCACTCGCGTCCGACCCCTATGGCTCGAACGACGATGGCTACGTCAAGGTGTGGAAGCCCTATGTGATCGAGAAAAACTGCACCGACGGGCTCTATGAGTGCAAGGCGCGGCTGGATTATGCGCCCTTCCAGCGCTCCATGGTCGCGCGCTACGGCAGCTACTGGTACCAGAAGCCCTTCCTCGTCTACCGCTATGGCGATTTCCGGCCGCAGCAGGTCTACTGGGGCCACCACAGCGCCGATCACGTGGCGTGGTGCAGCGCCCATTACCGCACCTATGACCCCACCACCAACCTCTACAAGGGCCGGGGCTACCAGCTCTACAAGTGCAACAGCCCCTACGCCGCGCGCTGAACCCCTGATTGACCGGGGGCCGCAGCTTTACTAAGTGACGGCCATGTCGCTGCTCCCCATTGTCACCCTGCCCGACGAGAAGATCCTGCGCGAGGTTTCGAAACCCGTGTCGGGCGTCGATTCCCACGTGAAGAAGCTGTGGGAAGACATGCTGGAGACCATGTATCGCGCGCCCGGCATCGGGCTTGCCGCCATCCAGGTGGGCGTGCCGCAGCGCCTGCTGGTGATCGACCTCGCCAAGGACGGCGAAGCGAAGACGCCGCTCTTCGTCGCCAATCCGGAGATCACCTGGTCGAGCGAGGTGCTGAGCGACTATGAGGAAGGCTGCCTGTCGATCCCGGAATATTATGAGATGGTCACCAGGCCTGCCGAGATCAGGCTGCGCTACCTCGACCGCCAGGGCGAAGCCCAGGAAATGCATGCCGCGGGCCTGATGGCCACCTGCCTGCAGCACGAGATCGACCACCTGAACGGCGTCCTGTTCATCGACCATATCTCGCGGCTGAAGCGCGAGCGCGTGATCAAGAAATTCCAGAAGGCCCAGAAGCTCGGAAAGCTCTGAGCCATGCGCCTCGTCTTCATGGGCACGCCGGACTTCGCGGTCGCAACGCTGAAGGCCCTGATCGGCGCCGGGCATGAGATCGCCTGCGTCTACTCCCAGCCGCCGCGCCCCGCCGGCCGCGGCATGGCGGAACGGCCCTCACCCGTGCACGCCTTCGCGGCGTCGAAGGGGATCGAGGTGCGCACGCCGACCTCCCTGAAGTCGCCCGAGGAACAGGCCCGCTTCGCCGCACTGAATGCCGATGCCGCGGTGGTCGTCGCCTATGGCCTGCTGCTGCCGAAGCCGGTGCTGGATGCGCCGCGGCTCGGCTGCTTCAACGTCCATGCCTCGCTGCTGCCGCGCTGGCGGGGGGCAGCACCCATCCAGCGCGCCATCATGTCGGGCGACGCCGAGTCGGGTGTCACCATCATGCGCATGGAGGAAGGCCTCGACACGGGCCCCATGTGCAAGGTGAGCAGGCTCGCCATCACGCCGACCACCACCGCGCAGTCACTGCATGACGAACTCGCGGCACTCGGCGCGCGACTGATGATCGAAGTCCTGATGCAGGACGAGATCGCCGCAATGCCGCAGCCCGCCGAGGGCGTGACCTATGCCAAGAAGATCGACAAGGCCGAGGCCCGCATCGACTTCAGCAAGAGCGCGGACGAGGTGCGCGACCACATCCACGGCCTCTCGCCCTTTCCGGGCGCATGGTTTTCAGTGAGCGGCACGCGCATCAAGGTGCTGCTGTGCGAGGTTGTGCAATGTCAGGGCAAGCCCGGCAGCTTCCTCGACGACGCGCTCACCGTTGCCTGCGGCTCCGGCGCCATCAAGCTGCTGAAGCTGCAGCGCGAAGGCAAGGGTGCGATGGAGGCGACCGATTTCCTGCGCGGTTTCCCCATCGCCCGCGGCACGGGGACCGGCTGATGCCGCGCTATCGCCTCACCATCGAATATGACGGCGGGCCTTTCACCGGCTGGCAATCCCAGGCCGGGGGCACATCGGTGCAGGACGTGCTGGAGCGTGCCGTCGCCATCATCAACGGCGGTCATTCAATGGTCTATGGGGCGGGCCGCACCGATGCGGGCGTGCATGCGCTGGCGCAGGTGGCGCATGTGGACCTCGCGAAATCATGGGACCCGTTCAAGCTTCGTAACGCGCTGAATGGCAACATGCGGGAGAGGCCGGTGAGCGTGCTCGAAGCCGCGGAAGTGCCCGATGACTTCCACGCCCGCTTCTCTGCCACACGGCGCTATTACCTCTACCGCATCCTGAACCGCCGGGCGCCCCCGGCGCTGGACCGCGGGAAGGTGTGGTGGCTGCCCGTCGATCTCGACTCCGATGCCATGCACGAGGCGGCCCAGCACCTCGTCGGCAAGCACGACTTCACCACCTTCCGTGCCGCACAGTGCCAGGCCAATTCGCCAGTGAAGACGCTCGACCGTTTCGAGGTCGCCCGCTACGGCGAGCTGATCGAGGTGCGCGCCGACGCTCGCTCCTTCCTGCATAACCAGGTGCGTTCGATGGTGGGCTCGCTGCGGCTCGTCGGCGAAGGCAAATGGAGCCCGCGCGACATGAAGCGCGCACTCGATGCGGCCGATCGCACTGCCTGCGGTCCGGTTGCGCCGCCAGACGGGCTTTACCTGCTGCGCGTGGGCTACAGCTCCGCCGAGAAATAATCCGCGATGATGCGGGCATAGATCGTCTGGGTGGCGCGCAGCTCGTCGATGGCGATGCGCTCGTCGGTCTGGTGGATCGTCGCGTTCGTCGGGCCGAACTCGAGCACCGGGCAATAGTCCTTGACGAAGCGCGCGTCCGAAGTGCCGCCGCTGGTGGAGAGCTTGGGAAGAATGCCCGTCTCGTGTTCCACTGCATCCTGCACGAGGCCGACGAAGCGGCCGGGCTCGGTGATGAAGGCATCGGCCCCCTCGGTGGCGGATACCGACCACGTGCCGCCCATCTCGGACGTCACCAATGCGATCTGCTCGTCGACCCACTGCCTCAAGGAGGCGAAGCTGTGTTCGGTCGAGAAGCGGATGTTGAACTTGGCAACGGCGCGTGACGGGATGACGTTACCCGCGGGATTGCCGACGTCGAAGGACGTCACTGCCAGCGTCGAAGGATCGAAATGGTCGTTGCCATCATCCACCGTCGCAGCCGAGATGCGGTCGACGAAGCGGGCGAGCTTGGGGATGGGGTTGTCGGCCTTGTGCGGATAGGCGGCGTGGCCCTGCCTGCCCTCCACGGTGACGGTAAAGCTCAGCGAGCCTCGCCGGCCGATCTTGATCGTGTCGCCCAGCTTGTCCACACAGCTCGGCTCGCCGACGATGCAATGATCGGGGATGTGGCCGTTCTCTTCCATCCACTGGAGCACCTTCGCCGTGCCGTTGATGGCGGGGCCTTCCTCATCGCCGGTGATGAGGAAGGAGATCGAGCCCTTGAATTTCGGCATGCTGCGCACGAAGTCCAATGCGGCGGCGGCGAAGGCCGCGACCGAGCCCTTCATGTCCGTGGCGCCGCGGCCATAGATGAAGCCGTCTGCGATGTCGGCCGCGAAGGGCGCATGGGTCCAGCCCTCGGCAATGCCCTCCGGCACCACATCGGTGTGGCCGGCAAAGCAGAGATGCGGCGCACCCGAACCGATGCGCGCGAAGAGGTTCTCGACGTCAGGCGTTCCCGCCTCGCGGAAGATCAGGCGGTGGCCGACGAAGCCATGCGACGACAGCAGGTTTTCGAGATAGGTCAGTGCACCGCCTTCGGCAGGCGTCACGGACTTGCAGCGGATCAGGTCCTGCAGCAGCGGAACGGGATCGGTCGGTGTGTTCTTCATGGCGACAGTCTAACCACAAACGGCCGTGCTTGCCACAGCCGCCACTCGCACAGGCCAATCCGCTGCACGACGTTAGAAGGCCAGTGGATTGGGACCGTAGCGGTTGTCGGCCCTGATCCCCCTGATGAAGCCGAGTTCGAGCGACATCCACAGGCTTCCGATCACCGGCACGAGCAGGATCAGGTTCCACCAGCCGGACTTGTCGCGGTCGTGCCAGCGCTTCGTCGTCAGGGCGAGCGAGGAATAAAGAATGCCGACCGAAGCCACGATGCTGACAATGCCGTAATCTCCATCGGCAGTCCCGAGCGAGAAATCCAGTAGCGCGGCAAGAAGGCCGAGGGCGAGCAACGTCAGGCTGCCCACCCAGTAGCTCTGCCGGCCGATGCGTCCGTCGAAGCTGGTGAACAATCGAACGATATGCATGCCACCGCCTCCCGCAGGGCGCGATCAGCCCTTGAGCGGGTCCGGCCCGAAGCGGTTGGGGCCGTCGGTGCCGCGGAGGAATCCGCACTCGATCAGCATCCACAGACCACCAATGACGGGCACGAAGTTGATCAGCGTCCACCATCCGGACTTGTCGCGGTCATGCCAGCGCTTGGCATAGAGCACGATCGAGGGATAGATCAGCGCCAGCACCGCGATGGCGCTGATGATGCCGAAGCCTTGGGCGTTGGCGGTTCCCGCCGCCATGTCGATCAATTCGGCCACCACCACGATGGCGGCAATCGCGAGGGAACCGAGCCAATATTCCTTGCGGCCGATGCGGCCCTCGAGGCTCGTGAACAGATATTTCCAGTCCATGTTTCAACCCCCTTTGCGCAGCGCGTGATGCGCCGTACCCGCAGGTTGAATTATGAATCAGAAAGAGGATTCGCGGAAGCGTCCTTCTCAGTCGCGCAGCAGTTCGTTTATCGAGGTCTTGGAGCGGGTCTTCTCGTCCACGCGTTTCACGATCACCGCACAATAGAGTGACGGTGAGGGCGAGCCGTCGGCATAGGGCTTCTGCGGCAGCGAGCCGGAGACGACGACCGAATAGGGCGGCACCTTGCCCATGTGGACCTTCCCCGTCTCGCGCTCGATGATCTTGGTCGACTGGCCGATGAACACGCCCATGGAGATGACCGAGCCCTCGCCCACCACCACGCCCTCGACAACCTCCGAGCGCGCGCCGATGAAGCAGTTGTCCTCGATGATCGTGGGGCCCGCCTGCATCGGCTCCAGCACGCCGCCGATGCCGACGCCACCCGACAGATGCACGTTCTTGCCGATCTGGGCGCAGGAACCGACCGTCACCCAGGTGTCCACCATGGTGCCGGTGTCGACATAGGCGCCGAGATTGACGAAGGACGGCATGAGGATGGCGCCCGGCGCGACATAGGCCGACTTGCGGACGACACAGTTTGGGACCGAGCGGAAGCCTGCCGCACGGAAGTCCCTCTCGGCCCAGCCGTCGAACTTGGATGGCACCTTGTCCCACCAGCTGGACCCGCCGGGGCCGCCCGAGATCATCGCCATGTCGTTGAGGCGGAAGGACAGCAGCACCGCCTTCTTCAGCCACTGGTTGACATGCCACTCGCCATCGCGCTTCTCGGCGACGCGGGCCTTGCCCGAGTCGAGCAGGTCGAGGGCGGCCACCACGGCTTCGCGCACAGGGCCCTTTGTCTCTAGGTTGACCTTGTCACGGCCTTCCCAGGCCTGTTCGATGGTGGTCTGAAGATCGGTCATGGCTGTCCCCTCGGTTCGTTCGGGCTGGCTTTCGCCAAAATAGCTTTCCCGGTCAAGACCGGGTTTTGAGGTCCCTGGTCAACCCCGCCAAGAAGTTAGCGAGATCGTCGGTCACGTAGTGGATGTGGTCCTGCGCCGTGCCGCCCGTGGCCTTGTTCAGGTGTTCGGCGTCCTTGTTCTCGGGACTTACCACGAGCACCGTCACCATGCCGAGCGCGTGCGGGGCTTCGAGGTTGCGGGCGATGTCCTCGAACATGGCGGAGGTGGTGGGGTCGATGCCGGTCTGGCCGATGAACTTGAGATAGGGCTCCATCTCGGGCTTGGGGATGAAGTCGGAATGCACGATGTCGAAGATGTCGCCAAAGTGATGCGAGATGCCGATGCGGTTCAGCACCTTTTCGGCATGGGCCACCGTGCCGTTGGTGAAGATCAGCTTGCGGCCGGGAAGCTGATGCAGCGCATCATCCAATGCCCTGTTGGGCGGCACCGGTGAATGGTCGATGTCATGCACATAGTCGAGGAAATCATCCGGCGTGATGGCGTGCTCGGTCATCAGGCCGCGCAGCGTGGTGCCGTACTTGTAGAACATCTCCTTCTGGCGGCGTTTCGCCTCGTCATACTCGACGTTGAGCAGCTTCGCGACGAAGTTGCCCATCTTGACGTCGATCTGGTCGAACAGCCGGCAGGAGGCCGGGTAGAGCGTGTTGTCGAGGTCGAAGATCCAGGTGTCGACGTCGGTGAAGTCCCTCATGCGCCGGCCCGCGAGATGCGCGTGCCCACACCATGCGGGGTGAGCAGTTCGAGCAGCACCGAATGCGGCACGCGGCCATCGAGGATGATAACGCCCTCGACGCCGGACTCGACCACCGCCGCGGCACTCTCGACCTTGGGGATCATGCCCCCCGTGATGGTGCCGTTCTCGACCAGCCTCGGCAGCTCCTCGATGCTGAGTTCGCTGATCAGGTTCTTGTCCTTGTCGAGCACACCGGCGACGTCGGTCAGCAGCAGCAGGCGCTTGGCCTTCGTCGCGGTCGCCACCGCGCCCGCCGCCGTGTCGGCGTTGACGTTGAAGGTCTCGCCGTTGACGCCAACGCCCACCGGCGCGATCACCGGGATGGCGTCGGACTTCATGATGGTGTCGAGGATCTCGGTGTTGACCTTGACGGGCTCGCCGACGAAGCCGAAGTCGATCTCCACCAGCTTGCCGGTGGCGGCGTCGGTCTTCTTCTTGGTCAGCTTCTCGGCGATCATCAGGTTGCCGTCCTTGCCGGAGATGCCCACCGCACGGCCGCCTGCCTGCTGGATCGAAGCGACGATCGACTTGTTGATCGAGCCCGACAGCACCATCTCGACCACCGACATGGTGGCCTCGTCGGTGACGCGCAGGCCCTCGCGGAATTCCGGCTGAACCTCGAGCTTGTCGAGCATCTTGTTGATCTGTGGGCCGCCGCCATGCACCACGATGGGGTTGAGGCCGCAGACCTTGAGCATGACCATGTCGCGGGCGAACTGGTGGGCGAGCTTGGGGTCGACCATGGCGTGGCCGCCATATTTCACCACGATGATCTTGTCGTCGTAGCGCTGCAGGAAGGGCAGCGCCTCGGAAAGGATGCGGGCCGTCGCGGCGATTTCGTCCATGGAGTTCCCCCGTCAGTCGGCAAGCGTCCTACAGGACAATTGTTACGGTTTCAAAGGGTGTAGAGCAGGCCTGCGATCTCCGCCCGGAGCTCGGGGATGCCGTGGCCCTTGTCACTCGAGGTGGCGTGGATCTGGGGGAAGGCGGCGGGGTGCTTCTTGATCGCCGCGGCCACCGTCTCGTAGACCTTCTCGAGCTCGGCGGGCTTGATCTTGTCGGTCTTGGTCAGCACCACCTGGTAGGTGACGGCGGCCTCGTCGAGGAGGTCGAACATCTCCTCATCGGCCTTGAGGATGCCGTGGCGGCTGTCGATCAGCACGAAGGCGCGTGTCAAGCCCGGGCGGCCGCGGAGATAGCCCCTGAGCACCGCCTGCCACTGCTTCACCTCGTTCTTCGGCGCCTTGGCATAGCCATAGCCCGGCATGTCGACGAGGGTGAGCGCCTCGTTGACGTCGAAGAAATTGAGCTCGCGGGTGCGGCCCGGCGTGTTGGAGGCGCGGGCGAGGCCGTTGACGTTGGTCAGCGCGTTGATCAGCGACGACTTGCCGACGTTGGAGCGGCCGGCAAAGGCGATCTCGACGCCCTTCTCGGGTGGCAGCTGCTCGAGCTTGGCGACGCCTTTCAGGAAACGGGACGGGCCGCCGAACAGACGGCGGCCCGCATCGATCTGGTCCTCGTTGAAACGCTCGCTCAACTGGTGGCCTTCTTCTTCAGGAAGGGCAGGCTGTTCTTCACGTTGCCGAGCAAGTTCACGTCCACCCCGTTGCGCTTCATGATGAAGGACTGCTGCAGGATCGACAGCGTGTTGGACCAGGCCCAGTAGATGACGAGACCCACCGGGAAGGAGCCGAGCATGAAGGTGAACATCACCGGCATCCAGTTGAACAGGCTGGCCTGCACCGGGTCCGGCGGAGCCGGGTTGAGGCGCATCTGCAGCCACATGGTGATGCCCATGATGATCGGCCACACGCCGATCATCAGCATGTGCGGCGGCGTCCAGGGGATGAGGCCGAAGAGGTTGAACAGGCTGGTCGGATCGGGCGCAGACAGGTCATGGATCCAGCCGAAGAACGGCGCATGGCGCAGTTCGATCGAGGTCAGGATCACCTTGTAGAGCGAGAAGAAGATCGGGATCTGCACGACCACGGGCAGGCAGCCCGACAGCGGCGAGACCTTCTCGCGCTTGTACAGCGCCATCATCTCCTGCTGCTGCTTCATCTTGTCGTCGGGATATTCCTTCTTCAGCCGCTCCATCTCGGGCTGCAGCTTCTTCATCTTGCTCATCGAGGCATAGGACTTGTTGGCCAGCGGGAAGACCGCCGCCTTGACGAGCACCGTGGCGAGCAGGATGGCGATGCCGAAGTTGCCGACCAGGCTCTTCAGCCAGGCGAGCAGGTAGAAGAACGGCTTGGTGAGGAAATAGAACCAGCCCCAGTCGATGATGTAGCTGAAGCCCTGGATCTGGTAGAGGCTCTCGATCGAGTTGATGGTGCTCACCACCTTGGCGCCTGCGAAGAGGCGGCCCGAGGTCGAGGCGGACTGGCCAGGCTGCACCACCAGCGCATCCTTGGCGAGGTAGTCCGTCTGGTAGAGGTCGCGGTCGCCAAGCTTGGTGTGGATGAAGCTCGCGGTGACGGCGGCGCTCTGGTCGGGGATCACGGCGGCGGCCCAGTACTTGTCGGTGAAGCCGATCCAGCCGCCCGTCGTGTCGCGGCGGTCGGGCTCGGTCTGGCCGTTCACGTCCTTGTAGTGGAGTTCGTGCAGGCTGCCGTCGATCCAGCCCAGCATGCCCTCGAAGAACACCCAGTAGCCGGCCACCTTGGGCGTGTCCTGGCGCTGGATGCGGGCATAGGGGATCATCGCCACAGGGGCCGAGGTGGTGTTCTCGACCGTCTGGGTGACGGTGAACAGGTATTCGTCGCTGATCTCGATCTTGCGCGAGAACTTGAGGCCGGCGCCATTGTCCCAGGTGAGCGTCACCGGGTTTGACTCGCTCAGCACCGCGCCGGCGGGTGCCGTCCACACCGTGCTGGTGTCGGGAAGCTTGGCGGTGGTGCCGGTGGCGGGAACCACACCCTGTTCGGCGAACAGCGCGCCCGGCGTGCCCGAGGGCGACAGGAAGGTGATGGTCGGGCTGTTGGGATCGATCGTCTCGCGATAGCGCAGCAGATGCAGGTCGTCGATCATCGCGCCCTTGAGGTCGATCGAGCCTTCGATGAAGTCGGTCTTGAAGGGGAGGCGCGGCGACGCGGCGAGGGCGGCCTCGCGGCTTGCGGCGAGGGCTTCCGGCGTGATGTCGGGAACCGCACCGGAGGCAGCCGGCGTGCCGGTGGGGGTGGTGGCGGTCTGGGTGGTCAGCACCGGCTTGTGAATCATTCCGGGGAAGAGATAGGGCCCGGCGAACTGCCAGCCGAAGATGATCAGCATCGACAGCACGATGGCCAGGATGAAATTCTTGTTCTCGAAGTTCATGGTGTTCCCTTGTCCGCCGGCAGACGGGCGGTGCGGTGCAGCCTCTTCAAGGCGGAGGCCAGGTCTTTCTCGAGGTCGGGGAAAGCGCGGTCGAAGGTCGGCGCGCGGCCGATCAGGACGTAATCATGGCCCGGTCGGGCGGCGGAGGTCAGCTGCAGCCGGGCCAGTTCGCGCAGGCGGCGCTTCACCCGGTTGCGCACCACGGCGTTGCCGATCTTCTTCGTCGCGGTGAAACCGACGCGCGCGGCCGCTTCATCGCCGCGTGGCCGCATCTGCACCACCATGCCGGGCATGGCGGCATAAAGCGCCCGGGCGGCGGCAACGAAATCCTGCCGACGCTTCAGGCGCTCCATTGTCAGGCAGTCCGGCGCTTAGGCCGAGAGGCGCTTGCGGCCCTTGGCGCGGCGGCGGGCGAGGACGTTGCGGCCGCCGACCGTCGCCATGCGGGCGCGGAAACCATGGCGGCGCTTGCGGACGAGCTTGGACGGCTGGTAGGTGCGCTTCACGTTCGTAACTCCGATTTAGGCTTTTCAGCCAATTATTCCAACTACATGGCCGGAAGGACCGGGCATGCCCGGAGAGACGGTCAATCCGCTCCGGGAATTTGGACGGGGCTTATGGGGGAAAAGCCGGGGGAAGTCAACGAGCCGCTCAACACCGCGGCTGAACTCTGCTCACGTGGCCGTGACACCCCTTTCGCCGCCGCGCGCGATGGTACAAGCATGGGCACATTATCATGAGCCAGGCCAGCCACCAGACATCTCCGGGAACCCTGCCCGGCCCCGCCACGCCGGGCGGGGCATGGCGCTGGCTGCCGGTCCTGCTGCTGCTGGTGGCCGCCGGCCTCGGCTATGCGCTCGGCCTGCAGAACGACCTTTCGCTGGCCGCCCTGATCGAGCACCGCGACGCCATCCGCGGCTGGGTCGACGCCAACATGCTGTGGGCGCTCGCCGTGTTCGGTATGCTCTACGTGGGCGTCGTCGCCCTGTCGATCCCGGCCGCCGCCGCCATGAGCCTCGCCGGCGGCTTCCTGTTCGGGTGGGAGGTAAGCGCCCCGCTCACCACCCTCGCCGCCACGGCTGGTGCGGCCATCGTCTTCGAGATCGTCAAGACCTCCTTGGGTGCGGCCCTTGCCGAGCGGTCCGGCCCTTTCCTGCGGCGACTGTCGCAAGGTTTTGCCGAAAATGCCTTCAGCCTCCTCCTCTTCCTCAGGCTCACGCCGGTGTTTCCCTTCTGGGCCGTGAATGCAGTGGCCGGGCTGAGCCGCATGCCGCTCGGCACCTTCCTCCTCGCCACGCTGATCGGCATCATTCCAGGCTCCATCGCCTTTGCGCTGATCGGATCCGGGCTCGACGGGCTGATCGACGACCAGGTGCTCGCCTTCAAGGTCTGCGCGGCGCAGAACGGGGCCGAGAACTGCCATCTGACGCTCAGCCCGGCCATGCTGATCTCGCCGCAACTGCTCTGGGGCCTCTCCGCGCTGGGCGCCGTGGCGCTGCTTCCGACGGTGCTCAGGCTGTGGAAGGCGCGCCGCCGATGAGCGAGAAAACCTTCGATCTCGCGGTGATCGGCGCAGGCTCCGGCGGGCTCACCGCCGCCGCAGCTGCCGCACAGTTCGGGCAGAAGGTGGTCCTCTTCGAAAAGGGCGAGATGGGCGGCGAGTGCCTCAACACCGGTTGCGTTCCGTCGAAGGCGTTGCTCGCCGCGGCGAAGCACGCCCACGCACTGCGCAGTGGCGGGCGCTACGGCATCGCCGCGGTGGAGCCGCACGTCGATTACGCCGCAGTGCGCGCCCATGTGCAGCGCGCCATCGCGGCGATCCAGCCCCATGACAGCCAGCAGCGCATGGAAGGGCTCGGCGTCACCGTCATCCGCGCCGCCGCCCGCTTCGTCGACCAACGCCGGCTGGACGCACAGGGCCAGCGCTTCATCGCGCGGCGCACCGTCATCGCCACCGGATCGCGACCCGCCGTTCCGCCCATTGCGGGGCTTGCCCAGCTTCCCTTTCTGACCAACGAGACGCTGTTCGGCAACGCCATGCTGCCCGCGCATCTGATCGTCCTCGGCGGTGGCCCGGCGGGCATCGAGATGGCGCAGGCGCATCGCCGGCTGGGCAGCGGGGTCACCGTCATAGAGGCCGCTGCGCCGCTCGCGCAGGAGGATCCCGAGCTCGCCGCCGTGGTGCTCGACCAGCTTCGGGCGGACGGCGTCGAGATCCTGTCCGGAACCCGTGTCGACGGCGTTTCCGACGCACAGGGCGTTACCGTGACGCTCGCTGACGGCCGCAGCGTCACCGGGTCCCACCTGCTGGTCGCGGCGGGCCGCAAGCCCAATGTCGAGGACCTGGGTCTCGACGCCGCCGGCATCGCGGTGACCGCCGCCGGCATCACCGTCGACCGCCGCATGCGGACGACGAATCCCCGGGTCTTCGCCATCGGCGACGTGGCGGGCGGTCATTTCACCCACGAAGCCGGCTACCAGGCGGGGATCGTCGTCCGCAATGCGCTGTTCGGCCTTCCGGCCCGCGCCACGGCCACCATCCCGCACGCCATCTACACCGATCCCGAACTGGCCCAGCTGGGCCTGACGGAGCAGCAGGCACGGGAGACCCATGGCGACGGCGTGCGGGTACTGCGCGCGCCCTTTCACGACAATGACCGCGCGGTGGCCGAGGCCAGCACCTTGGGCCTCGTCAAGATCGTCACCACGAAGCGCGGCCGCCTGCTGGGCGCCGGCATCGTCGGGACGGGGGCGGGCGAGCTCATCCAGCCCTGGGTGCTGGCGCTCGAACGGGGGATCGGGATCAGCGCCATGGCGGGGTCCGTCCTGCCCTATCCGACGCGCGGCGAGGCTGCGCGGCGCGCGGCAATGGGTTATTTTGCCCATCTCGCATCCAATCCGCTGCTGCGGCGCGTATTGGCTGTGGTCAGGACAGTGAGGCCATGACGGTCAGCAAGGAGAGTGGACAGCGCAGTGAACCGGGGCCCTTGCGGGGCTTGTCCGGCAAGCTGCTGGTCATGACCATCCTGTTCGTCATGCTGGGTGAGGTGCTGATCTTCCTGCCCTCGATCGCCAATTTCCGCATCCAGTGGCTGAAGGGCCGGGTCGCCCAGGCGGAAATCGCGGCACTCGCCGCGGCCGCCGCGCCCGACCGCATCCTGTCGCCCGACCTCCGCACCGAGATCCTCAAGGGCGCCGGCGTGCTCGTCGTCTCGCTCACCCGCGGCGACACGCGCAAGCTGATGCTGCGGAGCGAGACCGACCACATGATCGACGCCTCCTACGACCTGCGCGACGTGGCCTGGCTGCCGGCCATCGCCGATGCCTTCGCGGTGATGCTCGAGCCCGACGACCGGGTGATCGGCGTCACCGACAAGCCGCCCAACATGTCGGGCGACATGATCGAAGTGGCGCTGTTCGAGAAGCCGCTGCGCGAGGCGATGATCCGCTTCGGCATCAACGTTTTCCTGCTCTCCGTCGTGCTGTCGGTCATCGTGGCGGGGCTGGTCTACCTTGCCCTCAACATGGTGCTGATCCGGCCGATCAAGCGGCTCACCCGCAACATGATGGCCTTCGCCGAGAACCCGGAAGACCGTTCGCGCATCATCGTGCCGTCGACGCGCCGCGACGAGATCGGGCTGGCCGAACGCGAGCTCAGCGCCATGCAAACGGACCTCGCGGCCATGCTGCAGCAGAAGAGCCGGCTGGCGGCCCTGGGCCTCGCGGTGTCGAAGGTCAGCCACGACCTGCGCAACATGCTGTCCTCCGCGCACATCATTTCCGACCGGCTGGCCACGGCGGAAGATCCGACGGTGAAGCGCTTTGCGCCCAAGCTCATCGTCAGCCTCGACCGCGCCATCAGCTTCCTCACCGCCACGCTGAAGTTCGGCCGCGCCGAGGAAGCGGCCCCGATGCGCGAGCGCCTGCCGCTGAAGGACATTGCCGAGGAGGTGATCGAGGCGGCCGCGCTGCAGGCCTCCTCGCGCGTGGTGCTGTTCAACCACGTGCCGCCGGGCCTCCTCATCGACGCCGACCGCGAGCACCTGATCCGCGTGCTCACCAACCTGCTGCGCAACGCCGTGCAGGCGCTCGAGGCGGGCGATCCCGGCATGGACGGCCGTGTCATCGTGTCCTCGTGGCGCGAAGGCGCCGTCGTGGTGGTCGAGGTGAAGGACAACGGCCCCGGCATCCCCGAGCGGGTGCGGCCCCGCCTGTTCGAGGCCTTCCAGAGCGCGGCAAAGCCCGGCGGGGTGGGCCTCGGGCTCGCCATCGCGGCGGAGCTGATCCGCGCCCATGGCGGCGAAATCCGGCTGCAGTCGACCGGACCCGAAGGCACCGTCTTCCACGTCGTGGTGCCCGACGCGGTGGTCGAACTCCGCCCCGGACGGCGCGGCGCCCGGGCCTGAAAACCCCTGCGTTTCGGCGCTTGACGGGGGCGCCCCAAACAATGTCTATAGCGGTCGCAACCAAACCCCCGGGGCCGGCGTTGACGCTGATCCCCACACACAGGAGCTGAAGACCACTTGCCAATGCCACCCAGGAGGCCGTCGATTAGCCGCGGAGCCGCCCCCCCGCAAAAGGAAGAAGGACACAGGATCAACAACCGCATCGACGCGCGCGAAGTGCGTCTCATCGGAGCCGATGGCGCCAATGTCGGCGTCGTGCCGATCCGCCAGGCCATCATCATGGCCGAAGAGGCCAACCTCGACCTCGTCGAGATTTCGCCCGATGCCAAGCCGCCGGTCTGCAAGATCCTCGACTACGGTAAGTTCAAGTTCCAGGAACAGAAGAAGGCCGCCGAGGCCCGAAAGAAGCAGAAGGTCATCGAGATCAAGGAGATCAAGATGCGCCCGATGATCGACGATCACGACTACGACGTGAAGATGAAGGCGATCAGGCGGTTCTTCGAAGAAGGCGACAAGGTCAAGATCACGCTCAGGTTCCGTGGCCGCGAAATGGCCCACCAGGAGCTCGGCCAGCAGCTCCTCGACCGCGTCAAGAAGGACACCGTCGAGATCGCCAAGGTCGAGAGCGAACCGCGTTTCGAGGGCCGCCAGATCGTCATGGTCCTCGCGCCGAAGTAAGGGTGGTTCCACTCTCATCACCAAGCATCTTGCCCGGGCAGGCTCCCGGGCATTTTCTTTGGGGGACCCACCCTCGACCCCTCGATGCCGTCATCCCGGCGAGGCCGGGATCCAGCTCTCCCCGAGACCAATGCCCGAAGCTGGGCCCCGGCCTTCGCCGGGGTGACGAAACGAGGATACGGGTCGGACCCGCCCCCAACCCCACCCCGCTTGCAATTCCGGGCCATTTTTGCTTAAACCCGCCCGTTCTAGCCGCCTGGCCTGTAAAGGGCATGCCATGGCGGCTTTATATCGCTTTGAAAGGATTAAGCAAAATGCCCAAGATGAAGACCAAGTCCTCGGCCAAGAAGCGGTTCAAGGTCACCGCTTCCGGCAAGATCAAGGCAGGTCAGGCCGGCAAGCGCCATGGCATGATCAAGCGTACCAATAAGCAGATCCGCAACCAGCGTGGCACCATGGTGCTGGCGCCGGGTGACGAACGGCTTGTCAAGATCCACATGCCCTATCTGGCCAAGTAAGACCGAGGAAACAGAGCAATGCCACGTTCAAAGGGCGGCACCGTCGCCCGCAAGTCCCACAAGAAGGTCATCAAGCAGGCGAAGGGTTACTTCTCCCGCCGCAAGAACATCTTCCGCGTCGCTGTCCAGGCCGTCGAGAAGGCCGAGCAGTATGCCTATCGCGACCGCCGCACCAAGAAGCGCAACTTCCGCGCCCTGTGGATCCAGCGCATCAATGCCGCGACCCGCGAACTCGGCCTGACCTATGGCCGATTTATCTATGGCCTGGACAAGGCCGGGATCGAAGTCGACCGCAAGGTCCTCGCCGATCTCGCCGTGCATGATCAGGCCGCCTTCGCCGCTCTCGTCGAGAAGGCAAAGGCCGCTCAGGCTTAATCAAGCCCAAGCCGATCTTTCACGTCGAATTCCGATTGCCTTGACCGGGCGACAGCGTGTCTTCACAGGCACCCTGTGCCCGGTCATGTCGTTTCCAGGGGAACATTTCAATGAGTCTCGCCACTCTCGAACAGTCGATCCTTGCCGAGATCGAAGCCGCCACCGACGAGGCGGCGCTTGAAGCCGTGCGCGTCGCGGTGCTTGGCAAGAAGGGCTCGATCTCCGAGCGCATGAAGGGCCTCGGCGCCATGAGCCCCGATGAGCGCAAGGAAGCTGGCGCTGCCTTGAACGTGCTGAAGGACAAGGTGGCGGACGCGCTCTCCGCCCGCAAGGCGAGCCTGCAGGAAGTGGCGCTGGAAGCGCGGCTTGCCGCGGAGAAGATCGACGTGACGTTGCCGGTGCGCCCGGAGGCGTCCGGCACGGTGCATCCGGTTTCCCAGGTGTGGGAGGAGGTGGTGCAGATTTTCGGCGACCTTGGATTCTCGGTGGCGGAAGGCCCGCACATCGAGGACGACTTCCACAATTTCGATGCGCTGAACATCCCGCCTGAGCATCCCGCAAGGCAGGAGCATGACACCTTCTTCTTCAACGAGAAGGCCGATGGCTCGCGCATGCTGCTGCGCACGCATACGAGCCCGGTGCAGATCCGCACCATGCTGGCCTCGAAGCCGCCCATTCGCATCATCGCACCCGGCCGCACATTCCGCTGCGACTCCGACATGACGCATACGCCGATGTTCAACCAGGTCGAGGGCCTCGTCATCGACGAGAAGGCGACGCTGGCGAACCTCAAGTGGGTGCTCACCGAATTCTGCAAGGCCTTCTTCGAGGTCGACGATGTGAAGATGCGCTTCCGCGCGTCGCATTTCCCCTTCACCGAACCGTCGATGGAAGTCGACATCCAATATTCGCGCGAAGGCGGCCAGATCAAGATCGGCACCGGCGACAAGTGGCTTGAGATCCTCGGCTCCGGCATGGTGCATCCGAACGTCATCCGTGCGGGTGGCATGGATCCTGACAAGGTGCAGGGCTGGGCTTTCGGCATGGGCATCGACCGCATCGCCATGCTGAAATACGGCATCCCCGACCTGCGCGCCTTCTTCGAAGCCGATTTGCGCTGGCTTCGCCACTACGGATTTAAGGCGCTGCAAGTGCCGACGCTGGCGGGGGGATTGTCGTGACACCCCCTCACTTGCTCCGCAAGCGGAGTGTTCTCTCCCGCTGCGCGGGAGAGATTGTCGCGCTCACCTTTACCCTCTCCCGCAAGGCGGGAGAGGAAGCCCGCGGCACGCGGGCCGGTGAGGGGGAGTCGCGCAATGCGTGATGGCGCAAAGACGGACCTCGCTCGTCAGTTGCGCAGGGAGGAGACTCGCGCCGAAAAGCTGCTGTGGCAGGAATTGCGGAACCGCAAACTCGGCAACTTCAAATTCGTGCGCCAGGCGACCGTCGGACCCTACATCGCCGATTTCCTCTGCCGCGACGCCAAGCTCATTGTCGAAGTAGACGGCGCAACACATTCTTCGGACGTGGAAATCCACTCGGACAGGCGGCGAGCCACGCATCTCGGCCGTCTCGGCTTCAAGGTTATCCGCCTACAGAACATCGAAGTGCTCGACGCCATGGACCAATCTCTGATGGTCATCCGCGATGCGCTTCGAGACATCCCCTCACCTGCTCCGCGTGCCGCGGAGCGTCCTCTCCCGCGCGCGGGAGAGGATGACGACGGAGTACATCCATGAAATTCACCCTCTCCTGGCTCAAACAATACCTCGACACCACCGCCACCCTCGATGAAATCTGCGAGGGCCTGATCGGCGTTGGCCTCGAGGTCGAAGAGGTCACCGACAAGACGAAGCTGCTCGCCGACTTCAGCGTGGCCCACGTCACGCTGGCCGAGAAGCACCCCAATGCCGACAAGCTGCGGCAATGCGTGGTGGAGACGAAGGACGGCACCAAGCAGGTGGTCTGCGGCGCCCCCAATGCGCGCACCGGCATCAAGGCGATCATAGCGCTGCCCGGCGTCACCATTCCGGCGACCGGTGCGGTCTTCGCCCCCGCCACCATCCGCGGTGTCGAATCCCAGGCCATGCTGTGCTCGGAGCGAGAACTCCTCATATCCGACGAGCACAACGGCATCATCGAGATCGAGGGCGACTGGCCGGTCGGCACGCCTGCCGCCAAGGCCTTGGGCCTCGACGACCCGATGATCTACGTCAAGGTCACGCCCAACCGCCCGGATGCGCTTGGCATCTATGGCATCGCGCGCGACCTGGCGGCCAAGGGCCTCGGCAAACTGAAGCCGCTCGACGCCAAGAAGGTTGAGGGCACCTTCGACTCGCCCATCAAGGTGTCGCTCGACTTCCCGGATGGCGACACCAAGCCCTGCCCGCTCTTCGTCGGCCGCTACTTCCGCAATGTGAAGAACGGTCCCTCGCCCGAGTGGCTCCAGCGGCAGCTGCGTGCGATCGGCCTGCGCCCCATCTCGAAGCTCGTGGATGTCACCAACTACATTACCTTCGCCTACGGCCGCCCGCTGCATGTCTTCGACGCGGACAAGGTGAAGGGATCGATCCGCGCGCGCGCGGCACAAGATGGCGAGACGCTGGAGGCGCTCGACAACAAGACCTATACGCTCTCCGCCGGCATGACGGTGATCGCGGATGACGCAGGCCCCGAGGCCATTGCCGGCATCATCGGCGGCAACCCCTCGGGCTGCACCGACGAGACGGTCAACGTCTTCCTCGAGGCCGCCTATTTCGACCCGCTGCGCACCGCCGCGACGGGCCGCAAGCTCGGCATCACCTCGGATGCACGCTATCGCTTCGAGCGCGGCGTCGACCCGGCCTTCACGCCGGTGGGTGCCGAGATCGCCACGCGCATGATCCTCGAGCTTTGCGGCGGCGAGGCTTCGCACATCGTCAGCGCCGGCGCGGTACCCGACACGTCGCGCAGCTATGCCTTGCGCAAGACACGCGTCTCCTCGCTGGCGGGCGCCGACATTCCCGTAGCACGCCAGAAGGATATCCTTCAGGCGCTGGGCTATGGCGTCACCGAGACGGCCGATGCCTTCAGCTGCTCCGTTCCCTCCTGGCGGCCGGACGTCCATGGCGAAGCGGATCTCGTCGAGGACGTCACCCGCATCTGGGGCCTGGACAGCATTCCGCCGCAGCCGATGGAGCGCACCAGCGCCATCGCCAAGCCGGTGCTGAACCCGCTGCAGAAGCGCATGCTCGGCGCGCGCCGCATGCTGGCCGCCCGTGGCTTCAACGAGGCCATCACCTGGGCCTTCCTTGCCGAGAACCAGGCGAAGCTGTTCGGCGGCGGCCAGCCGGAGCTGAAGCTCGCCAACCCGATCTCGTCGGAACTCTCCGACATGCGGCCCTCGCTGCTGCCGAACCTGATCGCCGCAGCAGGCCGCAACATGGATAGGGGCTTCGCCGACATGATGCTCGCCGAAGTGGGCCACGCCTATGCCGGCGACCAGCCGAAGGATGAAACCCTGCGCGCCGCCGGCATCCGCCGCGGCGCCTTCACCGGCCGCAGCGTGCAAGGCGGTGCGCGCGTGGTGGATGCGTTCGACGTCAAGGCCGATGCCCTTGCGGTACTCGAAGCCGCGGGTGCTCCCGTAGCGACGCTGCAGGTCGTTGCCGGTGCCCCCGCCTGGTTCCATCCCGGCCGCTGCGGCACCATCCAGATGGGCCCGCAGAACAAGCTCGGCGTCTTCGGCGAGATCCACCCGCGCGTGCTGGCGGCGATGGACGTGAAGGGCCCGCTCGTCGCCTTCGAGATCATCCTCAACGCCATTCCGGGCTCCAAGTCCAAGGGCGCCACCCGGCCGCCGCTGGTGATCTCCGACCTCATGCCGCTGTCGCGCGACTTCGCTTTCGTGGTCGATGACGCGGTGGAGGCCGAGAAGCTGGTCAAGGCGGCGAAGAGCGCCGACAAGGCGCTGATCGCCGACGTCGGCGTCTTCGACCTCTACAAGCTCGAGGGCGGCAAGAAGTCGCTCGCCATCGAGGTGACGCTGCAGCCGAAGGACAAGACCCTGACGGACGCGGAGATCGATGCGGTGTCGCAGAAGATCGTGCAGGCCGTGACCAAGGCAACGGGCGGAACATTGAGGAGCTGAGAAGATGGCAAAGGCCGACAGCCGCAAAGTGCTTGCTGACCTGAAGGCCCACCACAAGAAGGGCGCGCCCACCGACATGCGGCGCGCCTTCGAGCGCGACCCCAGGCGCTTCGCCGAATTCTCGGCGAAGACCGACGACCTGCTGCTCGACTATTCCAAGTGCGCCGTCAACAGCCGCACCATGAAGCTCCTCGCCCAGCTGGCGAAGGCCTGCGATGTCGAAGCAAAGCGCGACGACATGTTTGAGGGCGCCATCATCAACACCACCGAGCAGCGCGCCGTGCTGCACACCGCGCTGCGCAACCGCGACAACACGCCGGTGCTGGTCGACGGCAAGGACGTGATGCCGGACGTCAACGCCGTGCTGGCGGCGATGTCTGCCTTCGCGGTCAAGATCCGCAAGTCGAAGATCACCGACGTCGTCAACATCGGCATTGGCGGCTCGGACCTCGGCCCCGCCATGACGACGCTGGCGCTGGCGCCCTCTCACGACGGTCCTCGCCTGCACTATGTCTCCAACGTCGACGGCGCGCATATCGCCGATACGCTGAAGCTCCTCAGGCCCGAGACGACGCTGTTCCTCATCGCGTCCAAGACCTTCACGACGATCGAGACCATGACCAACGCCCGGACGGCGCGGACGTGGATCGCCGACAAGCTGGGCGAGGCGAAGGTGGGCGAACACTTCGCCGCCATCTCGACCGCCATCCCCAAGGTCAAGGCCTTCGGCATCTCGGAAGACCGCATCTTCGGCTTCTGGGACTGGGTGGGCGGGCGCTACTCGATCTGGTCGGCCATCGGCCTGCCGCTGATGATCGCCATCGGCCCGGAGCGCTTCATCAGTTTCCTCGCAGGCGGCCATGCCATGGACCAGCACTTCCGCGAGGCGCCAGTGCACGAGAACCTGCCCATGCTGATGGGGCTTCTCGGCGTCTGGCACCGGAACATCTGCGGTTATCCCTCGCGCGCCATCATTCCCTATGACCAGCGCCTGTCACGCTTTCCCGCCTATCTGCAGCAGCTCGACATGGAATCGAACGGCAAGCGCGTGACGAAGGCGGGCAAGCCCGTGAAGGGCGACACCGGCCCCATCGTGTGGGGAGAGCCCGGCACCAATGGCCAGCACGCTTTCTTCCAGCTCCTGCACCAGGGTACCGGCATCATCCCGGTCGAGTTCCTCATCGCCGCGGATCCGCATGAGGACAAGGCGATGGGCGTGCACCATGCGTTGCTCGAGGCCAACTGCCTTGCGCAGTCACAGGCACTGATGCGCGGCCGCACCGAAGAGGAAGCGATGAAACAGCTTCTCGCCATGGGCAAGAGCAGGTCCGAGGCCAAGGCGCTTGCTCCCCACCGCGTCTTCACCGGCAACCGCCCGTCGGTGACGATCGCCTACAAGCGCCTCGACCCCTTCACGCTCGGCCGGCTCATCGCGCTCTACGAACACCGCGTCTTCGTCGAGGCCGCGATCTGGAACATCAACGCCTTCGACCAGTGGGGCGTGGAACTCGGCAAGGAACTCGCCACCGGACTGCAGCCGGTCGTCGAAGGGAAAGAGGGGACGGAGGGTCTCGATTCTTCGACGGCAGGGCTGGTGAAATTCCTGCAGAGTTTCCGGTAGCGGCGCTCAGGGCGCCATGTAACCCCTTTCCCGCACCGTCATCAGTGGCCGCCCCGGCGGCAGGGTGAAGGTGTCCGTCAGCACGACATCCGTCGCGCCGAGATTGGCCGCACTCATCAGCATGTTGGGCGGCATGTCGTAGCAGCTGCCGGCGGGCTTGGGCAGCGGCGCGTGACCCTCCATGAAGATGGTGATCTCGCCGCTGAATACGCAGGTGTGGCCACCATAATCATGCACGTGGATGGGCGCCCGCGTGCCCGGCCGGCGCGTGCCCATCACGACCACCACCCGCATTCCCTTGCTGTCGATGATGTCCATCATGGTGTGGGTTGCCACCAGCGGCGCCACCGGAACCGGCAGCGGTGCGCCATTGAGGCTGCTCACGTCCAGTACGCCGAGTTCCATGTCGGCAGCTGCCGCCTGCGGCACGGCCAGTGCGGCGACAAGCAGAAGTGCGGGTGCGGGGAAGCGCATGCGGAAGCTCCTTCGAATCGCGGTGATCGAACGTGTCGGACACGGCGCAGCCGATGTCCATCCGCAGCTTCACGGAGCAGGTGACGTCCGGGTCAGAACAGCCTCTCGTCCATCTCCATCACAGGCCCTGCGCCCGCGACGATCTTCGCATGCAGCGACGCCGTGTCGGGCAGGATGCGCTGCATGAAGTAGCGCGCGGTGGTCAGCTTGGCGCGGTGGAAATCCGCGTTGCCCTTCGGCAGCGACACTTGCGCGGCGCGGGCGAACAGATATGCCACCGCCGTCAACGCAAAGAGGCGCATGTAATCGACCGCGTTGGCGCCGGCCTCTTCCGGAAGAAGCCCGCTCCGCTCGCGGATGAGGCGCGTCGCATCCTCCAGCAGGTCATAGGACGCCGCCAGCGGCTCGAGGAACTCCGCAAGGCGCTCATCACCCTCAAGCCGTGCAATGAAGCCCTGCACCGGCTTCGCGAAGCTGCCGAACAGATCAAGATGCAGGATCTTGCGGCCGACGAGGTCCATCGCCTGCACGCCGTTGGTGCCCTCGTAGATCGGCGTGATGCGCACATCGCGCAGATACTGCTCCTGGCCATTGGCGCGAATGAAGCCATGGCCACCCAGCACCTGGATGCCGAGGTTCGCCACCTCCACGCCGCAGTCGGTGAGGAAGGCCTTCACCACCGGTGTCATCAGCGCCACCATGTCGTCGGCCGTCTTGCGCTCGCCTTGATCGTCATGGCGCTCGGACACATCCAGCGCCTGCGCCGTCCACAGCGCCAACATGCGGCAGCCTTCGGTCAAGGCGCGCTGCGTCATCAGCATGCGGCGCACGTCGGGGTGGACGATAATCGGGTCTGCTGGCTTCGTCGCCTCGCGCGGGCCAGATGGTGCACGGCCCTGCAGCCTTTCGCGGGCATAGGCGACCGCGTTCTGGTAGGACGCCTCGGCAATGGCCAGGCCATGGATGCCCACGGCGATGCGCTCGGTGTTCATCATGGCGAACATCGCCTTCAGGCCATGGTTGGGCTCGCCCATCAGCCAGCCGGTGGCGCCGTCGAAATTCATGACACAGGTGGGGCAGGCATGGATGCCCATCTTGTGCTCGATGGAGCCGCAGGACACGCCGTTGCGCGCCCCCAGCGAGCCATCGTCCTTCACCAGCACCTTCGGCACCAGGAACAGGCTGATGCCCTTCGAGCCCTTCGGCGCATCCGGCAGCCTGGCCAGCACGAGGTAGACGATATTCTCGGTGAGGTCATGCTCGCCCGCCGAGATGAAGATCTTGGTGCCGGTAATCGAATAGGAACCATCGCCCTTCGGAAGGGCCTGCGTCTTGAGCAGCCCGAGATCGGTGCCGCAATGGGCCTCGGTGAGGCACATGGAGCCGGCCCACTCGCCGCTTGCGAGCTTCGGCGCATAAAGCGCCTTCTGCGCGTCAGTGCCGTGCTGGGCGATTGCGACGTATGCGCCGCGCGTCAGGCCGGGAAACAACCCGAAGGACAAGTTGGCGCCATTGATCATTTCCTCGAACAGGACGTTCACCATGTGCGGCATGCCCTGCCCGCCATGGTCCGGGTCGGCGGTCAGCGCTGGCCAGCCGCCTTCGACGAGGCGGGCGTAGGCATCCTTGAAGCCCTTGGCCGTCGTCACCTTGCCATCGTCGAAATGCACGCCCTCCTCATCGCCCGAGCGATGCAGCGGATAGAGCACTTCCGATGAGAACCGCGACGACTGTTCCAGCACCGCTTCGATCACGTCGCGCGAACAATGCTCGAAGCCGGGCAGCTTCGCATGACCCTCGAAATCGAGAAGATCATAGAGGATGAAGAGGTGGTCGGCGATCGGCGGGGCAAACACAGGCATGCCCCGGATTTCAGCACTCCACCACGTTCACCGCAAGGCCGCCGGTGGAGGTCTCCTTATATCGCTCGCTCATGTCGAGCCCCGTCTGGCGCATGGTTTCCACGCAGGTGTCGAGCGGCACGAAATGCGTGCCATCGCCGCGCAGCGCCAGCGACGCCGCCGTCACGGCCTTCACCGCGCCGAAGGCATTGCGCTCGATGCAGGGCACCTGCACGAGGCCGCCCACGGGATCGCAGGTCATGCCGAGGTGATGTTCGAGCGCGATTTCGGCGGCGTTCTCCACCTGCTCGTTGCAGCCGCCAAGTGCGGCGCAAAGCCCTGCCGAGGCCATGGCGGAGGCCGAGCCCACCTCGCCCTGGCAGCCCACTTCGGCGCCCGAGATCGAGGCATTGTGCTTGATGAGGCCGCCGATCGCCGCGGCTGCGAGCAGGAAGGTGCGGATGCCCTTCTCGTCGGCGCCGAGGCAATGGTCGAGGTAGTAGCGGATGGTGGCGGGGATCACGCCTGCCGCACCATTGGTGGGCGCGGTGACGACCTTGCCGCCCGCGGCATTCTCCTCGTTCACCGCCATGGCATAGACCGAGAGCCAGTCCATCAGCTGGTGCGGCTGGATCGCGTTGTTGCCCTTCTCCAGCTTCAGCTTCGAATAGATCTCCGCGGCGCGGCGCTTCACCTTCAACCCGCCGGGCAGCGTTCCGGTCTGGCGCAGGCCACGGTTCATGCAGTCGCGCATGGCATGCCAGATGCGGTCGAGATTGGCATCGAGCTGTTCCGGCGTCTGGGTCACCTGCTCGTTGGCCCGCTTCATCTCGACGATGGTGAGGCCCGAACGCCGGCCCATTTCCAGCATCTCAGCGGCGGTGCGGAACGGATAAGGCACATCCACCGTCGGCTTCTCGCTCTTCCCCGCGGCGATACTCTCGGCGCGCTCGGCCTCGGTCTGGACGAAGCCGCCACCGATCGAGAAATAGGTTTCCGCGAGCAGCACGTTGTTGTCGTCGTCGAGGATGCGGAATACCATGCCATTGGCATGGCCCTTCAACGCCGGGCCGAAATCGAAGATCACGTCGGTCGCCGGGTTGAAGCCCACCGCGAAATCCTCCGAAATCGTCACGCGCCCACGCTCGGCCATCTGGCGCAGAACGTCGTCGACGCGGTCGGGGTCCATGGTCTGCGGCTTCTCGCCGGCGAGCCCCAGGATCACCGCGCGGTCGGTGCCGTGGCCCTTGCCGGTGAAGGCCAGCGAGCCATGCAGCGTGACGGTGAGCCGGCCGGTGCGCGGCAGCGAGGCGTCCGCCGCGGTGGCGAGAAAGCGCGCCGCCGCCACCATCGGCCCCACCGTGTGGGACGACGACGGGCCGATGCCGATCTTGAAGATGTCGAAAACGGAGAGAAACATGGCAACCAGTATTCAGTGTTCGGGACGGCCAGCATAGCTGCTTCTGCCGGATATTGCGCCATATACGTCCGGCCACCGGCAAATTCCCGCTTGCAGCGGCGCCGTGCCGGGGAGCCGGCCGTCAGCGCGGGCGCGCAGTTGGCCATTGCGGGCGGGGAGGCTCTGTGGCCATGTTCGGCGCAGGAGCCAAAGGCCGTGCCGCGCGTTGTGGCACCGGCCCCGACCGACGCAAGGGAACATATGTCATGTCCGGACTGGACGCTCAGTTGACGCAAATGATCAATCTTGCCGCCGGCCATCATCCGCAGTTCGACCCAATGATGATCATGGTGCTCTGCCGCCCGGGCACCGGGTTCGACCGGCCGGTCACCGGCATTCTCTGACGGAGCCAGCGGCGTGTCGGGGCTCCTCCATGGCATCACCGGCTACATCGCCGCCAATCCGCATTTCGCCTATGCGGCAGTGCTGCTGCTGGCGCTGTCCGAATCCCTGCCGGTCATCGGCGCCGTCGTTCCCGGTTCGGGCGTCATCATCGCCCTGAGCGCCCTTGTGCCCGGCGGCACCCTGAAATTCTGGCCCATGCTGATCGCCGCCCTTGCCGGCGCGGTGATCGGCGATGGTTTCGCCTTCTGGCTCGGCCACCGCTATCACCGCGAGATCCTGACACGCTGGCCGCTCGTCCGGCAGCCGGACGCCGTCGCCCGGGCGGAAACCTTCTTCACCCGGCACGGCGACAAGAGCGTGTTCATCGCCCGCTTCACGCCCGGAGTGCGCGCCGTGATCCCGCTGTTCGCCGGCATCCTGGGCATGCGGGCGCGGCGCTTCTATTTCGCCAATATCCTGTCCGCCCTGGTCTGGGCGCCGGCGCACATCCTTCCGGGCGTGGCGGTCGGCGCCTCGTTCGGCATGTTCGGAGCCGCGGCAGAGCCGCTGGCCATCCTCGCCCTGCTGCTGGTGGTGCTGGTCTGGCTGCTGCTGCAGGCCGTCCGCTTCCTGTCGCGCCGGGCCTATCCGTTGCTGCATGGCGGGCTCGTGCGGCTGCGCCTCTGGGCCGCGGGGCGGGACACCGCCGTGGCGCGCGGTGTCTCGGCCCTGCTCGACCCCGATCGCCCCGAGGCCCGAATCCTGTTGCTGCTGGGCGTGCTGCTGGCGGGTGCGGCCTGGCTTTTCCTCGCCATCCTCGAAGACGTGGTGAGCGGCGATCCGCTGGTACGGGCCGATGCTGCCATCTACCACGCGCTGCAGGGCCTGCGCACCGCGACAGGCGACAGGGTGATGATCAGCTTCACCGAACTCGGCGACACGGTGGTGGTCATCGCCGTCACCGCCGCGGTGTTTGTCTATCTCGCCGCCAGGCGGCGCTGGCGCAGCGCCGCCTACTGGCTGGCGGCGGTTGCAGGGGCCTCGGCGCTCAACACCGTCATCAAGCTGGCGCTGCACCGCGCCCGCCCGGGTGAGCTGCTTTTCACCGGCGCCAGCGCCTTCTCGTTTCCAAGCGGGCACAGCACCGCCAACCTGGCGATGTATGGCTTTCTGGGCTTCCTCGCCGCACGCGAGGTGAGGCCGGCGCTGCGTCCGGCCATCGGCATTTCCGTCATCACCCTGGTGCTGCTGATTGCCGGATCGCGGCTCTATCTCGGGGCGCACTGGTTCTCCGACGTGGTCGCGGGTCTCGCCTTCGGCACACTGTGGCTTGCAATGCTGATGATGTTCTACATCCGCAAGCCGGCCCCGCCGCTGGGCGCCTGGGGACTGCTCGCCACCGCCCTCGTGGCACTCGGCTTGGCCGGCGGCGCAAATAACCTGCTCCATCACGTGTCCGACACCACGCGCTATGCGGTGCAGCTGCAGCAGGGGCAGTCCATGCCGCGGGCGACGTGGCTGCAGAGTGGCTGGAGGCTGCTCCCGACATGGCGCATCGATCTCGGCGGCGAAACCGAAGAGCCGCTGACGCTGCAGTGGGCAGGCAACCTCGATGTGCTGGCACAGGACCTGGGCGACCAGGGCTGGCAGCCGGCACCGGCGCTGTCACCTGCCTCGGCACTGGGCTATTTCGCTCCCGGAGTCGCGGCGGCGGATCTGCCGGTGCTGCCGCGCTTCTCCGGTGGCCAGCTTCCCGCAATTGTGCTGGTACGCGCCACGGTGCCGGACGGCCGCATGGTGCTGCGCCTGTGGGCGAGCGGGCTCGACGTCGACGCCGTGACGCCGGTGTGGATCGGCTCGGTCGTCGAGGAACACGCGAGGCATATGGCGAAGCTGATGACCGTCATCGACACCAGTCCCGATGCCGATGCGCCGCGGGATGCCGTGGTGAAATCCCTCCCGTCCGGCCAGTGGCGCACGCGGCCCGAGATGGCGGCGGGCTGGGATGGCCGGGTGTGGCTTGGTCAGGCGCCGCCGTAGCCGGGCTGCGGCCGCCATGCCGGAATTGCAGTTCCCGCCACTGAAACGCCATGCTCAAATGGCCGGCCGGGAGCTGACGAGGGGAAATCCGAACCGATGATTGCCGTGCTTTTCGGCGTGTTCGCCGCGCTGTGCTGGTCCATCCATGACGTGATCGCGCGGTCGATTGCCGGCTCGGTGGGCGGCTTCCGCACCGCCGCCTGGGTCATGGTGTCGGGCTTCGTCCTGCTGACCGCCTATGTGCTGTGGGACGGCTCGGTATGGCATGCCTCGTGGCCGGCCATCTTCTCCGGGCTGGTGCTCGGCTTCGCCTATGGCTTCGGCGTCGGCGGATTGTTCAAGGCCTTCAGCCTGGGTCCGGTGTCGCTGGTAGGGCCGATCACGGCGGGCTATCCGGTGCTGGCCGTGTTGTGGGGCGTGTTCAACGGTTTGGAGCCGACACTGGTGCAGTGGGGCTGTGTCGCGGCGACACTCGTCGGCGCCATCATCGTCGCGCGCTCGGGCGAGGCCGACGGCGGGATCAACGCGGTGGCGCCGGGCAAGATGCCGCTCCTGCTGCTTTTCGCTACGATGGCGGCGCTGGGCTATTCATCCTCCATCGTGCTCGGCCAGCGGGCCGCCCTCACCGTGGGCGAGGTCGATGCCACGTGGCTGTCGCGCCCGGTGGCGCTGCTGGTGCTGCTGCCCTTCGTGTATTTCGATGGCAAGCACGGTGTATTGAGCCGAAACCAGTGGATCGGCATTTTCGTGATGGGTGCCCTCGACGTGCTGGGCGTGATCGCCGTCAACACGTCGGGCCATTACCCCGGCAAGGAGTTCGCCGGCATCGGCATCTCGGCCTATGCCGCGATCTCCGTCATCCTGGCGATGATCTTCCTGAAGGAGAAAGTGTCACGCGGCCAGTGGGCGGGACTCGCCATGATCGTGCTCGGCGTGGCAACCTTGTCTCTGGCCCAGAATTGACTTGGATAAATCAACCCTCCTGATTTATTCTCGACTTCCCAGGACGGCAGGACCCGAGAGCGACCCATGATCAAGCCAGCCCCGCGTGGCACCGACCCCGAGACCATCCGCGCCGAGATCCTCGAGAAGCTCACCTATGCGATCGGCAAGGACCCGGCCGTGGCCAAGCGCCATGATTGGCTCAACGCCACCATCCTTGCGTTGCGCGACCGCATCATCGACCGCTGGATGGATTCGACCAAGCGCGCCTACCAGGCCAACGCCAAACGGGTCTATTACCTGTCGCTGGAATTCCTGGTGGGCCGGTTGCTGCGCGACGCGATGAGCAATCTCGAGCTCACCGGCGCTTTCACCGAGGCGCTCGCGGGGCTCAATGTCGACATCGACCTCGTCGAGGCGCTGGAGCCCGACGCGGCCCTCGGCAATGGCGGGCTGGGGCGGCTTGCCGCCTGTTTCATGGAGAGCATGGCCAGCCTCGACATCCCGGCCTACGGCTATGGCATCCGCTACTATCATGGCCTGTTCCGCCAGAAGATCACCGACGGCTGGCAGGTGGAACTGCCGGAAAACTGGCTCGAACACGGCAATGCCTGGGAATTCGCGCGCCGCGAGGCCGCCTACGAGATCGGATTCGGCGGCCAGGTCGTGCCGGGCCTCGACCTCGGCAACCGCCAGCAGCGCCGCTGGAAGCCGGCGGAAAAGCTCATCGCGTCCGCCTTCGACACGCCCATGGTCGGCTGGCGCGGCAAGCGGGTGAACACGCTGAGGCTCTGGACCGCACGCGCTCCCGACCCCATCCGGCTCGATGCCTTCAACAGCGGCGACTATGCGGCGGCGCTCTCCGAGAGCAACAAGGCCGAGATCATCACCCGCGTGCTTTATCCAGCGGATTCAACGCCTGCCGGCCAGGAACTGCGGCTCAGGCAGGAGTATTTCTTCACCTCCGCCTCGCTGCAGGACATCATCCGCCGTCACATGCAGCAGTATGACGACATTCGATTGCTGGCGGACAAGGTGGCGATCCAGCTCAACGATACGCACCCCGCCATCGCGGTGGCCGAGCTGATGCGGATATTGGTCGATCATCACGGGCTGGACTGGGACCAGTCGTGGGAGATCACCAAGGCTGCGATCGGTTACACCAACCATACCTTGTTGCCGGAAGCGCTCGAAAGCTGGCCCGTCCATCTGTTCGAACATGTGCTGCCGCGACACATGCAGATCATCTACACCATCAACGCAAAACTCATCGCCGACGCACAGAAGCGTGCTGATTGCACAAGCGAATTCCTCGCTTCCGTGTCGCTGATCGACGAGCACAACGGCAGGCGGGTGCGGATGGGTCAGCTCGCCTTCGCGGGCGCGCATTCGATCAACGGCGTCTCGGCACTTCACACCGAACTGATGAAGCAGAGCGTGTTCCGCGACCTGAACGCACTCTACCCCGGCCGCATCAACAACAAGACCAACGGCATCACGCCGCGGCGCTGGCTTCTCGAGGCAAATCCGCAGCTTACGGCAATCCTGAACGAGGCGGTCGGCGCCAATGTGATGGACGACGCCGAGCTGCTGGTGAAGGCGAAACCCTTTGCAAAGGACGCCGCCTTCCAGCAGCGCTTCGCCGCCATCAAGCGTCACAACAAGGACGAGCTCGCCAACCTGATCTCGGCGCGGATGGGGCTGAAGGTCGATCCAGCGGCGATGTTCGACGTCCATGTGAAACGTATTCACGAATACAAGCGCCAGCTGCTCAACATATTGGAAACAATCGCCCTTTACAACGCGATCCGTGCGCACCCGGACCGGCCCTGGGCACCGCGTGTGAAGATCTTCGCGGGCAAGGCGGCGGCGAGCTATGCCCAGGCGAAGCTGATCATCAAGCTGATCAACGACGTGGCGCAGGTCGTGAACAACGATCCCGACATCCGCGACCTCCTCAAGGTCGTGTTCATTCCGAACTACAATGTGAGCCTCGCCGAAGTCATTGTTCCGGCGGCCGATTTATCGGAGCAGATCTCGACGGCCGGCATGGAGGCCTCGGGCACCGGCAACATGAAGTTCGCGCTGAACGGCGCGCTGACCATCGGCACGCTCGACGGCGCCAACATCGAGATGCTGGAGCATGTGGGCTCCGACAACATGTTCATCTTCGGTTTGACGGCTGCGGAAGTTGACGAAAGACGTCGCAAAGGGGTGGATGTTGTTGCCATTCTGGATGCGGCCAGCGAGCTGCGGGACGTGCTGGACCAGTTGTCGTCCGGCGTGTTCTCGCCGGGCGATGCAAACCGTTACCGTCCGATCGTCGACAGCATCCTGCATGGTGACTGGTTCATGGTGGCGTCCGACTTCAACGCCTATGCCGAGACCCAGCGCGAGGTCGCCCGGCTGTGGCGCCGGAGCCAGGACTGGACGGAGAAGACGATCCTCAATACGGTGAACATGGGCTGGTTCTCGTCCGACCGGACGATCAGGGAATATGCCCGCGACATCTGGAACGTCCCCACGCCTTCAGGAGGCTGACACCCGATGGCCGACCCGGACTGGACACTGCCTGCGCCCGAGGTCGAGGCCATCGTGTCGGGCCGACACGGAGACCCCTTCGCGGTGCTGGGCCTGCACCAGGCCGGCGCGGACTGGGTGGCGCGCGCCTTCGTGCCCGGCGCGGAGGAACTGGAGGTTCTGGACCGGGACGGCCGCCGCCTGGTGTGGCTGCCGCGCCGCCATGCGGCCGGCTTCTTCGAAGGCTCGCTGCCACTGTCCGCCCGCCAGGCGCTGGGCTACCTGGCGCGCAATGCCGGCGGCAGCTGGACGGTGATCGACCCCTATCTGCTGGGGCCCGTGCTGGGGCCGCTCGACGATTACTACATCGGCGAAGGCAATCACCTGCGGCTTTACGACCGGCTGGGCGCGCACCCGCTGCGCCACGAGGGCCATGACGGCGTGCATTTCGCGGTGTGGGCGCCCAATGCCTCGCGCGTGTCGGTGGTCGGCGACTTCAATGGCTGGGATGGGCGCGCCCACGTGATGCGCAAGCGCCGCGACACCGGCATCTGGGAAATCTTCATTCCCGGCGCGCATGAGGGCCAGTGCTACAAGTTCGAACTGCTCGACCCCGCGGGCAAGCTGCTGCCGCTGAAGAGCGATCCCTTCGGCTTTTCCGCCGAGATGCGGCCCAAGACCGCCTCACGCGTGGTGCGCACCGACAATTTCGCGTGGGAAGACAGGGCCTATCTCGACCGCCGCCGCATGATCGATCAGCGCCGCGCCGCGATGTCGATCTACGAGGTGCACCTGGGCTCGTGGCGGCGCTGGGACGACAACCGCTTCCTGAGCTACGACGAGCTGGCCGACACGCTGATCCCCTATGTCGCCGACATGGGCTTCACGCACATGGAACTGCTGCCGGTGAGCGAGCATCCCTTCGATCCGTCATGGGGCTACCAGCCGACAGGCCTCTACGCGCCGACCTCGCGCTTCGGCGACCCTGCGGGCTTCGCGCGCTTCGTCGACCGCGCGCACCGGTCGGGCATCGGCGTGATCCTCGACTGGGTGCCGGCGCATTTCCCCACCGACGAGCATGGGCTGGCGCGCTTCGACGGCACGGCCCTCTATGAGCACGAGGACCCGCGCCAAGGCTTCCACCCGGACTGGAACACCGCGATCTACAATTTCGGGCGGCGCGAGGTGTCGTCCTTCCTCCTGAACAACGCGCTCTACTGGCTGGAGCGCTATCACATCGACGGTTTGCGCGTCGACGCGGTGGCCTCGATGCTGTACCTCGACTATTCGCGCAAGGAAGGCGAGTGGATTCCCAACGCGCAGGGCGGGCGCGAGAACCTGGAGGCCATCGCTTTCCTGAAGCGCGTGAACCACGAGGCCTATGGCCAGAACCCCGGCATCGTGACCATCGCGGAGGAATCGACCGCCTTCCCCGGCGTGTCGAAGCCCACCAATGCCGGCGGCCTCGGCTTCGGCTTCAAGTGGAACATGGGCTTCATGCATGACACGCTCAGTTACCTGAAGCGCGAGCCCATCCACCGCAAGCACCATCACAACGAGCTGACCTTCGGGCTGCTCTATGCCTTCTCCGAAAACTTCGTGCTGCCGCTGTCACATGACGAGGTGGTGCACGGCAAGGGCTCGCTGCTGAACAAGATGGCGGGCGATGCCTGGCAGAAATTCGCGACGTTGCGCGCCTATTACGCCTTCATGTGGGGCTACCCGGGCAAGAAGCTCTTGTTCATGGGGCAGGAGTTCGCGCCCTGGGGCGAGTGGTCGGAGGCGAAGAGCCTCGACTGGAACCTGCTCGACCATGCGCCGCACAAGGGCGTGCAGTCGCTGGTGCGCGACCTCAACCATGTCTATCGCGGCACGCCGGCGCTGCATGCCCGCGACTGCGAGCCCCAAGGCTTCGAGTGGCTCACCGCGGACGACAAGGAAAACTCGGTCTTCGCCTGGGCCCGGCATTCGGGCGAGGGCCACCCCATCGTCGTGGTGGTCAGCAACTTCACGCCGGTGCCGCGCACCGGCTATGCGGTGCCCTTCCCCGCGGCCGGGCGCTGGCGCGAGATCGTCAACACCGACGCGCTGTCGTACGGCGGCAGTGGCATGGGCAATCTGGGGGCGGTGACGGCCGCACCCGAGCCGCTGAACGGCAAGCCGGCCCGTGCCCTGGTGACCTTGCCTCCGCTGGCAACCTTGTATTTCATGCAGGACGGATAGGGACGATAGTGAGTGAGGGTCGTGCGGCGGGCGGATGATGCGTTCCTCGCCGGCATCACCCCCACCCCCTCCCCTCCCCACAAGGGGGAGGGGAGAATGATGAGGATGTGGCGCGAGCGCGGGCTTCGCGCCGACAACAGGGGACATGAGGACAAACATGTCGCCTTGCGTTTCCCCTCCCCCTCGTGGGGAGGGGTAGGGGTGGGGGTCGTGCCGCGGGCGAGAGGATGCGTTCCTCGCCGGCATCACCCCCACCCCCGCCCCTCCCCACAAGGGGGAGGGGAGAATGATGAGGATGTGGCGCGAGCGCGGGCT
>CAMFKI010000001.1 GCA_945957365.1 uncultured Alphaproteobacteria bacterium | reverse complement strand
TGATCCCACAAGGATCAGCACACCGCGCCGGGCAGCGCCCGCGCCTCCCATTCTTTCCCTGAGGGACAAATGCCACCCTCGCAAAGGAGGCCGCACGTCCAGTGTCGGGGCCATGTTGTTTCGATTGTTCCGCCGCGCCGCCGTGCTAGCCTTTCCGCCTTCACAGGAGATCCCCATGTCCGAACCGCCGCAGATCCGCTTCGATGATGGCGCCGCCTATGAGACCTATATGGGTATCTGGAGCCGCAAGGTGGGCGAGCAGTTTCTCGACTGGCTCCAGCCTGCGCCCGGACTGTCGTGGCTCGACGTCGGGGCGGGCAATGGCGCCTTCACCGCGCTGCTGGCGGCGCGGGTGAAACCCGCTTCGATCCTCGGCATCGATCCGTCGCCCGCCCAGCTCGACTATGCCCGCAAGCGCCAGGACGTGGGCGCCGCGCGCTTCGAGCAGGGTCATGCGATGGAGATTCCCGCCGCCGATGCCAGTGTCGATGCGGCGGTGATGGCGCTGGTCATCGCCTTCGTGCCCGACCCCGCGAAGGGCGTTTCCGAGATGGCGCGCGCCGTGAAGCCGGGCGGCCTCGTCGCCGGTTACATGTGGGACTGGCCCGAGGGCTTTCCCTTCTATTGCGTCGACCAGGTGATCACCGGCCGCGGCCTTCCCGGCGTTTCGCCGCCCTCGGCGGAGGCATCGCGCAAGCAGCGCATGCATGAGCTCTGGCAGGGCGCGGGCCTCGCGGATGTCGAGAGCCGGGCGATCACCGTGGAGCGGACCTTCCCCGACTTCGACCGGTTCTGGGCCATCGCCCTCACCGGCCCCCGCATGGCGGCGCAGGCCGCGCAGCTTTCACCCGAAATGCGCGAGACGCTGCGCAGCGACCTGAAGGCGCTGCTCCGCGCCGAGGACGGCAAGCCGCTCACCCTGAAGGCCACCGCCAATGCGGTGCGGGGGCGGGTCAAGGGCTGAGGTTGATCCGGGAGCAGGGGGCCGTTAGGATTTCGGCACGGTTCATCGTTGGAGTTGCGCAGTCATGTCATTTCTGAAGAAGCTGTTCGGCGGCGGCGCAGCGAAGGAAGCAGCACCGGCGGGCCCCAAGCGCCAGCTCGACTACAACGGCTTCGTGATCGCCGCCACGCCCTACAAGGAAGGCGGCCAGTGGCAGACCTGCGGCACGGTGAGCAAGACCATCGATGGTGCCGTGAAGGAACACCGCTTCATCCGCGCCGACCGCTTCGCCGATGAGGAGGCCGCCGCCGACCACGCCATCATGAAGGGCCAGCAGATCGTCGACCAGCTGGGCGAGCGGGTGTTTTCCTGATCAGGCCAGAACGTAGTTGAAGCTGACACTGATGCGGTTGCCCTCGGCGCGGTTGAGCGGCACCTCGTGGCGGAGCCAGCTTTCCCACAGCATCAGCGTGCCGACTTCCGGCTTGAAGGAAACATGCTGCCTGAAATTCTGCGGCAGCTTCGCCTGCTTCGGCGGCGCGGCCATCATCAGGGGGAGGCGTGGATCTTCGTAGACGATGGGCCCCGCACCTTGCGGCACCGCCACGTAGAAGGTGCCGCTGATCACCGAATTGGGGTGGATGTGCGAGGTGTGCGAGCCGCCCTCCGGCAGCACGTTCACCCACAGCGAGTCGCATCGGGGCTTGGTGCCGCGCAGGTCCCAGTGCAGTTCCTTCGCATAGGCGAGGCAGTGCTTGTCGATCACCTTCACCAGCCGCGCGAATTCCGGGAAGCGCCACGGCAGGTCATTGAGGGACGCATAGGAGGTGTAGCCGGCATAGCCATACTTGTCGGCCCACTTCTGTCCGGCCGCGTCGTCGGCGGCGAGCGACATGGCCAGCGCCTCGATGGCGTTGGTGAGCTTCTCGGGCACGATCCGGTCGGCCCGGTAGAGCCGGGTGACGAACAGGTCGTGGGTCTTGGCGGCGGGTTTGGCGGTCTCGGTCATCTTGTCCCGTTAGCCGAGGGTTCAGTCGCCTTCAAGCGCCTTGACGACGATGCCGGCGATCGAGGTGACGGTATGCTTGGTGAGGTCCTTGTTGATCTCCGTGATCGTGGCCTTCGCCAGCGCCGGGCGTGCCGCCTTGCGCCAGACGCCCAGGGCCACCGGCGGTGCGACCACGATGATCTCGCTGAATTCGCCGGCCACCAGGTCGGCTTCCATGTCGGCGGCGATGCCCTGCACGAAGCGGTCCTCGGTCATCTGGTGATAGTCGGGCTGTTCAGCGGAGGAGCGGCTGAAACCGACGCTCTCCATGACGCGGGACGGCTTGTCGGTCGCCTGCTCGCGGTTCGGCGGATTGTCCTGGTGATAGGACTTGAACGGCACCAGATCCGGGTGCCCGGCCTGGCCGGCGTTGCGGAAGACGGTGGCGCGCCCGCCATCGGTGACGAGCACGCGGGCATTGTGGCTCAGATGCTTCATGTCTGTTCCTCCATGACTTCCACCAACTCCACACCCTGGTCGCATTTCCCGCCTTGCGGAAGATCAAAAATCGGGCAACACAGGGCGCCGGAGGGAGATCACATGCGGCGCATTCTTACCTATGAGTCACGGCGTCAGCCGGTCGCGAGTTCATCGGTTTTCATCGGCAGGCTCACCCGCAACGGCGTCTATTCGGTGGCGCTCGTCGCCATTTCGCTGCTGATCGGCACGATGGGTTACATTTACTTCGAGGACATGCGGACGATCGATGCCTTCGCCAATGCCTCGATGATCCTCGCCTCGATGGGTCCGCTCACGCCGCTGACGACCGACGGCGGCAAGATCTTCGCCTCGCTTTACGCCATATTCTCGGGCTTCCTGCTGATCGGCATCTCGACGCTGATGCTGGCGCCTGTGTTTCACCGCATCCTGCATCGCTTCCATGTCGCCGACGACGGCGATGAAGCTGCCGAGGAGGGCAAGAAGAAACGCTAGTCCTGGGCCAGCGTGAACTGCGCGTCGAAGGCCTGCGCCAGCCTCCGCCGCGCAGCCCTGGCGGCTTCGAGCGATGTGGCGTTGATGACGGCCAGGCGAAATCCGCCCGGCGGCATGGCGTGGTCCGCGCCCGGCTTCTGTTCATGGAAGGTGATCTGCAGGCTCGTCACCCCCTCCATGGCGCGCACCTCCGCCTGCAGTGCCGGCGGCGGGTGGTGGAAGGCGCCGCCATGACGGGCGAACAGCGGCATCGAGAAACCGTCGCGGCGATTTTCGTCGGCGAAGCTCCAGTGCCCTTCGGCATAGAGCCGCACAAGCGCCTCGACCCAGCCATCGCCATAGAGATCGCACCACTGGTCGGCGAAGCGCAGGTGCGCCTCGATGATGACGCCGGCGATGGTCTCGAAATTCATCATGCCGGTGTAGCCCTGCATGTGCGCGCCCACCCAGTTCGCGAGATGGACCTCGAGCCCCGGAAAGCTGCCGGCGTGCACCGTCCAGTAGCGGAACATGCCGTCGTCCCAAGGCACGCCCGTCGCATGCCTCACCCAGATCACGCGGCCATCCTCCACCGCGCAATCGGTCGAGACATGCGCCCCGGTGAGGAGCGGCATCCACATGTGGCCGGGCTGGTAGTGATGATCCATTTCCGCCGCCGAGCGGATGGCCCGGCTGCCCATGCCCATGCCCTTGAGGTTGGTCATCGGCTTCGAGAAGACGGGGAAGGACGAAGGCATCACGCCGTGGGGGCCGGCATCGAGGCCCTGGGAGTCAGCAACCTTCAGCTTGTCGTAGATCCAGCGGTGGCGCGGAAACAGCAGCCAGCAGTCCGGATCATCCGTGGGGATCTGCACGTGTTCCGGACACGGAACATGCTGGAAATACTGGATGCGCCAGGGATCGCGTTCGAGGACCGGCATGGGCGAAGACTATCACGCCCATGCCGGACTGCAATCAGGGCTGGTTGATTTCCCAGATGACGTTGACGTCGGCCGCAAGCGTCTGCTCGCCGGCGGCGACCGGAACGGGCGGGGCGGCATCGGCCTTCATCATGGTGGCGCGCACCATGGGCATGGGGGGCTGGACGGCCGAGCCTTCGCTGATCTGCACCACGTTGCCGAGCACCACGCCCATCGCTTCGGCATAGACCTTGGCCTTGCGCTGGGCATCCGCAACGGCAAGCTTGCGGGCCTCGTCGGTGGCCTGTTCGGGCTTCGACACGTCGAAGCTGATGCCGGTGATCTGGTTCGAGCCCGACTGCACCAGCTTGTCGAGCAGCGCGCCCATCTCGTCGATCTTCTTGATTTTCACGGTCACGGTGTTCGAAACGTCGTAGCCGACGAGCTTCGGCGCCTGGCCGTTGCTGAAATCATAGCGCGGCTGCACCGAGAAGTTCGAGGTCTGGACATCCTTGTCCTCGATGCCGGCGGCCTTCAGCGCGGCGAACAGGTCGGTCATGGCCTTGGTGTTGGCTGCCAGCGCATCGGCTGCCGTCGTTCCCTGGCTGAGAACGCCCGAGGTGACGAAGGCGACATCCGGTGTGGCGCGCACTTCGCCATGGCCGGACAGCGTTATGATGTGTGGCATCTTCACTCCATCGGCGAATGCGGGGGATGCGGCGGCGAGAAGTCCCATCAGGGTGGCGGCGGCAATACTCAGACGTGGCATGGTGCTCTCCTTGTGGTCGCATGTGGATGGTGGGAGATTGCGGCGCCAGTGGGGCATCAGCGGAACGGCGGCTCGTCGAAGCTGCGAAGCTTGCGCGAGTGCAGTTGCCCGACATTGCCGCGCAGTTGCTCGATGGTTTCGAGGCCGATCAGCAGGTGTTCGCCCACAGCGCGGTCATAAAAGGCGTTGGCCGCACCCGGCAGCTTGATCTCGCCATGCAGCGGCTTGTCAGATACGCAGAGCAGCGTGCCATAGGGGACGCGCAGGCGATAGCCCTGGGCGGCGATGGTGCCCGATTCCATGTCGACCGCGATGGCCCGCGAGAGGTTGATGCGGCGCAATTCCTGAGTCCAGCGGAGCTCCCAGTTGCGATCGTCGTTGGTGACAACGGTGCCGGTGCGCAGCCGTTCCTTCAGGGCGTCGCCATGTTCGCCCGTCACCCGCGCGGCGGCGTCCTGAAGCGCCACCTGCACCTCGGCCAGGGCCGGGATGGGGATGTCTGGCGGGACCAGCGAGTCGAGGATCCGGTCCTGACGCAGGTAGCCGTGGGCCAGCACATAGTCGCCGATGCGCTGGCTCTGGCGCAGGCCGCCGCAGTGCCCCACCATCAGCCAGCAGTGCGGCCGGAGCACGGCAAGATGATCGGTGATGTTCTTGGCATTGGACGGGCCCACGCCGATGTTGACAAGGGTCACCCCGCCGTGGCCGTCGCCGCGCGCCAGATGATAGGCCGGCATCTGGAAGCGATGCCACTGTGAACCTGCAATGATGCCTTCGGCCTCGCGCTGGCCCATGCCGCGGAGGATCTTGCCGCCGCCCGGCAGGTGCAGCACCGCGTAGGGGCTGTCGCCGGCCAGCTGGTTCAGGCCCCACTTCACGAACTGGTCCACATAGCGATGATAATTGGTGAGCAGGATCCACGGCTGCATGGCGCGCCAGCTTGTGCCGGTGTAATGCTGCAGCCGCTTCAATGAATAGTCGATCCGCACGGCATCGAACAGGGCCAGGGGCAGGGGCTCGCCGGGTGGGTGCTGCCAAGTGCCGTCGGCAACCTCGTCACCCACCTGCGACAGCTTCGGCGCGGGAAAATGAAGTGCAAGCTCCGCGGCGGTGACATCGTTGCGGCCGAGATCGTCACCCTGCTCGAGCACGTAGGGGTAGGGGATTTCCTGGTCCGACTGCTGCACCGAAATCGACGCGCCATAGTCGCGCACCAGGTAGCGCAGCTGCTCGATGAGATAGCGGCTGAAATGATCGGGCTGGGTCACCGTCGTCGAGTAGAGGCCGGGGCCCTGGAACTTCGCATAGGCCCGGGATATCCGCGGCTGGATGCCGCCGGAGCGGTATTCGACGCGAAGCTCGGGATAGCAGAAGCTCCAGCGCTCCTCCAATGTCGGGGGCTCGCGCGTGTCGAAATAGCGTTCGAGGCAGGTCTTGAGCCTGGTGGTGGCCTGCCGGTAAAGCTCGATCAGGCGCTCGACGGCAGTTTCCGGTGAAAGGTCATGATCCATCCCGGCAGCCTATAGCATAGCGCCGCAAATTGCTGTAGCCATCCCGGTCGCGTGGGGGCCCATAGCTCAATGGTTAGAGCTGACGGCTCATAACCGTCTGGTTCCAGGTTCGAGTCCTGGTGGGCCCACCACATAGTTTCCTCTCCCCGTGGAATTGCCACTCGCTAGCCCAGAAGCCCACTATCCCGCCAATTTGGCGGGATTTACGGTGACCTTCTGGATATGAGACCAAGGGGAGACAGTTTGCGGGCAAGTTCTGGCCGGTTTTCTCAGTTTGTGATTTCGGGAACCAGAAGGTCCAAGGAAGTGATCGTCTATCAGGGGCGGAAAATCAGGATGAGCAGGCTGGTGCCAGCGCAAGTCCCGAATGTCAGCGAAGAGGTATAGCTGATCAACTATCCACGACTGCCGGTACGTGAGCGCCCGATTAACGCTCTTGATCCGTCTCCAAAGGACTCCGAACCCACACACTGTTGTCGTTCGACCGTCCTAGTCCGTCAGGGTGATATTGCTCACCGCCTGGACACAGTCACGAGACGCGCATTTGCCGATTACGTTGATGGTGGCCAGCTTGTCTTGCGTCTCTGCAATTCATTCAGCAGCCACCCCTCGGAGTAGTTCGCTGAGTAGGTCATCGAGCTGCCCAAACTGCTCCGGCATACCTTCCTCCATGCCTTGGAACGAAGCATCGAGTGCGACCCTGGTGGGGTAGAGCTCGCTCAGAACTAGTATCGTATTGCCTTCTTGTTCGGTGAACGTCACCGTGGTTACCGCACCGTCTGTCCCCTCTTCGTTGGTCCAAACCAGCCGCGAAGTCGGGACTACCTCGAGATAGGAGCCAAAGAAGGACATCGTAATGTTTGAGTTCGGACGACCGAATTCAAGTCGGTAGCTGCCGCCCACCCGCACGTCCATCCGACACGACAGAAGGATCATGCCTGAAGACTTTGGCGTCCACCACCGCTTGAACAAATCAGGCGTCGTCCATGCCTCATAGACAAGCTTGGGCGGCGCGTGGAACACTCGAGTCACGACCAGTTCCCGGTCAGATCTCAACTCCACCACCGTGGGATTTTCAGCAAGTGGAGAATGCGTCCGACTTTCATCGCCTTCCATTTTGCAATTCCTTGCGTTTCATGTCTTCGAGGACCTCATCCAAAACATCAAATCGGGCGGCCCAGAACTGGCGATAGCGCTCGATCCAATTTGCTTCCTCTTGCACTCCACGCCGACCGAGCCGGCATGTTCGCACCCGTCCGACCTTTTCGGTGGAGACGAGTCCCGCGGCTTCAAGAACGCTCACGTGCTTCTTCATGCCAGTGGGCGTCATGTGAAATTTTCGAGCGAGGTCTGTGATCGATGCGTCCGAGCGCCATAATTGTTCGATGACACCTCGTCTCGTGGCATCCGAGAGCGCCGCAAAGGTAACGTCAATACCTGTGGATCGAAACTGAACCATATGGTTCACTGTACGTTATGTCGGCCACTTTGGCAAGAGACGCGGTGTGCTTCAATTGAGATGAGGGGGTCTCATCAGGTGCGCTGCCTGCAAATGAGGGCAGAGCAAACTCACTGCGCCCGCGCCACTCCTACTTCACGATCTTGTCAATGAAATCGGCCAGGGGTTCAATCTTCTTCTGCACCTTTCTCGGCATTCCGTCCCACAGTTGGACCAGGAGGCCCTTGAATTTTGACGGCTGATCGGAGGGCCGGCGCAAATTAATGAGGTTGCCAAGTTCGGTGATCTTCCTGTCGCGTGCCCGCAACATTCCCTCGAGTTCAGCGATGCGCGCGACAAAGTAATTTGGGTCATCGCTTGGGTTCATGACACATCTGTCTCCGTCGTTTGGGGCTTCGGCGCACCGCCACCGCCCGCAACCGGCCTTATGCCAAAAAGTCCGGCCGACGGAATCGCACATCCGACAGCTTCTGCGAAAGTCGCCATTCCATGGCGCATGGAAATCAGATCCCTCGCGGCCTGCCGCTTTCGCTGTGTAGCCGGCCAATCGGCGTAGAGTTTCCGCACGGCCTCCGCATAGGCGTCTGCCAGGCAATCCTCGTCGGCGAGATTGGGCACCAGAAATCCCGTGTCTTCCATGACAGCCTCGGACACGCCCCCTACATCTGCCGCAACGACCACGAGCCCACTGGCCATGGCCTCGAGGATGATGTTGGGCAGTCCATCGAAGGCCGAAGTATAGATCAACCCATCATACCGATCGAGCGGCAGCGATTCAAACGAATCGAATGGACCTTGGTATGCTAGGTTAACCTCGCAAAACATAGCACTCACTGCATGCGTTCGTTCGGCCTTACCGTAAATGTCAATGCCGATCTCGGGTGATTGCCGGCGAAGGGCGCGCGCAATCGAGGCAAGCAGGTCCGGACGCTTCTCCGCGGCGATGCGCGAAGCCCAAAGCAGGCGAAAGCGGGGAGCAGGTGCGCCGTCGCTCCCTAGCGGGGTCGTGCAATGCGCATAGATGCGATGAAACCTGCCTCGCATTTGCGGAAGAATGTCGAGGTCCTGTTGCATCGTTGTCTCACAATCGGTGATGAGTGTGTGCAAAACATGGCTGTTCCTGCGGAAGAACCGGATATTGTCGGCATGCCGCAGGCGCACCCCATTCCAGGTAAAATGCAGGTCGGTGAATCGGTAGTAGATCACCTCAAGGCATGTCGAGAGTGCGGTCCCGAAGCGGTCCAGGATGCTGTGCGCGAATTCCGAGGGTTTAACATGTAGCCGCGCGCCCTGTTGCGCAACGCTGAAAATGAGGCGCACCGTCAATTGATCCCGCGCCTCCGTGTCGAGCAAGGGAAAGCCATTGAAGATGTCCAGAAAGACAAATTCGCCGCGCAGCCGTTCCGACCAGCCCACGCTCTCGGAGGCCTGCCCGCATATGATCAGGACACGCCCCCACGTGCCCTGCCTCGAGATGAGGTCGATGACCTCAAGAATATACTTTTCTGCGCCGCCAGGCTGCAGCCATGGCAGTAATAGGATGTCGGTGAATTTGGAGGGGCCGACAAGTTCGAATGCTGCCTCAAGATCAAAGCCCCAGTGCCTGACATCGCTGGGTACCGGGCAATAGCCAGAAGCGGTTTCGAGCCGCGGAGGATTTATCTCGGGTTCGATCCGAGCTGCATCGGCCACCGCCTCTCTGATTGTGAAAGTGCCGAAAGCCCGCTTCGCGAGTTGCAGCTTGTGCAGGGCAGGGCGTGCCGCAACGAGCATCTGCCACTCTTCATGTTTCGCCCTCCTGTCTCTCATCGCGCTGATGAAAACAGCGGGCTCGAATAATTCGCAGTGTGGCGGGAGGCGCGCCGAACGGCTCTCTGTAAGCCGCAATAGGCTGTTCTCGCGCTGGCGGTAGAACAATGCGCAGTCTGGCGCGATCTCGAAGCGGAATCCCCGGGCAAACAGCCTTGCGTTCAGGTCCCAGTCTTCGTAAGCGAACCCCTTCGAAAGTCTTAGGTCGCTGTATTGAAGGCTGTCGAACACGCTGCGTCTCAGGAATATCCGCGATACATAGGGATGCGAGAAGGCGAAGTCCGCCGCGCAGAGCAGCGAAGAAGGCTCATACCGCCCGATGAAATATCCTTCTCCGAATCCGATGCAGTATTCGCAGAACACAGCAAAATCGTCATCGGTCTGAGCCCTCGCCACCGCCACGTGCTGACGGATCGCGTTGACGGACACCAGGTCGTCGCCATCTGCGGTCCACACGAATTCACCTTCCGCCGCCGCGATTCCGGCGTTGCGTGCGAGGCCGAGGGAGCCCACGTCGATTTGCAGCGTGCGTACCGACGTGAACGCGGAAAGATCCGAGGTCTGAAAGATGTCTAATGTCTCTTGGTCTGACCTGTCGAAAACCGCGACGAGTTGCACCCTCAACCCGCAGGCTGCAGAGAATGCTGCGCAGTCAAGCAGCGAAAGCAGAGTCGGACGCAGATAGAAGGATTCGCGATGGACATTTAGGACCACGGAAACGTCAAAGGGGTGCTTGGCAACACCCGGATCTACCGCAACCGAAGACAATGAACTTACCGTCGTACGGGGCACTGATGCTGAGCCTGGTTCATGTCACATCCAGATGGGTCGATTGTTGACTGACATCAGCCGGATGACCGGCTATTGGTCTCAGTATTGTCTTGGAAGTGCCACATGGCAAGGCCAGGACCCGCCCATGCTATCCGCCAACCATTGAAGTCGTCGACAATGGTGGGCTGAGAGCTCGAAACATCGACCTCTTGCTCAATAGCTGTTCCATTGTCCGCTGTTGGAAACGCCGAAAGGTTCGCACGGCTCTATATCTGGCAGCTTGGCTTGGCCTTGTCCTCCATCAACATTCTGCCGGTGGACGATCCAATCTCATGAGGATCGGGCAGAGGGGCAGCGGATACCTGAGGCGATTGATCAATGCTGTCGCCCGATCATGCTGCGTGCATCTTGACCGAAAGAGAGACCGGCTATCCGGATACAAGAACCGTGGGGAACGTCGCAGCGTGCGCTGCGGGCGTGTCTGCCGCCTTCATTCAGTGGACGTCCTTGGAAACAGGACGTCCCGCTTCACGAACATCACGGCCCACGTCAACGTTCCCCCGGCTACGCCAGTTGCGGTCAGAGTGGAAAGACTCAGTTAAGAACTCGCGACGCCCAGGAGCATGGCTTCGCTTCCTGCTGCGAGTTGCGATAACATGAACATGGCTCCCATTGCACGTCCACGTTGCGCTTCGTCGACCGACAATTGAACGGATGCGACGAAGTTGCAGGAGTGCGGAGCAGCAAGATTGCCGCGATGAGCGGTGCGTATCCAAGGGCGTCACGATCTGCATGAAATAGCTGATCCACGAGCCGATCGAAGCGACCGAGTTGATTCTGAAGTTGCGGTCGGCGAATGTTTCGCTGAGGCCGCCGAATATCTTACGAGATCGCGTGCTATCCATGTCTCAGGCGATCCAATTCCAGGACAGTGAAGTATTGGAGCCACATCCAAGCGCCGTCAATGGATGTAAGGCGAGGCAATCTAGGGCAGTCGGTGGGTTAGCCATGCACACCAGAAGAGACTGGAGAAGAACCGTTGAGGCCGGGCAAAGCCGCTCCGGATCAGGAGTTGGTGTACAGCATCCTCCGATGCTGGCGGGTCGGCCCCCTGAAGGATCTTCCCGCGCTTTGCTTCGACTTCAGCGGAAGTGGCACCCTTCTGGCGCCAGCGTTCGCCCCAGGCCTTCAGCAATAAGGGCTGGCTCGCATAGGCATAGTGATTGCCGGCTAGGACGAATGGCGCGCCAGGTTTGAGCCGCTTGGCGATGTCCGAAAGTATGCTCAGCTTTGCATCGTCGCCCGGCAAATGATGCAGAACACCAATGAGTGTCGCCGCATCAAACTTGGGGTCGGGTGGCAGATCGGCCACCGTGCCCAGCACGACGTGTGTCCGTTCGAGGAGTTCTGTTTGGCGGAGCTTCGCTACGGCTAAGTCCAACATGGGCTGGGACGGGTCGACCGCCGTGAAGTTCCAGCGCGGCTCGAGAGCACTAGCCTCGACGATCTCCCGCGCACCTCCACCGGCACCCGCGATCAGCAGATGAGCACTGCCTCCGGATCCGATCGAGGCCGCCAGCATGCAGGCGGCGAGTTCATGGCAGGCATCATAACCTGCAAGCGCGATTCGGCTCTGCTCTTCGTATTCCGCAGCACGCAAGCCGTCGAATTTCTGCGCAGGGTCAGCTGTGGTCATGTGTGAACATCGCTCAAATGCCATTCATCTCAGTGCCTCGCTCAGGACCGCTTTTCTGACATCGGACGGTCGTTGAGTTCGATCTGATGGAAGTCGGGATCGAGCAGATAGATTTGCTGATAGGGGGCCGGTCCGCTGCGGCGGAAGAACAGCCGCATGGGATCCCCTTCTGGCGCGGTATCACTGTACCCCAGATTTTGAAGATGGCGCTCCATGGCTGCGAAGTCGCCTACGCGGGCGGCGAAATGAATGTCGCCCGGGTTGATCTCAGGGCGCCGGAAATGGCCATTCGGATTGACCGTCAGGTGGATTTCGAGGGCGCCGGCAGCAAGCCACGCGCCTTCGCTGCGAAAGTCCGGGCGAGCGATGGGCCGAAACCCGAGAACGGTTTGATAGAAGGCGATCGACCGCGCCAGATCGCGCGTCGCCATCGAGACGTGGTCGAAGATTTCGAGCTGCATGGCGATGAACTCCTGACAGGGGAAGCAGGGTTAACTACGTGCCCTCGCTTCGGCGCCCTATGTCTTCGCTGGTGGAAAGACGGGCGGCGGCGGTTGCCGGGGAAACTGCTCCAGCTTCGGATCGATGTACGCATAGGGCGGCGCATCCGTCACCCAGATCGCCATGCTCGGGGCAAGCCCGTGCCCGGTGTTGAGAAAGCCGAGCCGCAGTGTCCGGAGATGCGGCCGGGCCGATGACTGGCTCATCACGGGGGACCCGCAGCTGGGACAGAATTGCTGTGTCAGTCGGTTCCCGCTTGCAGCGATGTATTCATGCGATGCGAGGGTACCGGTCAATGCGATGTCCTCGACACGGAACATGGCATTTCGTGTAGGTCCTCCCGCCGCGATCTGCTGACACTGGCGGCACCAACATTCCCGCACGGCGACGGGTTCGCCGGAGATGGTTGCAGTCACTGCACCACACGCACAGTGGGCAGAGTATGGTGAACTCATTCCCAGATTCCTCCAAATCGCCGACGGTCGGACGACGCTCGGCGTTGCATTCCTCTATATCGAACAGATTGAGAGTTAGGAAGGAGGCATCCGAATGGGCGGCTATGTCCAATTCAGCATCGATCCAACTGACTGGAGAACGTCTTTCATTTTCCTAGATCAAAACGTCGACGGAGTTCGAATGTGAGGCTCTTCGAGTGCCGAGCTATCGATCGGGAATGGATCACTGACGGACATGGGGGCTGATGTCCTTCTGGGACGGGTAGGGACGGGCGCTATGTTCAAGTTTTCCCTGAATGCGATGGACAGTCGCCGACTTGAGTAGCTTCATGAAACAGGCCTACCGTGGAATGTGCGATAAGTTCGCCAAGGTGGCCATATGGATGCCGGAAACGCGGCGGCGTGGCGTTCGACCCGCGCCACGTCGCAAACGGCGAAGTCGTTCAGTTACTCCGCGAATTGCTGGGTAAACGCAGGGTTGGCGGCCGCAATGCCTGGTAACATCAGCAGCGGAAGGCGGATCTCATATCTGTCAATGCCTTGTCGGGACTAGGGTGTCGGCCACTGCGAGGTTGAAAAGTCTCGCCAATTTCTTGCTGCCTCGGAACGAAGACGCACTCGTCCGCAAGAGGTTCGATGGTCAACTACGCTGGATTCCGCCAAGTCAGCAGAAGGCAGCCGTTGATTGCTAGTGTGAAGCTATTCTATCGTATTCGGAGCGTCCTGAGTTGCTGCGCGACTGCAATTTCACTGCCCATTCAACCTTAGCCGATTTTGCGTCGGCATTCCTGTTCGATGAATTGAGAGAGCCTGGCATTGGAACCCGTGCCGCCGTTGGCGCCGCTTCGTTGCCCGGCAACGCTCCTGTGGAAATCCAGATCATCGCCGCCGTGACCCCTGATGAGACGCAGCAGCGCAGGTGAGGGTTATGCAGGGAAGCTCCTGATATTTAAAGGTTTCACGCTTGCTCTGGTGCTTGCTGATATTCGCCCCGACCTGAGAAAGACGCCAAGTCACGTGAGTGTCGATCGGAGTCGACCGTAGCTGTCCCTACCTGCATTGGTTGACACGCGAGCTCACCCTCTTTTGCATTCATACATTGATCGTGTTGACAACTAGAGAGCAGAACGTAACGTCTTGTCTCAGTTGTTTTCGCTCAACCTCGAGAGGACTTTCCGTGTTCAGCATTATTCGCGGCAGGCCGTTCCGGCGCATAATTATCAATGTGGTTGCAGCTTCCGCGCTACTGACGCAAAGCCTGCCCAGTCAGGCCTGTACCGGCATTCGGCTCATAGCCAAGGACGGTTCGGTTGTTCACGCCCGCACTCTCGAGTTCGGGCTCGATCTGAAATCGAACGTCTTGGTGATTCCCAGAGGCTATGCGCGAACCGGCGAGACGCCGGATGGTGCGCGGGGCCTCGCCTACACCTCGAAGTACGCGAGCGTGGGCGCGAACGGTGTTGATCTACCCTATCTCTTCGACGGTCTGAACGAGAAAGGCTTAGCTGTCGGGACGTTCTACTTTCCAACTACAGCAGGCTACATGCCGTATTCAGCAGCCGACGCCGGACGTACGCTTGCGCCATGGCAGGTGGGCTCCTACCTGCTGGAGAACTTCGCAAACGTCGATGAGGTTAAGGCGAACATAGACAAGATTGTCGTGCCCGACGTGGTGTTCAAGGCCTGGGGGTTCTCGCCGCCCGTCCATTACGTGGTGCATGACGAAACAGGCCAGAGCATCGTGATCGAGTACGTGGGTGGCAAGCTCAACGTTATGGATAACCCGCTCGGCGTAATGACCAACTCGCCCGCCTTCGACTGGCATATGACCAACCTCCGCAACTTCGTAAACCTAACTGTGGTGAACGCGTCGCCCGTGAAGCTGGGAACCATAACACTGGTTCCGACTGGCATGGGATCCGGCATGCATGGCGTACCGGGCGATTTCACTCCCCCCTCTCGCTTCGTGCGGGCAGCGATCTACAGCGCTTCGGTGCTGCCGTCGGATACGGGCCAGGATGCCGTGCTGCAGGCTTTTCATGTTCTCAATCAGTTCGACATACCAAAGGGTGCAGCACGAGATCATGAGAAGGATGAACATGGCAATGTCATCGCGGACTACACGCTATGGACCAGCGCCAACGATCTCAAGGCGAGGCGCTTCTACATCAGAACGTATGACAATAGCCAGATCCGTTCCGTTGATCTCATGAGCCAGGACTTGGATGCGAAAGACATCACTACCTTTTCGACAGATGGTCAGGAAGTCATCGTGCCTCTGACGAAGAAGTAGAGCAGTCTGGCAATATAGCCCCAATGGCGAATGCGTGCCTCGCTCGGACCCAATCCGATTGAGCTATTCCTTGATCATGTAGATATAGGCTCTGCTTACACTGCACTTCTCTGCGTGCTGCCTAGGTGTGACGCCCTTGGCGCGGCTTGCGATAATGTATGCTCGCATTTTCTCAGCGTCGTCCAACGGGCGCCGGCGCCTGGTCTTGTCCCCGTGATCCGTGGCATTAAGCACCACTTGAGTGTACTCTATGTTCCCTTTCAGGTTAGCGATCTGTTGTTTTGTCAGGGCCATGTTCGTCGGTGTGTTGTGAGGGCCGCAGATACAATGGTTTTTTCATCAACAACAACAACAACAGTATCTCTGTCCAAGCCAATCAAGAACGCTTTCTTCTAAGCGCTGCTATTGTCACGTCGCGACACAGGGGGGAATTCGCGGCTGCCTCTTTCAGCAGGTGCGTAGCTGCCAGCATTCTCATGGCTCGCCGGGACGTATTCAGACGTCGCTGTCCAAGATTGTTCACCGTCGTACTTCAATGCTAAGTGCAATGTCCGACACTTTCAGGGTGTTCCGTAGGCGTAGGAGTGCAGATATGTTGACCATGCTCTGGCGGTGGGCACAGCACGAACGGGACAAAACTGCACTGATCCATATGGATCAGAGGTTCACCTATGGTCGGCTATTCTCGCTGAGGTGTCGGCTCGCGAAATTCCTGTCACGACACAATTTCAAGACGTCCGGCGTGGCTGTCGTTCTGGGCGACACTCTGTTGGATGATTGGCTGCTCAGCTCCGCACTGCGGAGCATGGGACTCGATACTGTTTGTCCAAAGTCCCTTGAACAGCTCCGGCTAATGTCCGTCCGCAACCTCTCGGTCATTGTGCTTGGTGAAGATTTCAGCCGCACGTCCACGATGCCCCACGAGTTTTTTGGAGTTCCGCGGATATTGGTGCCGGGATCGTCCGTGCGGGCGGCAGACAGTGTATCGGATGCAGGTATAATTCCGACCTCGGTGTGGGGCGGACACATGCTCATTACGACAGGAACCACGGGCGTACCAAAGGCCGTGCTCTATAAGGGATCACAAGAAGATATCCGCAACGAGGTTCGAGCACTTCATTTCGGATTTACCCGTGACACCGTCTACTTCGCATCCAATTTCCCGCTATACACTGCGGTTGGAGTCAGAAACCCCGCCGCGACTTGGCATAAGGGCGGCACCGTCGTCATTGATACCCAACCCTATGATGCTCCGCTCAACCTTCCCGATGATATCTCATCCACAGTGCTCATTCCCGCTTCGATAGAGCAGTTTGCTCGTTCTCCCCGGATTTCGGACCGCGTTCGACAGAACGTTACTGTCAGATTGAGTGGTGGATTTCTGAGCGCGAACACATGGCAGCAGGTGCGGAAGTTGTTCGGTTCTCCCATTGAGGTCTATTTCGCGTCCTCGGAGATCAGTGGCATCATGTTGCGCTCTCAGGTGTCCTCCACTGATCAACTCGCCTGGCTGCAGCCAGATCGGAATCGCATCATTGAAATTGTCGATGAGGCGGGCAACACCTGCGACGTTGGGGTTGAGGGCGAATTGCGAGTTGGACTTACTGAATTGGATCCCGCTGGTTACGTCGGTGACACAGCGTCGAGCGCCAAAACATTTAGAGACGGTTATTACTATCCCGGCGATTTGGCAGTGAGACGAGCGGACGGCAGGATACGCATTCTTGGAAGATTGAATGACGTTATCAATGTTATGGGGCACAAGGTCGCCACTGCACCGATAGAACAAGCCATCCAAGAAGCGCTCGGCACATCAGAGGTGTGCGTGTTCTCTGGCCCCGACGAGGCAGGAAATGACCGAATTGTTATAGCTTGCCGGCGCTTGGAGCCGCTCACTGAATCCGAACTCTCAACTGTCAATATTCTAGTGCAAAGGCTGGGACCGACGCAAATCGTACAGCTAACAGAGTTTCCATTGAGCTCTGGGGCTATGCAGAAAACCGATCGAAGGGCTCTGCGCAAGTTACTGTTCGGGTAGCCGTCCGATTGTCTGAGACGCAGAAGCTTGCAACCATTCGGCTTTGCTCAGTCTATGCAACATCGCTGACCTGCGCTTACCTCGTTCCATGTGACCCGTCTCTTCGATCGATCCCCTGCCCAGAACCGCGCGTGCCCTTGCCGCTGATACCGCCGTTTGGAGAAAGATCGCCGTTAATTCGCTGTTTTTATACCTCCACCACCTGCTGCCCGGTGCCCTTGCGGCCAGCACCCCTCAAGGCGCGATGACCAACTTCATGCAGGAATCGAGGTCCTGCACCTGCGCCATGGCTTGCGCCGCTTCCGGCACCGTGAAGCGGTGGGTGACGAAGTCCCGCAGGGGATAAATGTCCTTGAACTTCTCGAGCAGCTTCATGCTGGCTGGATAGCCGCGCGAGGGATGATTGCACATGCCGATAACGCGCACTTGCCTCGCCGCGATGTGATGTGGATTGAGGGTGATGGGCCCCACGTCGGCGAATACCCCGGCCACGATGTACATGCCGCCGCGCCGCACCATCTGCACGCCCTGGGTGACGGCGTCCGGGTGCCCCGTGCATTCCAGCGCCAAATCCGCGCCGCGCCCCTCGGTCAGGTCGCGAACCCGGGCAATGATGTCCGCCTCCGTGAGGCCGGTGACGTTGATGGTGTGGTCGGCGCCGAACTTTCGGGCCATGGCCAGGCGGAAATCCGAGCGGTCGAGCGCGATGATGTCGCCGGCTCCCATGATCCTTGCCTTGAACACGTGCAGAAGGCCCATCGGCCCCACCCCCTGCACGGCAACCGATGCGCCGCTGGCGAAGCCTTCGCCGTCCATGGCGGAGAATTCCTTGGCTTTGTCGAGATTGAATGTGACCGCCATCAGCTCCGTCATGACCGCCAGTTCGGCGTCAAGGCTGTCGGGCACCTTGTAGACGAAGGCGTCCGGACGGACGTAAAGGTATTCGGCCCAGCCGCCCAGCAGGTGTGGCGCCTCGTCGGCGGTGAAGTGATTGCCATAGCCGCGGATGTTCTCGCACAGGGGAAAGCCGAAGCTGTTGCGGCAATACCAGCATTTTCCGCACAGAATATCCGGGCACATGACGACGCGGTCGCCCACGCGCAGCGGTTTTCCGGTGTATTCGAGGTTGGTCATGGCGCCGCGCCCGATGTCGGCCACCGTGCCGACGATCTCGTGGCCGGGGATGATCGGGAAGGGTGTCGTGGTCTCGGCCGGCGTGCCGCCATATTGCGTGGTCTCGCCTCGCCATGTGTGCTTGTCGGTTCCGCAAATGCCGCACAGTTCGATTTTCATGACCATGCCGTCCGGGCCGGCATCAGGATAGGGATAGCTCCGGGTTTCCATGCGGCCGGGCCCGGTCATCACCGCGGCCTTCACGCTGTTGGGGGTCATGGCGCGCCTCGCTGCTCTCTCGTTGTCCAGGAGGTTAGCCGTGCCGCGCGTGCCGGTCCAGCGGCGCTACGACGTGCCCACCACTGCGTCGGCCTCGATTTCAACTTCATAGGCGCCGACGAGCTTCGCCTCGATCAGCGTGTTGGCGGGCAGAATGCGGCCGAAGACGCGGCCATGGGCGCGCGATACCGGCTCCCAGTTCGCGGCGTCGCGCAGATAGATGCGGGTGCGCACCACGTCCTCGATGCGGCCGCCGGCGGCGGCGAGGGAGGCGGCTATCTTGTCGAGGATGTAGACGGCTTGTGCACCCGGGTCCCCGGGCGCTACGCAGCGGCTGGAAGAATGCGTGGCGGTGGTGCCGGAGACATAGATCGTGTCCTTCACCCGCACGGCGCGGCTATAGCCTGCGATCGGCTCCCACACGCTGCCGGTGGAGACGCGCGTGCCGTTGCGGTGCTGCATCGGCAGCGCCTCATAGGCGGAGGGAATGGCACCGAGGTGATGGCTGAGATCGCCCGACGCGGTAAGGAAGGGCGGCTTGCGGTATTCATCCCCGCAGTCGCCGGGAATGGGCGTCATGGCGGCGAAGGCTTCAGCCAGCTGGGCATGGTCGTCCGAATCCAGTGCGAAGCCGAAGGCCTTCAGATTGTCGTCGCGATGTTCGCTCTCCCCCAGCCTCGCCCCAATGATCACGGCTGCGACGCTGTCATGGTCCAGCACCCATCGGGTGGCGACGTTGGAGATGGAGACGCCGTGCTTGCGGGCGATGCGGCCTGACGCGGCAAGCAGGGTCTGGAATTTATCCCAGCCGCCACCCGCATCGATGAAGCGCTTGTATTTGGATTTGCTCCAGTCGGCGATATGTTGGAGTTCGGGCTTGCCCAGCCATCTCTCGGAAAGGAAGCCGCCGCACAGCGTGCCGTAAGCAAGAAGCCGGACGCCCGAAGCCTTGCAGAGTTCCGAAAGCTCACCCGCCGCACGGCGGTCGACCATCGAGAAGGACACCTGATTGGTCGCCAGCGGAATGCCGTCCGCGAGTGCGAGCGACAAATGCGCTGTGTCGAAGTTGGTGACGCCGATGGCGCCGATCAGCCCTTCCTCCTGCATGGCCTTCATCTCATGCAGGGCATCGAGCCAGGCGGGATGCTCGAAGCTCCACCAATGGAACTGCAGCAGGTCGACGCGGGCAACACCCAGCCGGTCCAGCCGCTCCTGCACGCCGCGGCGGACAATGTCACGCGTCATTGGTCCCGGTTCCGGGCACCATTTGGTGAAGGCGACGGGCCGGCGAGGCTGCCCGGAATAGCGCTTCACCAGCTGGCCGGTGATGATCTCGGCACTGCCATAGTGGTCGGCCATGTCGAAGGTATCGAAACCGGCTTCCGCATAGGCGGCGAGGTGATCGGCGGCGCCCGCGGGGTCAAGTGTGGTGCCGGCCCTCTCCATGTCGGCGACCTGCCACAATCCGCAGACCATGCGGCTGATGTCGAGGGTCTTGCCGATCATGGTACGCGGAGGTCTTTGCATGGTCACTTCTTCCCAGAGACTTCGTTGACGTGGCGCGACACGGTCCGGACCTCGCCCAGGATGCCGCGCGGACGGACCAGCAGCATCACGCAGATGGCGACACCGATCATCACGATCTGCAGCGCCGCGGCGCGCGCCTGCGCTTCCGGCGGCACCACGGCTGAAATCAGCGCCGCGGAGGCAGCCCACACCGCCCAGACGAGCACGGCCCCCAGGACCGCGCCGCGGTTGTTGCCGGACCCGCCGACGATGAGCATCGCCCAGACCTGAAAGGTCAGCATCGGTACATAATTCTCTGGCGCGATGAAGCCGATGAAATGCGCCTGCACCGCGCCCGCCAGCCCCATGATCGCGCCACCGATGACGAAGGCCTGCAGCCGGAATGCGAAGGCGTTCTTGCCCAGTGCGAGGGCCGCCTGTTCATCTTCGCGAATGGCCCGCAGCACGCGGCCCCATGGACTCCGCAGCAGCCGCTCGAGTGCGAGATAGACGCCCAGCGTGGTGACGACCACGATGCTCAGATTGAGCAGGCTGAAGGTCATACGGTCTTCCGCCAGCCATCCGAAGGGGCGGGGAATGAAGCCGATGCCGAAGGGCCCGCCGGTGAGTGGTTCGAGGTTCAGCGCGCAGAGCTGCACCACAACGGCAACGCCGAAGGTGGCGATGGCAAGATAGTCGGCGCGCAGCCGGATCGTCAGCAGGCCCACCAGCAGCGACAGCAGACCCGCAGACGCCATGGCGCCCAGCCAGCCGACGATGATCGGCAGGCCGAAGCCGCCGAAGCGCACTGGGTCGTCAGGCGTGGTGAGGAGGGCCGAGGCATAGGCGCCAATCCCGACGAAGCCCGCGACGCCGACGTTGAACAGTCCCGTCTGCCCCCATTGCACGTTGAGGCCGAGACAGATGATGGCATAGGTCAGCGCTACGGTAAGGAAGAAGGCACCGTACGAGAGTAGCTCGATCATGCCGGCCTCCCGAACAGGCCCTGCGGCCGCAGCAGCAGCACGGCGACGAGGATGACGAAAGCCACGGCAGCGCGCCACTCGGCGCCGATGAACTGTACGGACAGCGCCTCGGTGAGGCCGACGATGAGGCCGCCCAGCATGGCGCCGGGCACACTGCCGATGCCGCCGAGGATGGCAGCGGCGAAGAGCGGGAGCAGCAGATCATGCCCCATGTGCGGGCGGATCTGCACCAGAAGGCCGGCCATCACGCCGGCGACGGCCGCCAGCGCCGCACCGAGCAGCCACACGATGCGGATGGTATGGCGCACGTCGACACCGGCCAGAGCGGCGAGCTGCTGGTTCTCGCTCACCGCCCGCATTGCGCGGCCGATGGCGGTGCGGGTGAGGAGGAGGTGCACGGCGAGGACGAGAACGGCGGAGACGGCGAGCGAGAGCAGCTGGTCCGGAGTCGCCCGGAGGCCGGGCGCCAGCCTGATGGCGATCTGCAATGCGCTGGTGAAATAGGCGGGCTTCGAGGTGACCAGGAATTCCAGCAGGCTGCGCAGCGTCAGCGCCGCGCCGAATCCGGCCATAACGAGGATGATCACGGCGCTCTTGCGCGCCCGCAGCCGGCCGAACAGCAGAAGATCGACGAGGAGCGCCAGAAGCCCGGTGAGCACCATCGAGGTTAGAAGGCCGATGGGCAGGGACCAGCCGAATGAGAAGGGCCCGATGGGTGTAGCCAGCGGCCCATAAGCCGTGGCAAGGGCGCTGCTGACGCCGAGCGCCGCATAGGCGCCCCAGCTGATCAATTCGCCATGGGCGAAGTTGGCGAAGCGCAGGATCGAATAGGTGAGCGTGATGCCGATGGCGCCGAGCCCGATCATGGTGCCGGCGATCAGCCCGTCCATGAGGGGCTGGAGGATCATGCTTCGGCCTCCGCCGGGGGCGTGATGCCGAGATAGAGTTCGGCAATGATCGGATCGTGGGCGAGGGTTGCGGCAAGTCCCTCGTGGCGGAGCGTACCCTCCACCAGCACCACGCCGCGATGTGCAATCGTCAGCGCCGCCTTCACGTTCTGCTCGACGAGGATGATGGTGACGCCGCTCCGGTTGATGGCGGCAAGATTGGCGAAGACCTCGGCGACGATGCGGGGCGACAGGCCCGCCGAGGGTTCGTCGAGGATCAGCACCCGCGGATCGACGATGAGCGCGCGGGCCACGGCCAGCATCTGGCGCTGGCCGCCGGACAGCTGTCCGGCGCGCAGATTGGGCCGTTTCGCAAGGTCAGGGAAGATCGCTTCCACGCTGGCGATCCGCGCGCGCCTGAGATGGCGCGGCAGGATGTCGGCGGCGAGTTCGAGGTTCTCGAAGATCGTGAGTGTGGAGAAGATGTTCTCGGTCTGCGGCACGAAGGCGAGGCCACGGGCGATCTTCTCATGGGGAGGTAGGCTGGTGATGTCGACGCCGCCGAGCGCGACGCTGCCGCCGAACACCGGAACGATACCGGCAATCGCCTTGACGAAAGTGGACTTGCCGGCTCCATTGGGTCCCAGAACGACGACGAGTTCGCCGGGCTGCACCGCGAAGTCGATGCCGCGCACGATGGGCAGATCGCGCTCGTAACCGGCCACCAGCCCGCGCGTCGAAAGCGCAGCACCTGCAGTCATGCGGCGACACCGAGATAGGCCTCGATCACGGCGGGGTCGCGCGCCACGTCGTCGGGCTTGCCCTCGCGCAGCAGGCGGCCCTGCGCCATCACGATGATGCGGCCGCAGAGCCGTGTCACCATGTCCATGTTGTGCTCGATCAGCAGGATGGTGGTGCCGCGCGCGTTGAGGTCGCGGATGCGCGCGATGATGAATTCGAGCAGGGCGGGGTTGACGCCGGCCGCCGGTTCGTCGAGCAGGATGATCTTGGGATCGGCCATCAGCACCCGGGCGAGTTCCAGCAGCTTGCGCTGCCCACCGGAGAGCACGCGGGCGGGCTCGCCGGCGAGATGCGACAGGGTCAGGAAGTCGAGAAGGCCGCGCGCCTTGTCCACCGCGGCGCGTTCCTCGCGCGCGACCTTTCCAGGGCTGATGAAATTGGCAAGAATATTCTCCCCGGCCTGACTCTGCGCGCCGCTGAGCACGTTTTCCAGCACCGTCATCTCGGCGAAGGGGCGGGGGATCTGGAAGGTACGCCCGATGCCACGGGCGATGCGTCGGTCGGGTGCCTCCCGCGTCACATCCTCGCCCGCCGCAAAGATCTGCCCCGCCGTCGGCCTGAGGCTGCCGGCGATGAGATTGAACATGGTTGTCTTGCCTGCCCCGTTGGGTCCGATCAGTCCGAGAATTTCGCCGCGCCCAAGATTCAGCGACATGCCATCCACCGCCCGCATGCCACCGAACTGCATGACGACGCCACGCGCCGCGAGCAGGGCGCCATTCAATGGTGTTGCGGTGCCGGTCATCCGGAATCTCTCTTGCGGACGGCTGATGTTTGATCAAAGATATCTCTATGGGAGCAGGCCCCGCGGCGCAAGCCGGAAGACGGGTCAACGAGAGTCGGAAATGCCGGACGGCAGCGGTTCACAGGCGGCAGTGGCGAGCAAGGGCGGGATCACCCCCGTGCTTCGTGAGACGCTGCATGATCGTGTCTATGCCGAACTCCGCCGCTCGCTCGTCCACGGCGTGTTCGTCTCTGGTCAGATGTTGCGTATCCAGGATCTGGCCGAGAAGCTCAATACATCCACCATGCCGGTGCGCGAAGCCCTGGCCCGGCTGATTTCCGAACAGGCGCTCGAGGCGCTGCCGAACCGCACGGTGCGCGTGCCTGTCATCACCCGCGAGAAACTCGAAGACCTCGCCCGCGCCCGCGTGCTGATCGAGGGCGAGGTAACGGCGCGCGCCATGGCGAAGCTGGCGTCGAGCGACTTCGCGCGGCTGCGCGATCTCACGCGCCAGTGCGAGGCTGCCTTCAACATCAGGAGCATCGAGAACATCCGCCGCGCCACCGAGTTAAACCACGCCTTCCACGATCACATCTACCGCGCCGCCGCATCGCCCGTACTGCAGCCCATGATCGAAAGCCTGTCACTGCAGTCCGGCCCCTATGTCCACGCCGCGGCCTTCCTGCATGACGAGACCAGCGACCCCGCCGGCACGCATCACCACTGGGAACTGATCAAGGCGCTGGAACAGCGCGACGCGAAAGGCGCCATCGCAGCACTCACCCGCGACATAACCCGTGCGTTCAACCTGCTCCGCAACCGGCTCGATGCGGAGGAGGCGGACGCCAAGGCAAGGCAGCATGGCTGACGACGACAGCTTCGAACTTTATGACCTTCGAGTCGAGGTGACGGCCCCTCCCGGCGGCCCGATCTTTTGCGGGGCCAAGCCCGGCGACTACTTCGAGATGAAGGGCGAGATGCTGCATTTCCCGGCCGGTCAAGGCTTCTCGATCTATTCGCTGGCGGCACTGCTGCCCATTCTGCCGGCCAAGCAGAGGCTCACCCACAAGAACGACTGGATCACCAGCGACGCCGAAGTGGCCTGCCCCGATCCCAATTGCTCCACCCGTTTCCGGATCACGCGGACCGGCCTCAGACGCTTCAGCCATGCCCAGACAACCGCCGTGCCCGTGCCCAAGGATTGACGACGTGCAGCGCATCACCCTTTCGCCCGGCTATGAGATTTCCCGCGTCATCCGCGGCGGCTGGCAATTGTCGGCGAGCCACAGCCAGTCGGCAAGCGCCGACCCGGTGGCTGACATGCTGGCCTTTGCCGATGCCGGCATCACGACCTTCGACTGTGCCGATATCTACACCGGGGTCGAGGAGGCGATCGGCACTTTCCGCCAGCGCTATGCCGCGCTCCGGGGACGCGAAGCACTCGGCAGAATTCGGGTCCATACCAAGTTCGTGCCAGATCTAGCGGTGCTGCCAGTGATCGATAAAGGCTATGTCGAGAAGGTGATCGACACGTCGCTGAAGCGCCTGGGTATGGAGTGCCTCGACACCGTGCAGTTCCATTGGTGGAATTACGACGTGTCGCGCTGGCTCGAAACCGCCCAGTGGCTGGAAGATTTGCGCAAGGCCGGCAAGATCCTGCGGATCGGCGGCACCAATTTCGATACGGCCCACGTCGTGGCCATGCGTGATGCCGGCGTGCCGGTGGCGTCCATGCAGGTGCAGTATTCGCTTCTCGACCGCCGGCCCGAGAAGACCCTGGTCGCGGCGGCACGGAATGGCGATATCGCCATCTACTGTTATGGCACGGTGGCGGGCGGCTTCCTGGGCGAGCGCTGGCTGGGCCAGGCCGAGCCGCGGGCGCCGCTCGAGAACCGTTCGCTCGTCAAATACAAGCTCATCATCGACGAATTCGGCGGCTGGGAGCTCTTCCAGCAACTGCTGCGCGTGCTCGACGTCATCGCGAAACGCCACGGCAGCGACATCGCCACGGCGGCGAGTGCCGCCGTGCTGACGAGACCCGGCGTGTCCGCCGTCATCGTCGGTGCGCGCAATGCCGCTCACCTTGCCTCCAACTTGCGCGTCGCATCGCTCGATCTGACAGCGGAAGACCATGCCGACATCGCGGCTGTGCTGGCCAAATCCCGCGAACTCGAAGGCGATGTCTACGCGCTGGAGCGTGACACAACCGGCCGACATGGCTCGATCATGAAGTACAATCTCAACAGCGAGGACAAGATCACCACGCCACGGCAGACGGCGTGACGTTGCAACAAGACCAACAACGCTCAAACAGGGAAGGAAGAATACCCATGAAGAACCTCCTTTTGGCCGCCACCATGCTGGGCATGGCGGCAAGCTTCGGAAGCGTGGCCCACGCTGCCGACTGCGACATCACCATTGGGCTCGTGCTAGAGCTGACGGGCCCGGCCGGCGAATATGGCCAGGCGGGCGCCAAGGCCGTGGAGATGGCCTTCAAGGACTTCAATGACGCCGGCGGTGTCAATGGCTGCAAGCTCGTGACCGATACGCGTGACAGCCAGACCCAGGGCAATGTCGCCGTCGACCAGGCGACCCAGCTCGTCAATATCAAGAAGGTGCCGGTCATCATCGGCGGCATCATCTCGCCGATGTCGATTCCGATGCTGACGTCGGTCACCGCGCCTGCCGGCGTTGTGCAGGTCTCGCCGGCATCGTCGTCGCCGACACTCACCGAGCTCGGCCGCCAGGGTAAGTCCAATGGTGTGTTCTTCCGCACCATCACGTCGGACGCGCTGCAGGGCACGGCGGCGGCGAAATATGCCATCGATCAGGGCCTTAAGAAGATCGCCATCGTCCACGTCAACAACGATTTCGGCGTGAACATGGTCCGCGAATTCTCGGATGCGTACAAGAAGCTGGGTGGCACCATCACCTCCGTCACGCCTTACAACGAGAAGCAGTCGAGCTATGCTTCCGAGGCAAGTGCCGCGCTCGCCGGCGATCCGGAAGCGCTTTACCTCGTCAGCTATCCGGTCGATGGCGCGACGGTGGCCCGTGCCTGGATTTCTGCCGGCGGCCCGCAGAAGTTCCTGCTCAATGACGGCATGAATTCCGATGACTTCATCAAGGCGGTGGGGGCGCAATACCTGAACGATGCCTATGGCACCTCTTCGGGCACGACAGAGACGGACTCGACGAAGTATTTCAACAGCAACTTCGCGGCCTTCTCCGGCGGCATCAAGCCTGACGCGCCGGCGGCCGACCGCTCCTATGACGCCGGCGCCATCGTGGCGCTTGCCACCGCCAAGGCCGGAAAGGGCGATGCGGCGGCCATCAAGGCGGCGATCCCGCAGGTGACCGATCCCAACGGCACGCCCATCCATGCCGGCAAGGATGAGTTCGCCAAGGCGCTCGCCCTCATCAAGGATGGCAAGACCATCAAGTATGAAGGTGTGATCGGACCCATCGCCTTCGACCAGTATGGCGACATCACCGGTCCTTTCCGCTTGTGGAAGATCAAGGACGGCGTGGTGACGACAACTGGCGAAATGACAGCCGATACGGTCGGTCAGATCAAGGCTTCCCTCAAGTAAAAGTCGAAGAAGCGTCGGCATGGCGGTCCCCGAGGGGCCGCCATGTCCCGTTGTAGACCAATCTAGTTTCCGGGTGAGGGCGTTCCAGGCTGGCCACCCTGCTGGGCGTCCGGCGCGAAGTTGCTTCCCGGATCATCGGGATTGCTGCCGCCTTCCATGCTCGGATCGTCGCCCGTGGCCGGACCCGCATCCCCACCGGCGCCCTCACCCTCACCCTTCGCAGCAGACAGGAATATGATCTTCTCGGGCACGCCATTTTTCGCAAAGCGTACCACGAAAGGTGCGTGCGGAAGCAGAGCCCGCAGGGCGCGCTCGAGGCTGGCACTGCGGAAGTGATTGGCGGTTATGGTCGCGTCCGGCGGCTGGCCCGTGATTGTTATGCCGCCTTTGGCAATGGCGTCGAGCAACTCGCCCACCGAGGCCTGGCCCACGATGTCGATGTCATAGCCCTTTGCGGCGGGCGTCACCGTCACTTCCGCCTGCGCCGATCCTGCCAGGCAGGATGCGGCCATGACGGCCACCGCTGTCCTGAAAGCCCGCACCGGCAAGGCGCGATCCCATGAGGCGGATCGCCCGATCACAGGCCCGGCGGGGAGTGAAACTGTCTCGTTCCGAGGTATCAGCATGGATGGGAATTGTCCGGACTGCGGGGCGGAAGAACGTTCACGGCAATGGCCAATGTGGTGCGGAACCGCTAGTATCTCCTTAACGGAAGGCTGCAAGGGCAAGGGCGATCATGGGAAGCGTGAGAATCGGCATCAACCCCATCACCTGGACGAATGACGACGTGCCCGAGCTGGGTGGGGACATTCCGCTCGAGACCTGCCTCGCGGAGACCAGGCAGGCGGGCTATGCCGGAATCGAGCTCGGCGGCAAGTTTCCGCGCCAGAGTGCCATCCTGAAGCCGATCATGGACTCCTACGGCCTCAGGATCATCTCCGGCTGGTATGACGGTCGCTGCTGCGAACGCGAGGTTTCGGCGGAGATGGAGGCGATCATGCCGCATCTCCAGTTGCTGAAGGACATGGGGTCGACCCATGTCGTCTATGCCGATACCTCGCGCGGCCGCCATGGCGCCATCTGGGACCCGATCTCGAAGCGCCCCGCGCTCTCAGCCGATGAGTGGCCGGACTATGGCCGTCGCCTCACGGGGCTCGCCGAGCGCATGGCGGATTTCGGCGTCGGAATGGCGTTTCACCACCACATGGGCACAATCGTCGAGACCGATGCCGAGGTCGACCTGCTGATGAAGCACACCGGCAAGGCCGTGGGCCTTCTGTTCGACACCGGCCACTCGCTGTTTGCGGGGGGCGACCCGCTGGCACTGCTCAGGCGCAACGTCACGCGTGTCGTCCACGTCCACTGCAAGGACGCGCGACGAGACATGCTGGACAAGGCGCGCCGCGACGACATGAGCTTCATGGCGGCCGTCATGGATGGCATCTTCACCGTGCCGGGCAACGGCAGCATCGATTATGTCCCCATTCTCAGGACGCTGGCGGACCACGGTTATTCCGGCTGGCTGGTGGTCGAAGCCGAGCAGGATCCGCGCAAGGCCAATCCGCTCACCTATGCCACGATGGGATTCAAGAACCTCAAGGCCATGGCCGAGACGGCGGGTTTCACCGTTCTCTCCTGAGTTACTTGACGGCGCCCAGGGTCAGTCCACGCACGAGGTGGCGCTGCACCGAAAAGGCGAAGATCACGATGGGAAGTGCGCCAAGCACACCTGCGGCGGACATCGACGCCCAGTCGGTGTCGATGCGGCCGATGAGCGTCGCGGTGCCGCGCGGCATGGTCATGGCGCGAGGCGTCGAGGTCAGCACCAGCGCGAACATGAATTCGTTGAAGGTGACGATGATGGCGAAGATCGATGTCGCCACCATGCCTGGCGCTGCCATCGGCAGCACGATGCGGCGGAAGGCGCCGAATCGGCTGTCGCCGTCGACCATGGCTGCCTCTTCGAGGTCGACCGGGATCTCGCGAAAGAAGCTCTCCATCATCCACACGCAATAAGTCACGTTCAGCGCGGTGTAGGTGATGATGAGGCCGAGCCAGCTGTCGATGAGGTTGAGTCTCAGGATGAACAGGAACACCGGGATCAGGATCACCACCGGCGGCACGATCCGCATGACCAGCAGCGAGAGCCCGATGTGGCGATCAAGCCCGAAGGGCAGGCGGAAGCGCGCGATGGCATAGGCGCCAAGCGACCCGAAGATCAGTGCCAGCAGCACCGACACCGTGGTGACGACGACGGAGTTCAGCAGGAAGTGGCCGAAATCCTTGGCGGCGAACAATCTGGTGAAATTGTCGAAGGTCGGCGCATGCGGATAGAGCGTTGCGTCCTGGGTAATTTCCTTGTTGGTTTTGAACGACGCGGCGACCATCCAGTAGATCGGCAGCAGCACGATCGAGATCACCAGTCCCATCACCGCATAGCGCACCCACAGCTTCGTCATTTCGCCTCCACTTTTTTGAGCAGGCGCACGGCAGCCATGGCGCAGGCCAGGATGATGAGGCCCATGGTGACGAACAGCGCAGCGGCATAGCCCGTCTGCTGGAACTTGAAGGCGGTGTCATAGCCGAAGATCGACAGCAGCCTTGTTGCCTCGCCGGGGCCGCCGCGGGTCAGCACGAAGACCTGGTCGAAGGTGCCAAAGGCATCGATGGTGCGCAGCACGATGGCCACCGCGAGGATCGGCCGCATCATCGGCAAAGTGTGATCCCAGAACAACCGCCAGCCGCCCGCGCCATCGACGCGCGCCGCCTCGAGTGGTTCGACGGGAAGCGACTGCAGCCCGGCGAGCAGGATGAGGAACATCAGCGGCGTCCACTCCCACACGTCGAGCGCCACGAGACCGATGAAGGCACGCAGCGGCCGGCCGAGGATTTCGACGGACCCGCCTCCGAAGGTCTGTGAAATGGCCGTCAGCATGCCGGCATCGCTGGCATAGATGAGGCGGAAAACGATCGCCACAACCACTGGCGTCACCACCATGGGAATGATCAGGATGGTGCGCATGAATCGGATGCCGGCGATCTCGCGCGAGCAGAATAGCGCCAATGCGAAGCCCAGGACTGTTTCGAGGATCACCGCGGAGGCGACGAAGCTCACGGTCACCATCAGTGAATTGAGGAACTGCGGATCGCTCCACAGCTGCACGTAATTGTCGAAGCCGACATCACGCAGCGGCTTGCCATAGCGGTAGAACTTGGTCGAGGCGCGTAGGCCATCGATCAGGGGATAGAGCAGCACCGCCATCACGACGAGCAATGACGGCGCCAGCAGGAGATAGGGCAGGGCTCCATCGAGCCCCGCCCCCTGGAGCCGATCCTTGCGGACCAGCGCCTTGCTCATTGATAGTAGCCCGCCTGCTTGAGATAGGCCGTCACCTGCTCGGCTGCCGCATCGAGTGCCGCACCGCCACCGGAGCCCGCCTGGAGCGCCTTGTTGAGCTGGATGCCGAGAAGCTCCTCGACCTTGGCCCAGTCAGGTGTCCGGGGGCGCGGCAGGGCGCCGGCATCGAGCTGCTTCAGCGCCACCGGGATCAGTCGGTTGCCGGGGTCGCTCACCGCGAAGCCCGAGCGCTTGACGGGGATCGAGCCTGCCTCGGCGAGCTTGGCCTGCGTCTCCGGGCTCGTGTACCATTTTAGGAACTCGACCGAATTCGCCTTGTTGGGGGCGGATTTCGGGATGCCGGCGATGAAGATGCCCATTTGCGCGATGGCTTTCTCCTTCTTCGGCACCACACCGAAGTCGAGCTTGCCGGCCACCTTGGTCTGGGTCGGGTCATCGGCCTTGAGCGCATTGCCTGAGTACTGGATGATGGCCCCGGCGTCGCCGCCGAGAATGGCCGCACCTTCCTGGTCCGAGTCGAATTCGACCACGCCCGGAGGCGCGTTCTGCTTCATCGCGCCGACGAAGAAGTCGGCCGCCGCCTTGCCCGCGTCGTTGTTGAAGGTGACGTTCCACTTGTCATCGAAGAACTGGCCGCCGTAGGAGAGGAAGATCGGATACCAGCTGGTGACGATCGGGTTGCCGCTCACGCCGCGGAACACCACCGGATACTTGATCTTGCCGGCCGCAACGCCTTCCTTGCCCTTGGCGATGATGTCCTCCCATGTGGCAGGTGCGCCATCGGTGAAGACGTCGTTGCGGTAGGTGAGGGTCTGCAGGTCGCCGACGAAGGGCACGGTGACCAGTGTTGGTGTCGCGTTCTCGAAACCCTTGACGCGCGGGCCGTCGCGCGGCGGCCAGTAGCCCATGTCGATCATCGAGCCAATCCAGTCCTTGTCGCCGCCGTCGATGCCGGCAGCACCCAGATCCTCAAGCACGCCCGCCGCGCCGAACTGCGGCACCCACGGGTCGTCGAGCAGGTAGAGGTCATACTGGCCCGCACCGCTCTGCGCGTCGGCAAACCACTTTTCCAGCGTCACGCCATACTCGTCCTCGAGGAACTGGATGTCGAAGCCCTGTGCCTTGGCGAGCGGGATGATCTTGTCCTTGAACGGCGTGAGGCCACCATCGGCGAAGGCGCCGATGATCACCTTCTTGCCTTCGGCGGAAGCCGGGCGCGGCAGTGCTGCAAGCACGAGAGTCGCTGCCAGCGCCAGTGCGGCGCTGCTCTGGAGAAGCGATCGGCGGGTCAGTCCGGCACGTTTTGACGGCGTTGTCATTGCTTACCTCCCTGGTTTTGTGCACGATGCACGACGGTGACACCCGATGCGTCGAAGAAACACGCATCCGCGATGTCGAAACTGATGCCAACAGTTGAGCCGATGGCGGCGCGGAAGCTCTTCCCGGCACGCGCCGAAAGCCGCTCGCCGCCCACCATCACGTCGACGAAGGTCTCGCTGCCCATGGGTTCAACCACATAGACCTCGCCCGGCACCGCACCGGGCGCATCGGCGGCGACGATGCGGATATCCTCCGGCCTGATGCCAAGCTCGGCGACGCCCGCGGCGCCAAGCTCCGCCTGTCGCTCCGGGGGGATGGCCAGCCCGCGGCCATGCACCTTCAGCTCGCCCTCGGCAACGCTGGCCTTCAGCACGTTCATCGGCGGGTTGCCGACGAAGGTGGCGACGAAGCGGTTGGCCGGACGGTCATAGACTTCCTCGGGCGGTGCCAGCTGCTGCAGCACGCCGGAGCCCATGACGGCCACAAGATCGGCCATGGTCATGGCCTCCGCCTGGTCATGCGTCACATAGATCGTCGTGGTGCCCAGTCGCTGGCACAGCCGCTTGATCTCGCCGCGCATGGCAAGCCGCAGCCGCGCATCGAGGTTCGACAGGGGCTCGTCCATCAGAAAGGCGGCGGGGTCGCGCACGATGGCGCGAGCGAGCGCAATGCGCTGGCGCTGCCCGCCCGACAGCTGGCGCGGTTTGCGTTCCAGCAGGTGCTCGACCTCGAGGCTCTTCGCCACCGCCTCGACCTTCGCCTTGCGCTCGGCATCGGGCACTTCGCGCAGCCACAGCGGGTAGGCGATGTTGTCGCGGATCGTCATGTGCGGGTAGAGCGCATAGCTCTGAAACACCATGGCCAGGTCACGGTCCCGGGGCTGCAGCCTCGTCACGTCGCGGCCGCCGATCAGCACGCGGCCCGAGGTCGGCATTTCGAGCCCTGCAAGGATGCGCAGTGCGGTGGTTTTGCCGCAGCCCGAAGGGCCGAGGAGGGCGACGAATTTCTGCTCCGGCGCCTCAAGCGTCAGGCTCTTGAGGGCAGTGACGCCGCCATCGAAGCGCTTTTCCACATTTTCGAAGAGTACGGCCGTCATGTCGGTGCCGCCCCAGTCGATTGCCGGATCACCAGCTTGTTGGTGTGCACCTCCCGGTGCCCGACGTGGCCACCTGCGCGCACCGCCTTCATCATCAGCTCCACCGCCCGCTGCCCCATGGACTGGGCATCCGATCGCACCGTGGTCAGGCGGATGCGCGAATGAGCGGCAAGCGGAATGTCGTCATGCCCCGTCACCGAAACATCCTGCGGCACGCGCCTGCCGCTGCGCTCGATCTCGTCGATCAGATCGAGGGCGAGGAGATCATTGTGGGCGAGAATGGCGGTGGCATCGTGACGGCTGACCGGCTTCAGACGCCGGCGCTTCAGGGCCGCATCGAAACCCAGGCGCCGGCGTTCGCCCGACTGCTCCGCATAGTCCTGGGCGACGAAGGCAAGGCGCCGGTGGCCGAGCCCGTAAAGATGCGCGATCACCGCCTCCATGGCTGCCATGTCGTCATGGTCGACCGAACCGAGGCGCTTGTCCTTCGGCCCGCCGAAGCTCGTCAGCACAACCGGAATGCCATTGTCGAGCAGGCTCACCGGAACCTCCGAGCCGGTCGATAGGCCGGCGATCACCACGCCGTCGACGCGGCGCTCGAACAGGGCGCGGCTCACCTCGTCTTCGATGTCGGGCGAGCAGTCGGTGTGGGCGACGAGCGTTGCATAGCCATGTTGCTTGGCCGCGCGCTCCACCGCGACGGAGAGTGCGGCATGAAAGGGGTTGGCGAGGTCCGGCACGATCATGCCGATCGAATGGCTGGTACGGTTACGCAGCGAACGGGCGATGGCGTTGGGCCGGTAGCCCGTCGCGCGGATGGCCTGTTCCACCCGTTCGCGTGTGTCCGCCGCGACGGCCACGCGGCCCTGGATCACGTTGGAGACCGTCGACTTCGAAACACCGGCGCGCCGGGCGACTTCGACGAGGGTTGTCATCAGGCCTGCCCCATCCGCTCGAGGATCGCCTGAAGCCCTTTGAGAGATCGGGCGGTCCCTTCCTCCCCGTCGTAGCGCGGGTCCTCATGCTCGATGGACACCACGCCGTCGTAGCCGGCACCCTGCAGGGCGCGGAACAGCCTCACCCATGTGTCCGTGTCGTGGCCCTCGCCGACGGCGGCGAAATGCCATGGCGCCTTGTCGGGGTCGGCGGGCGGCGCATGGTGCAGCACGCCGAGCTGGCGGATCCGCTCGGGGAACAGCAGCGTGTCCTTGCCGTGCGAGAAGCCGATGCGGTCGCCCAGCGCCTCGACGACGGTGACGGGGTTGATGCCCTGCCACCAGAAATGGCTCGGGTCCATGTTGAGGCCGACATTGCGGCCAACATGCACGGCCAGCTCCTCGAAGCCCGCCGCGGTGTAGATGGTGACGCCGGGATGAAGCTCGAGGCAGACCATGAGGCCCGGTGCCTCCTTTTCGAGGCGGTCGCTGACCGAGCGCCAGAACGGCCCCACCTCGTGCGTCATCTGCCAGTCGAACAGCCGCTCGTCATCGGCGGAGGTGGCCCAGCAGGGAAACACGCCCAGCGACCCCGGCACTGCACCCGCAGGGCAGCCCGACATGGTGATCACGCGATTGACGCCCATCGCCTTCGCAAGGTCGACCGCCGCCCAGAAACGCTCCTGGGCATCCTTGCGCTTGTCGGGGTCGGGATGCAGCAGATTGCCGGCCGCGTTGACCGCCGAGAGCGTGATGCCGAACTCCCGCAGTTCGCCGCCCAGCCGGTCACGCTCGGCGGCCTGGCCAATGGTGGCGATGTCGAGGTGCGGCCGCGGCCAGGGGCCCCAGGCTCCGACGCCGATCTCGACGTCGCTCACGCCGCGTTCGGCGCACCATCGCAGCATGTCGCGGCGGTTGAGCTTGGGGAGCGAGTCCGAGTAGACGCCGATCCTCATGCGAGCGACCTCCCGAAGGCGCTGAGCAGGAGCTCGACGTCGCGCCGGCCCTGTTCGAAGCTTGTTTCAACCGGCGTGCCGGTGGTGACGGCGAGGTGGAAGGCGCGGAGTTCCTCCGAGAAGGCCTCCTTGAAGCCGGCGCGGACCGCGAGCGTCTCCAGTGCCCCGTCCTTGCCTCCGCGCCGGACGGTGAGCTCGGTGGGCATGTTGCGGAGATAGGGGGCGGGGAACACCAGCTCGACGATGCGGTCATCGCCATAGACGGTCACGCGCTCGCGGTAGTCCGGAACGCCGGGCAGGTTGAGATGCGTCATCGACACACGCCCGCCGCCCGGCAGCGCGAAGCCCAGCTGCACGCCGCGGCCGTCGTCGAAGCGGGCGCCGAAATCGGCCCTGGCCGGAAGCTCGCCGCCGAGATGCCGCAGCATGCCGTGCACCACGCCCACGTCATGCACGATGGCCGAGAGGAAGCCGTTGGCAAGCGTCTTCAGTGCTGCGTCTTCGGCCTTGGCCCCGGCGGATTCGAGCAGCTGTGCGCGCGTTGCCGTGCGCAAGTCGTCGCGCAGGCTGGCCGGAATGTCGTCCGGCTGCACCATGGGCAGGTGGCCGACGAAGGGATCCTGGTCCGGGTCGTTCACCTCCACCGAAATCAGCCGGATGCGGTCGAGCGGCGGCAGATGCGGCAGCGCGGCGCGGAACGCCGGGTCATAGCGCTTCATGTAGGCGAGCTGGCCCACGCGGCCCGCCGTGTCGCGGGCCGCGATCATGCGGTCGCAGCCCGAGAGCGTCAGGGCCAGCGGCTTCTCGCACATCACGTGCAGGCCGCGTTCGAAGGCCTTGATCGTCAGCTCCGGGTGGAAGGCATCCGGCACGCAGATGACGACGGCATCGAGGTCGCACTGCAGCAGTTCATCCATCGAGGCGCAGAGCTTCGGGATCGCGTAGCGCGCGCCGAGTGCGCTGCGCACCTTCGCGGAGGCATCCGCGAGCGCCACGAAGTCGAAGCGCTCACGGTCCTCCCACAGGTAGAAGGCGTGTTCCGCCTGCCCCACAAGGCCGGCACCAACAAGGCCCATCCGCAGCCGACGCATCGCCATCCCCTATATTGGAACGATCCAAAACGCAGGTAAGCACTGTTCAATCCACACCGTCAAGCTGTGAAGCATTGTGCACCTGCTCAGGCGGCGTCGGGTCTGCCCAGTGAATCGAACTTCCGTTCGTCGACGGGGATGACGTTTCGCAACTCCGCTTCCTCGGGCGACATGCCGGCCAGCGCCACGCGGCTGGCGACACCGATGTTGTGGATCATGTCGTCGATCTGGGCGTCGCTGTGCTCGGGGTTGGTCGGCACCATCACGGTGCGGTTCAGGATCTCCAGCGAGCGCGCGCACATGTCGGGGGAATAATCCATGCGGCACTTCGCATTGGCCGGCATCAGGTAGGGGTTCATGGCGGGGTGAGCCGCGCCCTCGCGGATCAGGATCTGGTCCCACTCGGTGTAGGTATGCCGCCCGGTCTTGCCGGCGATGACGCTTGGAAACACCTTGACGAAGCGCTGCGCCGCTCCGGCATCGGGCATGGTGAACATGACATGCGTGGCGCAGTCATGATCGGCGCTGTTCATCCTCGTCGGCTTGAGGCCGAGGTTGCCATAGGCCGCCGTGCCGGCGAGGATTCGCTTCTTCTCGGCGCGCATTTTGGCCACCATGCCGTCGATGCGGTCGAGTTGCACGTTGAGCATCGCACCCATCAGTTCGGAGGCGCGTGCCCCATTGCCTGCGAAGGGTTTTTCTTCGCCGTCGCGGCCATGCCAGTAGAAGTGACACGGATCAATGGCGCCGCGCACCCGCTTGGCCAGGCGGTCGTCGTTGACGGCAACGCCGCCGCCTTCGCCCGCCGTCATGTTCTTGTAGAAATTGAAGCTGAAGGCCCCGATGTGGCCAATGGAACCGAATTTCCGACCCTCGTAGCCACCGCCCACCCCCTGGCAGGCATCCTCGATGACGAGCAGATTCCGCCGCCTAGCAATATCCATGATCGCGTCCATGTTGCAGGCCGCGCCCCACATGTGCACGGGGATCACGGCGCGCGTCGACGGGCCAATGGCGCTTTCGATGGCGACAGGATCGATGGTGATCGAGTCATCGACGTCGACGATTACCGGAATGGCGCCGGCGGCAAGCACGGCAGTGCCCGTCGCCATGTAAGTATGCGCAGGGATCAGGACCTCGTCGCCGGGCCCGATGCCGAGCGCCACCAGGGCCGCCACAAGGGCGTTGCTGCCGCTGGCCGACAGCGCGAAATGCTTCACCCCGAGATGCGCCGCATAGCGCTCCTCGAAGCGGTCGCATTCTTGGCCCACGCCATAGCGAAACAGCGCCTTGGAGCGGATCACCCGCGCCAGGGCTTCGATTTCTTCTTCACCTACGGTATACATGAAGGCACACTCCTCAGATGTCTTTCAGGGGCAGCGGCAACGGCGCGCAGTAAAATCTCATTGCCGGGCATCCGGCAAGTGGCAATCGTTCTGCCTCCCGCCCGCATCAGCTGACCTTGTGTAAGTTACTGCGCTGCACAACGGATTGCCCGGACCATGTGCCGTCCTACCGCACATCGACCTGCAAACTGACATCCTCAGAAGATGAAGGACGGCTCGGTGTAATGCGTGGCGAGGATCGCAATCGCCGTCACCGGCAGCAGGGCCGCAAAGGACATGACAAGCAAGGACAATGCGGCAGCCAGCCTGCCGGTCAGCGCTTCCGACCGATGCAGGTCGTCGATCTGCTGCTGTCTGCCGAGCGTTTCCAGCAAGCCCGCGCCAACCTTCTCGCTGAAAGCGCGGAACTTGCGGTCGAGAAAGGTCAGCTTCTGCGGTTCCTCCGTGGGGTCGAGATTCCAGTTGCACTCCTGGCACCATGGTGAAAACTCGGGATGCACCTGCGTGAGAGCACCGCAGTCGGGGCATGCGTGCATGCAGCCAAGTCCTCAGAGATCAACATCGGCCAGAATAGCCCGGACGTTGCGGTCAGACCATGAAGGCATTTGCACGGAACGGGAGCTCCCCAGTTCCGATGCCCGCAAAGACCTCGCCCGCATCATACCCCCAGATGCTTTTCATCCACGCGCACGGCAACACCCGCGGTGGCGATGACGCTCACGCCGCCGCGCTCGTCATCCGGCACGTCCAGCCCGCCTTTCACCACGGTCACGCGGGCCTTGCCGACCGGCAGGCTGGCCGCCACCCTGGCAGTGTCGACCATCTCCGGCTTCTGGACCCCGATGGTGACCAGAATGTCCAGCTCGGACGGATCGATCTTCAGCGTACGCAAAAAGATCATGGAGGAGTGATGGATGCAGTCCTGCACCGCGCGGAGCGCCGCCTTGGTATAGTCGCCGCCGTGCATGTCGTTGCCATGGCCCATTTCGAGGATGATGCGCTTGAGGGCCATCACTTTGTCTCCATGTCGAGATAGACGATGGCGGCGGCATTGGCGATCACCGTCAGGTTGGTGCCTTCGTCATTCATGATCTCGAGCCCTCCCTCGACGACCTCCACCTCGCGCGTGCCATAGGGCAGCATCTCGGCGACGGCTGCCTTGTCGACCAACTGCGGCTCGGGCACGCCGACGAGGACCTTCACATGCATGTCCTCGGGTTTGCGGCCCAATGCAGGGGCGATGGTCAGGGAGTTGTGCCATAGCGCATCCTTCACTGCGCGGATGGCAGCCTTGGTGTAGTCCGACCCGCGCAGGTCGGTCCCCATGCCGAGTTCGACGATCAACCGGGTGAGTGCCATTTGTCCCCCTGTGTTGCAAATGCGAAGTCCATTTTCGCAGAATGCGAGAGAAAGCTTGTACTCGCCGCAGTGCACAGCATCCGCCTTGACAGGTCAATTTTCTTCAATCGATACTTCACGCTTCTCAACAGGAGAAACGTTCCATCTCCAGCGCGCATGTCGAGCATATCCAGGAACTGGTCCACGTCGCCGAAGGCGGAGATGCAGCGCGTGATGCGCTGATCGTCAATTCCTGGCTGCGCTGCGTGGGCGACCACCGGCTCGACCCCACAGTGCTTCGGCCTGCCGTCATCGTGGACGACCGCGAACTGCGCGAGCATCGCGACGCCATGGAAGAGTTGCTGCGTACCGCCCGCTTCGGCGTCGAGGCACTTTACCGCCAGGTGGCGGGGCTGGGCTATGCGCTGTTGCTCACCGACAACCAGGGCATCACCGTCGACTACATCGGCGACGAAGCGGTAACCGACGAGCTGCGCCGTGCCGGCATCTACCTGGGCGCCGACTGGAACGAGGCGCGCGCCGGCACCAATGGGGTGGGCACCTGCATCGCCACCGGCGAGGCGCTGACCGTGCATCTGACCGATCATTTCGACGCCACCCACATCCCCAACAGCTGCACGGTGGCGCCGATCTTCGATCCGGTGGGAAACCTCTCGGCAGCGCTCGACATTTCCACGCTCCACTCACCCAAGGACAAGTCGAGCCAATTCCTGGCGCTGCAGATCGTCAAGAGTTTCGCCCACCGCATCGAGACGGCCAACCTCATCCGCTCGTCCTCGCGCGGCTGGATCGTCAAGCTCACCTCCAACCAGGCGCTGGCCGAGGTCGACATCGAATACGTGCTGGTCCTCGATTCCTCGGGCCGCATCACCGGCTTCAACCAGCACGCGCGGACCCTTCTGGCCGAGGAGCTTCACACCGGATGGCGCGGCGCCACCCGGGCGCTGGGACGGCCCTTCTCCGACTTCTTCGATTGCGAGATCGACAGCCTCACGCGCTTCGCAGCCCCGCAGGCCATCGAGCGTAACGTCATCCGGCTGACGGCGTCGGGCCGCAGCCTGTTCATCCAGGTCGTGCCGCCAGCGACGATCCGCGTGCGCCACACGCCGCCTGCACATGAGGAGTGCAAGCTTCCAGCGCCGCTCAAGGCGGTCGCGGGTGAGGAGCCTTCGGTCCAGCGCAATCTGCGCAAGCTCTCCCGCCTCATCAATACCAACATGTCGATCCTCGTCAGCGGCGAGACGGGCACGGGCAAGGAATTCCTCGCCAAGGCCATCCACCAGGCCAGCGCCCGCGCCCAGGGGCCGTTCATCCCGGTGAATTGCGCGGCGCTGCCGGACAGTCTCATCGAAAGCGAACTCTTCGGCTACGAGAGCCATTCCTTCACCGGCGCTTCCACGAAGGGCAAGGGGGGCCTGATCCGTGAGGCCCATGGTGGCACGCTGTTCCTCGACGAGATTGGCGACATGCCGTTGACCTCGCAGACACGTCTGCTGCGCGTGCTGGCAGAGCGCGAGGTGACTCCGGTCGGCGGATCGCGTCCGGTCGCCGTGGACATGCGGGTGATCGCCGCCACCCACCAGGACCTCCTTGCACTGGTCCGTGCCGGACGATTCCGCGAAGACCTCTATTTCCGTCTGAACGGCGCAACCATTGCACTGCCGCCGCTGCGGGAACGCTCCGATCTGGGCTGGATCGTGTCGCAGCTTCTCTCCCGCAGGGCCCCTGGCGACACGCCGCTCGTGCTTTCGGCAGCCGCGCTCGACGTAATGGCCATTTATCCTTGGCCGGGCAACATCCGTGAATTGGTCAATGTTCTTGACTTCGCCCGTGCGGTGGCCAGCGGGCCAACGATCGAGGCCGAAGATCTGCCGGAGCAGGTCTTTCAAAAGCCCCGCATCGGAGTCACGGCTGCGCCATCAGCCGAGGGTGGCAACCGCGAGAGCGCGGCCCTCATGGACGCCCTGCGCAAGGCCCAGTGGAATGTTTCCGCCGCAGCCCGCCAGCTCGGCATCGATCGCACCACGCTTCACCGCCGGATGCGGCGCCATGGTGTGGCGCTGCCCCCACGGGGTTTCTGACGCGAACGCCACACCTGTGGCGCTCAGCGCCACACCCGCTGCATCGGCCTCTCGCGCCTGCACAACGAATTGCTGCGCTGCTCTTCTCGAAAAGACGAAAATGTGAATTCACATTCCATATGGCACATGGCTTGCTGAGCCCTTCCTCACTACAACAAGAACATCAGGGAACGAATGGGAAGCGCCATTGGCATCATCGCCAATCCTGTCTCCGCGCGTGACATCCGCCGGGTCATCGCCAATGCGACCGCCTTGCAGATCACCGACCGCGCCAACATCGTGCTGCGCATCCTGTCCTGCGTGAAGGCCTGCGGGGTCGACCATGTCTGGATGATGCCGGAGAACGGCGGCATCCGGCACCATGTCCGCCGCGGCATCGACCGGGCGGAGAACCAGGGTCTCACGCATTTCCCAAAGGTCGAGTACCTCGACTACAAGATTTCCGGAACGGTGGATGATACGCTGAAGGCAGCCCGCCTGATGAAGGAAAGGGGCGTTGCCGCCATCGTGGTGCTGGGCGGCGACGGCACCCACCGCGCCGTGGTGACTGCTTGTGGCGGCGTGCCCATCGCCGGTGTCTCCACCGGCACCAACAATGCCTTTCCGGAACATCGCGAGCCCACCGTCACCGGCCTTGCCGTCGGCCTGGCTGTGACGCGCAAGGTTCCGCCATCCGATGCCTTTCTGGCCAACAAGAAGATCGTGGTGCGCATCAATGGCCATGAGGAAATTGCGCTGGTCGACGTTGCCGTGGTCACCGAACGTTACATCGGGGCACGCGCCTTGTGGCGAACCGAAACCTTCCGCGAACTCTTCGTGACTTTCGCCGATCCCGAAGTGATTGGCATGTCGGCCATCGCCGGTCTGCTGTCTCCGGTGACCCGCCTCGACCCGCACGGGCTTCACGTGCGGCTGGTGCCGGAGGCCGAGGCCAACATCCTTCTCGATACGCCCATCGCGCCTGGTTACATGCGTGGCATCGGCATCCGCGACTACGCGCCGATGCAGCCCAGCCACACCTACCGCCCGTCGATCACCGACGGTTCGATCGCGCTCGACGGTGAGCGCGAGCTTTCCTTCACGCGCGACGATGATGTGACCATCGAACTCGTGCCCAACGCCTTCAGCACCGTGAACGTATCGGGCTGCATGCAATATGCGGCGCGCCACGGTCTGATGAGAATGACGCCACACCAGAAAACCGACATGGGAGGACAATGATGACTGCGCCGAACAGCACGGCCGGGATATTCCCGCTCGACAAGCAGGGTCTGCTTGAGGCCTACCGCACCATGAGGACGATCCGTGACTTCGAGGAGAGACTTCATGCCGAGTTCGCCAAGGGCGACATTCCGGGTTTCGTCCATCTCTATGCCGGTGAGGAAGCCGCCGGCACGGGCATCATGATGCATCTCAACGAGAAGGACCGCATTGCCTCCACCCATCGCGGCCACGGTCATTGCATCGGGAAGGGGGTGGACCCCAAGGGCATGATGGCGGAAATCTACGGAAAGGTGTCCGGGTCCTGCCGCGGCAAGGGCGGATCGATGCACATCGCCGATCTCTCCAAGGGCATGATGGGCGCCAACGGCATTCTCGGGGCCGGGGCGCCGTTGGTCTGTGGCGCTGCGCTTGCAGCCAAGTTCCGCGGCGATGGCGGCGTCGCCATTTCCTTCGTCGGCGACGGCGGCTCCAACCAAGGCACCTTCCTCGAGAGCCTGAACCTCGCCGCAGTCTGGAACCTGCCGGCCATCTTCGTCGTGGAAAACAACGGCTATGCCGAGTCCACCTCGCGCGACTATGCGGTGGCCGTGGATTCCTTCGTCGATCGCGCCGCGGGCTTCGGCCTGCCGGGCGTCACCGTGGATGGGCTCGACTTCTTCGCTGTCTATGAAGCGGCGGGCGAGATCATCAGGCGGGCGCGCGAGGGCGGCGGCCCGGCACTGCTCGAATGCAAGATGATCCGCATGTACGGCCACTTCGAGGGCGACCAGCAGACCTATCGCGGCAAGGGCGAGATCGACGACATCCGCGCCAACAAGGATTGCCTCAAGCTGTTCTCGGAGCGCGTGGTGGAGGCGGGCGTCATCCAGCGCGCCGAACTTGCGGCGATCGACCGGGACATCGGTGCGGAAATCGAGGAAGCCGTGGTCTTCGCCAAGGCAGCGCCGCTGCCGACCGCCCGGGACCTCACCACCGACGTCTATGTGAACTACTGAGCGCAGGGAGAGAGAACGAATGGCACGCAAGATCAGCATGCGCCAGGCAATCAACGAGGCGCTCGACCAGGAAATGGCCCGTGATCCGTCCGTCTTCATCATGGGTGAAGACATCGTCGGCGGCGCCGGCGGCATGGGCGAGATCGATGCCTGGGGCGGTGTCCTCGGTGTCACCAAGGGGCTCAACGCAAAGCATCCGGGGCGGTTGCTCGACACGCCGCTCTCTGAATCGGCCTATATCGGCGCCGCTGTCGGGGCCGCCGCCTGCGGCATGCGCCCCGTCGCGGAACTGATGTTCCTCGACTTCATGGGCGTCTGCTTCGACCAGATCTTCAACCAGGCTGCAAAGTTCCGCTACATGTTCGGCGGCAAGGCGGAAACGCCGGTGGTGATCCGCGCCATGGTGGGGGCAGGCTTCCGCGCCGCCGCCCAGCACAGCCAGATGCTCACCCCGCTGTTCACCCACATCCCCGGCCTCAAGGTCGTGTGCCCCTCCAACGCCTATGACGCCAAGGGCCTGTTGATCCAGTCGATCCGTGACAACGATCCGGTGATCTTCTGCGAGCACAAGAACCTCTATGGCGCCGAGGCGGACGTGCCTGCAGAGTCTTATGCCATCCCCTTCGGCGAGGCCAATATCGTGCGCGACGGCAAGCACGCAACGATCATCACCTATGGCATGATGGTCCATCGCGCCATGGATGCCGCGGCGGCGCTGGCCAAGCAGGGTGTCGAGTGCGAGGTCATCGATCTTCGCACGCTGTCACCCATCGACTGGGACACGGTGATCGACTCGGCCGAACGCACGGGACACGTGGTCTGCGTCGACGAGGCCCATCCGCGTTGCTCCATCGCGGCGGACGTGTCCGCGATGATCACCCAGGAGTGCTTCAAGGCTCTGAAAGGCCCGATCCAGATGGTGACCGCGCCGCATACCCCGGTGCCGTTCTCACCGGTGCTCGAAGACCTCTACATCCCCTCGGCCGATGCCATCGCCAAGGCGGTGGCGCGGTCGCGCTCCCACTGAACGTGATGGAAGTGAGGACAAAGAAATGAGTGACCAGCGCATCGTACCGATCGTCATGCCCAAATGGGGTCTCTCCATGAAGGAGGGGAAGGTGACGGGCTGGCTCATGGAAGACGGTTCCCGGATCAACCCGGGAGACGCCATCCTCGAGGTCGAGACCGACAAGATCGCCGGTGCCGTGGAGGCCCACGACGGCGGCGTGCTGCGCCGTCGTGTGGGCGAGCCGGATACCGTCTATCCGGTGAAGTCGCTCCTCGGCGTCATCGCCGACCCCTCGGTGCCGGAGGAGGAGATCGACCAGTTCGTCGCCGCCTACGTGACGCCGTCGGCGGAGGATGACGCGGAAGAGCAGGGGCCGAAGTACGAGTTCATCGAAACGTCTGCCGGCACGCTGCGCTATGCGAAGCGTGGCGCGGGTGATGATACCGTGGTGCTGATACACGGTTTCGGCGGCGATCTCGATGGCTGGCTTTTCAACATCGATGTGCTGGGCGAGGCCGCGACCGTCTACGCGCTCGACCTTCCGGGCCACGGCCAGTCCACCAAGAGGCTCGACAATCCGGGCCTCGACACCATGACCGCCGCCCTGTCGGAATTCATGGCGACAGTCGGGATCGACAGCGCGCATCTGGTCGGCCACTCCATGGGCGGCGCCATTGCCATGCACATGGCGGCGGACGATCCGGACAAGGTGGACTCGCTCACGCTCATCTGCCCGGCGGGCCTCGGCAGGGAAATCGGCGGCTATGTCGATGCCTTCGTCGCAGCGCAGGGCCGCAAGGACCTGAAGCCGGTGCTGGAGCAGCTCTTCGCCGACAAGAGCCTGGTCAGCCGTCAGCTCGTCGATGACGTTCTCAAATACAAGCGCCTCGACGGCGTCGAACCGCTGCTGAAGGACCTCGCGGCGGCCCTCTTCGGGGGCCAGGTCCAGCAGGACCAGCCGGGGGCCAGGCTCGCCGCCGGCGAAGCACCGCCGACGCTCGTCATCTGGGGCAGGCAGGACGAGATCATTCCTGCCACACACGCCCAGAATCTGCCGGGGGCCAAAGTCGTCGTCTTCGATGACGCCGGCCACATGGTCTACATGGAAAGGGCCAGCGACGTGAACGCGCTGATCAAGCAGCACATCGGCGGCTGATCGCTGTTCACCGTGCCGCGAAATCCACTCGATGGCCGGGGCCCGTCCCGGCGTCTTTAAGTTTGAGGGGCAGGGGAAGCGGCGCAGACCCGGGCCAAGATACCCGCTCATATTTTCAGTGATGTGTTGCCGTCTTCACAGGATATGCTACCTTAGGGAGTATAATTTTCCAATATAGAACGGTGCCCTTAAAGGCTCCTAAGCCACCGACCAACAGGACGACCCCATGACTGAAAAGGCAACGTCCCGGCGCGAACCGCCTAGCGTGGAGCTCTACATGTATTCGCTGAACCAGGAGTTCCCCGCTGGGAAGGGTCATGAGACCTATCTCAAGCGTCATTCCGAACTTCAGCAGGACGTGGCTGGTGGGTTGGCGCTCAGGGCCACTGTCGAAAGCCAGGTCTTCACGAGTGACTCTGGGGTGGCGCAGGCACGGCCCAGTGACTGGTCGTGGAAATGGCTCTCGAACACCTGGATACAGAACCACACCAAGGCGGCAGGCAATGGCCTCTTGAGCAAGGCCGAAGATCCCATGCGATCCGCCATTCTCCGCCGCGAGGAGTTTGGCGCCATCCTGTTCGAACCGCAGAGTGACAGGGTCTACAAACTCAACGCCAGCGGAGCGGATCTCTTCGAGCAGTTGCGGTCCCAGGTGACGAGCGGCAGGATCTCCGCTGACAGGGCAAGGGGGTTCACCCGTGATGAGGTCACCGCCTTCGTCTCGGCCTTGCGCGCAGCGGGCCTCTGGACAGTGTCATGAGCGCGGCGCGCGCCTTGCTGCGGGCGCCGTTCACCGTCTGCATGTGGGTCACGGATTATTGCAATCTCGACTGCACCTATTGTTACGCCAAGCCCTTCTCCGGCATCCGCATGGATGAGAGGCGCGCCCTGTCGCTGGTGGACGAGTTCGTCGAACTGGGCGTCTTCGACATCACCTTCGCGGGCGGCGAGCCGACGCTCCATCCGCAAATTCTCGAGATGATCAGGCGTTGCACGACAGGTGGCATGCGGGTGGGCCTCCTGTCGAACGGGGTCAATCTCTCGGCAAGGTTCATCGCTGCTCTCGAACGTGTGACGACGCGAAAGAACTTCATCATCCAGGTATCGATCGACTCGACCGATCCCGCCATCAACGATATTGCGCGCGGCAAGACCGGCCGGGTCACCGCCGCGCTGGAAAGGCTGCGCAACTCCAGTCTCGAGGTGCAGCTGGCGAGCGTCGTCCACAGGGCAAATCTTGGCAATGCCCATCGCATCATCGAGCAGTATTATCCTGACATTCGGCGTTTCCATTTCCTGAACATCCAGCGCACGCAATCCGCGCTGCAACATCCGGAGCTGTTGCTGAGCCCGGACGAGGCCCTCGGCTTCTGGATGACGCTCAGGGACTATGCCGAGCAGTTTCCACAGGATCTTTTCCTGCCCTCGTTGCGGGTGCAGCTCCGCGCCATGGGGGATGCGCGAGTCGATCCCGAGGCGTCGCTCCATGGCCAGGCAAGTTTCGACTGTGGCGCATGTTCGGCAGGGTGGACCCATGTGAACGTGACGTCGAACTTCGATGTGCTCGGTTGTGACATCGCGAAGGAGCATTCCGCGATGGGCAATGTCCGTCACCGCTCCTTTGGAGATGTATGGCGTTCGCCCGAAGCCGAAGCCGTCCGTCATGCGCCTTACCCGGCCTGTTACAAGATCAAGGGACCCGATGGCACGATGCTTGCGGATGATCTGCGGCCGGAGTTTCGTGTGCCGGCCCGTTGAGGATTGTACCGCGTCAGCATGAATGCGCTTCGCAAGATGCGCCGCTGGATCTGCTACGAGGGCCAGTCGCGTCCCGGACGATCTTTCAGGGTCCGTCCTGCCTATTTCACATAGCCCGCCTTCACCTTTTTGATCTCCTCCTCGAGGATGATCGCGCAGGCCTGCTGGTCGGTCTTGGACTTGAAGCCGAGGCGGACCTTTCGGGCGCAGATGAACATGGCGGGGGAGGGAAGGTCGTATTCTTCGAGGCACAGGTTGTCGATGAAGGCGCCGCGCTCGCCGGTCATCAGCCAGGTCACGCACCGCCGGAACATCGGGTCGTCGAAGGGCGGTTCCTCGGCGGCGAAGGAGGGTCCGGCGGCGCAGCAGGCAGAAGACAGGAGAAGAACGGCCAGCGCAGACTTCATCACGGTCCTCCCGGGGTGCCCCTCTAACTGTGTACAGGAGAAGTTGATCGGCGGAAACGCCGGTCACGCCGAATTGTTGGGGATCGGCCTATTTCCCGAGCAGCCGCATGCCGATCGTCGCGGCGATGCCGGAAACGGCACCCGTCAGCACCGTGCCCCAGGCGAGGTCGATCATCGCGATTCGTGTGGAGAAACCCTTCATCACCGCGAGGTTGGTGAGGTCATAGGTGCCATAGGCCACCAGTCCCAATATGGCGCCGTTGAGCACCGCCTGGGCCACGGACCCACCCTGTACGGCCGGCCAGATGACCAGCATCATGAGGCCGGTCACATAGAGGAGGTAGAAGGCCCCGGCCGCGCCGAAATTGGGTGGCTGGCGCAGCAGGTCGCCGATTTCGCTCACGTAGAAGCTGCGGCCAAGCCAGAGCAGCCACACCATGTCGATCAGCAGGAACAGGATCGCCGCGGCGATCCAGAGAATGATCCACTGTGTCAAGTCGCTCTCCCGTCCATATTGCCTGGATACGAACGGAAGGGCCGGGGGATCACCTCAGGCGACCGCCCGGGCCAGGGCGCACTGCGACCACAGTTCGGACAGCGCGGAAACGAGGTGGTCTATGTCGGCGTCGGTATGGAGCGGCGTCGGCGTGATGCGCAGGCGCTCGGTGCCGCGCGGCACGGTGGGGTAATTGATCGGCTGGATGTAGATGCCGTGCTGCGCCATCAGGATATCGCTGATCCACTTGCACTTCTTGGCGTCGCCAACCATCACGGGAACGATGTGGCTGTTGTTGGCCATGTAGGGCACGCCCGCCTGGTCCAGCTTCTTTCGCAGCTTCGCCACACGTTCCTTGTGGCGCATGCGCTCGAACTGGGAGTTCTTGAGGTGGCGGATCGAGGCCGCGGCACCCGCGGCGCAATGCGGCGGAAGCGCGGTGGTGAAGATGAAACCCGAGGCGAAGCTGCGCACGAAGTCGCACAGCGCCGCCGAGCCCGTGATGTAGCCGCCGACCACGCCGAAGGCCTTGCCCAGCGTTCCCTCGATCACCGTGACCCGGTCCATCAGCCCTTCGCGCTCGGCAATGCCGCCGCCGCGCGGGCCATACATGCCCACCGCGTGCACTTCGTCGAGATAGGTCATGGCGCCGTACTTGTCGGCGAGGTCGCAGATTTCCTTGATCGGGCCGATGTCGCCATCCATCGAATAGACCGACTCGAAGGCTATCAGCTTCGGGCGCGACGGATCGGCGGCCTTCAGCAGACGCTCCAGATCATGGAGGTCATTGTGTCGGAAGATGTGGCGTTCGGCCCGGCTGTGGCGGATGCCCTCGATCATCGAGGCATGGTTGCCCGCATCCGAGAACACGATGCAGCCCGGAATGCAGCTTGCCAGCGTGCCCAGTGCCGCCCAGTTCGAGACATAGCCCGACGTGAAGAGCAGGGCGCTTTCCTTGCCATGCAGGTCGGCGAGCTCGCGTTCGAGGGCGACGTGATAATGGTTGGTGCCCGAGATGTTGCGCGTGCCGCCGGCGCCCGCGCCGCAGCGGTCCAGTGCTTCGTGCATGGCGGCGATGACGGAGGCATTCTGGCCCATGCCGAGATAGTCGTTGGAGCACCAGACGGTGATCTCCTTCTTTTCCGCACCATGATGCATGGCCCGTGGGAAATCACCCGCCTTGCGTTCGAGGTCGGCGAAGACCCGGTAGCGCCCTTCGGTCTTCAGCGCGTCGAGTTCGGTCTGGAAGAAGCTTTCATAGTCCATCGGGGGCACTCCGGAGGGCGGCTTTGAGGGGTGTATAGTCAAACTTGGGGGATATGGAATTGCGCGATTTCGCCGCGTCCCGGCGGGCGGGCAGGCTCCATTTCCACAGCTTTTCCACAGGCACGGGCAGCATCAGCATCCAGTGTTCGAACAGGGCAAGGGCGGCGAGCGCGGCCAGCAGCGACCATCCCGCACGCTCCTCCGCCAGATTGGCCCAGATGGCCTGCTGGAACAGCAGAACCGCCCCGACCGTGGCCGCGGAAATCGAGAAAGGAAACAGCAAATTCATGGACTTGCGGGTCAGGAAGCTCTTCAGCACCGCCATGTGGGCCGGCACGAACTCCTCCGACACATTGCGCACGCCGAGGAACACGTTGAGCCGCGCCGAGAGGTGCATGGCCCACAGCAGGAGATAGGCCCAGAGGCCCCAGTTGTTCACAGCTTCTCCACACACGCCCCAGATGGCGACTGCCACCGCCACGATGGCGATTTCGTGCCACAGGTTGACGCCTAGGGCATGGCCGAAGTGCCGCCAGCCGGTGCATCCGGCCGGACAGGACAACTTGCGCGGCCCGGTCACGAAGCCAGTATAGAGGCTCAGTTCCTGCCAGCCCCAGGCCAGCACGCCGCCGGTGAACGAGGCATAGACAGCGAGAAGCGACGAATCATCCCGTTCTGCCCAGATCACCCAGACGGAGGCCGCCAGCACCGCCGTGCCGCCCGCCATGCTCCACTTGAAGGTCCTGACCGGCAGCTGATCGAGATAGAAGATCACGCCGGTGGCGAACCACCAGAGAAGCAGGGCATAGGCGATGGGCAGCGCGTAATCCATCAGGTCACTGTCACCAGGTGGGGGCGAGGCGGATGTCGGCGGGAAGGTCGTTGGACTTGGCGGGGATCAGGTAGAGGCGGAGCAGGGTGGTGCCCGCCGCCAGCGCCGTCCATGCCTTGCCCAGTTTCGCTGTCATGCCACCCTTCTTCTGCCATACGGCGGCGCGGTCATTGATCTTCCTCAATTTCTCGAGGCAGGCGAAAAAGGCCGGGTTGTCGATGTCGAGTTCCAGCGGGAAGACCTGGCGCGAGATCTCGGAGGTCACCTTGAAGACCTTGTAGCCATACTCCGTCGGGTCGATGCCCAGCGCCTCATGGAAATGCGGCCGCTGGTGGTCACGCACATACATGGTGGCGAACACCGCCACGAGGAAGAACTTCACCCACAGCTTGTTGAGACCGGAGAGCAGTTCCGGATGCGCCCGCATGAGCAGCGCGAAGGCTTCGCCGTGGCGGAACTCGTCGTTGCACCACTGCTCGAACCACTTGAAGATCGGGTGGATGCGGTTTTCCGGATGCTGCTGCAGGTGCCGGAAGATGGTGATGTAGCGCGCATAGCCGATCTTCTCCGACAGGTAGGTCGCGTAGAAGATGAACTTGGGCCGGAAGAAAGTGTATTTCTTGGTCTTGGTCAGGAAGCCGAGGTCAACGCCGAGGTTGAAATCCTTCAGCGTGTCGTTGATGAAGCCGGCATGGCGGCCCTCGTCGCGCGCCATCAGGCGGAAGAGTTCGCACAGGTCCGGGTTGGTGCCGCGCTTGCGCATCTCGGAATAGAGCACGCAGCCCGAGAACTCCGCCGTGAGCGAACTCACCAGGAAGTCGACGAGTTCGCGGCGCAGTCCCTCGGGCAGGCTGGCGAGGTCGACATGGTCCCACTCGGCATTGCGCTTGAAGTGGCCCTTGTTGGGGTCGGCCTGCATCTCGGCGATGAGCTTGTCCCATTCGGCGCGCACGGGCGAAACGTCGAGCTTGTCCAGTGCGGCGAAGTCGGTGGTGTAGAAGCGCGGGCTCAGGACGGTCGATTCCTGCGCCTTGGCGAGTGTGTCGGCCGGCCTGATTCCAAGTGTTTCGATGGTCATGAGAGCTCCTCCCCCGAAAAGCTGAATTCCAACAATTCCATGAATTCCAGATCGCCGGTGAGCTTCACCCACTTGCGTTCCAGCCAGGTGGCGCGCGTGATCGTCGCCTTGCGGCGCTCCAGCGCGGACTCGCCATAGGGCACGATGATCGGCTTGCCGTGGACGAGCACCTCGTCGCCCGGCTCGACGGTCACCCCGTCATCGAGTTCCACATGCGCGGCGAGGTTCTCGAAGGTGTTCACCACGCGCACGGTGCACATCACGTCTTCCCTGTCCGGTGTGAAGATGTTCAGCATCAGCCCTGGTCTCCTGAGGTGTGAAGGAAGCGGAGGAAGGAAGCGGCATTGTCACGGCCATAGGCCGCAAGGTCGAGCGAGACACCCGAGGCCGTATCGACCAGCAGCAGCTGGCCATTGGCAAGGTGCTCGAGGCGATAGGCGTCGGACGGCTTGGCCAGTTCGGTCATGCGCATCCGGTTCAACCCGCGCAGCACGCCGGGGATGAAGCCCTCGGCACTGGTATGGGTGATCACGGCGCCGGTCGTTGCGTCGACCACCGCCACGCCCTGGGCATCGCTTTCGAAGCGCAGAAGGCGGCTCTGCGCGATTTCGGCACTGCCCAGCGTCTGCACCGGCGAGTAGCCCCCGATCCTGGCCATCGAAACAGCCAGCAGCGCCGCGACCACCATGCCGCCGGCCGCAAGGGCTCCAAGCGAGGGCCTGAAGGGACGGGCGGGTTGCTGAGCCACGGCGGTTCTCATGCGGCCACCGGCTGGCCGGTCTTTGCCGCGCGAAGGGGCGCAGCTTCGGCGGGCATCGGCGCTGTCGCGGTGCCGGCAAGGGCTGCGGCAAGCAGGTTCGCCACGTCATCGGCGCGGGCCACGCAGCGCAGCGCGGGCTGCGGATGCGCGAACTTGAAGGGCCGGGCATGGGGCCACAGCAGCAGGTAGGCGATGCGCTCCTTCCTCGTCACCTTCAGCGGTATGTCGCCGGAGCCGTTGGCGAAGACGCGCAGCGCCGCGCCGTCGATCTGGTTGAACGGCAGGTTCAGTGTCACCGGCAGGGCCATGCCGATGCGCATCACCACGCGCTTGGTCGTGATGGTGTAGACGCTGGTGCGCGCGCTGAGGTAGGCGAGGCCGGAGAGCAGGGCGGCGGCCACCAGTCCCATCGGCATCAGCCACTGGAAGGGCCGCGCGGAATAGGCGAGGCTCTCACCCTCAGCGAGGCGCAGCGCGCCCGCCAGCAATGTGAGCCCGGCGAAATACCAGATCACCTTGCGCACGTGGAAGGCATGAACCGCCAGGTCCTGCCAGCGCGGTGCGCCCTGCCACAGCATGCGTTCGCCCTGCGGCAGCGATTGCGGAAGGCCGCGCACCGGCTCGAAGTCGAAGTCGTCGTGATGCCCGGTCATACCAGCGGCTCAGCGCGGTCGGCGACGGCATAGAGGTGGCCGCCGGCATAGAAGGCGCAGATCTTGTCCTCCTCGAGCCTGGTGACGACATCCGGGTTGCGCAAGCCCGGCACCTTCATGAACTGCTTCGAGGTAATGGACTTCACCTCGATCCGCTTCTTGCTGCCCCAGATGCGGGCGAGCGTCGTCGGCAGCAGCACGCTGCGGGTATGGCCTTCCTTGTCGCTCACCTCGACCTCGAGGTAGCGCATGATGTACTCCGCGCGGTCCACCCACACGTCTTTCACCGTGCCGCCCTGCTTGCCGTCGCAGCCGATCACCGGCATGCCGCGCGGGTCGGGGTCGCGTTCCTCGACGTGCCAGGCGGGATTGCTGCGCAAGGGCGAAAGCTTGGGCTCGCCGGTGAATATTGCATCCGGAATGTCTTGGCGTGCGGCATAGGCGGAAGGACCCACGCCATCGACCATGGCATCGCCATCGGGCTCCAGCGGCGCGCCCGGCCAGGGGCCGATGGGCGTGGCCTTGATCGGGCGGCTGTCGTGCGGCTCGGCGCGCGGCGCCTGCACCGTGGTGCCGTCGGCGAGGAGATAGGTCTTGGGGGCGGGTACCGCCGGCCAGCCCTGAACCGTGATGTTGGCGGACCGCTCCGACTCCAGCGGATAGCCCTCGCGCTTGTCCTCGCGGTGAAGGTACACAATGATCCCCGCCAGGAAGATCCAGAACGCGTAGAGCACGACCTGGGCGACGTCGATATACTGGGTCAAGGCTGCAGACATGGTGGTTCTCCTTCGGTCAGCCTGGATATTGCGCCAGGCCGAAGCCCGGCTGTCTCGTTGAGCGTTTTCCGCCGCGCACCAGGGGTCCGATGACGGCAAGTGTTGCAAACAGAAGCACGATCTCGATCTGGTAGACGGTCACATAGCCGGCGGCAGGTCCGCTGGTGGCGGAACCAAGCTCGCCATGCATGGCAAGTTCGGACACACCATCGCGCAGCATGCCGCTGATGCCGACGCCGATCCCGGCGCAGGTGGCCTGCACGCCGCCCCAGGCGCCAAGTGCAAAGCCGCTCATCGTTCCGGCGCCGTTCGAAGCGAGGTCCATCGCTGCGGTGAGCATGCCCACCGAGAACAGCCCGCCACCGAGGCCGATGAAGAAAGCGCCGGTCTGGAACAGCGAAACCATATGGAACACGGGGGCGAAGATCACGGCCGCGAAGGCAATGATGCCAGCCAGAAGACCGAGCGATGCGAGGCGGTAGGGGTCGGCGCCATGGCCGAGCCTGCGGGCCGATATGGCAAAACCGGCGAGCGTGCCCAGCGCCATGGTGGCGGTGAGCCAGGTCGTCTGCCCGACGGTGAGGCCGAAGACCTGGCCGCCGAAGGGTTCCAGCAGGATGTCCTGCATCGAGAAGGCGGCCGAGCCGAGGCCCACGCCGATGAGCAGCCGCTTGGCACGGCCTGCGGCGCTGAACTGGGCCCACGCCTCACCGAAGCTGATGGTCTCGGCATCCTTCGCAGTGAGGGCCGGATTGCGGGCCTCCTGCTTCCACATGGCGATGACGTTCAGCACCACGGTGAGCAGGGCAACGCCCTGGATGATCTGGATCAACTGTTTCGCCGTGAAGTCATGCAGCAGGCTGCCGAACACCAGCGCACTCACCACCATGCCGAGCAGCAGCATCACATAGAGCAGCGCCACGACGCGCGGCCGGGTTTCCTCCGATGCGAGGTCGTTGGCAAGCGCCAGGCCCGCCGTCTGGGTGGTGTTGATGCCCGCCCCGATCAGGAGGAAGGCAAGCGCCGCGCCCGCCTCGCCCCACAGGGCGGAGCCATGGCCGTTTCCGGTCAGCACGAGCAGCGCGAAGGGCAGGATGGCGAAACCACCGAACTGCATCATGGTGCCGAACCAGATGTAGGGCACGCGCCGCCAGCCCAGAACCGACTTGTGAGTGTCCGACTTGAAGCCGATCAACGCGCGGAAGGGTGCGATCAGCACCGGGATCGACACCATCAGGCCCACGAGCCAGGCCGGAACGCCGAGTTCGACGATCATCACGCGGTTCAGCGTGCCGGTCAGCAATACCATGGCCATGCCGACCGAGACCTGGAACAGCGACAGCCGCAAGAGGCGCGACAAGGGCAGGTCCTTGGTCGCGGCATCGGCGAAGGGCAGGAACCGGGGACCGATCCGCTGGAATGCCGAAATCAGCTTGCGGTTGAGCCTCATCATGTGCGCTTCAGCTCCTGCGCATGCGAGATGTAGAAGCCGCTCGACACCCGCGCATTGCGCCCGGGCCGCCAGTCGGCCAGATGCTCCGAGCGGCTGATGCCCTTGTAAAGCGCGGTGGTCGCATGCGGCACGATGCGTGGCGAGCGGTCGCTGCGCGGGAAAGCCTTGCCGACGAAATGCATGGCGGCGAGCGCCGGCGTGCGCGGCGCATAGGTGAAGTGCACGCCGCTGCGGCTCATCTCGGCGAGACGCGACAGCATGCCCAGCATGTCGGGCAGGCTGTAGTGGATGAGCGAATCCATCGCCACGATGTGGTCGAAACTGCCGAGCTTCCTGTCGAGCATGTCGCCCGCCAGGAAGTGGATGCGTCCCTGACCCAGCTTCTCCGGCAGGCGCTCCTTGGCGATGCCGATCAAAGTGGGGGAAATATCGACGGCCGTCACGTCGGCGCCACGCTTCGCGGCTTCAACCGCGAGCGCACCTGTGCCGCAGCCCGCATCGAGAATGCGTGCGCCGCGCAGGTCATTGGGCAGGAAGGAGAGGAGCGTGTTGCGCATGCGGTCACGCCCCGCGCGCACCGTGGCGCGGATGCCGCTCACCGGGGCGTCCGAGGTCAGCTTCTGCCAGGTATGCGCGGCCGTCCGGTCGAAATAGGTTTCGATCTCGCCCCGCCGGTCGAGGTAGCTGTTGCTCATCAGTCGAACCCCAGGAAATCGAAGATGTCACGGTCCTTCATCGACTTGGCGTCGCACGGTTCGCCACCCGTCCAGAGCTGGGCTGCAAGGCGCATGTATTCGTTCTGCACATGGTCGACTTCGGGCGACGACGGCATTTCGAACAGCGTCGACTTCTTCAGGCGGCTCAGCCGGATGGCGTCGACGTCGGGCAGATGCGCGATGCGCTGCAGGCCCGTTGCCTCGGCGAAGCGGTCGATCTGGTCGGTGTCCTTGGAGCGGTTGGCGATGACCCCGCCGACGCGCACGCCATAGTTCTTCGCCTTGGCGTTGATCGCCGCCACGATGCGGTTCATCGCGAAGATCGAGTCGAAGTCGTTGGCGGTCACGATCAGCGCACGGTCGGCATGCTGCAGTGGCGACGCGAATCCGCCGCACACCACGTCGCCCAGCACGTCGAAGATGACGACGTCGGTGTCTTCCAGCAGATGGTGCTCCTTCAGCAGCTTCACCGTCTGGCCCACCACATAACCGCCGCAGCCGGTACCTGCGGGCGGACCACCGGCTTCCACGCACTTCACGCCATTGTAGCCCTCGAACACGAAGTCTTCCGGGCGCAGTTCCTCGGCGTGGAAGTCCACTTCCTCGAGGATGTCGATCACCGTGGGGATCAGGCTCTTGGTGAGGGTGAAGGTGGAGTCGTGCTTGGGATCGCAGCCGATCTGCAGCACGCGCTTGCCCAGCTTGGAGAAGGCCACCGAGAGGTTCGACGATGTCGTGCTCTTGCCGATGCCGCCTTTGCCGTAGACCGAGAACACCTTGGCGGTGCCGATCGTGGCGGTCGGGTCCAGATGCACCTGCACGCTGCCTTCGCCATCGCCGCGCTGAGCCACCCGTGGCTTGCGATCAATCACCAGTGTCATGCCGCAACCTCCACGCCGATGCCTTCGAGTCTGTCTTCGAGTTCCTCGCCGGCGCGCTCGAGAGCCGCGAGTGTTTCCGCGTCCGGCGACCAGAAGTCGCGGCGCTGGGCCTCGAGAAGGCGGTTCACCACCTTCATCGCGGCCTTGGGATTGAGCGATGCGAGACGATCGCGCATCGTCTCGTCCAGAACATAGGTCTGGGTGAATTGCTGGTAGACCCAGGGCGCGACCTGACCGGTCGTTGCCGACCATCCCACCGTGTTGGTGAGGTGGCATTCGATGTGGCGAACGCCCTCGTGGCCGTGCTTCAGCATGCCTTCGTACCACTTGGGGTTCAGCACGCGGGTGCGGCTTTCCAGCGCCACCTGGTCGGCCAGTGTGCGGACCACACCCGCGCCGCGCGTCTGGTCGCCGATATAGACCGGCACCGCGCTGCCGCGCTGCTTCTCCGCCGCATTGGCAATGCCGCCGAGCGAGTCGAAGTAGTGATCGATGGTGGTGACGCCGAGCTCCACGCTCTCGAGGTTCTGGTAGGCGAGGTCGACGCCCGACAGCACCGCGGCCATGAGTTGCGACTGCTGCGCCACCTGGCCGTCGCGGCCATGGGCGAAGCTCTTGCGCTTGGCGAAAAGGTCGCCCAGCTCGTCCTCGTCCTCCCAGCGGCCGCTGTCGACCAGCATGTTGACGTTGGAGCCATAGGCGCCGTCGGCGTTCGAAAAGACGCGCAGTGCAGCGGTGTCGAGATCGCAGCCATTGGCCGCCATGTGGGCCAGCGCATGCTTCCGGACGAAGTTCATCTCCGCCGGTTCATCCGCACTCGCGGCGAGCCAGCAGGCCTCTGCCAGCATGCGCGTCTGCAGGGGCAGCAGGTCGCGGAAGATGCCGGAAAGGGTGAGCATGACGTCCACCCGCGGCCGAGCCAGTTCGGCGAGCGGCAGCAGGCTGGCGCCGCTGAGCCGGCCGAAGCTGTCGAAGCGCGGAGCAGCACCCAGCAGCGCCAGGGCCTGGGCGATCGGCCCGCCTTCGCTCTTGAGATTGTCGGTTCCCCACAGCACGAGAGCCACCGTTTCGGGCAGCGGCTGGCCCGAGGCCACATGAGTGTCGAGCAGCAGCTGTGCCTGACGCGCGCCATCCTTCACCGCGAAAGCGGAGGGAATGCGGAACGGGTCGAAGCCATGGAGGTTGCGGCCAGTCGGGAGGATGTTGGGCGAGCGGATGAGATCCCCGCCGGCAACCGGCCTGATGAAGCGCGCGTCGAGCGCCTTCAACAGGCCTTCGATCTCATGATCTTCGGAAAGCTGGCGGTCCATCTCCTCGAGGTCGGTGGCCGTGCCGGCTTCGGCCACGCTCGCCAGCGTCTCACGGCGGGCTTCGGCATCCATCGGCTGACCCACCACGTGCAGGCCGTGCGGGATCAGCGTGTATTCGAGTTCGAGGATCTGGTTCTGCAGCGCATGGATCTTCGCCTCCGGGTCATCCCACTCGGGTTCGGTGGCAGCAAGATCCACCGTGGCCGCCTGGGCCTGGATGAGGAGGGCGAGGTCCTGACGTTCGGCGGCAACGGGCTCCAGCCCGCGCCAGCGGCCGATCGAGGACTTGAGGTCGACGAGGCCGCGGTAGAGGCCGGCCTGGGCCAGGGGCGGCGTGAGGTAGCTCACCAGCGTGGCGCCCGAGCGGCGCTTGGCGATGGTGCCTTCCGAAGGGTTGTTGGCGGCGTAAAGATAGAGGTTCGGCATGTCGCCGATCAGCCGGTCCGGCCAGCACTGGGCCGAAAGCCCCGACTGTTTGCCCGGCATGAATTCGAGCGCCCCGTGTGTCCCGAAATGCAGTACGGCCGAGGCCGCGAAATCCTCGCGCAGGTAGCGGTAGAAGGCGGAGAAGGCGTGCGTCGGCGTGAAGTTCTTCTCGAACAGCAGCCGCATCGGGTCGCCCTCATAGCCGAAGGCGGGCTGGATGCCGACCAGCACCTTGCCGAAGCGCTCGCCCAGCACATGAATGGACGAGCCATCGGCCTGCTGGCGGCCCGGTGCCGGACCCCACTGCGCCTCGATCTCGCGCAAATGGGATTCGCGCCGCACATGGTCGTCGGCGGCCACGCGGTGAACGACGTTGGCATCCGAGCCGAAACGCTCGGCATTGCCTTTCAAAATGCGATCCTGCAGCTCCTGCGCACAAGCCGGAAGCTCGACGTCATAGCCATCGGCCTTCATGCCGAGAAGCGTGTTGAACAGGGACTCGAACACGCCGAGGAAAGCCGCGGTGCCAACCGCACCGGCGTTGGGCGGGAAGTTGAACAGCACGATCGCGACCTTGCGCTCATGCTTCGGCGTCTGGCGCAGGGCGATCTTCTTCGCTACGCGGGCGGCCATCATCGCGGCCCGCTCGGCGTGGACGCGCATGCCGCGCTCGCCCTGGTCGGCCACCGAGCGGCCGCCGAAGACCAGGCCGCCGGCGGCGCCGTCGAGCTCGGGAATGGCGATCATCATGGTGGTTTCGATCGGGTGCAGGCCGCGCTCGGACTGCTCCCACTCTTCCAGCGTCTGGAACTCGACCGGCTGGGCAGCAAGATAGGGCACGTCGAGCTTCGCCAGGATGTCTTCGGCAGCGCGCGCGTCATTATAGGCGGGGCCGCCCACCAGCGAGAAACCGGAGAGCGACACCAGCGCATCGATGGCCGGCTTGCCGTTCTTCATGAAGAAGCGCTCGATGGCCGGGCGCTGGTCGAGGCCGGTGGCGAAGGCCGGGATCACCTTCAGCCCGCGCGACTCGAAGGCTGCGATCACGCCGTCGTAATGTGCGGTATCGCCCGACAGCACGTAGGAGCGCATCAGCAGCAGCCCGACAGTGCCCTTGGGCTTGGCGGGCAGGGAGGGAAGCCCCTCAGCCGTATCCGACAGGCGCTGGCTGAGACGCGGATGATAGACGCCCACTTCCGGATAGGTCTGCGGCTCGCGATGGGGGAGACCGCGCAGCCCCTTGCGCGGGCCGGCAGCGAATTTCGCGACGAGGAAGCGCACCAGCTGTCCGATGTTCTCTTCCGAGCCCGCCAGCCAGTACTGCATGGCGAGGAAATAGGCGCGTACGTCCTGGGCGGAGCCGGGGATGAAGCGCAGGATCTTCGGCAGCCGCTTCAGCATGGCGAGCTGCTTTTCGCCCGCGCTGGCCTTTTCCGTGTCCTTGTTGGTCTTGGCGCCGCGCAGCTTCTTCAGCAGGTTGACGATGGTGCCCTGGCTGCCGTTCATCGCGAAGCGGCCCATGCGGGTAAGCTTGATCACCTCTCCGGCCGACATGAAGCACACCATGGCGTCGCACGTGTCGCGCCGCGCCTGCAGCGCCGGCATCACCGCCTGGATGTGGTCTTCCATGAACAGCATGGTGGCGATGATGATGTCGCCCTTGCCGATGTCCTCGATGCAGGCCGCCAGTGCATCCGGATTGGCGCCCCAGTTCGATGCGGCATGCACCGACAGCGTGAGCCCCGGCACGTCGCGCGCCAGCTGCGCGTTGACGCGGGCCACCGCCCCGGTGATGTGGTTGTCGAGGGTGACGATCACCACATGGGCTTTCGCCCTATCGGCTGTAGTGTGCTTTGGCATCATACAGCGTCTCGATTGTGATGAGGGGGATGCCGCGCTCGGCGGCGAAGCGTTCGGTGTTGCGGCGCGCCTTGCCGCGCACGAAGAAGGGAACTTTCTGCAATTCGCGCTCGGCCTCGGGCGCCCAGCCGCCGGCAGCGGGCGCCGCGTTTGCGCCAGGCGTTGTAGGCTTGGAAGCGCCGTGGCCGAGGTGCGAGGCGGCGGCCTTGTCGTTGAACTCGAAATCGTTGCGGAACATGTGGAGCAGGTGCTCCTCCAGCCCCATCATGAGGGGGTGAACCCAGCTGTCGAAGATGACGTTGGCGCCCTCGAAGCCCATCTGCGGCGAGTAACGGGCAGGGAAGTCCTGCACGTGCACGGGGGCCGAGATTACGGCGCAGGGAAAGCCGAGCTTCTTGGCGATGTGGCGCTCCATCTGCGTGCCCAGCACCAGTTCGGGCTGCAGTTCGGCGACCTTGGCCTCCACTTCGAGGTAGTCATCGGTGATCAGCGCCTCGAGGCCCAGCTTCGCGGCGGCCTCGCGCACCGGCCGCGCGAATTCGCGCGAGTAGGTGCCGAGGCCCACGACCTCGAAGCCCAGCTCTTCCTTGGCGATGCGCGCCGCGGCCAGGGCATGGGTGGCGTCGCCGAAGATGAAGACGCGCTTGCCGGTGAGATAGGTCGAGTCGACCGAGCGCGAATACCACGGCAGCCGCGACTCGCCTGCTGCCAGTGCGGACTGCGGATCGAGCCCGGCCAGCTTCGCCACCTGAGCGATGAACTCGCGCGTGGCCGATACACCGATCGGGATGACTGTCGTCATCGGCTGCCTGAAATTGCGTTCCAGCCAGCGGCCGGCCACTTCCGCCACTTCTGGGTAAAGCACCACGTTGAAGGCGGCTTCGGGGATGCGGCGGATGTCGTCGGGCGTTGCGTCGAGCGGTGCGACCACGTTGACCGTGAGTCCCATCGCCTCCAGCAGTTTCACGATCTCGGCCAGATCGTCGCGGTGGCGGAAGCCCAGCGCCGTGGGGCCGAGGATGTTGCAGGAGCGCGGGTTCACTTCCGTCTCGCGGCGCGGCTGCGCGAGGCCGCGCACCACCTGGTAGAAGGTTTCCGAGGCGCCCCAGTTTTCCTTTTTCTGGTAGGAAGGCAGTTCCAGCGCAATGACGGGGATCGGCAATGCCAGCGCCTTGGCGAGCCCGCCGGGGTCGTCCTGGATCAGCTCTGCCGTGCAGGACGCGCCGACGATCATCGCCTGCGGCTGGAAGCGCGCGAAGGCATCGGCGGCCGCGGTCTTGAACAGCTCCGCCGTGTCGCCGCCCAGGTCACGCGCCTGGAAGGTGGTGTAGGTCACCGGCGGGCGGGCGCTGCGGCGCTCGATCATGGTGAACAGCAGGTCGGCATAGGTGTCGCCTTGCGGCGCATGCAGCACATAGTGCAGGCCCTGCATCGCGGTGGCGATGCGCATGGCGCCGATATGCGGCGGGCCTTCATAGGTCCAGAGTGTGAGCTGCATCGCTACACCCCCAGCCTGGTGCGTCGGTCCATGGGCCGCGAGAACAGGCGGGCGAGGTCGCCGGCCTGCTCATAGCCATGGATCGGCGTGAACACGAGTTCGATCGACCACTTGGTGGTGAAGCCCTCGGCCTCCAGCGGGTTGGCGAGGCCAAGGCCACAGACCACGAGATCGGGTCTGGAGTCGCGGCAGCGGTCGAGCTGCTTTTCGACGTCCTGGCCTTCGCTCACCACCGTGCCGGCCGGCAGCTGCCCGATTTCCTGGGCAAGGTGCTGGCGGTGCAGATAGGGCGTGCCGACTTCCACGGGTTCCATGCCCAGCTCCTGCGCCACGAAGCGGGCGAGCGGAATTTCCAGCTGCGAGTCGGGGAAGAAGAAGATGCGCTTGCCCGCCAGCATCTCGCGGTGTGGCTCGAGCGCCAGCTTGGCGCGGATGTGCGCGGCGTCCGTGGCGGCGCGGAACTTGGCGGCGGGAATGTTGAAGGCATCGGCCGCCGCCTTGAACCAGCCGGTGGTGCCTTCCGCACCCAGCGGGAAGGGGGCGGGGATATGCACCGCACCGCGTTCGTCCAGCGCGCGCGCCGTATCGTTAAGGAAGGGCTGGGCCAGCAGGTATCTCGAGCCCGGCGCCACGGCGGGCATGGCGCCTGCGGTGCGGGCCGGCAGGAAGCCCACGTCGGGCAGGCCCATGTCGGCGAAGATCCGGCGGAACTGGTCTTCGGCCACGTCAGAAAGTGCCCCCGCCACAAGGAGCGGGGGCACATAGCCGTTGGCTGGAAGGGGGGAGAAGGGTACCAGCGCGGCTAAACAGGCATCTTCACCCTGGGTGAAGGTGGTCTCGATCCCGCTGCCGGAGTAGTTCAGCACGCGGACCTTGGGCGAATGCAGTTGCGACAGGCGCGCGGCGGCGCGCTTCAGGTCGAGCTTGATGACCTCGGACGGGCAGGACCCGACGAGGAACAGCATCTTGATGTCGGGGCGGCGCTCGAGCAGCCGGTTCACCACGCGGTCAAGTTCGGCGTCGATTTCGGACAGCCCGGCGAGGTCGCGCTCGTCGATGATGGCGGTGGCGAATCGCGGCTCGGCGAAGATCATCACGCCGGCGGCCGACTGGATCAGGTGGGCGCAGGTGCGCGAGCCGACGACGAGGAAGAAGGCGTCCTGGATCTTGCGGTGCAGCCAGACGATGCCGGTGAGACCGCAGAACACCTCGCGCTGGCCGCGCTCGCGCAGCACCGGGATGTCGTTGCATGAGGGCGGGGAGGGGGCGCGGAACGGCAGGTTCATGATGCGGCCCCCGCCTGGTGCAGTCGCGCAGCCCGCAGCTTCAGCAGGAACTGCGCGGCATTGGTGACATAGGCCGCATAGGCCACGAGCGCGAGCCAGAGGAGGCCCTGCTCGTCCAGGGATCCGGTGAGCAGGCAGATCACATAGGCTGTGTGCAGCGCGATCACCCCGAAGCTCACCACATCTTCCCAGAAGAAGGCGGGTGCAAAGAGGTACTTGCCGAACACGTCCTTCTCCCACAGGGAGCCGGTGACCATGATGGTATAGAGCAGCATTGTCTTGAGGATGACCGAGGCGTTGGCGATTCCCGCACCCTCTCCGGTCAGCAGGGTGCGCAGCACCAGGCCGAGGCTCACCAGGAAAACCAGGAATTGCAGGGGGGCCAGGATGCCCTGCACCAGCGTCCAGGGCGACGAATCGCGGCGTTGCCGCTGGGCTTGCGTGTAAAGCCCCATCTGGGTCCCGTGCTGGCCGCGAAGCACTTGCATTGGTCGCTCTCCCGGGCCCGCTGCACTCCCGTTTGGTGACGGGGTGAAGGATTGCAGCCCAATTCGGAGGCTAGTCCCCATAAAAATAAGTGTCAATACTTGTTGACGTCCAGTTTTTGGTACATAGTGCTTCGCGCTGGGGTCGTGCCCCTGCTGCCGTGCGTGCCGCCGCCCCGTGACGAAGCCGGGAGCGGTGTACCGGGAACTGGACCAGAAGCCCGCGCCGGCCTATTTGCTGGCCTGGGTTTCGCCGTACAGGGAGGATTATGGTGAACGATGCCTCTCCATTCCGCGTGCCGCCGGTCTCCGCCGAGCAGGTGGAGCGCTTTACGGCGCTGGTGTGCGAAAGCCGCGAGGACGAGGCCCGGCAGCTGGTGGACGACCTCCTGGGCTGCGGCGCATCGCCCGAGACGCTGATGATGGACCTGCTGGCTCCCGCCGCCCGCCAGCTGGGCGATTTCTGGTGCCAGGACAGGTGCGATTTCGTCGAGGTGACGCTGGGGATGGCCCGGCTGCAGCAGCTGGTGCGCCAGTTCCGCCTGCCGTCGGCGCGCCCCGGTCAGCTGCATGGACATGCCTTACTGTTGCCTGTGCCAGGCGAACAACACACTTTCGGCCTGCGCCTGGTGGAAGAACACCTTCTGCGTGCAGGTTGGAAGGTGACCTCTCTGGTAAGGGCGAACGCATCCGATCCGGCTCGCCTTGTCGGCGAGGAGCATTTTGAATTTATAGGGTTTTCCCTGTCGTCCGAGCGCTTGCTTCCGACGCTCCGCTCGGCTATTCGAGACTTGAGATCGTCTTCACGGAACCGGGAAATTCGAGTCGCCGTTGGAGGTGTCCTATTTGATGGACGCGACATTGCGCCCAGGGACATTGACGCCGATGCGATTATAACGGACGCGCGGGACGCAGTTCACCAAGCCAATGAGTGGTCCGGCTTGGCGGGAGTGGAGTGAAGATGTTCCGAACCGCCGTACCTCATGGAAGGACAAGGACGTGACGCTCAAGAGCGTGCCCTCTCATCCCCGGGATCGGGAGGCCAGCCTCGCCGGGTTGCTGCAGCAGCTCGATGCGACGGAGTCTGCACTTCTCCTCTCGGCCGCCGCCGACATTGCACTCGTCGTCAATCCTGACGGCACACTGAGCGAGCGGCTGTTCGTCGGCCCCGACATGCCGGGCGAGCTCTTCGCCGCCTGGCCGGGCAAGGCCTGGACCGACGTTTCCACCATCGAGAGCCGGCCCAAGATCGAGCAGATGCTGCAGGAAGCCGCCATGGGCCTGCCGCCGCGCTGGCGTCAGATCAACCACCAGCAGGCCGACGGCGCCGACGTGCCGGTGCGCTACTGCGTGATGAAGGCCGGCGGTGCCGGCCAGTTCGTGGCCATCGGGCGCGACCTGCGCCAGGTCGCCGCCGTGCAGCAGCGCCTGCTCGCCGCCGAACAGTCGATCGAGCAGGAATATGCCAGGCTCCGCCACGCCGAAACCCGCTACCGCCTGCTGATGCAGGTCTCGTCCGAGGCGATCGTGGTGGTCGATTCGCGTTCGGGCCGCATCGTCGAGGCCAATGCCGCGGCCGCCAACCTGATGAACAAGCCGCTGAAGCGCCTCACCGGCGCGCAGTTCGCCGCCATGTTCGACGGACCGGACGTGGCCCGCGTCGAGGAGCTGATGACGGCACTGCGCGCCACCGGCCGCGCCGACGACGTGGCGCTCACCCTCGAGGGCCGCCAGCAGCAGGCCGTGCTCGGCGCCACCATCTTCCGCCAGGAAAACGCCAGCTTCTACCTGATGCGCCTGCAGCCCATGGCGGCGGGCGCCAGCGGCATCGTCGTCTCCAAGAGCCAGGCCGCCGTGGTCAACGCCATGCGCGACCTGCCCGAGGCCTTCGTGGTCACCGACCTCGAGCGGCGCATCATTTCCGCCAATGCGGCCTTCCTCGACGCCGCCCAGCTCGGCTCCGAGGAGCAGGCCCGCGGCGAACCCATCGACCGCTGGATGGGCCGCGCCGGCGTCGACGTCTCGGTGCTGTTCAATTCCCTGGCCGAGAACGGCGCGGTGCGCCAGTTCCAGACTGTGCTGCGTGGCCAGTTCGGCACCACCGAGGATGTCGAGGTCTCGGGCGTCGCCTCGCCGCCCGCCAACCCGGTGTGCTTCGGCTTCGCCATCCGCCGCGCCAGCCGCCGCGCCGCCGAGCCCGACCCCCACAAGCGCAGCCTTCTGCGCTCGGTCGAGGAGATGACCAAGCTCGTCGGCAAGGTGCCGCTCAAGGACCTGGTGCGCGAGACGACCGACATCATCGAGCGCCTGTGCATCGAGGCCGCCCTGCAGCTCTCCGACAACAACCGCGCCAGCGCCGCCGACATGCTCGGCCTTTCACGCCAGAGCCTCTACGTGAAGCTTCACCGCTACGGCATCGAGGACAAGTCGGGCGGCGACGAGGGCTAACCGACCGCATCGCCGCGCCGCCTCAGATCACCCGAACTGGATTCACTTCGATCGCCGCATGTTGGCGCCGCGGATGCATTTCGCGTCGAATGGGCGTCGCCGCCGTTGACGCCCCGATCTGGTTTCCCTTGCAACCGAACCTTCGTGCAGCCGCTGCAAAGTCGCCGCTGCCGCAAACCATTTCAGAACTCTGGCGCGGCAGGATTTTGGCGCACCGAAGCGATCGCCAACACCGTGTGTCGACAAATATGCATTCTTAGCAGATTAACAGATAAAACGCGTTGAGCTAATAAGCGAAAAAAAGAGTTTTTCATTAATAGAGCATTCCCTCATAAGTTGACGTGAATGGAGTAAATCGTCCGGGTCTGAGGAACCTAGCGCCAAAATTCAGCCGCGAGGGTGGAGAGGTGCTGCCAATGCAGCATGCCTTATGGGGATCATCTGTGGATAGAAATGACAGAACTGCGAACGGTGGCCATACAGCCTATGGGCCTACAAATCGAAGAGAGGAAATGGAGCGGCTACAACTCGAAAACGCGCTCCTCCGTGCATCACTTGAGGTTCGGCATGCCGCACCGCTTCGGAAGGAGCGAGAGGGCTTCTTCCGAAGAAAGACGAAAGTCGTTCTCAGAAGTCAACCTGAGACCCAGCCCTCTGGAGCGCTGTTCCAATGGGACGCAGACCAGGACACGCGGTATGCAAACGACATGCATGGTTTCGAGAGCGTGCTGCACATATTCAGTCGGCAATGGCTGGGCATACGCGCAGCAGCGGGATCCCTGCCAGGGCACAAACTGGCTCTCGATGCTTCCGAGCGACTGAAACGTGATCAAATAGGTTCAGTTGTCCGGCTAGCGGATCAACATCGGATCTCCAATTTCATATTTCATGGAATGTCGCCGGCAATATCGCAGTTGATCAACCATCTATCTGCTTCGGGACTGTCCTCTCGACTGTTCCTCGTCTATCACGGGAACGTGGTGCAATGGTGCTACGAGCCAGAGAGAGCTCTCGCGTTCCAGGCGCTCGAATTCGCGCGCACCGGCAAGGTCAGACGCATTCACTTCATGAAGCGCGGCCACGAACTCCTGACGCCTAATTCATTCAAACCCATACTTCTCAATATGCCTCCGAGAATTCATCTCGATCACGTCAAAGAGGTTTCCAACTTCGCTTTGGTGCCTGGAAGTTCTGACTGGCGGAAAAATCTTCACTGCAATGTTCTGGGGGCCGCGATGACGCCGGAACTCGACAAGGTAATTCACTTTGCCCGCGGAATAGAACTTCCTGCTCCCTACGAGGCAAAACTCGAACAAATTCCGCATCTGGACCGCCCGTCGACCTTTCTGCTCATGTCAAATTGCAGAGCAACTCTCAACGTCTCACTTGCTGAGTGTCATCCGATGGTTTCGCTCGAAAGTGAGGCAGTGGGTACGCCGTGCCTGCGCAATCCGCTTCTTCTTGATGCTTATGAAGAGCATCCGTACGTTCGCCTTGTGGAAGTTGCGGATCCCGCAAGCCCAGTTGAGATTAGCAAGAAGCTGAGCACTATTCTCGCAATGGATCGACCCGAGCTAGCTGAGACGATAGCCGACTACCTGAAGTGCATATCGGCCACGGCGCATGATTGCTATGGAGAGTTTCTGGGCCTATGAGTAAAAGCGGTCTGATTGTATTTGTTACGTTTGAGGTCTTTCCCTTCACCGGTGGTGGCATAGGGCGGTTTATGTACAACACGCTCAAGAGCATGACCGATGAAGAGAGAAAGAGAACGGTAGTTATCTTAACAACGGGACATGTGGCCGAGGCCGCATTTAAAGCCGTGTTCCCGGGCGCGCGGATCAAAGTGCTCACCGACGTCAAGGCGGACGAAAGTGACACATCGTTGGTTATGAGCGGCGAAGATCGTCTTCTCTCAAGATCCAACATAATTCTTCATGCGCTTCAATCCATCGCAACTGAGCATGCAATTGACTACGTCGAGTTCCCGGATTGGGGAGGCTTCGCGTTCGCTACTCTTCAGGAAAGACTGGCGAGGGGGTTCCTGGCAGATTCAGAACTTGCAGTCAGGCTCCACTCTACGGAAGCAATTCTCGTCCTTCGGGAGACGAGAATGCTCGAAAGCGGTGATCTGCGCTGCTTCGATCTAGAGCGAAAAAGCCTGCTGGATTGCGACTTGATCGTAGCGCACCTCGAGTCGATTGCAGAGGAGACACGTCGCAGTTTCGGAATACCGCCCGAGAGATGGTGGAGCAGAGTCCACATAACTCCACCTGATCTCGAGATTGACCGAGATGTGGCAAAGCAGTCGATTCTACCGAATCTTGACACTCCGATAGTGTTTTCGAGCAAATTCCAGGAGTTCAAAAGGCCCCAGATCTTTGTGCAGGCTGCAGTCGGGCTTCTGCGCGCGCGTCCGGACTATCGAGGATCCGTACTGTTGGTGTGCGGTGACCTGGATTCTGAATATGCGCGCAAAATACTGTCGCTGGTGCCGGCCGATCTTGTCTCCCGCTTCAAGCTCATGGGTGGCTTGAGTGCGGAACTGCGCGACAGCATAATTGCCGGTGCGATTTCAGCGTTCCCAACTGACTTCGAGTCCTTTTGCCTTGCTGCATATGAGGCGTCACTTCTTGGGGGTGTTGTGGTGTTGAACGTCAATAATCCGGCGTTCGAAGATGGCACACCGTGGGTCGACAACGTCAACTCTGTCAAATTTGACGGGAGTGCAGCGGGTCTAGTCGGCGCGCTTGAAGCTGCGATCTCACTCAAGAAACCACTAAGGACTGTCACTCTTCCGCCTCTGAAGCAGCCGTGGCGGCGGACCAAAGTGCAGACTTCCGCAGCACCAATGCGGATGCCCGGTTGGCCTGTTGTTACAGTTGTGCTTGTCAATCAGAACCTCGGACTTCTCGCTGGCAATACCTTGGCGTCAATTTCCGCTCAGTCGTACGAGAATCTGAGAGTGGTCTATGTTGATGACGGGTCTGACGACTTGCCCTCCATAGCTTTGCGCGAGAGTTTAACTTCTCAAGTTAATCCCAGGTTGACTGTTGTAAGGCAGGAGATGACCACCGGTGTTGCCGCTGCGCGAAACTCGGTCACTGCCAAGCTACATGGCGACTATGTCCTCTATATCCGGCCAGGTGATTTATTGGCTGACGGCTACATAAGAACGTCCGTCGAATGTCTGGAGAGAAATCGCGACTATGACGTGTATGTCAATCAAGTCAGTGTTTACGACCCGTCGACTGAGTCCATGCAGCACAATTGCGGCGTAAAGACATTCGTGGGTGAAGCGCCGATTGCCGGCCCTGTCTTCAATTACTATTCCGAAGGTCCCCGGCTCTGTAGAGCCTCTACGACCTCTGCGTTGCGTCATCGTCCGCAGCTGGGTCACTTATGCGACTGGGGATGGATGCATGATGCGATTTTGGATGGCCGTCGAGTGGTTGCGTCGCCGCGGATTGAAGCGTTCGTGCCGCGTCATACTGAAATTGATCTAGCGGAACCAATCGACGAAAGCCGACGCCTTTATCACCTTCTGGTCGCGAATACGCCTTTCACGCGGAGTTTCTATCCTGTTGCAGCCTTTTCACAAGTCGTTCGCGGTGCGGCGACAGCTGCCCTCGGTTCGGATATGCCCGACTGGCAACGCCACATGATTGAAAATCGCTATGAAGGGGAGGTCGAGTTTGTCGCCAACATATTGGGAAAAACGGCCCTTGGTCGGCTGATCCGCAACAACGAGCGTTTTTCACGAGTGCTCGAGCGAACGATAAGGTGGGCAACGAGGTTCAACTGACAGTTGGCGGAGTCATTCCCCTTTGCAACGATACATGGATGGGTGATGAACGAGTTGTTGGCAATGCGCAAGAGAGACGGGTTGTTCAACATTGGTAAGGCGTGCGGCTGCGGGAACCCACTGATCAAAGTAGAAAACGGCGAGATGCTGGAATATTACTCATGAATGTGACGGATGGCTCGGTGTCAAAAGTGTTTGAGTCCTCGTCTGGTCGCGATGGAATGGATGTTTTCTTGAGCGACTTGCCGGAGGCATTTGTACATCGCGTGAAGAGCCGTATTGGCCAGATCGAAGAGTTCATCGCCAGAGGATACTTTGGTCCGGAGGATTACAGAGGAAAGACAGTTCTGGATTGGGAAGCGGGGGATTGCGCATTTTCAGTAGCCTTTCTAGCTTTGGGAGCGGCTGAAGTCTTCGCAATCGACAGCTGGACAGAGCAGCGGAATCTTCCCCATGGCATTCATGCACTCAACGGGTTTGTTTTCTCTCAATGTTCGGTAGGTGACTGGAGTAAGACCCGGGAGAGTTCTTCCGAAAAGGACATAGAGTTTATTTTCTCCAATACCGTTACAGAGCATATTGACGACCTGCCTCGGTCATTCGACGCATTGCATCGCATGCTTTCCAAGGATGGCGTTTATTTCAATAATCACGATAACTATTTTTCACCCTGCGGGTCGCATGACCATGGCTTTTGGTATTATGGCCGGGATGGATACATTGAGTGCAAAAGTGTTGAATGTTGGAAGTCCGAAGAGCGATGTGCGTCCTCGCGAGAACACCGAAGATCTCTTCGAGAGGGCTTTCCTTGGACCTGGCCGGAGACCAGCGATCTCGAACTGACGCCCGATAATTGCCTCAACTGCAGGTATTTCAAGCGCTCTCAACCATGGGCGCATCTTCAATTTGTCAAGGAATTTCCTTGGTTATTCAATGACCCAAGTTTTTTGTCGCGTCGCCCTGGTTCATCGCTCAATAAAGTGACGCCATTTCAGTTGGTGCAGCTGCTTTCCGAGGCGGGTTTTGTTGTTTCCTTGATTGATCGGTCCTTGGTGAATAACGAACCTATTCCTGCGGCGTTGAAATACGGAATTTCGCGATTGGACCTCATGACGGCCAACGTGAGGACACTGTGTCGACGGGAAGCGAAGGCTGGAGAAAATGCATAGTCTCTAACTCTGCTTTCGCAGATGCCCGTAAATGTGGAAACACACAGCGGTCTGTCAAGCAAGGTTGACATTTGGTAATGTCAACTATAGTGTCCGACATCATGCCGAACATGGCCTCAACCCGTGCGGTTCCCTCCCTCCCGCAACCTTCCGCGGCGCTCCAGCTGTTGAAGCCGGTGACGTGGTTTCCGCCCATGTGGGCCTTTGCCTGTGGGGCGATTTCCTCAGGCATTTCAATGGCCGATCATTGGGGGCTGGTGCTGGCCGGGATGGCGCTGTCGGGGCCCTTGGTGTGCGGCACCAGCCAGGCGGTGAATGACTGGTTCGACCGGCATGTCGATGCCATCAACGAGCCGGAGCGGCCGATTCCGTCCGGGCGCATTCCCGGGCGCTGGGGGCTTTATATCGCCGTTCTCTGGACCGTGCTGTCGCTCGCCGTGGCACTCGCGCTGGGGCCGGTGGTGTTCTGGGCGGCCAGCTTCGGCATGGCCATGGCCTGGGCCTATTCGGCGCCGCCGTTCCGGCTGAAGGCCAATGGCTGGTGGGGCAATTCGGCCGTGGGTCTCTGTTATGAGGGGCTGCCCTGGTTCACCGGGGCGGCCGTGCTGCTGGCCGCGGTTCCGGGCTGGCCGAGCGTGATCCTGGCGCTGCTCTATTCGGCTGGCGCGCATGGCATCATGACGCTCAACGACTTCAAGGCCATCGAGGGCGACAAGAAGATGGGGGTGCGCTCGCTCCCCGTGCAGCTCGGTGTCGCGGGTGCGGCGCGCAATGCCTGCGCGGTGATGGCGCTGCCGCAGGCCGTTGTGATCGCGCTCCTGCTGTCATGGGGCAAGCCCATCCATGCCGCCGCCGTGGTGGCGCTGCTCGCCGTGCAGCTGGTGATGATGCGCCGATTCCTCGCCCGGCCCGTCGAGCGGGCGCTGTGGTATTCGGGCTTCGGCGTGCCGCTCTATGTCTCGGGCATGATGGTCAGCGCCTTCGCGATCCGGGGGCTGGCATGACGACCTCGTGGGCCGGCATCGCGCGCTTCGGCCTCGTCCAGGCCGCCCTCGGCGCCGTCGTCGTCCTGACCACCTCCACCATCAACCGCGTGATGATTGTCGAGCTCGCACTGCCGGCCGTGGTGCCGGGGCTGCTGGTGACGTGGCACTACGCGCTGCAGGTGCTGCGGCCCTCGTGGGGGCACGGTTCCGACCGGGGCGGACGGCGCACGCCGTGGATCGTCGCCGGCATGGGCACGCTGGCGCTGGGCGGCTTCGGCGCGGCGCTGTCGGTCGCCGTCATGCAGCACAACATGTGGCTGGGAACGGCGGCCGCCATCCTCTCCTTCACGCTGATCGGTGCGGGGGTGGGGGCCGCGGGCACTTCGCTCCTCGTGCTGCTGGCCAACCAGGTGGAGGAGACGCGCCGTGCCGCGGCCGCCACCATCGTGTGGATCATGATGATCGCCGGCTTCATCGTCACCGCGGGGCTCGCCGGGCATTTTCTCGATCCGTTCTCGACGGAGCGCCTGCTGGTGGTGGCCGCCTGCATCTGTGTCGGCTCCTTCCTGCTGACACTCGTCGCGGTGCGCGGGCTGGAGACCGGGCGTGTGGCGCCGAAGCCTGCGGAAGACAAGGTTCCCTTCCGCCAGGCCCTCGCCGAGGTCTGGGCCGACCGCACGGCACGGCGCTTCGCCATCTTCATCTTCGTCTCCATGCTGGCCTATTCGGCGCAGGACCTGATCCTCGAGCCCTTCGCCGGCCTCGTCTTCGGGCTGACTCCGGGCCAGACCACCTCGCTGTCGGGGGTGCAGAATTCGGGCGTGCTGGTCGGCATGGTGCTGGTGGGCCTCGCCTCGACGCTGCTGCCGCGGCTGATGGCATTGCGGAGCTGGACCGTCCTGGGCTGCATCGGCTCGGCACTGGCGCTCGCCGGCCTCGTCATGGCCGCGCATGTGGGGCCGGGCTGGCCGCTGAAGCCCTCGGTGTTCGCGTTGGGCTTCTGCAACGGCGTCTTCGCGGTCGCCGCCATCGGCTCGATGTTCAACATGGCCAACAGCGGCACCTCGCGCGAGGGCGTGCGCATGGGGCTGTTCGGCGCGTCGCAGGCCATCGCCTTCGGCATCGGCGGCTTCGCCGGAACGGCACTCGCCGATGTCTCGCGCCTCGTGCTCGGCTCGCCGGTGATGGCCTATGCCACGGTGTTCGCGGTCGAGGCGGTGTTCTTCATCCTCGCAGCACTGCTGGCCACGGCGGTGGGGGCGCGGGAGGGTTTCGGCGCGGCGGCAAATCCCCTGGTGCTCGCGGCGCGCCACCAGGCAACCGGGAGTTAGCATCATGCTGGCAGAGACAACCTATGATCTCGTGGTGGTGGGCGGCGGGCCTTCGGGCGCGACCGCCGCGCATGATGCGGCGAAGGCCGGTTTCAGCGTGGCGCTGCTCGACCGGGCCGGGCGCATCAAGCCCTGCGGCGGGGCCATTCCGCCGCGCTGCATCCGCGACTTCGACATTCCCCCCGACATGCTGGTGGCGCGCATCTTCTCCGCCCGCATCATCTCGCCCAGTGACCGCAAGGTCGACATGCCGGTGACCAATTCCTATGTCGGCATGGTGGATCGCGGGCCCTTCGACGAATGGCTGCGCCAGCGTGCCGCCGAGGCCGGCGCCGAGCGCCGCACCGGCACCTATGAAAGCTTCGCGCGCGACGGCAGCGGCACCGCGGTCGTCCACTACAAGGAGAAGGACGGCACGCCGGCGACGCTGCGCGCGCGCTGCGTCATCGGCGCCGACGGCGCGCTGTCGAAGGTCGGCAAGGACACGGTGCGCGGCGCGCACAAGATGCCCTATGTCTTCGCTTATCACGAGATCATCGAGGCGCCCGAAACGCGCTCGGAGGAATATGAGTCCGACCGCTGCGACGTCTATTACCGCGGCGGCCTGTCGCCCGACTTCTATGCCTGGGTGTTCCCGCACGGCAAGACCATGAGTGTCGGCACCGGCAGCGCCCACAAGGGCTTCTCGCTGAAGGGTGCGGTGGCGGAGCTGCGCCAGCAGATGGGCTTCTCCGGCCGCACGTTGCGCCGCGAGGGGGCGCCCATTCCGCTCAAGCCGCTCAAGCGCTGGGACAACGGCAAGGACGTGGTGCTGGCGGGTGACGCCGCGGGCGTGGTCGCGCCGGCCTCGGGCGAGGGCATCTATTACGCCATGCTGGGCGGCCGGCTGGCGGCGGATGCCGCCATGGCCTTCCTCACGACCGGCGATGCGCGCCAGCTCGCTTGCGCGCGCAAGCGTTTCATGAAGGAGCATGGCCGCATCTTCTTCATCCTCGGCATCATGCAGTATTTCTGGTATTCGAGCGACAAGCGGCGCGAGAGCTTCGTCAAGATGTGCATGGACAAGGACGTGCAGCGCCTCACCTGGGAATCCTACACCGAGAAGAAGCTGTCGCGCAAAGGCCCGATGGCGCATCTCAAGATTTTCGTGAAGGACATGGCGCATCTCCTCGGCATCGTGCGCCCGACATGAACTTGTCCGCCGCATTCCTCTGGCCGCTCGGCGTTGCCGCGGCGATCGCCGTCGTCGTCGCCATCGCGGGTGCGGTGCTGACCGAGATCGGGCCGTGGTACGACGCCCTCAGGAAGCCGTCATGGAAGCCGCCGGACTGGGCTTTCGGCCCGGTGTGGACGACGATCTTCGTGTTGACCGTCATCGCCACGGCGCTCGCCTGGCAGGCGGCGGAGGACACGGGCGCGCGGACCATCATCTTCTGGGCGCTGGCCGTCAACGCCGTCCTCAACGTCGCGTGGAGCGGCATCTTCTTCAAGCTGCGCCGGCCGGACTGGGCGCTGCGCGAGGTCGTGCTGCTGTGGCTGTCGGTCTTGGGAATCGTCGTGGCGCTGGGCTCGGTCTCGACCTGGGCCGGCATCCTGCTGCTGCCCTATCTCGCCTGGGTGTCGACCGCTTCATTCCTCAACCTGCGCATCGTCCAGATGAACGCCCCCTTCGGGTGATCCCGCGCATGGAGGCCTTCGTAGAGAGCGGTCAGGTTGCCGGGGTGATCCTCGTGGTTCTGGCCCTCGAGATCGCCGTGGCGGCCGTCTACTTCTGGCGGAAGCGAAGACCATTCCTCCTGTTGAGCTTCGTGGCGAACGGCCTTGCCGGGGCATCGCTGGTGCTGGCGCTCCGCGCCGCACTGCAGCAATCGGGATGGCCGTTTGTCGCAATATACTTGGCAGGGGGACTGCTTGCGCATCTGGCCGATGTGGTTCTAAGACTGAGCGCTACAGGACATGCCGAGCGCATGCCTTCTTCCGATCGAGACCTCGTCTAACCCCGTGAAGGAAAATCCGATGATCAAGACAACCGTCTTCGCCGCCCTGGCCTCCGCCGTGCTGTTCGCCGTTCCGGCCCACGCCGCGGGCGATGCCGCCGCCGGCGAGAAGGTCTTCGCCCAGTGCAAGGCCTGCCACGAGAACGAGAAGGGCATCACCAAGATCGGGCCGACGCTGAAGGGCGTCGTGGGCCGCAAGGTGGCCTCGGTCGAAGGCTACAACTATTCCGCCGCGATGAAGGCCTTCGGCGCCACGGGTGCCGTGTGGGACGAGGCGACGCTCACCAAGTACCTGCCCAATCCCAAGGCCCTGGTGCCCGGCACCAAGATGGCCTTCGCCGGCCTGAAGAAGCCCGAGGACGTGGCCAACGTCATCGCCTACCTTTCGGCCCATCCCTGATCGCCTGCTGCCTGATCGGCTCGGCGGACTGACCCGCATGAGCGAGATCGAGCGCCGCAAGCGCGATCACATCGACATCGTGCTCTCCGGCGCGGCACGCCACAGCGTGCCCGCCGGTTTCGACATGGTCCGCTTCCGGCACAATGCGCTGCCGGAGGTGGATTTCGCCGACATCGACCTGTCGACGAGCTTCCTCGGCAAGCTGCTGCGCCTGCCGTTTCTGGCCTCCTCGATGACCGGCGGCCCGGACGTCTCTGCGCGCATCAATCGCGCCATCGCGGAAGCGGCCGAACACATGGGCTTCGCCATGGGCGTTGGCTCGCAGCGCATCGCGCTCACCACGCCCGACAGCTCGGGCCTTGGCCCCGAACTGCGCCGCATCGCCCCCTCGATCCCGATCTACGGCAATCTCGGCGCCATCCAGCTGGTCAGCGGCATGGGGCCGGACGAGGCGCGCCGCGCCGTGGACCAGCTCCAGGCCGATGCGCTGATCCTGCATCTCAACCCGGTGCAGGAAGCCGTGCAGCCCGGCGGCGATCGCAACTGGGCCGGGGTCGAAGCGGCGATCGCCAGGCTGGCGCGCGCGCTGCCTGTCCCGATCATCGCCAAGGAAGTGGGCAGCGGCATTTCGGGCGAGGTCGCGCGGCGCCTCGTCGCCTGCGGCGTGGCGGCCATCGACGTCGCCGGGGCAGGGGGCACCAGCTGGGCCGCCGTCGAAGGCGCACGGCTCTCCGAACCCGACGGCCGGAACATGGGTGAGATCTTCCGCGATTGGGGCATCCCGACACCCATCTGCCTCGCCGAGGTCTGCGCTGCCTGCCCGGACACGCCGCTCATCGCCTCGGGCGGCATCCGCCATGGCCTCGATGCCGCCAGGGCCATCCGTCTCGGCGCCAGCCTTGTGGGCCAGGCCGCATCGCTCCTGCCCTCCGCGATGCAGGGGACGGAGGCGGTCGTCACCCATGTCGAGGCCTTCGCCGAGGCGCTCCGCATCGCCTGCCTCGCCACGGGATCGAAAGACCTCGACGCGCTGCGCGCGGCCGCGCTGCTTTAGGTAAATTCCGGCGCTCGCCGTTGACGTCGTGTCGTACTTCCACAGATGCGGCCGTTGAAATTTCTCGCAATAAGGGCCGCGGTCTTGAGTTCAGGACCGCATTCCATGGAGAAGATTTCAAATGAAAACCTACATCGTAAGCACGCTCGCACTTCTGGCCTTCGTTGCAGCCGGAACGACCGCAGCCACCGCTGGCGAATGCTCGAACGCGTCCATCCAGGGCCACTACACCTACTGGCTCCAGGGCTTCGACGAGGCGGGCAAGCCCTACGCGGAAGCCGGCCAGGAGCACTTCGATGGGGCTGGCCATGTCAAGACCATCAGCGGCGTTGCCGGCGCTGCCGCGCCTGAGGCTGACGAAGGCACCTACAAGGTGAACGACGACTGCACGGGCGAAGTCACCTACAAGTCTGGCGCTCACGACAAGATCTTCGTTGCCCCCTCGGGCGACAGCTTCACCTTCAGCTCCGCCAAGCAGGGCGTGGTTCAGGTCGGCGAAGACACGCGCGTCGACAAGGAGTAATTCCGGCTCTCCGAAATTGACCGCCACCTCCGCAAGGGGGTGGCGGTTTTTCTTTGCGGGTCCGCACCGGCCTGCAATGTCGGAACTCGACCGTGGCGAAAACGTTCACTCTTCTGTCATGGTGCAATTCAGGGTTTTCTCGAGGCTGTATTCGGCGTAATGGCGTCAGGTCCAGTTCAGGACCAGTCGTGTTCAGGGCCTGTCGTGTTTCCGCCGCACGGGCGAACGAGAATTCCCGCCCATGACCGTTCGAAGTTATGCCAAGACCAGCCGAGGGAGCGACTCCATGCGATTTACACAAGGACAGCGAGTGGCGAGGGTCGGAGCCATTCTGATGTCGGCCGCCGTGTTCCTGCCCGTGGCAACGCTCGCCCCGTCGGCGGCCCTTGCCAGTGCCGGTCCGATGAATCTCTCGACCTTCTTTTCCGGTCATCTCGTCGCGACCGGGGACGTGAAGAATTACACCGACGGCAAGACACGCACCGTGAAGGTGGACATCCGCGGCAAGCCCAGTGGCAAGCTGTTCGAGATCCGCATGAACACGCTCTATTCGGATGGCAAGCGTGAGATCAAGACCTGGACCTTCCAGAGCCTCGGCGCCGGGCGCTTCATCGGGCGGCGCGCCGATCTCGTCGGCACGGCGGCGGTGACTGCAACGGGGTCACGCATCAACATGTCCTATGTGGCGAAGGTCGAGGTCCAGAAGGGCAAGTCGTACAATGTCGCCTTCACCGAAACCTATCAGTTCAGTTCGCCCGGCAAGGGCACCAACACCGTCCGCGCCTCCATGCTGGCAATCCCCGTGGGCGAAGGCCACCTCGTGATCACGAAGATGCCGAACTGATCTCTGCGTCCTACGACTCGTGATGTGCCGGCACGACGATGAGCAGCGGGGGCAGGCCGGCGCCACCCTGGCGCCGGCCGCCGTGATCCTGCGCAGCCTGCTGTCGTGCTGGCCGCCGGGCGATGCGTCCGCCTAGCGGCGGACGCAGTTGCGATAGGAATAATTATAATAGACGTTCCAGCGGCTGGTGGAGGCGAAGAGGCCCGCTCCGCCGCCGATCAGCGCACCACGCCCGGCATTGCGGCCGGTGTTGCGCCGGCTCTGGCTCGCGATGGCGCCGACGGCAGCGCCGCCCGCGGCACCCCTTGCGGTGGTGCGCCGCGTATTGCGGTCGGCATAGCGCCGGGCTTCCGCCGAGCACTGCCGGCTGCGCTGGGCGGAGACGTTCGAAGATGCCTCAGCGCTGGACGAGAAATCCTGTCCCGTCATCATGACGGTACCCAGGAGGGTCAGTCCGGCTGCGGCAAAACGAAGTGTGAATTTGAACACGGGGGTCAGTCTCCAGTTTGACGTTCAACCGTGAAGTTAATCCGGACGCTTGCTGCAGGCCAGAAGAATTGTCGGGAGGTGCCGGGTGGAACTGATCAACTGCCGCTGCCGGCGGACAGCATGACGGTGAGCCAGCGCATCGAAGGTAACCTCCGGCAGACGGTGAGAACGGCCACCAAGATCGGCACGCCGATGAAGGCTCCCGTCAGACCCCACAGCAGGCTCCACAGGAACACCATGAACATGACGGCGAAGGGCGACATCGAAAGTGCCGAGCCGGTCAGCACCGGTTCCAGGTAGCTGCCGATGATGAATTGCACCACCGTCAGGCAGACCAGCACCACCAGCGCGATCTGGAAGGACTGGAATTGCGCCAGCGCGAACAGCGTGGGCAGCACCGTCGCCACCAGCGGCCCGATGAACGGAATGTAGTTGAGGGTGAAGGCGATGGCCGCCCAGGCCGATGGATGCTCCAGACCGACCATCCAGGCGATCAGCCAGACGATGGCGCCGGTCACGATGCTGGCGATGCTGCGCACCAGCATGTATTTGCCGAACTGGCCCGCCGTCTCGCGTCCGACCGCGATGAGGTCGATACCGCCGAAGCTGCGGCCCGAGGCGGCGATGCGCCGGGCGAGATCCTCCACCTCGAGGAGGCCCAGCACGGCGAAGGCGAAGACCAGCATGGCGAAGCCAGCCAGCCCGTTGATCCGCGACAGCATGGTCTGCACCATGCCGACGATCCACGACATGCTGAACATGTCGGTGATTTGGGCCGCCACCGGCACGCCATGCCCCTCCAGCCAGTCGCTGGCTGCCTGGTAGAGCGTCTGGAACTGGTTGCTGTTGCGGATCAGCCATTGGCCGACGACGCTCATGCCCCAGACGAACAGCAGCAGCAGCGCCACGATGGAAACGACCGTCACCAGTATGGTGATCAGGACCGCCAGCGACTTCGGCATGCGCGCCTGCAACCACGCCTGCAAGGGCCAGACCACCATGACGATGAAGATGGCGAAGGCCGCCGGCGCGAAGACCATTTCGCCCCATGACAGGGCGCCGAGAACCAGGATCGTGGTGCTGACCAGAAGCAGCCCGCCTGTGGCGGAAAGCCTCGCGTCCGCGCCCTCGCCGGGGGGTCTTCCTGTCAAGATCGGAACTCCTCGGATTTGGTTGCCTCGGCTGGCGGCGATATGAGGGCACATGGCCCGATTTGGCAAGCAGCCAGACGCTTCGTCCGATCGGCGGCGGGTGGCATTCAGCGGCACGATGCACTATCGTGACGCTTCTAGGGGGAGTGGGAAACGGCGTGAACTACATTTCGAGCGAATTCATCCTGTTGCTGGTGACCATCAATCCCTTTGCATCCGTGCCGGTGTTCCTTTCGGTCACTGCCAGGATGACACCGGCCGAGCGCAACCGCACGGCGATACGAGCCTGCCTCATCGCCAGCGTGATCCTGCTCTTCCTGCTGGCCTTCGGGCAGCTGTTCCTGGAAAAGATCGGCGTGACGCTGCCTGCGCTGCGTATCGCCGGCGCACTGGTGCTGCTGATCCTGGGGCTGCGCATGGTGTTTGGCGAGGTCCCGGGCGGCAACGACGAGGCCGATGCCCCGGCGGGCGACGTCGCGGTGTTTCCGCTGGCCATGCCGATGCTGGCGGGCGGCGGTTCGATTGCCGCGATCGTGGCGATGACCGACCATAGGGTGAACTCCGTCGCCGAGCAGGCGGTCACCGCCGTGGTGATGCTGGTGGTCATGGCGGTGATCTTTGCCGTGCTGCGTTCCGCCGAGGCGATCCAGAAGGCGATCGGCGACACCGGAACCAACGTGATGAGCCGCATCATGGGGCTGGTGCTGGCGGCGCTTGCGGTGCAAACCTTCTTCAGCGTCTTCGGGCCGCTGCTGGGCCCCGGCGTCTATCCCTGAACCGCTGCCGCCCGCGGCATGCGGATGTTGAGAAAGCCCAGCGCAATCACCACCAGCGGGCTCATGATGCTGAACAGCGCATAGGGCGCATAGTGCCAGGTGCCCACGCCCAGCGTTGCCGCCATGTAGGCGCCGCAGCTGTTCCACGGCACGATGGCGGAGGTCGGCGTGGCGGTGGCGCCCACGGCGCGCGACAGCACCACCGGCGCGAAGCCCAGCTTGGCGAAGGCCGACTTGAACATGCGCGCCGGCAGCACGATGGCGATGTACTGGTCCGCCGTCACCACGTTGGCGGCGACCACCGAACCCACCGTGGCGGCGATCAGCGCCCCCGTGGACCTGGTGCGGTCGACGATGGGCTGGATCAGCCGGTCGAGCACGCCCGCCTTCTCGACGACGCCGCCGAAGGCCAGTGCCGTGATGACGAGCCAGATGGTGTTCAGCATGCTGTCCATGCCGCCGCGCGAGACCAGCTGGTCGATGGCGGCGTTGCCGGTCTCGGCCTTGTAGCCATTGGCCAGCGCCAGCCACACGCCCTTGATGAGGCCGAGGACATAGGGCAGGTCTTGCCCGTGGGCATAGGCAATGACGCGTTCGGGCGAGCCGAAGGCCGCCACCAGGCCACCCGCCAGCGCGCCGGCGAAGATCGCCGTGAAGGGCGGAACCTTGAGCAGCGCCAGCGCCGCAACCAGCACCAGCGGAATGAACAGCAGCGGCGAGGTCGGGAAGAACTCGCGGATGGCGACGATCTTGTCGGTGGCATCGAAATCGCCGGGCTTGCCGAGCAGCCAGAACAACACCAGTGACAGCAGCAGCGCGATCGACGAGGTCAACGCCGTTTCGCGGATGTGCTGGTAGAGGCCGACGCCCACCGTGCCCGAGGCGAGGTTGGTCGAGTCGGAAAGCGGTGACGTGGTGTCGCCGAAATAGGCGCCGGAGATGATGGCGGCGGCGGTGATGGCGGGGTCGAGCCCCATGTTGGCGGCAATCCCCATGAAGCCGACACCGATGGTGCCCGCCGTCGTCCACGAGCTGCCGATCGAGGACGAGATCACGGCGCAGACGACCGCCGTCGTCAGGTAGAAGTAGTTGGGGCTGAGAATCTGGATGCCGTAATAGACCATGGCGACCAGCGTGCCGCTCATCGCCCAGGTGCCGATCAGCGCGCCCACTGCCAGCAGGATGAAGATCGCACCGATGCCCGAGCTGACGCTGTCCACCGCGGCCTTGTGGAGGGCCGCCAGCGAGTGGCCGCGCCGCCACGCGACGAGCACCGCGATCATGGTGGCCACCGTGAGGGCAACCTGGCTCGGCCCCGAGGCGCCGCCATCGCCGAACAGGAAATACGACAGGCCGACAAGGACGACGAGGCTCGCCACCGGTACGATGGCCTCGATCAGGCCGAGCGGTTGCGGCTGAACCTCGTCTCTCTCGCTCATTCCTGCGTCTTAGAAATCGACCGCGTCGCGGATGATCGGGCAGGTCATGCAGTGCCCGCCGCCGCGGCCGCGGCCGAGCTCGGCGCCGGAGATGGTGATGACCTCGATGCCTTCCTTCCGGAGCAGCGTGTTGGTGTAGGTGTTGCGGTCATAGGCATAGACCACGCCGGGCGAGGCGCAGACCAGGTTGGCGCCGCTGTCCCACTGGGTGCGCTCGCGCATGTAGGCGGTGCCGCCGGTCTCCACAACCCGCATCCTCTTGACGCCCAGGGCACCGGCCACCACCTCCACGAAGGACCCTTCGTCCTTGCGCAGTTCGACGCCGCCGGCCTTGCTGCTGGGGCGGTAGGAATAGGCCGAGATGTGGTTGACGATGTCGGGGTAGAGCAGCACGCAGTCGCGGTCGGCGAAGGTGAAGACCGTGTCGAGGTGCATGGCGGCGCGCAGCTTCGGCATGGCGGCCACGATGACGCGCTCGGCGGCGCCCTTGGCGAACAGTGCCGCGGCCAGCTGGCTGATGGCCTGGCGCGAGGTGCGCTCGCTCATGCCGATCAGCACGTTGCCCTTGCCGATGGGCATCACGTCGCCGCCTTCCAGCGTGGCGAGGCCGTGGTCCTTGGTGGGATCGCCCCACCACACGTTCACCTTGCCGGCGAAGTCGGGGTGGAACTTGTAGATCGCCGTCGTCAGGATCGGCTCCTCGTGGCGGGCCGGCCAGTACAGCGGGTTCAGCGTGCAGCCGCCATAGATCCAGCAGGTGGTGTCGCGCGTGTAGAGCGTGTTGGGCAGCGGCGGCAGCAGGTACTCGACCTCGCCCGCCGCGTCCTTGATCGCCGCGAGCGCGGCGCCGCCGATGCTCTCGGGGAATTCCTCGGTCGACAGGCCGCCGATCAGCGTCTCGGCGAGATCGCGGTCGGACAGGCCGTCGAGATAGCTGCGGATCTCGTCGATGAGGCCCAGTCCCACCTGGTCGGGGACGATCTGGTTGTCGAAGATCCACTTGCGGGCTTCGGGGATGGCCATGGTCTCGGCGAGGAGGTTGTGCATCTCGACGACGTCGATGCCGCGGTCGCGCATCTTCTGCACGAAATCGAAATGGTCGCGCTTCGCCGTCTCGACCCACAGCACGTCGTCGAACAGCAGGCGGTCGCAGTTGCTGGGGGTGAGGCGCTGGTGGGCGCGGCCGGGCGCGCAGACCATCACCTTGCGGAGCTGGCCGACTTCCGAATAGACGCCGAACTTGGTTTCGCTGGACATGTTCAATGCACCTTTCAACTAGGGTGTGATGGTTCCGGTCGCGAGGCCCCAGACGCCGACGAGGCCCGCCACCGCTGTGACGACGAAGATGATGAGGTCGCGGGGCGAGAACAGCGGCATTTTCCAGTCCTTGCGCGCCCAGACATAGAGGATGGTGCCCGGCACATAGAGCACCGCCACCAGCAGCACGTATTTGAGGCCCGCCGCGAGGAACATGAAGAGCACGTAGATCACCGCGATCCAGGAGAAGACCTGGTCACGCCCGCGCTGGTTCTCCACGCCCTGGTAGCCTTCGCCGCTGCGGGCGAGAAGCACGCCATAGCCCGCCACCAGCAGATAGGGCAGGAGGGTGGTGACGCTGGTCATGTCCAGCATGATGTTGAAGGCGTCCTGCGACCAGTAGGTGGAGATCACGAACAGCGAGACCACCGCATTGGTGAGCCACAATGCATTGGCGGGCACGCGGTTGGCGTTCTGCCGGCCGAAGACCTGCGGCATGTCCTTGGACTTCGCCGCGGCGAACATCACCTCGGCGCAGATCAGCGACCAGGCCAGATAGGCGCCGAGCACCGAGATCAGCACACCGACCGAAATGAAGACTGCACCCCAGTGACCGACGACTGACTCGAGCACACCCGCGAGCGACGGCTGGCGCAGCCCCGCGATCTGCGACTGCATCATCGAGGCGTAGGGCAGCAGCGTGATGGCGACCATCAGGCCGGTCACCGCGACGAAGCCGAGGATGGTGGCGCTGCCCACGTCGGACCGCTTCTTGGCGAAACGCGAATAGACGCTGGCGCCCTCGATGCCGAGGAAGACGAAGACGGTGATCAGCATGGTGTCGCGCACCTGCTGCAGCAGCGGCTTCACCGGCATGTCCGCCCCGCCGAAGAAGTTGTCGGCGAACTGGTGGTAATTGAAGACGAACACCAGCGCGATGATGGTGACGATGATCGGCACGATCTTGGCCACGGTGACGACCGAGTTGATGAAGGCCGCCTGCTCCACGCCCCTCAGGATCATGAAGTGGAAGGTCCAGATGCCGATCAGCGAGACGATGATGGCGGTCAAGGTGTTGCCGCCGCCGAAGACCGGGAAGAAGGCGCCCAGCGTCGAGCCGATCAGCACCCAGTAGAACACGTTGCCGAGGCACGAGCCCAGCCAGTAGCCGAAGGCGGAAAGGAAACCCATGTAGTCGCCGAAGCCGGCCTTGGCATAGGCGAAGACGCCGGCGTCGATGTCGGGCCTTCTTTCGGCGAGCGCCTGGAACACGCGCGCCAGCATGTACATGCCGGTGCCGGCGATGGTCCAGGCGATGATGGCTCCGAACGGTCCGGTGGCCGCACCGAAGCGGCCGGGAAGGTTGAAGATACCTGCGCCCACCATGGAGCCCACCACCATGCCGGTGAGGGCAACGAGGGACATCTTTCCGGATTGCGGCGCTTCACTCACGATCATTCCCCCTTCTGCGCCACGCTCGTCACGCGCGGCAGATTCCATGTGTCCAACACAGACAGACACATAACTTTAGATAGTGAAGGCGTGCAAGGGGTAGCATTTCTCACGAGGCGGTTTTTTCTGTTGGTTCAATCAACCCGGGACCCGCAAGGCTTGCATCGCGACGAGGACGATCAGCGTCACGACGAGCGCGAGCGACGATACGGGCCATCGACGCATCTCGGTTTCAAGGCGTGTCGCGAGGCCGGCGAGGCGTGGCGACGCTCTCTCGATGAAGCCCGCGGCGTGCGCACTGATGTCGCCGGGCGGCAATTGCGGCCGCTTCCTGTCCGTGGCGGCGAGAGCCCAGGCGATCAGTGCGCCCACCACGACGGGCAAGAGCAGTTCGAAGATCACGCCGGGCTTCAGGGCATAGGCAGCAGAGACGCCTGTCACTGCGGAGAACAGACTCCACTGCAGCACGGTTGCCGCCGTCACGGCGCCCACCCATGCCGCCGCGGAGATGCTGGCGCGATCAGCTGATGGTGTGGCCCGCCGCACCAGCGTGAGGAAATGCAGCATCAGCACCGTGCTGCCGACGGCGGCGAGCGCGAACAGCAGGCCCGTCGCGCCGCCGCCCGCCACGTCCTTGAAGGCCAGCTTGCCCAATGCGCCTCCCGTCAATGGCAGCCCGGCGAAGCCCAGCGCCATGACGCCCGCGAGGACGAGCTGCCATGTCGGAGTGACCCGCCCCTCGGCTTGCGCTCCGAGCAGCAGGAACAGCCCGCCCTTGGTGAGCACGTGATAGACGGCATAATAGGCGACGACGGAGTCCGCGCCGGGCATGCCCGCCGCCAGCCCCGCGCCCAGCACCGCCGCCATCTGCCCGAGCTGGCTGACGCTGGAATAGGCGAGGACACTCCGCGGATTATTCTGCGTGAGACCCAGCACCGCGCCATAGAGCGCCGAGAACAGCCCCGCCGTAAGGATCAGTCCGCCCGCCAGCGGCATCGCGGTGTCATGCGGCAGGAAGCGGATGAGACCGATGATGCCGGCCTTGGACGTCGCCCCGCTCAGCACCGCCGTGGCGGCGAGTGGCCCCGCGGAATAGGACAGCGGCATCCAGCCATGCAGCGGCACCAGCCCGATCTTCAGCCCGAAGCCGGCGACGACGAGGATCAGGATGATCGTGGCGTAGGGCGACTGTGGCAGCGCGTTCATCACCGCCGCGATGGCCAGCCCTTGCCCCATGGCCGACACGGCGAGCAGCACGAAGGCGGCGAGGATCAGGCCCTCGCCGATGAGTGCTGCGGCGAGCGTCATCCGGCCGGCGCGCAGATCATCCTCACCGCCGGCGAAGACGATGAGGCCATAGGCCGGAATGCTCGCCAGGGCGTAGAGCGCATAGAAACTCACCACGTCGCCCGCCACGAAGACGCCGAGGCTGCCCGACAGGGTGAGCAGCCACCACAGTGCGAACCGGGCCTGATCGCGGCGTCCGGCAAGCCAGCGGCTGGCCGCGAAGCCGCCGATGATCCACAGAAGCGTCGACGCCGCCAGCAGCAGCGCGCCGGGCTGGTCCAGCACATAGCTCCAGCCGCCCTGCAGGGTGACCGAACTGTAGCCGCCGTCCCAGGCAGCCGGCAGCAGCAGCAAGCCCGGAACCGGCGCGAGGCCCAATGCCCGCACGATCCATGGCCGCAGCGGCGCCCACAGCAGCAGCAGCGCCATGGCCAGCGGCAGCACGATCATCGCCAGCATGCCGGGGATCACGGCAACCTCCCGATCGTCAGGAAGGCGATGGGGCTGAGCGGCAGAAGACCCATCAGCAAGGCGACCAGCGCCAGGCCGAGCGCGATCAGCTGGCGGCCGCGCCCGACGGTGGCGAGCTCCACGCCCGCTGCCGGTGCCGCCATCATCCGGGACAGCACGCCGAACACATAGGCGCCCGCCAGCACGCCGCCGGCGATGATGACGATGGCCCACAGCCAGTGGCCCTCGGCCAGCGCGGCCACCAGCAGCATGAACTTGGCGCTGAACCCACCGCTCGGCGGCAGGCCCATCAGCGACAGGCCGCTGATCGCGAAGGCCAGCACCACGAGCGGCGCCTTCGCACTCAATCCGCCAAGCTCCCTGATGCGGTCATGACCGAGGATTTCGGCCACCAGTCCGGCGGCGAGGAACATGCCCGCCTTGGCGAAGGCATGCGCCACCACCTGCAGCCACGCGCCGGTCCACGCCGTTCCGGCGATCACGTCGCCGGCATCTGTCGGCACCAGCGTGAAAACGAAGAACATGTAGCCGATCTGCGCCACCGTCGAATAGGCAACGAGCAGCTTCAGGCGCTGCTGGCGCAGCGCGGTGATGCTGCCGATGATCACGGCCAGCGCGCCGAGCAGCGCCAGGAGCTGCATGTCGTCAGGCGCGCGCAGGGTGGGGAAGGTGTCGAACCACAGCCGCATCAGCAGGAACAGGCTGCCCTTGACGACAAGCGCCGAGAGCACGGCACTGCCCGCCGCGGGCGCTCCCGCGTGCGCCGGCGGCAGCCAGAGATGGAAGGGAAACAGCGCCGTCTTGGCGAGCAGCCCGACGGTGACGAAGCCCGCCGCGGCGAGCGTTGCCGCATTGGGCGTGACGTGGGCCGCGATCTCCGCGGTGGCGAGCGTGCCATAGGCGCCGTAGATCAGCACGATGCCGAGGAGATAGAGCATCGAGCCGAAGACCGCGAAAAGCAGGTAGCGCAGCGCCGCCCGAACCGTCTCGGCGCCACCCTTGATGGCGACGACCGGGATGGCCGCGAAGGTCAGAAGCTCGAGCCCGACATAGAGGTTGAACAGGTCGGTCGAGGTGAACAGCAGGTTGAGGGCGCTCGTCATGGCGAGCAGCGCCGACCAGAAGATCAGCGACAGCCGCGCCTCGGGCTTGCCCCTGGGCTGGGCGAAATCCTTCCACGCGAAGGCCGCCGCCGCCGCGAGGATCACCGCACTCACCACCATCATCAGCGCCGAGATGCCATCGGCCCGGAGCGTGATGCCGAGCGGCGGATGGAAGCCGCCCACCACATAGACCAGCGGGGCCTGCGTTCCCGCCACCAGCAGCGCCACGCGCGCCGCCACGAGGAGCTGAACCAGCAGGGCCGCCGCGACGATCGTCCGCGCGCCGCGTCCGCCGAGGCCGAGCAGGGCGACCAGCGCCACGGCGGGCATGACGATGGCCAGCACGAGGAGCGCGCCCCCCGCCGTTGAATCCGTTACCGGCAGTGCCTCGAGCGGCATCACGGCGCGTCGTCCTCTTCATCGATGGAGGCGACACCCGCCTCGCCATGCAGCCGCAGCAGCAGCCCAACCGCGATGGCGGTGGCCGAGAAGGCGACGACGATGCCGGTGATCACCAGCGCCTGCGGCACCGGGTCGCCGCCGAGCCCCGCCGCGGCGCCGCGCCGGGCGATGACGCCGAACAGCAGGAACACGCCGGAGCCGAGCAGGTTCAGCGCCAGCAGCTTGCACAGCGGATGCGGATTGACGATGAGGCCATAGACCGCGAGCCCGATGAGGCCCGAGCCCGCCAGCCAGAAGAGCAGGGCGGCCGTCATGCTGCGTCTTCCCCTTTCGGCGGGCCGGCGATCAGCAGTCCGAGGATGACACCGATCGACAGCGTGAGTGCGATCTCCATCACCACGATCAGTGGCTTGGCATAGCCCTGCGGATAGGCGAGGAACTCGCCGGGCATGACGAAGCCGAAGAAGCCGATGGCGAGGAACACCACCGGCCCGGCCACGATCGCCAGCCGCAGGAGCGGTGATGACACGCGCGGCACCTTCCGCACCCCGGCCACCATGACGAGAATCCACATGGCCGCCAGCACCGTGCCGCCCTGAAAGGCGCCGCCCGGCACATCCGCACCGGCCCATGTCATGTAGATGGCGAAGACGAAGCCGATGGGCGGAAGGCTTCGCGCCAGCAGCGTGAGCACGCTGTTGTGATGGCGGAACAACCGGAAGCCGGGAATGCCGCCCCAGTCCTCGTCGCGCGCCAGCGACCACACGCCGATGAGGGCCAGCAGCAGCACCACCTTCTCCAGCAGCGTGTCGAAGGCGCGGTAGACGAAGAGCACGCCGGCCACCGGATTGCCGAGGCCGCTGTCGCCCAGCCGCTCCATCACCGGCCCGGCCAGCGACTGGGGCTCGCCCGGCAGCACGAAGGCCAGGGCGGCGATGCCCACCGCCACCAGCGCCGCGACGATGCCCGCCAGCACATGGATGGCGCGGCTCGGGTGCACCACGCGGCGGGCGTCGGCACCCACCTTGTGGGCGGCGATCACCATCAGCATGCCGGTGGCGCCGCTGCCGATGGCGGCCTCCGTCAGCGACACGTCGATTGCGAAGATGCGCACCCAGGCGAGCGACAAGAGCAGGCCATAGGCGATGAAGATGATGACCGCCGTCATCATGTTGCGCGCCAGGATGCTCCATCCGCCCACGCCAAGCAGCAGCAGCGTCAGCGCGAGATCGAAACCCGTTTCCATCACCGGGACTCCTCTCCACCGCTCACGCTGCGTCCGAGGATCTGGGTGACGATGGCGCCCGACAGCTGCACCAGAAGCCACACCGCCAGCAGCTTGGCGGCGGAAAGCCAGCCCAACTGCGGCATCAGCCCCAGCACCACCAGCCCCAGGCCCAGGTTGTCGACCTTGGTGAGCGCATGCAGCCTTGTGAGCGTGTCGGGAAAGCGCAGCAGCCCCAGCGTTCCGGCCAGGAAAAGCACGGCGCCGGCGCTGACCGCGATGATGGTGAAGAAGTCAGTCATGGCCGGTATCGCGCCAGTTGACGAAGCCCACCGAGGCGAAGACCGCGAGGACGGCCAGCATCAGCGCCACGTCGATGATGGCGGGCTGGCCCATGGCGGCGGCGAGCAGCAGCAGCACCGCCACCCCGCCCGAGCCCGCGAGCTGCGCCGCCATCAGCCGGTCTGGACTGCCCGGCCCGCGGAAGATGCGCGCCAGTCCGCCGGCGATGGTGAGCAGCACGAAGAGCGCCGCCGCGAAGTAGAATCCGGTCATGGCGCCAGGCCTTCGCCGATGGCGGCGGAAAGCCGGTGCTCTTCCGCCGCCAGCTGCTCGGTCACCGGCTGTGCCGTGTCGAGCGCGTGGACGGTGATCAGGTCGCCGTCGTCGGTGCCGGTGGGCAGCGTCCCGGGCAGCAGGCTGGCATAGGTCATGAACAGGAAGCGTCGGTTGCCGGGCTGAAGCCCGGTGCGATAGGACACCATGCCGGGCCGCAGCGCCATGACCGGCGACAGCGCGATGCGCGCCACCGTGACGCCTGCAACCAGGCTCTGCCACAGGAAGCGCAGGAACAGCGCCAGCGCCCGCCCCGGCCGCAGCACCATGTCATCCGCCGGGATCAGCCGCAGGCTCATCCACGCCGCGATGAGGGCGGTGATGGCGCCCACCGCGAGGTCCTTGAGGCCGGTTCCCGCCAGCACCACCCAGAACACGAAATAGGCGGCCGCCCGCAGCAGCAGCGCGGGGAGGCTCGTCGCTCGCGGCACGGAATAGGCCATGCGCGGGGCCTCAGGCCTGCGGGGCCGGGGTCTCGGCGGCGACCTCGGGCTTCGCGGCCTCGCGCTTCTCCTGCCAGCCGAACCACGTGACGTAGAGGGTGGGCAGGAAGATCAGCGTCAGCACGGTGGCAACCAGCAGTCCGCCCATGATGGCGAAGGCCATGGGGCCCCAGAACACCGTCCAGGCGATGGGGATCATGCCGAGGACGGTGGAGATGGCGGTGAGCATGATCGGCCGGAAGCGCGCCGAACAGGCATCGACCGCCGCGTTCCACACGTCCTTGCCGGCCGCGCGCTCGGCATCGATCTGGCCGAGCAGGATCACCGCGTTCTTGGTGATCATGCCGAGCAGGGCGAGGATGCCGAGGATGGCGACGAAGCCCAGGGGCCGTCCGGACAGCAGCAGGGCCCCGACCACGCCGATGAGGCCCAGCGGTCCCACGCTCAGCACCATGATCAGCCGTTGGAAGCCCTGCAGCTGGAACATCAGCACCGACAGCATGATGACCAGCATCACCGGCACCACGGCGAGAACCGAGGCCTGCGACTTGGCGCTCTCCTCCACCGTGCCGCCGGTGGTGATGGCATAGCCGGGGGGCAGCGTCTTGGAGAGTTCGGCGATCGGCTTCTCGAGCGCCGACACCACCTCTTCCGGCAGCACGCCGGGGCGGAGGTCGGACTGCACGGTGAGATTCGGCGTGCGGTCGCGCCGCCAGATCAGCGGATATTCCTGCTCATAGTCGAAGCTCGCGAACTGCGACAGCGGCACGGTGCGGCCATTGGGCAGCGGCACCTGCAGGGTGCGCAGGCCATCGAGCGACACGCGCTGGTCGCCGGTGGCGCGCGCCACCACGTTGACGAGATAGATGTCGTCGCGGATCTGCGTCACCGGCACGCCCGACACCACCGTGTCGAGGATGCGGGCCACCGCCTGCGAGCTCAGCCCGAGGAGCCGCGCCTCATCCTGGTCGACGCGGATCCGGAGCTGGCGCGCCGGCTCCAGCCAGTCGAAGTTGACGTTCTCGACATTGGGGTTCGACGATACCGCGCTGGCGAGCTTCAGGGCGATCTCGCGCACCTGCGAAATGTCCGGGCCGCTGACGCGATACTGGATCGGCCAGCCGACCGGCGGGCCAAGCTCCAGCGGATAGACGCGGCTCACCGCGTTGGGGAAGTCCTTGGCAAGCGCGTCCTGCAGCTTCTTCTGCAGCCGGTCGCGCGCCGCCACGTCCTTCGCCACGATCACCGCCTGGCTGAAGAAGTCGTTGGGAAGCTGCACGTTGAGCGGCAGGTAGAAGCGGATGGCGCCACGCCCGACATAGCTTGACCAGCGGTCGACGTCCGGATCGCCCTTGAGCAGGGCGTCGAAGCGCTCGACCGCGCTTTCCGAGGCATAGATCGAGGAGTTCTGCGGCAGGCTCAGGTCGACCAGCAGTTCCGGCCGGTCGGAGGAGGGGAAGAACTGCCGCGGGATCAGCGGCATCGCCATCAGCGCGGCGATGAACAGGCCGATGGTGACGGCGATGGTGAGGTACTTGACCTTGATGGCGCCCGCCAGGAAGGCGCGATAGGCGCGGAACACGAAGCCGGGGCCGCCTTCCTTCTTCTTCGGCGGCTTCAGGATCACGACGCCGAGCAGCGGCGCGAAGATCACCGCCACGAACCACGAGACGACGAGCGCGATCGAGACGACCGCGAACAGCGAGAAGGTGTATTCGCCCGCCGAGCTCGCCGCGAAGCCCACCGGCACGAAGCCCGCCATGGTCACGAAGGTGCCGGCCAGCATGGCATAGGCATAGGTGCGATAGGCGAAGGTCGCGGCCGAGACCTTGTCGTCGCCCTCGCCAAGCCTGGTGAGCATGGCGTCCGTCGTGGTCATCGCGTCGTCGACGAGGAGCGCCAGCGCGATGATGAGGGCGCCCAGCGAGATGCGTTGCATGTCGATCGAGGCGAAGTCCATCAGCACGAAGACGATGGCGAGCGTCAGCGGAATTGCCGTGGCGATGACGAGGCCCGGCCTCACGCCGAGGCTGATGAAGCTGACCACCAGGATGATCGCCACCGCCTGCCACAGCGATTCCATGAACTCGGAGATGGCGCTTTCGACGGTCACCGCCTGGTCGGCCACCAGGATGGGCTCGATGCCGAGCGGCAGTTCAGCCTTGGCGTCGTTCATCACGCGGGTGATGTTCTTGCCCAGCGCCAGAATGTCGCCGCCGTCGCGCATGGCGATGGCGAGGCCGATGGCGGGCTGGCCGTTGACCCGGAACAGGGGCTGCGGCGGATCGGCATAGCCGCGCCGGATGGTGGCGATGTCGGAGAGCCTGAGCATGCGCCCGCCGACGGCGAAGTTGACGTTGGCGATGTCCTGCTCGGACTCGAAGGAGCCGGAGACGCGGATGGCGATCGATTCGTCGCCGGTCTCGATCTGGCCAGCCGGGCGGATGGCGTTCTGCGCCTGGAGTGCGGCCAGCAGCTGGCTGCGGTCGATGCCGAGGTTGGCCAGCTTCTCCATCGAGAACTCGATGTAGATCTGCTCGTCCTGGACGCCGAGAAGCTCGATCTTGGAGACGTCCGGCACGCTCAGCAGCTTGTCGCGCAGCGCTTCCACCTGGTCGCGCAGCTCACGGTGGTTGAACCCGTCCGCCGTCACGCCATAGATGATGCCGAAGGTGTCGCCGAAGTCATCGTTGAAACCGGGCCCCAGCACGCCGGCGGGCAGGGTGTGGCGCATGTCGCCCACACTCTTGCGCACGTGATACCAGGTGTCGGCCACCTCCTGCGCGTTGGTCTTGCCGTCGAGATTGACGAAGATGGTCGAGACGCCGGCCCGCGTGAAGCTCCTGAGGAAGTCGAGATGCGGGGTCTCCTGCAGCGTGCGCTCCAGCCGCTCGGTCACCTGCTTCAGGGTTTCTTCGGTGGTGGCGCCCGGCCACTGCGCCTGCACCACCATGGTCTTGATGATGAAGGACGGGTCTTCGCTGCGTCCGAGGCGGTAATAGGAGCCGAGACCGGCAAGCACCGCCAGAATCATCAGGTAGATGGTGATCGAACGGTGCTTGAGGGCCCATTCCGAAAGATTGAAACCGCTCATTGCTGGGTCTCGAGCAGCCGGACCTGTTGGCCGGGATGAAGCGCCTGGACGCCCGCCGTCACGACGACGTCGCCGGACTTCAGCCCATCGGCGATGGCCACGAGATATTCCCCGAAGCGCTTCACCTCGACCGGGCGCAGCGCCACCGTGTTGCTGGCGGGATCCACGACCCACACCGCCGGCTGCTGCTCGCTGCGGGTCAGCGCGCTGGCGGGAACCTCGATCATCGCATCCTGCGTGGTGGTCATCACGCCATTGACGGTGGCGCCCAGGCGCATGGCCTCGGGTGGATTCTCCAGCGTCACCTTGACCTCGAACAGGCGGGTGACGGGGTCGGCCTGCGGCGAAACCTCGCGCACGTGGCCGCGCACCTTCACGCTCGGGTCGTCGGCCAGCGACACCATGATGTCGGGATCGCTCGGCGCATTGCGGATGATCTGCGATGGCACGTTGAACACCGCGTCGCGGCCGTCCTTGCGGGCCACGCGCACGATCATCTGGCCGGGCTGCACCACTTCGCCCGCAGCGGGACCGATGGTGGTGTAGACGCCATCCTGGTCAGCGCGCAGTTCGGTGAAGCCCAGCAGGTCTTCCGCGGCACTCAGCTGCGCTTCCGCCGCATCGACCTGGGCCGCTGCCGTTTTCAGGCCCTTCTCGGCGGTCTCATAGGTAGCCCGCGTCGCCCAGCCCTGGCGGAACAGCGTGCGCTGCCGGTCGTAATGGCCACTCGCCTGATTGTACTGCGCCTGTGCGGCGGCAAGGGCCGCCGTCGCGGCGCGGAGCTGGTTCTCCTCGTTCTGCGATTCGAGGCGGGCGACGAGGTCGCCCTTCTGCATGCGCTCGCCCAACTTGCCGTTGTTCTCGAGCAGCCTGCCGCCGATGCGGAAGGCCAGCGGCACTTCGTCCTCGGCCTCGATGCGGCCGGTCAGGCTCGTGGTGGTGGCGCCGTCGCGCGGGGCGATGATCGTGGTGCGGACCTGACGGGGGGCTGCCGGCGGCGCCTCCGCCTCCTGCTTGCAGGCGGCCAGCAGCGGCAAAAGTGCCAGGATCGTCACCACGCCCGCGCGTCCGAAAAGCTTGTGCCGCATTCCACCCTCAACAATCAGATACGTCCGGATAATTGCATCATTGACTCGCATCACACAACCGTTGAATTTATTCACTTTCCACAGGTTGCGCCGATGGTGTGACAGTTTGACAGTCGCCGCGGCGCGCCAAGCTCGTGGTTGCAATTTGGGGAAGTCGATTTCAGTGCGTTCGAACCGATGCTCTCGTTTCCTGGGTGCCGTTCTCCTGGCAGGGTTGTTGGGCGCCTGCGCGGGACCCACCGTCAATTCGCTCCGCGACCCGGTGCCCGAGCCGCTGGTCAGCCGCACCACCGTTCCGGGCTACAGTCACATTCGCTACTGGGGCGACAACGGCGAGGGCCTGACCCCCGCAATGGTCGACCAGATCGTGGCCCAGCAGAAGGCGGCAGGACTGTCGCCCACGGTGCGAAACTTCCTCGCGGTGTCCGGCGGCGGCAGCGATGGCGCCTTCGGGGCGGGCCTTCTCACCGGCTGGACCAAATCGGGCAAGCGGCCCGAATTCACCATCGTCACCGGCATATCGACCGGCGCCCTGATCGCGCCCTTCGCCTATCTGGGCCCGCCCTATGACCAGCGGCTGACGGAAGCCTATACCCGGATCTCGGGCCAGGACGTGTTCCGCCGCAAGCCGGTGCTCAGCATCATCGGGGGGACGGCGGCGGCCGACAGCAGCCCGCTGCAGCGCCTGGTGGCGCAATATGTCACCGACCAGATGGTCGCCGATATCGCCGTTCAGAACGCGCGGGGGCGAAAGCTCTTCGTCGGCACCACCAATCTCGACGCCGGACGGCCGGTGGTGTGGGACATCGGCGCCATCGCCGCGAGCGGCGTGCCCGGCCGACGGCAGCTCATCCAGGACATTCTCGTCGCCTCGTCATCGATCCCCGGCCTGTTCCCGCCGGTCAAGATCAAGGTGGTGGCCGACGGCAAGACCTTCGACGAGATGCACGTCGACGGCGGCACGTCGAACCAGGCCTTCCTCTTCCCCTCGACCTTCTCGGTCAAGGAGAAGGATGCAAGGCTGCAGCGCAGCGGCATGCAGCGCACGCTCTATGTCATCCGCAACGGCAAGGTCGTTCAGGACTACGCCATGGTGCGGCCGCGGCTGTCGGCGATCGTCGGGCGGTCGATCAGCACGCTCATCACCACCCAGGGCATCGGCGATCTCTACCGCATGTATTCCAATGCCAAGCGCGACGGCATCGCTTTCCGCGCCATCTGGGTGCCGGACAGCTTCACCATGGAAGAGCCGCGACCCTTCGACCCGGCTTACATGAAGGCGCTCTATCTGGTCGGGCAGGAAATGGGTCGCAACGGCATCCCCTGGGCCACCCAGCCGCCCTGACGCAGGCCGCGCTCTGGACTGCTGACCCGACAAAGTCTGTCACTGCGCGCCGAATGAGCGGGGAGCCGAACTCACGTGACGGGGGAGGGCACAACGACAATCGCCGGGTGGTGCCCGGCGATCATGGAACTCGAACATCGAGGAATGACCCGCGCCCCTAGCGGTCCTTGGTCAGTACCGGCAAGCCCAGCATCGAGGACAGCGGGGCGGGGTTGTCGGAGAGGAACTTGAAGCCCCATCGGTTGTCCGGCATGTCGCCCTCGGCCAGCAACGGCAGGCCGATCGCACCGGACAGGCTGCAGTCGCTGCCCGTCAGCGGCGGAATGCCCATCACCCGGGACATCGGGTCCGGGTCGTCGATCACCGTCGGCATCGCCAGAACGCTCGACAGCGGCGCGGCCTCGTCCCACATCGAGACCGGGGCCACCCGCGGCATTCCGGACTCGATGGGTCCATGCGCGTCGAGGATCGACTCCACGATTTTGCCGGAGCCGAAGGGCGCATGCACCGTCAGCAGCGAATGGCCGGCGGCCACGCCGCTCGCATAGATCCTGGCGTCGCCCAGATATACGCGGCCCTCGGCGATCTGCGCCGCGATCGCCGATTGCGGCACGTCGGCCCCCGGTGAATTCACCACGAAGATATCGTTGAAGCCTTCCTCGCGCAGTTCGTCCGCGGCCCTGGCGGCGGTGGCGGCGTCGGCAAACATGCGGGTGATTTCGTTGCTCATGTGGGCTCCCTCTCGAATTTTGTGACAGTGCGGGTGGGCGGACGGCTCATCGGATACTGGCCGTATGGCTGGGCTGGGTCCCGGCGCTGGTCCGGGTCAGGGCGGTCATGGTCACGACAGCGGCAATCAGCAGGATCACCTCGAGGATATAGACTGCGAGATAGGGTGTCAGCACGCTTCCGCCATCGAGCGAGGCGAGCGTGTCGCGGATGACGCCGCCCAGCGCCACGCCGATGCCGGCCGCGGTCGCCTGCACCGCGCCCCAGGCGCCGAGCGCCAGGCCGCGCTGGGCGGGCGGCGCGCTATTCATGGTGGCGGTGAGCGTGCCGTGGCCGAACAGGCCGGCGCCGAAACCGATGAGGAAGGTGCCCAGCCCGAACAGCACGGGCGACAGCAGGGGCGCGGCGAGGATGATCAGGATGAAGGCGGGCACACCCGTCATGGCGCCGATCGAGGCCATCCGGAAGGCGTCGAAGCCGCGGCTGAGCACATAGGAGGCGAGGCTGAAGCCGATGAGGCCGCCCACCGCGATCGCCGCCGTGAGCAGGGTGGTGCGGGACACGGCGAGCCCCAGCACCTGGCCGCCATAGGGCTCCAGCATCACGTCCTGCATCGAGAAGGCCAGCGTTCCCACCCCCACGGCGATGAGGCGGGCGAGGGCGCGGTCGCCCGACATGAAGTTCGCCCAGGATTGCTGGAAGGTCGGGTCGGGGGCGGTGGCGTGGCGCGGCCTCGCGCTGCCGCGCGCCTCCTGCTTCCACACCGCGACGCCGTTGAGCAGCAGGGTCATGACGCCCGCCCCCTGGATCACCTGGACCAGCCGGCCGGGCGTGAAATTGTAGAGGAGCGCGCCGAAGATCAGCGCGCTGACGATCGAGCCCGCCAGCAGCGCCACGTACATGAGGCCCACCACATTGGGCTGCTTTTCCGGCGGCGTCAGGTCGGTGGCCAGCGCCAGGCCCACCGTCTGGGTGGTGTTGAGGCCGGCGCCCACCAGCAGGAAGGCGAGGCCGGCCGCCACCTGTCCCACGATGGGCGGAATGTCGGCGGCATGGCCCTGGCGCGCCAGCACGAGGAGGGCGAATGGCATGATGGCAAGGCCGCCGAACTGCACCATGGTGCCCTTGTAGAAATAGGGCACGCGCTTCCAGCCCAGCTCCGACCGGTGAGTATCCGACTTGAAGCCGATGAGCGCGCGGAAGGGAGCGAAGACCAGCGGCATCGCCAGCATGACGGCGACGAGCGAGGCTGGAACACCGAGTTCGACGATCATCACCCGGTTCAGCGTGCCGACCAGCAGCACCAGCGTCATGCCGGCCGAGACCTGGAACAGCGAGAGGCGCAGCAGGCGCTCGAGCGGCACGTCTTCGGACGCCGCATCCGCGAAAGGCAGATACTTCGTGCCGAGCCCGGCCCAGGCTCTCATCATGCGCTGGCTGATGCGGTTCATCGAGGGTTCGTCCTGCCGCCTGATCACTATCCCCGGAAGCCGGGGAAAGGGGTCGTTAAACCGTCCTCGTGGAGGCCGGGGTGGGAAACCGGGAGGAGAGCGGAGCCATGAGGTCCGCGCACCTCCCGGGCTGTTGTTGCCGTCCTGTGAGGAACGGCCGGGCCATGCTACTTGGCGGCCAGTTTCGAGCCGTCGAGTGCGCCATCGGGCGTCACCTTGACGGTGATGACATAGCCGTCACCCGTCTTGGTCACGTTCGATGCCACCGGAGCGAGGGTGGTGTCGGCCGAGGCCGTCTTGGCAGCTGCACCCTGCCAGTAGTTCGACATCCAGGTGGTGTGCGACATCACCGAGGCGTGAACCACGAGAGACGTCACCGCCACGCTGCCGATGAGCAGCGGCAGGCCGACCGTCGGGTTGACCACGCACCAGATTCTACCTTGGTTCATGTCATGTCCCTCCTAGTGCAGCCACGGCGAGTAGACGTACGCCAAGAGATGAGCGAACAGGGCGATCACGAAGAACACCCGCGCGCCATCGATGACGTGCTTATGCAGTTCTTCTGATTCCCTGATGGTGAGGCCGGTGGGCCACACCCTGTTCGGATCGTCCATACTGCTATCCTCCAGACTGAGGTTGGTTTCGTGCTGGACCTGCACGCAGGTTTCCTGCCGTTTCGACAACGACGAGGGTCGGGTTGCTCGCGGTCCTCATGGATTGGGAACCGAGAGTTCGGGGTAGCTCTTGGCCATGGAGAAGCCATAGAGCGGCTTGTTCACACCCTGGTGGCAAGTGGCGCAGTCCAGCTTGGCGACGTCGCCGTCGGGTCCCTTGCGGTTCGGCGGGAAGACGTTGGCGAGCGAGCCCAGGTAGTTGGCGTTGAGGTCGCGCACCATCTGGATGCCGTGCCAGGCGGTGACGCGCTGCGGCCGGCTCTGCTGCCAGTTCGAGAAGGCGCGCGTGTTGTGGCAGAAGGTGCAGTTGACGCCGAGCGCCGTCGACATGTGCATCATCAGCGCATAGGTGGTTTCGGTCTTCCGGACGTCGCCGCCCGTGCCTTCCGGCAGCGCCGTGGTGGCGACGATGCGGATGTTCTCGCCGGGCTTCGAGAGCAGCGGGGTCAGCGGATCGTAGGGCAGCGCGGCGAAGGCCGGGATCGGCTCATGCGCAACGTTCTGGCCCTGGCGGCTGGCGGCGAAGCCACCGGCCTGCTTCGGGCCGGGGTTGGTGAACCAGATGTTGGCCGGCACCGGCATGCCGCGGTGGCAGGTGTAGCAGGTGACGCCGGTTTCGGCGACGTGGGTCTTGTAGGTCGAGTTGATGGTCCTGGTCATCTGCAGCATGCGCCGCGCCACGACCTTGGTGTATTTCTCGTCGGACGCCATGTTGTCGGTGTTGTGGCAATAGGCGCAACCGGCGTTGTCGCCGTCCTGCGGGGCCACCCACAGCGTGATGGCGCCCATCAGGCGGTTGAACTGCGCGGTGTCGAGGTCGCCCAGCACCTGCACGTTCTTGTAGTTCTCGTGATCGTCCTTCACCAGCTTGCCGTCATTGGGCACGGGGTCGTCGGGCGTGGGAAGGACGTTCTTCTCCTTCAGCTTCTCGGCGAGGCGCGGATTGACGATGTGCTCCATGCCGAGACCGCGGGAGCCCCATTGCGTCGAGTCCATCGGCGGCCGCTCCCACTGCAGCATCATCGGGATGATGAGCAGCACGGCGATGACGGTGACCAGCAGCGAGGCGGTGAGTGTGGTTGCGGAAAGCTTCATGGTGCCATCACTCCTATTGCGCCTTCGCCGGGTCGCCGATGGGGGCCGTCAGGTCGAAGGGATACATCGGCGCCACGTGATGCTTCACCGCCCACAGGTACCAGTTGTCGACCACCGTGCCGGTCAGGAGGATGCCGATGCCGCCGACGAGGGGGCAGAGCACCGCCATCCACCACGCCCAGCGGTGGATCGACTCCATCGTGGCGTTGAAGCCCATGGTCCAGCGCCAGAACAGGGCCGCGCGTTCGGACGCCGTGCCGCGGTCGATGATCTGCTCGATCTCGCGTTCGCCGCCGAGGCGGGAGACGGCGAGGATGGTCGCGCCGTGCATGGCGAAGAGCAGCGCCGAGCCGTAGAGGAAGGCGATCGAGAGCATGTGGAAGGGGTTGTAGAACAGGTTGCCGTAGCGGATCGAGAAGGCCGCCGTCCAGTCGAGGTGCGGGAAGATGCCGAAGGGCACGGCTTCCGAGAAGTTGCCCATGAGCAGCGGACGGATGAAGCCCAGCACCAGGTAGAGCCAGATCGCCGCGGCGAAGGCCCAGGCCACATGCGTGCCCATGCCGAGCGCGCGGGCGCGGCGGTAGGTCCTCAGCCACCACAGCAGGATCGAGGTGGTGAGGAAGAAGCCCGCCATCTGCCACCAGCCGCCCTCGCGCAAGGGCGCCAGCGACAGGCCGTATTTCGCCGGCGGCGGCTCGAGGCCGAGCCAGAACAGCTGGCGCACGAACTGGATCGGGTTCCAGTCGACCGAGGCCAGCATGTTGAGGCCGATGATCTCGATGGCGATGAAGCCGCAGATCAGCGACATGATGCCGATGGCGCCGAGATAGATCGGTCCCACCTGCGCATCGCCGATGACGCCCAGGAGCCAGTTGGTGGTGATGCCCTTTTCGCGCGGCCAGTTGCCGGGCTTCAGCGGCACGCCGTAGTCGGCGGGGCCATGGACCTGAACGCGGGTGAAGATGTTCTGATATTCGATCATGATGATTTATCCTCTCGGGTCCGACCAGATCGGCAGATCGAGCCACCAGTTCCACCATTCGGGCCAGCCGCGGGTCCAGAACGGCCCCGAGATCACGATGCAGACGGCGCTGAAGAACACCGCGCCCAGCGCCAGGAACAGCCCCAGCCGGTGGATGCCCAGCGTGCCGATCGAGTAGCCGATGTGGTCACGGAAGAAGCTGTTCTCGTGTTCCGCCGTCTTCACGGCCTCGCCCTTTGGCGGGTTGGTCGCCGAGAGCACCAGGCCGCCATGCATCGCCAGCGCCAGGGCGCAGGTGAAGAACAGCGTGATGGCCAGCATGTGGGCGGGATTGTAGTGGAAATGCAGGTATTGGTAGCCGACGTTCGACACCCAGTCCAGATGGCTGATGATGCCATAGGGGAAGCCATGGCCCCAGGCGCCGAGCAGGAACGGGCGGATGATCTCCAGCGTCACATAGGCGAAGATGGCGAAGCCGAAGGCCACCGGCACGTGGAGCCCGATGCCGAGCTTGCGGCAGATCTCGACCTCGCGCAGCGCCCAGGAGACGAAGGCCCCGGTGGCGCAGATGGTGATGATCTGCCACAGCCCGCCCTGCTTCAGCGGTGCCAATGCCAGGCCATAGCTCAGGTCGGGGGGTGCGATGTTGATCTGCCACAGGTTCCAGGTTCCGCCGATCGCCGCGCCATAGACGATGAGCGCGGTGCCGATCGAGGCGAAGAAGGCCGTGAGCACGCCGAAGAAGCCCACATAGAAGGGTCCCACCCAGAAATCGAACAGGTCGCCGCCGATCAGCGTTCCGCCGCGCACGCGGTATTTCTTCTCGAAGCTCAGCATGGCCATGGTGGTCACTCCTGCCGGCCGATGCCGGCGATCTTGTCACTGCCGGGGGCGCCCGGCCTTCCGATCAGGTGGTGTGTGGACGGAACGCGACGCGACGGCGCGTCCCGTCCACAAGAGCTGCGTGAATGGACGGCCTCAGCCGACCATCTCGCTGATCGTCACGTCCAGGCTCGCGGCCTTCTTCGCCACGCCGCCCTCGAGCCAGTTGAACCGGTCGGTGGACAGCAGGATGAAGTGGATGACGAGAGCGAGGACGAACAGGAAGGTCGCCATCGCGACGAGCGTCCTGCGGGGATCGAACAACAGCCAGATGCGCCACATATCCGATCCTCCCTTACGTGAACATCGACGTGAGCTGGTGCAGAAGCGGGCTCAGGTCGCTGGTTGCATAGCCATTGGGTCCCGGGATCCACGGGCGCCATTGCCACGCCAGGAAGTGAGCGACGATCGCCACCAGCGTGAAGACAATGAAGCTCGTCATGAAGATCGAGTGGAACTCCTTGGCTTCGGCTTCGGTCAGGCCCGACGGGCTCGACCCTCTGTTATCGGCCATTTCTGACCTCCGTCATGAAGTCCCCCTTGCGAGGGACCGTCGCCGCTGAGTGACCGCGCGGCCCGGCTACCCGCACCATCCCGAGGGATGGCGCGAATGGGAAACCCTTCACATGAAGGCGAAGGGAATGGAGTTGTAGGTCGCCGCCTTGGCCGCGGCGAAGATCGACTTTCCGTCATCATGGCCGCCGACGCGCGGACGAACGCTGCGCGGAACGAGGCGGGTGGCGGCGATCGCCACGAAGAACACCCCGAAGGCCAGCCACATCAGCAGGCTGAATTCGAGCTTCGAGTCTTCCTGGCGGTGGGCGTTGATCATCGACATGCCGTTATCTCCCGATGTCAGATGGAATGAGGTGAGAGCAGGCCATCATGCGAGCTCCCGAGTTGCGTTGCGCACGTCGGCTTCCCCGACGCGCGCCGAACCTGCCTTGCGCGCCTGGGCCTCGGCCCCGTCGCGCAGGCGCTTGGCCGCGGAAATCCTGACGAGCACCGGCTGGCGCTCCAGCCATTCGTCAAGGAAGGTCCTGGCGTCGGCGTCCCAGGCGATCTCCTGCTCGCGCCGCGCCGGCGTCGCCTCGACCTTGTCCATGTCGGGGCCGAGCGGCAGGATGTTGAACAGCGCGTCGAACAGCGCGTTGCAGACCTCCTGGATGAGGTAGGTCGCACCCGCGTAGCCCATGAAGGGCGTGCCCGGGTGGCGGCGGATGATCGCGCCGGGGAAGGAGGCGGGGATATACATGCCGCGGCCGCCGGCTTCCGCCAGGTACATGCGCTCGTTGTAGCTGCCGAACAGGATGAGGGGCGTCTTCTCCCGGATCAGCGTGCGGATCGACTGGTTGTCGGTCTTTTCGCCGGCCTTGCGCGAGACCGCGAAGTTGCAGGGAAGCCCCATCTCCTCGCCGAGGAAGTTCTCCAGCCCGCGGGCATAGGTTTCCGACGCGACGACGCCGAAGCTGGCGGTGCCGAAGAAGTCCTGCGTCACCGAGCGCCACAGGTCCCACAGCGGCTTGATCGTCGTGTGCTTCTCGCGCGCGATGAAGGGCTCTGGGTCGAGGCCCAGGATCTCGCCCAGCTTGCGCAGGAATTTCGTCGTCGAGTGCAGCCCGATGGGCGCCTGCAGGTAGGGCCGGTCGAGGGCCTCGCACAGCTTGCGGCCGAACTCACGGTACATGCAGATATTGGCCTCGGCATTGGCGAGCTTCGGCACATCGGCCAGATGGCTGCCAAGCGGGAAGGCCATGTTCACCTCGGCACCGATGCCCTCGACGAGGCGGCGGATCTCGGCGAGGTCGGAAGCCGAATTGAAGGTGCCGTAGATGGTGCCGATGATGTTGACGCGGGGCTTCTCACCCTCCTTGCGCGGCTTGGCGGAAGGCACCTGCTTCTTCTTGATGCCGAATTCCGTCCACAGCCAGTTCAGCGCGCGGTCGGCGGATTGCCACTGGTCCTCGTCGATGGTGCGCGGCAGGAAGCGCTGGATGCCGGTGCCCTGGGGGGTGACGCCGCCGCCGATCATCTCGGCGATGGAGCCCGTCACCACCACGCTCGGCATGGTCGGGTCCAGCGTCTTGTGGGCGCGGCGCATCGCGCCCTCGGTGCCGTGCTGGCCAAGTTCCTCCTCGGAGAGGCCGGTGACGACGATGGGCAGCTCATGCGGCGGCAGCGCATCGGTGTAATGCAGCACCGAGGTGACCGGCAGGTTCTCGCAGCCCACCGGGCCGTCGATGATCACCTGCAGGCCCTTGATGGCGGTGAACACATAGACGGAGCCCCAGTAGCCCCCGGCGCGGTCATGATCGATCACGAACATGAGTTACCCCGTGCTTTTGAAGAGCCCTCATCCGGCCTGTCGGCCACCTTCTCCCATTGCTGCGCAACGGGAGAAGGCGATGGCGCCGCGAGTCCTTCGCCCGTCCCGAAGGGATGGGAGAAGGTGCCCGACAGGGCGGATGAGGGCTGCATCAGCGTGCGCGGTGTCATGTCCCCACCGCCTCTTCCGCCTTGGCCTTGGCCGCCAGCATGCCGGCATATTTCTTGCGGAACTCGGGGCGGTCGACGGGGGTGTCCTCCCACACGCCGGAGGTATGGCCGTCGCCCACGCCCGCGAAGAAATCGGTCATCGTGTCGAAACGGGCCTTGTTGGCGAGCGCCGCATTGATCACCTGGGCCAGCGAGCCCGCGCCGGCCGGGCCCATCAGCGGCCGGGCCGAAATCAGGTTGGTGAAGTAGAGCGCCGGGATCGACATCGACTTGGCCTTCTGCACCACCGGCGTGGTGCCGATGGCAAGGTCCGGCTTGGCATCCCTCATCGCCGCGATGTCCTGTTCCAGCGAGGCGCGGAACTGCACGGTGACGCCGCGCGCTTCCAGCCATTCGCGGTCGGCATCGGACCAGCGGGTGCGCGGGCAGGCGGTGCCGACGTATGGCACCTCCGCGCCGCTCTCGATCAGCAGGCGGGCGACGAGAAGCTCGGAGCCCTCATAGCCCGACACCGTGATGCGGCCCTTGATCGGCTTCGCGGCAAGCGCGCCCCTGATGGCGGGGAGGATGGCGTTCTGCGCAGCTGCCACCTTGGCCGGCGCCACGTTGCAGGCATCGCCGATGGCCTGAAGCCAGGCCGCCGTGCCGTCATGGCCCACGGGGGCGGAGCCGACCACGGCGCGGCCCGCCGTTTCGAACTCGCGGATCGAGGCCGTGTAGAAGGGGTGGATCGCGGCCACGGCGGCGCAGTCGAAGGCCGAGAACAGCTCGCGCCATTCGCGCACCGGAACGACCGGGCCGGCGGCAAGGCCCATCGGCTCCAGCATGCGGCCGATGGAGACGGGGTCGACGGGGAACATCTCGCCGAGCAGCGTGATGGAAGGCAGGGCACCGCGCGCGGTGCGCGGCGCGGCCACGGACCCCTGGCGGATTTCCTCGGCGGCGTAGCGGAGCATGGCGCCGGACAGCACGTCCTTCGCCTCAGCATGGGTAGGAACGCCGAAGCCCGGCACGTCGATGCCGATGATGCGCACCCCGTTGATCTCCTTCGGCAGCAGCTGCAGCGGAACGCCGGATGCGGTGGGGACGCAGAGATTGGTGATGACGATGGTGTCGTAGTCCTCGGGCTTCGCGAGATTGAACACCGCCTCGCGGATGTCCTCGAACAGCTTGCCCGTCACCAGGGTCTCGGAATTGAACGGAACATAGCCCACGCTGCGGCGCGCGCCGTAGAAATGCGAGGTGAAGGTCAGGCCATAGACGCAGCAGGCCGAACCCGAAAGGATTGTCGCGGTGCGGCGCATGCGCAGTCCGACGCGCAAGGACCCGAAGGCCGGGCACATGCTCTGCGGCTGGTCATGCGGGCCCAGCGCATAGTCGCGCGCATATTGTTCCAGCACCTCGGACTTGCCGGCGGCCGCCGCGGCCTTGCTCAGTTCTTCCTTGCCCGCATGGCAGGACATGCCGGCAGCATCCGCCTTGGGGGGCTGCTCCGTTCCGGGTCTCGTCCTGTCGATGAGGGTGGTTGCCATGTCCCTTACACCGCGTCGTAGATGACTTCGAGGGACGGCTTCACGATCAGCGTGCCGCCGCACATGTCTTCGAGCGAGGCCGGGACCAGAACCACGTTGCGGCCCACCGTGTCGCCGGAGAACAGGCCGAGCAGCCCATCCTGGTCGAGCGGCGTGGGGCGCTGCGGCGGTGCCGTGGCCACGTTTTCGGCGAGTTCGGCGAACATGGCACCCCATTCGCTGTCCGGGCGGCCGATGATCTCGTAATTGGCGCTCTTCCTACGGATGTCCTCGTTGGCCGGGATGGAGGAGAGAACGGGAATGCCCGCCGCCTTGGCGAAGGCCGCGGCCTCGCCCGTGCCGTCATCCTTGTTGATGACGATGCCGGCCACACCGACATTGCCGCCGAGCTTGCGGAAATATTCGACCGCCGAGCAGACATTGTTGGCGACATAGAGCGACTGCAGGTCGTTCGAGCCGACGATGATGACCTTCTGGCACATGTCGCGGGCGATCGGCAGGCCGAAGCCGCCGCAGACCACGTCGCCCAGGAAGTCGAGCAGCACGTAGTCGAAGCCCCATTCATGGAAGCCGAGTTTCTCGAGGAGCTCGAAGCCGTGGATGATGCCGCGTCCGCCGCAGCCGCGGCCGACTTCGGGGCCGCCCAGTTCCATGGCGAAGACACCGTCGCGCTTGAAGCACACGTCGCCGATCTTCACCTCTTCGCCGGCCAGCTTCTTCTTGGCCGAGGTCTCGATGATGGTGGGGCAGGCCTTGCCGCCGAAGAGGAGGGACGTGGTGTCACTCTTCGGATCGCAGCCGATGAGCAGCACGCGCTTGCCCTGTTGCGCCATCATGTAGCTGAGGTTGGCGAGCGTGAAGCTCTTGCCGATGCCGCCCTTGCCGTAGATGGCGATGATCTGCGTTTCCTTCTTGGGCGCGGCATCCGCTTCCATGTTCAGGTCGATGCTGTTCATGTGAGTGCGCTCCAGTCGAGGGCCATCTTGATGCAGTCGGGGTCGGTGAATGCCTGTTCGTAGGCGGTGGCGGCGGTCGCTGCCGATGCGTGGTGGCTGATCAGGCCGGAGAGGCTCAAGGCGCCGTCGGCCACCAGCGCCTTCACGGCCTGCATGTCGGCCATGGTGAACTCGGCCGCGATGCGGATGCGGGCCTCGCGCATGAAGGCCGGCGGGAAGGTGAAGGACAGCGGCTCCTCGTAGAAGCCCGCCAGCGTGATCTCGCCCTGCTTCGCGAGCTTCGGAATGATCCGGTCGAGCAGGCCCGCGGCGCCCGAGGCATCGCAGATCGTGGCGTAGTCGCGGCGCGTGTCTTGGTCGGGGGAGATGACGAGGTATCCGGCCGCACCGTCTTGGCGCGCGGCCTGCGTCTCGAGGACGGTAGGTGCCTGGCCGCCGAGTGCGACGGTGATACGGGCGATGAGCCTGCCGAGCAGACCGTGGCCGACGATCATCTGGGGCAGGTGGCCCACCACGGCGTGATGCGCGGTGGCGGCCAGCGCGATAAGAATACCTTCCTCCTGGCCGACGCCATCGAGTTTCACGGCGCGGGCGGCGGGCAGCACGATGCGCTTCGCGGCGCCGCCGAACAGTCCCTTCACGTGCTTGTAGCAGTTCGCGCCGGGCACGAAGACGAGGTCGCCCTCCGCAAACCCTTCGGCAGCCCGGGATACGCGGGCCACCGTTTCGTAGCCGGGAACCAGCGGATAGCCCATGCCGGGAAAGTCGGGCATGCGGCCGGCCCACAGCAGCCGTTCGGTACCGGAAGAAATTCCGCTCCACACGGCGTCGACGACGAGGTCGTCCACCTTCGGTTCCTGCAATGCCACCGTTCTGAGCGCCAGTTTGCCCGGCTGTTCGAGAACGACTGCGACCGTTTCCATTTTCGGTCTCCCCGGAAGTCCGCCCGCCCCGCAAGCCAGCCCGTAGACTCCCTGAATGTCAGATTACTCTTACACTCTCATGTGTCAATAAACAGATACAGTCTGTAAGACCCGCCGGATTGACAGTTTCGACCGCGATCATCTTCTCCCTCTCCCTTGTGGGGAGGGGCAGGGGTGGGGGTCCGCGGGTCGGTTCATTGCGGTGAGCGGAGATCATCTTGTTCAGCGGCATCTGGGCGCCCGCCAGCAACCGTCAGCGGGACAATCCGGTTGGCATCGGCGGCAACCGAATTGCGCACCGAAAGCATCCAAAACGCATCCGAAAAGCATCCGAAATCCAACCCTCGCGCATGGCCGGAGCATGCTATGGCATGGTCATCCGCAGCATGCCCGATACAACCGGATTGCGAGTGCTGACCACTTCGACGGAGGCGAAGCCGGCGTCCTTCGCCATGCGGAAGATCTCGTCCGGCGTGCGGGTCCTGCCCTGGCCCATGGCGGCGAAGTAGAGGCCGAAATAGGCGTCAGCCACCGGGGCGGTGGCCCTGAGGCCGGAGAGGGGTTCCGCCAGGATCAGCGTGCCCCCTGGCGGCAGCATGCGGGCGACGGCGGCGAGGAGGGTCCTTACAGCGGCGTCGTCATGGTCATGTGCGATGCGGATGAGGGTGGCGCAGTCGGGCCCCTTGGGCAGTTCGTCGTCGAGGAAGCTTCCGCCATGGATCTCGAAACGATTCCCGAGGTTTGCGCGCGCGATCTCGGCCACTTTGGGAAGATCGAACAGGCTCAGCTTCAGCTGCGGGTAACGCGCTGCGGCGGCCTTCAGGAAGGTGCCGTTGGAGCCGCCGATGTCGATCACGTGGGCGTGCCGGCTGAAATCGTATGAGGCGAGGATCTCGGCGGCCACCGCCTCCTGCGAGGCGGCCATGAGGGCGGTGTAGTCGGCCGCGTTGCGCTGGTCGGCGTAGCTCCAGAAGTCCTTGAGCTGGTTCTGCTTTTTCGTGCCCGACAACACGCCGATGGGGTCGGTCAAGTCGGCGTAGAGCAGGCTGTGGTGGGTGATGAAGCGGGAGATCCAGGGGTTGCCGGCGAGTGCTGCGCCGTGGATGCCCAGCGTCACGTCGCCGGTGCTGGTGCGCTCGAGAATATTGAGTGAAATCGCGGCCTTGAGCAGGCGCTCCAGGCGGTCGGCCGGCCATCCGGCGCGGGCCGCGATGGCGGCGGTCGACAGCGGCTGGCCTGCCAGCATCTCGATGAGACCGAGCTTGACGGTGCAGTAGAGGACCTGGCTGTAGGTGAAGCCGGCGAGAAGGTCGAAGAGCTGCCGCGACCGGCTGCGGCTGATCGGCCTAAAGAGCGGAAAATCAACGGCGAATTTCTGAAACCTGGGCGAGGCGAGCAGGCCGTTGCGTAAGCTCCGCCACTGGTCGCGGGCACGTCCCCGAAGGCTCATCTCACGCGGCGACGGTGCGCGCCGAGAGGCCGGTGACGAGGCTGCGCGATACGCCCTCGATCTGCTTGGCGAGCGCGTCGCGGCCGGGGCAGTCCGGAATGGCGTCGCGGGCCGCGTCGAGCAGCTCCTCGAAATGTGCCATGGCGCCGTCAAACCCAAGTTCTGCAACGAAATTCGGCGCGTGGTTCACCTCGTCCTGGTGCACCGGCTTGCCCAGTTTTTCGGCCGACCCGGCAACGTCGCGCAGGTCGTCCGCCACCTGGAAGGCCTCGCCGATGGCGAAACCCAGCTTCTGCCAGCCGAAGGGCTCATAGCCCTGCAACGCCGCCCCACCCATGGTGCAGGCCGCGAACAGCGCCCCCGTCTTGGCCCGCTGATACTTCACGATATCGATTGTCTGCTCGCATTCCCAGGCCTGGCCCGCACAGATGCCCGAGGGCCCGCCGACGCAGCGCGCCAGGATCCCCGACAGCTGCGCCACCCGCTCCGTCCGCATCGCCAGCCACTCGAACCCCAGCACGATCAGCGCATCCCCCGCCAGCACCGCAAGCCGTTCGCCAAACGCCGCATGCACCGAAGGCTTCCCGCGTCGCAACACAGAGTTGTCGAAACACGGCAGGTCGTCATGCACCAGCGAGGCGCAATGCAGGACCTCCACGGCAGACGCAAACGCGAGCGAAGCGGATGCATTTTGTGATGCCGCAGTTGCATTTCCGGTTGCACATGCGGTGCTCACCGCGAGCACCAGCCGCGGACGGATCCGGGCGCCGCCGGGAAACACGGAGTGACGCAAGGCTTGCGCCAAAAGTGGGGGGCAATCGTTACCAGCGGCATGCGCCACGGCCTGTTCAAGTTCCTGTTCGAGGCGGAGTCCAATATCCATGGGGTGTCTCCCGAATCCGTCAGAAACAAACGTCACTTGCGACTGTAAACGAACATTGACATAGTAATCGCAGCTCCGCAACAGGGAAGCCGCGGGACGCCATGTCACGGGATTGCATCGTCATCATAGGGGCTGGAATGGGCGGTCTTGCCGCCGCCCTGAGCCTTGCCGCGAAGGGCGAGGAGGTGCTGGTGATCGAGCGCCAGGGTGCCCCGGGCGGCAAGATGCGGCGACTCACCGTGGCGGGCCGGGGCATCGACGGCGGTCCCACCGTCTTCACCATGCGCTGGGTGCTGGAACAGCTTTTCGACGAGGCGGGCGCCACGCTGTCCGACCATGTGACGCTGGAGCCGTTGTCGACGCTGGCGCGGCATGCGTGGAGCGCAACGGAGAGGCTGGACCTTCATGCAGATCCCGAGGCATCGGCGGATGCCATCGGCGCCTTCGCCGGTGCGGCGGAAGCGCAGCGCTTCCGCGATTTCAGTGCCGAGGCGAAGCGCATCTACCAGACGCTGGAGAAACCCTTCCTCTGCGCGCAACGGCCCAACCCGGTGACGCTGGCGATGAGCAATGGCGTCGGCGGCATGGCCGCCATGGCGCGCATCAACCCGTTCGAGACGATGTGGAAGGGGCTGGGGCGGCACTTTCGCGACAAGCGCCTGCAGCAGCTGTTCGGGCGCTATGCCACCTATTGCGGGTCATCGCCGTTTCTCGCACCGGCCACGTTGATGCTGGTCGCGCATGTCGAGCAGGCGGGCGTGTGGACGGTGAAGGGCGGCATGCATGAGCTGGCGCTGGCGCTGGAGGCACTGGCCAGGCGCAAGGGCGTGACCTTCCGCTATGGCGAGGCGGTGACGGAGATCGCCACGCAGAACGGGCGGGTGACGGCCGTGAGCACGGCGCGCGAGCGCTTCGACTGCGCCGCGGCGATCGTCAATGCCGATTCGAGCGCGGTGGCGGCGGGGCTGCTCGGCGGCGGCGTGACGCGCGCGGTGACGCCGATCCAGCCGGCGCAACGCTCGCTCTCGGCCATCACCTGGGCGGCGGTGGCGGAGACCTCCGGCTTCCCGCTGGCAAGGCACAACGTGTTCTTCTCCGGCGATTACGCGCAGGAATTCCGTACACTGACGACTGGCTATCCCGCCGAACCCACGGTCTATGTCTGCGCCCAGGACCGGGACGGGCATGCGGGCGGGCCGGAGCGGCTGCTGCTGCTGGTCAATTCACCGGCCAATGGCGATCATGCGCCGCAGGCGCACGAGCAGGTGGAGCGCGCCATGCGCGCCAAGCTGGCGCAGTGCGGGCTCGCCATCGACTTCAAACCCGAACATACGATCATCACCGATCCCGCCGGCTTCGAGGGCCTGTTTCCGGCCACCGGCGGCGCACTTTACGGGAGGGCCTCGCACGGATGGATGGCATCATTTCAGCGGCCCGCGGCACGTACGGCGGTGGAGGGTCTGTTCCTGGCGGGGGGCAGCGTGCACCCGGGGCCGGGCGTGCCGATGGCCATGCTGTCAGGCCGGCTGGCGGCGCAAAGCCTGCTGGCGTCGCGGGCTTCGACACGGACGTCCCGCAAGGCGGCTATCGTTGGTGGTATCTCGACGGCCTGAGCGACGACGGCCGGCACGGCATCACCATCATCGGCTTCGTGGGCAGCGTATTCTCGCCCTATTACGCGCGCGCCCGGTGGCGGGGCGAGGGCGACCCCGGGAACTTCTGCGCCCTGAACGTGGCGCTCTATGGCGCGGGCGGGCATCGCTGGAGCATGACGGAACGCGGCAGGCGCTGGATCGGACGCGAACCGACGCGCTTCACCATCGGGCCGAGTTCCATGCGCTGGGAAGAGGGCGCGCTGGTCATCGACATCGACGAGGTGACGGTGCCGATCCCGTCACGCCTCAGGGGACGGGTGCGGCTGGCGCCGTCGGCGATCTGCGACCATGAGGTGAAGCTCGATCCCGGCGGCTTGCATGTGTGGCGGCCGGTGGCGCCGTTCTCCCGCATCGACGTGGCGATGGAGAAGCCGGCGCTGACCTGGTCCGGCATCGGCTACCATGATTCCAACTGGGGTGCGGTGCCGCTGGAAGAGAGCTTCGAGAGCTGGGTCTGGTCGCGCGCGGCGATGACCGACGGCGCGGCCATCGTCTATGACACGGTGCTGCGCGACGGCGGCACCTCGGCCTTCGCGCTCAGGATCGGCGCGGATGGCCAGGCATCGGACATGGCGGTGCCGCCGCGGCGCGACATGCCGGCGACCTTCTGGCGGATGGCACGGCACATGCGGGCGGAGCGGGACTTCCGGGCGGTGTCGCTGTTCGAGGACTCGCCTTTCTATGCGCGCACCCTGCTGAAACTGAAGACGGAAGAGGGCGAGGCGGATGCCTTCCACGAGAGCCTGTCGCTGCGGCGGTTCCGGAACCCGGTGGTGCAGATGATGCTGCCGTTCAGGATGCCGCGGCGGGGGTGAGCGGAACGTTCGTCTTCTCCCGCTTCTCCAGCGGGAGAGGACATTGAAAGTCACTTCCGCTTGTCCCGTTTCAGCTTCCACAATTCCCAGAAGCCCCAGCCGAGGACGAGGCCGGCGGTGAGGGCGAATTCCGCGAAAGCGATGGCGCCGCTGCTCATGGGCCCTGCTTTTCCAGCCGGATGAAGAGCTCGGTGAGCCACTTGGCGCGTTCGTCGAGGGTGCGGGGCGGATGGATGGGCTGGCCCGCCGTGGCCACGGCATCGATGAGGAATTGCGCCGGGGCGAGGGCGGGAGCGGCCGAGGCGGGTGCGGAACGCAGCGAGGCTGCGAGCGCCTGGGCGAGACGTGCGAGCTTGCGTGGCGTGGGCACCACGGCGCGGCGGGTGACGCTGTCATGGCCGTTTTCTTCCACCGCGCGGCCGATTTCGGCATAGAGCAGGCGCGCGGCGTGGATCGACGGACGGCAGGCGGCGGGCAGCATGGCAATTCCTGCGAGGCTTTGCGCATAGAGACGGTCGGCCTCGGCCAGCAACCGCTTCAGGACCTGCGAGAGCGGAACCGACGTGTGGGGCGATGCAAGGAAGGCGTTGGCGTCGAGGCCTTCCTGACGAAGCCAGTCCAGCGGCAGGTAGAGCCGGCCGTTGCGGGCATCCTCGCCCACGTCGCGGGAGATGTTGGTGAGCTGCATCGCAACGCCCAGGTCACAGGCGCGTGCGATGGCCGAAGGATCGCGCACCTGCATGACGAGCGACATCATGGCGCCGACAGTGCCAGCCACGCGCACCGCATAGGCGTGGAGATCGTCGAGCGTCTGGTAGCGGCGGCCCGCCGCGTCCCACGCAAAACCTTCAATCAAGGCTTCCGGAATTTCGCGCGGGATGGCGAAGCGCAGCGCCACGTCGGCGAAGGCGCGGTCGGCGGGCTCGTTGTCGGGGTGGCCACGGTAGATGCGATCGAGGCGCGAGAGCAGCGTATCGACGGCGGTGCGGCTGTCGGCCGAGCGGTCGACGAGGTCGTCGGCCACGCGGCAGAAACCGTAGAGTGCGCGCGAGGCATCGCAGACGCGCTGCGGCAGCAGCAGGGAGGCGGTGTAGAAGGTCTTCGAGCCGTCGCGGATCATCTGCCGGCACTGGGCGAGATCGGCGGGCGAGACGAGCGGGCGGTCAGGCGAAGGCCGAAGCATCGGGCACCACCGTATCGAGGATTCTGGCGGAGGAGATGACGCCGGGAACGCCCGCACCGGGATGGGTGCCGGCGCCGACGATGAACAGGTTCTCGATGTCCTCCGAGCGGTTGTTGGGTCGGAACCAGGCGCTCTGCAGCAACGTGGGCTCGAGCCCGAAGGCAGCGCCCTTGGTGGAGGAAAGACGGGTTTCGAAATCGACCGGCGTGATCAGTTTCTCGGTGACGATGTGGTCGCGGAAGCCGGGCATCATCGTGGCGTCGAGGTGCTCGGCGATGGCGGCCTTGTAGGACGCCGCACGGGCCTTCCAGTCGATGCCGGAACCCTGATGCGGCACGGGCGAAAGCACGTAGAAGGCATCGCAGCCGGAAGGGGCGAGGGAGGGGTCGGTTGCGGTGGGGCGGTGGAGATAGAGGCTGAAGTCCTTCGCCAGCACCTTCTTCTCGAAGATGTCGTTGAGCAGCTCGCGGTAGCGCGGGCCCATGAGGATCGTGTGGTGCGGAACCTCCGCATACTGACGGTTTGTTCCGAAGTACCACACGAAAAGGCTCATGGAATAGCGGGCCCTGGCCAGCTTCGCATCCGACCAGCGCTTGCGCGGCGCGTTGCGCAGGAGCTTTGTGTAGGTGTGGGCGGTCTCGGCGTTGGAGACGACGATGTCGGCCTTGATGCTGCGGCCATCGGCGAGGCGGAGGCCGGTGGCGCGCGCACCTTCGCAGGTAATCTCGGCCACCTCGCTGTCGAGCGCGATGCGGCCGCCCTGGCGTTGCACCAGCTTCGCCATGGCGCCGACCAGCGCGCCGGTGCCGCCCATGACGAAATGCACGCCGAACTGCCGTTCGAGATAGGCGATCATGCTGTAGATCGCGGTGACCCTGAAGGGATTGCCGCCGATGAACAGCGGATGGAAGCTGAGCGCCATGCGGATCTTGGGATTCCTGACGCGCGCCGCCACATGCTGGTGCACGGTGCGCCAGGCGCCGAGGCGGAGCAGGTCCGGCGCGATCTTCACCATGTCGAGGGCCGAACCGAAGGGCACGTGGCCCAGCTGCTCGAAGCCGATGCGGTAGATCGCCTCGCTCTCCGCCATGAAGCGGTCGTAGCCTTCGACGTCGCCGGGCGAGATGCGGCGGACCTCCTCCCGCATGCGGCCGGCGTCGGCGCAGCAACGCATCACAGTGCCGTCGTCGAAGCGCAGCTCATAAAAGGGATCGAGCGACTTGAGCGTCACGTCGTCGGAGAATTTTGCCCCCGCGAGTGCCCAGAGCTCCTCGAGGATGAAGGGGGCGGTGATGATGGTGGGGCCGGCATCGAAGGTGAAGCCATCCTGCCTGAACACGCGAGCGCGGCCGCCCGGCTGCTCCAGCTTCTCGAAGATGCTGACGCGGTAGCCCCGCGCTCCCAGCCTGATGGCCGCCGCAAGTCCGCCGAGGCCGCTGCCGATGATGGCGGCATGGGGCCGCCGGTCGGCCGTCGGGCCGGGCGGCGGGGGATGAGCGACGTCTGTAAACATCAATTGACAGTAGAAACTGTCAGACAAGATTTGGCAAGGGTGTTCCGTGCGGCTTTTGGGAGCCCACGAATTCCGGTTCCGGTTACCGGATCACGTATGACGCCGGGTCGGCGATGATCGCTGCGGCGCCGGTGGGGTCTTCCTCGTGGGCGAGGTGGCCCAGGCCCTTGATCTCGACCAGGCTGGCATGGGGCACCAGTTTCGCCGCCTCGGCCGCCCGGGCGGGCGGGATGGTCTTGTCGCCCGAAGCGAAGACGAGGGTCATGGGGATGGGCAGGTTCTTCAGGTCCTGCGGCACCCAGTGCAGGTCCCAGGCCGCCATCATGCCGAGGGTTCCGGCGATGTGACCCTCGTTGGAGAAGAGCTTCTGGTAGAGCGTGATGCCCTCGGCATCGATGTTCGATCCGGTTTCGTGCAGCAGGCGTTCCACCGCCTTGCGGTCGGCCATCCGGGCGAACATCTTCTGCACGATGTTGGCATTGGCGAAGGTCTTGGCGAGGGGCGAGAAGAACTGGCCCGCAACACCGGTGACGGGAAAGAAGGCGCCGTTGAAGCTGATGATGTCCTGGGGTGCGAAGAGGCGTTCCACCGCCATGCGCACCAGCACGGCGGCACCCGCCGAGTGGCCCACGGCGCGGACTGGGCTTACGTTCAGCGTACGGAGCAATGAGGCGACGGCAGCGGCCATGCCGGGGAGCGACAGGCTGTTCTTCGACGGCGGCTGGGTGAAGGCGTGGCCGGGCAGGTCCATTGCGACGACGGTGTAATGCGGGGCGAGCTTCGGCATCACGTCGCGCCACGAATGCGTGGCGGCACCGGTGCCGTGGAGGAGGAGCAGGGCGGGGCCATTGCCCATCACCTGCACGTGCCAGCGCATGCCGGCGGCCTCGACGAAGCGGCTGGCGGCGTGGTTCGGCCAGTCGCGGCCATCGGTGGCCCAGTCGAGGTAGTAGCCCATGTTCAGGCCCCGGCTTTCATGGCGGCGTTGACCGAGGCAGAGATGCGCGTGGCATCGGCATGGGGCAGCGGCAGGTACTCCGCCCCCATCGCCTCGGCGAGCTTGCGGGCGGGGCCGGAGCGGCTGTCGGAGAGGTCGATCATCAGGCTCCGCACCGCGGCGAGGCGAAGCACCTTTGCCGCGGCTTCGGCATCGCGCAATGCCACCGCGCGGTCGGCGGTACCGTCACGCGCGATGTTGGCCTTGCCGTCGGTGAGGAAGACCACGAGCGCAATGCCGCCGGCGCGGCGCACCTGGTCGGCCACCAGCATGGCCTGCTCGATCCCCGCGGCGAGCGGCGTGCCGCCACCGCCGGGAAGATCGGCCAACGACTTCTTGGCGCGCTGCAGCGAGCGCGTGGGTGGCAGCAGCACCTCGGCCTGCTTGCCGCGGAAGGCGATGAGTGCCGTGCGGTCGCGCCTGACGTAGCAGTCGGCGAGCAGGAGCTCGATGGCGCCCTTGGCTTCGGCCATGCGGTGGAGTGCCGCCGATCCCGAGGCATCGACGGCGAAGATCGCGGTGGTCTCGCGCTTCTCCTTGAAGCGGCGGATGCGGAAGTCGGCCTTCTCGACCTGCACGCCCTTGCGCACGGGGTTGCCTCGGCGGCGCAGCGGCTGCCAGGGGGCGGCGGCGCGTAGCGTGTCGATGAGGGCGAGGCGGGCGCCGTTCTTCGGTTCGCCCTGGCGGGTGCCGGCCGGGCGGCCGCGGCGCAGGCCCGCCTTGTGCGAGACAGCACCCGCACCGGCCTTGGATCCGGGCTGGCGCAGGTTCTTCTCCAGTGCAGCCAGCAGGCCGGGCGGCAGCGATGCCTTGACGGCCTCGAGCAGGCGGTCGGCCAGTTCCTGCGGCGTGGGCGCGCCATCCTCCTCGCCGGGTTCAGGGGCATCCTGCGGTGCGGGCTGTTCCGGTTCTTGATCCGGCGGTGCCGGATAGGTGACGGCGCGCGGCGCCAGGATGAGGCGGGCGGCAAGTGCCGCGTCATCGTCGTCGACGTCGCTGCGGCCATCGAGTGCCGCGGCGGCGCGCGCGGCGCGGAACGCCATGACGGCAGGGCGGATCGAGGACAGGCCGAGGGCCAGTGCCGTCTGGCACAGGCCCTCGGTGATGCGATCGGCGATGGCCACGCGCGGCAGCAGCGCGCGGGCCGCGGCGATGTCGAGGTCGAGCGGCTCGAAGCCTTTGAGGTCGAGCAGGAAGGCGACGCGCTCGGCGAGGATCAAGGGCGCGCGCTCGTCCTCGATGCCTTCGTCATGGGCGATGACGGTGAAGCGCGCGCCGAGATCCATGGCGGCGGCGATCAGCGCCGCCTTGTCAGGCGAAAGGCGCTCGGCGGAGGTGAGGAGGAGAATTCCGTCGGCCTCGGCCAGCAGGCCGTGGTCATGCACCGGGGCGCCGGACTTCAGCGTGGCAGCGACGTCGATCGAGCCGGTCAGCCTGTCGCTGCCGATGTGCGGCGGGACGCGGTGGGTATGGCGTTGCGAAAGGTGGCGCAACGAGGCGAGGAAGGCATCGGCGTGGCCCTTGACGATAGCCCCCTTCAGGCCCTCGGGGTCGAGGGCGAGGAGGGCGCAGGCGAGGGCCGCTTCATTCACGCGCCGAGCACCTCGGTGACCGCACGCTCGATGCGGGTGGTGGAGCCGGTCTCGTCCAGCGGGTTCCTCCGCAGGCGGTGGCGCAGCGAGGGTGCCGCCATGCGCTTCAGCTGATCCTCGGTAACGCGCTTGGCACCTTCGTAGGCGGCGAGCGCGCGGGCGGCGCGCATCAGCGTCAGCTGGCCGCGCAGGCCATCGGTCTTGAGGTGGATGCAGAGCGCCGCGGCGCGTTCGAGAATGCTGTCGGGCACCTCGATCTCGTTCAGGTGCTTGCGGGCCTTGACGATGCGGCGGCGTGTCTGGTCCTCATGCTTGGCCCAGAGTGCCGTGAAACCTTCCGGATCGCGCTCGAAGGCGTCGCGGCGCTTGACGATCTCGACCCAGGTCGCGACCGCGGTGGGCGTTCTCACCTCGACCGAGAGACCGAAGCGGTCGAGGAGCTGCGGGCGCAACTCGCCCTCTTCCGGGTTGCCGCTGCCGACGAGCACGATGCGGGCGGGGTGGCGCACCGACAGGCCCTCGCGCTCCACCACGTTCTCGCCCGAGGCGGCGACGTCGAGCAGCAGGTCGACGATGTGGTCCTCGAGCAGGTTCACCTCGTCGACATAGAGATAGCCGCGATTGGCCTGGGCGAGCAGCCCCGGCTCGAAGCTCTTCTCGCCATGCGACAGCGCACGTTCGAGGTTGAGCGAGCCGAGCACGCGGTCCTCGGTGGCGCCCAGCGGCAGATCGACCACCGGAATGGCGATCTTGCGCAGCTTGTGGGTGGTGGCCTTGCGGCAGGTGTCGCACTGCGCGGAAGGACTGTCCGGATCGCAGTGATAGGCGCAGGAGGTGGCGCGAATCTCCGGCAGAAGGGCAGCCAGGGCGCGCACCGCGGTGGACTTGCCGGTACCGCGGTCGCCGAAGGCAAGGAGGCCGCCGATCAGCGGGTCGACGGCGGTCAGGAGCAGTGCCTGAAGCAGTTCGTCCTGACCCGAAATGGCGGAGAAGGGATAGCGAAGTGTCATGACGACAGGTGTAACATGGAATTGACACTTGGCAAATGCAACGGTTGCATGCTGCAACCGTCTCCGTCAGTTTTGACCCATGTCAGACCGACTCATCCGCGCCTATGCCCTGATCGATGCCGCCAATGCCGCGGACCCCGCGGGACACGCCGAGGCCTATGGCCGGCGCATGACGGAAACTCTGGAAGGATTCCGGCCCCACTCGCCCGAGACGCTGAAACTCGCCGCGCGGGCCCAGCACATCGAGCGCTGGACGGTGCCGCGCGACTCATATCCCGAAGGCCGCATCGCCTATCTCACCTGGCGCAAGGATCTGCAGAAGCTGCATGCCCGCCGGACCGGCGAGATCATGACGCAATGCGGCTATTCCGATGAGGAGATCGCCCGCACCGGATCGCTGCTGCGGAAGGAACGGCTCAAGCAGGATGCCGACGCCCAGACACTCGAGGACGTGATCTGCCTCGTCTTCCTGGCGCATGAGGCGGAGCCCTTCATTGCCAAGCACGACGACGACAAGGTTCGCGACATTCTCGCCAAGACCGCGAAGAAGATGTCGCCCGCGGGACTTGCCGCCGCGTCGCGGGTGGCGATGGGGGAGCGGCTCACGCGTCTCATGGGTGAAGCGCTCCGCTGACAGGGCGCTTCCGGAGCAGCCGCAAGTCAGCGCTTTGCCTCAACGGCGGCCGCAGCCTCTTCCGATCTGAATCCGATCCGGACGTGGGTGCCGTCGCAGAACGGCTTGTTGGAGGAGCCGCCGCATCGGCACAGGCGGGCCGAGGTGATCCTGTCGACGGTGCGGCCGGTGCCGGAGCAGATCTCGAGGGAGCCCGCCACCGCCAGTGGACCATTGGGCTGCGGCGTGATGGTGAGGCGCCCGTCCCGCGGGGCAAGCGGTTCGCTCGGTCGCGTGTCCGGTTCGCCGGTCGCGGCGAAGCCCACATCATGGTGCGAACCGTCGCAGAAGGGCTTGTTCCGCGACGCCCCGCACCGGCACAGGGTCGCCCTTGTCAAGGCGCCGTGGCCGGCGAGGTTGATCTCGGCATGGACGGCGTAGGGTCCGTTCTCGCGGATGCGCAACACATTCACCGGCGGCGGGGCTTCGTCGGGCCGCCCGTCCATGCGCTTGTAGGTGATGGCGCCCGAGGGGCAGTTTTCGGCAACCGCGACCAGGCGTTCGGCGTCCATGGTGTCGGGATAAATCCACGTGCCCGGGGTGTTGGCCTTGAACACCGTGGGCGCCTGGAGCACGCAGAAGCGGGCGTGGATGCAACGCTTGCCCTCGAAGCGGATGGTGACGTCCTTGCCGGTCGCCTCCTCGATGGCGGGTGCTGCTCCAGCCGCCGTGGGGGACGGCGCCGCGGCAGTGGCCGGCGAAGCGGCGGCGGTGACGGGCTGGGCGGGTGTTGCGGAAGCCTCCAGGCGGAAAGCCGGATCGAGCGAGGTGGCGATGCGCGCCAGATCATCCGCCACAGTCGCCAGATCGCCGTCGAGTCCGGCCGCGGCGGCGGCGCGGGCGATCTCGGCCGCCCGCTCGACGATGAAGCGCTTGGCGACCCTCGCATCGGGCACCGGCAGGATCGAGCGCGGCAGCGTGAAGGTGAGGCCGGCGGTCGGGACCTCCGCATCGGGCGTGGCGGGCAGGCGGGCGAGACGCTCGGCGATGGGAACCACGGCATGCATCAGCTGAAGGCCGGTGGCATAGAGCTCGCCGCGGATGGCGTCGGTCGCCGAGGGCTGGCCGAAGGCTGCCATGAGACAGCGCAGCATCAGCCCGTAAACCGCATTGCCGAGATCGAGGAGGCGGACCGCGTCCGGTGCGTAGACATGCAGCTTGCCGGCGGGATCGGGCGGCTTGCGCATCACGGGATTGCGGGCAACCGGCCAGGCCGGGTCGAAAGCGGGATCGGCCGAGCTGAGTGCCGCGAGCTCGTCGCGCAGCCTGCAGAACTTCACGTAATGGCTGTCGTCGTGGTGCGCGGGGCTGCCCTCGCCCTGTTCGACGATGGCATCGATCGCCTTCTGTGCGCTGGCGAGATCGGTCACGCAGAGCAGGCTGCCGAAGCCGGAGAGCTCCGGGCCCAGCTGTGCTTCCGGCGCGCCGATGAAGACCGCGCCTTCGCCGAGCTTGCGCACGAGTTGCGCAAGGCCTTCGCCGATCGAGCGATAGAGGTGCCCGACGGTCAGAAAATCCTGCGCCGAGGGCACCAGCGCGTCGGCCCGGGTGGCGCGCCAGTAGGAGCGCGTGGCGCCCATGCCGGAACCGTCGGGAAGATCGGTGCCTTCCGGCCGCTCGAGAAAGACGAAATGGTCGATGGTGTCCTTGCAGAAGCGCGCCAGCTCGATGACGACGCCCGATGGATGATAGCCCGCCGACACCGGAAAATTGGGCCGCGTGAAGTGTGGCGTGACACCGATCGCCGACATGAGATTGGCGACGAGGCCGAGATGCAGCATCTCCTCGATCGCCACATCGATGATCACCGCGCGCCAGCGGCGCGTCGCCGCCAGCTGGGCACCTGAAAGCCCGCTGTCGTCGGAGGTCTTCAGGCTGAAGGCGGCGAACAGGTAGCAGCACATCAGGCCATGCTCGATTTCCGCCGCCTCCGTCAGCAGGGCGACGAGCTGTTCGCGGTCCTGCACGATGATCTCGGGTTCGCTCGGCACCTAGGCTCCTGTCGCGGCGCATTGTGCGCAGTGAAGTTGCAGGACGATACCGCCGCCGTTCGCGGCCAGCAACTGCCGGGCTGCCACGAAGCTGTGATCAGGCAACCGCCCTCATCAGGCTGCCGGTCGCCGGAAACAGCGGGATGAGGCAGGCCTGGAGCGCATGATAAATGTCGGGCTTGCCGGTGAAGAAGCGGTCCATGGGCTTGAGATCGTCGCCAAGCTCCGGGAACCAGCCGCCATTGCGCGGATCGATGAAATGAGAGGCCGCGAAGTCCCACAGCTTGCGGTACCACTGCTCGTAGAAGGGATCGGGCCGCACGGCGTTGAGGAAGGCGGCAGCGCCGATGCCCTCGGTCATCGGCCACCAGATCTTGTGGGTGATGGCGGGCTGGTTGGCGAAGTCGAGTGTGTAGTAGAAGCCGCCCCTCTCGTCATCCCAGCCGCGTTTGACCGCGCTGCGGAACAGCTTGTCGGCGGCGTCGATCATCCAGGCCTCGCGCCGGCCATCGAGCACCCAGAGCTGGGCCATGAGGCGTGCCCATTCCAGCCAGTGGCCCGGCGTGGTGCCGGCGGGACGGAACATGTCGGAGCCCTTGTAGCCCCTGTCGACCTGCCATCGATCATCGAAATGCTCGGCCACCACGTGGTCGAGCGCTGCGGCATGGGTGTGGATGATGAGCCTCGCGATGCGCCTGGCCTTGTCGAGGTAGGCCGTGTCACGCGTCGCCTCGAAGGCGGCCATCAGCGCCTCGGTGAGGTGCATGTTGGAGTTCTGCCCGCGATAGGTGGAGTTCCCCGACCAGTTGCGGGCGAACTCCTCGGCGACCGCACCGTGATCGTCTTCCCAGAAGCGGGTGTCGAGCACGCCGGTCACGTCGTCGAGCATGGCGGCCGCCAGCGGGTGGCCGATGACGCTGGCATCGGCCGCCGCCAGCAGCACGAAGGCGTGGCCATAGGCCTGCTTGCTGTCGTCCCTGAAGCCCGCGTCGTCGCGCGACCAGCAATAGCCGCCATGCTGCGCGTCGCGGTGGCCGTCCCACAGATAGCGCATACCGTGGTCGACGATCCGCTGCGCACCCGGCAGGCCGAGCTTCACGGCGATGGCGAAGCAATGCACCATGCGCGCCGTGTGATGGATGTGGCGGATGTTGCCATAGGGCCGCCCGGCGGCGTCGAGATCGTGGAAACCGCCGGCCTCGTTCACGGCATTGTGCTGGAACAGGTCGAAGAGGGCGGTGGCCTTGTCGTGCAGCCAGTCGCGGTGCCAGGGGCGGGTGGTCCAGTTGCTGTCGGTCATGGGAATGGGAGCCGGTCCTGAAGGCGAATCATTCGACGCGCACGCGCGCGGTCGCAGTCTTGCCCTTGGCGTCGATCACCGACAAGCGGGCGAAGCCGCGGGCGGGCTGGTCCCAAAAGGTATCGCGCCGGAACTCGCCCTGGGCGATGGGCACGCCATCGGCAAGCCAGGTGAAGGGCGGCGTGCCGCCATTGACCTTGAGGCTGAGGGCCGGTGCCTGGTCGTCCTGAAGGTCGATCCGCGCGCCGTCGGGCGGGAAGGCGATGGCGGGCGGCGCGTCACCCTGCGTGGTGGTGGCGACTTCCGGCAGCGCGTTGGGGCGGAAGCGCTGCAGGTTGGCGGGAAGCTCGTTGGTGCGCGCAATCACGGTGCCCGGCGGGGCGGGACCGAGCGGCGTACGATTGGGACCGAGGCGCTGGAAGGCATCGAACAGGATCGGCGCCGCGGCGAGCCGGCCGATGACGCCCGGAACGGCAGCGCCGTCGGGCCGCCCGACCCACACGGCGATGGTGTCGGCGCCGTCATACCCGACGGCCCAGGCATCGCGATAGCCGTAGGAGGTGCCGGTCTTGAAGGCGATCTGCCCGCCGATGGCGTTCTGCGGCGTGGGGGCACCCTTCAGCACGTCGCCGATCATCCAGGTGGCGTTGGGTTCGAACAGGCGGCGCAGCGGCCTGGCGTTGCGCTCGTCCGCCGTCTGCCAGCTGAGCGCCACGGGTTCGCCACCGCGGGCCAGCGCCACGTAGAGCGCCGCGAGATCGGTGAGGCGGATGCCCGCGCCGCCGAGCCCGATGGCGAGGCCCGGGCCGGCGTTCTCCGGCAGCACGAGCTTCACCCCGGCATTGGTGAGGCGCGCCATCAGCCGGTCGGGACCCACGGCATTGAGGATCTGCAGCGCCGGCACGTTGAGCGACTGCTGGAGCGCGGTGCGCACCGTCACCGTGCCGTGGAAGCTGTCGTCGAAGTTTTCCGGCGCATAGGCGCCATAGCGCACGGCGCGGTCGTCGATCAGGGTTTCGGGATGGACGATGCCGTCCTCGAAGGCGAGGCCGTAGATGAAGGGCTTGAGCGTCGAGCCCGGCGAGCGCACGGCTTGCGCGAGGTCCATCTGCCCGGCGCGCACGGTGTCGAAATAGCCGGTGCCGCCGACATGGGCGCGCACTTCGCCGGTCTTGTTGTCGACGACCAGGATGGCGGCGGCAACACCCGAGCCGATGAGCAGGGCGCGGTCGCGCGCCAGGGTTTCGAGCGAGGCCTGCAGGTCGCGCGTGATGGTGGTCGGCGTGACGCTGCCGGGGGGCACGGATTTCGCCAGGCGCTCCGCGACATGTGCGGCGAGCATCGGGAAGGCGAGGCGGCCCTTGGGGGCTTCCTCCGCCGCGGCGGCCTGCGCCTGGTCGGCGTTGACGATGCCCGCGCCGTTGAGCAGCGCGATGACGCGGTTGCGCGCGGCGATGGCCTGCTTCGGGAAGCGATCGGGGCGGCGCGTCTCCGGCGCCTGCGGCAGCGCCACCAGCAGCGCACTCTCGGCGGTGGACAGGCGCTTCGGCTCCTTGCCGAAATAGGCAAGTGCGGCGGCGCGCGTACCCTCGACGTTGCCGCCATAGGGCGCGAGCGCCAGGTAGAGATCGAGGATCTGCTTCTTGCTGAGGCGGCGCTCCAGCTGCACCGCGCGCACCATCTCGGCGAGCTTGTCGGTGAAGCTGCGCTCGGGGCGCGGCTCGAGCAGGCGGGCGACCTGCATGGTGAGCGTCGATCCGCCGGACACGACATGGCCGTGGGTGACGGCTTGCCAGGCGGCGCGCAGCAGCGCCTTGGGATCGATCCCGTGATGCGCGTAGAAGCGCTTGTCCTCATAGGCGATGAGCATGGCGAGGAAGCGCGGATCGACCTCGTCCGAGGTCACCGGCAGGCGCCAGTAGCCATCGCGCGTGATGAAGGGGCGGAGCAGCCGGCCGTCCCGGTCGGTGACGAGCGTCGAGTAGGTTAGGTCACGTCCCAGCGGCAGGGGGCCCAGGCGGCGCAGCACCTCGCTCGCGGTGAAGCCCGCGACGTTGACCACGAGGATGACGGCGAGCAGCGCTGCGTAGAGGCGCAGCGGCCACCGGCTGCGGGGCCCGGTCATGTCACTGGGCCGTCACCGTGACCGCGCCGGTGGCGGTGCGGGCGTTGAGGTCGGGGCGGTACATGTCCTCGACCGTGGCGCCCGGATGCACATAGGCGCCGGGCGAAATGGCGCGGACCATGTAGGCGAGCTTGGCGGTGGAGCTGGTGAAGCTCGCCACGAAGCGGTCGTCACGGAACTCGGTGTAGGAGGCCGCCGTGGTGTCGGTGAGCCAGGCGAGGTCCGCCGTGGCGCCCGAGGCGACGAGCGTCGGGTTCTCGATCTCGAAGCCGGCGGGCAGCCGGTCGACGAGCAGGTAGTTGCCGGTGTCGGCGTCGCCCTGCTGCTTCATCACGCTCAGCACGGCGACGAGGCGGGTGTTCTGCTTCACCGTGGCGGGGTTGACGAGCTGGCCATCGGGCGTGAAGTACTTGCGCTCGATGATGAGGCCGTTGCTGGCGGCGGGCTCCGCCACGATGGGCGAGCCCGAGACCGCGACCACGGCCTTGACGAGGCTAGGCCCGAGGTTGCGGACCGTCAAGTCCTGGGCCAGCGCCGCCGGGCTGTAGATGTGGTTGAAGCTGCCGTCATGGGGCGTGCCGCCGATGTCGAGGCGCATCGCCTTGGCCTGGGCCGTGATGGCTCGGGCGGCCAGCACCATCCAGGCCATTTCCTGGGTCGAGGCATAATTGGAACGGGCCCGCTCGACCTCGATGGCGCTCATCGCCGTCTTGATCACGGCGGGCCTGGCCTTGCCGTCGGTCGCCAGCGCCAGGATGGCGGAGGCGTCGCGCAACACGCTGCCATAGTCGTCGCGGGCGCCGCGGTCGGAGGAGTCGACGTCGTCGCCAAGCGCCTCGATGGCGGAGGCGAAGGCGGCATCGGCGCGTTCCTGGTCACCGAGGATCGACAGGGCCGCGGCCACCTGGGCGCGCGCCAGCGGCGAGCCGAACTGGCCGATCTTGGTGTCGGCGAGATATTTGAGGTCGCCCACCGGGGCCCTGCCGGCGCGGGCCAGCACGTAGAGCGCATAGGCCATGTCCTGGCCGCCGCCGTCCTCGATGTCGGGCGCGTTGCCGACGGTGTTGCGGATGTAGTCGAGGCCGCCGACCAGCACGTCTTCGGGCACGGCGTAGCCCTTCTCGCGGGCGCGCAGCAGGAAGTCGGTGACATAGGACGTGAGCCACAGGCTCGAATCGTCGCCATAGGCCGACCACAGGCCGAAGGCGCCGGAGCCCGACTGGCGGTTGACGAGGCGCGTCACCGCCTTCTGAATGCGGTCGGTGAGGTCGGCATCGAGGTCCTTGGGATCGACGCCGAGGTCGCTCAGGTAGAGCAGCGGCAGGGCGCGGCTCACCGTCTGCTCGGAACAGCCATAGGGATACTTGTCGAGGTCGCGGATGAGGCCCGCCGCATCGAGCTGCGGCAATGGGCTGATCGACAGCGCCACCGTGCCGGTGCCCGGCACCATGTCGGCCAGGAGGTCCTTGCCGATGGTGAGCGAGCCGCCCTTGGCCTGCAGAGGCATGGTGGTGCGGCGCGTGACCAGCGGGTTCGCCGGTTCGACGCCGAGCGTGAAGTCCTGGTCGAGCAGGATGTCGCCCGGGCCCTTGAGGGTGGCGACGATGCTGGCGGTGCCGAAGCCCTCGCCCTTCACCGGAACGATGACGGTGGCGCGGGCGCCGGCCGCACCGAGGGTCAGCTTCTGGATCGCCGCGTTGTCACCGGGTATCACTGGGCCGTCGATCGAGACGCCGAGCGTGTAGTCGCCCGCTGGGCCTTCGGCATTGACGATGTCGAAGCGCAGCTGCGAGCTGTCGCCCACCGCGAGGAAGCGCGGCAGGGTGCCGGAGACGACGACCGGGTCGCGCGCGATCACGTCCTTCGAGACATGGCCGACCTTGGTCTTCGTCCAGGCGACGGCCATGACGCGGATGGTGCCGTTGAAGGCGGGGATGTCGAAATCGACCGAGGCCGTGCCGTCATCGCCCACCTTGACGATGCCGGAATAGAGCGCCAGCGGCTTCTGCGCCGGCGGCGGGGCATTGAAGGCCGCTCCGCCGTCACCGCCGGTGCGCAGCTTGCCGCGCTCGCCCTGCATGCCGTCGATCAGCATGCCGTAGATGTCGCGCAGCTGGGCCGAGAGCTGCTTCTGGTCGTAGTAGAATTTTTCCGGGGCCGGCGGATCGTAGCGCGTGAGGTTGAGGATGCCGACGTCCACGGCGGCGACCGTGATGAAGGCCTGTTCGCCCGCTGCCAGGTTGCCGATCTTCACCGGCACGGTGAGCCTGGTGCGCGGCTTCATCAGATCGGGCGTCGCCAGCGCCACGTCCAGCGTGCGCTCGGCCCGGTCGATGCCGAACCAGGCAAGGCCCATGGCGCGTGACGGCATGCGCTTGGCCTTGAGGTCCATCGGCTTGTAGAGGCTGGCCAGCACATAGGCGCCCGTGCCCCAGCCCTGGCCCACGGTGAAGGGCAGGGTGATGCCGCCCTCCGGAACGTCCACGTCCTTTGATGCCAGCAGCTTCTCGCCGACGATCTGCACCGTGGCCTTGCCGGCGTAGCGCGCATCGATCTTGACGTTGATGGTGTCGCCGGTCTTCACGTCGGTCTTGTCGAGGGCGACCTTCAGCGTGTCGGGCGTGTCCGCCTTGGAGGTGTTGCCGGTGTAGTAGCCCGAGGCGAAGTCGATGGAGGCGGGCGTCACGCCCGGCGCGTCGATCTCGAGGCGGTATTCGCCCCATGACAGGGCCTGGGCGAAGTCGGTCGGCTTGTCGCCCGAGAGGTCGAGCGTGCCATTGGCGATCTTCGAGGAGCGGGTGACGGCCTCCCACTGCCACTGGCCATCGGTGTTGAACCATTGCCAGTCGCGCACCAGGCGCTTCAGCGTCCAGCTCGCGCCGGCCAGCGCCTTGAGCTTGCCGTCGGCGTCGACGGCGATGATCGAGAAGGCGGCGGGCTGGCCCTCGGGCGCCGCACCGTCGTCGAAGTTGGCCTTGATGCCGATCAGCGGCTGGGTGGCCTCGATGGGGAGGCTCGCCGTGCGCTCGACCGCGCGGCCGCCGGCCTCGCGCATGCGTACCGCGACGTCGGCCTTGAGCGGCTTCGAGGTGACGGGAAGTTCAGGGAGCGCGATGTCGATGTCGGCATGGCCGTTGATGTCGGTCTGCGGCAGATCTGCGGCGGTGACCTGGATCGGGTCCGGCGTTTCGTCCATCAGGCCGAAGCCATAGGCCTTCCATTGCGGGAAGGGAGTGGGATCCGGACTGATGGTGACGTTGGCTTCGAGATCGAGGCCCGCGCCCGGCGCGCCGAACAGATAGCGCCCGTCGACCTTCATCTGCACCGTGTCCTTGACGCGCGGCGTCCTCGAGACGAGGTCGAACTCGATGCGGTCGGGGATGTAGTCCTCGACGAGGAAGGAGGTTTCGCCCACCGGGTCGCCGGCGGGGTCGGTATAGGCCTTGATGCGCCAGGTGCCGCCTTGGGCGCCCTGTGCGATGGCGAAGTCACGGGCGAAGCCGCCGGCGCCCTTGTCGTCGAGCTTGGCAGTGAGGTAGGCCACGCCATCCGGGCGCTCGACCACGAAGGTGAGCGGCAGGCCCGAGATGGCATCGGCCTGGTCGTCGCGCAGCAGCACGGTGGCATGCACCGTCTCGCCGCGACGGTAGACGCCGCGCTCGGCATAGACGAAGGCGTCGACCGCCCCCGATGGCGCGCGGCCGGTGACGCCGCGGTCGGTGAGGTCGAAGGCCGGTTGCTGCAGGTCGAGGAAGGAATAGTCGTTGTCGGCCGACTGCGCAACGACGAGGGCCGGCGCCTGGCCGCCGTCGCCGTTCATCAGCCCGTCGTCGAACAGCACGTTGCCGGTGGCGTCCGACGACGCCTCGCCCAGGACCTCGTTGTTGCGCGCAATGAGGCGCACCCGGGCATTGGCGATGGGGCTTGCGGTGGCGATGGAACGGAGGCTCACGTGCAGGCCGTCCTTGCCGGACATGGTGGCGAGCCCGAGGTCGGAGACGACGAACCACTGGGTGGCGACGTTGTCGTAGTCCTGCGGCTCGACGGCGGCGGGCGAGGCCGTCATCACGTAGAGCCCGGGCGCGAGCTTGCCCATCGCCTCATCGACCGGAATGGCGGTGGTGATGTCCTGGTTCTGCGGGGACGGCGTTTCGAGCGAGCCTTCCCAGACGAGCTTGCCCTTGTTGTCGGCGATCTCGTTGGCGGAGGAGCCGGTGATCTGGCCGCGGAAGTCGGAGCCCAGCACGCTGCCGATCATGTTGCGGTCGCCGATCTGGTAGAGCTTGAGGCTCGCCTCCTTGCTGTTGACCGAGATCAGCGGAATGCCGTTCTGGCCGGTGCGCGGCAGGACATAGGCATTGCCGGCGAAGCGCACCGACGGCGTGCGGTCGCGCACGTAGAAATCGAAGGTCACGTCCTTGGCCAGCGTATCGTCGGTGGCGTTGGGCAGGCCCTGGCGCGCGGTGATGGAATAGCGCTCGCCGTATTTCAGGCCCTCGACGCAGAGCCTCGTCCCTTCCGCCGTGACGGCGGCGACGGGCCCGGGGTTCTGGGTGAAGTAGGAGGTGAAGTCCGTCACCGTGCGCGACACCGGTTCGGACATTTCGAAGCAGGCGCGCGGCGGCACGGTTTCGGTATCGACCTTGTAGTCGGCGACGCGGAAGCCGTGGTCGACGCGCATCTGCTCATAGGCCTGGCGGATTCCTGAATCCTCCTGCAGCTTCAGGCTCTCCTTGTAGGCGGTGAGCGCCGGCCGCCACATCTCGCGCTTGGCAAAGCCCTGGGCGGCGAGGTTGAGGGCCTGTGACTCCTGCTGCGGCTGGTTCAGCAGCGTATAGGCCTTGAGCGCCGCGCCGATGAGCTTGGAGGGCAGGGTGTAGCCATCGGACTCATTGATCGGAGTGGCGACCGCGAGCTGCTGCGCGAGGTCGAGCCACAGGGCGCCGTTGCCGGGCTGCTTCGACAGCAGCTGCTCGAGCGAGGCGGCGGCGAGGCGGGCATTGCCCGCGGACTTCGCCGCAGCAAGATCGGCCTCGACCTCGGGCTGGCTGCGCTTCAAATCCTTCGCCGTCTTGGCGAGGTCGGCGTCGTAGTCGGTGAGGTACCAGCTGAACTGGTCGACCGGGAAGGGCTTGGCGGCGGCCGAGGACGGCGTGGCGATGAAAACGAGCGACAGCAGGGCTGTGAGGAGGAGGGCGAGAGTGCGCCACCCAAAAACCTCACCTTGCCCGGGCTTGACCCGGGCATCCTTTGCCGCGCCGACTGAAAAGGATCGCCGGGTCAAGCCCGGCGAAGGTGAATTGGAGATGAGACGTTGCCCGGCGTCCAGCGAAGGCGGATCATTCAGAGCGAAATGGTGGGTGAGTTCGCCGCGCGCCGCCATCTGAGGCCCTCCACAAAAACTTCTCTGTCGCGTGGCGGAAGTGTCCGTCCGTCGCCGCCCGGTTGTCAATCAGGCGGATGACAGTTTCACATGCTTTGCGGCGGAATTACCGTGATGCCGGTCACGGCTTCGGCGTGTCGTCGTCCTGCAGGATGCGCCAGGCCGCGCCCTCGAGATCGTCGTACTGGCCGGACTTCAACGACCAGATGAAGGCGCCGAGGCCGACGGCGCCCATGAACAGCGCGATGGGGATGAGATAGACCAGAACGTTCATGCGGCGTCCCTCATGGCGCCGGCCTGCGGCGGGCGGCCGGTGGCGAGCTTAGCAGATCCGGCCTCGGCCGTCCTGCCCAGCCCGACGCGCAGCGCGTTGGCGATGACGATGATCGAAGAGGTGGACATTGCAACCGCGGCGACGAGCGGCGAGACGAAGCCCGCCATGGCGAGCGGCACGGCGAAGACGTTGTAGCCGACGGCCAGCGCAAAGTTCTCCTTGGCGATGCGCTGGGTGCGGCGGCTGACCGTGATGGCGCGCGCCACCGCAGACGCACTCTCGCCCATCCACACGGTTTCGGCCGCGGTGCGGCCGATGTCGGAGGCCGAGGAGGGCGCCATCGAGGTGTAGCCGGCGGCGAGTGCGGGCGCATCGTTGATGCCGTCGCCCACCATCAGCACCTTGCGGCCGGCCTTGGTGAGCGCATCGACATAGGCGAGCTTGGTCTGCGGGCTGGCGCGCGACACGGCGGTGCCGATGCCGACGGCTTCGGCCACGCGGGTGACGGCCGCCTCGCGGTCGCCCGAGAGCAGGTGGACGGTGAGGCCCATGGCCTTGAGCGCGGCGACGGTGCCGGCGGCATCGGGGCGCAGCTGGTCCTCGAACTGGAACAGCACGGGCGGCTTTCCGCCGCGGCGGAAGGCGAACTCGAGGAGGCCATGGTCTTCGGCCCCTTCTTCCATGCCGCACCAGGCGCGGCTGCCGAGGCGAAGCTGCTCGTGCGCGTGGGTGCCGGAGAGGCCGAGACCGGGGTGTTCGACGATGTCGGAGACCGAAACGGGCTGCAGGCCGCGCCTCGCCACCTCGCGCACCAGGGCGCGCGACAGCGGGTGCTTCGAGGCCTGGGCGAGGCCGGCGGCGAGCGCCAGCGTGTCGGTCGAGACCATCAGCGGCGAGACCAGCGCCGGCTCGCCCTTGGTCAGCGTGCCCGTCTTGTCGAAGATCACCGTGTCGACGCCCGACAGCTTCTCCAGCGCCGCGCCATCCTTGATCATCACGCCCGAGCGGAACAGCCGTCCGCTCGCCACCACCTGCACGGCGGGAACGGCGAGGCCCAGCGCGCAGGGGCAGGTGATGATGAGCACGGCGATCGCCGCCATGATGGAGTTATGCCAGCCATTGCCGAGGACGAGCCAGCTCACCAGCGTGGTGGCGGCGAGCGTGTGGACGGCGGGCGAATAGAAGCGCGCCAGCCGATCGGCGATGCGGATATAGCGCGACTGGCCCTGCTCGGCCGAGGCCATGAGCCGCACGAGCTCGCTGAGGAAGGTGTCGTTGCCCGCGGCGGTGATCTCCACGGTGATAGGGGCCGTGACGTTCATCTCGCCGGCGTGCACCAGAGATCCGGGGCGCACCGTCTCGGGCGCCGACTCGCCCGTGAGCAGCGAACGGTCCATGTCGGAGGTGCCTTCGCGGATCAGGCCGTCGGCGGGGAGCCTGTCGCCCGCCGCGACGGCGACCAGCATGCCGGCCCTGAGGTCGCGCGCCGGCACGTAGCGGCGCGTGCCGTCGGCCGCGATGACGGATGCGCCCTCGGCCGACAGCGAGATCAGCTGCGCGATGGCCGAGCGGGCACGGGCCCGCATCAGGTGGTCGAGGTAGCGGCCGGCGAGGAGGAAGAAGAGCAGCGTGACGGAGGCATCGAAATAGGCGTGCTCGGCGCCGTTGATGGTCTCGTAGAGGCTCATGAAGGAGGCGAGCAGCACGCCGAGCGAAATCGGCACGTCCATGTTGACGCGGCCGAGACGCAGCGCGTTCACCGCCGAATAGAAGAAGGGGCGCCCGGCATAGGCGACGGCGGGAAGTGCGATCATCGCCGAGATCCAGTGGAACAGGTCGCGCGTGGCGCCCTCCGCACCCGACCAGACCGAGACCGACAGCAGCATGACGTTGGAGGCGGCGAAGCCCGCGACGGCGAGCGCGCGCAGCAGGCGCGCATTCTCCCGGTCGTCCTTGGTGAGGCCGGTCTCGCGCGGGTCGAAGGGGCGGGCCATGTAGCCGAGGACACCCAGGCGGTCGATCAGCGCCTGTGGCGCGATGACGCCGTCCTCATAGACCACCGCGACACGGCGGCCGGTGAGATTGACGCGGGCCGACTTCACGCCGGCGAGCGCGCCGATGTCGGTCTCGATATGCGGCATCGCTTCCGGCCGGTTGGCCTGGGGCACCAGGAACTCGATGCGCTTGAGGCCGGGTCCGGCCGAGGAAATCCAGCGCGCCGCATCCTCGCCCTCCAGCCTGAAGGGCTGGAAATATTCGCCGTCGAGGGTGCAGCAGGGAAGGGTCACTGGTCGGCCTTCACCACGAAGCGGAAGATCTTGTGATAGTCGGCGACGCCGTCGCCCTTGCCGTCGACCTCGACTTCCCACAGGCCGGGCGCCAGGCGGGCGGGGGCGGAATAGAGGCCCGAACCCATCCACGCGAAAGTGAGCTTCTGGTCTTCCTTGTCGGTGACGGTGCGCTGCAGCGCGCCGGTGAGGTTGAGGGTGTCGATCTTGGCGCCCTTGGCGTCGGCGAAGCCGATCTTCACGCTGTCCTCGTCATAGGAGAAGTCGACCTTCCAGCCGAGCGCCTCCTGGGCGCGCGCCTTGGCGAGATCGCTGTTGAAGCTCTGGCTCGCCACGTAGCCGTTTTCGACCACCAGCCCCGACCAGGTGGAGTTGGCGAGGTAGGCCAGCAGGAAATTGACCGCGAAGATGATGCCGAAAAAGGCCACCAGGATGGCCAGCACGTGGCCGCCCTTCAGTTCCCGTTCGATGCTTGCCATGGACATGATCTTACTCCTTGCCGTCGGGGCCGTGGAAGAGGGCGTCGTAGGTGGCGGTTTCGGCCGGTGCCGAGGCTTGCGGGTTCAGCTCATCGACCTTGAACTCGAAGTTGCTGCGCTCGTGGGTGATGATCGCCGGGTCGTTGGTGGAGACATAGATCTTCACCGCCTTCAGCTTGTCGGCGTCGACCGGAATGTCGAAGCTCGCACCCTTGGCGCCGGTGTCTCCGACCATTTCCATGGTGGCGCCGGGCAGCTTGTCCACGGACAGGCGGAAGGTGCGGGCCTCCTGGCGCTTGTTGAGGATCTTGATGGTGTAGCCGTTGCGGATCGCGCCGTCCGACAGGGTGACGTAGAGCGGGTTGCGGTCGGGCACCACGTTGACGTCGAGCTGGCTGCGATGGGTGAGCGAGAACAGCATGGCGAGGCCGACACCGGCCCAGGCGCCGAAATAGATGATGATGCGCGGGCGGATCAGGTGGCGCCAGCTCCAGTGCTCGTTCTTGCCGGCGACGTTCGCGGCATAGAGCTCGGAGGTGGTGTAGTTGATCAGGCCGCGCGGCTTGCCGATCTTGTCCATCACCGCATCGCAGGCATCGATGCACAGCGCGCAGTTGATGCACTCGAGCTGGTTGCCGTCGCGGATGTCGATGCCCATCGGGCAGACGGCGACGCAGTTGTTGCAGTCGATGCAGTCGCCGACCTTAAGCCCTTGCGCCTCCGCCTTCTTGCGGCCGGCGTGACGCGGTTCGCCGCGCCAGGCGTTGTAGGTTACGATGAGCGACTCTTCATCCAGCATCGCGCCCTGGATGCGCGGCCACGGGCACATGTAGGTGCAGACCTGCTCGCGCATGAAGCCGGCGAAGGTGAAGGTCGTCGCCGTCAGGATGGCGATGGTGAAATAGGCGACCGAGGGCGCCTGGCCGGTGATGAGGTCATGGAAGAGGGTGGGGGCGTCGGCGAAGTAGAACACCCAGAAGCCGCCCGTCGCAATGGCGATCAGCAGCCAGACCAGCATCTTGAAGGCGCGCTTCGAAACCTTGGAGACGCTCCACGGAGCGGCGTCGAGCCTGATGCGGGCGTTGCGGTCGCCCTCGATCTTGCTCTCGACCCAGATGTAGAGATCCGTCCACACCGTCTGCGGGCAGGCATAGCCGCACCAGGCGCGGCCGAACAGCGAGGTGACGAGGAACAGGCCGACGCCGGCCATGATGAGGAGGCCGGCGATGTAGTAGAATTCCTGCGGCCAGATCTCGATGAAGAAGAAATAGAAGCGGCGATTGGCCATGTCGATGAGGATGGCCTGGTCCGGCGCATCGCCGGGCCTGGTCCAGCGCAGCCAGGGCGCGACGTAGTAGATGCCGAGGAGCACGACGACCAGCGTCCACTTCAGGCGGCGGTAGAAGCCGTGGGCGGCCTTGGGGTGGATCGCCTCGCGCGAGGCATAGAGCGAACGGTTCTCGGCCTTGTTGACCGGAACGGCCGTTTCCCTGTCGACCTCGGCGGGAGCGTCGAGCGTATTGATAATCTGAACCATCATTCCCCTCGGAAACCGGGTTGTCTATTAGGGGTGCCTAATAGAACCGAAATCCGCCGTCAGCATTGTGGCCGGAGGCCGCGTGCCATGTTGTCACAGCATGCGGCCTTCGCCTGATCGTTACTGGGTTACGGGCGCTTCGCCACCACCCAGGGAGTGCACGTAGATCGCAAGCTCCTTGATGGTCGCGTCATCGAGGCGCTTGGCCCAGGCCGGCATGACGCCCATGTGCGGCTTGGTCACCTGGGCCTTCACGTCGGCCAGCGTGCCGCCGTAGAGCCAGAGCTTGTCGGTGAGGTTGGGCGCCCCGAATTCGCGGTTGCCCTTGCCGTCGTCGCCATGGCAGGCCGCGCAGTTCTGGGCGAAGATGTCCTTGCCTGCGGCGGCCTTTCCGGCATCTGCCTGTTCGCCCGACAGCGTCATGACGTAATTGGCGACCTGGTCGATCTGGTCGGGCGTCAGGATGCCGTCGATGCCGAAGTTGGGCATCTGCGATTCACGCGTATCCGGATCGTCGGCATAGCGGATGCCGTGCTTCAGCGTGGTGTAGATGGCATCGGGCGAACCGCCCCACAGCCAGTCGTCGTCGTTGAGGTTGGGGTAGCCGTGGCCACCCGCCGCGCCCGAGCCGTGGCAGGGTACGCAGTTCACCTTGAAGGCCGCGGCACCGCCCGCCTGGGCGAAGGCGAGGAGCTTCGGATCCTTCAGGATGTCGTTGACGCTGAGCTTCAGGATCTGGTCCACCGTGCCCTTCTGGGCGGTGGCGGCGGCTTCCATCTGCTGCTGGAACTGGCCGCGCGACGACCAGCCGAGAATGCCCGGCGTGGCGCCGCCCGGCAGCGGCCAGGCAGGGTAGAGGACCGTATAGACGAGCGCGAAGGCTATGCAGCCGTAGAAGGTGTAGAGCCACCACCTGGGCAGCGGGTTGTTGAGTTCCTTGATCCCGTCCCACACGTGGCCGGTGGTCGGGGTTCCCGAGACTTCGTCCTTTTCGATGTTCGTTGCCATTTTCAGTCCTCGGAACCGTTCTGGAAGGGGATCTTCGCAATCTCGTCGTAGACGGCCTTGGAGCCGGGACGGAACGCGAAGAGGATGGCGCAGGCGAAGAACCCGAACATCACCAGGAGGGCCCAGCTGTCGGCGAATTCGCGCAGGAAGTTATAGAGTTCCATGGCCATTTACCTCGACATGTCGGCTTTGAAGGTCGAGAAGTCGACGAGTGTGCCGAGCACCTGGAGATAGGCGATCAGCGCGTCCATCTCGGTGACCTTCGCATCGCCGTCGAAGTTGCGGGCAACCGCCTTCGGATAGCGCTTCATCAGGCCGTCGGTGTTCTCGCCGGTCGCCTGGGCCACCATGTCGGCCTCGGCATTGTCGATGTCGTCCTTGGTGTACATGTCGCCCTTGCCGTTATTCACCGTGTCGTTCATGGCGACGAGGTTGGCGGCGTAGTTCTTGGTGTTGAGCTCATGGTCGGCGAGGAAGGCGTAGCCGGGCATGATCGACTCGGGAACGACGTTCCGCGGGTTCGACAGATGCTGGCGATGCCATTCATCCGAGTACTTGCCGCCGACGCGCGCCAGATCCGGGCCGGTGCGCTTCGAGCCCCACTGGAAGGGGTGATCGAACTGCGACTCGGCGGCGAGCGAGTAGTGGCCATAGCGTTCGACCTCGTCCCGGAAGGGGCGGATCATCTGGCTGTGGCACAGGTAGCAGCCTTCGCGGACGTAGATGTTGCGGCCCGCCAGCTCGAGCGGCGAGTAGGGACGCATCCCGTCGACCTTCTCGATCGTGTTCTGCAGGAAGAACAGCGGGACGATCTGGACGAGGCCGCCGATGGTCACCACCAGCAGGCTGAAGATCAGCAGCAGGGTGGCGTTCTTTTCGAGTGTTTCGTGTTTCATGGCACCAGTGTCCTTTTCTTATGCCGCTGCCGAAACCATGCCGACAGGCTGGGTCGCGGGCTGGGCACCCTTGATGGTGCGGTAGATGTTGTAGACCATGATCAGGCCGCCGAGGAGGAACAGGCCGCCGCCGAAGGCTCGGATCACGTAGTAGGGATGCATGGCCTCGACCGTTTCCACGAAGGAATAGGCGAGGAAGCCGTTGGCATCGTACTCACGCCACATCAGGCCCTGCATGATGCCCGAGACCCACATCGCGGAGGCGTAGACCACGATGCCGAGGGTGGCGAGCCAGACATGCCAGCTGACGAGGCGCAGCGAGTAGACTTCCTTCCGACCCCACAGGCGCGGGATCAGGTGGTACATGCAGCCCATCGAGATCATGCCCACCCAGCCGAGAGCGCCGGAGTGCACGTGGCCGATGGTCCAGTCGGTGTAGTGCGAGAGCGAGTTTACCGACTTGATGGACATCATCGGGCCTTCGAAGGTCGACATGCCGTAGAAGGCGACCGAGATCACCATCATGCGGAGCACCGGGTCGGTGCGCAGCTTGTCCCAGGCGCCCGAGAGCGTCATCAGGCCGTTGATCATGCCGCCCCAGGAGGGCATCCACAGCATCACCGAGAAGACCATGCCCAGCGTCTGGGCCCAGTCGGGGAGTGCGGTGTAGTGGAGGTGGTGCGGACCCGCCCAGATGTAGAGGAAGATCAGCGACCAGAAGTGCACGATCGACAGGCGGTAGGAGTAGACCGGCCGGTTGGCGCGCTTCGGGATGAAGTAGTACATCATGCCGAGGAAGCCGGCGGTGAGGAAGAAGCCCACCGCGTTGTGGCCGTACCACCACTGCGTCAACGCGTCCTGGACCCCGGAGAACAGCGAGTAGCTCTTCGAGCCGAAGAACGACACCGGGATCGACAGGTTGTTGACGATGTGCAGCATGGCGATCGTCACGATGAAGGAGAGGTAGAACCAGTTGGCCACGTAGATGTGGCTCTCCTTCCTCTGCAGCAGGGTGCCGAAGAACACCAGGAAGTATGCCACCCAGACGATCGTCAGCCACAGGTCGACGTACCATTCGGGTTCGGCATATTCACGGCCTTCGGTGACGCCGAGGAGATAGCCCGTGGCGGCCAGCACGATGAACAGCTGGTAGCCCCAGAACACGAACCAGGCGAGGTTGCCGAGCGCGAGCCTGGTGCGGTTCGTCCGCTGCACCACGTAGAAGGAGGTGCAGATCAGCGCGTTGCCGCCGAAGGCGAAGACCACCGCCGAGGTGTGGAGCGGGCGCAGCCGGCCGAAGTTGAACCATTCGAGATTGGGGTTCCAGGCCGGGTAGGCGAGCTGGAGCGCGATGACCAGGCCCACGAGGAAGCCCACGATGCCCCAGAACACCGTGGCGATGGCGCCGTAGCGCACCACGTTGTCCATGTAGCCCGAGGTGTCGGGCGCCGGCTGGCCGTAGCTGCGCGCCTTGTAGATCAGCGCCAGGATCGCCGCCAGGGCCATGATGAACATGTGGATGGCGAAGGGCGTATCCACCGCCTCGGCACCCATGTAGATGGCGAACAGGGCGAGCAGACCCCACAGGGCCATCATCGCCATCGCGCCGCCCCCCGAGGACGAGCCCTTTTGCGTCGTTGTAACAGCCCCCATCGGAGACCCCCTTTCTGAAAATAATCCGCCTGAACGAATGCGTTTATGGCGGCCCGGGGGCATTGACTTGGATCAATCGCGCCGGGCGCCTTCCACGTCTGCGTCCAGAAATGCACCCAAAGTCTGAGTCGGCGAAGGGCGTAACCGTCACGCTGGCCGCGAAATCCCGTGTCTCCTCCCACTTCGGCAGCGGGGAGATGAGGGGACGCCGGCCTGCAGCATCGCGCCGTGCTTTCCCTCACCTCCCCCGCCTTCGTCGGGGCCCCTTCCCCTCACGCCGGACGGGAGAGGACGAAGTGGCAACTTGATTCGCCAGCCGGGGGCGACGATCATGTGACGATGATCGGGCAATTGGGGATTTTGGCTGCCGGGCTGGCCTATCTGGGCGCGCTGTTCGCGGTGGCGACCTGGGGCGACCGGCGGTCGCGGGCGTGGACGTCGCGCGCCGGGCGGCCCTTGATCTATGCCCTGTCGCTCGGCGTCTATTGCACCTCCTGGACGTATTTTGGCTCGGTCGGCATCGCATCGCGCACCGGGCTCGACTTCATCCCGATCTACCTGGGGCCGATCCTGGTCTTCGCGCTGGGCTGGAAGCTCGTGCAGTCGATCGCCACCCTGACCAAGCGGCACAACATCGCCTCGATCGCGGATTTCCTGTCGGCCCGCTACGGCAAGAGCGAGGCGCTGGGCGCGCTCGTCAGCGTGATCGCGGTGGTCGGCATCGTTCCCTATATCTCGATCCAGCTCAAGGCGGTGGCGGTGGCGCTGCACGCACTTGTGGCCGAGCCGCAATGGTCGCGCGACATCCTGCCGCCGTCCTCGGGGCTCGACGGACTGTCGCTGTTCGTCGTCCTCACCATGGGCATCTTCGCCATCCTGTTCGGGACCCGGCACATCGACACGACGGAACACCAGGATGGCATGATCCTGGCGATCGCCGTCGAATCGATGGTGAAGCTTCTCGCCTTCGTCGCGGTAGGCGCCTTCGTGGTGTTCGGCATGATGGGTGGCATCGGCCCCTTCCTCGCCCGCGCCGCGGCCGACCCGCAGGTCACCGGGCTGTTTTCGGGCGGGCTCGATGGCGGGCAGTGGCTGACGCTGACGCTGCTGGCCGCCTTCGCGGTGGTGCTGCTGCCGCGCCAGTTCCACGTGGCGGCGGTGGAGAACGCCAATGCACGGGAGGTGAAGCGCGCCGCCTGGCTGTTCCCGCTCTACCTCGTGGCCATCAACGTCTTCGTCATTCCCATCGCGGTGGCGGGCCTGCTGCTGCTGCCCAGGGGGGCTGACGGCGACACCTTCGTGCTGGCGCTGCCGGTTTCGGCCGGCAACCCGTTCTTCGCGCTGGTCGCCTTCCTCGGCGGGCTTTCGGCCTCGACCGCCATGGTGATCGTCGAGTGCATCGCGCTGTCGATCATGGTGTGCAACAACCTGGTGGTGCCGCTCATGCTGCGCCGCCAGGCCGACCGCGCCACGGTGCACCAGGACATGGGCGAGACGCTGATCCTGATCCGGCGGCTCGCCATCATCCTCGTCCTCGCGCTGGCCTATGCCTATTACCGGATGATCGGCACCTCGGTGGCGCTGGCGCAGGTGGGCCTGCTGTCCTTCGCAGCTGTCGCGCAGTTCGCGCCCGCCTTCTTCGGCGGGCTGATGTGGAAGCGCGCCACGGCGCGCGGCGCCATGTGGGGCATCACGGCGGGCTTTGTGGTGTGGGTCTATACGCTGCTGCTGCCGGCCTTCGCCGACGCGGGCTGGATCGGGCGCGGCTTCATCGAGCAGGGGCCGTGGGGCATCGGCCTCCTCAGGGCGCGCGCGCTGTTCGCCATGGAGTTCAACCAGCTCACCCATGGCGTGGTGTGGAGCCTCATCGCCAATGTCGCGGCCTATGTGGCGGGCTCCTATACCCGCCAACCCACGCCCATCGAGCGGGTGCAGGCCACTTCCTTCGTGACGCGCGACCTTCAGGCGGGCTCCGGCACCGGCTTCAAGCTGTGGCGCACGGCGGTGACGGCGGACCGGCTGGAGGACACGGTGGCGCGCTACATCGGCCCCGACCGGGCGCATGCCGCCTTCGAGGGCTTCCGCGCCCAGCAGGGCCAGATCGGCGTGAAGGGTGGTGAGGCCGACGTGCGCCTCATCCGCTTCGCGGAACACCTGCTGGCGAGCGCGGTGGGCGTGGCCTCGGCCCGCCTCGTCATCGCGCTGATGCTGGAGCGGCACTCGACGCATGCCCGCGGCGCCATGAAGCTGCTCGACGATGCCTCCGCCGCGATCCAGCACAACCGCGACCTGCTGCAGTCGGCGATCGACAACGTCGACCAGGGGCTCGCGGTGTTCGAGCCGGGCATGACGCTGATCTGCTGGAACGCGACGCTGCAGGAGTTCCTGGGGCTGGGCAGCGACCTCAACCGGGTGGGAACGCCGATCACCGAGGTGCTGGGCGTCTTCCTCGCCCGCACCGCGGCGGGCAAGGGCGCAGTCGATGACCGGGTGAGAAAGATCGCGCTGACGCACGAGGTGTTCCGCGAGCGGCGCGGCGACACCGGCCACGTCTTCGAGTTCCGTTCGAGCCCGATGCCGGACGGCGGCGTGGTGGTGACCGTGATCGACGCCACCGAGAGCGTGCTGGCGGCGGAGGAGCTGCAGCGGGTGAACGAATCGCTCGAACGCCGCGTGACCGAGCGCACGGCGGAGCTGACGCGACTCAACGACGCGCTGGCCACGGCCAAGGCCGAGGCCGATGCGGCGAACCTGTCGAAGACGCGCTTCATCGCGGCGGCGAGCCACGACATCCTGCAGCCGCTAAATGCCGCGCGGCTGTTCACCTCGACGCTGGTCGAGCGCATGAAGCGGTCGAAGGATGGCGAACTGGTGAGGAACGTCGATTCCTCGCTCGAGGCGGTGGAGGAGATCCTCTCCGCGCTGCTCGACATCTCGCGCCTCGATGCCGGCGCGATGAAGGCCGAGGTGGCAGCCTTCCGCATCGACGACATATTGCAGGCGCTGGCGCTGGAGTTCGGGCCCGCGGCGCGCAAGAAGGGGCTGAAGTTCACCGTTGTGCCCTGCGGGCTGACGCTGAACTCGGACCGCAAGCTGCTCCGCCGCGTGCTGCAGAACTTCGTGTCCAACGCCATCAAGTACACGAAGGAGGGACGGGTGCTGATGGGCTGCCGCCGGCATGGCGGCGTGCTGCGCATCGAGGTGCATGACTCGGGGCCCGGCATCCCCGAGACCAAGCTCGACATCATCTTCCAGGAATTCCAGCGGCTGCAGACCGACGGCGACGGGACATCGGGGCTGGGCCTCGGCCTCTCGATCGTCGAGCGCATGGCCAAGGTGCTGGAAACTCCGGTTCACGTGCAGTCGGTGCCCGGCCGGGGTTCGGTCTTCGCGGTCGATGTGCCGATCGCGGCGGAGGAAATGCGCCAGCCCGTGGTGCCGCGCGCCCGCAAGGTGCAGCCACCCGCACTCGCCGCGGCGGTGCGCGTCCTGGTGATCGACAACGAGCAGCCGATCCTCGAGGGGATGGAGCTGCTGCTGTCGGGCTGGGGCAACATCGTGCACACCGCCATGGGGCTGGAGGAGGCGCTGGAGCAACTCGCCGCGGCGGACGGCAAGATCGACATGATCCTGGCGGACTATCACCTCAACAACGAGGACGGGATCTCGGTGATCCGGACGTTGAGGACCCGCGCCCGGCGGCCGATCCCCGCCGTGCTGATCACGGCGGACCGCACGCCTGCCGTGGCCGACCTCGCCTTGGCGCATGACGTGCATGTGTTGAGGAAGCCCGTGAAGCCGGCGGCGCTCAGGGCCGCCATGAGCCATGTGGCGATCCGGGCGGAGGCGGGGGCTTAGTCCCTGTCAGTTTCACCGACCCCTAAGCCGTCATCCCGGCGAAGGCCGGGATCCAGCTTTCCGCGCGGCGGGCGCCCAAAGCTGGGCCCCAGCTTTCGCTGGGGTGACGGTCAGGAGGGGGAACAGGTATCGTCGTTCTCATATTAGGAAAAAAGAGCTTGACAGCGCGCGCTCGATGTGCTAGAAAGCCGCATACTCCAGACATGGGTGACGGAATGAGATGCGGGGCTTCTGCACTGCTGGCGGTTTTGTGCTGCGTTGTGAGAGCCCTCATCCGGCCTGTCGGCCACCTTCTCCCATCCTGCGGACGGGAGAAGGGACTGGGGGCGAGACAGTCGCTCCCGACGCGTTGGCCGACGGGGCGGATGAGGGCCTCTTTCGGAGAGGCGGGTGCCTCAGTGCTCCGCTGCGGCCACGCCGTCGATCCTTGCGGCGGCGATCACCGCCTGGGTGCGGCTGGAGACGTTGAGCTTCTGGAGGATGGCCGAGACGTGGGCCTTGATGGTGGCCTCGGAGACGTCGAGCTCATAGGCGATCTGCTTGTTGAGGAGGCCTTCCTTCAGCATCATCAGCACGCGGATCTGCTGGGCGGTGAGGGTGGCGACGCGGCGCGCGATTTCCTCGCCCTCCCTGTCGGCGGCGGAGGACTGGGCGGAGCCTTCGGGCACCCAGATGTCGCCCTTCAGAATGGCGTTGACCGCGCCCACGATGGTCTCGATGCCGGCGGTCTTGGGAATGAAGCCGCTCGCGTTGAGGTTCAGCGCCTTCTGGACGAGGCCATGATCGTCCGCCGCGGTGATGAGGGCGACGGGCACGTTGGGATATTGCGCGCGCAGGTAGATCAGGCCCGACAGGCCCTGGACGCCCGGCATGCGGAGGTCGAGCAGGATGAGGTCGATGTCGTCGTCCTTGTCGAGCAGGGCGGTGGCCTGGTCGAGGGAGCCAGCGAGCGCCACCTGGGCATTGGCGACGCCGCCGGACACGGCCTGCTTCAGCGCCTCGCGGAACAGCGGGTGGTCATCGACGATCAGGATGCGGGTGGCCGCCATGGTCTCAAGGTTCTCCCCTACCTCGGGTGCGGATCATCACCCAAGGTGGTGGGAATGGCAAGCTTGCCACTATTCGATGGTCCGGCGCGGCTGCGCCTCGAGCCGGCGCTTGGCGTTGAGGAAGGTGCGGCGCATCCACGGCACGTCCGGCGCCTGCCAGTTGGGCGGCAGGCCAACCACCATGTCGAAGAAGGCGATGGCATTGGCGGGGTTCTCGGCCACGTTCTCGCGGAACGAGTCCCAGAAATGCGGGTCGTCGGTGACGCCCGATTCGGTGGGCTGGGAGGCCCCCATCTCGGCCAGCACGGCGGCGGCGACCGAGAGGCAGAAGCTGGTGTAGGCATAGCCCTCGGGCCAGCGCTTCAGGCGGTGGTCGATGGTGGCGGGAAGGGCAGGCAGGCCGAGCTCGTCCGGCACGATCGCCGAGATCGGGCGGGCGGCGAGCAGCTCCTTCAGCATCATGCCGGCAGCGAAGATGGTGAAATCCTTGCGGTCGAGGTCGGCCAGGTGCTTGGTCTGGTCGAAGGCCTGGCGCCAGCGCGAGAAGGCTTCGGCAAGGGCGGCATGATCCACTTCGGCCGCAAGGCCCGTGCCCTTGAACAGGAGCTCGATGTTCTTCTCGAAGCTCCACAATATGGTGCGGAAGCGACGGGCCTCGTGGGCGAGGTCGCCGACCTTTTCCACTTCGGTGCGGAGAGGCGTGAGCATGGGCGCAGTCTAGCCCGATCGGGGGAAGGCTTGCAAATCAGGCGCGAACGGGGCGAGAAAGGCCGTACCACATCGGTTCACCTTGCCCGGGCTCGACCCGGGCATCCTCTTTGCGGCCGCCGAAAGGGATCGCCGGGTCAAGCCCGGCGAAGGTGGGTACGTGGTGGAAGTGTGGACGAAGTGCGGCGGACGGAAGAGGGGAAGTGTCAATGGCGTCACCGATATCGAGCGACCTGAAATCGGGGGCGCTATTCTATCATGCGGAGCCGAAGCCGGGGAAACTGGAGATCCGGGCGACCAAGCCACTGGGCAACCAGCGCGACATGGCGCTGGCCTATTCGCCGGGTGTGGCCGCGGTTTCAGAGGCGATCCATGCCGATCCGTCGCTGGTGTCGAAGTACACCAGCCGGGCCAACCTCGTGGGCGTCGTCACCAACGGCACGGCGGTGCTGGGGCTGGGCAACATCGGCCCGCTCGCCGCCAAGCCGGTGATGGAGGGGAAGGCGGTCCTGTTCAAGAAATTCGCCGACATCGACGTCTTCGACATCGAGCTGGCGGCGACCAGCGTCGAGAGCATGGTGGCCGCGGTGGCGGCGCTCGAGCCGACCTTCGGCGGCATCAACCTCGAGGACATCAAGGCGCCGGAATGCTTCGAGATCGAGCAGCAGCTCCGCGAGCGCATGAACATCCCGGTGTTCCACGACGACCAGCACGGCACGGCGGTGATCGTGGGGGCGGCCGTCACCAATGCGCTGACGCTGGCGGGCAAGGACATCTCCAGGGTCAAGATCGTGGCGAGCGGCGCGGGTGCGGCGGCGCTGGCCTGCCTGAACCAGCTGGTCAGCCTCGGCGCCAATGTGAGGAACATCTGGGTTACCGACCTCGAGGGTGTGGTCTACAAGGGCCGCGAGGCGCTGATGGACCGCTGGAAGGCGGTGTTCGCGCAGGAGACGGATGCGCGCTCGCTGGCCGAGGTGATCGCCGGCGCCGACATCTTCCTGGGCTTGTCCGCGGGCGGCGTGCTGAAGCCGGACCTGCTGAAGCAGATGGCGAAGGACCCGCTGATCCTCGCACTCGCCAACCCCAACCCGGAGATCATGCCGGAAGAGGCCGTGGCGGTCAGGCCCGACGCGATGATCTGCACCGGGCGTTCGGACTATCCGAACCAGGTGAACAACGTGCTGTGCTTTCCCTACATCTTCCGCGGCGCGCTGGACGTCGGCGCCTCGACCATCAACGAGGCGATGAAGCAGGCGGCGGTGAACGCCATCGCCGGGCTGGCGCGCGAGACGCCGTCCGACGTGGTGGCGCGCGCCTATGGCGGCGAGGCGCGGCTGTTCGGCAAGGATTCGCTGATCCCCGCGCCGTTCGACCCGCGGCTGATCCTGCGCGTGGCGCCGGCGGTGGCGAAGGCCGCGATGGAGAGCGGCGTGGCCACCAGGCCCATCGCCGATTTCCACGCCTATTGCGAGGGGCTCGAACGCTTCGTGTTCCGGTCGGGCTTCGTGATGCGGCAGATCTTCGCCGCGGCGCGCAAGGCGCCGAAGCGCGTGATCTATGCCGACGGCGAGGACGAGCGCGTGCTGCGCGCGTCGGAGGTGCTGATCGAGGAAGGGATCGCGAAGCCCATCCTGATCGGCCGTCCGGCGGTGATCGAGACCCGGCTCAAGCGCTACGGCCTGTCCATTCGTCCGGGTACGGATTTCCAGATCGTCAACCCGGAAGACGACCCTCGCTACCGCGACTATGTGCAGACCTATGTGGACGTCGCCGGCCGCCGCGGCATCACGCCCGATGCGGCGCGCACCCTGGTGCGCACCTCGAGCACGGTGATCGCGGCGCTGGCGCTCCGGCGCGGCGAGGCCGATGCGATGATCTGCGGGCTGGAAGGGCGCTACCGCGCGAAGCTCCGCCACATCCGCGACATCGTGGGGCTGGCGCCGGGAGCGCGCGAATTCGCGGCGATGAGCCTGATGATCACGGCGCGCGGCATCGTGTTCCTCACCGACACGCATGTGCAGGCGGAGCCATCGGCGGAGGCCATGGCGGAGACCGTGATGATGTGCGCCGCCCATGTGCAGCGCTTCGGCATCACGCCCAAGGTGGCGCTCGTCGCGCACTCCGACTTCGGCGACTACGACACGCCGGTGACGCTGCGCATGCGCCAGGCGCTGGCCATGATCCACGAGCGCGCGCCCGACCTCGAGATCGACGGCGAAATGCAGGCCGACACGGCGCTGATCGAGTCGGTGCGGCAAAGGAAGCTGCCGTCCTCGACGCTGAAGGGCGAGGCCAACCTGCTGGTGATGCCCGGCCTCACCTCGGCCAACGTCGCCTACCAGATCATGAAGGTCTTCGGGGATGCATTGCCGGTGGGCCCCATCCTGCTGGGCACGGCGCTTCCGGCACATATCCTGACGGGGTCGGTCACCTCGCGCGGCGTGGTGAACATGACGGCCATCGCCGTGGCTGAGGCGGCGACGCGATAGCCCCTAGCCCGCGTGATCTTCGCCGAAGTCCCATCCGTTCTCCCAATAAAAATGCAGGTCGCGCAGGTAAGACACAAGTGACCAGATCAGCAGTCCGCTGGTCATCACCCGGGCGGCGATCAGAATCCATGAAACGCCGAGGAGCATGTTTGGGAGTTCGCCCATTCTGATCGTGTTCTTCGTTCATCGGTCCATTGGACGATCACGGCTTTCTTCCGCGGCACTGAAAAACAACCAGAAGTGATATAATTCGTCAATATGGAAGTGGGAAAGCCCAAGGCGTGAGGCCGTTCCGCATGTCGGCCCCATGGCAACGATTGCCGTTCGGAATGGCGGCGGGCGCGGGGTGGTGATGCAAACTCTGGGGGTTCGCGTTGCGCAGGAAGCCGCTAAAGCGGGGCCCCGGCTTGCGCCGGGGTGACGGACAGTTGGAGACAAGACCCGTTCCGGCGGGCGTGTTGGGGTGAGATGACAGCGAAGACCTATCTGATCGGAGTCGATACCGGGGGAACCTATACCGATGCCGCCGTGATCGAGGCGCAGGGGCACAGGGTGGTGGCGTCGGCCAAGTCGATCACCACCAAGGGCGACCTTTCGATCGGCGTCACCGGGGCGATCACCGCGGCGGTGGCGAAGCTGCCGCAGGGCTTGCGGCCGGAGGATATCTCGCTCGTCTCGGTGTCGACGACGCTCGCCACCAATGCGGTGGTGGAGGGCCACGGCTCGGCCGTCGGCGTGATCCTGATCGGCTTCGACCAGGCGATGGCGGAGCGCACCGGGATCGCCAAGGCGTTTCCCGGCATGCCGATCGCCATGATCGGCGGCGGGCATGACCATAACGGCGAGGAGGCGAAGCCGCTCGACCTCGCGGCGCTGGCAACCGCGGTGGCGGCGATGCCGGTCGATGCCTTCGCCATTGCCTCGGCCTTCGCGGTGAGGAACCCCAAGCATGAGCAACGGGCGCGCGAGATCGTGGCGCAGGCGACGGGCAAGCCCGCGACGCTTTCGACCGAGCTGACCTCGGCGCTCGATGCGCCCCGCCGGGCGCTGACGGCGGTGCTCAACGCGCGGCTGATCTCGCGCGTGTCGATGCTGATTTCGGCGGTGCGGCGCTCGATGCGTGAGCTTGGCATCGACTGCCCGCTGATGATCGTGAAGGGCGACGGCACGCTGGCGCTGGCCGAGCGCGTGGCGCTTCGCCCGATCGAGACGGTGCTGTCCGGTCCCGCGGCGAGCCTGGTGGGTGCTTCCTGGCTGTGCGGGCGCAAAGACTTCATCATGTCCGACATGGGCGGCACGACCACCGACCTCGGCGTGCTGGCCGATGGCCGGCCGCTGGTGGCGGAGCAGGGTGCGGAAGTGGGCGGCTGGCGCACCATGGTGAAGGCCATCGACGTCAAGACCGTGGGGCTGGGCGGCGACAGCGAGATCGCCATCGGCCTCAATGGCGCGCTGAGCGTGGGGCCGCAGCGCGTGGCGCCGATCGCGCTGCTCGCGTCGCGCTACCCGGAAGTGGTGGCGATGCTGGAAGCCGACCTCGCGGACACCGAGGGCGGCTCGATGCATGGCAAGTTCGTGCTGAAGCCGTTCGGCGCCACTGCGGCGCTGACGGCAGAGGTGAATGCGAAGGAGGCCGAGCTGCTGGCGATGGTCGGAGATCGCCCGGCGCCGATCCGCAAGATCGCGGTATCGTCCGCGGCGCAGCGGGCTCTCGCCTCGCTGAAGCGCAAGGGCCTGGTGCAGACCGGCGGCTTCACCCCGTCGGATGCCGCGCATGTGCTGGGGCTGCAGGACAACTGGCCAGGCCCGGCGGCGGAGATCGCCGCGAAACTGATGGTGCGCTTCCGCGACATGAAGCTCGGCGATGCCGCGCGCGTCGAGGGCTTCTGCCGCGAGGTGTGGTCCGAGACGGTGCGGCGCACCGCGAAGGTGATCCTCGACACGGCCTTCGGCAAGAGCTTCGGCGATCATGAGCTGGTCGATGCGGTGAGTTCGGGCCGCGGGCGGCTGGGGCTCGCGAAGGTGTCGCTGTCACCCGCCGTTCCGGTGGTGGCGGTGGGCGGGCCGGTGCGGGTCTATTACGAGGAGGTGGGCAGGAGGCTCGAGTGCGAGATGATCTTCCCGCCGTACTTCGATGTCGCCAATGCGGTGGGCGCGGCGACCGGCGTCGTGGCGCAGGTGGTGAATGTTTCGGTCGAGGGTGACGGCAGCGGCTTGTTCCGCGTGCTGGGGCCGAAGGGCGCCACCGTCTTCACGTCGGGCCCGCTGGCGCTGGCGGCGGCGGAGGAACAGGCGCGCGACCTGGCGCTCGAGGGCGTGCGGCAGCTGGGCGCCACCGACGCGCAGGTGCAGATGAGCGTGTCGAAGAGCCACCTGCCGGACGCGGTGGACGACAACGGGCTGCTGGAGGCGAGGATCAGGGCCGAGGCCATCGGGCGGCCGGAGACCGGCGGCCACTGACGAAACGCGCTTTCCGCGCAACGCGCGGTCAGTGTCGCATATTGCGAATCGCGAATATACAACTCCCGGGCGGCAACTGGCCGGCAACGGCCGATCTGGGGAGGGGTGCATCATGAAGGGTGCAGCACGGACGTTCTTCATTCTCGCCTTGTGTTACGCGGTGGCCGGCATGGTGCTGGGCATCGTGATGGCGGCGAGCCACGACCATGGCGAAATGCCGGCGCATGCCCACATCATGGTGGCGGGCTGGCTGATGTCGTCGGTCTTCGCGTTCTTCTATCACCTGTTTCCCGAGATCGGCGCGAAGCCGCTGGCGCGGGCGCATTTCTGGGTGCAGGCAGTGAGCGGCATCGTGCTGGTCGTGTCGCTGTTCTTCCTGCTGAGGGGCAATGACGGCCTCGAACCGGTGACGGCGCTGGCCTCGGTCGGCTTCCTGCTCGGCACGCTGATGTTCGTGTGGAACGCGCTGCCGGTTCTCAGGACGGCATAGCGAGCGGCTGCGGCGCGGCGCGGAGCCGCTCCACCTGGGCGGCGATCCAGGGATAGGTGCGTGCGATGCCTTGTTCGAGGCTGAGGGCCGGCTGCCAGCCCAGCCTGCTGCGGATCAGGGCATTGTCCGAGGAGCGGCCCCGCACCCCCTGCGGCCCCGCGACATGGCGGATGGCAAGGGGCTTTCCGGCGATGCGCATCACCATCTGCGCCAGCTGGTTGATCGAGACCATTTCTTCCGATCCGATGTTCACCGGTCCGGCGAAATCCGCCGACCTCGTGAGCGCCAGCGTCGCGTCGAGGCAGTCGTCGATATAGAGGAAGGAGCGGGTCTGCTGGCCGTCGCCCCAGATCTCGATGCTGCCGCCTTGCGGCGCTTCCGCGACCTTGCGGCACAGCGCGGCCGGGGCCTTCTCGCGCCCGCCCGTCCAGGTGCCGCTGGGGCCGAACACGTTGTGATAGCGCGCCACCCGGCACGCCATGCCGTGATTGCGGCTGTAGGCGAGGTAGAGGCGTTCGGAGAACAGCTTCTCCCAGCCATATTCGCTGTCCGGATTGGCGGGATAGGCGCTGTCCTCGCGGGTGACGGGCGTCTCGGGATCGGTCTGGTTGAAGTCGGGATAGATGCAGGCCGAGGAGCTGTAGAAGATGCGGCCCACCTGCCGCAGCCGGCAGGCCTCGAGGACGTTGAGGTTGACCAGCGCGGAATTATGCATGATGTCGGCATCGTTCTCGCCGGTGAAGATGAAGCCGGCGCCGCCCATGTCGGCGGCGAGCTGGTAGACTTCGTCGAAGGGACGGTCCACCGCCGCGCGGCAATTCGCCGGGTCACGCAGGTCGGCGACGATGAAGTCGTTTGCGTGGGTGTCTTCGAAATCCGGCTTCCGGAGGTCGACGCCGCGCACCCAGAAGCCCTCGGAGCGCAGGCGCCGCACGAGGTGGGACCCGATGAAGCCGCCGGCGCCGCATACCAGTGCTGATTTCATGATGTTCCGCGTTCCCTGCCGAGTGCCTGAGTTCAATTCCCGGCTCGGTTCTGTCGCAGGAGCAGGGACAAAGCAAGCCGTCTGCGCGGCACGGGAAACGCCCGCCGTCCGGGCGGCTAGAACCCGAAGCGCGCCGAGACGGTCACCGACTGGGTGACGAGATCGGCCTCGGTGGCGGCGATGGGGATGTAGCGGGCGCTCCGGCTGGTGACATTGTAGAGGCTTCCGACATCCGTCGCGACCTTGCCGAGATCGCTGTAGCGGTAGGCGAGTTCGAGCGTGACGGCATCGCTGACGCGATAGCCGATGCCCGCCGTCGCGGCCCAGGCGAAGGCGTATTCCGTGCCCCCCGGCATCACCGAATAGCGCGGCTGCTGCAGGGCGGGGAAGTCATAGGTCATGGCGCCGACCGCGTTGCGCGAGACGCCGGCGCCGAGGCCGAGGAAGGGTTGCCAGCGTGACTGCACGCCCATGGCGGCCAGGGGATCGATGTAGGCGAAGGCCATGAGATCCGCCTGGGTGAGGCTGCCATGAACCGGCTGGTCCGCCCCGGCGCGGGCGAAATTGGCGTTGCCGGAGAAGGCGAGGCCCGGGCGGACGTCGAGGTTCGCCTCGACACGGAACCACGGCGTGAGTTCCAGTCCCGCGCCCAGCCCCAGGAGCGTCGAGGTGCCGAAATCGCCGCGGGCGCCGATGCGCCGGCCGTCATCGCCGGTGCCGCAGCCGAACAGGGCGTAGGGATCGACGGCATTGCAGTCGGCATCCCGGAAGGTGGTGTTGCCCGACCAGTCCAGACCCAGCGTGGTGCGCAGATAGGGCCTGATGCCTTCGGCAGCCGCGGGTTGCGACACGAGTGCTGCCAGCAGCACGGTAGCGACGAGGACGGACGGCCGCATGCAAGGACCTGAATCAGTTGGACGTGGTTCATTGTGCGGGGCTTTGACATGGCCCGCAACCATTGATGCCGCGGAGCGCCGGCCCTAGTCTGCAGCGGTGCTGATCCACACCGTCTTCGATCTCGCTGCCGCCTGCGCGTCGCTGGGCATGACGCTGGCCGTCTATCGCTGGCGGCTGCGGGATGCGGCAACGAAGATCGATGCCGCCGGGCCGCTCTACGGCGTGGCGCTGGTGACGGGCGCGGCCGTCGGCGGCTTCGGGGCGGGCACGCTGAACCTGTGGCTGTCAGGCGAACCGGGTGTCGGGCGCAGCATCGTCGGCGCACTGGCGGGCGCCATCGTGGCGGTCGAAATCTTCAAGCGGCGGCGCGGCATCGCGGGTTCGACGGGGCTGATCTTCGTGCCGGCCTTCGCGACCAGCGTGGTGGTGGGGCGCTGGGGCTGCTACTTCGCGGGGCTTCCCGACCAGACCTATGGCACGCCGAGCACGCTGCCCTGGGCGCATGATTTCGGCGACGGCGTGCTGCGCCATCCGGTGCAGCTCTATGAATCTTTCACCATCGCGGTGTTCCTCGCCGTGGCGCTGGTGCTGATCGGGCGGCGCAACCCGTTCTTCATGCGCAACGGATTCTACCTCCTCGTGCTGGTCTATGCCGGGCAGCGCTTCGTGTGGGAATTCCTCAAGCCCTACGGAACGGTGGCGGGGCCGTTCAATCTGTTCCATTTGATTTGCGCCGGACTCGTGATTTACTCCGCCGCCATGATGGCGAGGGAGAGGACCTCATGAGCCGGGCCGACTTCTGGTGCCGCGTGATGGGCTGGCTGCAGCTGGGCGGTGCCGTGGCGGTGGGCGGCACGATCTATGCGCTGTGGGCGCTGATCTTCGACTGGATGGTGATCGAGGATGCGGGCGTGCTGAGCGTCGTCAAATGGGTCGTCATCGCCATCTTCGCGCTGCCGCCTTTCCTGGCCGGGCTGCTGACCCTCGTCTTCGCCGACCGGGTGGAGCAGGCGCGGCTCGGAAAGCGCGACGAGCAGCACGTGGTGCTGCGCGTGGTGACGGCACTGGCCGGGCTGTGGTCGGCGGGGGTGGTCGGCTTCGTCGGGCTGCACCTGCCGCCGGTGGGCTTCTTCTCGATCCTCGGCCTCGCCACCGCCGTCGTCGCCATCATGGGCGCGGACTGGACGGCCGACCTCTTCGCCCCGCGGCCGGGAACCGCATGAACGCGCCCATCCGCAAGGTCGCGCCCTATGTCTTCCATGGCCAGACCACGTCGATGTGTGATGACTGCATGGCGCTGGTGCCGGCCAAGATCATCATCGAGGACAGCCAGGTCTTCTACCTCAAGCGCTGCCGCGAGCACGGCGTGCAGAAGGCGCTGGTCTCGACCGACGCGCATTACTACAAGCTGTGCCATGACTACCTGAAGCCCGGCGACCGGCCGCTCGCGCCGCAGACGCGCACCGAACTGGGCTGCCCCTATGACTGCGGGCTCTGCCCCGACCATGAGCAGCATTCCTGCCTGGCGCTGATCGAGGTGAACGAGGCGTGCAACCTCACCTGCCCGGTGTGCTTCGCGGATTCTTCCACCGCGAAGACGGCGCATCGGCCGCTGGCCGAGATCGAACGGATGATGGATGCGCTGGTCGCCTCCGAGGGCGAGCCGGACCTGCTGCAGATCTCGGGCGGCGAGCCGACGATCCATCCGCAGATCCTCGAGATCCTCGCCGCGGCGAAGCGCCGGCCCATCCGCCACCTGATGCTCAACACCAACGGCATCCGCATTGCGCAGGACCCGGAGTTCGTGAAAGCGCTCGCCGCGTTCAAGCCCGGTTTCGAGGTGTACCTGCAGTTCGATTCGCTCAGGCCATCGGTGCTGAAGAACCTGCGCGGTGCGGACCTGACGCGCATCAGGCGCGAGGCGCTCGCCGCGCTGGAGCGGGCGAACATCTCGACCACGCTGGTGGTCGTGGTGAAGGCCGGGCAGAACGACGACGAGCTGGGCGAGATCATCGACTTCGCGCTCGGCTGGAAATGCGTGCGCGGCATCACCTTCCAGCCGGTGCAGGACGCAGGCCGCAACGAGGGCTTCGATCCGGCGAGGGACCGGATCGTGCTGTCCGACATCCGCAACAGGATCATCGCCGCGGGAACGCCATTCGGCGCGGGCGACATCATTCCGCTGCCTTGCAACCCGGAGTCCATCGCCATCGGCTATGCGCTGAGGAAGGGCGACAAGATCGCGCCGATCACCTCGTTCTTCCCGCGCGACATGCTGGTGGAGGCGCTGCCCAATGCCATCACTTTCGAGAAGTATCCCGAGCTGCACCGAGAGGTGCTGAACTTCTTCTCGCTGTCGACGGCGGAGTGCAACAATCCGGAGAAGCTGAACGCGCTGCTGTGCTGCCTGCCGGACGTGCCGGTGCCGGAAGGCTTCGGCTATGAGAACATCTTCCGCATCGCCATCGTCGAGTTCATGGACCGCCATAATTTCTGCATCGGACGGGTGAAGCGCAGCTGCATCCATTTCGTGACGCCCGCCGGGCAGATCATTCCTTTCGAGACCTACAACATGTTTTACCGCGACGACGCCGCAAGGGCGCGCATGGCGCGGAGCAGGGGGACAGCATGAAGACGATCCTTGCCATCATCTGCGGGCTGGTGGTGCTGTTCGCCGGGGGCTGCGCCGTGGTGCTTCTGGTGTCGCAGGTCACCGACAGCGGGGCGGCGGCACTGGCGCTGATTCCGGGCGCGATCGCCGTGCTGAACGTGCTGATCCTCATGGGTCTTTACGGCAAGTCGCGGCCGCAGCGCTGGGCCTTCTACGTGCTGGCGGCGCTCGACGTGGCGGGGGCGGTCGCCATGGGCATGTTCTGGCAGTCGTTCTCGTTCCAGGTGGGGGACATCTGGACCATCGCCGTGCCGGTGATGGCGGTGCTGCTGGTGAAGGCGGTGCTGACCGTGCTGGTGGCCCGCCAGCTGCCCGCGGGCGGAAATCCGCCTCAGGGTTGAACCTGCCGCTGCCCCGGGCCATATAGTCCCGAGCGTCAATTTCAGGGGAAGCGGGATCAGCATGCAGGCGTTCTGGGCGGAGCATTTCTCGTTCGTCTATTCGGCCGAGGGCTGGGTGGCGCTGGCGACGCTGGTCGCCATGGAAATCGTGCTCGGCATCGACAACCTGATCTTCATCTCGATCCTGTCGAACAAGCTGCCGGAGGCAGACCGCTCGCGGGCACGCCGGCTGGGCATCGGCGGCGCGCTGATCATGCGGCTCATCCTGCTGGCGACCGTCGCCTATATCGCGCAGCTGACCCAGCCGGTGTTCGCGGTCGCCGGCCAGTCCTTCTCGTGGCGCGACCTCATCCTGCTGGCGGGCGGCCTGTTCCTGGTGTGGAAGGCGACGAAGGAGATCCACCACACGGTCGATCCCGACGACGGCAAGGAAAACATCGTGGGCCAGGCCACGCTGACGATCGGCGGCGCCATCGTCCAGATCCTGCTCCTCGACCTCGTGTTCTCGGTCGATTCCATCATCACGGCAGTGGGCATGACGGATCACCTCGCCATCATGTACATCGCGGTGATCGTCGCCATGGCGGTGATGCTGTTCGCCGCCGACCCGCTGGGCCGGTTCATCGCCGCCAACCCGTCGATCGTCATGCTGGCGCTGGGCTTCCTGCTGATGATCGGCATGACGCTGATCGCGGATGCCTTCCAGTTCCATGTGCCGCGCGGCTATGTCTACGCCGCCATGGGCTTCTCGACGCTGGTCGAGGTGCTGAACCTGTTCGCCCGAAGGGCGCGCAGGAAGAAGGGCGCGGGGGACGGGGGGCATTGAGTTCTCCCCTCGCGCTCGTCGACGGGTATCCTCCTCTTTTCGTCATGCCAGCGAAAGCTGGCACCCCGCTTTCCGTCCGCGCATGGTGGGCCAAAGCGGGGCCCCAGCTTTCGCTGGGGTGACGGGATAAAGGGGGGATGGTGTAAGGTGCATGACGCCACCAAGGGTGGCGGTTGCCCTCATCCCCCACCTCGGCTAGAAGGCCCGCCAACCCCCTCATTTCGCAGGAAAGACGTTTCGCGATGGCTCGTCAGTTCATCTATCACATGCAGGGCCTCACCAAGGCCTACGCCGGCGGCAAGAAGGTGCTGGAGAACATCCATCTGTCCTTCTACCCCGATGCCAAGATCGGCATCCTCGGCCCCAACGGCTCCGGCAAATCCACCCTGCTGCGCATCATGGCCGGCATCGACACGGAATGGAACGGCGAGGCCTGGCTCGCCGACGGCGCCACGGTGGGCTACCTGCAGCAGGAGCCGGAACTCGACCCCGCGCTCGACGTGATGGGCAACGTCATGGAAGGCGTCGCGCACAAGAAGGCGATCCTCGACGAATACAATGCGCTGATGGCCGACTATAACGACGAGAACGCCGAGAAGGCCGGCAAGATCCAGGACATCATCGACAGCCAGAACCTGTGGGACCTCGAGGCGCAGGTGGAGCAGGCGATGGACGCGCTGCGCTGCCCGCCGGGCGATGCGCAGATCGACAATCTCTCGGGCGGTGAAAAGCGCCGCGTGGCGCTGACCCAGCTCCTCCTCCGCAAGCCCGACCTGCTGCTGCTCGACGAACCGACCAACCATCTCGATGCGGAATCGGTGAACTGGCTCGAGCATCACCTGCGCGACTATCCCGGCGCCATCATGATCGTCACCCACGACCGCTACTTCCTCGACAACGTGACGGGCTGGATCCTCGAGCTCGACCGCGGCCGCGGCATTCCCTACGAGGGCAACTACTCGGCCTATCTCGGCCAGAAGGCCAAGCGCTTCGCGCAGGAATCGCGCGAGGACGCGGCGCGCGAGCGGGCGCTGGCGCGCGAGTCGGAGTGGATTTCCGCCAGCCCCAAGGCCCGCCAGGCCAAGTCCAAGGCCCGCATCAAGGCCTATGACGAGCTCCTCAAGGTGAACGAGGACCGCCTGAAGTCGACGACCGCGCAGATCATCATTCCGCCGGGCGAACGGCTGGGCAACACGGTGATCAATCTCGAGGGCGTGTCCAAGGCCTATGGCGAGCGGCTGCTGATCGACGACCTCACCTTCAAGCTGCCGCCGGGCGGGATCGTCGGCATCATCGGGCCCAATGGCGCGGGCAAGACGACGCTGTTCCGCATGATCACCGGGCAGGAGAAGCCCGACAGCGGCTCGATCACCATCGGCGAGAGCGTGCAGCTCGGCTATGTCGACCAGTCGCGCGACTCGCTCGACCCGGACAAGACCGTCTGGCAGGAGATTTCCGGCGGCAACGACATCATCTATCTCGGCAAGCGCGAGATGAACTCGCGCGCCTATACGGGCGCCTTCAACTTCAAGGGCGCCGACCAGCAGCAGAAGGTGGGCAACCTCTCGGGCGGGCAGCGCAACCGCGTTCACCTGGCCAAGATGCTGAAGTCGGGCGCCAACGTGCTGCTCCTCGACGAACCGACCAACGACCTCGACACCGAAACGCTGGCGGCACTGGAGGAGGCGCTGGAGGATTTCGCCGGCTGCGCGGTGGTCATCAGCCACGACCGCATGTTCCTCGACCGCCTGGCCACGCACATTCTCGCCTTCGAGGGCGACAGCCATGTGGAATGGTTCGAGGGCAACTTCCAGGACTACGAGGAAGACAAGAAGCGCCGCCTGGGCGAGGACAGCGTGATGCCGAAGCGCATCAAGTACAAGCAGTTCGCCAGATAGGGCCGGACTCGCGGAGAGAGGCCCTCATCCGCCCTGTCGGGCACCTTCTCCCATTGCTCCGCAACGGGAGAAGGACTCGTTGTGCAGCTTCCCGTCTCTTGTCCGGACGATGGGCTAAGGTGGCCCACGGGCCGGATGAGGGCCCTTCGCGAGCCGGATGACGGCGCGCGTGGCGCGTGCTAGAGAGCGCGAACTGTCAACCTGAGCGACTCGACGACCATGACCATCAGCCGCCGCCTGTTCCTTGCCTCGCTTGCCGCCGCCGCCGCTGTGACACCGGCCCTGGCCGAGGACATTCCCGCGCCGGACCTTTCGCAGGAGCCGTTCCCGGTCAAGGACGACGAGAACAAGGTCGAGTACAAGTATCGCCGCCGCGAAATGGCCTATGCGACCAGCGAGGCGCCGGGGACCATCGTGGTCGATCCCAAATGGTGCTTCCTCTACCTGGTGACGGGGAACGGGCAGGCCATCCGCTATGGCGTGTCGGTGGGCAAACAGGGGCGCACCTGGTCGGGTTCGGCCACCATCGGACGGATGGAAAAGTGGCCGACCTGGACGCCGACGCCGGAGCATCTGGCGGAGTTCCCCAAGCTGGTGAAATACCTCAATGGCGGCATGCCGGGCGGCCTCGACAACCCGATGGGGGCACGCGCGCTCTATCTCTACCAGGGCGAGGTCGACACCGTGTACCGCATCCACGGCACCTATGATCCCTCGTTCATCGGCCGCAAGAAGACGGCGGGCTGCGTGAGCCTGCTCAACGTCGACATCATCGACCTGTTCAACCGCGTCCAGATGGGCACCAAGGTGGTGGTGCTGGAGTACTGAGGTCCGCCGCCAACCTGCAGGGTGCGGGCGGCGTGATGGCGAGGCAGCATGAGCTACGACGTCGTCTTCGATGCGGCTTCATCGCGTGCGGTCTGGCTGTCCCCGATGATGTGGGCCGGTCCGGCGCTGGCCGTCCTGGCGCTCGGTCTGCACGGCTTGCGGCTGAAGCTGGGCATGCCCGGCAGGCCAGGTGCGATGCCCTATCGCCTCGTCGCATTCTTCCTGCTCTTCACGCTTGCCGTGGCGGCGATGCTGTTCTTCAAGCAGCGCGGCCTGATCGAGGCCGAGCGGCAGGGACGCGCGACCACCGTCGAGGGCCTGGTCACCAATTTCAAGCCCATGCCCTATGCCGGGCATGGCATGGAGCGCTTCTGCGTTGCCGCAAACTGCTTTCAATATTCCGACTTCGTGCTGACGGCGGGGTTCAACAACACGAGTTCCCACGGCGGACCCATCCACGAGGGCTTGCCGGTGCGGGTCACCTTCGTGGGCGATACCATCGTCAGGCTGGAAGTGGCCGCGCAATAGGGCCGTGCCGGAGCCATGCTATTGGGCCGCCTCGTTCAGGACCCAGTCCCGGAACAGCCTGATCTTGCGGCTGGTGCGGTGTTCGCGCGGGTAGGCGAGGTAGTAGCCTTGACCGGAGATCGCGGTGATGTCGAAGAGGGCGACGAGCCTTCCCGCGGCGAAGCTCTGCGCCTCGAAGCGCGGCGTGATGATGGCGATGCCGTGGCCGGCGATGGCCACGCTCGCGGCCATCTGCTGGGTCTCGACGTCGATCCCAGGCCTGGTGAAGGTGATGGGTGTTGCCACCCCTGCGGCGCGGAACCAGATGTCCCACCAATCGTCGGAAGGGGCGATCAGCACGTGGGAGAGCATGTCCTGCGGCGTCTTCGGGCGGCCCTCGCGGGCGAGGTAGGCGGGGCTCGCGACGGCGGTGAAGGTCTGTTCGAACAGCAGGTGCGACTCGAGGCCCGGCCAGTCGCCGCGCCCGGACCGCAGGGCCACGTCGATGCCCTCGCTCGCGAAGTCGGCCAGCGTCGAGGAGATGTCGAGCCTGACGGCGAATTCGGGATGGCTCATCTGGAACGAGCCGATGCGCGGGGCGAGCCAGTTTCCGGCAATGGTCTGCATCGTCGAGATGGTGAGCACCGAATGGGCCTTGTCGCTCACCGCGCGGAAGGCGCGTGACAGGCCGGAGAGAGCGGCCTGCACCATGGGGGCGAGCTGCTCGCCGCGCTGGTTCAGCCTGACGCCGCGGGCCTCGCGCACGAACAGGGGGGCGCCGACGAAGGCCTCGATCTGCTTGATCTGGTAGCTGACGGCAGACTGCGTCATGTTCAGCTCCTCCGCCGCGCGGGAGAGGTTCTGGTGGCGGGCGGCGGCGTCGAAGACGCGGATCGAGGCAAGTGGCGGCAGGTCACGCATGGCATCGACATATAAGCTCATTCGATGGATGGGACCAGCGGATCGACGAGGCGGCATGGCGCAAATGGTGATAGTCTCGCACCATGACCGACTGGAACCCCGCGCATTACCTGAATTTCGCCGACGAGCGCACGCGGCCGGCGCGCGACCTCCTGGCGCAGGTGCCGCTGACGTTGGCGCGGCGGATCTATGACCTCGGCTGCGGACCGGGCAATTCCACCGCCCTGCTGGTCTCGCGCTTCCCGCAGGCGCGGGTGACGGGCATCGACAATTCGCCGGCCATGCTGGAGGCGGCGCGGGCCGCTTGCCCGGCGGCCGACTTCGCCTTCGGCGACCTGTCGATCTGGCTGCCGCCCGATCAGCCCGACCTGCTGTTTTCCAACGCCGCGTTCCAGTGGGTGCCGGGCCACCTGCAGGTGCTCGAACGGCTGGCCGCGGGGCTTCAGCACAACGGCGTGCTGGCGGTGCAGATGCCGGACAACCTGGGCGAGTCCAGCCACCGGCTGATGCGCGAGGCAGCAGCGCGGGGGCCATGGGCGGCCAAGCTGCGCGAGGCGGCGGCGGCGCGCGACGTGCTGCCGGCGGCCGATCGTTACTATGCGCAGCTCAAGCCCCATTTCCGGCGGCTGGACATCTGGCACACGATCTACAATCACCCGCTCGACGGTGCGGATGGCGTGATCTCGTGGCTGGGCAGCACGGGGCTCCGGCCGTTTCTGGCCCCGCTCGAGGAAGCGGAGCGCGCGGATTTTCTCGCGCGCTATCGCAGCCTGCTGGCCGCCGCCTATCCGCTGCAGACGGACGGCAAGCTGCTGCTGCGTTTCCCGCGGCTGTTCATCGTCGGAACGCGCTGAGCTTCAGAAGCTGTAGCGCAGTGTCGCTGAACCGGCATAGCTCTGGTAGTCGGCGCCGAACTCGCCGTCGAAGGTGGCGGCGAGAGTCGTTGCTTCGGAAAGGCTGAACTCCGCCCCCGCCGTCACCAGCGCGATGTTGGCCGGCGCCGCCGCACCGTTGACCGTGAAGGCCGATGCATCGAGCGCGAGGAAGCTTGCCTGCACGCTGGTGTCCGAGGTCCAGTCATGGGCCCAGGCGAGGCGGCCGAAGAGCTTCGCCGCGGCAGGGCCGAGGCCGAGAGCGGTGTCGATGCCGAAGCCCACTTCGCTGCGCAGCGCCGTTGCGGTGTTGGAGCTGTAGTCGAGTGCGAAGCCGCCGTCGCTGCCGCCGCCGTGCTCGCGGTAGCCGGGCATGTAGACGGCCTGTGCCTGGAAGGCGGCATAGGGCGTGACGCCAAGCTGTTCGCCTGCCGCGAAGCGGTGGCCCGCCTCGACGCGGCCGGACAGGTTGCCGGCATCGAAATCGGCCTTCAGCTTCTCGCTGCCGTCGACATTGACGGTGCGATCGGTCGACAGGCTGTGCCAGGCATAGGCGGCGCCGGCCGTCAGGTAGGAGCTGCCGAAATGCTGGGTGCCGTAGCCGCCAAGCTGCAGGAAGGTGCTGTCGCCCGAGCCGAGGCCGCTGTCGAGGTTCCAGCCGGTGCGGCCGCCGGCAACGGCGAGGCCCACGCGGGTATCGGGCGAGACGTCATTGTCCCAGCCGGTGGCGATGGCCTCGACATTGGTGTCGGTGTCATGGCTGCCGCTGGAAGACTCGCCCGGAAGGCTGGCAGCTCCGCCATAGACGCCACCCCACATCGACCAGCCGCCCGGTGCCGCCGGGACGTCGGCGGTCGGCACGACGCCGGAATTCATCACCGCGGCCGCCTGGCGGGCGCCGCCCCGGGCCGCGGCCTGTCCGCCGCCGCCGAGCATGAGGTCGAGGAACGACGTGGTGGCGCGCTCGATGGCGTTGACGCCGCCCGAAGCGCCGGCCTCGCCCGCGACCTCGTTCAGCGCCGAGGTGAGCGCGTTGCCGGTGAGGCCGTAGAGGCCGGCGATCTCGGGGGTCAGCGTCCCGCCGGCATTGAAGTCGGCGTCGAGCACGTTGGCGACGTTCTTCTGGTTACGGTTCAGGTCGATGCCGGCGCCGAGCTGGGCGGTGAACAGCAGCGAAACATTGGTCAGGCTGTAGTCGAGGACCGCGGCGTAGTTGGCGCTGACGCCGGCAAGCGCGAGCGTGTCGAAGGCGCCGCTGACATTGCCGGCGGACAGCACCTGGTAACGGTTGGCGGTCAGGCCGCTTGGGCTGATGACAGCGACGAGTTCGCCGTCGAGGAGCGCGTCGGTCGAGACGTTGACGGTCGAGGGCCGGGCGTCGTCGAGGGTCACGCTGAGCCTCGAGGTGTCCGAGAGCACAAGGGTTGTCGTCTCGAGGTCCGCACCGTAGCCGAGATCGACGCCGCTGCCGTTGCCGACACCGACGCCGCCTGCCTTGACGATGCCGCCATCATCGATGATCAGCCGGCTGTCGGGCGAATCGTTGAGCTTCCCCACCGAGATGATGCCCGACGTGTTGAAGGACGAGCCGGCGCCGGTCACGATCAGCTGGTTGCCGCTGTCGAGCGCAGTGCGGCCGATGAAGGTGGCATCGCCATTGGCGAGGATCACCGTGCCGCCGTCCTTGATGATGAGCTTGTTGCCGGAGGAAGTCTGGACACTGCCGTCGCCGATGCGCAGCGAACCCTTGTCGACCCAGGTCGAACCGGATCCCTCCACGGTGACGGTGTTGCCGCTGCTCGCGGCCACCGAGCCGGTGCCGCCGCCGATGCGGGCGCCCGTGGTTTCGAGGTTGCCGCCGCTCTCGACGACGACGCTGTTGGCCTCGCTGCTGCGCCCGACATAGAGCATGCCGCCAACCGTGACCTTTGAACCGTCCGCGGCGATGTCGAGGGTGTTGTCATCCGCGCCCGCATTGGCGCCGAGCAGCATGTCCTTGGCGACGGTGGCGGCACCGCCGTCGAGGACGTTCATCGTGTTGCCGTTGCCGTCGAGGCCGAGATAGAGGACGCCGGTATCGGGAACGGTGTAGTCCGTCGTCCATTCGGACCCCGTGCCCTCGACCGTGACGGTGTTGCCGGCGGAGTCCGCGCCGTAGCCGATATAGGCGAGGGTGTCGCTGACCTTGCCGCCGTTCTCGACGGTGAGCGTGTTGGAAGATGAGGCGTCGCCCACGGTGATCGCGCCGGAGACGACGAGGCTGCTGTTGCCATTCTGGCCGTCGACGGTGACGCCGTTGCCGTCGGCGCCGGCGAAGACGCCTTCCGCCAGCGAGTTCGCGGTGACCGCGCCGCCATCCTCGATGTCGAGCGCGTTGTTGCTGCCGAGGTTGCCGACGATGAAGCCGCCGTTCTGGTCCCACTTGCCCTGCACGACGGCGGTGTTGCCATCCGAGTCGGCGTTGATGCCGATGGCCGCGTTGCTGCTGGCGATCCCGCCGTCGGCCGTCACCTCGAGGTACTGGTCCGGGTTGTCGACGCCGACCCAGGCATTGGCGACGTTCTGCTGGGTGGTGATGTAGCGGTCGACCCCATTGTCGACGATGATGTCCGGGTCGAGCGGCCCGGCCAGCGACGCTGTGGCGCCCAGCGCAAGGCCGGAGAGGAATGTGGTGTGGAAAACGACGCGCCTGACCGCCATGAGATATGCCCCTGCAAACAATTGCGGGGACCATGCCAGAGGTCACGTCATTTCGGCAACCACATCAACGTCAGGATGACGGGGTTATCAGCAGTTGCGGCGAAGGCCGCGGGCCTCAGCTTCCGAGATAGGCGAAAAGCCCGTCGAATCCACCACGTGCGATGGTGCTGACGAATTTCGAGCGCATCTGCTGGGCCAGCCAGATGCCCTGCATGTTGACATCCTTGACGGTGTAGCCGCCGCCCGACTTGGCGAGGCGGAATATGATCGTCCGGCCGGTGGCCGAACGGGCCGTGACCTGCAGGCCGCCGCCCGAGGCAACGCAGTCGAGCACGTCGAGATTGCCGCCGGCGAGGCCGCCGCCGTGCTTCTTCAGCGTGTCGCCGATGAACTTGCGGGTGAGGTTCAGATAATCCGCCTCTCGGGATTTGGGCAGGTCCTTGCGGTACTGGCCGAGCGCGAAGAAGCTGAGGGAGCGGAGGTCGGAAAAGCGGTCGGCCGCATTGGCGAAGGCGGTGGCGGTTCCGGCCGCTGCCGCACGGTCATAGGCATCGCCCGCACTCTTGACGAAGCCTTCGGCAGGGCAGCTGCCGGCCTGCGCCGCGCCGGCGAGGCCCAGCACCGCAAAACCGATCAGGAAAACATAAGCAAAAACGCGACGCAGGGTGATCACCATTGAACCTAACCATCGGCTGTGTTGAGAACTGCACCCTAACACGATTCACGCCGCGATTGGTTCCTCAATTTCTCGCTGCAGTGCGAAACTCACTCGTCGGTCTTGGCCTTGCCGCCCGCGATCTTTGCTTCGCGCAAGTGGAGGTCGAGGTTGGAGCCCTTGATATCCTCGGGGCGTGCAAGGGCGAAGGTGCGCTTGCGCAGTTCCATCACGAGTTCGGCACGATCCTCGATATGCGCGATGTCCTCGAAGGGGATCGGTTCGCCGACGCGGATCCTGAGGCGCGAGCCGATGCGGCGCGCCGTCTCGCGGAACACCAGAGACAGCCGCAGCGTCAGGCTGAGGTGGCTCGCCAGCTGGAACAGCCGCGAATTCTGGCCGACGAAAAACACCGGGACGACGGTGGCCTTGGACGAGCGCAGGAGCTTGGCGGTGAAGGGGGCCCAGGGCAGGTCGACCGCCGGGCCCTTGAGCGGCTTCTCGGAGGTCGAGACGCCGCCGCCGGGGAAAATGCCGATGGCGTGGCCCTGGCGCAGCCAGTTCTGCGCCTCGATGCGCGAGCGGACATTGGTCTCGCGCGCCTCGCGCGTGGGGGCAAAGGCCACGGGCAGCAGGTTCTCGGCGGCTTCCGGCGCCTGGCAGAGGACATCGTTGGCCAGCACCTTGGTATCGGGGCGGACCTTGGTGGCGAGCCAGGTGAGGGTTATGCCGTCGAGCACGCCATAGGGGTGGTTGGCGATGAAGATGACGGGGCCCGTCGTTGGCGTGCGGGCCAGCGCCGCCTCGTCATATTCCAGCTTCATGCGCAGCAGGCGCAGGGCCGAATCGAAGAAGTTCTGCCCGTCCTTCAGGTTCTTCTGGTGCTGGACGTAGAGTTTCTTGAGCTTGCGCTGGCCGCCGATCTTCTCGATCGCCTGGATGACGGCGCGCTGCAGCACCGGCTGGTCAGCCGTGGAATAGCTGAAGCGGACCTTCTTGGGCGGGAGTATCGCGATGCTCTTGGGCATGGGCGGCCGGCTGTCATAATTCCACCCACCAATCGCACTTCGCGTGTGTTCATGCAATGGAGACACGTCAAAGAAGGGGAGTTCCGTCATGGAATTTGCCGATTCTCGCCGAGATGTGATCGGCCATGCTTTGCCCCTCCCATGACGGGCATGTGACGGCCCAGGGGCGGCCGCGGCCAAGGCGTCACGTTGGTGAACCACCCTGAAGCAGGGGAAATCCGTACCGGAGGTACAGTATAGCGGCTGGCAGTCGGTGTCCGCGGCTGCTGGCCCTTGCCCGGCGCGCGCCGCTGCGGGACAAGGTAAAAAAACCCTGAGGACAAACGCCCCATGTACAAGCTCTATGGCCGCAACCAGGCCGGATCGATGGCCGTCGAAGCGCTGCTCGCCGCCTGTGGCGCGCCCTATGAGGTGATCGTGCTGAACCGCAGGGAGGACGGATCCTTCGAGGATTTCTTCCACGCCATCAATCCCAAGGCCGAGGTGCCCACGCTGGTGCTGCCGGACGGCAGCGTAATGACCGAGAGCGCGGCGATGATGATCCACATCGCGGAACAGTTTCCCGAGGCGGGGCTGGCGCCGGCACCGCGTGAGGCGGGGCGCGCCGAGTTCCTGCGCTGGCAGGTCTATCTCGCGGCAGCGCTCTATGGCAGCGACCTGCGCCTGTTCTATCCGCAAAAGTTCACCACCGATCCCGGCGGCGCGGATGGCGTCAAGGCCCGCGCCGCGGAGACCATGAGCCAGGAATTCGCCATCTATGCGCAAGCGCTGGGCGAACGGCGCTTCATGCTCGGCCGCCTCACCGCGCTCGATATCTATGCCGCCATGCTGTGCACGTGGGCGCCGGACGTCGACGCGCTGTTCGCCACCCACCCCAATCTCAAGCGCATGTATGACGCGGTGCTCGAGAACGCCGCCGTGAAGCGCGTGTGGGAGCGCAACGGGATGTAGCTGCAAGCCTGGCAAGGCGAGACGTGAAAGGCGACTGGACGAATGGAATGAAAGCCTACGCCGCCTTCTGCTCCGCGCCCAGCCCCAGCACGCGGCAGATGGCGTAGACGAGGTCGGCGCGGTTCAGCGTGTAGAAGTGGAAATGCTTCACGCCCTCGCGGCGCAGCGCATCGACCTGTTCGGCGGCCACCATGGCAGCGACGAGGTTGCGGGTTTCGGGATCATCCTCGAGGCCCGAGAAGCGCGTGGCGAGCGCCGGCGGCATATGGGCGCCGCACTTCGCCGCGAACTCGCTGACGCGGGCAAACGACGTGATGGGCAGGATGCCGGGCACCAGCTCGATGTCGATGCCGCGCGCCGCGATGCGGTCCCGGAGGCGCAGGAAGAACGGGTTGTGGAAGAAGAACTGCGAGATGGCGCGGGTGGCGCCATGCTCGGCCTTGTCGGCCATGAAGGCGAGGTCTTCCTCGATCGACACGGACTCAGGGTGGCGCTCGGGGTAGGCCGAGACCGAGACCTCGAAATCGCCCAGGTCCTTGATGCCGCGCACGAGGTCCGCGGCGTTGCGGTAGCCCTCGGGGTGGGGCGTGAAGCGCGTGCCGACGCCACCGGGCGGGTCGCCGCGCAGGGCCACGATGTGACGCACCCCCGCCGCGGCGAAATCCTGCACCACGGCATTCACCTCGGACTTCGATGCACCGACGCAGGTCAGGTGCGCGGCGGGGCTGAGCGTCGTCTCGGCGGCGATGCGGCGTACCGTGTCGAGCGTCCGGTCGCGCGTCGTGCCGCCCGCGCCATAGGTGACGGAGACGAAGGAAGGGTTCACCGTCTCGAGCTTGGCGATGGTGGCCCAGAAACTTTCCTGCGCGTCGGGCTTGGGCGGAAAGAATTCGAAGGAGACGGTGATGCCGGAAACGTCGTCCGCAAAGGCGATCATGTTGCGTGGTCCTTCAGGGCGGGAGAGAGTGCGGGCGAGTGCGGCTGCGCTGCCAGCCACAGCGAGACGGTGAGACCCTGGCCCTGTGGCCGCCACGGCGGCGCCAGCACATCATGCTGCACGAGCGTCAGCCCGGCGCGCGACAGCCACTGCGCCATGTGTTCGGCGGCAATGCCCAGCCGGCGGTGCGCATGCTCGGTGCGGAGCTCATCGAGGTCGTGCGGCGCGAAATCGACGATCAGCAGCCGGCCACCCGGTTCGAGGATGCGCGCGGCCTCGGTCAAGGCGCGCACCGGATCCTCGAGGAAGTGCAGCACCTGGTGAATGGTGACGAAATCGGCGAAGCCGTCGGGGAAGGGGAGCGCGTAGATCTCGCCATGGCGGACCTGGGCATTGCGGACGCCTGCCGCATCGAGATTGACGCGCGCGATGGCCAGCATGTCGCGGCTCGAGTCGATGCCGATCGACTGCTGGGCGAGGCCGGCGAAGCGGCGGAGCACCGCGCCGGTGCCGGTGCCGAGATCGACGTGCAGGCGGATGGGTGCCGAGCCCGCCAGCTTGACCATGGCGTGCTCGACATCCTCCTCGCGCACATGAAGCGACCGGAGCTGCTCCCAGCGCGTGGCGTTTTCGGCGAAATAGCGCGAGGCGGCCTCGGCGCGGCGGCTGCGGATGTCCTCGAGGCGGGCGAGGTCGCCGGCCAGAACCGGATCGGCACCGGGCAGCAGCTCGACGATGGCGCGGGCGAGTGCGCCCCCCATGTCCTCCTCGCGCAGGCGGAACAGCACCCAGTTCCCCTCCTTGTGGCGGCTGATGAGGCCGGCTTCGGCCATGAGCTTCAGGTGGCGGCTGACGCGCGGCTGGCTCTGGCCCAGGATCTGGGTCAGCTCGCTGACATTGGCCTCGCCATGGGCAAGGATGAACAGGATGCGCACGCGGGTCGATTCCGCCGCGGCGCGCAGGCCGGAGAGCAGTTCTTCCATGTGGCAACCTCCATAACTACATATACATATCTTTATGTGGTCCGCAAGAAGGCTCGCAGGGAGGGTGTTTCCGCGCAATATTCCAAGGCAATACGTCTCAGTCTTGCATTCGTCACGATTTCACGGCGTATTAGGGAGGAGTGGGGCTGGGTCGTTCAGCCCGGTGTGGAGGTTTGACGATGGATCGGGGGAACAGCCCGCTGACCCGGAGAGGCATGTTTGGATTGGCGGCTGCGGCCTTGTTCGGCCTGGCAGGCCCGGCTTCGGCCAGCACGTCGGCGGAGGACTATGTCAGCACCATCGCCGACCAGGTGATGAACCTTGCCAACAACGGGACCAAGGGGCCGGCGCTGAAGGCGCAATTCGCCGCGCTGCTCAACCGCTACATCAACCTCAAGGGCATCGCGGACTATGCCCTGGGACCCTATGTGAAGCAGCTTCCCGCCGGCCGGAAGGGCGAGTTCTACGATCTCGTCAACAATTATGCGGCAGCGCTGTTCAACTATTACGCCGCCGATTTCCGCGGCAACAAGCTCGACATCATCTCCACCACCCAGCAGGGCAAGTTCACGGTGATCCAGTCCGCCATCACCGGCGGCAGCGGACGCGAGCAGGTGAAGTGGCGGCTGGTGCCTTCGGGCAGCGGCTATCGGGTGGCGGATGTCAACGTCAAGGGCGTGTGGCTGACGATCTCGATGAAGGACCGCTTCTCGAAGGTGCTGAAAGCCTCCAAGGGCGACTTCGACCCGCTGTTCGCCGAACTTGAGCAGGCCAATACCTGGTAGGGCGGAAACGGCCGCGGGGGCCGCGTGTTGACGCGGCCTCAAACTGTCCTTTATGGCGGAAGGGACAGCTTCAAAGAAAGCGAATCATGTCGAAGACCCGACCGCCCTTCACCGCTGCACTGACGCGGCGCGCCGCCCTCGCGGGACTGGCGATCAGCCTCGCGTCACCAGCCTTCGCGGCGGGAACCGATGCGGCCGTGGCCTACATGGGACGCGTGGCGAAGGACATGCTGGCCGCTCACCGCCAGGCGACCGTCGCAAGCTTCAAGCGCGCCATCCTGCGCCATGCCGACGTCGCCACCATCGCCGACTATTCGCTGGGCCAGTACAGGGCGAAACTCAATCCGGCGCAGCGGCAGGCCTATTACAGCGGCACGGCCACCTTCATGGCGCGCTACTTTGCCGACCAGTCACGCGACTACGTCGTCTCCAAGTACGAGATCGGCGATGCCGATCAGGACGGCAGCGACATCAACGTCAACACCAAGGTCTACCTGATCAACGGCCAGTCCTACACGGTGGTGTGGCGGCTCTCGCCCGCCGGCGGCGGCTTCAAGGTGGAGGACGCGAAGGTGATGGGCTTCTCGCTCATCTACCTGCAGCGCGGCATCTTCACGTCCTTCCTCGCCAAGCGTGACGGCGACGTCTCGCAGCTGGTGGCGGCGCTCAACCGCTGAGGCTTCTCACTTCACCTGGATGCTCTTGAGATAGGTGATCAGTGAGGCGATGCGATCGTTGACGACGAGTTCGCGCGCCTGGCTGTCCGTGCCGGATTCGGCGGCCTCGCGGTTGAACCAGTCGCCCCACACCGGCATGTCGCGCATGCCGTGGACCTTCACTTCGGTGCGCCCGTCGATCACGTCCTCGACTTTCTCCTCGGGGAACTTGCCGGCATTGAATTTGCTCAGCGTGGTGAGGTCGGGGACCTTGAGGGTGAGGAATTCGCCCAGCGTGCCGTCGCCCTTGGCATCGGCGCCGTGGCAGGCCGCGCAATAGTTGAGGAAGTCGCGCTGTCCGAGCTTCAGGCTGATCCCTTCGCTCAGCAGTGGCGCGCCGGTGCCGGCGTCGGCCACCGCCTCAGATGCGCTGGCGATCATCAGGCCGGCAACCGCCAGGGCCAGGACGAGAAATTTGCGCTTCATGATCAATCCTCCGGATCTCGCACGAGCATCGCGCCCGGCGGCGATCGCGGCCTTGATGTCGGTCAATTGAGGGAGCGTTAACCCTGCGCGGACTTAACTCGGGGCTTGACCATCGTGAGTGGCGTTCCGCCTGTGTCCCGTATCCCGTTCCTGCGCAAAGCCATCGCTGCCGCCACGGCCGCCGCCGTGCTCGCGGGCTGCAGCTCGTCCCGCACCCAGGGGCCCGCCTTCACCACCAAGGGCCTGCGCCCGCCGCCTGCGGCCTGCGAGGTCAAGCCGTCGCGCATCGGCCTCGCCGAGAAGATCCGCAACATCTCCGAAAGCAATGGTTGCCAGGTGCCCAACGCCTGGCAGGTCCAAGAGCTGGGTTCGGTGCGCTTCAGCCAGGATGCGATCCTGAACTGCGGCATGGCCGAGCCGCTCTATGGCTGGCTCGAGGACGTGGTGCAGCCCACCGCGCAGCGCAGCTTCGGCGAGAGCGTGGTGAGCATCGACATTGCGTCATCCTACGCCTGCCGCCCGCGCAACAACGAGTGGGGCGGCAAGCTGAGCGAGCACGGCTTCGGCAATGCCATCGACATTGCGGCCTTCACGCTGGAGAGCGGCCGGAAGATCACGGTGGAGCAGGGCTGGTGGGGAAGCGACGACGAGCGCCGCTTCCTGCGCACCGTGCACGACCGCGCCTGCGGCGACTTCCACACCGTGCTGGGCCCCGATTCCGGCCGCGCCCACCACGACCATCTGCACCTCGACCTGCAGAACCGCGAGAACGGCTCGGTCTATTGCCGCTGAGGCGTGCATGACCGCCATGTTGCAATTCCCCCCTTTCCGGCGCATATGAGCCGGCATGGAACAGGAAATCATCAAGCCTGACGCTGCCCCCAAGGCAGGGACGCAGGCTTTCAGCCGGACCGGCAGCCTGATGGCGGCCTTCGGCGCCACGCTGCTGATGCTGTGCTTCACCGGATCGGCCATGGTCGCCACGGTGTGGGCGATGGCCAAGCTCATCGGGCTACCCGACATGCTGATGTATGGGCTGATGGTGCTGGGCGTGTTGCCGGTGCTGTGGATCACGGTGTGGACGGCCGGACGCGCCTGGCACGTCGAGAAACTGCTCGCGGCGCACAAGGACATCGATGTTCCGGTGTTCAGCCTGACCTATTACTTCAAGAACGGCTGAGACCAGCCGCTATTCCCATGTCGATCTGGACCCGCATCGCCGATGCCCTTGCTTCGATCGGGGAGTCGGTCGGCGCGTTCCTGCAGTCGATCGTCAGCCGCAATCCGACGCCGCCGGAGAAGTCCGTTGCCTTCACCATCGGCATGATCGGGCTGGGCGCCAAGATGGCCAAGGCCGACGGCGTCGTGACGCAAGACGAGATCAGGGCGTTCAAGCAGGTCTTCCACATTCCCGACGGCGAGCTCGCCACGGTGGCGCGGGTGTTCAATCTCGCCAAGCAGGATGTCGCCGGCTTCGAGACCTATGCCCGGCAGATCGCCAAGCTGTTCGAGGCGCGCAGCGAGGTTCTGGAGGACGTGCTCGACGGGTTGTTCCACATCGCCAAGGCGGACAATGCCTTCCATCCCGGCGAACATGGTTTCCTGCGGCGCGTGGCGGAGATCTTCGGCTTCTCGGAAGCCGATTTCGCGCGCATCCGGGCGCGCCATGTCGACGTGCCGGACGATCCCTTCCTCATCCTCGGCCTTCCGCCCGATGCGGCGCCCGACGACGTGCGCAAGCGCTATCGCGAACTGGTGCGCGAGCACCACCCCGACCGGCACATTGCGGCCGGCGTGCCGGAAGAGATGGTGGAGCTGGCCACCGAGCGCCTGCAGAAGATCAACGAAGCCTATGACCGCATCATGGAGAAGGCGGCGTGATCCTGTCGCCGCTGGCGCAGCGCTACGTGGCTGCCGCCAACCGCGAGCCGCGCCGCAATGGCCGCGCGGTCGACATGCTACTGCTGCACTACACCGGCATGACGCGTGCGGCCGCCGCCTGCGATCTGCTGTGCAGCGCTGAATCGGGCGTGTCCTGCCATTACCTGGTCGACGAGGATGGCACGATCATCCAGATGGTGGGCGAGGACGAGCGGGCCTGGCATGCCGGGGTCTCCTCCTGGCAGGGCGAGACCGACACCAATTCGCGCTCCATCGGCATCGAGATCCAGAACCCGGGCCACCAGATTGGATACCGCGATTTTCCCGCGGTTCAGATGACGGCCGTGGTGGCGCTGTGCCGCGACATTCTCGCGCGCCACGCCATTCCCGCGCGAAACGTGCTCGCCCATTCCGACGTGGCGCCCGGCCGCAAGATCGACCCGGGCGAACGCTTCGACTGGGCTCTGCTGTTCCGCGAGGGGATCGGCCACTGGGTGCCGCCGGATGCGGCGGAGACGCGGGCCCTTGCCGGCGACGAGATTGCGGATTTCCAGCGCCTGCTCGGGGATTACGGTTACGGCATCGATGTGACCGGCGTCGTCGATGACAAGACGGCCAGGGTGACGGATGCCTTCCAGCGGCATTTTCTGCCGGACCGCATCGATGGCGTGCCCGACACCGCGGCGCTGCGCACGGCGCGCCGGCTCAGCGATGGCTAGGCGGCATGATCAGCCCTTGCTGCACTGGGCGAGGAGCCCCGCGACGTCGGCGTCATAGAGCGGAAAGACCACTTCCTGGGAATCGATCTTCACGCTGAAGCGGTCGGCCGTTTCCATGGCCTTGAGCAGGGGCTGGGTGACCGGCATCTCGACCTCGACGCTCGAGGACGCGGCCTCGTGGTTCAGATCGACCTTGCCGGCGAAGGTTGCCGTCTCGTTGCCGGCCTTCACGGTCATCGGCACCTTGCGGCGGCCCAACCGCTGCAGTTCCTCGGTGGGGCGCGGCACGAAGAGATTGACCACGCCCTTCTTCACCGGGCACCACAGGCTGACGCCCACGTCATCCGTGTCGGCCACGCCGAAGATCAGATATGCCTCCTGGTCGCTTGCATCGAGAGACCATTCGCGCTCCTGTGCGGAGGCCTTGCAGGCAACGAATCCAGTGGCCAGAAGGCCAAGGACCAAGGGAACGACGAGGGGACGGTGCATGGTGCGTGAGGAACCCGGAAGTGAGGCGCCTGTCTATCGGCTCTTCTGGGATCGGGGAAGTGCCAATATGGCGCCCCATGTCGTGCTCCGCGAAATCGGCTGCCGGTTCGAACTGGTGCGTGTGGATATCTCCCGGGGCGAGAACCGCGCGCCCGCCTATCTGGCGCTCAACCCGAATGCCCGGGTGCCGACATTGGTGCATGGACGCAAGGTCATCTACGAATCCGCGGCCATCCTGATGTATCTGTGCGAGGCCCACCCGGAGGCCCGTCTCATGCCGCTGCCGGGCGACGCGGACCGTGGGCCTTTCCTGCAATGGCTGTTCTGGCTCACCAACACGCTCCAGGAAGACCTGCAGCACTGGTGGCATGCCGACAACTATCTCGATATCGAAGCGGCCCGTCACGACATGAAAATCGTTGCCGAACGAAGGCTTGGCCGCATGTTCTCGCAGCTTGATTCAAGTCTGGGGCAGGGCGGCCCCTACATGATCGGGCCGCACGTCTCAGCGATCGACATCTTCCTCGTCATGCTCTGCCGCTGGACCAGGGCCATGGCGCAGCCGGCAACGACCTACCCCAACCTCAACCGCCTCATCGGCCTCGTCACCGCACGCCCTGCATGGGCGGCGATGATGCTGGCCGAAGGCATCGACTGGAATGGACCCCTCGCATCATGACTGCTTCGCTGATCATCACCAATGCCGCCATCCTGACCATGGACGAGGCCCGTCCGACCGCCGAGGCGATTGCCGTTTCCGGGAATCGAATCATGCGCTTGGGGACTCATGCTGAAGTGATGGCCGAGAAGGGGCCCGACACCCGCGTGGTGGATGCCGGCGGCGGCTCGGTGATTCCCGGCTTCGTCGAAGGCCACATGCACCTGTTCGCGGGTGCGGCCGACCTCTCGCATCTCGACCTCACCGGCACGCGCGGCTTCGAGCAGCTGAAGGCGCGCACCGAGGCCTATCTCAGGGACCATCCCGGCGACGACCTGGTGGTCGGCGGGCAGGCGGACTACGTCATCATCGGCGAGCACGAGCCGCTGTCGCGCCACCACCTCGACCGCATCGTGAGGGACCGGCCGATCATCGTGTTCGCGCCGGACCATCACACGGCCTGGGCCAACACCATCGCACTCGAGAAGGCGGGCATTCTCCATGGCCGCAAGCTCGGGCCCGGCAACGAGATCGTGATGGGGCCGGATGGCCTCGCCCAGGGCGAGCTGCGCGAGGGCGAGGCGATCAACCCGGTCACCGCGCTGTCGAGCAAGGGCCAGAGGGACCGGCTGGGCCTCGTCACCGGCGGCGAGCCCGATCCCTATCCGACCAAGGCGGAATTCGAGACCGACCTCGAGACCATGCGGGCGGGCCTGCGCCATGCGGCGGCGCACGGCATCACCTTCATCCAGAACATGGACGGCAACATCTATACCCTCGAACTGCTCGAGGAACTGCACCGCCGCGGCGAACTCACCGCGCGCGTCAGGGTGCCGTTCCACTTCAAGAATTTCATGGACATCGCGATGCTGGAGAAGGCCGCGAAGATGGCGGACCGCTATCAGGGCGAGATGATCTCGTCGGGCTTCGTCAAGCTGTTCATGGACGGGGTGATCGACAGCGCGACCGGCGTCATGGTCGAGGACTATGCCAGCCGCCCCGGCTGGAAGGGCGAGCCGCTGTTCGAACCCGCGCGCTTCGCGGCGATCGCCACCGAAGCCGACCGGCGCGGCCTGCAGATCGCCGTCCATGCCATCGGCGACGGCGCGGTGCGGATCGTGCTCGATGGTTACGAGGCCGCGCTGAAGGCCAACGGCCGGCGCGACTCGCGCCACCGGGTGGAGCATGTGGAGGTGATCCACCCCGACGACATCCCGCGCTTCGAAGCACTCGGCGTCATCGCCTCGATGCAGCCGCCGCACCCGCCCGGCAACCACGGCCTGCCGCTCGAACCTTATCTCTCCAACATCGGCGAGGCGCGCTGGGAGTGGGCCTTCGCCTGGAAGGCGCTGCGCGCGGCAGGCGCGAGGCTCGTCTTCGGCACCGACTGGCCGGTCTCGAACATCGATCCCTTGTGGTCGCTGCAGTCCGCCATGACGCGCGGGCGCTGGAACGACAGGATGCCCGACAACCGCCAGAGCCTGCACCAGGCGCTGCACGCCTACACCGCCGACGGCGCCTATGCGGGCTTCATGGAGGGCAAGACCGGCATCCTGAAGGAGGGCATGCTCGCCGACATCTGCGTGCTGCCGGTGGATCTGACGAAGACCGATCCGGCGACGCTGAAGGGCATCACGCCGCGCATGACGGTGTGCGACGGAAGGGTGGTGTTCGAGGGCTGAGGCGGGGGCCAAGGGCCCTCATCCGGCCTGTCGGCCACCTTCTCCCCTTGTTTTGCAACGGGAGAAGGACTCGTTGCCGCAAGGTGCCCTTCTCCCGTCCTGAGCGGATGGGAGAACCTGCCCGGGCCCTCTCCACCACTCCGCCATTGCCTTTCCCCTCCCGATCCCCTACCTCCGGCCTGCCAGCTGGCTGGATGACCGCTGCCGCTACGCCCGAAAGGGTGCGGGGGAGGAAAGTCCGGGCTCCATGGAAACACGGTGCCGGGTAACGCCCGGCGGGGGCGACCCCAGGGAAAGTGCCACAGAAATGATACCGCGGATCCGGGCTTCGGCCTGACGCAAGGGTGAAAAGGTGCGGCAAGAGCGCACCGCGTGCTCAGCAATGAGGACGGCATGGCAAACCCCACCGGGAGCAAGACCGAATAGGGGTGGCGCGGCGGCCGCAAGGCCGCCAGGGACGTTTCCGTTCCAGCCACCCGGGTAGGTTGCGAGAAGCGTCCGGCGACGGGCGTTCCAGATGAATGGTCATCCAGTGCGGGGCAACCCGCAGGGACAGAACCCGGCTTACAGGCCAGCTGGCATTATCCCCCGCCAATTGCTCCGCACGGCGTGAATCGAAACCAATTGTTAAGCAGGCCGATTGCAATGTCAGCCTGACGATTAACGCCTTTTTCACCGTGATTTAGGCTTGCCATGGCCGCGCAAGAAAACATCAACCCGCCGCATGTCCCCGTGATGCTGCCCGAAGTGCTGAGCGCACTCGCGCCGCGTGACGGCGGCCTTTATGTCGACGGCACCTTCGGGGCCGGGGGCTACAGCCGCGCCGTGCTCGCGGCGGCGGACTGCCGGGTGATCGCCATCGACCGCGACCCTTCGGCCATCCGCGCTGGGCAGGCGGCGGTGTCGGAATTCGCCCCGCGCCTCAGCCTGCGCGAAGGCCGCTTCGCCGACATGGAAGCGCTGGTGGGTGAAGAGCGCGTCGACGGCATCGTGCTCGACATCGGTGTCTCCTCCATGCAGATCGACGAGGCGGAGCGCGGCTTCTCGTTCCTGCGCGACGGGCCCCTCGACATGCGCATGGCGCAGTCGGGTGCATCGGCGGCCGACGTCGTGAACTCGCTGTCCCAGGAGACGCTGTCAAACATCATCTACGTATTCGGCGAGGAGCCGCGCTCACGCGCCATCGCGCGCGCCATCGTCGATGCGCGGAAGCTGGCGCCGATCACCACGACGCATGGCCTCGTCAAGGCCATCGAGCGCGCCACGGGCAAGCCGCGCCCCGACAAGATCCATCCCGCCACCCGCACCTTCCAGGCGCTGCGCATCCACGTGAATGGCGAACTCGACGAGCTGGTCGCGGCGCTGCATGCCGCCGAGCGCCTGCTGCGGGAAGGCGGCCGCCTCGTCGTCGTCACCTTTCACTCGCTGGAGGACCGCATCGTCAAGCGCTTCTTCGCCTCGCGGGCCGGCAAGCTGCCGGCGGGCTCGCGCCATCTGCCCGACGCCGTGAAAGGGCCGGAGCCTTCCTTCGAGCTGCCGTTCAAGGGCCATCTCGGCGCCTCGGATGCAGAAGCCCGCGCCAACCCGCGGGCGCGCTCCGCCAAGCTGCGCGCCGGCATCCGAACCGCAGCACCGCCCATGCCGCCGATCGCCGACGAGATCGGCCTCAGCGTTACGGGGACGCGCCACTAGATGCACAAGCTCCTCAACCTCATGCTGGTGACCGCCGTTCTGGTCTGCGGCTTCATCCTCTATTCGCTGGAGCACCAGACGCGCGGGCTCGAGCGCGAGGCGGCAAAATATCAGCGCGGCATCGACGACGAAGTCGAGAACATGCGCCTGCTCAATGCCGAATGGTCGAGCCTGATCAGGCCGGACCGCATCCGCACGCTGGCCGAGCGCTTCCTCGGCCTGTCGACGCTGAAGGCGCAGCAGATCGTCAAGCTCGACGACATCTCGAACCATGTTCCCGCCGAGCCCGTGATGAACCTCCAGGCCCAGGGCTCCGACCCGATCGGCGCCATCATCGACAAGATGAAGCAGCAATGACCGAAGCCATCGAACATCATCAGACGGCGGATGAAGCCCCACGCCGCCTTGCCGGGCAGAACCGCCTGCGGCTGATCGGCATCTTCTTCACCGGCGCGTTCCTGACGATCGCCGGGCAGCTGACCCATCTGACCATCTTCCCGAAGCCGGACGACGGCCCGGTGCGCCCCATCGTCGAGGGCCCGATGCCGCGGCCCGACATCATCGACCGCAACGGCGTGCTGCTGGCGACCGACGTGGCCGTGGCCTCGATCTTCGCCGATCCCTCGAAGATCATCGACATCGACGAGGCGGTGGAAGCGCTCACCGCCACCATGCCCGACCTCGATGCCAGGGACCTGCGCCGCAAGCTCACCTCCACCAAGCACTTCGCCTGGATCAAGCGCCAGGTGTCGCCGGAAGAGCGCGACGCCGTCTACAATCTCGGCATCCCCGGCGTCAGCTACGTGAACGAGCGCCGCCGCGTCTATCCGCAGGGGCGGCTGTCCTCGCATGTGGTGGGTTATGTCGACCTCGACACCAAGGGCATCGCCGGCATCGAGAAATATCTCGACGACCGCGGCGCGCTCTACACGGCATCGCTCGCCGAACCCACCGAACACCGCACCGAGCCGGCCCAGCTCTCCCTCGACATCCGCGTGCAGGCGGCGATGCTCGACGAGGTGTCGAAGGCGATCGACAAGTTCCACGCCATCGCCGGCGGCGGCATCGTCATGGATATCCATACGGGCGAAGTGCTCTCCATGGTGTCGCTCCCCGACTTCAATCCCAACCAGGAGAACAAGAACTTCTCCAAGGACCAGCAGAACCGCATGACCAGCGGTGTCTATGAACTCGGTTCGGTGATCAAGGCGGTGACCTTCGCCATGGCGCTCGACTCCGGGATCGTGACGCTGAAGAGCGTGTTCGACACCCGCTTCCCGCTGGTCATCGGCAGCGCGCGCATCCATGACTTCCACCCGCAGAACCATCCGCTGACCACCGAGGAGGTGTTCTGCGAGAGCTCCAACATCGGCACCGCCAAGATGGCGCTGGAGGTGGGCACCGACGCCCACCAGGCGTTCCTGCGCAAGGTCGGCCTCTTCGACAAGTTGCAGACCGAGCTTCCCGAGGCTGCGAAGCCGCTGCTGCCGCGGCGCTGGAGCAAGCTCGTCACCGCCACCACCGCCTTCGGCCACGGTTTTGCCGTGCAGCCGCTGCAGGGTGCCGCGGTGGTTGCAGGTCTTCTCAATGGCGGTCATCTCATCACCCCCACCTTCCTTCGCCGGAACCAGGACGAGGCGATGGCGATGGCCACGACGGTGATCAAGCCGACGACCAGCGACACGCTGCGCTATCTCTTCCGCCAGAACGCGCTGGTCGGTTCCGCTACCAAGGCCGACGTCATCGGCTATCGCGTGGGCGGCAAGACCGGCACCGCCGAAAAGGTGGTGAACGGGCGCTACGCGCATGACCAGCGGCTCGCCTCCTTCATCGGCGCCTTCCCGATGGACGACCCCAAATACCTCGTGATGGTGATGCTCGACGATCCCAAGGCCATTCCCGGCACCTATGGCTTCGCCACTGCCGGCTGGAACGCCGTGCCTACCGCGGCACAGGTGATCGAGCGCATTGCGCCGATGCTGGGCGTCCAGCCGGTGTTCTCCGACGACGACCTGCAGAAGATCGCCAAGCTCGAGGCCAAGGACAAGAAACTGAAAGGGGATGCTCCGGATTGACGATTAGACTTTCCCATCTCGTCGCCGGAGAGGCTCCGCTTCCGAAAGAGGCGGAGGGCCTGTCCGTTGCGGGGCTTACCGCCGACAGCCGGGCTGTGAAGCCGGGCTTCGTGTTCGCCGCGCTGCCGGGCACGCATGTGGATGGCGCAGCGTTCATTCCGCAGGCTGTCGCCGCGGGCGCCGTCGCGGTGCTTGCAGGCCCCGGGACGAATGCGGCCGGCGTGCCGCTCGTCGCCGCCGCCAACCCGCGCCAGCTTTTCGCGCACATGGCGGCGCGCTTCCATGGCCGCCAGCCCGATACCATCGTCGCCGTCACGGGCACGAGCGGCAAGACCTCGGTTGCCACCTTCGTGCGCGAGATCTGGACGGCCATGGGCTTTCGTGCCGCCAGCCTCGGAACGGTGGGCGTGGTCTCGCCCTCGGGCACCATCGAACTCGAACACACGACCCCCGATGCCATGAAGCTGCAGGAGGTGGCGGCAAGGCTGGCCAGCGAAAAGGTCGAGCATCTAGCGATCGAGGCGTCGAGCCACGGCCTCGACCAGTATCGCCTCGACGGGCTGCGCATCGCGGCGGCGGGCTTCACCAACCTGTCGCACGACCATCTCGACTATCACCCGACGGTCGAGGATTATTTCAATGCCAAGATGCGGCTGTTCGAGGAACTCGTGGCGCCCGGCGGGGCTGCCGTGGTCAATGTCGACACCCCACGCGGTGCGGAAGCGGCCCGGCGGGCCGCCGCGCATGGCCTCAAGCTGTGGAGCGTCGGCCTGACGGGCGATACGATCCGGGTGCTCGGCGTGCGCCGCGATGCCGGAAGCCAGCATGTGACGGTGGCGGTTCATGGCCGCGCCTATGAGGTGGACCTGCCGCTGGCCGGCGATTTCCAGGTGTCGAATGCGCTGATCGCCGCGGGCCTGGTGCTGGCCACTGGTGGCGACGAAGCCCAGGTGATGCATGCGCTGCAGTCGCTGAAGGGGGCGAAGGGCCGGCTCGAGATGGTGGGGCGCTCCCGCGCGGGTGCGCCGGTGTTCGTCGACTATGCCCACAAGCCCGACGCGCTGGAAAATGCCCTCGCGTCGCTCAGGCCCTATACGAGGGGCCGGCTTTTCGTCGTCTTCGGCTGCGGTGGCGACCGCGACCGCGCCAAGCGCCCAATCATGGGCGAGATCGCCACCAGGCTCGCCGACCGGGTCTATGTGACCGACGACAATCCGCGTACGGAGGAACCCGGTTCCATCCGCGCCGCCATCATGGCGGCGGCGCCGGGAGCCGTCGAGATTGCCAGCCGCGCCGCCGCCATCCGCGCGGCGATCGACGAATTGCAGACCGGTGACGTTCTGATCGTCGCCGGCAAGGGCCACGAGGAGGGACAGAAGATCGGCAAGCAGGTGCTTCCCTTCAGCGACCACGAGGCCGTGAAGGCCGCAATCGCGGGGCGCGACTATCATGGCTGAGGCGCTGTGGACCGTCGACGAACTGCTGTCCGCCACGGGCGGTACGCTGCTGGGTGAGGTGAAGGCGCCGCTCACCGCCGTCACCATCGACTCGCGTGCCGTGAGGCCGGGCGACATCTTCGTGGCGATCAAGGGCGACAGGCACGACGGCCATGATTTCGTGGCCGGAGCCCTGAAGGCCGGCGCGGGTCTTGGCCTCGTGTCGCGGGTGACGCCGGAAATGCTGGCGGCCGGCGCCGTGCTCGAAGTGGCGGATGACCCGTTGCGGGGTCTCGAGAACATGGGTCGCGCCGCGCGGGTGCGGTCTGCCGCGCAGATCGTTGCCGTCACCGGCAGCGTGGGCAAGACCTCGACGAAGGAGATGCTGCTGACGGCACTTTCCGCCTCGGGCGAGACGCATGCGTCGGCTGCGTCCTTCAACAATCACTGGGGCGTGCCGCTCACGCTGGCGCGCATGCCGCGGAACGCGGCCTTCGGCGTGTTCGAGATCGGCATGAACCACGCGGGCGAGATCACGCCTCTGGTCGGCATGGTGCGCCCGCAGGTGGCGATCATCACGACCATCGCGGCCAGTCACCTGGGCAATTTTTCCTCACTCGACGGCATCGCCGATGCCAAGGCGGAGATCTTCTCCGGCGTGGTGCCGGGGGGCCATGCCGTCATCAGCCGCGACACGCCCTATTTCGAGCGGCTCTCCGCTGCGGCCTGGGCCTGCGGCATCCGCTCGGTCGTGTCCTTCGGCAAGCACGTCGATGCGGACGTACGCCTGGAACGCGTGGCGCTGCTTGCCGACTGCTGCTGCGTCACCGCCGACGTGATGGGCGAGACGGTGAGCTACAGGCTGGGCCTTCCGGGCGAGCACATGGCGGTGAACAGCCTCGCCGTTCTGGCCGCCGCGAAGCTCACCGGCGCCGATCTCGCGCGGGCCGCGATCGCGCTCGCCGCCGCTGCACCCGCCAAGGGCCGCGGCGTTCGCGAGCGTCTGTCCCTGGGTGATGGCGAGTTGCTGCTGATCGATGAAAGCTACAATGCCAATCCCGCTTCCGTTGCGGCAGCGATGGGTCTCCTCGGGGCAGCTCAACCGGGGCGCGGTGGCCGGCGCATCGCGGTGCTGGGCGACATGCTTGAACTGGGCGAGCAGAGCCCGGAACTGCATGCGGGCCTGCTCGAACCGATGGACGCCGCCAAGGTCGATGTCCTATACGCCGCAGGTCCTCTCATGGCGAATCTGTGGGCCCGCGTGGCGCAGCACCGTCGCGGCGCCTATGCGGAAACCTCCGATGGTCTGCGTGACGCGCTGATCAAGGGTCTGAGGCCCGGCGACGTGGTGATGATCAAGGGTTCGCTCGGCAGCCGCATGGGGCCGCTGGTGGAGGCGATCAGGGCGGCCCATCCGCCGCTTGCCAAGGAGACCTGATGCTATTCCTTCTGTTCAGCAGCCTCGCGGATGAGGTGTCGCCCTTCAACGTGTTCCGCTACCAGACCTCGCGGACGGGGCTCGCGATCATCACCGCGCTGGTCTTCGTCTTCCTGTTCGGGCCGCGCATCATCTCGCTCCTCAAGGTGAAGCAGGGCAGGGGCCAGCCCATCCGCTCCGACGGGCCACAGCGCCACATCGTGGAAAAGCAGGGCACGCCAACGATGGGCGGACTGATGATCCTGTCCGGCATCTTCGTCGGCACGCTGCTCTGGGCGGACCTGCGCAACCTTTATGTCTGGGCGGTGCTGTTCGTGACGCTGGGCTTCGGCGCCATCGGCTTCTACGACGACTATCTGAAGGTCACCAAGGCCACCACCAAGGGCTTTTCCGGCAAGGTGCGTCTGGCCGCCGAGTTCGTCATCGCCGGGCTTGCCGTCGGCATCTTCATGTGGATCGGCGACAAGCCGCTCGCCACCTCGCTGGCCGTGCCGTTCTTCAAGGACCTGCTCATCCACTTCGGCGTGTTCTTCATCTTCGTCGGCATGTTCGTCGTGGTGGGAGCGGGCAATGCGGTGAACATGACGGACGGCCTCGACGGCCTCGCAATCGTTCCGGTAATGATCGCCGCGGCGAGTCTCGGCCTCATCGTCTACCTCGTGGGCAACTATAATTTCTCGAACTATCTCGAACTGCACTTCGTCAAGGGCGCAGGCGAGCTTGCCATCATCTGCGGCGCCATCGTGGGCGCGGGCCTCGGCTTCCTGTGGTTCAACGCGCCGCCCGCCATGATCTTCATGGGCGATACGGGCTCGCTTTCGCTGGGTGGCGCGCTGGGCGCCATCGCGGTGGCGGCGAAGCACGAGATCGTGCTCGGCATCATCGGCGGGCTCTTCGTGCTGGAGACCATGTCGGTCATCATCCAAGTCGCCTCCTTCAAGATGACGGGCAAGCGCGTCTTCGCCATGGCGCCGCTGCACCACCATTTCGAGCAGAAGGGCTGGAAGGAACCCACCATCGTCATCCGCTTCTGGATCATCGCCATCGTGCTGGCGCTGATCGGGCTTTCGACGCTGAAGCTGAGGTAGGCCTTGTTCCCAGCCACCACATTCAAGGGCAAGACCGTCGCCGTCTTCGGGCTCGCGCGCTCCGGCACAGCGACCATCGAGGCGCTGCGGCTGGGCGGCGCCACAGTGCATGGCTGGGACGACTCCGCACCTGCGGTGGAAAAGGCGAGGGCGGCCGGCCTGCCGATCAGCAACCTGCACCAGCTCGACTTCGCGACGCTCGATGCGCTGGTGCTCAGCCCCGGCGTGCCGCTCACCCATCCCGAGCCACACTGGACGGTGCTGAAGGCGCGCCACGCCGGCATCGAGGTGATCGGCGATACCGAGATCTTCGCGCGCGAGGCGAAGGCTGCCGGGGCCCGCATCGTCGCCATCACCGGCACCAACGGCAAGTCGACCACCACCGCGCTCATCGGCCACGTGCTGCAACAGGCCGGCCTCGACGTCGATGTGGGTGGCAACATCGGCAAGGCGGTGTTCCTGCTGCGCCAGCCGGTGCGAGGCCGCGTCTATGTGCTAGAGCTCTCTTCCTTCCAGATCGACCTGATGCCGGAACTCGATCCTGAGGTTGGCATCCTCACCAACATCACGCCCGATCATCTCGACCGGCACGGCAGCATGGAGAATTACGCTGCCGTGAAGGCGCGCATCTTCACCAGCCAGCACAAGGGTGATACCGCGCTGTGCGGTGTCGACGACGACTGGTGCGCAGCGATCGCCGAGACAGCACAGGCCACGGGTGCCGACGTGCGCCGCGTGTCGGTGGTGAAGGACCTCGCCGACGGCATCACCGCCCATGATGGCGTGCTGCGCGACAAGCGTGACGCCGGGGTGAAGGCCGAGATCGACCTCCGCGCCATGCCGGCGCTCAAGGGCCGCCACAACTGGCAGAATGCCTGCATGGCCTATGGCGCGGCCACCGCACTCGGCTTCGATACGAAAGCCATCGCCGCGGCGATGACGAGCTTCCCGGGTCTCGCGCACCGCATGCAGCAGGTGGCGCGGGCGGGGTCGATTGCCTTCGTCAACGACTCCAAGGCCACCAATGCCGATGCGGCAGAGAAGGCGCTGTCGTCCTTCACCAACATTTACTGGATTGCCGGCGGCATCGCCAAGGCCGGCGGCATCGAGCCCCTCAGGCCGCTGTTCGGCAATGTGGCGCGCGCCTACCTGATCGGCCAGGCGGCGAAGGACTTCGCCGCCACCATCGGCACGTCCATCCCGCATGTGGATTGCGGCACGCTGGACAAGGCCGTCGCGGCAGCGCTGCACGATGCGCAAGCCGATGGCAAGCCCGGTGCCGTGGTGCTGCTGTCGCCGGCCTGCGCCAGCTTCGACCAGTATCCCAATTTCGAGGTGCGGGGCGATGCCTTCGTCAATGCCGTCGCCCGCCTGCCCAATGTCGAAATGACCATTCCAGGAGATGCCCATGCTGCTCGGACGTAGCGACCGCGGCCTGCTCGCGCGTTGGTGGTTCACGGTGGACCGCGGCCTGATGTTCGCCATCCTCCTGCTCATGGCGTCCGGCGTTCTCGTCTCCATGGCGGCCAGCCCGCCGGTAGCCGAGCGCATCGGCGCGGATACCTTCCATTTCATCAAGGGGCAGATCTTCTTCCTCACCCTTGCGGTGCCGACACTGGTGACGCTGTCCTTCTTCCCGCCGCGCTTTGCCCGCCGGGCGGGGCTGATCGTGTTCTTCCTGTCGCTCGGCCTGATGGTGGCGGCCTTGTTCTACGGCCCCGAGATCAAGGGTGCGCATCGCTGGATCAACATCGGGCCGCTCAATCTACAGCCCTCGGAATTCGCCAAGCCCGCCTTCGTCATCGTCGCGGCCTGGTTCCTCGCCGAGCATACGCGGCGGCCCGAAATGCCGGGGCAGGTGATCGCGCTGCTCTTCGCCGTGGCCTTCATCGGGCTGCTCATCATCCAGCCGGACTTCGGGCAGACGGCGCTTGTCATCCTCACCTTCGGCTCCATGCTGCTGATCTACGGCATCTCGTGGTTCACCGTGCTGGGGCTCGGCGCACTGGGTGCTGCCGGCGTCTTCGCCGCCTATGAGCTGGTCGACCATGTGCGCTCGCGCATCGACCGCTTCATGAGCCCTGACAAGGGCGATACCTTCCAGGTCGACACGGCGCTGCAGGCCTTCAAGAACGGCGGGCTGATGGGAACCGGTCCGGGCGGCGGCGAGGCGAAGCTCGTGCTGCCGGATGCCCACACAGACTTCACCTTCGCCGTGGTGGGCGAGGAATTCGGCCTCATCGCCTGTGTCCTGCTGATGTCGCTTTTCGCCTTCGTCGTGCTGAAGATCCTGGTGCGCGCCAAGCAGGAGCCCGATCCCTTCGCGGCGCTGGCGCTCTCCGGCCTCGGCCTGATCTTCGGCTTCCAGGCGGTGATCAACATGGGCGTCAACGTGGCGCTGCTGCCGGCAAAGGGCATGACGCTGCCCTTCATCTCCTACGGCGGCTCGTCGCTGATGGGCATGGCCTTCGGCATGGGCCTCGTGCTGGCGCTCGGCCGCAAGCGCTTCGGGGTGCGCTCCAGCGTGCCGGAACTCAACGTCTCCTACGCCCGATGAGCAAGGGAACCTTCGTTCTCGCGGCCGGTGGAACCGGCGGGCACCTGTTTCCCGCCCAGGCGCTGGCGGAGGAACTGAACCGCCGCGGCTATGCGGTCCACCTGATGACCGACGAGCGGGTGCGCGATTACGGCAAGTCCTTCCCGGCCGCCGAGACGCATGTCGTTCCCTCCGCCACGCTGTCGCTGTCGAGGCCCTGGCTGGTTCCGGGCCGCGCGCTCAGGCTCTATGGCGGCTATCGCGCGGCGCGGGCGATCCTGAAGCGGGTGAAGCCGCTCGCCGTCATCGGCTTCGGCGGATATCCGTCGTTCCCGCCCATCATGGCGGCGGCGCGGCTGAAGATTCCGTCCTGCGTGCACGACCAGAACGCGGTGATGGGCCGGGCCAACCGCGTGCTCGCCAAATGGGCCGATGCGGTGGCCTCGTCCTTCCCCACGCTGCTGGGCCTGCCGGAGGAAGCGAGGAGCAAGCTCACCTTCACCGGCAACCCGGTGCGTGACATCGCGCTCAAGGAGAAGGGCGCACCGTACCCCGCCTTCGACACGTTCAACCTCCTCGTCTTCGGCGGCAGCCAGGGCGCGCAGTTCTTCGGGGACTTCATGCCGAAGGTGTTCGCGGCGATGACGGCGGAAGAACGTGCCGGCATCAGGCTCACCCAGCAGGTGCGGGCCGAGAACATGGAGGCGGCATCCGCGGCCTTTACGGCAATGGGCCTCGATGCCGAGCTCGCGCCCTTCTTCATGGACATGCCTAAGCGCATCGCCAATGCGCATCTCGTGGTGTGCCGCTCGGGCGCTTCGACCATTGCCGAACTGGGCGTGATCGGCCGGCCCGCCGTCATGGTGCCGCTGCCGCATGCGCTGGACAATGACCAGCTGCGCAATGCCGAAAGCTTCGCCGCGGCAGGGGCCGGCTGGGTCCATCCACAGGCCTCGCTCGAGCCCAGGGGCTTTGCCCAATTTCTGACATCACTCCGCTCTCAACAGGGCCAACTTCAACAGGCGGCGGCGGCGGCGCTGAAGCACGGGAAACCCGATGCGGCCCAGCGCCTCGCCGACCTCGCCGAGAAACTCGCAGGGAAATAGATCATGAAACTCCCGGGCAATGTCGGTCCCATCCACTTCATCGGCATCGGCGGCATCGGCATGAGCGGCATCGCCGAGGTGATGGCGACGCTGGGCTACAAGGTGCAGGGCTCCGACCTCACCGACAATTACAACGTCGCGCGGCTGCGCAAGAACGGCATCGACGTCCATGTCGGGCACCGGGCGGAGAACCTGGGCGATTCACAGGTCGTGGTCGTCTCCTCCGCGGTGAAGGACGACAATCCCGAACTGGTCGAGGCGCGCAACCGCTACCTGCCCATCGTGCGCCGCGCCGAGATGCTGGCCGAACTCATGCGCTTCAAGTCCTGCGTCGCGGTGGGCGGCACGCATGGCAAGACGACGACGACGTCGCTCGTCGCCGCACTGCTCGACGCCGGCAACCTGGACCCCACCGTCATCAATGGCGGCATCATCAACGCCTACGGCACCAACGCGCGGCTCGGCAAGGGCGACTGGATGGTGGTGGAGTCGGACGAATCCGATGGAACGTTCGTCAAGCTTCCCGCCGACATCGTGATCGTCACCAACATCGATCCCGAACACCTCGACCATTACGGCACCTTCGACAAGGCGAAGGAAGCCTTCCTTGCCTTCGTCGAGAACATTCCCTTCTATGGTTTCGCCGTGATGTGCATCGACCATCCGGTGGTGCAGGAGATGATCGGCAAGGTGCGGGACCGCCGCGTCATCACCTATGGCCGCAGCCCGCAGGCCGACGTGCGCCTGACCGACGTGCGCTACGAGGATGGCGAAACGCGCTTCTCGGTGCGCATGACCAGCCGCCGCACCGGCGAGACCCACGACATCGGCGGCCTGAGCCTCGCCATACCCGGAGATCACAACGCGCTGAATTCCACAGCGGCGCTCGCGGTGGCCAAGGAGCTCGGCATTTCGGATGACGACATCCGCAAGGGGTTCAAGAGCTTCACCGGCGTCAAGCGCCGCTTCACCCGCACCGGCGAACACAATGGCATCACGGTGTTCGACGACTATGGCCATCATCCGGTGGAAATCGCCGCGGTGCTGAAGGCCGCACGCGGTGTGGCGAAGGGCAAGGTGATCGCGGTGATGCAGCCGCATCGCTACACGCGCCTCTCCTCGCTGTTCAACGAGTTCTGCACCTGCTTCAACGATGCCGACACGGTGGTCGTCGCTCCCGTCTATGCCGCGGGTGAAGCCCCGATCGATGGCGCGTCACACACCGCACTCGCCGAGGGCCTGAAGTCACGCGGTCACCGTTCCGTCTTCACGATCGACAAGCCGGAGCAGCTGGCCCCGCTGGTGCGCGGCATGGCCAAGCCGGGCGACATCGTGATGTGCCTCGGTGCGGGAACCATCACCCAGTGGGCCTATGCGCTGCCGGGCCAGCTCGAGGCCTTCGACAAGGCGCCGTCATGACGGGCCGCGACGGCGACGCGCTGCTGAAGCGCCTGCCGCAGGTGCGCGGGCGGCTCGAGGCCAATGCGCCGCTCGCCGACCTCACATGGTTTCGCGCCGGCGGTCCGGCCGAGGTGTTGTTCACGCCTGCCGACGAGGCCGACCTCGCGGATTTCCTGACCCACACGCCGAAGGACGTACCGGTCCATGTGATCGGCGTCGGCTCCAACCTGCTGGTGCGCGACGGCGGTGTGGCGGGCGTGGTGATCCGGCTGGGCAAGGGTTTCGCCGACATCACCGAGGAGCCGGGACACCGCGTCAGGGCGGGGACGGCGGCGCTGGACGTGCGCGTGGCACGTTTCGCGCTGGAGAAAAGTATCGACTCGTTAACCTTTCTGAGAGGTATACCGGGCACCATCGGCGGTGCGTTGCGCATGAATGCCGGGGCCTATGGGGGCGAGACGAAGGACATTCTGATCGAGGCGCGCGCTGTCGACCGGTCGGGGAATATCCACGTGCTTACCAATGCGGACATGAAATACACCTACCGCCATTGCGGCGCGCCGGAGGACCTCGTGTTCACGCAGGCGCTGTTCCAGGGCCGTGCCGGCGATCCCGCCGCGATTTCCGCCGCCATGAACCAGATCACCGAGAGCCGCGAGGCGACCCAGCCGATCAAGAGCCGCACCGGCGGTTCCACCTTCAAGAACCCGCAGGGCCACAAGTCCTGGCAGCTGATCGACAAGGCCGGCATGCGCGGCTTCGCCGTGGGGCCTGCCAGGGTGTCGGAGCTCCACTGCAACTTCCTGATCAACGAGGGCGGGGCGACGGCAGCGCAGATCGAGGAACTCGGCGAAACCGTCCGCGCCCGCGTCAAGGCGACGTCGGGCATCGATCTCGACTGGGAGATCAAGCGCATCGGCGTTCCGGCTGAGGGCGCTGCATGAGCCGGGAGCCGTCACGGACGACGGTTGCCGTACTCCTCGGGGGCTGGTCGGCCGAACGCGAGGTGAGCCTCAGTTCGGGCAAGGCCTGCACCGCGGCGCTCGACCGCGCGGGCTTCAGGACCGTCCCCATCGATGTGAAGCGCGAGACCGTCGTCGCCGATCTGCAGCGCGTGAAGCCGGATGTCGCCTTCAATGCGCTGCATGGAAAATGGGGCGAGGATGGCTGCTGTGCTGCCATTCTCGAGACCCTGCAGATTCCCTATACCCATTCCGGTGTGCTGGCGTCCTCGCTCGCCATGCACAAGGAGAAGTCCAAGACCGTGTTCCGCGCCGCCGGCGTGCCGGTGGCGGAAAGCCTGCTGGTGCCGCTCGACGAGGTGGCGATGGGCCATCCGATGAAGCCGCCCTATGTGGTGAAGCCGGTGGCGGAAGGTTCCAGCGTGGGCGTGCACATCGTTCTCGAAGGCGCCAATGCGCCGGTGCAGGCGGTGCTGACCGAACGCGCGATCTTCGGCACCCATGCCATGGTGGAGCGCTTCGTGCCGGGCCGCGAACTGACCTGCGCCGTGATCGGCGACAGGGCGCTGGGTGTCATCGACATCGTGTCGAAGGGCTCCGGCTGGTATGACTACGAGGCCAAGTACGCACCGGGCGGCTCGCAGCACATCCTGCCGGCCCAGATCCCGGCAGACGTTTACAGGAAGTGCCAGGACTATGCCCTGGCCGCTCACAATGCGCTCGGCTGCCGCGGCGTGTCGCGCACCGATTTCCGTTATGACGACCGGACCGGCGACCTCATCGTGCTGGAGGTGAACACCCAGCCCGGGATGACCGGCACATCGCTGGTGCCGGAACTCGCCGCGCATGCCGGACAGAGCTACGAGGCGCTCGTCACCTGGATGGTCAACGATGCGTCGGTGGATCGATGACCGGTGACTTCGCCACGTATGAGCGCCGCAGCCTGTCGTGGATCGACCACGGCAACAGCTTGCGGGTCCGTCTCGCCGCCAGGCTCTCGGCATTGCTGATGCTGGGCGGGGTGATCATGACCGGCCTCTTCAACGGCGGCTATCTCGACTACGACGGCAGCCCGTGGATGCTGCTGCCGGGCAAGGCCGCGAGCGTCGTGGGCATGGCGGCGCAGGAGATCACCATCACCGGCCTCGAGCATCACGAGCCGGAAACGCTGCTCTCGGCCATCGGTGTCGAGCCCGGCGGTTCGCTGATGGGCTTCGATGCGGTGCAGGCGCGCAACATCCTGCAGAACCTCGACTGGATCGAGACGGCCAAGGTGCAGCGCCTGTTTCCAAACCAGCTCGTCGTCGAGGTGAAGGAGCGTGAGCCCTTCGCCATCTGGCAGCGTGGTGCGGCCTATTACGTGATCGACAAGTCGGGGGCCGCGATGAGCGGCCTCGAAGCCTCGCAGATGGTGCGCCTGCCGCTGGTGACGGGCGAGGGTGCAAATGTTGCAGCAGCGGAACTCATTAACCAACTTGCAGCCTATCCCGACTTAATGTTGCAGGTGAAGGCAGCGGCCCGCGTCGGCAGCCGGCGCTGGACCCTCTATCTCGACAACGGCATCACGGTGCAGTTGCCGGAAGGGGACTGGCAGCAGGCGATCGCCATGGCGGACCAGCTGAACAAGACGCAGAAGATCCTGGCGCGCGGCATCCGCTCGCTGGACCTGCGCCTTCCGGGCCGGGTGACGGTGGAGGTGGCGGAGATCGCCGCCGACGACGCCAAACCGGCAGGCAAGAAGACGGTGGCCGGACGCAATTGATGCCGGCCGGGGTGGGCGTGGGTTCCGAAGGGTTGGCGTAGATGACGGTTGTTCAGTTCCAGGGCAAGGGCACGACCAAGGCACCGGTGGTTCCGAAGGGCGGGCTCGTCGCGGCGCTCGACATCGGCTCGACCAAGATCAGCTGCCTCATCGCCGAGGCCGTTCCGGCCAAGCACCGCACGTCGGACACCGAAGACAAGTATACGCTCAAGGTGCTGGGCACGGGCTATCAGCTCTCCCGCGGTATTCGCGCCGGCGCCATCGTCAACATGGACGAGGCCGAGCGCGCCATCCGCCTGACGGTGGACGCCGCCGAGCGCATGGCCCAGCGTCCGATCAGCGAAATCTATGTGAATGTCTCGGGCGGCCGCCCGCAGTCGCAGCGTTACATCGGTTCGGTGCCGACCCAGATGGGCCAGGCCTCGCAGCGTGACATGGACCGGGCGCTCGATGCCGCCCTCGAGCAGGTCGATCCCGGCCGCCGCGCCATCATGCACATCACGCCGCTGCAATATCATCTCGACGATGCAAGCGGCATCAAGGATCCGACCGGCCTGTTCGGCGACAATCTGGCGCTCGATCTGAGTGTCGTCACCGTCGAGGCCCCGCATCTCAAGAACCTGATCATGGCAGTCGAGCGCGCGCATCTCTCAGTGGCGGGCTTCGTGATCGCGCCCTATGCCGCGGCCCGCGCCGTGCTGGCGGAAGACGAGAAATCGCTGGGCGTCACCGTCGTCGACATGGGCGGTTCCACCACATCCTTCGCGGTGTTCCACGAGAACCACCTGGTCATGGCCGACGTCCTGCCGATCGGGGGGCAGCACATCACCAACGACATCGCGCGCGGGCTCTCCACCACCATTGCCCATGCCGAACGCATGAAGACCCTGTGGGGCTCGGCCCTGTCGAGCTCGGTGGACGAGCGTGAGATGATCTCCGTGCCGCTGCTGGGCGAGCGCGGCGTCGATACCGTGCAGCAGGTGCCGAAGTCGATGCTCACCGGCATCATCCGCCCGCGCCTCGAGGAAACCTTCGAAATGCTCCGGAACCGGCTGGACGGTTCGGGCCTCGGCCATTTCGGCGGCTGCCGCATGGTGATCACCGGCGGCGCCAGCCAGCTCAACGGGGTGTCGGAAGTGGCCAGCCAGTGGACCGGCCGCCAGGTCCGGCTCGGCGTTCCCGCCCACGTGCCGGGCATGCCGGAGAGCGCCCATGCACCGGCCTTCTCGGTCTGCGCCGGCCTCCTCAACTATGCGCTCAAGCCCGATGTCCATTATGACCTTCCCAAGCACAAGGTCGAGCAGGTCGAACGCGCCCGGCAAGGCTATGTGACCCGCGTCGGCCGCTGGATCGCCGAAAGCTTCTGATCCCTGCGGAACAGCCGGAAACTGGCATTTCTCGATCAAAACCAGTGGTTTGTGCGCCCTGATGAAGGTGGACCGTGAACATGGGGCGGGTTTCCCGGGATTGATCACCGAAAGATCGAAGATACACAAAGGGGCGATTTGCCAGCGGTGGCATGAGGCCCTATATGCGTGGCCTCCATGTTCACGCTTGAAATCCTGCTCGTCCTGGCCCTCGTGGTGCTGAATGGCATCCTCGCCATGTCGGAACTGGCCATCGTCTCCTCGCGCACCGGGCGGCTCCGATCCATGCGCGACCGGGGCATCAAGGGTGCGCGAGCAGCGCTGGCGCTTGCCGAGAACCCCGGCCGCTTCCTGTCGACGGTGCAGGTCGGCATCAGCCTCGTCGGCATCCTCGCGGGCGCCTTTTCCGGGGCGGCGCTGGGCGACCGGCTGGCGGTCATGCTGGCGGAGATCGGCATGCCGCAGAAATACGCCGGTCCTGTCGGCTTCACCATCGTCGTCACCATCATCACCTATATCTCGGTGATCATCGGCGAACTGGTGCCCAAGCAGCTGGCCTTGAAACATCCGGAAACCATCGCCTGCCGCGTCGCCTATCCGATGGACCTGCTGTCGCGCATCGCCGGCCCCTTCGTGTGGCTTCTCGATGGTTCGGGCAGGGCGCTGATCCGTCTGCTCGGCCTGAAGGAATCGAGCGAGGCCGGAGTCACCGACGAGGAAATCAAGTCGCTGATTGCCGAGGCTGAGTCGGCCGGCGTCATCGAAAGCGGCGAGCGCGACATGATCGCCGGGGTGATGCGGCTGGGCGACCGCCCGGTGCGGGCGCTGATGACGCCGATGACCGCCATGGACATGATCGCCATCGACGACGACCTCGCCGACCTGCGCCGGAAGATCGTGGCCACGCCGCACTCGCGCATTCCGGTTCACGGCGAGGACCCGGAGGAGGTGATCGGCATCGTCGTCATCAAGGACGTGGCCGACGCGCTGCTCGAGCGGCGCAAGCTCGAGATCGAAAAGCTGGTGCAGAAGGTGCCGGTGATTCCCGAATCGATGCCGGCGCTGGAGGCCATGGAACTGTTCCGCGGCTCGTCCATCCATGTCGCCTTCGTGCAGGATGAGTATGGCCGCACCCTGGGTCTCGTCACGGCGGCGGACCTGCTCAGCGCCATCGCCGGAAGCCTCGAGCCCATGGGCGAGGGCGATGACCGGGCCGTCCAGCGCGACGACGGTTCGTGGCTGCTGCCGGGTGACATGGCGGTGGACGAGATGGCCGAACTGATCGGCTTCCCGCTGCCGCCCAAGCGCCGCTACGAGACGGTGGCGGGCCTCGTCATCGACGCCTTCAAGCATCTCCCGTCGCTCGGCCAGGTCGTAAAGCTCGGCAACTGGCGATTCGAGGTTGTGGACCTCGACGGCAGGCGGGTCGACAAGGTTCTGGCAAGCCGGCTGCCCGATACCCATCGCCCGGCGCGCAGGGCCGCATCAGCCTAAACCGCGCGTTACCCCACAGGTCCAATACTGGGCATAATTTGCGGCTCGAAAGGCCAATGGTTAGCGCGCGTTAACCATTTGTTATGAATTTGGTAAGAAATAGGTAAGTGGGCAAATCAATTCCGGGCGCCACGCAAAATGACCATCAATCTCACCGTTCCGAACCTCTCCGATCTCAAGCCCCGCATCGCCGTTTTCGGCGTCGGCGGCGCCGGCGGCAATGCCGTCAACAACATGATCGAGAGCCGGCTCGAGGGGGTCGAATTCGTCGTCGCCAACACCGATGCGCAGGCGCTGATGCAGAACGCCGCGCAGCGCCGCATTCAAATGGGTACGGCCCTGACGCAGGGGCTGGGCGCCGGCTCTCAGCCGCAGATCGGCGCCGCTGCCGCCGAGGAGGCATTGCCCGAAATCCTCGACCATCTCGCAGGCGCCCACATGGCCTTCATCACCGCCGGCATGGGTGGCGGCACCGGTACGGGTGCTGCCCCCGTCATCGCCCGGGCGGCGAAGGAGCAGGGCATCCTCACCGTCGGCGTCGTGACCAAGCCGTTCCAGTTCGAGGGTGTGCGCCGCCAGCAGACGGCCGAGCGCGGCATCGAGCAGCTGGCCAAGCACGTCGACACGCTGATCGTCATCCCCAACCAGAACCTGTTCCGGGTCGCCAACGAGAAGACCACCTTCGCGGCGGCCTTCGCCATGGCCGACCAGGTGCTCTATTCCGGCGTTGCCTCGATCACCGAGCTGATGACCAAGGAAGGCCTGATCAACCTCGACTTCGCCGACGTGCGCGCCATCATGAGCGAGATGGGCCGCGCCATGATGGGCACGGGCGAGGCTTCTGGCGACAAGCGCGCCATCGAGGCCGCCGAGGCCGCAATCTCCAACCCGCTGCTCGACGACGTGTCGATGCGCGGCGCCCGCGGCCTGCTGATCTCCATCACCGGCGGCCCGGACCTGACCCTCTACGAGGTCGACGAGGCCGCGACCCGCATCCGCGAGGAAGTGGACCCCGAGGCCAACATCATCCTCGGCGCCACCTTCGATGAATCGCTCGAAGGCATCATGCGCGTCTCCGTGGTCGCCACGGGTCTTGCGGCCGAAGCGCTCAAGGGTGGCAAGCCGGTCGAGACCGAAGAGCCCGAGAAGCCCTCCGTCTTCGGCTGGACCGGCAAGCAGTCGGTGCCCGCCAAGAAGCCCCCCACGCCCCCGGCTGCACCGGCCCCGGTGTCGGCTCCGCCGCCGTCGATCGCGGCACGCCTTGCCCAGCACCAGGCGGCGCCGGTGCATGCGCCCGCGCCTGCCACGTCGCGCATCGAGGACGATCACGTCGAAGCCGCTGCGCCTCCGCCGGCACCTGTCATGCCGGAACGTTCGCCCGCACCGGCCGCCGCCCGCGTCCGCATGCCGGCCATCGAGGATTTTCCGCCGCAGGTGAAAAAGCAGATCGAGGCCCAGCAGAGCCGCATCGAAACCATTGCCGATCATGCCCAGAAGCGGAAGCCCGGGCTGTTCCAGCGCCTCGCCTCGGTTGGCCTCGGCCGCAAGGACGATCCGCCGGCGCAGCCGCCGCAGCGCGAGCCGTCGATCGCCGTGCAGGCCGCCCAGCCGCGCCCCTCGATTCAGTCGCGCCAGCCCGTGCCCGCACCGCAGCCGCAGCATCACGACCAGCACTTGGACGACGACCAGCTGGAGATTCCCGCCTTCCTGCGCCGCCAGGCCAACTGATTGATTTAGCAGGGAAACAGGGCATGCCCGGCGGGTCACACTTCCGCCGGGTTTGCCGCATTTAACGCGTCTCGGCCTGGCGTGGGGCGCGCCAGGATTTCAACAGGGGCGATTCTCGGGTGCAAGTGGATTTCTCGGTGCCGGCGACGAAACGATTTTCGCAAGGATTTGCGGCGCTTATAGTCGCGGTGCTGCTCTCGGGCTGCGCCACGAATGTTCTGGATGGCATCTGGGGCGATGATTCGAGTGCCTCCTCATCCTCCGCCGCTGCCGCCTCATCCGCAGCGCTGGCGCCCGACATGGCCGCGGCCCAGGAGAATGCCGCGGTCGCCAAGGCCTATAACCAGGCGCTGACCGACCTCAACAACGGTTCCTACAAGTCGTCGCTCAAGGAGTTCGGGGAAGTCGAACGCCAGTACCCCTATTCGAGCTATGCCACGCAGGCCATCCTGATGGAGGCCTATATCGGCTACAAGCTCGGCAAGTGGGACGACGCCATCAACGCCGCCAACCGCTACATCACGCTGCATCCCGGCGGCAAGGATGTGGGCTACGCCTATTACCTCGTCGCCGTCTCCTCCTACGACCAGATCGCCAATACCAAGCACGACCAGTCGGCGACACAGAAGGCGCTGTCGGCGCTCGAGGAAGTCTCGCAGCGCTTCCCCGGCACGCCCTATGCGGGCGATGCCGCCCAGAAGGTGCTGGTGGCGCGCGACCACCTTGCGGGCAAGGAAATGGAAGTCGGTCGCTACTACTATCGCCAGGGCGCCTATCTCGCCGGCATCAACCGCTTCAAGACCGTGGTCACCAACTACCGCAACACCAGCCAGACACCCGAGGCGCTGTATCGCCTGACCGAGGGCTACATGGCGCTTGGCGTGGTGTCGGAGGCGCAGACGGCCGCTGCCGTGCTCGGCACCAACTATCCCAACTCCCAGTGGTACAAGGATGCCTATCAGCTGGTCTCATCCGACGGCAAGCCGCCGGAGGCCAGCAGCGAGTCGTGGATCACCAAGGCCTTCAACGCCGTAAATCCCCTGTAATTCGGCTGTCGCGCGGGAGCGCGACTCCGCTATAAATGCGGGCCATGCTCACCGCTCTCTCCATTCGCGACATCGTCCTGATCGAGAAGCTCGACATCGCTCTCGACAAGGGGCTGACCGTGCTCACCGGTGAAACCGGTGCCGGCAAATCGATCCTGCTCGATGCGCTGGGCCTGGCGCTCGGCGCACGCGGCGACAGCTCGCTGGTGCGCAACGGCGCTGAACGCGGCGTGGTGACGGCGGCCTTCGCCCTGCCGCGCAGCCATCCGGCCTTCGCGATCCTGAAGGAGCAGGGCGTCGATGCCGATGGCGAACTGGTGATCCGCCGTATCCAGAATGCCGATGGCCCGAGCCGCGCCGCCATCAACGACCAGCCGGTGAGCCTCAACCTGCTGCGCCAGATCGCGCTGGCGCTTGCCGAGATCCACGGCCAGCACGCCGACCGCGCGCTGGTCGACGTCACCGCTCACCGCCGCCTACTCGATGCCTTCGGCGGCCATGAGCAGGAGGTGAACGAGGTGGCCCAGCTCTGGGCCCGGGCCTCGGCCGCCGAGGAGGCGCTGGCCGCGCATCGCGCATTGATGGATCGCGCCGAGGCCGAGCGCGACTATCTCGAGCATGCGGCGGAAGAGCTGCGTGCACTCAACCCCATTGCGGGCGAGGAAGCGATGCTCGCCGAAGCGCGTCAGATGATGATGTCCGCCGAGCAATATGCCGAGGCGCTCGGTGATGCCGAGGAGGCGCTGGCCGGCGACGGCACGTCGGTTGCCCGCCTCAACGCAGCACTGCGCAAGCTCGAACGCCGCCGCGAGGGCGCGGGCGGCCGGCTTGACCATGTCTGTCAGGCCCTCGACCGTGTCCTGGCCGAGGTTTCGGAAGCCGAGCGCGCCATCGCCGAAGCCCAGCGCGCCTTCGTCTTCGACCCCAAGGAGCTCGAGAAATCCGAGGAGCGGCTGTTCGCGCTGCGCGCGGCGGCACGCAAGTTCAAATGCACCGTCGACACGCTGGCCGACGTGCGCGAACGCTTCGATGATGAGCTCAAGGCGCTGACCGATGGCGGCGGGCGACTCAGGAAACTCGAACAGGAATTCCGGGCCGCGCGCGAGGCCTTCGATGCGGCGGCCGAGAAGCTCTCGAACAAGCGGCGCAGGACGGCGAAGGCACTCGACAAGGCGGTGATGGCCGAACTGCCGCCGCTGAAGCTCGAGCGCGCCCGGTTCGAGACCGCTCTCGACACCGATGCGGGAAAGCCTGGGCCCACCGGCATCGACCGCGTCGAATTCATGGTGGCCGCCAACCCGGGAACGCCGCTGGCGCCGCTGATGAAGGTGGCCTCGGGCGGCGAGCTGGCGCGCTTCATGCTGGCGCTCAAGGTGATCCTGGCTTCGAAGGGCTCCGCCCCCACCCTGGTCTTCGACGAGATCGACACCGGCGTCGGCGGTGCGGTGGCCGATGCCATCGGCGCGCGGCTGGCACGGCTGGCCGAGACCCTGCAGGTGCTCGCCGTCACGCACAGCCCGCAGGTGGCGGCGCGCGCCTCGCAGCACATGCTGATCTCCAAGATGGAGGAGGTGGCCTCGAAGCGCATGGTGACACGCGTGCAGCCGCTCTCCGACAAGAGCCGCCGCGAGGAAGTGGCGCGCATGCTGTCGGGTGCCAAGGTCACGGAAGCGGCGCGCGCCCAGGCCGACGAGCTGCTGGGGGCCAAGGGTTAGGCCATGGCGAAGACAACCCAGACGCCGGTCGCGGAGTTGACGCTCCCCGAGGCCTCCGCCGAACTCGCTGCACTCGCCGCCGAGATCGCCAGGCATGACCGTGCCTACCACGAGCAGGACGCGCCGCTCATTTCGGATGCCGACTATGATGCGCTGCGCCAGAGGAACGAGGCGATCGAGGCGCGATTTCCGGAACTGATCCGCGAAGACTCGCCGTCGCGCAGGGTGGGCGCCGGTCCGGCCGAGAAGTTTGGCAAGCTGCGCCATGCCGTGCCGATGCTGTCGCTGTCCAACGGCTTCGCGGAGGAGGACGCGCGCGACTTCGTGGGCCGCATCCGCCGCTTCCTCGACTTGCCCGAAGATGAGGTGGTGGAGATCACCGCCGAGCCCAAGATCGACGGCCTCTCGATTTCGCTGCGCTACGAGAACCACAAGCTCGTCCAGGCCGCGACGCGCGGCGATGGCTATGAGGGCGAAAACGTCACCGCCAATGTCTTGACCATTCATGACGTACCGAAACGGCTGCACGGCGCAGCCCCGGACCTGATCGAGGTGCGCGGCGAAATATACATGTCGCACAAGGACTTCGCGGCACTCAATGAGAAACAGAGTCAAGCGGGCGAGAAGGTCTTCGCCAATCCGCGCAATGCCGCGGCGGGCTCGCTCCGCCAGCTCGACTCGTCGATCACCGCGGCGCGCCCGCTCAGGTTCTTCGCCTATGCCTGGGGCGAGGCGCCGGAACTTCCGGCAAAGACCCAGATGGGTGTCATCCAGGCCTTCAAGAGCTGGGGTCTGCCCACCAATCCGCTGACCAAGCTGTGCCATTCCGTCGATGAGCTGCTGGCGCAGTATCGCCTCATCGAAAGCGAACGCGCCGACCTCGGCTATGACATCGACGGCGTCGTCTACAAGGTCAACCGGCTGGACTGGCAGCAGCGGCTGGGCTTCGTCTCGCGCTCGCCGCGCTGGGGCCTTGCCCACAAGTTCTCCGCCGAGAAGGCGACGACGGTGCTGGAGAAGATCGACATCCAGGTGGGACGCACCGGCGCGCTCACCCCAGTGGCGCGGCTGAAGCCGGTGACCGTGGGCGGCGTGGTGGTCACCAACGCGACGCTCCACAACGAGGACGAGATCGCCCGCAAGGACATCCGCGAGGGCGACACCGTCATGGTGCAGCGCGCCGGCGACGTGATCCCGCAGATCCTCGGCTTCGTGGCCGAAAAGCGCCCAGCACATGCTAGGCCCTATCACTTCCCGCAGGAATGCCCGGTATGCCACTCCCACGCCGTGCGCGAGGAGCGTGCGTCCGGCAAGGTCGACGCGGTGCGGCGCTGCACTGGCGGCCTCATCTGTGCCGCCCAGCGGGTCGAGCGGCTGAAGCACTTTGCATCGCGAAACGCCTTCGACATCGAGGGGCTGGGCGACAAGATCATCGAGGAATTCTACGCCGATGGCCTGATCGCGTGGCCGCATGACGTGTTCACGCTCGAAGCCCGCGACAAGACTTCGCTGAAGCGATTGAAAGACCGCGAAGGCTGGGGGGCGGCGAGCGTCAGGAAGCTGTTCGACGCCATCGACGAACGCCGTTCGATCGGACTCGACCGCTTCATCTTCGCGCTCGGTATCCGGCATGTCGGCGAGACCACGGCGCGCGCCCTGGCCCGCGCCTATGGCACGGCCGATCACTTCCGCGAGCAGATGGTGGCGGCAGGTTCGATGGACGGCGAGGCGTGGGAGGAACTCAACGCCATCGATGGCATTGGCGAGGTGGTTGCCGAAGCCGTCGTCCAGTTCTTCGGCGAGCCGCACAACAGGGACGTGGTGGACGAATTGCTGAAGCACGTCACCGTCACCGCGCTCGAAGCCCGCAGCACCACCTCGCCGGTGGCCGGCAAGACCGTGGTCTTCACCGGCGCGCTGGAGCGCATGACCCGCGAAGAGGCCAAGGCAATGGCGGAGCGCCTCGGCGCCAAGGTGTCAGACTCGGTCTCGAAGAAGACGGACCTGCTCGTCGCCGGCCCGGGGGCCGGTTCGAAGCTCAAGGATGCGGAGAAGCACGGCGTCGAGGTGATCGACGAGAACACCTGGTTCGAGCGGGTGGGCGAATTGTGACGTCTGCGAAACGTGATTTCATGACCGGCGCCGCAGAGGTGGCGCCGGTGGTGGTGGCCTACATTCCGATCGGCCTGCTGTGGGGCACGCTCGCCGCCGCCAAGGGCATCGCCCCGCTCGAAGCGGTGATGATGAGCGTCATCGTCTTCGCCGGCTCGGCGCAGTTCGTGGCGGTGGACATGTGGCGCGATCCGGTGCCGGTGCTGCTGCTGACCTTCACCGCCCTCATCATCAATGTCCGCCACGTGCTGATGTCCGCCTCGCTGTCACGCCACATCGAAGCGATCCCGCGCGCCTGGCATCCCCTGGTGGCCTATTTCCTTGTGGACGAGAGCTGGGCTCTGGCGGAGCGCCGGGCGCTGTCGAGCCCGCTCACGCTGCCCTATTATCTCGGCATCACGCTTCCGCTCGCCGCCACCTGGTGGATCACCACCTGCATCGGCGCCATGCTGGGCCGCGCGCTGGGCGATCCCTCGGCGATCGGGCTGGACTTCGCCTTCTCCGCCATGTTCATCGCGATCCTGATGGGGTTCTGGAAGGGCCCGAGCACGGCGGGCGTGCTGGCTGCGAGCGGGGCGGTCGCGGCAGCCACCCATCTTGCCTTCGCGGGGCCCTGGTACATCGTGGCGGGCGGCCTGGCGGGCGCACTCTATGCCTATGCCACATGGCGGGCGGAGGAGGCGGCATGAACACATCCGCCGTTCTCGCCATCCTCGGCATGGGCATCGCCACCTACCTGACGCGGCTTTCGGGCTTCTACCTGCTGCGCGGCCTCAACGTCTCGGGCCGCAGCAAGGCGGCCCTCGACGCGCTGCCGCCGGCCGTGCTGATGGCGGTGATTGCGCCGGTGATCCTGACCACCGGATGGGCCGAGTCCATCGCCGCGGCGATCACGGCGGTCGCCGCCTTTTTCCGCCTGCCGCTGACGGTGACGATCATCGTCGGGATCGTGAGCGTGGTGGCCCTGCGCTGGATCTTCGCCTAGCCGGCAGCGCTAGTTGAGCGGAACCGCATAGACCTTGCCCTCGTAGGGAGCGCCCTTGGTGTTGTCGATCGCCATCACATACATGGTCTTGCCGTCATCGCTGAAGGTCATGTTGGGCGAAGCCGTGGAGGGCACCTTGTAGGTTGCCTTCAGCTTGCCGTCCGGCGTGACCTCCAGGATCTCGGCGACATCGTAGCGGCCGACGAAGAAGTTGCCGTTCGGCCCCAGCTTGATGCCGTCCGGATAGGCCTCGGGCGACTGCCCCATCTGATAGAGCCTGATGAAGAGGCGGCGGTCGGAGAGCGAACCGTCCGCCTCGATCTTGAAGGAAATGACGCGGCCCGCCTCGGACTCGTTCACGTAGAGCCGGCCGTCCTTGCCGATCACGATGCCATTGGCATAATGCAGGTCATTGGCGACCTCCGTCAGCTTTCCGTCCTTGTCGAGGTGGACGACACGGCCGACGATGGGGCCGGATTCCCACGGGCCCGAAAGCGTGAAATAGGCGCCGCCCATGCCGTCCGGCGCGCCGTCGTTGGGCCCCTGCAGCTTGTTTCCAGCCGTATCTGCATCATAGGATTTCAGTGTCTTGCCGTCCGGCGTGATGACCACAAGCTGGCCTGAATCATAGCAGGTGATGCCGAAGTTGCTGCCCAGCGGCACGATGGCGGAAGGGCCGCAACCGTCCTGCTTCCAGAACTGCGTATTGCTCTTGCCGTCCCACGAGTCGGCGGTGTTTCCTGCATACTCGACGTAGAGAAGCTTGCCCTGCGACATGACGGGCCCTTCGGGGAACAGCGCCTTGTCGTTGATCACGGCGATCTCCGCAGCGCCCGCGAGGGGAACTGCGGCAGACAGGAACAGGGTGGAAAGCACGACACCAGCGAGCCGCATTGCAATCTCCCAAGCATATGAAGGCGTGAATGCTAGACCCGCTGCGGCGGCAGTGTCCAGTCTCGGACGCGAGATGGTTGCCCGCGCGTCGCCTAGAGGGGCGCGCAGGCCCTCTTGAGCCAGGCCAGTTCATCGCCCTCGAGGTGGTCGCCCACTTCCTTCAGCACCCGCGCGTGATAGGCGTCGAGCCAGTGGCGCTCGGCCTCCGACAGCAGGCCCACGTCGATCAGCCGCCGGTCGATGGGGGCGAGTGTCAGCGTCTCGAAGCCGAGCATGGGGCGATCGCCGCCGGTGATCGTCTTGGCCTCGTGCACCATCACGAGGTTCTCGATGCGGATGCCATAGTCGCCCTGTTTGTAGAAGCCGGGCTCGTTGGAGAGGATCATGCCGGGCTCCAGCGGCGTGCGGTCCGACTTGTTGATGCGGGCCGGGCCCTCGTGCACCGAGAGATAGGCGCCGACGCCATGGCCGGTGCCGTGATCGAAATCGAGCCCGGCGTTCCACAGGTTCTGGCGCGCCAGGATGTCGAGCTGCGAACCCGTCGTGCCTTTCGGGAAGCGCGCCATGGAGAGGCCGATCATGCCCTTCAGCACGCGGGTGAAGCGGTCCTTCATCTCCGCCGTGGGGGTGCCGAGGATCACCGTGCGGGTGATGTCCGTCGTACCGTCGATATATTGTGCGCCGCTGTCGACGAGGAAGATCTCGTTCGTTCCCAGCTTGCGGTTCGACTCTTCCGTCGCGTGGTAATGCGGGATGGCCGCATGCGGACCCGAGGCCGGAATGGTCTCGAAGGAAAGATCCTTCAATTCGCCGGTCGCTTCGCGGAAGGCTTTGAGCTTCGCTGCGGCATCGAGTTCGGTGAGGCCGCCCTTCGGAGCCTCCGTCTCGAGCCAGCGCAGGAAGCGGCTCACCGCCACGCCATCGCGCTTCTGCGCGGCGCGCGCACCTTCCTGTTCGATCCTGTTCTTGCGCGCCTTGGGCAGCGAGATGGGTTCGGTGCCGGTCACCACCGTGGCCCTGGCCTTGACCAGCAGGTCGCGGATGCGCTCCGGCGTCCAGGCCGGGTCGATCTGGACGCGCGCCCTGGCCTTGCCCAACGCTTTCAGCGCCGGGCCAATGTCCTTGGGCGCGTGGATGGTCGCGATCGGACGCAAATGCGCCTTCACCTCCTCGGTGAGCTTTTCCGGCGCGATGAAGATCTGCGCCTTGCCCTTGGCGGGCAGGATGGCATAGGCGGCCACCACCGGCGTGTGCGGCACGTCGAAGCCGCGCAGGTTGAACAGCCACGAGACCGAATCCGGCTGCGTCAGCACCACGGCGTCGACGGCGCCTAAGCCCTTGCGTATGTCCTTCAATTTTTCGGCCGCGGTCACCCCGGCAAACTGCGTGGGCTGTGTGGCGAGTTCGGCGGAAGGCCTCGCCGGCTGGTCATGCCACACCGCGTCGATGGGGTTGGCCGCGACCGGCACCAGGCTGGCGCCGACGCCGGCGCAGGCCTCGGCCAGGCGTTTCGCCTGCTCGGCGGTGACCAGCCACGGGTCGAAGCCCAGCCGGTCGCCCTTCCGGAGGTTCTTGGATATCCACGACGAGGGCGGCTCTTCCATGAGATGAAAGGGCGCGAAGATCTTCTCGTCCACCTGCTGGCGCACCTGGATCACGTAGCGCCCGTCGACGAAGATGGCCGCCTTCTTAAGCGTCACGATGGCGATCCCCGCACTGCCGCGGAAGTTGGTGAGCCAGCGCAGCCGCTCGGCATAGGCGGGCACATATTCGCCCTGGAACTCGTCCGCCCGTGGCACGAAGAAGCCGGTGAGCTTCTGTTTCTTCAGTTCGGCACGGAGTAGGGCGAGGTGAGTCTTGTGGATGTTTGTCATGACCGAAACCTAGCCCGCGTGCCGCAGGGCAGCAACAGGCGGCTCACATCTTGAGATCGATCCGCCCCTCGACCCTTGGCGCCACGGTCTTCTGCGCAGTGATCCAGGCCATCACCTCATTGGCCATCAGCTTGCCGTCGCGCGCGCCGAGCAGGGCCGTGCCGGCTTCGAGTGCGGTGTAACCATCGCCGCCGCCGGCCATGTAGTCGTTGGTGGCGAGCGTGTATTTCGCCGCGGGGTCCAGCGGCTTGCCGGCGATCATGACGACAGAGACGCGCTGGCCGGGCGGCTTGGCCAAATCGGCGGTGAAGGTGAGGCCCGAGACCTGCGGGAAGCGGCCCGCGGCATTGGCGACGTCGCTGACGCCGTTCTCGAGCGCTGCCCGGATCATGTCGCCGGTGACGGCGAGCTTCACCGCGCGGTTGCCGAAAGGCAGTTCGGTGAGCACGTCGCGCCGGGTGAGCCGCACCTCCGCCGGATACTGCTTGTTGCCGCGGATGCCGCCGCCGTTGATGATCGCAATGTCGGACTGCGTCTGGGCGCGCAGCGCATCGGCGATGAGATTGCCGATCGCCGTCTCCTGGGTGCGGACCAGGGCCTTGCGGCTGTCGAGCGGCTCGGTGCTTGTGCCGATCACCACGTTGAGGTCGGCATCGAGCTCCTTCTTGTAACCATCGATCTTCGCCTGGGTTTCGGGATCGGGCGTCACGTCCAGCGTGTCGATGACGCGGAAGTCGGGCCACCAGGTGACGCGGCGCTTGCCGTCCTTCTCGGAAACATCGGCCTTCACGTCGATGGCTGTGACGTAGTTCGCCTCCGTCATCGACTCCGCCAGCACCGTGCGGCCATTGTAGAGCAGGCTGAGGTCATGGTCGTGGCCCGAGAGGACGAGATCGAAGAGCCCGCTGTCGTAGAGCTTGAGGTCGACGTCGCGTTCGGCGTGGATCACCGCGACGATGAGGTCGGCTCCCTGCGCCTTCAAGTCCTTGGCGCGGGCCACTGCCGTCGCACCCGTGGGCGAGAACACGAGATTGCTGCCGGGGCTCGAAATCGCAGGGCTGTCGTCCTCCGTCAGTCCGACGAAGCCGACCTTCAGCCCGCCGATGTCGCGGATCTCGGTGTCCTTGATGCCGGGCAGCGGCTGTCCGCTCTTGTCGCGCAGGTTGGCGGCGAAGACCGGGAACCTGGCCTCGCTCATCCGTTCACGGAACACCTCCTCGCCGAAGTCATATTCGTGGTTGCCCGGCGTGAAGATGTCGGGCGGTGCGATGTTGGTGAGCACGATGGTGTGTTTGCCCTGGTCGAGGCCGGAGAGCAGTGACGGCGAGATCAGGTCGCCGCCATGAGCATAGACGACATTGCCGCCCTTGGCCCGCTCGGCCTTGATCACGGCATTGAGGCGGGCGAAGCCGCCGCGGCCCGAGTCGTTCTCGAGGTTGTAGATGTCATTGGTCAGCAGGAAGGTGATGTTCACGCTGCCGGCAAGCGCCGGTGTGGCGAAATTTGCGCAGCAGAGCAGGGCGGCAATCGAGAGGCTGCGGGCGGTGGTGAACATGAGATGCGCTCCATAAATCGGATTTCAGAATTTATCACGAGCTTAGCCGGAGCATGACACTAGCAGATGACGCAAAGAAACACCTGCGATTGATCTTGCAACGCTGCCCGAACTGCGACATATATTCCTTTATCGAAAACTGGGCCGGACGATTGGCCGCTTCGCTACCCGTTGGGCCGCGCACGCAAGACTCCTCCAATTCTCGACCAATGTCTTGGCGTGCCGCATGAGATCACGTCAGGGCTGACGACAACCCAACGTAAGGAAGACACCCATGGATACGGGTACAGTGAAGTGGTTCAACGAGCAGAAGGGCTATGGTTTCATTCAGCCTGACAACGGCCAGAAGGACATCTTCGTCCACATCTCCGCCGTCGAGCGCGCCGGTCTCAGGACCCTGAAGGAAGGCCAGAAGCTTTCCTTCGAAGTGGTCACCGACAAGCGCACGGGCAGGGCTTCGGCCGGCAACCTCGTCGCCTGAGCGAACGACACTCTTCACGCGATGCCCGGTCGCAAGGCCGGGTATTTTTGTGTCTCAATTTTGCTGCACTGCACAATAAACGACAGACATATCCATGCGTCAGCAGCATGCATATTGCCAGAAAGCGACACTCCGAAGACCAAAAGAGACTGGTTAACGGGGATTAAGTTCTTGGGCCGAAATAAGGGCATAACGGTTATAATACCGACGTAATCCATCGGTAAGTCGGCTGCGTAAGGGGATGCATTCGAGGAAGCGGAGCGACATTTCATCCATGCGTTAATCGCATGTCTGAAACGCAAAGCTGCATCTGGATTGTGCTGCAACTGCTCTCTATATGGGCATTCAACGGTGCAACGCACAATGAACCCTCGAAAAATCGCTGGTGGCTTCAAAAGCCCGGGTTTTGAGAGATGAGCAGGAGAACGACGATGACCACGATCACCTACGGCCGCGAAACGGTCCGCAACGAAGGCTTCAACATGGGTTCCGGCCTGTTCGGCCGGGTCAAGACCTACCTGGCCCGCAGCCGCGCCGAGCGCCAGCTCGCGCAGCTCGACGACCGGCTGCTCGCCGACATCGGCATGAAGCGTTCGGAAATCTCGAAGATGGTGTGGGGCGCCTAAGCGCCTCAGCAATCAAGCTCCCAGCCGGCTCCTCTGGAGCCAGCTAACAGCAAGCGCCCGGGTGTCCTCCCGCCCGGGCGCTTTTGCTTTTGCGCGCGGGTGAAGACCAGGGTGGCCCAATTGCCTCGGGTGATCCGCGACGCCAGAACCAGGCCGCGCGATTCATAGACCGCCTCGATCCAGCGCATCTGCTCCAGCGTCAGGCCGGAGAGGATGAGATCGCCGCCGGGCCGCAGGACGCGGGCGAGGCCGGTGGCCAGCGCCACCAGCGGGCGCGCCAGGATGTTGGCGAAGATCAGGTCATAGGGGCCGGCGCCGGCGATGCGCGGGTGGCTCAGGCCGGCTGCCACGAAACTGCCGATCAGCGGCTTCACCCCATTCAGGGCGGCATTGGCGAGCGTCACCTTGACGGCCTCCGGGTCGATGTCGCTGGCCAGGGCCGGCCGCCCGGTGGCCTTGGCGGCGGCGATGGCGAGCACGCCGGTGCCGCAGCCCACGTCGAGGATATTGGCCGGCAGGCGCCGCTTCAGGATGCGGTCGAGCGCCATGAGGCAGCCTTCGGTGGTGCCATGATGGCCGGTGCCGAAGGCGGTGCCGGCGTCGATCTCGAGGGCGATGCCGCCCGGCCGCCGGCGGTGCCGGTCATGCGAACCATGCAGGAAGAACCGCCCGGCGGTGACCGGCGCCAGGCCTTCGAGCGACTGGCGAACCCAGTCCTGCTGCGGCATGGGGGCGATCTGGCCCTGGCCCAGCCCGTCGACGGCGCGGGCCGCTTCGGCCTCTTCCCCGGTTTCGAAATAGAGCACCACCTCCCACAGCGCCCGGGCCTCGTCCGTCTCGTTGATGGTGATCGCCATGGGGTCGAGCCGGATGTTCTCTTCCAGCGCCGAGGCCAGAGCGTTGGCGCCGTCATGCGAGAGGTCCGGCAGGGTGAGGGTAAAGCGCGCTTCGGTCATGACCGCGCATCTAGCCGGTTTCGCACCGGGATTGAAGCGCCAAGCCGAAACCGCGGAAATCCACGTGATTGCCGAGGCTTCCGGCGCTCATGTTACAAAATTTAACAGTCCGGACATGTTGCGGTCACGAATACAGGTGCGAAATTCAATTGTTCACAATTTCGTGGACTCACTCAAAGGGAACATCCTCGATGAACATCAAGCACCTCGTCATTGCCCTTGCCCTCGTCAGCTTCACCGCGCCGGCCTTCGCCGCGACCGAGTGGTATATCGTCAAGAACGAGACCACCAAGAAGTGCGAAGTCGTCGACAAGAAGCCGGCCAAGGGTTCGAAGATGATGCAGATCGGCATGAACATGTTCAAGACCAAGGCCGAAGCCTCTGCCGCCATGAAGGGTTCTCTCGACTGCGGCGGCAAGTAAGTCTGAAAATGCGGCGGCTGGCGGTATCAGCCGCCGCTTTTTCCTTTGGCCTTCGTCGTCCTCTCAGGTGAGCGGGACGATCTTGATTTCCACGCGCCGGTTCTGGGCGCGGCCTTCGGCGGTGGCATTGGTTGCGATGGGATCGTTCTGGCCCATGCCGATCACCTGGAAGCGCTGCGGATTGTTGCCCTGCGCCACGAGATAATCCGCCACCGCCACGGCCCGCGCCTGCGACAGGCCCTGGTTATGCTGGGGCGATCCGGTTGAATCGGTGTGGCCGGTGACGTCGATCAGCGTCCTGTCGAACTCGCGCAGCACGATCGCCACGGAATCCAGCGTGTCGTGGAACTGCGGCTTCACCGCCGACTGGTCGGTGTCGAAGGTGATGTTCGACGGCATGTTCAGGATGATGTCGTCGCCCACCCGCGTCACCGAAACGCCGGTGCCCTGCAACCTCGCGCGCAGCTTCGATTCCTGATTGTCCATGTAGAGGCCCACGCCGCCGCCGGCGAGCGCGCCGAGGCCGGCGCCGATCAGCATCGCATTCCGGCTCGAGGCCGAGGTCGACTTGCCGATGACGAGACCCGTGGCCGTGCCGAGCAGCGCACCCGTCGTGGCGCCCACGGCGGTGTTCGACACCTTCTGTTCACCCGTATACGGATCCGTCGAACAGGCAGCGAGAAGGGTGGCGCAAGCGGCCACCACAGCGATTTTGCGAAGCATCCTTACCCCACTTCAGCAGAGGGCCGTTCCCGCCCTCCGTATGGCTGCGCCAGGGTAAACGGATGGTTTATTCCGCAGCCTCGAGATCGACGTCCTCGAGCAGGAAGCCACCGGACTGGCGCTGCCACAGCGAGGCATAGAGCCCACCCTTCTCCAGCAGCTCGCGGTGCGTGCCGTCTTCCACCACCACGCCCTTGTCCATGATGACGAGCCGGTCCATCGCCGCGATGGTGGAGAGGCGGTGCGCCACGGCGATCACCGTCTTGCCCTCCATCAGGGCATAGAGATTTTCCTGGATGGCCTGCTCGACTTCGGAGTCGAGCGCGCTCGTCGCCTCGTCGAGCACCAGGATCGGCGCGTTCTTCAGCAGCACGCGGGCAATCGCGATGCGCTGGCGCTGGCCGCCCGACAGCTTGACGCCGCGCTCGCCGACGTGCGCCTCGTAGCCGCGCCGGCCCTGCGGGTCCATCAACTGCGCGATGAACTCGTCGGCATGCGCCTTGCGTGCCGCCGCATCGACCTCGGCCATGGTGGCCTCGGGCTTGCCATAGCGGATATTGTCGATGACCGAACGGTGCAGCAGGGAGGTGTCCTGCGTCACGACGCCGATCGCCGCGCGCAGCGAATCCTGGGTGACATGCGCGATGTCCTGGCCGTCGATGAGGATGCGGCCCGTCTCGATGTCGTAGAAGCGCAGCAGCAGGTTGGTGAGTGTCGACTTGCCCGCACCCGAGCGGCCGACGAGGCCCACCTTCTCGCCCGGCGCGATCGACAGCTTGAGATCGTTGAGCACCGGCCGGTCGCGCCCGATCAGAGGCTTGCCGTAGTTGAACGTGATGTCGTCGAACAGGATGGCGCCCTGCTGCACGACCAGCGGCTTGGCGTCTGGCGCATCCTTGATGGAGCGTTCGCGGGCGATGGTCTCGATGCCGTCCTGGATGATGCCGATGTTCTCGAACAGGCCTGCGACCTCCCAGATCACCCATTGCGACATGGCCCTGAGGCGCAGCGTCAGCCCGACGGCGAAGGCGATGGCGCCGGTCGTGATCGAACCCTGGTACCACAGCCAGATCGCCATGGCCGACATGGTGAAGATCAGCACGCCGGACAACACCTGCAGCGCGGTCGTCATCAGCGTCGACATGCGCATCGAATCATTCACCGACTTCAGCATCCAGTCCATGCCCTCGCGGGCATAGACGTCCTCGCGGTCGGCGTGGGCGAAGAGCTTGACGGTCGGGATATTGGTATAGCTGTCGACCACGCGGCCGGTGACCAGCGAGCGCAGCTCGGCCTGGACCGCCGACAGGCGGCCGAGCCTCGGCACGAAATACCAGCAGGCCGCGGCATAGCCCGCGAGCCAGATCAGCAGCGGGATCATCAGGTAGCCGTCGGCGGTGGCCACCAGCAGCAGCGCGCCGAGGAAGTAGACGATCACATAGACCAGCACCTCGGTGAACTTCATCACCGCATCGCGCACGCCCAATGCCGTCTGCATCACCTTGGTGGCGACGCGGCCGGCGAAGTCGTTGGTGAAGAAGTCCATCGACTGGCGCAGCACGTAGCGGTGCGCCGTCCAGCGGATGCGCATGGCATAATTGCCGCGCAGGCCCTGGTGGGCCACGGCTTCCGAAACGAAGTTGAGGAAGGGCAGCAGGATCAGCGCCATGGCGCCCATCGCCATCAGCTGCACGCCATGGTCCTGCCAGAATGTGGCGCGGTTGGCCGCCGTCAGGAGATCGACCAGCTTGCCGAGGAAGGCGAAAAGATAGACCTCGAGGAAGGCGATGACCGCCGACAGCAGGGTCGAGGCCAGCAGCAGCGGCCAGAACGGCTTGGTGTAATGCCAGCAGAAGGCGAGAAAACCCGCGGGCGGCATCTCTGGTTGATGCGGCGGGAACGGGTCGACCAGCGACTCGAGCCAGGTGAAGAAACGGTCGGTCACGAAATACTCCGGGGGCGCGCGGACGGATGGCGGAGGCGCGCCGAAAAGGCCTGATTCAATGTGAAGACCCTTATAGAGCGCCCAAATCTGGCCGGAAAGGGGCAGGGGTCCCGGGCCAGCCCGTGTCTCCCTTGCGTTATCGGCATGAAACCGCGGCCGCCTTCCATGCTATTTCGGAGCCATGTCGTCGTCCCGGCTGATCCCCCTCATCATCGCCTCCGCCCTGTTCATGGAAAACATGGATTCGACGGTGATCGCCACCTCGCTTCCCGCCATGGCGAAGTCTCTCGGCACCGATCCCATCGTGCTCAAGCTCGCCTTCACCACCTACCTCCTGAGCCTCACGGTCTTCATTCCGATCAGTGGTTGGATGGCTGACCGCTTCGGCTCGCGTAACGTGTTCCGCGTTGCCATCGCCGTCTTCACCATCGGTTCGCTGGCCTGCGGCATGGCCAATTCGCTGGGCGGCCTCGTCGCCGCGCGCGCCCTGCAGGGGATCGGCGGAGCCATGATGGTGCCGGTCGGGCGCATCATCCTGCTGCGCACCGTGCCCAAGGCCGAACTGGTCGACGCCCTGGCCTGGCTCACCATTCCGGCGCTGATCGGGCCGTTGGTGGGGCCGCCCGTCGGCGGCTTCATCACCGATACCATCGGCTGGCGCTGGGTGTTCTGGATGAACCTGCCCTTCGGCGTCATGGCGATCGTGCTGGCGACCGCGCTGATGCCCGACATGCGGGTGGACCAGGTGCCGAAGCTCGACGCAGTCGGCTTCGTGCTGTCCGGGCTCGGGCTCTCATCCTTCATTTTCGGGCTCACCATCATGGGCCGGGACCTGCTGCCCGGGTGGACGCCCAGCTTCCTGGTGGTCGCGGGTTGCGTGCTGGTCGCCTTCTACGTGCGCCACGCACTCGTGACGGAGAATCCGCTGCTTGACCTTCGGCTGCTCAAGATCGAGACGTTCCGCGCCGGCGTGGTGGGCGGCAGCCTGTTCCGGGTGGGTGTGGGTGCGGTGCCCTTCCTGCTGCCGCTGATGTTCCAGCTGGCCTATGGCATGAGCGCCCTTCAGTCCGGCCTCATCACCTTCGTGGCGGCGGCGGGCGCGATCTCGATGAAGCTCGGCGCGGCCCGCATGATCCGCCGCTTCGGCTTCCGCCGGCTCCTGCTGGTCAACGGTTTGCTGGCCAGCGCCTCGATCTCGATCATGGGCTTCCTATCGGCCTCGACGCCCTACCTGCTGGCGATCTCACTGCTGTTTGTCGGCGGCTTCCTGCGCTCGCTGCAGTTCACCGCACTCAATGCCATGTCCTACTCCGACGTCGACCACCAGCAGGCGAGCTATGCGACGAGCCTCTACACGGTGGTGCAGCAGCTCTCGCTTTCCATGGGCGTGGTGCTCGCCGCCTTCGTGCTGGAGGCGGCGCAATGGTTCCGCGGCGAGATGAAATTGACGCCGATGGATTTCACCATCGCCTTCGTTGTGGTGGCCGCCTGCTCGGTGTCGGCCTGCGTCGAATACCTGACGCTGTCACCGGCCGCCGGCGAGGCGGTGAGCGGGAAGCGGGTGGCGGCTTGAAGCGAAGAGCCTTCCACGCAGTCACCTTGCGCGGACTTGATCCGCGCATCCTTTGAACGGGCGCTAAAAAGAGGATGCCCCGGCCAGGCGGGGGCAAGGTGAATTGGTGAGGATGTCGGCGCGAAGCTGATGCGCGCTATTTGGAGACGCGCGACCAGGCCTTCTCCACGCCATGGGCAAACCGAAGGATGGCGCGCAAAACACGGGTCTGCGCCTGCACGGGATCGATTGCGGTCTTCGGCCGGCTATTCACGGCCTCGCTGTGAAGGATCTGGTGAACGATTGCAGCTGAGCTTGACATGACGCCACATGCCGTGATTCGGCCGCGTCCCGCCAGATCGCGCAACGTCAAGTCTGTAAAGATTTCTTGGGCTTAGGCCCGGGCCACGAAACTGTCGATCACCCGCTTCTCGCCGGCCTTGTCGAAGTCGATGGTCAGCTTGTTGCCCTCGACCGCGCTCACCACGCCATAGCCGAACTTCTCGTGGAACACGCGTTCGCCCTTCGAAAACTTTACGGCGTCGGTATCGCGAGCGACCATTTCGCCCTCGATGAAGTGCGGCGTCGAGCGCGTGGCCTTGCCCTCGCTCCAGCGCTGTTGGGCGCGCTGCCAGCCCGGCGTCGCATAGGTGTTGCCGAAGGGCTTGGTCTGGTCGTCGAAGCGGCTCTTGCCATAGGTGCCCAGTCCGAAGCCGCCATAGCTCGTCGCCATCGGCGCCACCTCGACATGCATCTCGGGCAGTTCATCGATGAAGCGCGAGGGGAGCGCATTCTGCCAGAGATTATGGACGCGCCGGTTCTGGGCAAAGGAAATGGTGGCGCGGCGCTTGGCCCGCGTGATGCCCACATAGGCGAGGCGGCGCTCTTCCTCCAGCCCCGCGCGGCCCTTCTCGTCGAGCGAACGCTGCGAGGGAAACAGGCCTTCCTCCCAGCCCGGCAGGAATACGGTGCCGAATTCGAGGCCCTTGGCGCCATGCATGGTCATGATCGAGACCTTGTCTTCCTCCGCCGACTGCTCGACGTCCATCACCAGCGCGATGTGCTCAAGGAAGCCCGCCAGGTTCTCGAAGTCGCCCATGGAGCGCACGAGTTCCTTGAGGTTGTCGAGGCGGCCCTGCGCTTCCGGACTCTTGTCGTTCTGCCACATCTCGGTGTAGCCGGATTCATCAAGAACGATTTCGGCCAGTTCGGTGTGGGGGATGCCCATTGCCATCTGCCGCCAGCGGTTGAAACTCTCGATCAGCTTCCTGAGTGCTCCGCGCGCCTTGGAGGGCAGCTCGTCGGTGAGCGACATCGCTTCCGCCGCGCGGTAGAGCGACACGCCCTGCGTCCGCGCGATGGCGTGCATGCGCTTCACCGACGTGTCGCCGATGCCGCGCTTCGGCGTGTTGATGATGCGCTCGAAGGCGAGGTCGTTGTCGGGCGAGGCGACGATCTTCAGGTAGGCCAGCGCATCGCGCACTTCGGCGCGCTCGTAGAAGCGCGGTCCGCCGATGACGCGGTAGGGCACGCCCAGCGTGATGAAGCGATCTTCGAAGGCGCGCATCTGGAAGGAGGCGCGCACCAGGATCGCCATGTCGTTGAGCTTCTCGCCCTTGCGCTGCAGGTTCTCGATGTCCTCGCCGATGACGCGGGCTTCCTCGTCGCCGTCCCAATGGGCGCGCACGGTAACGGTGTCGCCATCCTCGCGGTCGGTGTGCAGCGTCTTGCCGAGCCGGCTCTCGTTCTTGGCGATGAGGCCGGAGGCAGCACCCAGGATCTGCGGGGTCGAACGGTAGTTGCGTTCGAGCCGAATGACCTTGGCGCCCGGGAAGTCCTTCTCGAAGCGCAGGATGTTGTCGACCTCGGCCCCGCGCCAGCCATAGATCGACTGGTCGTCGTCGCCGACGCAGCAGATGTTCCTGTGGCCCTGGGCGAGCAGCCTGAGCCAGAGATACTGCGCCACGTTGGTGTCCTGATATTCGTCCACCAGCATGTACTTGAAGCGGCGCTGATACTCCTTCAGCACGTCGGGGTGTTCCTGGAAGATGCGCAGGACCTCGAGCAGCAGGTCGCCGAAGTCGGCGGCGTTCACCACCTTCAGCCGGTGCTGGTATTCGGCATAGAGCTTGCCGCCCAGTCCGCCATGACCGAAGGCCGAGGCCTCGCCCGCCGGCACGCGGTCGGGGGTGAGCCCGCGGTTCTTCCAGCCGTCGATGAGCGAGGCAAGCTGGCGCGCCGGCCAGCGCTTCTCGTCGACGTCATGGGCTTCGAGGAGCTGCTTCAGCAGCCGGATCTGGTCATCGGTGTCGAGAATGGCGAAGCCGGAGCGCAGTCCGGCCAGTTCGGCATGATTGCGCAGAATCTTCACCCCGATCGAGTGGAAGGTGCCGAGCCAGGTCATGCCCTCGACGGCACCGCCGATCAGCGCCCCGATGCGATCACGCATCTCGCGCGCCGCCTTGTTGGTGAAGGTGACGGCGAGCAGCTGCCCCGGCCATGCCTTGCCCGTGGCGAGGATGTGGGCGAGCCTGGTGGTCAGCACCCGCGTCTTGCCGGTGCCGGCGCCTGCAAGGACGAGCAGGGGGCCGTCGGTGTTCTCGACCGCCGCACGCTGTTCGGGGTTGAGGCCCTTCAGATAGGGCGGTTCGGCCTGCGAGCCCAGGGCGCGGGCAGCCAGACCCCCCGGCTTGATCGCGGGGGCCGGCTGCTCGTCACCAAAATCGTTCAGGTCGAAATTCTTGCTGCTCATTCCGGAGGTCCGAATCCACCGGACCTATATAGAGCTTCCCGGAACGAAATGCGAAACCTCAGGCGGCCCGAAGGTTTACGCAATCGCTCGGGCGCTTCAGGCTGCGAACGGCACCCTGAAGCTGACGCCACGTCTCCGCCGTCTCCATGTCGCCCAGGCGCTCGCAGATCTGTGCATGCTTGGCGGCTTCCGATTCGGCGCCCTTGCCATGAACGAATACAAGCGCTTCCGCGAACAGGTTGAGACCGTTGTTCATGATACTCGCCTCCTTCGTTGCAGATGTGCACGTTATGGAGGCTTAATGCGCCGTTAATGTTGCGCGAATGTGACGTCTTGGGGTGTCAGGCCTTTTTCGGGATTCCGATCCTGTGCCCGACTTGCGGCGGAACCGGCAGGTGCCTGTGGGCTTCGCGCATCCCCTGAATCTTTTCCATCACATCGGGCGGGAACGGGGCGGATTTCTTCAGTCCCATGTCGACATGCATCACAATGATTTCGGTGACGCAGGACAGCCAGCCCTCGGTGGCGTGGAACATCTGCTGCACGTAGTGGACGCGCTTGGCGTCGCAGTCGAGGACCTGCGTCTCGATCCGCACCGAATCACCGGCATGGAGTTCGCGCACATAGGTATTGTGGGCCTCCAGCGTGAAGAACGAGGCATTGCGCTCCTTCACGTAGTCCGGCCCCAGCCCGACCGCCGCGAAGGCCTCGTCGCCCGCCCGGTCGAACAGCACGTTGTAATAGGCCATGTTGAAGTGGCCGTTGTAGTCCGTCCACTGGTCCTCGACCTGCTGGATGCGGCCCACGAACGGGACAGGATAACCCATCGCAAAAACTCCGGTTTCCGGTTAATTTCGACTCCATGGATACTCCGCTTCCCAAGAACAGCACAACCCAGACCGTAGCCGACCTCCGCGCCTGGCTCGGCGAGCGCCTGTCAACCGCCCCCGCCGTGCGCGAGCAGCATGGCAAGGACCAGACCTGGAATCCCGGCGCGCCACCCGATGCCGTGGCCTTCGTCAGGAGCACGGAGGAGGTGCAGCGCATCGTCGCCACCTGCGCGCAGCATGGCACGCCGGTCATCCCCTATGGCACCGGCACCTCGCTCGAGGGCCACTTCTCCGCCCCGTTCGGCGGAATCTCGATCGACCTGTCGCAGATGAACCGTGTGCTCGAGGTCAATGCATCCGATCTCGACTGCCGGGTCGAGGCCGGGGTCACGCGCAAGCAGCTCAACGCCCACCTGCGCGACCAGGGCCTGTTCTTCCCGGTCGATCCGGGCGCCGACGCCAGCCTCGGCGGCATGACGGCCACCCGCGCCTCCGGCACGAATGCCGTGCGCTACGGCACGATGCGGGAGAACGTGCTCAACGTCACCGCGGTGATGGCCAATGGCGAGATCATCCGCACCGGCAGCCGCGCCAGGAAATCCACGGCCGGCTATGACCTCACCCGGCTTATGGTCGGGTCCGAGGGCACGCTCGGCGTGATCACCGAGGTGGCGCTCAGGCTCTACGGCATCCCGGAAGCCATCGTCTCCGCCGTCTGCCCGTTCCCCTCCGTCGAGGCCTGCTGCCGGGCCACCATCACGGCGATCCAGATGGGCATTCCGGTGGCCCGCATCGAACTCGTCGATGCCGAGCACGTGAAGGCCTTCAACGCCTATTCGAACCTCGGCCTCAAGGTGACACCCACGCTGTTCCTCGAGTTCCACGGCACGGAAGCCTCAGCCCACGAGCAGGCGGAAACCTTCGCGGCGATTGCCGAGGAGCTGGGCGGCGGCCCCTACAGCATGGCGACCAGGGAGGAGGACCGGCAGAAGCTCTGGCAGGCCCGGCACGATGCCTTCTGGGCCACCAAGGCGCTGATGCCCGGCAAGGAGTCCTTCGCCACCGACGTCTGCGTGCCGATCTCGCGCCTCGCCGACTGCGTGACCGAGACGCAAGCCGATCTCGCCGCCAACAACCTCTACGGTCCCATCGTCGGGCACGTCGGTGACGGCAATTTCCACGTGGTGCTCTACTGCGACCGTTCCGATGCCGAGGAATACCGGCGCGTCAAGGAAGTCTATGGCCGGATGATCGACCGCGCCATCGCCTGCGGCGGCACCTGCACGGGCGAACATGGCATCGGTGCGGGCAAGCGCGGCTATCTCGAGAAGGAGCACGGTCCGGCACTCGCCTTCATGCGCGACATCAAGCGCGCGCTGGACCCGAAGAACATCATGAACCCCGGCAAGAACGCCGCCATCTGATGGCTCCACGGCGAAAACAGCGGCCCGGCACGATGAAGGTGTGGAAATCACCGGTGCTGTATTTCGGCGTGCTGCTGGTCATCGTGGTGATCGGCCTGCTGGCCGCGCCCTTCATCATCGACTGGAACGGCTACCGCGCCGATCTCGAGGCCTATGGCAAGAAGCTCACGGGGCGCGAGGTCATCGTCGAAGGGCCGGTCTCGGCGCGGCTCTTCCCGTGGCCGCGCCTCACGGTCGAAAACGTCAAGATCGCCAGCCCCGAGGGCATGAACAGCAAGGAATTCGCCTCCGCCGCCCGCATCACCGTCAATATGACGCTGCAGGGCCTGCTGCAGGGCAGCCTCGACGTCGAGAGCATCGATGTCGAGGACCCGGAGGTGAATTTCGAGCGGCTGGAGTCGGGCGAGGGGAACTGGGTGCTCACCCCCTCGGCCGATCTCGTCAACAGCGACATCCTCTCGCGTGTCAGGCTCGACAAGATCACGCTGACGAGCGGCACGGTGAACTATCACGACCATCGCCGCGGCGAGACGGTGACGCTCGACGACATCAATGCCGACGTGGCGTCTCCCGGCGTCGCCGGCCCGTGGCGGCTGCGCGCCGGGGCCGTCTACCAGGACAAGCCGGTCAACCTCGCGCTCAACACCGCGGCCTACGCGAAGGGCCAGCCCTTCCTCTTCGGCATCAAGCTCCAGGCCGCCGACAACTCGGGCGAGGTCTACAGCTTCGATGGGTCCTACAAGGACGGCCTTGCCCAGGGCGACATCCAGGTGGCGCCGGCCCAGAGCGACGATGGCAAGGGCGATGCCGAGGGCCAGCTGCGGCCGCTCGTCTTCAGCGCCAAGGCCAAGGGCGATTTCGACCAGATCGACTTCACCGATATCCAGGTCACGCGCGACGATCCGGGCAATTCCGGGCCCGTCGCCACCGGCTCGGCCGGGCTCACCTTCGGGCACCACATCGACGCGCGGCTCGATCTCTCGGCCTCGGTGCTCGACCTCGACCAGCTGGCCGGCGCGAAATCGCGTGACGTGCTGCGCCAGGCCGGAAGCCTCGCCGTCATCGACAGCCTGCTGGCGCTGCTGCCGGACGACATGAGCCTCGACGGCAGCCTGAAGGTGACGTCGCTGCGCAGCGAGGGCCAGAGCTTCGACAATGTCGAACTGGCGATCGCGGCCGATCGCGACCGGCTCGGCATCAAGCGTCTGTCCTCGGGCCTGCCGGGCCGCAGCGAGATGCTGTTCACCGGCAGCTACCTCACGGCGCCGGGCGGCGGCGAAATGTCGGGCGACCTCGGGCTCGAGGCCAATGACCTGCGCGAGTTCACGCTGTGGCTGTGGCCCGCCGCGCGCGACAGCCTGGGCCCCCTGTGGACCGGCAGCCGTGGCCGCCTGAAGCTGCAGACCGGCGTCAGCCTCACGCCGCAGGGCCTCCGCCTCAGCAACTCCGAATTCGAGCTCGATGGCCAGGCCGGCAAGGGCTCGCTCGCCGTCACCTCGGCGGGGCGCGGCGCGGTCGACGTCGATCTCGAAAGCGGCCTGTTCGATCTCGATTCCTATGCGCCGCAGGGCATTCCCGCCTTCCAGGCGGCGGCGCGCCAGGGGGCGGGCGGCATCCTGTCCTTCGTGCTGCCGCGCTCCGATGCGCCGGACCTCCGCCTGAAGCTCAAGGCAGGCCAGTTGCAGATGAACGGCGTCACCGCGCAAAACGTGGCGGTGGACCTCCAGTCGGGCGCCAACGGCATGGATCTGCGGGCCCTCAACATCGGCGCGGTGGGTGGCGCCAGCGTCACCGCCTCGGGCCTCATCCTCGACAATGGCCGGGGCGCCGATGGCTCGGTCAGCCTCGACGTGAAGGCCGACGATCCGGGCGAGCTCATCAAGCTCCTCGGCCTCGCGAGCAGCGACGGCCTGCCGGTGTGGGCCCGGAACCTCGGCGCCACCGCGATCCGCGCCGATCTCGCGGTGAAGCCGGGTGCTGGCGGCTCGCTCACCACGCTGAACCTCGGTGGCACGGCAGGCCCGCTCACCCTGTCGGCGTCGGGCAATATTGCGCCCGACATGGCGATCTCCGGCACGGCGCGCGTCGATGCGTCTTCATCAGCACCCGTCCTCCGGCTGCTCGGTCTGACGCCCGGCGTACAGGATTCACTGCCGGGCAGCCTGGCGATCACCGCCGAAGGCGGCGTCGCGGCGGGCTTCGACACCACGGCGACCCTGCAGGCGCTGGGTGGGAGGCTCGACTATCGCGGCGCCTTCACGCCCATGGGCGAGGGCTACGGTCTCAACGGCAAGCTGTCGCTGCGCGCCACCGATGCGGGCCCGCTGCTCGCCGCCACCGGCATGCCGGTGGCCGAGGGCGCCAGCGGCGTGCTGTCGGCCGATGCGGCCCTGGCATGGAGCGGCGGCAAGTGGAGCCTCACCGGCATTGAGGGAAGGTTCGGCACGGCGCCGTTCCGCGGCGAGGTGAGCCTGACGCCAGCCATGGTGCTCGACGGACGGCTCGACACCGGCCCCCTGCGCCTGCGCGATCTCATGGCGGCGGCCTTCCTCGACTGGTCGGGCCCCGCCTCGGGGCTGGAGACGGGCTTCGCGACGGCACTTCCCTTCGGCATCACCGGCCAGCTGTGGCTGACGCCGTCGGTGCTCGAGGTGCACCGGCATTTCATGGCGCAGAGCGCCTCGGTCGGGATCGAGGTGAAGCCCGGCGAGATTCATCTGGCCATGCTCGGCAAGGACAGCGACGGACGCGACGCGCAGCTCGATCTCACTTCCGCGGGGAGCGACGAGAGCCGCAAGCTCTCCGGCCGCATGCGCATGCCGGTCGATCTCGCACAGCAGCTGGCGCTCGCAAGCGGGGGCCCGGTGGCGGCGGGCGAGGGGGAGGTCGACCTCACCTTCCACAGCGAGGGCAGGAGCCCGGGCGGCGCATTGGCGGCTGCTCAGGGCGAGGGCAAGTTCGCGCTCGAGGATTTCAAGCTGCTCGGCCTGACGCCCTCGGCCTTCACCGCGGCGCTGGCGGCGGCCAAGGATTCAACCGGCATCGGTGCCGCCTTTGAGGCCATGCGCGGCGGCGACGGGCTGGACTTCGGCGCGGCCAGCGGCACCATCAGCCTTGCCGGCGGCGAGATGACCTTCGCGCCCGTCCAGCATGTCGATGGCGACGCTGCAGTCTACGTGAAGACCGTCGCCGACCTGGCGCAGGGCGAGCTCGACATGGATGTCGGCCTCACCCTCAAGGCCCGTCCCAACCTGCCGCCGATGAGTGTCGCCTATGCCGGCCCGCCCCTGGCGCTGGTGCGGAGCGAGAACAATTCCGACATTGCCACCTCGCTCGGCGTCACCATCATGCAGGAAGGCATCACCGAGCTCGAGCGCCTGCAGCAGGAACAGGCCCGCCTCGCCAAGGAGGAGGAACAGCAGCGCGCCGAGGACGAGGCGAAGCTCCAGGCCTATTACGCCCAGCGCGACGAGATCCTGCTGCGCAAGCGCGAGCTCAAGGTGCAGGCGGAGATGCAGGTGATGGAGGCCGACCGCCTGCGCCGCCAGATCGAGGCCGAACGCGCCGCCAATGCCGAGATCAACAAGGCCGAGATGCGCCAGCGCCTGCGCGAGCTTAGGACCTGGCGCAAGGTGTCGAGCCTGACGAACCCCCCGGGCGCGGCGGCAACTCCGTCCGATGCGATCCAGCCCGGGAAGCCCGATGGCGCCGCGCAACCCGCACCGCCCCGGCCCCAGCCCGCGCCTTCGCCGAGCCGCAGGCCCGCCCGGATCAAGCCGGTCATCCTCGCCAATCCGCCCGGCGCGCCGGTGGTGATCTCGCCGCCGCCGGGCTATTCGCCTTCGCAATGATCGCCGCGTCCGCGGCGCGCCAGCAGGACGCTGCGAGATGATCAGGTGCGACCGGCGATCGGCTCACGCCGTGCGGATCACGAGGCGCAGCGTCGCCTTGCCTTGCTCCGATACGAAAGCAGTCTCCCTGGTCATGGACGTGACGATCGCGGTGACAAGTTCATCCGCCCCGGGCCCGTCCAGAACATTGGGGTAGGTTTCATCTCCGGTGAAGCTCGCCGTCACCTCGCCGGTCTTCTCGGCATGCGAGATGTCCATGGTCAGTCCGGCGCGGCCGATATGGGGACGTGACAGTTCGAGGACTTCCTCGACCGTCAGCAGCAGGTTGTGCCGCGTGGTGCCGAAGAGCAGGTGCTTGTCGCAGAACGCCTCGATCTCGGAATGGATGGCATAGAGGTCGAAATCGGCGGAGCGGATCTCGTGCTGATAGCTCCTCAGGCGATTGACGAACTTTATCGTCCGCGGCCTCCTGGGGGCGTCGAAGATCTCGGCCGGCGTTCCCTCCTCGTAGATCACACCTTCGTCCATGTAGAAGACCCGGTTCGAGACGTCTCGGGCAAAATCCATCTCGTGGGTGACGATCGCCATGGTCATGCCATCCTTCGCAAGCCGCCGGATAACCGACAGCACTTCGCCGACCATGGTGGGATCGAGGGCCGACGTTGGTTCGTCGAACAGGATGATTTCGGGCTTCATGGCCAGGCAGCGCGCGATGGCGACACGCTGGCGCTGCCCACCCGACAGCTGGTCTGGAAAGTGGTGGCGCTTTTCGGCCAGCCCGACGAGCCGCAGCAGTTCGATGGCCTCCGCCTCGGCCACATGGCGCGGCACCTTGCGGAGATGGATCGGCGCCAGGGTGAGATTGTCGAGGGCGCAGAGGTGGTTGAACAGGTTGAAGGACTGGAACACCATGTTCATCTTCTGGCGGATCGCCGGCACGTCGGCGCCGGGCGAGAGCGTATCGATGCCGTCGATGAAGACCTTGCCGCCGGTCGGTTGGTCGAGCAAGTTGAGGCAACGCAGGAAGGTGCTCTTCCCCGTCCCGGAAGGGCCGATGATCGACACCACTTCGCCGGCGCGGATCTCGGCATTGACGCCGTTCAGCACGGACTGGCTGCCGAATGTCTTGACGAGATTTTCAACCCGGATCATGCCCGTGACACCTTTCTGGTCCTGCGCCGTGGATCGGTGCGGCGGTCGACCCAGTCCATGAGGGCGATCAGACTATACGAGATGAGGAAGTAGAGAACGGCGACGAGGAACAGCGGGAAGAAGGCGTCGAAGGTGCGGGCGCGGATGATGTCACTCGCCTTTGTGAGGTCCATGACGGCGATGTAGCCCACGATCGACGTCATCTTGACGAGGGAAATGAACTCGCCCTTGTAGACCGGCAGGATGCGCCGGACCAGTTGCGGAAAGATCACGAGGCGAAACGTGCCGACGCGGGTGAAGCCCATGGAAAGCCCGGCCTCGGTCTGGCCGGTCTCGATGCCCTCGATGCCGGTGCGGAAGATCTCGGCCACATAGGCTGCGAAATTCAGGCCGAAGGCGACGACCGCCACGAGCACCGGGTTGATGTTGACCGACGCGAAGACCACGTAGAAGATCAGCATCAGCAGGACGACGACGGGGATGCCGCGCAGCACCGAAATATATGCCATTGCCGGAATGCGGAGCAGGGGCGAACGCGACATCCGCATGAAGCAGACGAGACCTCCCAGCAGCGTGCCGAACAGTGTTGCCAATATCGAAATGACGAAGGTCGTCTTGAGCCCGTCCCACAGCAGCAGGTAACGCTGCTCGGTCAGGATGTTGCTGTCGATGCTCTCCTTCAGGCCATCCCAGAACCCGGCGCCGCCCGCCGCCACCGTGGCATTGCGCACCATCATTACCTGGGAGTTGGCGTAATAGGGCTGGGTGAAATCGACGAATTTGCGCCGCTGGTCCGTGGCCGACATGCCGGTGACGATGAGATCTATCTTTCCGGCCTGCAGTGCCGGCAGCAGTGCGAGGAACTTCATGTCCTGGAATTCGATGGGCCGGTTGAGACGCTGGGCGATGAGCCGCGCGAGGTCGCCATCGTGGCCGGTGACGCGGCCATTCGCATCGACGAAACTGAAGGGCTCGCGGGTTGCGCTGACGCCGACGCGCAGCGGATCTCCCGTGGTCGGCAGGGGAATGTCGATTTCCTCGTAGGGGCCGGGATCGGTCTTGAGCCAGCGCCGGTCCATCGAGGCGATCGCGCCCTCCGCCTTGAGGTCGGCGATGATCTTGTTCACGGCGTCGAGCAGTTCGGTATTGCCCTTGCGCACGGCAATCGCCGTGTCCTCGTGGCTCAGGCGCTCGTCGAGAATGCGCAGGTCCGGGTTCTTCCGCGCCATGAGCAGTGCCGACGAATAGGCGGTGATCACCGCATCGAGCTGGCCCGACTTTAAGGCCCCGAAGGCATCCGTGATGTTGTCGAAGCTCTGGACCTTCGCCTCGGGAAATTGCTTGGCGGCCAGCGGCTCGCTGGTCGAACCGGTCATCACGCCGATCCGTGCATGTGCGGCATCCGCCGTCTTGTCGATCGTTGGCAGGTCGCCGCCGCCGCAACCGGTCAGTCCGAGCACTGCGAGGATCGCCACGATCCTCGTCCACGAGCAGATTGCATTCACCGCGCCGATGCCCCCAACTTGCGATTCCTTGCCAAGTTCGGGCAAATCGATCCCGCTGGCTAGTGCCAAGCTGAGAATCCGGCAGGCTTTCCGGCAGCGATGAGGCGTCTCAGGCCGGCCGGCGCGATGCCTGCTACTTCCCCGCCACTTCGCGCAGCAGCCACACGCGCACCGCGCTGGAGAGATTGCGCGCGCCGCGCGAGTGGTCGATCTCCGCCACCAGGGCGGCCGCGGTCACGTGCCGCCGCGCGGCCTCCCTTTGCAGCGCCTCCCAGAATTCCGGCTCGAGCGACAGCGAGGTGCGGTGGCCTTCGATGGTGAGGGAGCGCTTGAGGTCCTTCGCCATCACTCCTCGCGCTTGTGAGACTCGATGTCCTTGGCCGCCTTGTCGTTCAGCTTTTCGGTCAGCGCCTTCTCGGCCTTGCTGCGGCCGAACTGCACGCGGTTCTCCGCCGCGGCATCGTCCTTCGACGCGCGCTCCCTGCGCTTGCGGTGAAGCTTGAGGCTGACGATGTCGCCCATCACTTCGGCCCGATCATGTCCTCGGGGCGCACGATGGCGTCGAAGTCGTCGCCCGGAATGCCGTCCTTGACCGCTTCCTCGCGCAGCGTGGTGCCGTTCTTGTGGGCGGTCTTGGCGATCTTCGCGGCGCGGTCATAGCCATATTTGGGCGCCAGTGCGGTGACCAGCATCAGCGAGTTGTCGAGCGCCCGCCTGATGTTGTCCTGGCGCGCCACGATGCCGACCACGCAATTGTCGGTGAAGCTCACCGCGGCGTCCGAGAGGAGCCGCACCGACTGCAGGAAGTTGTAGGCCATCACGGGATTGTAGACGTTGAGCTCGAAGTGCCCCTGGCTGCCGGCGAAGCTCAGCGCCGCCTGGTTGCCGAACACCTGCACGCACACCATGGTGAGCGCCTCGCACTGGGTGGGGTTCACCTTGCCCGGCATGATCGAGGAGCCCGGCTCGTTTTCAGGCAGCGACAATTCGCCCAGCCCCGAGCGCGGGCCGGAGCCGAGAAGCCGGATGTCGTTGGCGATCTTGAACAGCGACACGGCCACCGTGTTGATCGCGCCATGGGTCATCACCATCGCGTCATGCGCGGCCAGCGCCTCGAACTTGTTGGGGGCCGAGGTGAAGGCCATGCCGGTAATCTTGGCAATGCGGTCGGCCACCATCTCGGCGAAGCCCACCGGCGCGTTGAGGCCGGTGCCCACCGCCGTGCCGCCCTGGGCCAGTTCCATCAGCATCGGCATGGTCATCTCGATGCGCCGGATGCCGTTCAGCACCTGCTGGGCATAGCCCGAGAATTCCTGGCCCAGTGTCAGCGGCGTTGCATCCTGCGTGTGGGTGCGGCCGATCTTGATGATGAGGTTCCAGTCATGGGCCTTCCTGTCGAGCGCCTTGTGCAGGTGCTTAAGCGCAGGGATCAGCCGGTGCTGCACCTCTTCCGCCGCCGCGATGTGCATAGCGGTGGGGTAGGTGTCGTTCGACGACTGGCTCATGTTGACGTGGTCATTGGGGTGCACCGGCTTCTTTGAGCCCATGACGCCTCCCAGCATCTCGATCGCGCGGTTCGAGATCACCTCGTTGGCGTTCATGTTGGACTGCGTGCCGGAACCGGTCTGCCAGACGACGAGCGGGAAGTGCGCGTCGAGCTTGCCGTCGATCACCTCCTGCGCCGCCTTGACGATGGTCTCGCCCACGGCCTTGTCGAGGCGCCCGAGCGCCATGTTGGTCTCGGCGGCGGCGCGCTTCACGATGCCCAGCGCGCGCACCACCGGCAGCGGCTGCTTCTCCCAGCCGATCTTGAAATTGCCGATCGAGCGCTGCGCCTGGGCACCCCAGTATTTCGTGGCGTCGACCTCGATGGGGCCGAAGGTGTCCGTCTCGGTGCGCGTCTTGCTCATGTCGTCCTCGAAATTCGCCGTCTTGCGGAAAGGTTTCGGGGGGCTGATTATCACTTCGAACCCGTTCCCGCCAGTCAGACGGAAGTTGACCCGATGCTGCCCAAGAACCTGCCCCGCGGCATCTGGATGCTTGGATTCGTCAGCCTATTCATGGATGTCTCCTCGGAGATGATCCATGCGATCCTGCCGCTTTTCGTGGTCGGCACACTGGGCGCTTCGGCCGCCTTGCTGGGTCTCCTCGAAGGCATCGCCGAGGCCACCGCGCAGGTTTCCAAGCTGTTCTCGGGCGTGCTCAGCGACCGCTGGGGCAGCCGCAAGGGGCTGGCACTGCTCGGCTATGGCCTCGCGGCGGTGGTGAAGCCGCTGTTCCCGCTGGCGGCGTCGGTCGAGTCGGTCTTCGCCGCCCGCTTCATCGACCGGGTGGGCAAGGGCATCCGCGGTGCGCCGCGCGACGCGCTGGTGGCCGACATCGCGCCGCCTGAATTGCGCGGTGCGGCCTTCGGGCTGCGCCAGTCGCTCGACACCGCCGGCGCCTTCGCGGGACCCCTGATCGCCATCGTGCTGATGTCGCTGTTGCTGTTCGACTTCCGGAGCGTCATGTGGGTGGCCTGCATTCCCGCGCTGATCGCGGTCGCCTTGCTCGCCTTCGGCGTGGAGGATGCGCCGCAGCGCGCCGAAACGGAGAAGAAGCCGGGGTTCGACCTGCGCACCGCGTCCTCGCTCGGCCCTGCCTTCTGGCAGGTCACCGCGGTGGGCTCCGCCATGATGCTGGCCCGCTTCTCCGAGGCCTTCCTGGTGCTCAAGGCCTCCGCCGCCGGGCTGTCCAATGCCTGGGTGCCGATGGTCATGGTGGTGATGAGCCTGGTCTATGCGCTCGCCTCCTATCCGGCAGGCATCCTGTCCGACCGCATCGGACGGGTCGGGCTGCTGATCGCCGGGCTCATCGTCCTCGTCATCGCCGATCTGGTGCTGGCCTTCGGCGGTTCGATCACCTCGATGATGCTCGGCGTCGCGCTGTGGGGCCTGCACATGGGGCTCACCCAGGGCGGGCTTTCGACCATGGTGGCCGACACCGCGCCCAAGCCGTTGCGCGGCACGGCCTTCGGCGTGTTCAACCTGGCGAGCGGTCTGGCGCTGCTCGTCGGCAGCGTGCTGGCGGGGCTGCTGTGGGATGCCTATGGGCCGTCCGCGGCCTTCATGGCGGGGGCGGTGTTCGCCGTCATCACGCTACTGGGCGTGCTGTGGGTGAAGCCGCGCCAGCCACAGCATGAACAGGGTTGAAGCGAGCGCCGCCGCGCCCGCGATCAGCAGCGACATTTGCGGCGTCACCGCCTGCAGCAGCAGCGCGAAGAGCAGGGGGGCTGCGGCGTTGAGGATCAGGTTGGGGGCCGAGATCACGCCCAGCACCTCGCCATAGCCCTTGGTCCCGAACAGCGACAGCGGCACCGCGCCCTTGGCGATGGTGACGAGCCCGTTCGAAGCACCATAGAGCACCGCGAAGACGATGGCGGCGGGCCATGAGAAGCCCATCACCGCAAACAGCCCCACCGCCACCGGGAGAGTGCCGAAGGCGATGAGGCCGAGCTGCATCGGCGTGATCCGACGCCCCATGACGATGTCGCCAAGCCGGCTCGCCACCTGCGACGGGCCGATGAGGGCCGCCATGAACACCGCCTCGTCGCCGCGGAAGCCGAGGCCCTGGAACAGCGGCACGGCATGCGCCGAGATCGAGGAGAACACGAGGCCGTTCAACGCCAGCGCCGCCGCGAAGAGCGTGATGGCGACGAGCCTGCCGCGCCCCATGATCGGTGCCATGGCCTGCATGCCGGCCACGCGCTCCGCCGCGCGCTCGCCGCGGGCCCCGTGCAGGACGGCCCAGTGGATGGGCAGGCACACGAACAGGTTCAGGCCGGCATAGACCAGCAGTGTGTGCGACCACCCGATGTTCAGTGCGAGGTAGTGGCTCACCGGCCAGAACACGGTGGAGGCGAGGCCGCCGAACAGCGTCAGGTAGGAGATGGCCCGGCGCGCCCCTTGCCCGACGATCTGCGTCAGGCTGGCGAAGGCCGCGTCATAGGTGGCAAAGCGCATGGCGAGGCCGAGCAGCAGCCAGCCCGCCACATAGGCTACCGGATGCGGGAATGTCCCCATCAGGGTGAGGCCGGCGGTGGCGAACACCGAGCCCGCGATCATCACCCGCCTGCCGCCGATGCGGTCCATGAGCCGCCCGCCATGGCGCGAGATCACGCCGCTCAGCAGCAATGCGGCCGAGAAGGCTCCGAAGATCAGCGTGCCGGACCAGCCGGTGGCCGCCGCGATATCCTGCGACAGTGCGCCCAGCAGATAATAGGTGGTGCCCCAGCCGATGATCTGGGTAAGCCCCAGACCGCAGATGACGAGCCAGAGCGGCACGGGCCTCAGCGCAGCTCGTCCCACCAGATCGGGTTCGACCAGGCGCGCTTGCCGGCGCCGTCGATCACCACGACGCGGAACCACGGGCTGGTTTTCTTCAGCAGCCAGCCCTTCTCGAGCTTGGCGAGATCAAAGCTCGCCTCGGTGATGGCCTTTCCGACTCGCACGCAGCTGCGCGAGGTGCCGCAGACGACGGTAATGGTGTCGACCGGCGAGCAGGCGATCGAGATTTCCTTGCCGTTCATCTCGATGGCGTGGAGTTGCGGCCCCATGCTCGAATAATAGAGGCCCTTCTTCAGGCTCGCGAGCAGGGCCTCGGGGTCGAGGCTCTCGGCCTTCACATGCACCCAGCCGCCGAAATAGTCGGGTCCCTTGAAATGCGCATCGTCGGTGGCGAAGGCGGTGAGGCGGTGGCCCTCGGTCAGCAGCTGGTCAGCCAAGTACCAGCCGTCGCCGCGGTCGTTCTCCACCGCGCAGCCGTGATTGTAGATTTCCACCGCATGCGCGGCATCGATGGCGCGGCCGTCCTCGATCGTCAGCTGCGCCCAGGCCGGGTGCGCGATGCCGACGAAGGCGCCGGCCTCGCGCGCGCGCCGCGCCAGCTGCGGCCCGGTTTCGCCCTTGAGGTTCTGCGGGAAGTCGAGGGGAAGGCCTGCCGCCACGATGTGCCAGAGTTCGCCCGCCGAGGTTTCCGGCGCGTGCAGCTCGACGCCGAGCAGGGTGGTGAAGGTGTTGGAGCGGAAGGCCCGCGTGTCGGCGATCGGAAACTTGAAGTGTTCGATGAAGTGCTCGGAGAGCTGCATGAAGTCGTAGCCTGCGCCCTTGTAGGCGTCGACCACCTGCTTCGGCTCCAGCGCACCGTCGGACAGGTTCGAATGGGTGTGCAGGTTGCCGCGCCAGAAACGTCCGGGGGAGGAGAAGGGGGCGAGGAGGGCCATGCGCAATTCCTATGCTGGGTGGATGTCAGACGCTCATCTGCATGCCGAGCTCGACCACGCGGTCGGGCGGGATGCGGAAGAATTCGATGGCCCGCGATGACTGGTTCGCCATCATGATGAACAGCCGCTGCTGCCAGAACGGCAGCGACGAACGCGCCGACATGCGTATCACCCGCCGGCCAAGGAAATATGACGCCTGGCGCGGGTCGATCTCGAGGCCGAATTCGGCGCAGGCCCGTAGTGACTTCGGCACGTCCGGCTGCTCCATGTAGCCGAAGCGCGCCTCGACCAGCCAGGCGCCGAGCGGCAGCTGCTTCACCGAAACGCGGTCCTCGCCCTCGAGGCGGGGCTGGCTCGTCGTCTCGGCTGTGATGAAGACGAGGCGGTCGTGCAGCACGCGATTGTGCTTCAGGTTGTGCATCAGCGCAGAGGGGGCATAGAGCGGGTCGGTCTGCAGGAACACGGCCGCGCCGGCGACACGCGTCGGCTGGCGGCGCTCGAGGCTTTCGAGCAGCGGCACGAGTTCGACCGATTCCTTCTTCAGCTTGTCGGTGAGCGCCTGGCGGCCCTTCATCCAGGTGACCATCAGCAGGATGATGGTGGCCCCGATCAGCACCGGCATGTAGCCGCCATTGGCGAGCTTCAGCCCGTTGGCGGCGAGGAAGGTCGTCTCGATCACGAAGATGACGGCGAGGGCGGGCAGGACGAACAGCGGCGGCAGGTTGCGCGACTTCCAGAAGAAGATCGAGGCGAGGATGGTATCGACCACCATCGAGGTGTTGACGGCGATGCCATAGGCCGAGGCGAGGTTCGAGGACGACTGGAACACCATGACAAGGATGACCACGCCGACGAGGATCATCCAGTTGATCTGGCCGACATAGATCTGGCCCTGTTCGGTCTCGCTGGTGTGGGTGATGCCCATGCGCGGGAACAGGCCGAGCGACATCGCCTGCTGGGCGATCGAGAAGGCGCCGGTGATGACCGCCTGCGAGGCGATCACCGTCACCGCGGTGGCGAGCAGGACCAGCGGCATCACCAGCCAGCCATGCACCATCAGGAAGAACGGGTTGGTGACCGATTCCGGATGCGAGATGATGAAGGCGCCCTGGCCCAGGTAATTGAGGATCAGTCCGGGGAAGACGACGCAGAGCCAGGCCAGCCGGATCGGCTTTGCCCCGAAGTGGCCCATGTCGGCGTAGAGCGCCTCGCCGCCGGTCACCGACAGGAACACGCCGCCGAAGACCAGCAGCGCGAGGCCCGGCCGCTCGATCAGCATGGCGATGCCGTGGGTCGGGTTGAAGGCGCTGAAGATCTCGAGGTCGTCCGTCATGTGGTAGAAGCCGATGACGCCGAGGGTGACGAACCACACCAGCGTGATCGGCGCGAAGAGCTTGGCCACGCCACCCGTGCCCTTGTACTGGAACAGGAACAGCGAGATCAGGATGATCAGCGTGAGCGGCACCACGAAGGGCTCGAAATGGTGGTTCACCACCTTGAGGCCCTCGACCGCCGACAGGACCGACATGGCGGGCGTGATCATCGCATCGCCGAAGAAGAAGGCGGCCCCGATGATGCCGAGCGCCAGCACTACGCCGCCCTTGCGGCCGAGCAGGCTTTCGACCAGCACGACGAGCGACAGGATGCCGCCTTCGCCCTTGTTGTCGGCGCGCATCAGGAAGAACACGTATTTGAGGGTGACGATGAGGATCAGCGCCCACAGCAGCAGCGAGGCCACGCCCAGCACTGCCTCGCGCAGGTCGGCGCCCGAGGTGACGACGGGGTGCAGGGCCTCGCGCATGGCGTAGAGCGGGCTCGTTCCGACGTCGCCGAAGACCACGCCGATCGACGCGAAGGCAAGCTTGAGAGAGGCCTTGCCGGGGCCATTGGGCTGCGCGTGGGAGTCAGTCATGCATGCGCGCCGCTGGCGCTGGCCCCTGTTTTCTGCCGCCCGGCTATTCCGCCGTCACGACGGCGCGGCATTCAGCAGGAAGCGATGCCAGAGTCAAGGGCGCGGGGGGCTTCACCGGCTGGGTCGGCTTGGGCGGCGGCGGCGGATGCTCGATGCGCCGCCACGGCACGTCGCCCATCCAGTAGGCCAGTTCCTCGCCGCAGCCGGTGCCGTCCTTCGGCGTGGGTTCCGGCTGCGGCTTGCAGGTGGTCGCACCCGGCGGGCAGGCAATGCGGATGTGGAAGTGGTAATTGTGATTGTAGTAGGGGCGCACCTTGGCAAGCCAGCTGCGGTCGCCCGTCGCCCACTTGCACAGTTCGGCCTTGATCGGCGGGTTGACGAAGATCCGCTCCACCTGCGGATAGGAGGCGGCACGCTTCAGCAGCCGCGCATCGGCCTCCGTCCACAGCGTCTTGTCGAGGCCGTGGCGCGTCGGCGCCACCACCCATGGCGTGATGTCCTCACGTTCCTTGGCCGTCATCACGTGGTCGGGCATCGGCCGGAACCAGATGTCGGCGTCGAGGCCGATCTGGTGGCTGGCATGGCCCGAGGGCATCGGCCCGCCGCGCGGCATGGCGATGTCGCCGACGAGCAGCCCGTTCCAGCCGTCCTCGGCCTTGGCCTTGGTGGCGAGATCCTCGAGCAGCGTGATCAGCTGCGGCTGGCCCCAATTGCGGTTGCGCGACAGGCGGATCACCTGCCACGCAGGTCCGGTGATCGGCAGCGCCACGGCGCCCGACTGGCAGCCCTTGGCATAGAATCCGATGGGCTTCGACTTCATGTTGGTGGTCGGCGCCTTGAAGCTGGAGAACAGCTTCTTGGCGGGAAGCTTCATCAGCTCGGCGTCGGTGAGGGCGGCGAGGGCGCGCATGTCGTAAGCCGATTGCGACCAGGCGGCGCCGATGCCCAGGGCCGAGGCGAGGATGGCGGCGGCAAGCAGGACATGTCGTTTCATCTGCGGCCTCACTTCTTGCGGAACTGATCGAGGGAGACGACCTTGGCGGCCTCGTTCGGCGCGGGCTCCACGGCGGGCGCCTCCTCGGGGGGCGGGGCGGCGGGCTGCGGCGTCTCCAGCTTGGCGGACGCGGGCCGGGGCGCTTCGACCTCGCGCGGCCGGTGCGCCGCTGCCTGGGTTTCGAACTGCAGGCCGAACTGCACGGCGGGGTCGAGGAAGCCCTTCACCGCGTCGAAGGGGATGACCAGGTGCTCCGGCACGTTGTCGAAGGAGAGTTCGACCTCGAAGCGGTCGTCATGCACCCTGAGGTTCCAGTACTGGTGCTGCAGCACGATGGTCATTTCGCGCGGGTAGCGCGCGGCGATCTTCTCGGAGAGCGCGACGCCCGGCGCCCGGGTGTTGAAGGCGATGTAGAAATGGTGCTCGCCCGGCAGCCCGGTGGTTTCGGCGATGCGCAGCGCCTCGCGGACCACGCCCTTGAGGGCGTTCTGGGCGAGCAGGTCGTAGCGCATCAAGTCTTCGGGCATCGGCGAATCCGGCGTCTCTGTCAGTCGTGGCTAGGCGGGGTAGCATAGCCGGACCGGGGAGGCAAAGCCAACCGGGAGGCGGACGGGTTCAACGTTCGATCTCGCGCCGCGCCGCCTGGGCCAGAAAGGCGGACCGGGTGAGTTTGCGGGCACTGGCGGCGGTATCGATCGCTTTGACCATGCCGCTCTCCATGCTGACGTTGATGCGCACGATCTTGGCGTCATTCTCGATGTAGGGGACGGCCACCAGAAAGGCCCCGGCTTCCAGACTTGCTGCAACCTCGGGGTCACGCCGGACCTCCTCAAGCCCGCGCGGAGCGGGCAAGTCCTCATCCTCGGCATAGAGGGCGAGCGCCTCCGCTGCCTTTGGGATCAATTCAGCAATGTCGTCAGCTGCCGAAAAAACCCCCGGAACTTCGGGAAAGGAGATCCCGAAGCTCGAATCCTCATCCTTGTGAACGATGGCAATGTAATAGTGCAAGCGAGCCTCCTTCAAATCCAGCCAACCGCCCTGGCAATAGCGCGGGCCGTGCCGACCGGCAGGTCTTTCTTCGGATGCGGGACGATGATCGTCCTGTCTCCCTTCCTAAACTTGTGGTGCGACCCGCGAATGCTCACCAACTCGTAGCCTTCGCTCCTGAGACGCCTGACGATCTCGCGGCTATCGCGCTCCATGCGTAAATATTTACACATTTAGAGGCGCCTGCACCAGCATGAAAGTGCGCAAAATTATGCGCAACGCCCATAACGTCTATTCTTTTATTAATTCTGAAAATGAAAGTGCCGGCTTCTGTTGCCAGGTGCCGGCGAACCCCGCCTTAAGCGGCTAAGCCCAAGGACTTTGATTTCGGTTGCTCAGGCTGCTTACGCAGCCACCGCGACCGGAGCATAGTTGTCGTTGGCAACTATAAGTTTAGCCCGATAACGTCGGTACCATCACGAGCAAAAAGCAACCCTTTACGCCCTCGTCGATCCTATTTCGCCCCCATCACCGGCCGCCCGGGAAGGGGTCGGACGGGCGGTCGGTGGTGGAGGCGCCGGGTACTGCCCCCGGGTCCGAAAGGTTTATTACGATTACCGTTTATCGCCATAGTCATGCCCCTTGCGGGACGTGACGGCCGAAATATAGGCACCCGCCGGGGCCAAGGGAAGGGAAACTTCGCCGGCACTTTGTGTCGCCCTGCGGAATCGTCTAGGCTTTCCCCATGAAGCAGTATCACGACCTGATGCGGCACGTGCGCGCGCATGGCCACCGCAAGGACGACCGCACCGGCACGGGCACGCTCTCGGTCTTCGGCTGGCAGAGCCGCTACGACCTTGCGCAAGGTTTCCCGCTGGTCACCACCAAGAAACTGCACTTGCGCTCGATCATCTACGAGTTGCTGTGGTTCATCCGCGGCGACACCAACGTCCAGTACCTGCGCGACAACAAGGTCACCATCTGGGACGAATGGGCCGACCCGAACGGCGATCTGGGCCCGGTCTATGGCGCCCAGTGGCGCTCCTGGCCGGCCCGCGACGGCTCCACCATCGACCAGCTCTCGGACGTCATCGCGCGGATCCGGAAGAACCCTGACTCGCGCCGCCTCATCGTCACCGCCTGGAACCCGGCGGACGTCGACAAGATGGCGCTGCCACCCTGCCATTGCCTGTTCCAGTTCTACGTGGCCAACGGCAGGCTGTCCTGCCAGCTCTACCAGCGCTCGGCCGACATCTTCCTCGGCGTGCCCTTCAACGTCGCCTCCTATGCGCTGCTCACCCACATGGTGGCGCATGTCACGGGGCTGAAGCCGGGCGATTTCATCCACACGCTGGGCGATGCCCATCTCTATCTCAACCACCTCGAACAGGCGGACCAGCAGTTGATGCGCGAACCCCTGCCGCTGCCGCGCCTCGTCATCCGGCGCGACGTGAAGGACATCGCCGACTTCCGCTTCGAGGATTTCGAGGTCGTCGGCTACCAGTCCCATCCCCACATCGCAGCGCCCGTGGCCGTATGAGGCTGCTGGGCGCGGACTTTGCGGGCGGTCTGTTCCGCCGCGGCTACCAGCCGTCGAACCCGGCCGGCCTGTGGTATGCGCTGGCGGTGGCGCTGGTGCTTCTGGTCATCCACCAGCTGCTGCAGGTGGTGCTGGCCCTCGGCTTCATGTTCGTCCTCAAGCTGGACCCCGCCCTCATGTCGCTGTTCAAGGTCAGCGGCAATTTCGGGAAGGAATTCATCAAGGCCGGCATGGTGGCGATCTTCCCCGCCTCGCTGCTCGTCGCGGCTGTCGCCTACTGGCTTGCCGGCCTGCGCGGGGGTGACCGCGTTGCGGTGCTGAACCTGCGCTGGCCGCGCTTCACGCTGCTCGGCTGGCTGGTGCTCGTCATCGGCTTCATGCTGGCCATGTATGCCGTGATCTTCGCCATCGTGCTGATCTTCCACATCGACATGTCGCAGTATACGCCGGGCCCGCACGGTGAATCCCCCAAGACGGGCTCGGCCGGGGCGGTCAAGGAGGCGATGTTCGACATCTCCAACACCACACCGCTCTATCTTCTGGTCTTCCCGTCGGTCGCCATCGGGGCGCCGCTGGCGGAGGAGCTGATCTTCCGCGGCCAGCTGTTCTCGGCGCTGTCGCGCACCCGGCTCGGCGTTGCCGGCACCTCGCTCGTCACCTCGGGGCTATGGGCAATGCTGCACGTCACCGAGCCGTGGCTGTCGATCGGGTTGATCTTCGCCATGGGTCTGATCTTCGGCTGGATGATGTGGCGCTTCGGCAGCATCTGGCTCACCATCGCCTGCCACGGCATCTGGAACGGCTTCTATGCGCTGCTCATCTATTTTCATGCGGGAGGCGGCGTGTGACGCTGGAGATCAGGCCGGCGCGCCCGGGCGAGGAAGGGCTGGTGCTGGGCTTCATCCGCAAGCTCGCCGACTATGAAGAACTGCTGCACGAGGTGACGGCAGACGAGGCCGACCTGCGCGAGGGCCTGTTCGGGCCGGCGCCGCGCTGCCACTGCGACCTCGCTTTCTGGAACGGCGCGCCGGCGGGCTTCGCGCTGTGGTTCTACAATTTCTCGACCTTCGCCGGGAAGGCGGGGATCTACCTCGAGGACCTGTTCGTCGAACCCGGGCTCCGCGGCAAGGGCATTGGCAAGGCGCTGCTCAAGCGACTCGCGCGGCGCTGCGTGGACGAGGGCCTGCCGCGCCTGCAATGGTGGGTGCTGGACTGGAACGAGCCCTCGATCGCCGTCTACAAGTCACTGGGTGCAAAGCCGATGGACGCGTGGACGGTGTTCCGCGTCTCGGGCCCCGAACTGGAAGAGCTGGCCACATGAGCATCACCATCCGCACGGCACGGCCCGGCGACGGCGCCATCCTCAACGCCATGGTGCACGCACTCGCGGTGCACCACGATTACGAGGCCTATTTCACGGCGAGCCCCGAGGACTACGAGCGCTTCCTCGCCGACCCCCATGCCATCAACGGCGCGCTCATCGCGCTGTGGAACGGCGAGCCCGCGGGCTGCGCCACCTGGCAGCGCAGCTACTCGACCTTCACGGGCCGCGAGGTGCTGTACCTGGAAGACATTTCCGTGCTGGCGCCGTTCCGCAGGAAGGGCATCGCCAAGGCGCTGCTCAGGGCGGTGGCGCAGCTCGCCGTCGCGCGCCAGGCGGCGTCCGTGAAGTGGCTGATGATGGGCTGGAACAGCGACGCGCGCCGGCTCTATGAATTGGTCGGCGCCACCATCGAGGACGGCAACTGCTTCTGCCAGCTGAGCGGTGACGCGCTGCACCGGCTCGCCGCATGATCTCCTACGTCGTCGCCGTCGCGAAGAACGGGGTGATCGGGCGCGAGGGCGGGCTGCCGTGGCATATCGCCTCCGACCTCAAGCGCTTCAAGGAAATCACCATGGGCAAGCCGGTGGTGATGGGCCGCAAGACCTGGGAAAGCCTGCCGCGGAAGCCGCTGCCCGGGCGGCGCAACATCGTGATCACCCGGCAGCGCGATTTCGCGCCCGAAGGGGCGGAGATGGCGCAGACCGCGGAGGAAGCGCTGCGTCTGTGCGGCGACGCGCCTGAAGTGGCGGTGATCGGAGGCGGCGAGATCTACCGGCTGTTCTGGCCGCTGGTCGACCGGCTCTACCTCACCGAGGTGGACCTCGAAGTCGATGGCGACACGCATTTCCCGGCCGTGCCGCCGCAGGACTGGCGCGAGGTGGGGCGGGAAGTCCATGCCCGGGGCGAGCGGGATTCGGCCTCCTTCACCCTGCGCATCCTCGATCGCATGACAAATTCGTGAGGATTTTCCGCGCCGTGGACATTCCCTCACGGCCTACCTATATCGTCCAGAACGTGCGTATCACGACATCAGAACAACAAGGGTGAATTGAATGCCGTGGAATTCCGAAGGCGGTGGTGGTGGCCAGGGACCCTGGGGGCAAGGCCCGTGGGGGCAGGGCGGCGGGCCGCGCCGGCCGAACCAGGGCGGCCGCGGACCCAATCCACCCGATCTCGATGACCTCATCCGCCGCGGCCAGGACAAGCTGAAGCAGGTGCTGCCGCAGGGCGGCGGCGGCTCGGTGGGCTGGCTGCTGGCCATCGGCTTCGTGCTGCTGATCGTCGTCTACAACAGCGTCTACCAGGTGCAACCGGACGAGCGCGGCGTGGTGCTGCGCTTCGGCACCTTCAACCGCATCGCCGATCCGGGCCTGCACTTCGCACTGTGGCCGATCGAGACGATGGACAAGCCCAAGGTCGGCGCGGTGCGCCAGATCAACATCGGCAACGACGGCAGCGACGGCCAGATGCTGACCTCCGACAAGAACATCATCAATGTTCCCTTCTCGGTGTTCTGGCGCATCAACGACGCCAAGAACTATCTCTTCAACGTCGCCGACCAGGAGGCGGTGATCAGCGCCGTGTCGCAGAGCGCGATGCGCGAGGTGGTGGGCCAGACCCGCGCCCAGGCCATCCTCACCACCGGCAAGAACACCGTCGAGGCACAGGTGATGGAAATCACCCAGAAGCTGCTCGACGATTACGGCTCGGGCGTCACCGTGTCGTCGATCAACCTCGGCGACGTGCAGCCGCCGCGCGAAGTGGCGGACGCCTTCGCCGAAGTGGTGCGCGCCGGGCAGAACCAGCAGCAGTCGATCAACGAGGCGGAGCAATACCGCAACCAGCAGTACCGCATGGCCGAAGGCGAGGCGGCGAAGCTGGTGCAGGACGCCAACGCCTACAAGTCGGCTACCGTGGCCGAAGCCCAGGGCGAGGCGGCACGCTTCCTCTCGGTCTACGACCAGTACAAGAACGCCAAGGACGTGACGCGCGAGCGCATCTATCTCGAAACCATGGAGAACGTGCTGAGCCAGACCAACAAGGTCATCGTCGAGCCGGGCGCCAAGGGCCAGGGCGTGGTGCCCTATCTGCCGCTTCCCGAAGTGAAGGCCCGTTCGGGCAACCAGCAGAACTGATGGGGGCCAGCACATGAACAACATGACCAAGACCATCGCCGCCGCCGTCGCCATCGCCGCCGCGCTGCTGTTCTACATGTCCTACTTCGTGGTCGACCAGACGCACACCGCGCTGGTGCTGCGCTTCGGTGACATCAACCGCGTGGTGGAGAAGCCCGGCCTCTACTTCAAGGTGCCGTTCTCCGACACGGTGACCCTCGTCGACAACCGCATCATGATCTGGGAGAACAACGGCCGGCCGGTGCAGGACGTGGCCTCGCAGGTCTATATCGTCGACGCCATCACGCTCGCCCGCATCAAGGATGCTCGCCTGTTCCGCGAGACGCTGGGCGCCGACATGATGCAGGCGGAGGCGCGCGTCGCCGCCCGCCTCGATGCCGCGCTGCGCCAGACCTATGGCCGCCGCTCCTTCGATGCCGCACTGTCGTCCGACCGCGCCACCATGATGCGCGAGATCCGCGACCAGCTGCGCCAGGAGGCCGACGGGCTGGGCATCGAAATCGTCGACGTCCGGGTGCGCCGCACCGATCTTTCCGAGAACGTGCTGGACCAGACCTACCGCCGCATGGAATCCGAACGCAAGGCGCTGGCCCAGGACATCCGCTCGCAGGGCGAGGCCACCAAGACGCGCATGAACGCCGAAACCGACCGCGCCGTCACCGAGAAGCTGGCCCAGGCCAAGAAGGAATCGGAGATCGTGCGCGGCCAGGGCGATGCCGAGCGTAACCGCGTCTTCGCCGAGGCGTTCCAGCAGGATCCGGAGTTCTTCGCCTTCTACCGTTCGATGCAGGCCTACCAGAAGAGCCTCGCCACCGACGGCACCACCATGGTGCTGAGTCCGGACTCGGAGTTCTTCCGCTACTTCACCGACCAGAAGCCGGGCGGTGAGACGGCGCCGCAGCCGGTGCCGGGCCAGCCGGTTCCGCCGGCCGCCCCGGCGCAGTGATGCTGGACAGTCTGCTGACGGCCCTCGGTCTCGTCCTGGTGATCGAGGGCCTGCTTTATGCCTTGGTTCCGGCACAGCTGAAGTCCATGATGCTGGCGCTGCAGAAACTTTCCGACGACCAGCTGCGTATAGGCGGGGTCGCGCTCCTCGCCACCGGGGTGGTGGCGGTGTGGATGGTTCACGCGGCGTTTCTCTGACGCTGATTTCGAGGAGGGTGATGATGAGCGGCAAGATCACGGCGATGCGCAGCCTGGCGTTCGCAACGGGTTTCAGCATGCTGGCGGCGGCTGCCGCCGCGGCACAGACCGCCACCCAGACCTCGCCGCCCATCAACCAGACCCCGGCGCCGGGCCAGACTCTCACCCCCACGCAGCCGCAGCTGCAGGAACTGCCCTCGGTCGCCGACCTCGCCGACCGGCTGCTGCCGGCGGTCGTCGAAATCACCATCGAATCGGCGGGCGACAGCAGCGGCGGCGACACGCCGGACGCCCAGCCCGACACGCGCGATACCCCGGACGCAACGCCCGACAAGCCGCCGGGCAACGACGTGCCGGAAGATCCCAACAATCCCTTCAAGGATTTCTTCGACCAGTTCCTGAAGCGCGGGCAGGGCAGCCAGCAGCCGCAGAAGATGACCTCCATGGGCTCGGGCTTCGTCATCGATCCCTCGGGCATCATCGTCACCAACAACCATGTGGTGGAGGGTGCTGAATCGATCGAGGTCCATTTCCACGACGACACCATCCTCAAGGGCGAGCTCGTCGGCCGCGATCCCAAGACCGACCTCGCGGTGATCCGCGTCAAGCCCAAGAAGCCGCTGCCCACCGTCGCCTTCGGCGACAGCGACAAGCTGCGCGTCGGCGAATGGGTGATGGCCATCGGCAATCCCTTCGGGCTCGGCGGCTCGGTGTCGCTCGGGATCGTCTCGGCGCGCAACCGCGACATCAACGCCGGCCCCTACGACGACTTCATCCAGACCGACGCCGCCATCAACAAGGGCAATTCCGGCGGGCCGCTGTTCAATCTCAAGGGCCAGGTCATGGGCATCAACACGGCGATCTTCTCGCCGTCGGGCGGCTCCGTCGGCATCGGCTTCTCGGTGCCGTCCAACACCGCGAAGAACGTCATCACCCAGCTCGTCCAGTTCGGCGAGACGCGGCGCGGCTGGCTCGGCGTGAAGATCCAGGCGGTGACCGACGAGATCGCGGAATCCCTCAACCTCGACAACACCCATGGCGCGCTGGTGGCGGACGTCACCGCCGGCGGCCCTGCCGAGAAGGCCGGCATCCAGTCGGGCGACATCATCGTCGAGTTCAATAGCCGCCCGGTCAACACCATGCGCGACCTGCCCAAGTTCGTGGCCGAAACGCCGATCGGCGACAAGGTCACGCTCAAGGTGCTGCGCAAGGGCAAGGAAACCGAACTCACCGCCGAGGTGGGCCGCCTCGCGGACGACCAGAAGGTGGCCGACGCCAGCGGCAAACCGGCGCCCGTCAAGCCCGCACCCGCGGTCGTCACCGCGCTCGGCATGACGATCACCTCGATCACCGACGACCTGCGCACCAAGTACGGCATCGACAAGGACCTCAAGGGCGCGGTCATCACCGAGGTGGCGCAGGACGGCGCGGCGGCCGACAAGCGCCTCGAGCCGGGCGACGTCATCACCGAGGCCGGCGAACAGGAAGTGCAGGGCGCCTCCGACATCTCCTCGCGCATCGACGAGGCGAAGAAGGCCGGCAAGACGTCGATCCTGCTGCTCATCGCCAAGGGCGGCAAGGCGACCGAAATGCGCTTCATCGCGATGAAGCTGAAATAGCAGGCGGCCGGGGCCGTGCACGCCACCTGCCGGGAGCGCGCGGCCCCAGCCAGAATCGCCTGTGCTGCGAGGTGCCTCAGGAGATGACGCCCACCATCACCATCATCTGCGTGACCTATCGCCAGACCGGTCCGCTCACGGTGTTCGTCAATTCGATCATCAACCAGACGGCCCCGAACTGGCGGCTGCTGGTCATCCACGATGGCCCCGATCCGGACTTCACGCGACTCATGGCGGCGCTCGCTGCCGGCAACGAGCACCGGATCAGCTGGTTCTGCACACTGGTCAGGTTCAACGACTACGGCCATTCGCTGCGTGAACAGGGGTTGAACGTCGCGGAGGGCGACTACGTCCTGGTGACCAACGGCGACAATTATTACGTTCCGATCCTGATCGAGGCGGTGACGCGATCGATCCTCGCCACGGATCCGGACGTGGTGATGTTCGACATGATCCATAGCCACAGCAATCCGGGCGGTCGGCCGCTGCCATCCTATTCCTATTTTCCCACCGAATACCGCCGTCAGCATATCGACATGGGCGCCGCCGTGGTGCGCCGCAGCCTCGCCCGGGCGGCGGGGTTCCGCGACAAGAGCTACGAGGGTGACGCGACCTATTTCGAGGACGTGCAGCGGGCGAATGGCGGCGTGCTGAGGATCGACAAGATCCCCCAGGTTCTGCTCGTCCACAACTAGCGGGGGTCGCAGGCCCCTGCTTGAGGCTATGGACCGGTCGCGCCATCCATGCGAAACGGGCCGGGCTCCGGGGCAAGCAAGGGAAATTCGATGAGCTGGTCAGAACGCCGCATCATGGCCGTCGCCGCCGTGAACAATGCCGAGTGCTACCTCGAGATCGGGGTGAACAAGGGCGAGACCTTCCTCAACGTCCCCCTTCCCGCCAAGGACGGCGTCGATCCGCAATTCCTCTTCGACACCAGCGCCCACAGTTCGGCCGACGTCAGGTTCTTCTCCCAGTTCAGCGACGCGTTCTGGATCTCGGGCAATCCGCGCACCTACGACATCATCTTCATCGACGGCCTTCATACCTTCGAGCAGACCTTCCGCGATTTCGTTTCCTCCCTGATGTTCGCGCATGCCCGCACCGTCTGGCTGCTCGACGACACGCTGCCCTGCGACGTGTTTTCGGCCATTCCCGATCAGGAGGTTTCCTTTCGCGAACGCCAGCGCGCAAGGCTTCCGGGCCTTCCCTGGCACGGCGACGTCTACAAGATCGTGCCGGCAATCCATGATTTCTTCCCGACCTTCCGCTATGCCACGATCACCGGGTCCGGCAATCCGCAGACGCTGCTGTGGCCGGCCCGGCGCGGCACGTTCCAGCCCCGCTTCAACAATCTCGAGACCATTTCGCGCCTCGGCTATTTCGACATCGATCCCAACATCGATCTGTTCAACGTCATGGGCGAGGCCGAGGCGGTGGACCAGCTGCGCGCCGATTTCGCCGGATCCCCGCTGTAGCCCCGGCGTGGCGCTGGCGGTCGTTGGGGTGCGTGAGCGGCCGTTCTGAACCTCAGGCGGCGAAGTCCTGCTTCTCATATCCCTGCAGATAGAGCAGGGCCGTCAGGTCGCCATGGTTCACGCGATAGCGCGCCTGCGCCTGCACCTGCGGCTTGGCGTGGAGCGCGACGCCCATGCCGGCCTCCCCGATCATCGCGAGGTCGTTCGCGCCGTCGCCCACGGCGAGGGCATCGGTCGTCGTGATGCCGAGGCGCGAGGCAATCCGCCTGAGCGCCTCGAGCTTCGCCTGCTGGCCGAGGATCGGGTACCCCACCGCGCCGGTGAGCACGCCATCGGCGACGATCAAGTCATTCGCCTGGTGCTCGTCGAAGCCCAGCGCCTGCGCCACTTTCTCGGTGAAGGGCGTGAAGCCGCCGGAGACCAGTGCGGCATGGGCGCCGTTGGCCCGCATGGTGGCGACCAGCGCGCGCCCGCCGGGCATGAAGCTGATCCGCTCACGGAGGATCGTGGCGATGATGCCGGCATCCAGCCCCTTCAGCAGCTTCACCCGTTCCGTCAGCGCGCCCTCGAAGTCGAGTTCGCCGCGCATGGCGCGCGCCGTGATCTGCTTGATGTGATCGCCGATCCCCGCCATCACGCCCAGCTCGTCGATGCATTCCTGCTCGATCATGGTCGAGTCCATGTCGGCGATCAGCAGGCGCTTGCGGCGGTTCGCGACAGGCACGAGATTGGCGTCGACGGGCAGGGTGGCGATGGCGTCGAGGAAGTCCGCGCGGCCTTCGAAGTCCTCGACCTCCAGCGCCTCGGCCTCGGCCAGCCAGTGCGGCCGGCCCGCGCCGAAGCCCGCCAGAGTCTCCACGAGCTTTCCATTGATTGCACCGGAGCCCGGGGCTGCTATGAGGACGAGAACGGATTTCATATGACCGCCATGACCCAGAAACGCGCGTTGCTTATTGCAGGCCCCACCGCCAGCGGCAAGTCCGCCCTGTCGCTGGCGAAGGCCATGGCGCTCAACGGCGTCATCATCAATGCCGATGCGCTTCAGGTCTATGCGCCGCTCCGCATCCTCTCCGCCCGTCCCACCCCGGAGGACGAAGCCCGCGCGCCGCATCGGCTCTACGGCCACGTCGGCGCCGAACAGCCTTACTCCGTCGCCTCCTGGCTCGCCGAAACGCGGAGCGCGATGGATACGGCGTGGAAGCAGGGCAGGCTGCCCATCGTCACCGGCGGCACCGGCCTCTATTTCCGCGCCCTCGAGCTGGGTCTGGCCCCGGTGCCGGAGATCCCCGAGGAGGTGCGAATGAAGTGGCGCAGCTTCGCGGGCGACCTCCACGCCGAGCTCGGCGCGCGCGACCCCGCCATGGCGGCGCGGCTCCTCGCCAGCGATCGCCAGCGCCTGGCGCGTGCGCTCGAGGTGGTCGATGCCACGGGCCGCTCGCTCCTCGACTGGCAGAAGGATGGTCAGGACCTGGCCCCGCTCCGGGGCGTCGCGGTCGAACGCATCTTCATCGACGTGCCGCGCGACGCGCTCTATGCGCGTGCCGAGGCCCGCTTCGACGCCATGCTCGATGCCGGCGCGCTGGAGGAGACGAGCGGCCTCGCTCACCTCGATCCGATGCTGCCCGCCATGAAGGCGATCGGCCTTCCCGAGCTCATCGCCCATCTCCGCGGCGAGATCACCCTCGCTGAGGCTGCCACGAGCGCCAAGACAGCCACCCGCAACTTCATCAAGCGCCAGATCACCTGGTGGCGGGGACAGTTGCCCGGCTGGCGGTGAGGCGATAAGACCGATCCCTCGACAACCAGACGGGGAGGATTGCGCATGCGACTTGCGATCATCGGCGCATCCGGCGCCATCGGCCGGTCGGTGGCTGACGCGTTCCACGCCGGCGGCGCGAGCCTCAGGCTGGTGGGTCGCCGCAAGTCGCCGCTGGCGGGCGCTGCAAGACCCGGCGATGAACTGGTCATGGCCGATGTCGGCACCCTGCAGGGTTGCCGCAGCGCGCTCGAAGGCGCCGACGCCGCGGTCTATACCCTGGGCCTGCCCTATACGACGGAGGCCTTCGCCAGCTATCCGCCCATGATGGAGGCCTTCCTCACCGCCGCCCGCGAGCAGGGGCTGAAGCGCATTCTCCTCATCTCCAACGTCTATCCCTATGGCCTGCCGCAGGGCCCGCGGGTCGCTGAAACCCACCCGCGCAACCCGGTCATGGCCAAGGGCGAATATCGCAAGGCACAGGAAGACATTCTTCTTTCGGCATCTTCTCCAGCTCTCGAAACCATCTCGCTCCGCCTGCCGGACTTCTATGGCCCCGGCGTCGAGAGCAGCCTGCTCACCATGGCCGCCAAGGCGGCCGCCGCCGGCGGCACCGCCACGCTGCTCGGCCCCGCCGATACCCCGCACGAGTTCGTGTTCACGCCCGACGTCGGCCCCGTGGTCAAGGCGCTGCTCGAGCACCAGGGGCCGGTGGCGGGCGCCTATAACTTCGCCGGCGCCGGCACCATCTCCCAGCGCGCGCTGGCCGAACTGATGTTCAAGGCCGCCGGCCACCCCGCGAAGCTCCGCGTCCTGCCGCCATGGCAGCAGAACCTCGTCGGCCTCTTCATGCCGGTGCTCCGTGAACTGAAGGATGTGCGCTACCTGAGCGAAACCCCGGTGCTGCTCGACGATACGAAGCTCCGCTCGCTGCTGCCAGGCGTGACGAAAACGCCCTACGAGGAGGGCGCGAGGCTCACCGTCGCCGCCGCCCAGGCGAGCCCGCGCCTGCCCTGATCGCCTGCGGAAACTACCGATATTGCCATTGGCAGGACCCGCCCTTAAACCCCGGCGCGCAAGACAGGCGGCGGTTGCGCAATCTGACCGCGACGTGTCTTCGGGCTTGCGCCGATACAACAGGGATATTGCATATGAAACATTTGGTGATCGCCGCTGTCGCGGCCGCGGCACTTCTGGCCGCTCCGGTGGCAGGTCTTGCCGACGTCGCTGCGGGGTCGGGTTATCAGCTGGCGCAGGTGCGGATGCCGCAGCCCGCACCGCAACCTGATCCCGACATGCGCATGCCGGCTCCCGGTCCGGGTGCCGGCGTGAAAGGCTGCTGGAGCGCCCGGCAGATGCTCTACGGCCAGTACCGGCTGTCCTTCTGCCTCAACCGTGGCTCGGACGGCGGCTACCAGGTCGACGGCAACAAGCTTTCCTGCAGCGGCGACATCGACTGGTCGCGCTCCGGCAACCAGGTCGACATCCGCATGAACCGCGGCCGCTGCAACCGCAACACCGACTGGAGCCGCGACCGCATCTCCTGCACCATCGACCTCTATGGCGATGCGACCGGCCAGCCGGCCTATGTCCCGGCCCAGGTCCGCATGCCGGTGCCCAATGGTGGCGGCAACGCTCCCGACATCACCCGCCTCAGCTGCGTCTATCAGCCCTCCACCGGCCCCTATGGCCCGGTGCGCTTCGTCGCCAAGCGCGACAACTGACATTCCGGCGGGCGGGAAGGGGCCTTGACGCCGCCTTCCCGCCCGCGTAGAACCGCGCCCCATGAACACCATTCTCGTAGTAGGTCCGCGCAGCGCCGGGGAGGCTTGAGCCTCCAGGAACTGGTGGTGCTGCGCGGAAAATCAGGCTCCCTTGGGGGCCTTTTTTATTGCCTGAATGACACATCGCATGATTGACGAACGACAAGGTTGAAGAGGTTCCGAGATGGCCACGAACGAGATGACGGGCGCCGAAATGGTGCTGAAGGCGCTGCAGGACCAGGGGGTCGACACGGTGTTCGGCTATCCCGGCGGCGCGGTGCTCCCGATCTATGACGAGATCTTCCAGCAGGAGAAGGTGGAGCACATCCTCGTCCGCCACGAGCAGGGCGCCACCCACGCCGCGGAAGGCTATGCCCGCTCGACGGGGAAGTGCGGCGTCGTCCTCGTCACCTCCGGCCCCGGCGCCACCAACGCCGTCACCGGCCTCACCGATGCGCTGCTCGACTCGATCCCCATGGTCTGCATCACCGGCCAGGTGCCCACGCACCTGATCGGCTCCGACGCCTTCCAGGAATGCGACACGGTCGGCATCACCAGGCCCTGCACCAAGCACAATTACCTGGTGAAGGACGTGAACGACCTCGCGCGCATCCTGCACGAGGCCTTCTATGTCGCCACCCACGGCCGTCCCGGCCCGGTCGTCGTCGACATCCCGAAGGACGTGCAGTTCGCCAAGGGCCGCTACGTCGGACCGAAGAACATCGAGCACAAGACCTACCGCCCGCAGGTGAAGGCCGACCAGAACGCCATCCGCGCCGCGGTGGAGCTGATCGCCACGGCCAAGCGGCCGATCCTCTACACGGGCGGCGGCGTCATCAACTCTGGCCCGACCGCGTCCAAGCTGCTGCGCGACTTCGTCGAGATGACCAACATCCCGATCACCTCGACGCTGATGGGCCTCGGCGCCTATCCGGCATCGGGCAAGAACTGGCTCGGCATGCTCGGCATGCACGGCATGTACGAAGCCAACATGGCCATGCATGACTGCGACGTGATGATCTGCGTCGGCGCCCGCTTCGACGACCGCATCACCGGCCGCCTCAACGCCTTCTCACCCAACTCGAAGAAGATCCACATCGACATCGACCCGTCGTCGATCAACAAGACGGTGCGCGTCGACGTGCCGGTCGTCGCCGACGTGGCGCATGCGCTGGAAGACATGATCCGCGTCTGGAAGTCGAAGTCCATCACACTGGACAAGAAGGCGCTCGACACCTGGTGGAAGCAGATCGACGGCTGGCGCGCCAAGGACTGCCTGAAGTACCGGAAGAACGCCGACGTCATCATGCCGCAATATGCCGTCGAGCGGCTCTATGAGCTGACCAAGGACAAGAACACCTACATCACCACGGAAGTGGGCCAGCACCAGATGTGGGCCGCACAGTTCTACCGCTTCGACGAGCCGAACCGCTGGATGACCTCCGGCGGCCTCGGCACCATGGGCTATGGCCTTCCCGCGGCGGTGGGCGTGCAGCAGGCGCATCCCGATGCGCTGGTCGTCGACATCGCCGGCGATGCCTCGGTTCTGATGACCTTGCAGGAGATGTCGACGGCGGTTCAGTTCGAGCTGCCGATCAAGATCTTCATCCTCAACAACCAGTACATGGGCATGGTGCGCCAGTGGCAGCAGCTGCTGCACGGCAACCGCCTGTCGCACTCCTACACCGAGGCGCTGCCTGACTTCGTCAAGCTCGCCGAGGCCTATGGCTGCGTGGGCATGCGGGCGACGAAGCCCGGCGAGCTCGACGACGCGATCAAAGAGATGATCAAGGTCAAGCGTCCGGTGATCTTCGACTGCCGCGTGGCGAGCCTCGCCAACTGCTTCCCGATGATCCCCTCGGGCAAGGCCCATAACGAGATGATCCTCGGCGAGGACGTGGCTGACGAGGACGTCGGCTCGGTGATCGACGCCAAGGGCAAGATGCTGGTCTAAGGGACGGAGAAAGACACATGAACGCTCATCTTCAGCCCTCGGGCTCGGCCTATTTCCTCGACACGGTGAAGCCCGACGTCGAGACCCACGTGCTCGCCGTCATCGTCGACAACGAGCCGGGCGTGCTCGCCCGCGTCATCGGCCTGTTCTCGGGGCGGGGCTACAACATCGAGTCGCTCACCGTCTCGGAGACCCAGCACGAGAAGCACGTCTCGCGCATCACCATCGTCACCAGCGGCACGCCGGTGGTGATCGAGCAGATCAAGAACCAGCTGGGCCGCATGGTGCCTGTGCATTCGGTGGCCGACCTCACCGTGCAGGGCAACGCGCTCACCCGCGAGCTCGCCATGGTAAAGGTGGCAGGCACCGGCGAGAAACGTGTCGAGGCGCTGCGCCTGGCGGATGCCTTCCGCGCCCGCGTCATCGACGCCGGCACGCAGAGCTTCATCTTCGAGATCACGGGCAAGAGCGACAAGGTCGAGCAGTTCATCTCGCTCATGGTGCCGCTCGGCCTCGTCGAAGTGGCGCGCACCGGTGTCGCGGGGATCACGCGCGGCCCGGAGGGGATGAAGGTCTGAGCCTTCAGCATCATGGCCGGGCGCGTCCCGGCCATTTTCTTCGGGTCCGCCCTCATCCGGCCTGTCCGCCACCTTCTCCGATTGCTTGGCAACGGGAGACGGACTCGTGGGATCATGTGACGCGAAATGGCGCCACGAGTCCTTCTCCCGTCCCGCAGGGATGGGAGAAGGTGCCCGACAGGGCGGATGAGGGCCTCTGACCGCGGGATGAGCACCCACCCAAAGCTCCGCCCCGCGCTCCCCGGCGTGGCCACGCCGGGGAACGGGAGGGGCGGACTCCCGGCGGGGGTCTCGCGACAAAACAGATTCACAATGTCAATCAGCAGGAACCACGGCGAAGAATGCATACCTATCATAGGATAGGACAAAAGTCAAGAAATAAGAATCTCCTTCATGTCCTCGCCCGCGGCGCGGGGGCCCGGCGTGCGACGGGCGGAATGTCAAGACAACGATGGTCTGGCCAGTGAGGGTGGATATTCAACCCAAGAGCTACTAAATACAGCTGGAGATGGGTTGAGACCGGTTGCGACTTCAGAGGTAATACGCGTATGGGCGTCATCACCGTCAACACCCCGGATGCGCTGCTCAACACGGTCCCCGAGGCGGAGCCGAACCCTGCACCGATTGCCATCGACACGGTTCACGGGGAACTTCTGAAGATCCTCGCCAGTGCCGGCTTTCCCGCCACGGACCGCTCGCGGAAGCTGCTCGAATATCTGGTGGCCGAGACCCTGGCGGGCCGGGGAGGCCGCATCAAGGCCTATTGCATCGGCACCGGGGTGTTCGGCCGGCCGGAAAGCTTCGATCCGCAGAAGGACCCCATCGTCCGCATCGAAGCGGCGCGGCTGCGCCGCGATCTCGAGCATTATTACCTGACCGACGGGAGCGGCGACGCACTGGTCATCGACATCCCCAAGGGAGGCTATGTTCCCCGCTTCACGCTGCGCGCGCCCGCGGCATCGCCCACCTCTCATGAGGATCCGCCTCCCGCGCCCGCCGGGAGCACGCGCGCCGGCTTGCGAAACACCGCCGCCTGGATCGTCGCGGCCCTGTCGCTGCTGCTGCTGGCCGGGCTGGTCTACACCCTTGTCGGTTCCGGCCGCCAGCCGCCGGCGTCCACGGTCCAGGTCCCAGGCCTCCTCGTCAAGCCGCTGACCGATCTCACCGGAAGCCGCGATTCAGCCGTGCTGGCACAGGGCCTGGCGGAGCGGATCATCGAGAAGACGTCACGCTTCAAGGAACTCGCCGTCATCGCCGGGACCAGCGACACGGTCGAGGTGCCGACCTCCGTTGCCCGCTACGAATTCGGCGGAACACTGCGCGACGACGGCCGCCAGGTGGTGGTGCAGACGCGGCTCGTGGACCGCACTGACGGCCGCGTGATCTGGGCCGACAGCTATGATGTGGCGCTGCAGCCGCAGCAGCTGTTCGGCGTCGAGCTGGCGATCGCCGACCAGATCGCCACCCGCATCGCCGAACCGAGCGGAGCAGTATTCGAATCCGAACGCCGCATGCTGCTCGATGCGCCGCCGCAGAGCATGTCGGCCTATCTCTGCACGCTCAGTGCCTATGTCTATCGGACGACCTCCTCCGCCGGCACGTTCCCGGCGGTGCGGGCCTGCCTCGAACAGGCGGTGGCGGAGCATCCGGACTATGCCACCGCTTGGGCGCTGCTCTCGCTCGTCGATATCGACGAGTTCCGCTTCCTCTACCCGCCGCCCAAGGACGATGCCGTGCCCGCACTCGAGCGGGCCTATGATGCGGCGCGGCGGGCCACCGAGCTCGATCCTTCGAACATCCGCGCCCAGCAGGCCATGATGATGGTGCTGTTCTTCCGCAAGGACTTCGCGGCCGCGCTCGACGCGGGGGCGCGGGCACTGGCCCTCAATCCCAACGATGTCGAGCTCAAGGGCGAATATGGCTATCGCCTGGCGCTGATGGGCAACTGGCCCGAAGGCTGCCGCCTGATCGAGGAGGCGCGGGACAGCAGCGCCCGCAAGATCGCCTATCTCACCACGGCGCTCGCGCAGTGCCGTTTCAACAGTGGTGAGCTGGCCGGCGCCGCAGCCCTGATCGGCGATGTCGATGCCCCGGACAATCCGGCCTACCACGTGATCGCGGCGGCCATCCTCGCCGCGGCGGGCGAGGCGGAAGCGGCGGCCAGCCACCGGTCGTGGCTCGAGCACAACGTGCCCCGCCAGCTGCCGCAACTGCTGCTCGACATGCCGCAGCGCCTGGCGCGGCCGGAGGACCGGCAGCGCTTCCTCGATGCCCTCGCCAAGGCCGGATTGACCCGCGGCTGAGGGGCCTCAGTGCGCCGGGGGAAGGATGAAGAGGGTTGACCCGAACACGGCATAGATCATCAGCATGAGCACGCCGATGAACCATGCCGCGTGGCCCGAGCCGGTGACGAGCGCCGCGGTCAGCGTGGCGATGAAGATCATCGCGATGGCGCCCGGCCAGAATTCCAGCGACATGGGTTCGGGCCCGAGAACATAGCTGAGCAGCACGAGGACAGGCGCCACGAACAGGGCGATCTGGGTGGAACTGCCGAAGGAAATGCCGAGGCTGAGGTCGAGGCGGTTCTTGCGCGCCGCGCTGAAGGCGGCGGTCATTTCGGCCGCCGCTCCGACGATCGCCACCACCACGAAGCCGACGAAGGCCGGCGTGAGGCCAAGCGAGGCGCTGGCCCCGGTCAGGGATTCGACGAAGATCTCGCTGACCACGGCAACCACGATCGTGGTGCCGACCAGCACGGTGACGGCCACCGCCACCGGCCAGGGATGTTCCTCCTCAGCCTCGCCATGCGAGGCGGCGGCGAAATATCTGGCGTGCGTTCCCAGGGTGAACACCAGGCTGAGGCCATAGGTGGCGAGCAGGATGAGCGCGATGGTGAGGCTCAGGGATTGCGGCAGGACCTGCGAATCCATGTCCGCCACCGCCGATGGCACCAGCAGGCCGAAGGCGGCGAGGAACAGCAGTGCCATCTGGAGTTTGGTGTTGGCGCTGTTGAAGTCCTGCACATGGTACTTCAGTCCTCCCAGCAGGAACGCCGCGCCCGACATGAACAGCGTGTTGGTGACGATGGCGCCGGCGATCGAGGCCTTCACCAGCAGATATTCGCCGGCCCGCAAGGCCGTGAGGCCGATGATGAGTTCCGTCATGTTGCCCAGCGTTGCGTTGAGCAGGCCGCCGATGGCATCGCCGGTCCGCGCCGCCACCTGTTCGGTGGCGAGGCTGAGCAAGGCTGCGAGCGGTACGATGGCCAGGACCGAGAGCACGAAGATGACGCTGTGGGCCTCCGGCATCGCCGGCTTCACGGCCAGCAGCACCGGCACGAGGACGAGCAGCCAGAGCACCTTGCGTTCGCGGATTGCGCTCACGACTGACAGCATGTGATCTCCCCCGGCGTTCCGGCCGCCCACGGCCGGGCACGAATTCATGACTACACCCTGAGCGGCAGGAGCGGTACGGTGGGCGCACTAAGGGCCGCGTAACTACGCGTAATTTACAGGGTCGCCCGCGCGCGAAGCGCCGTCTTCTGTTGACCCCCGGGTGATGCGGGAGGACAGTCCCCGGAATGACTCTCCTGCACGGCGGGTGAACGGCGCCCTGCTGCAGGACTGAACGGGAGTGCCAGCGATGTCCGCGTCCGCCACGGTGAACCCTCTCGCCCCCCATGACCTGCCGTGGTTCATCACGCCGCCGGGGCAAACCGACACCCTCTACGTCGCCACCACCCTCATCGTGATCATCGCCACGGTTCTGCTGGGCGTGTTCTTCTTCTGGCTGCATTCGCTGCCCGAACGCATGGGCCACCGCAAGCTGCAGTTCGAAGTGGTCTCGGTGCTGGCGCTCATTTCGCTGTTCACCCATATGCACATCTTCTGGATCATTGGCCTGCTGCTGGCCCTGATCGACCTACCGGACTTCATCAACCCGCTGCGGCGGATCGCCGAGGCCTCCGAGAAGATGGCGGGCATACCGCCTTCCGACGCCGAGCCTGCCCGTCAGGACGCGCCGGCCCACGGCGAAGCGGGGCATGTCTGAGCATGCTCGAACTCATTCTCTGCTCTCTCCTCACCATCCTGCCCGACTATCTGTTCCGGCGTTTCGTCCAGGGCAAGCGCATCGGCAGGGAGATCACCTTCTTCTCGGTATGGTACGAGCTGCGCTGGGGCATCACCGGCTGCCTGATCCTGACGCTCCTCCTGATCACCACCATCTTCTATTTCCATCCTTCGACGACCAGCGCCACCTCGGCCTTCCGGACGGTGCCGGTGTTGCCCGAGACCAATGGCCGGGTGGCGGAGATCTTCGTGCAACGGCGCGACACGGTGCAGAAGGGCGAACCGATCTTCCGCCTCGACAGCACCGAGGAGCAGGCGGCGCTGGAGCTCGCGAAGCGGCGCGTCGCGGAAGTCGACGCCCAGATCGTCATGGCCAAGGCCGACATCAACGTCGCCGAGGGCGAACTGCAGCAGGCCGAATACGCGGCAAAGCAGGTTTCCGACGAGCTGGCCGTGAAGCAGCAACTCTTCGACCAGAAGTCCGGCACGGTTTCGGCGCGCGAGCTCGAGCGGCTGCAGACCGCATTGACCGGGGCCGAAGGCCAGGTCGCCGCCGCGCGCGCCAGCAAGAATGCCGCCGAGATCAAGGTCTCGACGCTCCTGCCGGCGGAAAAGGCGAGCTCCGAGGCTGCCCTGAAGCAGGCCCAGGTCAATCTCGACAAGACCACCGTCTATGCCGGTGTCAGCGGGCAGCTGGAACAGTTCGTGCTGCAGGTCGGCGACATCGTCAACCCGCTGATGCGGCCGGCCGGCATCCTCATCCCCAGCGACGAGGGCCCGCGCCGCCTGCAGGCCGGCTTCGACCAGATCGAGGCAGGCGTGCTGAAACCGGGCATGGCGGCGGAGGCGACCTGCGTGGCGAAGCCTCTCGAGATCATACCCCTCGTGGTGACCGGCGTGCAGGACTACATCGCCGCGGGCCAGCTGCGGGCGGGCGAACAGCTCGTCGACGTGGCGCAGATTTCCAAGCCCGGAACGCTCCTCGTCAGCCTCGAGCCGATCTACGCCGGCGGTCTGGACGGCATGACCCCGGGCAGCAACTGCATCGTCAACGCCTATACAAGCTACCATGCCGAACTGCAGGACCCGAACCTCGGCACCTTCCAGCGCTTCGGCATGCATGCCATCGATACCATCGCCCTCGTGCACGCCATGATCCTGCGGGTGCAGGCCCTCTTCATCCCCATCCAGACGCTGGTTCTCGGAGGACATTGAATTCCGGCGGCACGTGCCTTGGCGTCCCCGCAGATTATGACAAAGGAGCTGTCCTATCTTATGACGCAAAGGATCTCTGCCCTGGCCTTCGCTCTCGTTGCCATCGCCTGCGGAACGCCGGCGATGGCGGCGGAAGGCGTTCTTCACCTGCGGTGCGACTGGAAGAAGCTGACCGACATGAAGACGCTTCAGGCCCAGCCGCTCTCCGGCAGCGTGGACGTCTTCTACGATCCGATCAGCGATCTCACCGGAACGATGACGAAGTCGGGTTTCGACGGGTCCTTCGTGGCCGGCGTGCACGACAAGCTGATTGCGGGAGTGGCGCACTACCAGGCCGATGGGGCGGCGGCCGAGCAGCGCGTCGAGATCAACCGCTACACCGGCGCCATCATGAACCTGGTCAGGACCGCGACCACGGCACAGGTGCTCGAGGGCCAGTGCACGAGGATCAGCGGGCCCGATTTCGGGCAGGGCGGCAGTGATTGACGGGTACCTCACCCGACGACTTCAAGCCGAAATGACAAGACATTGATTTGCCGCAAGGAATTATCGGTATCGCGATGTAATTTACATACTGTCCCTTCACCCCTCTGCGGGACGCGCGTTAACTCGATTCCCAGGCAAGCAGCGCGCCGCGCGGAGTAGGTCCGATGCGGACACAGCGCCACAAGCTGGCGCGGCATCGCGCCACAATGGGAGACCGCCAATGAACCTCCGCCAAGCCTTTCCGATTGCCATCATCGATGAGGACTTCGACGGCAGCAGTGCCGCCGGGCGCGGCATGCGCCAGCTCGCCGCCGAAATCGAGAAATCCGGGTTCAGGACGGTGGCCTCGATCGGCTATGCCGACGCCCTGCGCCTGGCCACGGTGTTCAATTCGGAATCGTGCTGGCTGGTTTCGGTCGACGGTGCGGAGGAGGGCGAGGACCAGTGGCAGGTGCTCGAAGACCTGCTGGCCGAAAAGCGTGCCCGCAACAACCGGTTGCCGATCTTCCTGTTCGGTGACGTGCGCACCGCGGAACAGGTTCCGTCCAGCATCCTGCGCCAGGCCAACGCCTTCATGAGGCTGTTCGAGGATTCGGCCGAGTTCATGGCGCGCGCCATCGTGCGCGCCGCGGAAGTCTATATCGACGGCCTGCCGCCGCCGATGTTCAAGGCGCTGCTCGAATACACGCAGCACGGCAGCTACTCCTGGCATACGCCGGGGCACGGCGGCGGCATCGGCTTCCGCAAGAGCCCGGTGGGGCAGCTGTTCTACGAGTTCTTCGGCGAGAACACGCTGCGCTCCGACGTCTCCGTGTCGGTCGGCGCCCTCGGATCGCTCCTCGATCATACCGGACCCATTGCCGCGGGCGAGCGCAACGCCGCCCGGATCTTCGGGACCGACGAGACGCTGTTCGTCGTCGGCGGCACCTCGACTTCCAACAAGATCGTCTGGCACGGCATGGTGTCGCGCGGCGACCTCGTGCTGTGCGACCGCAATTGCCACAAGTCGATCCTGCACTCGCTGATCATGACGGGTGCCACCCCGATCTACCTCACGCCCTCGCGCAACGGGCTCGGCATCATCGGGCCGATCTCGCGCGACCAGTTCACGCCCGAGTCGATCGCCGCCAAGGTGGCGGCCAGCCCGTTCGCCGCGGAGACCAACGGCAAGGTTCGCCTCATGGTGATGACCAATTCCACCTATGACGGCCTGTGCTACAACATCGACCGCATCAAGGAGGTGATCGGCGACACCGTCGAGGTCCTGCACTTCGACGAGGCCTGGTACGCCTACGCCAATTTCCACGAATTCTACGATGGCTTCCACGCCATTTCCTCGCGTGACCGCAAGCGCGCGGAGAATGCCATCACCTTCGCCACCCAGTCGACCCACAAGCTGCTGGCGGCGCTGTCGCAGGCCTCGATGATCCACGTGCAGAACGGCCAGAAACGCAAGCTGGACATGGCCCGCTTCAACGAAGCCTTCATGATGCACACCTCGACGTCACCGCAATACGGCATCATCGCCTCCTGCGACGTGGCGGCGGCGATGATGGAGCAGCCGGGCGGCCACGCCATCGTGCAGGAGATGATCGACGAGGCGCTCAACTTCCGCCACGCCATGAAGGCGGTGAACGACGACCTCAAGGGCTCGTGGTGGTTTTCGGTCTGGCAGCCCGACCCCGTCGCTGGCGAGGAGCGGCAGCGCGACCACTGGGTGCTGAAGCCCGGGGCGAAGTGGCACGGCTTCACCGACCTCGCCGAGAACCACGTGCTTGTCGATCCGGTGAAGGTGACCATCCTCACGCCCGGCCTCAGCGCCGACGGATCGATGCAGGAGCAGGGCATTCCCGCCGCCGTGGTCACCCGCTTCCTCTCGACGCGCCGCATCGAGATCGAGAAGACCGGCCTCTATTCCTTCCTCGTGCTGTTCTCGCTGGGCATCACCAAGGGCAAGTGGAGCACGCTGATCACCGAGCTTCTGAACTTCAAGGAGCTCTATGACGCCAATGCGCCCCTCGGCCACATCTTCCCTGCGCTGGTCGAGGCCCATCCGGAGGTCTACGGCGCCATGGGCCTCAGGGACCTGTGCACGAAGATCCACGACGAATATCGGACCCACAAGGTGCCGGCTGAGCAAAGCCACATGTACACGACCCTTCCCGAAATGGCCCAGCGCCCGGCCGAGACATACGAGCGGCTGATCCGCGGCAAGGTCGAGAGCGTCGAGATCGACCAGCTGATGGGCCGCACGCTGGCGGTGATGATCGTGCCCTATCCGCCCGGCATCCCGCTCATCATGCCGGGAGAAAGGATCACCGAGGCCACGCGCTCGATCCAGGACTACCTGCTCTTCGCGCGCGACTTCGACAGCCGGTTCCCAGGTTTCGAGACCGATATCCACGGCCTGCGCTTCGAACCGACGCCGGACGGCGGACGGCGCTACCTGGTCGACTGCGTCATCGGATAGCGGCAGGGCGAGCATTCTCCACGCCGTTCCGCGGCGTGAACGGCAACGGGAAAGAGGAGCCTTCCATGGCGGACACTCAAGAACCCAAGAAGATGAACCTGATGCAGCTCACCTTCATCGTGGCTGTCAACATGATGGGCTCCGGCATCATCATGCTGCCCAGCAACATGGCGAAGGTGGGCGCCATCTCGCTGCTGTCGTGGATCGTCACGGCGCTGGGGTCCATGGCCATCGCCTATGGCTTCGCGCAGGCCGGCCTGTTCAACGCGCGGGCAGGGGGGCTCGCCGCCTATGCCGAGGACGCCTATGGCAAGGATGGCTACTTCACCACCTTCTTCCTCTATTTCCTGTCGCTGGTGATCGCCAACGTCGCCATTGCCATCTCGGCGGTGGGATATCTCGCCGCCTTCATCCCGTGGCTGGCCTCGACGCCCATCGCCACCTGCATCGGCGTCATCGTGCTGCTGTGGCTGACGACGATCGCCAACTTCGGCGGGCCGGGGATCACCGGCAAGATCGGCGCGGTCACCGTATGGGGCGTCATCATTCCCGTCGGCCTCCTTTCGGTCATCGGCTGGCTGTGGTTCAGCCGAGACACCTTCAACGCCGCCTGGAACCCCGGCAACCTGTCACTGCTGCAGGGCATGGGCTCGAGCATCACGCTCACCCTGTGGGCCTTCCTCGGAATGGAATCGGCGGCCCAGAATTCCAACGCCGTCGAAAACCCGAAGCGCGACGTGCCGCTCGCCTGCCTGTTCGGAACGCTGGGGGCGGCGGTCATCTACATCCTGTCGACGACGGTCATCCAGGGCATCGTGCCCAATGCCGAACTGGCGGCCTCGACCGGGCCCTTCGGGCTGGCCTATGCCAAGATGTTCAACCCGCTGATCGGCAATGTCATCATGCTGCTCGCGGTCATCGCCTGCCTCGGCTCGCTGCTGGGCTGGCAGTTCACGGTCGCACAGACCGGCAAGGCCGCCGCCGACGACAAGATGTTCCCGGCGATCTTCGCGCGCATGAACGCCAAGGGTGCGCCCGTGGCGGGCATGATCGTGCTCGGCGTGGTCCAGACGCTGCTGGCGCTGATGACCATCTCGCCCTCCCTCAACGAACAGTTCGGCGCGCTTGTCAGCCTGTCGGTGGTCACCAACGTCATCCCCTACATCGTGGCGCTGTCGGCGCTGCCGGTGATGATGCGCAACGGCGGCATCACCGGGGCCAAGCGGACGATGACGCTGGTCATCGGCATCGTCGCCATGATCTACAGCAGCTATGCCGTCTTCGCTTCGGGCGGCAGCGCGGTGATCGGCGGCGTGCTGGTCATGTGCGCGGGCTACATCATCTGGGGCGTCATCGCGCCCCGCTTCATCGCCAAGAACGCCGCGGCGTGAGGAGGCACATCATGGCATTCCCGAAGTTCAGGACGATCCTTCCCCGCATCCGCGCCCGTCACATCCTGGCGGCGGCGGTGCTGGGCCTCATCGCCAGCCCGTCCCAGGCGCTGACCCTCGACCAGATCCGCACCCAGGGAAAGCTGCGCCTCGGCTATCAGGTCGATGCACGGCCCTTCTCCTTCAAGGACGAGGCCGGCAAGCCTGCCGGCTTCTCGGTGACGCTCTGCCAGGCCGTCGCCGACGAGATCAAGACGAAGATCTCGGCGCCCGACCTCGCGGTGGAATGGGTGCCGGTCACGCCGGACATGGCGGTGCAGGCGATGCAGCAGGGGCAGGTCGATCTCCTCTGCGGCTCGGCGGCCGAGACGCTCGCCAGCCGGGCGGTGGTCTCCTTCTCGATTCCGATCTTCCCCGGCGGCACAGGCGCGGTGCTGAGCGCCGATGGTGCACGCGCCCTGCGCGATGCGCTCGAGGGCAAGCCCGAGACCGGGCCGATCTGGCGCGCCGCGCCGGCCCGCCTGCTGACGAAGAAGATCTTTGCCGTGGTAAAGGGATCGGTGGCGGAAGCCTGGCTGAAGGACAAGATCAGCCAGTTCCGGATCGACAGTTCGATCCTTCCCGTCGCCAGCTATGCCGAGGGCATCGACGCCGTCGGCAACGGCTCGGCCAATGCGTTCTTCGGCAACCGGTCGGTGATCGTGGAGACCGCGGGAGCGCGTCTGAACGACGGCAGCCTGGTCGCGCTGGGGCGGAACTTCACCAACGAACCCCTGGCCATCGCAATGCCGCTCGACAGCGACGGCCTGCGGCTGGCGGTCGATACGGCCCTGAGCCGGCAGATCCTGTCGATCGACTTCCGTGAACTGTACATCAAGTGGTTCGGCCTTCCGGACCAGGCAACCCAGCAGTTCTACAGCTTCTCGGCGCTTCACCCATGAGCTAAGGACCCTCGAAAGCGGTCTGCCCATTTTCACCGCAACCGGCTTTTTTCTCCGGACCATCCTCGGCTACAAGCTGCTCCTGCCAAGGAGTGCCCCGCCCGTGCCGTGCAAGCTGTCCGTCAATGTCAACGCCATCGCCTATCTCCGGAACCGCCGCCACGTGCCGTGGCCCTCGGTCACCGGCCTCTGTGAAGTGGCGCTGGACAATGGCGCGGTCGGGATCACCGTCCATCCGCGCCCCGACGAGCGCCATATCCGGCGCAGCGACGTCACCGACATCAACCGCCTGCTGCGCAGCCGTTACCCCGGCCGTGAATTCAACATCGAGGGCTATCCGGACGAGCGTTTCCTCAGCCTGTGCGAGGCGGAGCGGCCGGAGCAGGTGACCCTTGTCCCGGACGATCCCACGCAGTCCACCTCCGACCATGGCTGGGACATCGTCGCCAACCGCGACCGGCTCTCGGCCATCATCGCGCGCCTGCACCGGGGCTCCATGCGCGTTTCGCTGTTCATCGATCCCGACCCCGCCGCCCCGGCACTGGCGAAAGCCGTGGGTGCCGACCGCGTCGAGATCTACACCGGCCCCTATGGCGGCACGTTCGAGCCCGCCGCACTGGAGCGCGAGTTCCACAAGGTCGTGGCCACCGGCAAAGCTGCCGCCGCAGCCGGCCTCGGCCTCAATGCCGGCCACGACCTCACCCGCGATAACCTGCCGCCCCTTGTCAAGGCGCTGCCGAACCTGCAGGAAGTGTCGATCGGACACGCCGTCATCGCCGATGCCATGATGTTCGGCATGGGCGAGACGGTCAGGAAATTCAGGACGGCAATTGGCGACCTCTAGTCTTTTCACGCTGCTCTCGATCGGGTTGATCCAGCTCCTTGCGGTGATCTCGCCGGGGCCCTCCTTCCTCATCACCGCGCGCACCGCGGTGGCGCAGTCGCGGCTCGACGGGATCAAGGTGGCGCTGGGGCTGGGGGCAGGGACGGTGATCTGGTCGAGCGCCGCGCTGCTCGGGCTCAACGCCGTGTTCCATGCCTTGCCCGTTCTCTTCATCGCCATGAAGATCGCGGGCGCCCTGTTCCTGCTCTACATCGCCTGGATGATCTTTCGCCACGCGGCGGAGCCCCTGAAGATCGACGTCGGCGCCGATGCGGTGGGCAACCCTTTCGTCAAGGGCTTCCTCACCCAGATCGCCAATCCCAAGGTGGCGGTGTTCTTCGGTTCGATCTTCATCGCCATGCTGCCGGCCCAGGTGCCGCTGTGGATGACCGTGGCGCTGATCGCGATCGTCAGCTTCAACGAGGTGTGGTGGTATTCCGCCGTCTCGCTGTTCTTCGGCTCGGGGCCGGTGAGGGCGTTTTACCTCAAGGCGAAAGCCTGGATCGACCGGGTCACCGGCCTGTTCCTCGGCGGTCTGGGCCTCAGGCTGCTGTGGTCCGCGAGGGACGCGCTGTAGTTCCTCCGGTGCAAGGGCGAGGATTAACCGTTTGCACATGAAGTCGTGCAAAGGTTGTGTTTTACACTCTTTTTTGCCATAGGCAGGGTCGATAGCCAGAGGTCCCGGACCGAATGACCAGCGATACCCAGTGCCATGCCGCGGCCTCCGGCCGCGACTTCCGATTTCTCGCCGCTGTGGCCGCCCGACATCTGTTCCCGCACTGGAGCCTGTGGCTTGCCCTGACGATCCTGATGGCGCTTAACCTTCTCTGGGTCGGACTGGAACCGCGCTTCGGCCTGGCGCCGCGAACCGTCGTCGCGATGCTCGTCGTGGGACTCGGCACACCGCTGGTGCTGGCCTATCGCGTGCGGCGCGCCGGGCCGTTCGACGGCGGCATCGAGGCATCCTTCCGCCTTCTGATGGTGGCCCTGTTCGCCGGCCTTTTCACACACCAGCTCAACTTCTTCAGCCATCTCCTGATGTCCCTGGACATGCCTCTGATGGATGCGCGCCTGCAGGATTGGGACAGGGCCATCGGCTTCAACTGGAACGGATATGTCCAGAGCGTCGGCGCCACATGGGCTGGACGCGCAATTCTGCTGCTGTCCTACGGGCTCATCATTCCGCCGGCTTTCCTGGCGCTGGTGGTGGTCCCGGTCTATCGCCGCCGGTATGATCGCGTCGACGAAGTCGCCTTTCTCGCTCTGGTTTCGGGTCTGGCCTGCGTCACCGTGTCGGGTTTCCTGCCGTCCTACGGCGCGTGGGAGACCCTTTCATCCGACGAGACGCGGCGCCTGCTGGGAGGGCCGTTTCTCGGGGACATGGTGGCCCAGATCAAAACGCTGCGCAGCGGCGCGCCGGTGGCCTTCGACGTCCGCGCGATGGCGGGCCTCGCCAATTTCCCGTCCTATCACGCCTGTCTCGCCATCATCATCATGTGGAGCAGCCGCGGCCGGTGGTGGACGGCCCTGGCAGGGACCGGCGCGGGGCTGGCGATCCTCGCCGCCACCCCGGTCTTTGGCGGGCACTATGGCGTCGACCTGCTGGGCGGTGCGGTGGTGATGGCGGGGGCCATCCTGCTGTGGCGGCGCATCGGCCCCGCACTGCTTTCCGGCCGGGCCTGACCTGCCCTTTTGCCGCTTGCCTTGGGGCTTTCCCCCCGCTAATTCCCGCCCAATTCAATTCCAACGGGATGGACCGAACCAATGCGCGTTTACTACGACCGTGATGCCGACGTGAACCTGATCAAGTCGAAGAAGGTGGTCATCGTCGGCTATGGCAGCCAGGGCCGCGCCCACGCGCTGAACCTGAAGGACTCGGGCGCCGCCAACGTGGTCATCGCGCTCAAGGCCGGTTCGCCCACCGTCAAGAAGGCCGAGGCCGACGGCTTCAAGGTCATGACGGTGGCGGAAGCCGCCAAGTGGGCCGACCTGATGATGATGGCCACCCCGGACGAGCTCCAGGCCGACATCTATCGCGACGAGATCGCGCCCAACATCCGTGACGGTGCGGCCATCGCCTTCGCCCACGGCCTCAACGTGCACTTCAACCTGATCGAGCCGAAGAAGACGATCGACGTCGTCATGATCGCGCCGAAGGGCCCTGGCCACACGGTGCGCGGCGAATACCAGAAGGGCGGCGGCGTGCCCTGCCTGATCGCCATCCACCAGGACGCCTCGGGCAATGCCCATGATCTGGCACTCTCCTACGCGAGCGGTGTCGGCGGCGGCCGCTCGGGCATCATCGAGACCAGCTTCAAGGAGGAATGCGAGACCGACCTGTTCGGCGAGCAGGTCGTGCTCTGCGGCGGCCTCGTCGAGCTGATCCGCGCCGGCTACGAGACCCTCGTCGAGGCCGGCTACGCCCCCGAGATGGCCTATTTCGAGTGCCTCCACGAGGTGAAGCTCATCGTCGACCTCATCTATGAGGGCGGCATCGCCAACATGAACTACTCGATTTCCAACACCGCCGAGTGGGGCGAATACGTCACCGGCCCGCGCATCATCACCGAAGACACCAAGAAGGAGATGAAGCGCGTCCTCAAGGACATCCAGACCGGCAAGTTCACCTCCGAGTGGATGCAGGAGTATCGCGCCGGTGCCGCCCGCTTCAAGGGCATCCGCCGCATGAACGACAGCCACAACATCGAGGAAGTGGGCGCCAAGCTCCGCGCCATGATGCCGTGGATCGCCAAGAACAAGCTGGTCGATAAAGCCAGGAACTAGTCTTTCCGCATAGGACGTACACGGAGAAGGGCGGTTCCTTTGGGGCCGCCCTTCTGCTTTATATGGGTTCGAAATGCCGTCACCCCAGCGAAAGCTGGGGCCCAGCTTTCCGCGCGGCAACTGTCCGAAGCGGGGTGCCAGCTTTCGCTGGCATGACGGCACTCAGGGGGAACAAGGGGAGAAGTACATGAGCCTCGAGAGCGACATCGCGAAGATCACCCGGCAGGAGGAGGAACTCCGCTTCGAGCATTTCAGCGAGGCGGATGCCTGGGCTCTGGGTTCGCTGATGCGACAACATGCCGAGGAGCGGAAGATCCCCTTCGTCATCGACATCCGGGTGGGCGTCCGGCCGCTGTTCTACACCGCACTGCCCGGCACCACGCCGGAGAATCCGGACTGGGTGCGGCGCAAGGTGAATACCGTCTACCGCTTCCACAAGTCGTCCTATCGCGTCGGGCGCGAGTACCAGCTGTCGGGCAAGCTCTTCGAGGCCTCGCGCGGGCTCGACCCCATGGACTATGCCAATGCCGGCGGCGGCTTCCCGATCCATCTGAAGGGCACGGGCGTTGTGGGGGTGGTCACCGTCTCCGGCGTGCCGCAGCGCGAGGACCACGGCTTCGTGGTCGAGATGCTGTGCCGCTTCCTCGGCGTCGACCACAAGATGCTGGACCTGGGGCCCGAACGCGACTGATGGACTACAGTTTCGCCTTCCTGATCACCGCCGCGGCGGCCGCCTTCCTCGTCGGCGCGTCGAAGGGCGGGCTCCCCATGGTGGGAGCACTCGGCGTGCCGCTGATGGCGCTGGTCATGCCCCCCGTGGCGGCGGCCGCCCTGCTGCTGCCGGTCTATATCGTCAGCGACTGGGTGGGGCTGTGGGCCTATCGCCACGAGTACTCGAAGCGCAACCTGGCGATCCTGCTCCCCGCCATGGTGGTCGGCGTCGGCGCCGGCTGGGCCACGGCGAAGATCACGCCGGAATGGACGGTGACCCTGCTGGTCGGCGTGGTCGGCCTCTACTATTGCGCCACCGTGGTGCTGCGCAAGGCCAATGCGCCGCCGCACCGGGCGGACGTGCCGCGCGGCCTGTTCTGGGGCACGCTGACCGGCTTCACCAGCTTCGTGAGCCACACCGGCGCGCCCACTTTCCAGACCTATGTGCTGCCGCAGAAGCTGCCGAAGATGGTCTTCGCGGGAACCAGCACCATCGCCTTCGCCATCATCAACGTGGTGAAGCTGGTGCCTTACTGGGCGCTGGGCCAGTTCAATCCCGGCAATCTCGAGCTGGCGGCAATCCTCTCGCCGCTTGCCATACTGGGTGCGGTGGTGGGCTACATCGGCACCAAGAAGCTGCCCGAGCAGCTTTTCTACCGCCTCGTCGAGGTGGCGCTGTTCCTGATCTCGCTGAAGCTGATCTACGACGCGCTGTTCAAGTGATCAGCACCTTGCCTGTCACCGCGCTGGACCTGCGCTGCACCGGGCAGCGCTGGCCCTTCGAGGCGGAGAATGCCGCGGCGATCGCCCGGCACTGGCAGCAGGTGACGGCGGCCAACCCCAGCCTGTGGAACGGCCGCACGCTGATCTGCACGGCGGCCGCGGTGGAGCAGGGGACGTTCCGCGCCGAGCTGGCCGAGGTCGACTATGCCAGCTTCGTCGCGTGGCGCGACTGGGGGCGGCCGGATGCCAGCGTCGTCAACTGCTTCGGCGTGCCCGCGGTGTTTTCTTCAGACGGCGCGCTGCTGATCGGGGTCATGGGCTCCGCCACGCTCAATGCCGGCAGGGCCTATCCGCCGTCGGGCTCGCTGGAGCCCAAGGACGTACGGCCCGACGGCACGGTGGACATCCTCGGCAACATGCGCACCGAACTGCTCGAGGAAACCGGCCTCGACCTTGCGGAGGCCGCGCCCGGGCCGATGGCCGCGATCTTCGAGGGTCCGCGCCTCGCCGTGGTGCAGCGCTTCGATTTTCCCCTGAGATTCGCCGAGATCGAGCGCCGTTTCGCCGCGCATGCCGATGCGCATGACGAACTGGCGGCCATCGAGGCGCTGCGCCACCCCTTCGAGATCGATGCGCGAATGCCAGGCTATGTGAGCGGGCTGCTGCAGGTCTTCCGGCGCTGACGGCGTCAGGCGCCGCTCTTGTATTCCTGGATGATGTTGCCGCCGTCGACGACCAGCATCTGGCCGGTGATGTAGCTCGCCTCGTCGCTCGCCAGGAACAGCGCGGCATGGCCCACCTCGGCGGGTGTGCCGGGGCGGCCCACCGGCGTGTGGCGGCCCGCGGTGATCTCGGCTTCCGAACTGGATGCCGTTTGGATCCAGCCCGGCCCGACGCAGTTCACGGTGATGCCGTGGCCGCCCACCTCGATGGCCAGGGCCCGCGTCATGCCCAGCATGCCGGCCTTGGCGGCGGCATAGACCGTGCTTCCGGCAATGCCCACCAGCGGCCCGGTGACGGAGGACATCTGCACGATGCGCCCATAGCGCCGCGCCATCATGCCGGGCAGCACCGCGCGGGTCATGAGAAAGCAGGTCTTGAGATTGATGCTGATGCCGTAGTCCCAGCCGGCCTCCGTCATCTGGGCGAGCCGCCCGCCGGGAATATCGCCGCCCACCTGCGTCATGCCGGCATTGTTGACGAGAATGTCGATGTCGCCGAGCCGCTGCTGGACTGCGGCGACAAGTCCCGTCACCTGCTCGGGCACCGTCAGGTCCGCTGGCATCGCGAAGGCGCGGTCCGGACCGGCGCCGAGTTCGGCCAGCCGGTCATGGATACGTTCGGTGGTCGAGGTGATGGCGACCCTGGCACCCGCCTCCAGCAGCAGCCGCGCCGTGGCGAATCCGATGCCGTCGGCACTGCCGGCCCCCGTCACGATCGCCGTCCGTCCTGCCACACCGCCCATGCCACGCCTCCCCGTGTTTTGCGCGATGACACCGCATTCTCAGGCGTCACGCAACACCGACCGATTTCACGGTTGACGGACCGGGGCGCGCGGCCCAGCTTGCGTGGCCCCGCAGGAGACTCCGATGAAACTGCCGTTCTACACCTACGACGTCTTCACCGCCGCCAAGTTCGCCGGCAATCCGCTGGCCATCGTCGAGGAGGCGGACGCGCTCTCGACCGAGCAGATGCAGATCATCGCGCGCGAGTTCAACCTCTCGGAGACGATTTTCGTGCGCACCGCGCAGGACGCGGCCAACACCGCCAGCGTGCGGATTTTCTTCCCCACGGCGGAAATCCCCTTTGCCGGCCACCCGACGGTGGGCTGCGCCATTCACCTCGCCGCGAAGAAATACAAGCCGGGCTGCGCCTTCGAGACCACGATCAGGCTCGAGGAAGTGGCGGGCCTCGTGCCGGTGAAGGTCTCGCGCATCGGCGACGTGCCGCGCGCGCAGTTCACGGCACCGGTCATTCCCTTCGTGCCCGATGCCCCGGCGCCCGATGTCGGGCTGCTGGCGCAGGCCCTGGGTCTGGCCCCGGGAGAGATCGGGTTCGGCAGCCACGCTCCGCGCCTGCACCAGGGCGGCCCGCGCTGCCTGCACGTGCCGGTCGCCTCGCGCGCGGCACTGTCGAGGGCGCGGCCGCTGGAACCGCATTGGTCGGCACTGATCGCGCCGCTCGGCACCGACATGGCCTATCTCTACACCCCGGGCGGCGATGATGCGCAGACCGCCTACCGGGCGCGCATGTTCGCGCCCACCAGCGGCATCGTCGAGGACCCCGCCACGGGATCGGCCACGGCGCTTTTCGCCGGCCAGCTCTTGGCAGCGGAGAAGCTCGCGGACGGCACCCACCGCTGGAAGCTCGAACAGGGCTACGAGATGGGCCGGCCCTCCGACCTGTGGCTCGAAGCCGATGTTGCAGGTGCGAAACTGACAGCGGTGCGGGTTGCAGGACAGGCCGTGCAAATCAGTTCGGGCGTGCTAGACATCTAGCGGGGAACAAGCACAGCGGACGCCGGCCGGGGGAGGGCCGAACGCCACATGAAGATCATCCTGCTCATCGCCCATCTGATCGCCATTGCCACGGGCACCGGCATGAGCATCGCCAACTACATCAACATCCGCATCACGGCGGGCGAGAAGGGCGAACGGCGCGAGGCGCTGACTTTCCTGCGCCGCGTGCTGGCGCGCATCGCCGACGTCGTCATCCTGGCGATCTGGCTCACCGGCATCGGCCTGTTCTTCAGCCTGCCGCCGCAGGACGAGCCCAACAGCTGGTTCATCGTCAAGATGGGCTTCGTGGTGCTGCTCACCCTGTGCCACGGCCTCGCCCGCATGACCGGCGGCCGGATGTTCCGCACCGGCGACCAGTCGCTCTATCCGCGCATGGAACTCTTCGTGTCGGGCGTCTGGATGTCGGCGCTCGGCGCCATCATCTTCGCGGTGCTGGCCTTCCAGACATAGGCTCCGATTACTGCGCGAGGGTCGAACTGGCGTCCGAGATGACGTCGGCCGCCTCTTCCTCGTTGCCGGCCGCGCACAGCTTTTCGGCCTGGGCCACCATGTCCTGGACCTGGCTCTTGACGTCCGGCTGCGCCTGGCTGCCGGCGAGCGCCGCTTTCAGGGCGGCGAGGTCGCTGTCGCAGGGGCCGGCGAAGGCAGGAGCCGACAGCGCGGCCAGAAGGCCGAGCGCGAGCAGGGCGGATTTCATGTCGGAAACCTCATGTAACGTTTCCGCCCCCTATAGACCGGGAGGCCGCCGCCGCCAATCCTCACAATGCGGGTGTGCGGTTCAAGCTTTCGTTGACGAACACCCCGGAAACGGCACGCGCCCATGCGTGCGGAACGGCCTGGCCCGATGCCCGGCCTGACCCACCCCCCTTCACCAGCGCCGGAAGCGATCTATCTCTGCTCCTCGCCGCCCGCGACCACGATCACCCCGATGATCATCAGCCCCGTCAGGATCAGCCGGATCCCCGCACTCGCCCCGAAGATGTTGAGCATCGTCACCAGCAGGTACATGAACAGCGCCGCACCCCAGATGCCGGGCACGTTGGCGCGGCCGCCGGCGACCGAGGTGCCGCCGATCACCACCGTGGCGATGGAGGCGAGCAGGAATTCCTCGCCCATGTTCAGCGCCGCCCCGCGCGAGAAGCCCGACAGCAGGATGCCGCAGACACCGGCGAGGAAGGCGCTCAGCACATAGGTGAGGAAGCGGGTACGGTCCACGTTGAGCCCCGCCAGCCATGCGGCGCGGCTGTTCTGCCCAACCGCCAGCACGCTGCGGCCATAGAGGGTGCGGCTCAGCACGAGCGCGATGCCGATGGAGAGCGCCAGCACGGCGAAGGCCATGATGGGGATGCCGAAGACCTGCGCCTCGGCGAATTGTGCCAAGGGCTCCGGCGGCTTGATGCGGATGCCGCGGCCATAGGAGATGGCGGTCGAGAGCACCAGGAAGCTCGACGACAGCGTCGCGATGATCGGCGGGATGCGCAGCAGGCGGATGAGGCCGTAGTTGAAGATGCCGACGATCGTGGCCGCCCCCAGCGCGGCGATGATGCCGAGCGCCATGCGGCCCGTGTCCTCGTCCATCACCTTCATGGCGACGACGCCCGACAGCGTGATGGTGGCGGGGATGGAAAGATCCACATTGCCGGGGCCGGTGGTGATCACCATCATCTGGCCGAGCCCCACGATGATGGTGAAGGTGGCGAACGAGAAGGCGGCGGTAAGGATGGCGCCCGCACCCTGGCCCTCCGTATAGGCGATGGTGGCGAGCCACACGGCGATGGCGGCACCGAAGGAGAAGATCCAGGGCTGGCGCAGCAGTCGTCCGATCATCGCTTCTGCTCCCCGTAGCTGACGAGTGCCCGGAGCGCGAGCACCACGATGAGGATCGCGCCCTGTGCGCCGATCTGCCAGTCCGGCGAGATCCTGAGGAAGATGAGGAAGGAACCGGCCAGCGCCAGCGTCAGCGCGCCGACGACGGCGCCAAGGGGCGACACGCGGCCGCCGATGAACTCGCCGCCGCCGAGGATGACGCCGGCGATGGAATAGAGCGTGTAGCGGTCCGCCACGTGCGCGTCGCCCGAGGTGGTGAGGCCGAGAAGCGCCAAGCCCGACAGCACGCCGAACAGGCCCGCTAGCATGTACATGATGACCTTGGTCTTCAGCATCGACCAGCCGGCGCGGCTGAGCGCCTTGGGGTTGCCGCCCGCACCGCGCGCGATGACGCCATAGGAGGAGAGCATCAGGGCCAGCTGCACCACGACGCCGATCACCACCGCGGCGATGATGGGGAAGGGCACCACCGGCACATGGACGCCCATCAGCGCCTTCAGCCAGTCCGGGGCCTTGCCGCCGGGCGAGGGCAGGATCAGCACCGCGATGCCGAGCCAGACGAAGGACAGGCCCAGCGTCACCACGATCGAGGGCAGGTTGCGGATGTGGATCAGCGCGCCGATCGCCCCGTAGGCGGCGATCATCACCAGCAGGGCGAGGAGGCCGAGGGGCGGATTGTCGTAGAGGAGCGTGGCGCCGACGCAGCTCACCAGCCCGACGAAGGGGCCGATGGAAAGATCGAGGTCGTTGACCGTGATGACGAACATCTGCGCGATGGTGGCGAGCGCGATGGGCACCGCATATTGCAGCATCAGATTGAGCCCGAAATAGCTCATCGTGCGCGGCTGCACATAGAAGGTGGCGGCCAGCACCACGGCCAGCGTCAGGAAGGGGAGCGCCTGGCGGAGGAGGCGGCGGTTCATGTCGCATGCTCCGCGAAGCTCGCTTCCAGCACCTTTTCCTCGGTCAGGTCGTCAGCGCCCAGTGCGGCGACGATGGCGCCGTTGCGGAACACATAGGCGCGGTCGCAATGGGTGAGTTCCTCGATCTCGGTCGTGTACCAGATGAAGGTGCGGCCCTTCTCGGCCTCCGCCCGGATCATGGCATAGACTTCCTGCTTGGTGCCGATGTCGACGCCGCGCATCGGATCGTCCATCAGGATGATGGCGGCATCGGAGGCGAGCGCGCGGGCGAAGAGCGCCTTCTGCTGGTTGCCGCCGGAGAGGGTGAGGATGTTGTTGTCGACATCCGGCGTGCGGATCGCCATGCGGACCTTCCACTCCTCCGCCAGCCGCTCCTCGGCTGCGAGGTCGATGAAGCCGCCCTTGCGCAGGGCCGCCAGCGAGCGCGTGGTGATGTTGCGGCCGATGGACCAGAGATTGAACACGCCGTCCGACTGGCGGTCGCCCGCGATGAACGCCAAGGCACCCTTCACCTCCGCCTGGCGGCGCTCGTAGATCTGCAGCAGCATGCGCGTCTGGCCGTGGCCGGCGAGTCCGGTGAGGCCGATGATCTCGCCCTTCCTTGCTTCGAGCGCGGCCGTGCCGCCGGTGCGCGGCTGGGCGCTGACCAATGCCTCGCCGGTCGCTTTCCTCACTTCGCCGCGCTTGTGCTCGCGGGCTTCCGACCCCATGGCGGCGACCAGCGAGTTGCGGGTGAAGTCGGCGGCCTTGCGGTCGGCGACGGTCTTGCCGTCCTTCATCACCACGATGCGGTTCGAGGTGGACAGGATTTCGCCGAGGAGATGCGAGATCAGAATGATCGCCGTGCCGCGCGCGGTTTCCTGCTTCACGTAGGCCAGCAATTGCTGCGCGGTCACGGCATCGAGCGAGGAGGTGGGCTCGTCGAGGATGACGAGGCGCAGCGTGCCTTCGGTGACGGTGAATGCGCGGGCGATTTCCGCCATCTGGCGCTGGCCGATGGCGAGGTCGGCGATCTCGTCGTCAGGTCCGATGCCATGATTTGGGAAAATCTCGTCGAGCTTCTGGCGGATCAGGGCGCGGGCGCGCGCCTTCCAGCCGAAGCCCTTCAGCGAGCGGTGCACGATGCGCACATTCTCCGCCACCGTGAGGTTGGGGCAGAGGGACAATTCCTGGAACACGCAGCGCACGCCTTCGGCCTGTGCGGCGGCGGCCGTCCACTGCCGGTCATAGGGCTTGCCGGCGATCGAGAGCGTGCCGGCCGAGGGTGTCAGGTTGCCGCTCAGCACATGCATGAGGGTGGACTTGCCGGCCCCGTTGTGGCCGACGAGCCCAAGGCATTCGCCGGCGGCGACCACGAGGTCGACACCGGCCAAGGCGCGGACGGCGCCGAATGATTTTTCGACGCCGTCCAGTCTGATTGCTTCGGCTGACAAGAGATTACTTGCCCGCGATCACCTTCTGGGCGTCGGCCTGGCTGTACTCGACATTGGCCACGCCGCCCTTTTCGGTGGTGGCGAGGTTCTGCTCCAGCGTGTCCTGGTCGATGCGCAGGAACGGCACGGTCAGGTCCTTCGGCACTTCCTTGCCGTCGAGGATCTGCTGGGCCACCCAGAAGGCCAGCGTGGATACGCCCGGCGCGATCGAGACGGACATGGTCTCGTAGCCGTTCTTGTCCTTCTGCTCCTTCCACCACTGCAACTCGTCCTGGCGGTTGCCCATGATGATGGTGGGGGTGGGGCGCCCGGCGGCGGCGAAGGCCTGTGCCGCGCCATAGCCGTCACCGCCCTGGGTCACCACGGCCTTGACCTCGGGGAGCGAGGGCAGGATGCCGGCCACGGCCTTCTGCGCCACTTCCTGCGCCCAGTCGCCATGGACGGAGCCCACGATCTTGAACTGCGGGTTGGCGTCGACGCCGGCATGGATGCCGGACGAGATGGCGTCATCCACCGAAACGCCGGCGAGGCCGCGGATCTCGAGCAGGTTGCCCCCGTCGGGCATCTTCTTGGCGAGATAGTCGAGCTCAGACTGGCCCATCTTCTTGAAGTCGACGGCGACGCGCCAGGCGCAGGGCTCGGTCACGATGCCGTCGAAGGAGACGACGATGATGCCGGCGTCGCAGGCCTGCTTGATGACGCCGTTGAGGGCGTCCGGCGAGGCGGCGTTCACGACGATGGCGTTATAGCCCTGCAGGATCAGGTTCTGGATCTGGGCGGCCTGTTCCGTCACCTGGTTCTCGGAGGTGGTGAAGGGGTCGGCGGCGGCGACGACGCCATCGGCGACGGCCTGCTTGGTCACCTTGTCCCAGCTCTTCAGCATGGCCTGGCGCCAGGAATTGCCGGCGTAGTTGTTGGAGAGCGCGATCTTCTTGTCCTTGGTGTCGGCCATTGACTGTCCGGCCGCCAGAAGGGCAGCGAGCGCAATAGTGCAGGCGAGTGTTTTCTTGAGCATTCGAGGGTCCTCCCATGACCGGTATTGAGCCCTCTGGTCCCGGGGCTCATGCCAGCATGCTAACATATTAGTTGGAGGTGGCAATCCGTGGCGGCACATCTTCCACGCGGAAGGAGTGAAATCGCCGCGGGTTGCATGCCGCGCCGACCTGCTTTATACGGTCGCCCCATGTCCAACGCGCGGAACATCCTGTTCTTCCCGGCAGCCTCGTCGCTGCCGCTCGCGCTTGGCCGCCTCCTTCTTAGCTGCCCCTGAGGGCCGGCCGGGCATTTGCCCTGGCTCTCCGGGGGTTGATCGACACCAAACCAGCTAAGCCAGGCATTTCCGAAAGATACCCGACATGATGATTTCCCCCCGCGAGAAGTACCGCCCGTTTCCGCAGGTCCAGCTGACCGACCGGCAGTGGCCGAACAACACCATCACCAAGCCGCCCATCTGGTGCTCGGTCGACCTCCGCGACGGCAACCAGTCGCTCATCGAGCCGATGGGGCTCGACCGCAAGATGCGGATGTTCGATTCGCTGCTGAAGATGGGCTTCAAGGAGATCGAGGTTGGCTTCCCCTCGGCGTCCCAGACCGATTTCGACTTCGTGCGCTACCTGATCGAGGGCAACAAGATCCCCGATGGCGTGACCATCCAGGTGCTCACCCAGTCCCGCGAGGAGCTGATCCGCCGCACCTTCGAGAGCCTGAAGGGTGTGAAGAGCGCCATCGTGCACCTCTACAACTCGACGTCCGAGCTGCAGCGCCGCGTGGTGTTCAAGCTCGACAAGCCGGGCATCGTCGACATTGCGGTGAAGGGCGCCACCCTGATCCGCAAGCTCGAGAAGGAATTCGGCATGGAGGACGTCATCCGCCATGAATATTCGCCCGAGAGCTTCACCGGCACCGAGCTCGATTTCGCCAAGGAGATCTGCGAGGCGGTGATCGACTGCTACGAGCCGACGCCCAAGAAGAAGCTGATCCTCAACCTGCCGGCCACGGTGGAAATGTCCACCCCCAACGTGCACGCCGACCAGATCGAGTGGTTCTGCCGCAACATCAAGAAGCGCGACTGCCTGACCATCTCGCTCCACCCGCACAATGACCGCGGCTGTGCAGTGGCGGCGACGGAGCTCGGCCTGCTGGCGGGTGCCGACCGCGTCGAGGGCACGCTGTTCGGCAATGGCGAGCGCACCGGCAATGTCGACATCGTGACGCTGGCGATGAATCTCTACAGCCAGGGGGTCGACCCTGAGCTCGACTGCTCGAACATCAACGAGCTCGTGCGCATGGCGGAATACTGCAACCAGCTGCCGATCCACCCGCGCCATCCTTATGCGGGCGAGCTGGTGTTCACCGCCTTCTCGGGCTCGCACCAGGATGCGATCAACAAGGGCTTCAAGGCCATGGCGGCATCGAACGCGCCGTTGTGGGAGGTGCCCTACCTCCCCATCGACCCGATGGACCTCGGCCGCAGCTACGAAGCGGTGATTCGCATCAACTCGCAGTCGGGCAAGGGCGGCATCGCCTATATCCTCGAGAAGGAACACGGCATCGAGCTGCCGCGGCGGCTGCAGATCGAGTTCTCCAAGGTGGTCCAGGCGATTGCCGACGGGGAGGGCGTGGAACTCGCGGCCGACCGACTGTGGGGCGCCTTCCAGGCGGAATATCTCGACGGCAACGGCCGCTACGGCTTCGTCTCGCATTCGGCGAGTGCCGACCAGACGGAGCAGGACGTGGTCGCCAAGATCACGGTCGACGGCAACCTGAAGACCATCCTCGGCCACGGCAATGGCCCGGTGGATGGCTTCGTCGACGCGATCCGCAAGGAATCGGGCCTCAACTTCGACGTGGCGGATTACCGCGAGCATGCCATCGGCATGGGCGCCAATGCGGCGGCCATCGCCTACGTTGAACTCAGGCTTCCGGACGGCTCCAGCCTGTTCGGCGTCGGCGTCGACAAGAACATCGTCGTGGCCTCGCTGAAGGCCGTGATTTCGGGCGTCAACAGGGCCCTAAAAAAGCACTAGACGAGGGGCGGCGGGCGATGTACTAAGCCCGCCGTCGGCCCCGGACTTCTCGGGGCCGAACGTCCTTCAAAGGGCGGGCGATTAGCTCAGGTGGTAGAGCAGCTGACTCTTAATCAGCGGGTCGAAGGTTCGAGTCCTTCATCGCCCACCATTGGACTTACTGGACAATTCCGGCCCAATGGCAGGACCCATCAAGACCTGACCTTCGGGGCGAAGCGGATATCCTTCTTCCTGTCGCGGCGCTAAGTGCTCGTGGCGCGGAAGTCGAAGATCCGCGTTGGCAGGACAGGCTGTTCATCGGCCTCGCGCGCATCGCCAACGACGCCGGCCACCATTTCCAGCTTACCACCGACCGCGTGGTCGCACTGGACCCGCAGTTCTTGATCTCGCTGCTGCGCCTTTATGCCGGCCTTATCCGGCATGGCTCACTTCCCCATCGAAAGCTTACGGCCGCCCCTCCTATTTCTGGGATCGAAACCGGAGTGCTTTCCATGTTCGATCTGCTGTTCATCGCGCTCGGGGCGGGGCTCTTCGCCCTTGCCGCGGGCTATGTCGAATTCTGCGGGAGGCTGTGATGCAGGAAGCCTCTCTCGGACTTCTCATCGCGCTGGGCCTTGCCGCTTACCTCGTCCACGCCCTCCTTCACCCTGAGCGTTACTGAGGGAGCTAGCGATGACACTGGTTGGCTGGTTCCAGATCATTCTCGTGCTGGGCGTCACGACGGCGGCGGCATGGGGCCTCGGCGTCTATCTGGCGCGGCTCTATTCGGGTGAACGGACCTTCCTAACGCCCGTCCTCGCTCCCGTCGAGGGCCTGCTGCGCCGCATGTCCGGCCATGATGGCGGCGAGCAGGACTGGCGGCACTACACGCTCGCCATGCTGGCCTTCAACGCGGTGGGCTTCCTGCTGCTCTATGCCCTGATGCGGCTGCAGGGTGTGCTGCCCGTCAATCCCCAGGGCTTCGGCGGCGTTCCGGCCGACCTCTCCTTCAATACCGCCGTGAGTTTCGTCACCAACACCAACTGGCAGGCCTATGGCGGCGAGTCCACCATGAGCAATTTCGTGCAGATGGCTGGGTTGACGGTGCAGAACTTCCTCTCCGCAGCGACGGGTATCGCGCTCGCCGTCGCCTTCACCCGTGCCTTCGCGCGCAGCAACGCGCGCACGCTGGGCAATTTCTGGGACGATCTCGTCAAGACGACGCTCTACGTGCTGCTGCCGGGTTCCATCCTTCTGGCGCTCGCCTTCGTGGCGCTCGGGATACCGCAGACCCTGGCAGGCCACGTCGATGCAACGACGCTGGAAGGCGCAAGCCAGGCCATTGCGATCGGGCCGGTCGCCAGCCAGGAGGCGATCAAGCAGTTCGGCACGAATGGCGGCGGCTTCTTCAACGCCAACGCCGCACATCCTTTCGAGAACCCGTCGCAGTGGTCCAACATGCTGTCGATCTTCGCCATGCTGCTCCTCTCCGCGGCACTCCCCTTCATGTTCGGCCGCATGGTCGGTGACGGGCGGCAGGGCAGGGCGCTGTTCATCGCCATGTTCGTATTCCTCCTCGCCGGCGTCGCGGTGGTCTACTGGGCGGAAACCGCCGGCAACCCGCTCATGACGGCGCTGGGCGTCGATCCCGCCATGGGGAACATGGAGGGCAAGGAAGTGCGCTTCGGGCAGGCGCTGACGGCCCTGTTCGTGGTGGTGACGACGGGCCTCTCCTGCGGCGCCGTCAACGCCATGCACGCGTCACTGACGCCGCTCGGCGGCCTCGTGCCGCTGGCGCTGATCCAGCTGGGCGAGGTGGCGCCGGGCGGTGTCGGCTCAGGCCTCTACGGCATGCTGATCATGGCGGTGCTGACGGTGTTCATCGCCGGGCTGATGGTGGGGCGCACGCCCGACTATCTCGGCAAGAAGATCGAGGTCAGGGAGATGAAGCTCGTCATGCTGGCGCTTCTGATCCTGCCGCTCGTCATCCTGGGCTTCAGTGCGGTCTCGGCGATCATGCCGATGAGCCTCGCGAGCCTCGCCAACGCAGGCCCGCATGGCCTGAGCGAAATCCTCTATGCCTATTCCTCGGGAGCGGGCAACAACGGCTCCGCCTTCGCCGGGCTCAATGCCAACACCTTCTGGTATAACACCACCCTCGGCATCACCATGTTTCTCGGCCGCTTCGCCTTCATCGTGCCGATGATGGCAGTCGCGGGTTCGATCGGGGCCAAGCTGCGCATTCCCGCCAGCAAGGGAAGTTTCCCCACCCATGGCGTGCTGTTCGTCACCCTGCTGGTGGCGGTGATCCTCATCGTGACCGGCCTCGAATATTTCCCCGCGCTGGCCCTGGGCCCCATCGTCGAGCAGTTCCTGATGCTCGCCGGCAAGACGTTCTGAGTGGAGTGACGCATATGTCCAAGACCACCACTGCTTCCACCTTCGATCCGTCGCTGATGATGACGGCCATCCGCGATGCGGTGCTGAAGCTGAATCCTGTCGGGCTGTCGCGCAACCCGGTCATCTTCGTCACCGAGGTCGTGGCCGCCTTCGTGACGCTGCTGTGGCTGCGTGACCTGGTGCTGCACGCGGGAGATCCCTGGTTCTCCGGACAGATCGCGGCGTGGCTGTGGTTCACGGTCATCTTCGCCAATTTCGCGGAGGCGATCGCCGAGGGCCGGGGCAAGGCCCAGGCGGAAGCACTGCGCCGCACGCGCACCGACACGCTGGCCAAGCGGCTCATCCTCCCGGAGACGCATGAGCGCCTCTACAGCAAGGTGTCTGCCCTGCAGCTGGTGCCGGGTGACCTGGTGCTCGTCGAGGCGGGTGACCTGATTCCTGCTGACGGTGAAGTGGTCGAGGGCATCGCGTCGGTCAATGAATCCGCGATCACCGGTGAATCGGCGCCGGTCATCCGCGAGTCGGGCGGCGACCGGTCGGCGGTGACAGGCGGCACGACTGTGCTCTCCGACTGGCTTCGCGTGAGGATCACGGCGGAGCCCGGCAGCACCTTCATCGATCGCATGATCGCGCTGGTCGAGGGCGCCGAGCGCAAGAAGACGCCGAACGAACTAGCGCTCTCGATCCTGCTCACCGGCCTCACGCTGATCTTCCTCGTGGCCGTCGTCACGCTGTGGGGGCTCGCGGGCTACTCAGGCACCATGCTGCAGGCAGTGGTCCTGGCGGCGCTGCTTGTGACCCTCATTCCCACCACCATCGGCGGACTGCTCTCGGCCATCGGCATCGCGGGCATGGACCGGCTCATCCGCTTCAACGTGGTGGCGACCTCGGGCCGGGCGGTGGAGGCTGCGGGCGACGTCGACACGCTGCTGCTGGACAAGACCGGCACCATCACCTTCGGCAATCGCCTGGCCACCGCGCTCCTTCCCGTGGGCGGGGTCACCGAGCGCGAGCTGGCGGAAGCGTCGTTCCTCGCGTCGCTGGCCGACGAGACACCGGAGGGCCGTTCCATCGTGGCCTTGTGCAAGGGAAGCTATGGTTTTGGCGAAACAGCCATGCCTGCTTCGGAAATGACGCCGGTGCCGTTCTCCGCCACGACCCGCATCTCCGGGGTCGATCTCGATGGTCGCCGCCTGCGCAAGGGCGCGGTCGATGCCATCATGAAGCACCTCGGGTCGCAGGCTCAAGTGCCGCCGCAGTTCCGAGAGGCCGTGGACAAGATTTCGCGCACCGGTGGAACGCCGCTCGGCGTCGCGGATGGCGACCGCCTGTTGGGCGTGATCCACCTCAAGGACGTGGTGAAGCCGGAGATCAAGCAGCGCTTCGCGGCGCTGCGAGAGATGGGCATCCGCACCGTCATGGTGACGGGCGACAACCCGGTGACCGCCGCGGCCATCGCCTCCGAGGCCGGTGTCGACGACTTCATCGCCGAGGCCACGCCCGAGGACAAGCTCAACTATATTCGTTCTGAGCAGCGGGATGGCCGCATGATCGCCATGTGTGGCGACGGCACCAATGATGCCCCCGCACTCGCCCAGGCCGATGTCGGCGTCGCGATGCAGACGGGCACCCAGGCGGCGCGTGAGGCGGGCAACATGGTCGACCTCGACTCGAACCCGACGAAGCTCATCGAGATCGTGGAGATCGGCAAGCAGCTGCTGATGACCCGGGGCTCGCTCACCACCTTCTCCATCGCCAATGACGTGGCCAAGTATTTCGCAATCATTCCCGCGCTGTTCGTCGCGACCTATCCCCAGCTCGGCGCGTTGAACCTGATGCACCTCGCCTCGCCCCAAAGCGCCATCCTCTCCGCCGTCATCTTCAATGCGCTGATCATCATCGCGCTGATCCCGCTGGCGCTGAAGGGTGTGGGCTACCGCGCCGTCGGCGCCTCGGCGCTGCTGCGGCGAAATCTTCTGCTCTATGGGCTCGGCGGGCTGGTGGTGCCGTTCATCGGCATCAAGCTCGTCGATCTCGTCGTCTCGGCACTCCATCTCGCTTGAAGGTGTCCCCATGCTCACCCATCTCCGTCCGGCCTTCGTGCTTCTCTTCTTGCTTACGACGTTGACCGGCATCGCCTATCCGCTCGCCATCACCGGCCTCGCCCAGATCGTGCTGCCGCACGCAGCCAATGGCAGCCTGATCGTCGTTGACGGCAAGGTCATCGGATCCGAACTCATCGGCCAGAACTGGACGTCCGACCGCTATTTCCATGGCCGCCCGTCTGCGGCAGGGAACGGCTATGACGCGATGCCCTCTTCCGGTTCCAATCTCGGCCCCACCTCCGCCAAGCTGATGGACCGGGTGAAGCAGGACGTGGATGCCTTGCGCGCCAGCGGTGCAGCAACCGTCCCGGCGGATGCCGTGACCGCCTCCGGCAGCGGCCTCGACCCCGACATTTCGCCTGCCTTTGCACTGCTGCAGGTCTCTCGCGTCGCCAAGGCGCGCGGAGCGGACGAGGCGACGGTCAGGAAACTTGTCACCGATGCGACCGAGGACGGTGCGGTCGGCGAACCTCGCGTCAATGTTCTGCTCCTCAACATGGGGTTGGATCGGCTAAGCTCCGGAGGCAATGGATGAGATGACCGACAGGCGTCCGTCCCCCGAGGCGCTCCTCGACCTGGCGCAGCGGGAGAGAAGGGGCCGGCTCAAGATCTTCCTCGGCGCCGCGCCCGGCGTGGGGAAGACTTTTGCCATGCTGCAAGGCGCGCGCCGCCTCAAGGACGAGGGTCGCGACGTGCTGATCGGCATTGCCGAGACCCATGGCCGGCCGGAGACCGCAGCCCTTCTCGACGGGCTCGAGGTACTGCCGCGCCGGGAATGGCTCTACCGCGGGCACCAGCTGCGGGATTTCGACATCGACGCGGCGCTCGCCCGGAAGCCGGAGCTCATCGTCATCGACGAGCTGCCTCACTCCAACCCGCCCGAGGCCCGCCACCCCAAGCGCTACCAGGACGTGGACGAACTGATCGCGGCGGGCATCGACGTCTGGACGGCCCTCAACATCCAGCACATCGAGAGCCTGGCCGATGTCGTCTCGGCCATCACCGGCGTCAAGGTGCGCGAGCTGGTGCCGGACATCATCGTCGAGAGGGCGGATGACGTGGTGCTGGTCGACATCACGCCCGATGAGCTCATCCAGCGCCTGAAGGAGGGCAAGGTCTACCTCGGTGACAATGCCAGGCGCGCCGCCGACAATTTCCTGCAGCCCGGCAACCTCACGGCACTTCGAGAGCTGGCACTTCGTCGCACCGCCCAGAGGGTGGACGACCAGATGGTCGACTACCTCCGACAGAAGGCCATCGAAGGCCCTTGGCCTACATCGGAGCGTATCTTGGTCTGTGTGGGTGCAGATGCCATGGCGGAGCAGGTGGTGAGGGCTGCGGCACGGCTCGCCAGTGGTCTCAACGCCAGCTGGATTGCCGTGCATGTGAACCGGCCGACGCAACAGCCGGGTGCCGATCAGCTCAAGGCCGTGGATGCCGCGCTTGCCCTCGCCGAAAGGCTGGGGGCCGAGATCAGCCGGCAGAGCTCGAGCGACATCGTCCGGGAAGTGCTGCAATTCGCCCGGCGCCAGAACATCACGCAGATCATCGTCGGTCGCTCGCAGGCGGGAACCTTGAAGCGCCTGCTCGGCAGCTCCGTCCCCGACCAGCTGCTGAGGCAGGCCAAGGGCATTGCCATCCATGTTCTCGCCAGCACCGGCGAAGTGCCGGCAAACCGCTGTAAGTGGCCGCCCATACCGCGCTCAGGGCTGGTTGTTGCGGCGCTCGCCGTGGCAATGGCGACAATCGCCAGCTTCAGCCTCACGCAGGTTCTTCGGCTGCCCAACCTGTCGATGATCTTCCTTGCCGCGGTCCTCTTCTGCGCCGTCACGCAAGGCCGCCGCAGCGCGGTCGCGGCGGCGCTGTTCTCGTTCCTCGCCTACAACTTCTTCTTCATCGAGCCGCGCTTTACGTTCACCGTCGCAAGCGCGCCGGAGCTCCTGTCGCTGTTCATCTTCCTGCTGGTCGCGGTGCTGACGGGCGGCCTCGCCGGTCGGGTGCGGGAACAGACGGTCGCGGCGCTCGCCAGCGTCAAGCGCACCCAGTCGCTGCTCGATCTTTCCAGCAAGCTCTCGGGCGCCCTGCGCCAGGACGACGTGCTGTGGGTGCTGGTCACCCATGCCGCCGCCGCCGTGGCGGGCCAGTCCATCGTCCTGCTGCGGCACGGCGACGACCTGCCCATCGTCGCATCCATGCCGCCCGAGGACACGCTCGGAGCCGCGGACCATGCCGCAGCCCGCTGGGCGGCCGAGCGCGGCGAGGAGGCGGGCTGGCGCACCGGAACCCTGCCCAATTCCAATTTCCTGTTCCTTCCGCTGCGCACGCCGCACGGCGTCATCGGGGCTCTCGGCGTGAAGCCTGCGGCGAGCGACCTCTCCAACGAGAACCGCCGCATGATCGACGCCATCGTCGACCAGGTTTCGCTCGCTCTCGAACGGACGCGTCTGGCGGGCGAGGCGGCCGACGCGCGTGCGATGGCGGAGGGCGAGAAGCTGCGCTCGGCGCTGCTCTCCTCCGTCTCCCACGACCTCCGCACGCCATTGTCGTCGATCGTCGGATCGGTGTCGGCCCTGCGCACGGTGGGTGACCGCATGCAACCCGCCGAGCGCGAGGACCTGTTGCTCACTATCGAGGAGGAAGCGACCCGGCTGTCGCGTTTCGTGACCAACCTTCTGGACATGACCCGCCTCGAGTCGGGTGGCGTCAATGTTCGTCGGACCGATGCCGACATCGGGGAGCTCGCAGCCGCGGCGGTGGGCCGGGCTCGGGCCATGATGGAGCGCCAGGACATCGGACTCGAACTGCCGTCATCACCGGCAGTTGCCGCCGTCGACCCAGCCCTGATCGAACAGCTGGTTTTCAACTTGCTGGACAACGCCCATAAATATGGCGGCGGGGCGCCGATCCGCGTCCGGGTCGAAGTGCGAGATGGCCGCATTGTCATGATTGTCGAGGATCACGGGCCGGGCATAGCGAAGGAGGACCTGGAGAAGGTGTTCGAGAAATTCTACCGGGTGCGTGATGGCGACGGACGTCCTGCGGGAACGGGCCTCGGCCTCGCCATCTGCCGCGCCATCGCAGAGGCCATGGGAGGAACGATCCGGGCCGAGAGCCCTGCGGCCATGGGGCAGGGTGCGCGCTTCGTCGTTGAATTGCCCGCAGCCGGCCCCGGAGTGGCGCCATGACCGGCCTGCGCATTCTCGTGGTCGATGACGAACCCCAGATCATTCGCTTCCTGAAGCCGGCTTTGGGGGCAGCGGGCTACGACGTGGTCACGGCAGCAAGCGCTTCCGAAGCCATCCGCCTCTCAGCCACCCAGTCACCGGATGCCATGCTGCTGGACCTGGGCCTTCCCGACAAGGACGGCAAGGAGGTGATCCGCGCCGTCCGGGCCTTCTCGCAGGTGCCGATCATCGTCCTCTCCGCGCGGGACCGAGAGACGGAGAAGATCAGTGCTCTCGACCTCGGCGCCGACGATTACGTGAACAAGCCCTTCGGCATCGGCGAATTGCTCGCCCGCATCAGGGCCGTGACCCGGAGCCGGAACCAGGGGAAGCCGGTGGAGACGGTGTTTCACGCAGGCGGACTGATGATCGACACCGAGCGCCACCATGTGGAACTCGCTGGCCAGTCCGTGAAGCTCACCCCCAAGGAGTTCGACCTGCTGCTGCTCCTCGTTCGCAATGCAGGCCGGGTGCTCACCCACAAGCAGATTCTCAACGCCGTATGGGGGCCGGCCCACGCCGAAGACGTCCAGTATCTGCGCGTCCTTGTCGGCCAGCTGCGCCAGAAAATTGAGCCGAAACCGGCCGAGCCCGTGCTTGTCCTCACAGAGCCGGGCATTGGCTATCGGCTTGGCGACGACAGCCCATAGGCCGAGTCTCTCCGGTCGCGTCTGCGCGACGTCCCGGACTAACCCATCAATCCGCCCAGGGTCTTGCCCTTGCCGCTGCGTGCAAGGAGGGCCGCTGCAATTCCGACACCGAGGAAGGAAGCCAGGAGCATCAGAACGGCAAGAGCCGCAACGTCACCCTTGAGGCCTGCCTTCATGGACGAGAGGATGTAGATCGGGAACGTGGATGTGCCCGGTCTCTGCACGAAGAGCGATATGATGACGTCGTCGAAGGAAAACGTGAACGAGAGCAGCAGGCCCGCGAGGACGGCCGGGAACATCAGCGGCAGGGTGATATCCTTGAAGGCCCGCAAGGGCGGGGCACCGAGATCACCCGCGGCTTGCTCGAACTGCTCTCCCAGACCGTCGGCGCGCGCGCGCACGATGAGGGCAACGACCGCGATATTGAACAAGGAATGCCCGATCGACAGGCGGGTGATGCCGTCGAACAGTCCGATGCGGTCCATCCAGATCATCTGCCCGATGGCTGACACCAGTTCCGGAATGCCCAGAATGATGAAGATCAGCGCAATGTAGGGGCCTGTCCAGCGTCCCTTGCGCCGCGCGAGGGTGATCCCGGCGGGAACGCCGAGCGAAACCGCGATCACCGCGTTGATGAAGGCCGTCTGCAGCGACACCAGCAGGGCGCCGGTTGCGCGCGGGTTCTCGAAAATGGCGCCATACCAATGGGCCGACCATTCGGTCCAGACATAGAGGTTCCGACCGCCGTTGAAGCTGTACATGATGATGACGGCGATGGGCAGGAACAGGAAGACGAAGACCACGGCGAGCCAGCAAAGCAGCAGCAGCCTGCCCAGTTCGCGAGGCTTGCGGTTGGGTGTCACAGTGGTGCACCGCGGCTGGAGCGGAACACGGCCCTGGCCAGCCACAGCAGGGCGCCGACGGCGGCAACGATCAGGAACAGGAGCCCGATCAGCATCACTGCCATGGCGGCACCCAAGGGCAGATTCTGTGATGCGAGGATTTGTGTGGCGACGAGGTTGCCGACCATCAGCCCCTTGGTTCCGCCAAGGATGGTAGGCACGACATAATCGCCGGCCGCCAGGATGAATGTCAGCAGCAGTCCGCCCAGTAGGCCCGGCGCGGCAAGCGGCAACGTGATCTGCACGAAGGTTCTGAAGGGCCCGGCGCCGAGGTCCATGCTGGCGCGCAGCAGCGACTTGTCGATCCGCTCCAGCGCCACGTAGATGGGCAGGATCATGACCGGGAGGTAGTTGTAGACGATGCCGAGCTGCACCGCTGCATTGGTGTCCAGGATGAGTAACCTGCCGCTGATGATGCCGAGGGAATGCAGCACGTCCGACAGCGTGCCCTGCGGGGCAAGAATGATGCGCCAGGCGAAGGTGCGAAGCAGGAAGCTGGTCCAGTAGGGAAGTATGAGCAGGAAGACCAGGATCGAGCGCCATCTTGCCGGAACGTGGAGCGCCAGCGCATAGGCCACGGGAAAGCCGATCAGGGCGGCGAGGAGAGTGCCCAGCCCGGCGGTGCGCATGGTGATGACGAACACGTTGAAGAAGACGCCGGTGAGTGCCTCGCCGTAGTTGCCGAAGGACAGCGTCGACAGCGACACGGCGCCGGCCTCCGTCGCCGCCGGCTTCGAACCGAGGCTGTAGAGCAGGATCCAGAGCAGGGGAATGACGAAGAAGAAGGTCCACCAGGCGAGAGCCGGCCAGGCCATGATCCAGCGCGGCAGCAGCCGTGCGCGGTGCCGGGCGGGCGGGGGGAGGGCTAGAGCGTCCGTCACGCGACGAAGCTCCTCGCGTCGCGGAGATCCTCATAAGGGAAGAGCTGGAAGAATTGTGGTTCCCAATGGGCAAAGACCTTCATTCCGGGGGCGATGGCCGGCATGCCGCGGCGAGGCAGGCGGGCGATGAATTCACCTCCACTGTCCAGCCGCAGGACGTACTCCAGGCTGTCGCCCAGCATGACGCTCGCCGCGACAGTGGCTTTCAAGCGGTTCGCGGCGGCCTGCGGCTCTTCCACGGCCACCAAGACATTCTCGGGCCGGACGGCTCCCAGCACCCTGGCGCCGCGCCCAAGGTGCGGCGTGGCCTGGCCGGCGGCGAAGCTCAGGCCTTCGGCACTCTTCATGTGCAGGGTATCGTCCACACGATCGCCCGCGATGAAGTTCTGCGCGCCGATGAAGCTTGCCACGAAGGCAGTGGCCGGCGTGTCATAGAGTTCGGTCGGTCCGCCGAGCTGCTCGATCTTGCCGTCGCGCATCACCGCGATCGAGTCCGACATGGCCAGCGCCTCTTCCTGGTCATGCGTGACGAAGACGAAGGTGAGACCCAGCCGGCTCTGCAGGAGCTTGAGCTCCACCTGCATCTGCTGGCGCAGCTTGCGGTCGAGGGCGCCCAGGGGCTCGTCGAGGAGGAGCACGGCGGGACGCTTGACGAGGGCACGGGCAAGCGCGATGCGCTGCTGCTGGCCACCTGACAGCTCGTTCGGCTTGCGCATGGCGTAGGGCAGCATCTCGACCATCTGCAGGGCCTCGCGAACCCTGGACTTGCGCTCCTCCGCCGCAACTCCGTCCTGCCGCAGGCCATATGCGACATTCTCGGCAGCGTTCATGTGGGGAAACAGCGCGTAGTTCTGGAACACGGTGTTCACGTCGCGCCGGTAGGGCGGCAGCATGGTGACATCCTGACCGGCGATCCGCACGGTGCCGTAGTCGGGATATTCAAATCCTCCGATCATACGCAGGACGGTTGACTTTCCTGCTCCTGAGGATCCGAGGATCGAAATGAAGGAACCCTTGGGGATCCGCAGGGTCACGTCATCGACGGCCTTGAATGAGCCGTAGAGCTTGCTTACCCGCTCGAGTTCGACGTCGGCTGCCATTGATCGCGCCCAAATGGAAAGGATGCCGGAACAGCCCGGCACCCCTTGTCTGCTGTCGTCGCTTACTGCGCTGCCGCGGCCTTGAACTTCGTCAATATTGCGACCCGGCGATCGTAGGTCTCGTTGCGCTGCGTGCGCTCCCCGCGCTTGATGGCGTCCGCCGGTGGGAAGATGAGATCGCTGCCGGCCGTCGCGGCATCGAGATGCTTTTCGGCACTCGTGATCGGCGACAGGAAGCCGGTATAGGTGATCTCGCGTGCCGCCACCGTCGGATCGAGCACGTAGTTGATCCAGGAGTGCGCACCCTTCAGATTCTTGGCGCCGACGGGGATATGGTAGCTGTCGAGCCAGAGTTCCGAGATCGGGCCCGGATAGACGAACACCAGGTTCTTGTTTTTCGATGAATCGATGGCCTGCTTGGCGTTGCCGTTCCAGCACTGCGCAAGAATGATCGAGCCCGAGGCGACGTCCTGAACCGGGTAGGAGTTGAAGGCCTTGATGTGCTTGGCCAGCGTCTCGACGCGGGTTTCGGCATCCTTGATCGCGGCCTCGTCCTTGGTATTCCACGACACGCCCTTGGACCAGAAGATGGGCGCGATGGCGAGTGGGTCGTCGAGCAGCGATACCTGGCCGCTAGCCTCGTTCTCGATCGCCTCGAGGAAGTCGGCCCAGGTCGCCATCGGGCGCGTGATCACCGACTTGTCATAGATGAAGCCTTCCGAACCCGTGCTCTTCGGCACCGTGTAGGCATTGTCCGGGTCGAAGTCGGGGTGGGCGAATTCCGGACGGATGTTGCCGATATTGGGAATCATCGACTTGTCCAGCTTCTGGATCAGCCCCTTGTCGATCAGCAGCTTGATCATGAAGTCGGTGTTCATGCCGAGGTCGTAGCCGCTGTTGCCCTGCGCGAGCTGCAGCTTCGAGTACATCTCGTCGTTCGACGCGTAGTTGTCATAGACGAGCTTGGCCTTGTTGGCCTCTTCCCAGCCCTTGATGTCATCGGGCGCGATGTAGTCCGCCCAGCCCATCATGGAGAGCTGGTTGTCGTCGGCATGGGCCAGGCCGAACCGGCCCGCGGCGCCCAGCGCCATTGCCGCGGAGGCCCCTCCGATGACGCCGCGGCGGCTGATGCGAAGAGAGGGACGATGGAGACTGATCGACATGTTTCACTCCCTGTTTTTGGTTATTGCCGGATTCTGGTTTCAAGCCTTTCGAAACTTGCAGCGGCCCGCAAGACTTTTCTTTCATCGAAATGGCGGCCGACGAACATCAGCCCCACCGGCAGGCCGCGGCACATCCCGCAGGGCACTGAAATGGCCGGATGGCCGCTGGCGTCGAAGGGCGCGGTGTTGCCCTCCATGTCGAGACCGGCGACCACCACCTGCTCGAGCGTTGCATCCGAACCGGGCAGCAGTGGCGCGGGAAAGGGCAAAGTCGGCATCGCCAGCACGTCATAGCGGTCGAGGATGCCATCATAGGCGGCACGGATGATGCGGCGGAGGTTCTGGGCCTTGGCATAGGTGGCGCCGTGCCCCGTCTGCCGGGCGTGGGCGCCAAACAGCAGCGCGAACTTGCCGATGGCGGGCAGGCCGTCCGGATTTTCGCGCCAGGCCCGCACCCAGTGAGCGGCCATCTTCTCTGGGTAATAGCCCTTGAACCCGGCTGCCAGCAGGTTGTCGGCAAAGAGGAACGCGGCGGCTCCCTCGAATATGGCGACGGAGCCGATGTGATAGGCGTCGAGGTGCGCGGGCAACGATACGTCCTCCACAACCGCACCAGCCTCCCGCATGGCATCAAGGGCGGCCCTCACCACAGCATCGCTCACGGGATCGCTTTCGGGCCGCCCGAAACCTTCGCGCACAACGGCCACCCTGAGGCCGGCAACGGGTTCGGTGAGGGCTGACAGATAATCCTGGACCACGACGTCCTGCTGGCGCGGGTCGAGCCCGTCTGGACCGGCGATGACGGAGAGCAGGAGGGCCACGTCGTCCACGGTCTTGCCCATGGGACCAAGGTGGTCGAATGACGGTTCGATCGGAAAGGCACCGGTGTAGGGCACCAGCCCATGTGTGGGTTTGAGCCCTACGACGCCGCACCAGCTCGCGGGTGTCCTGACCGAGCCGCCCTGGTCGCCACCCACCGCCATGGTGATGTCCCCCGCAGCAATGGCTGCCGCATTGCCACTCGACGAGCCCCCGGCGGAGCGCGTCCGGTCGTGCGGATTGAGAACCGGTGCCGGTGTGCTGGTGTGGCTGCTGCCGGAGAAGCAGAGGTCTTCACAGACCGTCTTTCCGGCAATCATGCCCCCGGCATCGAGGATGCGGGTCACCACCGTCGCATCTTCGTCGGGGATGAAGCCGTCCAGCAGCGGACTGCCATTGCGCATGGGCACGCCAGCGACGGCGATGTTGTCCTTGATGGCGATGCGCCGACCGGCGAGGGGACCTTCTGCCTTTCCGGTGATGTCGGTGATCCAGGCCCAGGCGTTCAACGGATTGGCGGCGGGGTCGGGCGGCCGGCCGCCGTCGCGCGGGCCCACGGTCGCAATCGTGGCGGAGGCCTGCCGAGCCAGGCATTCATAGGCAGGCTGCATGGCCTTCGACAGGCGGGCAAGGCTCAGAAGCTCCGAAGCCGACAGCTTCAGGCCAACAGACTTGGCAATCGTATTGAGCTCGTCCTCGGTGGGCAGGCGCATGCGTACACAACAACGCGTTCCCGCCGCCCTCACAACTGCAATTTTGGTATGGCTTCAGTTACCCGCGGTGACGAAATCGACGGCATCGTTGGCGCTGTCGCCCGTCGATGGCGGGATGAGAACCCAGCCCTCCGCCATTGCGAGGGACTGCAGGCTCGCGGATCCCTGGACAGGCAGGACCTCGATTTCCGTCCTTCCCTGCGCACCGCGAACCAGTCGCGCGGCCAGGATCTCGAGCCGGTCGGTGGTCTTCCTGACCGGAGCGGCGAGCGGCAGGCGCAATGATTCGATGCCGAAGTTGCCTTCACCCGACAGCGCGGCAATCAACACCCGGCCGAGGAACCGGAAGCTGACGGCGGCGGCCACCGGGTTGCCCGGCAGCACGAGGATCGGGCAGTCGTCGATGTCGCCGAGCCCCACGGGCTTTCCGGGCTTCATGCGCAGCTTCCAGAATTCGAGGAAGCCGCGCCGGGCGATCAGGCTCCGCAGGTGATCCTCGGCGCCCACCGAGGCGCCGCCGGAGGTGATGATCAGGTCGCTGTCGCGCGCCGCCGCGATGAGTGTCTCCAGAAGCAGGTCGGGTCGGTCGGGGACGATGCCACGGAAGTCGACGTCGCAGTTCAGCTGCTCGAGCATGCGGCGCAGATAGGGCCCATTGCTGTCGACGATCTGACCCATTCCGAGCTCCTCGCCCGGAGGCCGGAGTTCGTCGCCGGTCGAAATCAGGGTCACCCTCAGCCAGCGCCGCACCTTCACGGTAGCAATCTGCAGGGCGCCGAGCAGCGCGAGGTGGGCGGGCGACAATCTGGTGCCTGCTGTCAGAAGCTGCTGTCCCGAACGAACATCCTCCCCGGGAAGGCGGATATGGCGTTTCCGCTTGCCGGCGAGATCGGCCACGATGGTTCCGCTCCCGATGCGGCAGTCTTCCTGCATGATGACGCGATCGGCGCCTTCGGGCACGACCGCGCCGGTATAGATTCGGACGGCCTCACCAGCCTCGATCCTGCGGCCAAAGGGGTGGCCGGCCCGCGCCGTGCCCGCAATGCGCAGCATGGTGGACTGACCATCCGGGAAGTCGGCCTCGCGCACGGCAAATCCGTCCATGGCGGATGCCGCAAAGCGCGGGAGATCACAGGGTGCGACGACCGCCTCCGCCAGCACCTGGCCTGCTGCATCTTCGAGATCGAGCGCCTCGGTGGGGAGCGTGCAGCGGTAGTTCGCCCTGATGAATGCCTGTGCCTCGTCCAGCGTTTGCGGGCGCGGCGCGGGGGCGGCTTCGGGGGTCATGGGAGCCTTCGGATGGTCGTTGTTGCAATTTGACTATAACGAAGACGGAGCCTCGCCTGCAAGCGTGCGGCCGGTCAGCGTGCTGCCTCGAGCTCGCTCACTTCCTCGTCGGTGAACACCCGGCTGCGGGTGAGGAAGCGGATGCCTTCGGGTGACTCGATCGAAAAGCCCGATCCGCGGCCTGGAACGGCGTCGATGATGAGCTGGGTATGGCGCCAGTATTCGAACTGCGCCGCGCCCATGTAGAAGGGGGCCCCGCCGATCTCGCCCAGCAGAACGTCGCTGCCGCCGGTGCGGAATTCATTGGCCGGGTAGCACATGGGGGCCGAGCCATCGCAGCAGCCGCCCGACTGGTGGAACATCAGCGGCCCGTGCTTGTCGCGCAGCCGGCCGATCCACGCCAGTGCCGTCTCGGTGACGAGAACCCGTTCGACCATGATGATCCTCCCCAATGGCAGGGAGGGCGGATGTTCCGCCCTCCCTGATCCTGCTCAGAAGAAGCCCAGCGCCTTGGGGCTGTAGCTCACCAGCATGTTCTTGGTCTGCTGGTAGTGGTCGAGCATCATCTTGTGGGTCTCGCGGCCGATGCCCGACTGCTTGTAGCCACCGAATGCGGCATGCGCCGGATAGAGGTGATAGCAGTTGGTCCACACGCGGCCGGCCTGGATGTTGCGGCCGAAGTTGTAGGCGCGGTTGATGTCGCGCGTCCACACGCCGGCGCCGAGGCCGTAGAGGGAGTCATTGGCGAGTGCCAGTGCTTCCTCGGGCGTGTCGAAGGTGGTCACCGCGACGACGGGCCCGAAGATCTCCTCCTGGAACACCCGCATCTTGTTGTGGCCTTCGAGCACGGTCGGCTTCACGTAGTAGCCGTCCTTCAACTCGCCCTCGAGCACGTTGCGCTCGCCGCCAGCCAGCACCTTCGCACCTTCCTTGCGGCCGATGTCGATGTAGGAGAGGATCTTTTCCAGCTGGTCGTTGGAAGCTTGCGCGCCGAGCATGGTGGACGGATCGAGCGGGTGGCCCTGCTTGACCTTGGCGACGCGCGCCAGCGCCTTCTCCATGAACTTGTCGTAGATCGACTTCTGCACCAGCGCGCGGCTGGGGCAGGTGCAGACCTCGCCCTGGTTCAGCGCGAACATGGTGAAGCCTTCCAGAGCCTTGTCGAAGAAGTCGTCGTCCTCCGCCATCACGTCGGCGAAGAAGATGTTGGGCGACTTGCCGCCGAGCTCCAGCGTCACCGGGATGATGTTCTCGGAGGCGTATTGCATGATCAGGCGGCCGGTCGTGGTCTCGCCGGTGAAGGCCACCTTGGCGATGCGCTTCGACGTGGCGAGCGGCTTGCCGGCCTCGATGCCGAAGCCGTTGACGACGTTGATGACGCCGGGCGGCAGGATGTCGGCGAGCAGTTCCATCAGCACCATGATGGCCATCGGCGTCTGCTCGGCGGGCTTCAGCACCACGCAGTTGCCGGCGGCGAGCGCCGGGGCAAGTTTCCAGATCGCCATCAGCAGCGGGAAGTTCCACGGAATGATCTGCCCGACCACGCCGAGCGGCTCATGGAAGTGATAGGCCACCGTCGTGTGGTCGATCTCGCCCAGCGTGCCCTCCTGGGCGCGGATGCAGGCGGCGAAATAGCGGAAGTGGTCGACCGCCAGCGGCAGGTCGGCGGCGGTGGTCTCGCGGATCGGCTTGCCGTTGTCGATGGTCTCGGCAAGGGCCAAGAGCTTCAGGTGCTGCTCCATCTTGTCGGCAACGCGGTTGAGGATCAGGGCGCGCTCGGCGGCCGCGGTCTTGCCCCAGGCATCCTTCGCCTTGTGGGCAGCGTCGAGGGCGAGGTCGATGTCCTCGGCGGAGGAGCGGGCCACCTCGCAGAACACCTTGCCGGTGACCGGGCTGATGTTCTCGAAATACTGGTCTTTCACCGGGGCGACCCACTTGCCGCCGATCCAGTTGTCATAGCGCGGACGCAGCGCCAGCGTTTTCTTGATCTCGTCGAGAGCCTTGGACAGCATGATGACCTCCCATTTTCTGTCAGGCCAGCGTTATATCCAATCGGGAATAATGAATCCATAGGGTTGTATCTAGGTGAAAACGACGCATGCGAAAGTTCTATCCACAGATCGATGGTTTTCTGTCTTGCCGGACGAGTTCGATATTGCTATACGGGAATAACGCTACAGCAACTCCTGTTTGGAAGACGCAGTTTCTGGGCGCTATGAACCTCCGGGTCTCTGATTGCCAAAGACGGGCTCGACGGTCAGGGGTCCGCGCCACCAGCGCGGACCCTTCATTTTTGCGAGGAAGGGCATGACCCGGCAGCTCATCGGCCTCAGGTCCGAGATCGACGCGGTGGACCAGCAGCTTCTCGATCTCCTGGCACAGCGTTTCGAGATCGTCAGTCGGGTGGCATCGCTGAAGGCGCCGGAAGGCCTGCCGGCCCGCATCGACGAGCGCATCCTCGAGGTCATCGCCAGCCGCGAGGAAACCGCCACCCTGCTCGGCATCCCCGCCGGCGCCGCCGCGGCCATCTGGTCAGCCATCGTCGAGCAGTCCTGCCTCTACGAGGAAAGGCTGATGGGCCATGGTCCGAAAGATGCTCAGCTCAGCACGTAATTGCGTGGCGCCGGATTGGCTGGCAGTTCGCCGAGACCCAGCTGTTCCGAGACGTTGATCTCCACCGTCGTCGCGACCGCCGAGAGTGGCAGTGCGTTCTCGCCCGAGCCGAAAGGTGCGGCGAGCTCGTCACCCAGCGCATCGAGACCGAAGAAGGTATAGGCGACAATGGCGCAGAGGATGGGCGTCCACAGCCCGGCGGAAGGTGCCAGCCCGAAGGGCAGCAGCACGCAGAACATGTAAACCGTTCGGTGAAGCAGCAGAGAATAGGCATAGGGCAGGGGCGTGTGCTTGATGCGCTCGGCCCCGCCAGCACCGCCGACAGCCCCGACACCTGCTCTTCCAGCGCCTGCGCCATCGGCGGCGGCAGTTCGCCCGCGACCTCCGGTGTGGCAATGTCGCGGCTCATCAGCATCAGGATCGCTTCGGGGGCGTTGCGCGCATTGGCCGTCACGTCCCGGGGCAGGAAGCGGGTGACATTGGAGCCCATCGTCTCGCCGCGCAGGTGGTGGGCCAGTGCATGGGCGAAGGCGATGGCAAGCCGCGCCAGCGCATCGCCTCTCGTAGTGCCAAGATGCGCCAGCGCAAGCCGCGCCAGGCTGCGGCAGTATATGACCAGCTGGCCGATCAGCTTGCGGCCCTCCCACCAGCGCTCGTAGCTGGCGGAGTTGCGGAAGCCGGAGAAGATCGACAGCGCAATGCCGATGAGCGAGAAGGGCAAGGGCGAAATGACCGGAAACGAGATGCGGCCGGAGAGATCGAGCCAGGTCACCAGCGCCGACAGCGCCGTCACGAAGGCCAGCTGCGGCCAGATGGCGGGAACGATCGAGCCGCGCAGGATGAACAGCAGTTCCCATGGCCTTGGCGGGTCGCGGACAATCATGACATGGCTGGCCTTATCCTGGGGGTTCCGACGCCGTTCGCAGGCTAGGCAGTGCACCGCCGGCGGTCAAACGCACTGACGGGACGGCAGCCCTGCCATGCTTGACCAGCTCTTGCCTAACGTTATAGTCAGTTGGATATAACGCAATCGACCGGCCCGATGGTAGCGGAAAATGCTCCGCCACCCTGCGGTGCCGCGGACCCTGACAGGACAAGGAGAGCCTCCCATGAACACCCTCAAGTTCTACATCGACGGCCGCTGGGTCGAGCCCGTGACCCCGAGGACGCTGGGCGTCGTCAACCCGTCGACCGAGGAGGTCTTTGCCACGATCTCGGTGGGAAGTGCCGCCGACGTCGACAAGGCTGTGGCCGCCGCGCGCAAGGCCTTCCCCGGCTTCGCCGCAACCACGCGCCAGCAGCGCCTGACGCTGCTCGACGCCATCATCGCACAATACGAACGCCGCGCCGAGGATCTGGCGCAGGCGATCTCCGCCGAGATGGGCGCCCCCATCGACTTCGCCCGCAACGAGCAGGTGGCCTCGGGCGAGGCGCATCTGAAGCGCATCCGCAAGGTGCTGGAGACCTATGAGTTCGAGCACAAGAAGGGCACCTCGCTGGTGGTGCGCGAGCCCATCGGCGTCATCGGCATGATCACGCCGTGGAACTGGCCCCTGAACCAGATCACCTGCAAGGTCGGCCCCGCCATCGCGGCGGGCTGCACCATGGTGCTGAAGCCCTCGGAAATCGCGCCGCTGGATGCCATCATCTTCGCCGAAATCATGCATGACGCCGGCGTGCCGGCGGGCGTGTTCAACCTCGTCAACGGCGACGGCCCGACGGTGGGCGATGCCATGTCGCGCCATCCGGGCATCGACATGATGTCGTTCACCGGTTCGACCCGCGCCGGCATCCTCGTCGCCAAGTCCGCTGCAGACTCGGTGAAGCGTGTCTCCCAGGAGCTGGGCGGCAAGAGCGCCAACATCCTGTTCCCGGACGTCGACCTCGCGGTTGCCGTCACCAAGGGTGTCAACAAATGCTTCGGCAACAGCGGACAGTCCTGCAACGCACCGACCCGCATGCTGGTGCAGAAGGGCCAGATGCCGGAGGCGATCCGCCATGCCAAGGCCGCAGCCGAGAAGTTCAAGGTCGCTCCTGCTCACCTCGACGGCCCGCATCTCGGCCCGGTGGTGAGCGAAGTCCAGTTCAACAAGATCCAGGACCTGATCGAGAGCGGCATCAAGGAAGGGGCCGAACTCGTCACCGGCGGCCTCGGCCGTCCGGAAGGCCTCAACCGCGGCTACTACGTGAAGCCGACCATCTTCGCCAACGTGTCGCCCGACATGCGCATCGCGAAGGAGGAGATCTTCGGGCCGGTACTGTCGCTCATGGCCTATGACACGCTGGACAATGCGGTGGAGGAGGCCAACAACACCGTCTACGGCCTCGCCTCCTATCTCCAGACGAAGGATCTCGCCAAGGGCCGCGAAGTGGCCCGCAAGCTGCGCTCGGGCTGCGTCTACATCAACTATCCGGCCTGGGACACGGCACTTCCCTTCGGCGGCTACAAGCAGTCCGGCAACGGGCGCGAATATGCCGAATACGGTCTCGACGACGTGACCGAGATCAAGGGCATCGCCGGCTACGAAGCCGCCTGAGGAGACATGATGACCAACAACCTGCAGTTCTTCATCGACGGTCAGTGGGTCAAGCCGCTGACTGACCGCACCCTCGACGTCATCAACCCGGCGACCGAGGAGGCCTTCACGAAAATCGCGCTCGCCTCGCCGGAGGACGTGGACCGGGCCGTGAAGGCGGCCCATGCCGCCTTCCCGGTCTGGAGCCAGTCGAGCCGAGAGGAGCGTCTGTCGCTGCTCCGCCGCGTCCTCGAGATCTATAATTCACGCTGGGACGAGATCGCCGAGGCGGTGTCGATGGAGATGGGCGCGCCCTTGTCCTTCGCCAAGGCCGCGCAGGTATGGGCGGGGCAGGTGCATCTCGAAGCCACCATCAAGGCGCTCGAGACCTTCTCCTTCACCGAGCAGCGCGGCACCTCGCGCATCGTGCGCGAGGCCATCGGCACGGTGGGCCTCATCACGCCGTGGAACTGGCCGTTGAACCAGATCGTCTGCAAGGTGGCGCCGGCGATCGCCGCGGGCTGCACCATGGTGCTGAAGCCTTCCGAGATCGCGCCGGTCTCAGGCCTGATCTTCGCCGAGATCATGCATCAGGCGGGAACGCCCAAGGGCGTGTTCAACCTCGTGAACGGTGACGGACCCACGGCGGGCGCGGCCATGTCAGCCCATCCTCTGATCGACATGATGTCCTTCACCGGTTCGACGCGCGCCGGCATCCTGGTCGCCAAGGCAGCCGCCGATACGGTGAAGCGCGTGGCGCAGGAACTGGGCGGAAAGTCGCCCAACATCATCCTGGCCGATGCCGATTTCGAGGTGGCGGTGAGCACGGGAACCAACCTGTGCTTCGCCAACACCGGCCAGTCCTGCGATGCGCCAACCCGCATGTTCGTGCCGCGCGCCCGCCACGACGAGGCCCTCGACATCGCCCGCCGCGCCGCCGAGACCAACATCGTGGGCGACCCGCGCGATGCCGCGACGGTTTTGGGCCCGCTGGTGAGCCAGGCGCAGTTCGACAAGGTGCAGCGCCTGATCCAGTCCGGCATCGACGAGGGTGCGACACTGGTGTGCGGCGGCATGGGGCGCCCTGCCGGGCTGAACCGCGGCTACTTCGTGCGCCCCACCGTGTTCGGCAACGTCCGCCACGACATGACCATCTCGCGCGAGGAGATCTTCGGTCCGGTGCTGTCGATCCTGCCCTACGACAGCGAGGACGAGGCGGTGTGCTACGCCAACGACACGGTCTACGGCCTGGCCGCCTATGTCAGTTCCTCCGACCTGGCCCATGCCCGCGGCGTCGCGGCACGGCTCAGGGCCGGCACGGTCAACATCAACTACCCCGACTGGGACACGCACGCGCCCTTCGGCGGCTACAAGCAGTCCGGCAACGGCCGCGAATATGCCGACTGGGGCATCCATGACTTCCTCGAGACCAAGGGCATCGTGGGCTACGGTCTGCCATGACGTGAGCCGCAAATTCGCGCCATTGCGTCTTGCCACGGCTCAGGCGAAAGCGCCGCATCGTTGGATGCAAACCTCGTCATTTCAGTGGTTTGCAACTGATGCTTAAGCAGGGGGTCGAAGGTTCGTTCCGTTGTCGAAGAAGCAGGCAACGGGCCCTCCGCCACATCCCGGTTGAGCGGGGCGTGGCCCTTGTACGGCGGCTGCGGCTCGCGACCTTTCATCTTGTGCATGCGGCGATCTAGCATGGCAGGTTCCGGTTGCAGGCGGCACGTAGCTGTGCCAATTTCCGGCAAATATCCCGCTGAGAGGTTTCCATGTCCCGCACCCTGTTGTCCGCCGTCGCCGCGCTTGGGCTGATGGCCACCTCGTGTTTGGCAGGCGACCTCCCTCCGGCCAGCAGCTGGACCGGCTTCTACATCGGCGCCAACGCCAACTGGAACTTCATTTCCGCCGACGCGAAGGCGCCGACCCAGACCATCAACAACGTGACCCATGACGGCTTCAACGCCGGCAGCCAGAATGGCAACGGCCCCGGCGGCGGCATCCAGTTCGGCTTCGACTACCAGATTGACAGCATCGTCCTCGGCATCCAGGCAATGACCTCGATCGCGGCCACCGACAGCAGCAAGGAATTCAGCTCCGGCGAAAAGCTGACCACGGAACTCACCACCTTCGGCTCGCTCAACGCGCGCATCGGCTATCTGCTGCAGCCCGACGTCCTCGCCTATGGCAAGGGCGGCCTCGCTTTCGGCAGCTTCAAATATACCGACAAGGAAGGCAACGGGGGCTATTCCGGCAGCTCCGACGACAACCGCCTGCAGGGCTGGCTGGTGGGCGGTGGCGTCGAATGGAAGTTCGCGCCGAACTGGTCGGCCTTCGCCGAATATGACTATACGATGCTGGGCGATAACGACATCGACCTCTCCTACAAGAATGCCTCCTGGGGGAATACCTACAAGTATACCTTCAACCAGAACATCGGCTCTGCCGTGCTGGGCGTGAACTACCGCTTCTGAGGCCCGTTCAACGGCCGCTGAAGCTGGCCGTCACCGATTTCGCCATCGACATGTTGAGGATGCAGAGTTTCCTGCGTCCGCAGGCGCCTGACCATCCGGTGAAGCGCGAGTGCCGGGCGGGCCTCGCCGTCAGCATGACGAGCGTTCCCTGATTGTAGGTCTGGCTGCAGCTTTCGGCACAATTCGCGGCGGCGGCCGCCGTTCTGAACAGCACCGCGCCCGCGCCGCTCCCCACCCTTGTGTAAGTCAGATCGAAGGTCGAGGCCGGGCCGAAGCTGGCGGTGAGGGTGATGGCGGCACTGACGGTGAAGTTGCAGGCGCCACGCCCGCTGCAGGCCCCCGACCAGCCGGTCAGGGCCGATCCCTTGGCAGGCTTGATGCTGGCGGTCACCGCCGTTCCCAGAACCAGGGTGATGTCGCAATCGGCATTGCAGGTGGTGGTGCCCTGCGCGGTCTTGAAGCTCGCGGTGCCGCTGCCGTCACCCGTGGCGGTATAGCTGAGGGTGACGAACTGCGTGAGCGCCGCGGCGACATCGATCCGGGGGCGGGAGAATGGCACCGTGCCGCGCCCGTCGGTCACCGGCGCACCGGTTTTCTGGAAGGCCGCGAGCATGTCGGAGACGCTGGCATTCGGCGCACGCTGCTTCATCACGGCGAAGGCGCCGGCGACATGCGGACTGGCCATCGACGTGCCGTGCCAGGTCTCGTAGCCGCCGCCTGGCACCGATGAGGTGATGGACGAGCCCGGCGCCAGCAGCGAAACGAAGGGTGCATCGTTGGAATAGCAGGCAATCTTGTCGGCCGCGGTCGGCGTTCCGTCGAAGCACGGCCCCCAATCCGAATCGGATACCGCCGCGACGCTGATGGCGCTCGAGATGCAGGCCGGAAAGGCGATGGAATCGGTGTAGTACTCGTTGCCGGCGGCGATGACCGTCGCGATGCCGGCACTGCGCAGATTGGCGATGGCCGCGGTCATCGCCGGATACGCGCGGTCGCAGGTGCCGGAATAGCGCCCGCCGCCGAGGCTGAGGTTCACGGCGGCGATCGGGTAGCTGTTGCGGAGCTGGTAGACGCGGTTCAGCCCGGCCAGCACGTCGCTGTACCATGCGGTGATGTCGGTGGGGTCCGAGGGATCCGGGCTGAAGACCTGGATGGCGATCAGCGTGGCGTCACGGGCGATGCCGGAGGCGCTTTCGCCACGGCCGGCCGCGATGCCCGCCACGTGCGTGCCATGGGCGCAGGGTTCGGCCAAGGGGCAGGGCAGCGCCGATCCCGCCGCCGTCGAGGAGGTGGTGCCTTGCGGGCAATAGCCGCCCTTCGAATAGCACGCCTCTGACACCACCTTTCCGGCGAGGAAGGGATGCGTGCTGTCGACCCCGGTGTCGAGGATGGCGATGGTCTGGCCCTGGCCGGAGTAGCCCTCAGCCCAGGCCTCCGGTGCGTGGATCAGGGGGCCGGACTCCGCGAGGCTTCGGCGCAGCTTGAAATCCGGGCTGAGGCTCAGCACCAGCGGATCGGCGGCGAGCGCCGCGAGTTCCGGCCCGGTCACGTCCATCGCCATGAAGGGCAGCGCGTCGAAGCTCTGCACCGCGCCCCGGTGGCGCGCGGCAGCGGCGGCGAAACGGGCGCGCAACGCGCCCGATGCGGCCGCGATGTCTTGGCGCTGGGCGGCACGCGGCGCCGCGTCCAGTGCGTCGTCGGCGGCAAAGGGCACGCGCAGGCCGACGATGACCTTGACGTGGCCACGGGCGGCCGCCGTCTTCTGCAGGCTCTGCAGCAGACCCGCCGCCGCGGGCGTCATGTCGAGAGTGCTGGCTGCACCGAAGGGCGCGAGCAGGGTGCGATCGGCCGCGCGCGCCGGCGACGCGAGGACGATCGCCGCCAGAAGAACCAGGAAAAACGACCGCATGACGCTCCCTAAAGTTGAGCCGACATGCGGTCTATGACATTTCCCGACTGCTCAAAAGTTAAATTGGGCGAGGTTTTCGCGCAAAAGGCGCACAATCTTAGATGAAATCGAAATCAAAAAAGGGCCGCCGGGGTGAGCGGCGGCCTGATCGTCCGGACTCGCGTTGGGGTCAGTAGTACTTGCTGATGCAGTTGTTGTACTTGTCCCAATAATAATTCTGCCAGCGCTGCGAGCTGCGCACCGCGCCGCTGACGCCGCCGACGCCAGCGCCGACCGCCGCGCCCGTGCCCACGCCGCTTCCCTTGCCGCCGGTGATGATGCCGCCCAGGATGCCGCCCACCACGGCGCCGCCGATCGCACCGCCCACGGTGTTGCCGGCCGAGCGCTCGTCGGCATAATTCTCGGCCTTGCGGCGGCAATAATTCTTCTGGCTCTGCGTCAGCGCGAAACTCGTGTCCGCCAGGAAGGTCGGCATGACGAGGAGGGTGAGGCAGAACAGGGCTGCTTTTTTCATGGGTATCTCCACATTCGTGTGATCGATGCCTGGCCCCGCGCCGCTCCGGGCGGCGCCAGACTGGATCGGCCGCAATGTCTCACAGGCAAGCGGACCCGGCAACTGCTGAATGCCAAGGAACAATTCCTGCGGCATCCCGTTGAGAGCCGCGGCAACGGCCCCGCCACATCCCGCCAGAAGGAGAGACCAAGCCTTGCACACCACCGTCAATCCCCAGCGTTTCCAGGCACAGGAAATTTCACTTTCTCCGCTCGCCCGCGGTCAGTCGGCCGTCATTCTCGGTGGCCTGCGGGTCGGCCGCGTCAGCCATGCCGTCAGTGGCGAAGGCAAGACGACATGGCTGTGGTCGCTGACCGGCCCGTCCTGCACCAGCATGCCGCTGGACCTCCGCATGTGCGGCGAATCGACGACGCTGGCCGAGGCCAAACTGCAGCTGCGCCACGCCTTCGACGAATGGCTGCGCTGGGCGATGGACCAGGAGGGGCCGGTGCAGTGGCATTGGACCGAAGCCGCCGCGGAACGTGCGGGAAGCGATGAAGAGGGAGGCCTCGCACTCGCCGGCTGACATGCCGGGTTGCTAAGCAAGTTCACTATTGCACACAAAATAAACCTGGCCGGAAATGCGTCCGGCCGGGCGAAAGCATTTTGACAGAACCGTGACGAATGGGCTAATTACATCCCTCCGATAACCAGGAGGGGTCCTGATGCGGGGGGCACACGCAACACGGGCTGTGTTGCTGATGGTAAGCAGTTGCAGCTGCGGCTGGGCGGCGGCGGGCCCCCCGGTGCATGCTCCCGAAGCCCCCGCCGAAATGGCCCTCGCGGAACTGGAGCCGACCGCGATGCCCAGCGGAATGGCGGCGCTGTGCCAGCGCGATCCCTCATTCTGCGCACCGGTATACGATGCGCCGCATGACTTCCTGCTGTCGCCGGAAACCTGGCAGATGCTGGAGCGGGTGAACGACGGGGTGAACCACAGCATCACATCGACCACCGACCGCAAGCTCTACGGCAAGGACGAATATTGGACCATCCCCACCACGGCGGGGGATTGCGAGGACTACGTCCTGCTCAAGCGCCAGATGCTGATGAAGCTGGGGGTGGAGGAGTCCTCGCTGCTCATCACCGTGGTGCATGACGAGAACGGCGACGGGCACGCCGTGCTGACCATTCCGACGCGGGGCGGCGACATCGTGCTGGATAACCGGCGTGACGAGATCCTGCACTGGTGGGAGACCGGCTACAGCTTCGTCAAGCGGCAATCGGAATTCGATCCGGACCAGTGGGTGGCGCTGGGGCGCGAAAAGCTCCAGGCCACGGACATCGCGTCCGGGCCCGGCCTTCCTTAGGCTCGCTCAGGCTAGGCCTTGGCGACGGCGCGTTCTTTGGAACTGCGCGGGCCTGCGCTCTCAATGCCTCGTCACCGGCATCAGCTTCTTTGCGGGTTGCGCGGGGGTGCCAATCGCGGCAATGCTCGCGGCCGTTGCGAGCGGCAGGGGACGGAATGCAGAGACTCGAATGCGAGCGGATGTTCGCCGCCGTGATGGAAACGCGAAGCTTCGCGGAGGCCGCGCGCCGGCTGGGCACCAGCTCCGGCCAGGCCTCCAAGCTGGTGTCGCGGCTCGAGGCAGACCTCGGCGTCAGGCTGCTCAACCGCACCACGCGCGCCCTGTCGCCTACCGAGGTGGGGCAGGCCTATTACGAGCGTATCCGCGTCGTGATCGAGGAACTCGATGCGCTGGGCGAGGCGGTGAAGAACCGCTCGGGCTCGGTGAGCGGGCGGCTGAAGCTCACCGCACCCTTGTCCTTCGGCACCAAGCAGCTCACGCCGGCGCTCGTCGATTTCGCGGCACGCTATCCGGAGGTCAGCCTCGACGTCAGTTTCTCCGACCGTGTGGTCAACCTGGTCGACGAGGGATTCGACGCCGCGGTGCGCATCGGCCATCAGAGCGATGCCAGCATCGTCGCGCGCAAGCTCTGCCTGTCGCGCATCGTCGTTGTGGCCTCGCCCGCCTATCTGGCGCAGCACGGAACGCCTGCAGCGCCGCAGGATCTCGCCCGGCATGACTGCGTGATCGACACCAATTTCAAGGACCGCGACAGCTGGCATTTCCGCGATGGCAGCACGCCGGTGACGGTGAATGTGCGTGGCCGCATCTTTCTGTCCAACGCCGATGCCTGCGTCGCGTCTGCCGAGGCCGGGCTCGGCATCGCCCAGGTTCCGAGTTTCGTTGCGGGTGATGCCATCCACGGCAAGCGCCTCGTGCCGCTGCTGCGCGGCTTCGAACCGCCCTCGGTTCCTGTGCAGGCGGTCTATCCGCCGGGGCGGCACCTGGCGCTGAAGGTGCGCGCGCTGGTCGATTTCCTGGCCGAGCGCTTCCGTGGCGAACCGGAGTGGGACAAGGGCTGGTAGCGCCGGGGTGCTGCGTTCATCCCTTCCGATCCGGAAGCAAACTTCTGCCCCGTCCGGCGATTATCAATCGTAACATGGTTCGTTACCTATCAGTTCATCGCGACCGGCACTTCCGCCGGCGGAATGACAAGGAAGCCTCCCATGACCTATGCTGCCACCGACCGCGCCCCGTTCACCGCCTCTGCCGCCAATGTCGATTATGCGGCGCTGCTGTTGCGCGTCACCATGGGACTGTCTTTCATCGCCCATGCCTGGCTGAAATATGCGATCTTCACGCCCGCCGGCACGGTGCAGTATTTCCAGAGCCTTGGCCTTCCGGGGCCGCTCGCCTATGTCGTCATGACGGCCGAATTCCTCGGCGGCATCGCGCTGATCCTCGGTTTGTGGACGCGCTGGGTCGCGCTGGCGCTGATTCCCATCCTGCTCGGCGCCGTCTTCGCGCATTCGGGCAACGGCTTCTTCTTCATGAACCCCAATGGCGGCTGGGAATTCCCCGCCTTCTGGGCCGCCGCCCTTGCGGTTCAGTCGCTGATCGGCGGCGGCGCCTATGCGCTGAAGCGCTGAGTTCCGAACCACGTCCGGAGCCGGCCATTGAAGACCGGCTCCATTTCTCTTTCCGGAAAGGACACGTCACATGCTCGTCGATGGCAAATGGTCCGGTGACTGGCACCCCATCCAGGCAAAGGACAAGAAGGGCACCTTCATCCGCCAGGATTCCCAGTTCCGCAATGTCGTGACGCCCACCGGCGAAGGCGGCTTCAAGGCGGAAGCGGGGCGCTATCACCTCTACGTGGCGCTGATCTGTCCCTGGGCCTCGCGCACGCTCGCGGCGCGCAAGCTGAAGGGCCTCGAGGACGTTGTCTCCGTCTCGATCGTGGAGCCCGAGCTCGATGCCCAGGGCTGGCGCTTCGCACCCGGTGCCGATGTCGTCAACGGCGCCGAATTTCTGCACCAGATCTATACGCTCGCCGATCCGCACTACACCGGGCGCGCCACCGTGCCGGTTCTGTGGGACAAGCAGACGCGCACCATCGTCAACAACGAGTCGGCGGAGATCCTGCGCATCTTCAACTCCGGCTTCGGCGATCTCGCCAGGAACAGGATCGATCTGTACCCGGAGCACCTGCGCTCCGCCATCGATGCGCTCAACGGCGCCATCTACCCGAAGCTCAACAACGGCGTCTACCGCTGCGGTTTCGCGTCCGCCCAGGGTGCCTATGAGGAGGCCTATCGCGGCGTGTTCGAGATGCTGGAGCAGCTCGAGGAACGGCTCGCCTCGGGGCCCTATCTTTTCGGCGACGAACTCACCGAGGCGGATGTCCGCCTGTTCGTCACGCTGGTGCGCTTCGATGCCGCCTATTACGGGCTGTTCAAGGCCAACAAGCGCCGCATCGTGGACTACCCGAACCTCAGCGCCTATCTCACGCGGCTGCTGGCCATCGAGGCCTTCAGCGGCACGGTGAACATCGCCCACATCAAGCGCGGATACTATTCGGTGAAGTCGCTGAACCCCACCGGCATCGTGCCGCTCGGGCCCGAGGGAATCGCGCTCGAAAGCTCAGGCCTCTAGCCCGGCCTCCGTCCGCCGGCTTTCTCGAACAGGCCGAACACGTCTTCCCTGCGGCACAGCGAAGTGCCCGGATTGGCGGTTGCCGCGGCCCCTGCCGCCATGCCGAGCAGGAAGGCCTGCTCGATCTCCCAGCCTTCGGACAGCGCCCAGACCATGGCGCCGAGGAAGCTGTCTCCCGCACCGACGGTGGAGCGCACCTCGACCTCCATCGCGGGCAGGCGCAGCAGCTTGTCCGATGTCGCCAGCACTGCGCCGTCGGCCCCCAGCGTCACCGCCACCATGCGCGCCTGACCGCGCGCGACGATGGCCCGGGCGGTGGCCTCGATCCCCTCGGCGTCGAGTTCGCGGCCGGCATAGGCTTCGAGCTCGCTCTGGCTCGGCTTCACGAGGTGAATGCCGCCATGGGCGAGAGCTGCCTTCAGCGCCTCGCCGGAGGAATCGAGCACGAAGGGCAGGCCGTTCCGGGCCGCCGCCCGGGCGAGCCGCACATAGCTGTCCGCCGGCGCGCCGCGCGGCAGGCTGCCGCTGGCCACCACATAGCCCTCGGTCTTGTGGAGAATGGCGTCGGCGCAGGCGTCGATCTCATGCTCATGCACTTCCGGTCCCTCGGGAAGGAAGCGGTATTCGAGGCCGGTCGACTGGTCGTGAACCATCAGTGCGACGCGGGTTTCGCCCTCCATCGGAATCGGCGTCCACTTGATGCCCTCGTCCTTTAGCAGCCGCCCCAGGAAATCGCCCATCTCCCAGCCCGAAAGAGCCAGCGCCTCGACCTCGCCGCCCAGCGCCGAGATCACGCGCGCCACGTTGATGCCGCCGCCGCCCGGCTCGAAACTCGTATCCCTGAGCCGCACCTTGTGGGTGTGCCGCACCTGGGCAGCCTCGCCGAAGACATCGATGGTGGGGTTCAGGGTGATGGTCAGCACGGCGGCCATGCAGGTTCCTCGTGGTACTGGATTCGGCGGTCGGATTGTTCGATCATCGTCCTGTGACGAAAGAGCGAATCCCATGGCAGACCTCAGCATCCGCATCGATTTTGGTCCAGACCTGAGGGTGGGGCCGGGCAAGATCGCGCTGCTCGAGCAGATCGCGGCGCTGGGTTCGATCTCAGCCGGGGGCCGCGCCATGGACATGTCCTACCGCCGCGCCTGGGAACTGATCGAGGAGCTCAACACCATCTTCGGCAAGCCGGTGGTCGAATCGCGCAGCGGCGGCAAGAAGGGCGGCGGCGCCACGCTCACACCACTGGGCCTTGCCTTGATCTCGCGCTACCGCGCCATGGAGCGTGCTGCCGCGGCGGCAACGGAACCCCACCTGGTTGCACTGGCCGCCGAAATCGCGAGGGCGTAACTCGGATATAACGGACCGAAGAACCGGTCAGCGCGGTTCAGCGGCAGGCCCGCTCACCGAGACGGCCTTCACCACCGCGAAGGCCGGCGTTCCGGGAGCGAGTTTCAGCGCCGCCGCCGAATGCCTGGTGATGCGCGCCACCACCGCCGCACCGCCGCAGTCGAGCCTGACGTTCACCGAATAGGCGTCGGCCGGGGAGATCGCCGCCACCGTGCCGCGCAGGACGTTCAGTGCACTGATGTGTGTGGGCTCCGCGAGCGCCAGCATCACGTCGCGCGCCCGGATCCGCACGCGCGCCGGGGTGCCTTCAGGTCCGATGCGGCCGGGCACATGGATGTCGCCCGCCGCGGAGGCGAGCCGGGTCAGCCCGAATTCGGCGTCATGCGATGCCACCTTCATGTCGATGATGGCGCCGCCTTCCTCGCGCTCTTCCGCCGGAACGAGATCGAGCCGCTGCGCGATCTCCGCCGCGGGCCCGAAGGCCGCGAGCTTGCCCTGCGCGAGCACGGCGACGTCCGAGGCGAGCCGCAGCACCTCCGCCACCGAATGGCTGACGTAGACGATGGGAATCTTCACCTCGTCGCGCAGCCGTTCGAGATAGGGCATGATCTCCGCCTTGCGCGATGCATCGAGCGAGGCCAGCGGTTCGTCCATCAGCAGCAGCCGGGGCGAGGCAAGAAGCGCCCGGCCGATGGCCACGCGCTGCTTCTCGCCGCCCGAGAGATCGCGCGGGCGGCGCTTCAGCAGGTTGCCGATGCCGAGGAGTTCGAGGATCGGCCCGCGCGCCGCATAGCGCTGGGACTTGGGCGTGAACCATTCGCCATAGGCGAGGTTGCCTTCCACCGTCAGGTGCGGAAACAGCCGGGCCTCCTGGAAGACATAGCCGATCCGCCGCCGGTGCGCCGGCATGAAGATGCCATGCTCGGTGTCGACGAGCACCGTGTCGCCGACGCTGATCCGTGCGAAGTTCGGCCTGATCAGCCCGGCGATGACGTTGACCAGCGAGGTCTTGCCGCAGCCCGAGGCGCCGAACACCGCGGTGATGCCGCCCGCACTTTCGAAGGCGACGTCGAGATCGAGGCTTCCCAGCCTGTGGCGGACGGCGACCGACAGGCTCATGCGGCGATCCGCTGCACGGCGCGGCGCGCCAGGATTTCGGAGATGAGAAGAGCGCCGAGCGAGATCGCGATCGAAATGGCGGTGAGCTTCAGCGCGCCGGCATCGCCACCCGGCACCTGGGTGAGGGTGTAGATGGCGGTGGGCAGCGTCTGGGTTTCGCCGGGAATGTTGGAGACGAAGGTGATAGTGGCGCCGAACTCGCCCATGGCCTTGGCAAAGCACAGGATCATGCCGGCAATGATGCCGGGAATGGTGAGCGGCAGCGTCACCGTGAAGAACACCCACAAGGCATTGGCGCCGAGTGTCGACGAGGCGGCCTCGAGGCGGGTGTCGACGGCCTCGATCGACAGCCTGATCGCCCGCACCATCAGCGGAAAGCCCATCACCGCGCAGGCCAGCGCGGCCCCCGTCCAGCGGAAGGCGAAGATGATGCCGAACTGCGCCAGGAACGAACCGATGGGCCCCTTGGTGCCGAAGGTGAGCAGCAGCAGGTAACCCGTCACCACCGGCGGCATCACCAGCGGCAGGTGAACGACGCCATTGAGCAGCGATTTTCCCCAGAACTCTCGGCGCGCCAGAAGCCAGGCCACGGCAATTCCCACCGGCAGGCTCGCGACCATGGCGACGCTCGCCACCTTGAGACTGAGGCGAACCGCCTCCCATTCCTCGGGGGTGAGGGAGAAGAGGGTCATTTTGTCCAGTATGCCGTCATCCCGGCGAAAGCCGGGACCCAGCTTTCCGCGTGGCAAGCGCCCGAAGCTGGGCCCCGGCTTTCGCCGGGGTGACGAACGAAAGGGTGGGAGTGCGTCATACCCATCTGGCTATAACACATTCGCGTCCCGGACAACCCGTCACGGCTTGGCCTGGATCGACTGCACGTAGCGCACCAGCCCGGCGATGCGCTTCGACGCCGCGTCGGACGCTGTCATCGCGTCTTCGACCTTGGTGCTCTTTCCCACCTGTTCGGTGACGAAGACGTCGCCCCAGATCGGCATTTCACGCGTGCCGTGGCCGTCCGGCATGTCGAGGCCGGCGATGGTCTCGAACACCTTCTGGGCGGGGAACGCGCCGTATTTCAGGGTCACCACCGTCAGGTCCGCCGGCTTCTTCGCCAGCTGCGCGGCCTGCGGGCCGTCGCCCTTGCCGCTCACCCCGTGGCAGGGGGCGCAAAGCTTGTCGAAATCCGCCTTGCCCTGGGTCAGCGCCGCGTCGGCCAGCGCCGGCGTGGCGATGAGCGCCAGGACGAGGAGGGTGCCCGGCGTCCTCATGCGGTCTGGCCGATGTCCTTCAGCATCTCGGCGAACCACGGGGTGTGGACGTCGAAGTGCTTGCCGCCCTTGATGCGCGGGAATTCGATGGCGCGCAGCTCGTCCTCGCGCTCCTCGTCGTGGCCGATGACACCGGAGACGCCATCGAGCGCGCTCTCCACCGCCACATGCACCATGGCCCGGATCAGGTCGAGATCGGCCTGGTTGGCGGCCGCCGAGCGCCCGAAATAGCCGGACTTCTGCACCAGCGTCTTGTCCGCCCCGATCTTCCTCGCGAACTGCTTGCCGAACCAGTCGCCCACCTTCACGCTGTCGAGGCGGACGTGGCCGAAGGCATCGCGCTCCACGTGTTCGCCCTTGGCTTCCATCTCGGCCACGATCTCCGGCACGCAGGCACCCTCGCTGACGAAGATCGAGACCGAGTCATACTGGTCCATCACCTTCCGCAGGCGTTCGGCCTCGGTCTCCATGTCGATGTGCATCTCGGGGATGTAGACGGCGTCGATGTCCTTGTGCTTCCGGTCGAGGTTGAACTCGGGCAGGAACTCGAGGTGGTCGAGGCGGTCGCGCCAGGCCCGCGCCGTGGCGGCGGTGAGCCAGCCGCAGTGCCGGCCCATCACCTCGTGGATGACGAGCTGGCGCGAGGAGGTCGACTGCTCGTTGACCACGTTCTCGAAGAACTGTGCCCCGTGTTCCGCCGCCGTCCAGGCGCCCAGCGTCTGGCGGATCGGCACCACGTCGTTGTCGATGGTCTTGGGCAGGCCCACCACGGTGAGCTCATAGCCATTGGCGTGGAGATAGGCGGCGAGGTCGGCTGCGGTGGTGTTGGTGTCGTCGCCGCCAATGGTATGGAGGATGGTGACGCCGTCCTTCACCAGCTGGTTTGCCGCCACCTTGAGCGGGTCTTCGCCCTCCTTGACCAGCCCGCGCTTCACGCAATCGGCGACATTGGTGAGCTTGACCCGGCTGTTGCCCAGGGGAGAGCCGCCGTGGCCATGCAGCACATGCGCCCGGCGCCGCACCTCGGGCGTCACCGGGATCGACCGGCCCATCAGAAGTCCCTTGTAACCCGACAGGTAGCCGATCATCGGCGCGTCGGGGGCGATCTCGGAATAGCGTTCGATCAGGCCGCCCACGGCGGAGGACAGGCACGGCGCAAGGCCGCCGGCGGTCAGCATCGCGATCTTGTGGTGGGCATGAGACATGGGGGCGTAACTCCTCGGGAAATCAGCACTTATAGGGTTAGCACCGGGCGCGTTCGAGCGAAACCCCGGCACGGCGGAAGGCCTTCCATTCGGATTTCCATTGAAGCGCGGGGCAGGGGTTCCTACCTGAACATTCGTCAACTTTGGAGAGAGGATCGGAGATGACATATTCGGCTTCGGCTGGATTCGAGCAGAACGGCAGACCGCACAAGCGTGGCTGCGGCTTCGGCTCAATGGGCCGTTGGTCGGCCTGGGAGATCGGCGCGATGGTCGCCGGCTTCGTGGTGTTCTGGCCCCTGGGCCTGATCGCCATTTTCCTGAAGTGGAAGAACGGCGAGATGTGGAAGGGCTCGGCGGACACCGCCGCTCCCTGGAGCAATTTCCGCAGGCCGGATTTTTCCGGCTGGAAGTCGCAGTCATACGGCTTCGCCGGCTCCGGCAACGCCGCCTTCGACGACTACCGGCGCGAGCAGCTCAAGCGGCTCGACGAGGAGCGCCGCCGGATCGAGGACGAGCACAAGGCCTTCCGCGAATTCGTGGAGCGCCTGCGCCGCGCCAAGGACCAGGACGAGTTCGACCGCTTCATGGCCGAGCGCCGCAACGCGCCGCCGTCCAGCAACGAGTGACGTTGCGTCCCGACGACGATCTGGAGCCCGGCCCCTGGCCGGGCTTTTCGATTCTAGAGTTCGGGTTCCTCGCGGCGCGGCGCTGGTGCTTCCGCCGCCGGGCGCAGCGGCGGCGCCTTGAAGGCCGGGGTGCGCGGCGCTGGCCGCGCCGTGCCGGGCTGCATCGGCTCCGGATGGCTGGAATAGCCTTGGCCGGATGCCGAGACATGCGGCTCGATGAGCAGGTCCTGCGGCCCGCCGATGAGGATCAGGTGCTCGACATTGTCGCGCCGCACGAGGACGAGGCGGCGCAGCTTGTCCACTTCATAGTACTCGCTGATGCCGAGGCGCTGTCCGCGGCGGCCGCCCGTCACCCGGGGGCTGAACGCCCGCCAGACGCCGATCACGATGAACAGCACCACCAGCACGGCCACCGCCGCTATGATGACCTGCATGTTCTGGATCAGGAATTCCATCGCCACTCCCCTTTGCCCACGGCTGACGCCGCGACGCACCGGCATTGCCGCCGGCACCGCTGATTGTCCGGCCTGCGACTCTGGCGGCAGGGCAACGGTTTGTAAAGCGGAGATCGGGCGGCCCAGCCGGTGATTCCGCCACCTGCCAATTGCCCTATACTGCTCATGATTCGGGGTGGGGTTGGATGAGCGACAGGAATGCGCCGGTGACAGGCGGAAGCGCGGCGCCGGCATCACCAGGTGGCGGCGGGGCGGGCCGCTTCATCCTCGCCCTGCTGCTGGCGGCGGCCGTGGCCGCGATCGTTGTCTTCGCCCTGCGCCAGGTGAGCCCCGCACTGCCGCGCTGGTTGCTGTGGTCGGCTGCAGCGCTCGCCGGCATCGGACTCTTCGCCTTGCTCGGCCTCGTCGCCGGACTGCTGCGCTGGGGCGGCGACCGCAGCGACCGCAGCTTCCTCGATGCGCTGACGGCGGCGATCGGCCACCCGCTGGTGGTGACCGACGGCGAGGGCCGCGCCGTCTATGCCAATGCCGCCTATCGGGCGCTGGCCAGCAAGGCCGGCCGGCTCGTCGGCATGGACGTGTTGTTCGCGCCCTATGCCGAGTTCTCCGCCCCGGTCTATCAGCTCGCCCAGGCCGTGGGCGAGGGCCGCAGCGACACGCGTGAACTGCGCGTCGCGCAGGGAGCGGCAGCGCCCTGCGCCAGGCCCGACCGCCCGGTCTGGGTGAAGCTTTCGGCCACGCCGCTGGCCGGCGGCACGGCGCCGCTGCGCCTGTGGCAGCTCGAGGACATCAGCGAGGACAGGGGCCGGCAGGAACAGGCCTTCTCCCGCCTGCAGTTCATCATCACCTATCTCGACAATGCGCCGGCGGGCTTCTTCTCGACGCTGAGCGACGGCCAGGTCGACTACATCAACGCCACGCTGGCGCAATGGCTGGGGATCGACCTCACGCAGGCCCAGAACGCCGGCATGAAGCTCTCCGACCTTCTGGGCGAACAGGCGGCGCGGCTCGTCTCCGGCGTGGCGCCCAAGCCCGGCACGGCGGTCACCGAAAGTTTCGGCCTCGACCTGCGCAACGCCACGACCGGCAAGCTGATCCCGGTGCAGCTGGTGCATCACGTCGCGTTCGATTCCGAGGGCCAGCCCTCGCCATCGCGTACCATCGTGGTGCCGCGCCACCTCGCCGGAACCTCCGCGGCGGGCGGCGAGATTTCGGCTCCGCGCCTGTCGCGCTTCATCAACAACGCCCCGATCGGCATCGCCGAGATCGACAAGGACGGCATCGTGCGCATGGCGAACGGCGCCTTCATCGAGCTTTCGCCCAAGGCGCGGCGCGGCTCGGAGCTTTCTGCCGCGATCGTCGCCGCCGAACGCACCGCGTTGCTGCAAACCCTTTCGGCGGCACTCCGCAACGAGGGCAGCCTGCACCAGATCGAGGCCAACGTCGAAGGCACCACGCCGCGCAACGTGCTGTTCACCTTCACCAGGCTCGCGCCCGAGGACGACACGGCGGTGGTCTTCGCGGTCGACAAGACCGAGAACAAGTCACTCGAAGTCCAGCTCGCGCAGAGCCAGAAGCTGATGGCGGTGGGCCAGCTCGCGTCGGGCATCGCGCACGACTTCAACAACGTGCTGACCCCGATCATCGGCTTCGCCGACCTGCTGCTGGCCAAGATGCGCCCGACCGACCCCGCCTTCGCGGACGTCATGAACATCAAGCAGAACGCCAACCGCGCCGCGAACCTGGTGCGCCAGCTGCTGGCCTTCTCGCGCAAGCAGACGCTGCAGCCCAAGGTGCACGTGCTGACCGAGGCGCTGTCCGACCTCGGCAACCTGCTCGGCCGCGTGCTGGGCGAGAAGGTGTCGCTGAAGATCAACCACGACCGCGAGCTCGGCCTCGTGATGGTGGACATCCACCAGTTCGAGCAGGTGATCATCAACCTCGCCGTCAACGCGCGCGACGCCATGCCGAACGGCGGCTCGCTCACCGTGCGCACCTACAATGTCGGCGTGGAGGAGTCGCGCACCATCATGCCGTCACTCATGCCGCCCGGCGAATATGTCGCCTGCGAGGTGCAGGACACCGGCAGCGGCATTCCGCCCGAGATCCGCGACAAGATCTGGGAACCCTTCTTCTCGACCAAGGACGTGGGCAAGGGCACCGGCCTCGGCCTCTCCACCGTCTATGGCATCGTCAAGCAGACCGGCGGCTTCATCTTCTGCGACAGCGAAGTAGGCCGGGGCACGACCTTCCGCATCTACCTGCCGCGCTATTATCCGCAGAAGGCCGATGCCGTCGCCGTCGAGGAAAAGCCGGCCGAGGCGCCCAAGCGCGACTATACCGGCAAGGAGCGCATCCTGCTGGTCGAGGACGAGGACGCGGTGCGCGCCTTCGCGCTCCGCGCCCTCACCTCGCGCGGCTACACGGTGGTCGAGGCCGACTCGGGCGAGAGCGCCATCGAGAAGATCGACATGGACGAGAAGGGCTTCGACCTCATCATCTCGGACGTCGTGATGCCCGAGATGGACGGGCCCACATTGCTCCGTGAGCTGAGGAAGCGCGGCAACGAGACCAAGTTCGTCTTCGTGTCGGGTTACCCCGGCGAGCAGTTCGAGCAGGACCTCGAAGGCCACGCCGGCTATAGCTTCATGCCCAAACCCTTCTCGTTGAAGCAGCTCGTGGAGAAGGTGAAGGAGGCGATGGAGGGGTAGGGCACTTCATCTGGCACAACACCCTCACGTCCACCCAGCCTTCACCTTCGCCCGGCTTGACCGGGCGATCCTTTTTGTTGGCCACGGAAAAGGATGCCCCGGTCAAGCCGGGGCAAGGTGAAGAGGGGGGGATCACCTCATTGCGCCGCTCACCCCAGTTCGAACGTCGTCATCCCGAACACCTTCGCCGTGGCGATCTCCGGTGCGGGCCCGCGATACATCCGTGCGGTCTCGAACATCGGCTCGAGGCCGAGCGACACCGCGAGGTCCACCGCCGCCTTGTTGGTGCCCGGCGTGTCGAGGAAGAAAGTCCCCTCCGGCATCCTGGTCAAGAGCCCGCGCAGGATCGTCTCGGCATCCGCCACATTGCTGGCGAACAGCGGCCCCACCTTCCAGCCGTCATGGCACTGGCGGATCGCGCCATACCCGACGATCTCGCCGTCGCGCCGGAGAGCCAGCGCATCGTAGCGCAGCCACTCGGTGAGGAACCTGGCGCGCGCGGCGGGGAACAGGCGATGGTGCTGTTCGAAGCGGTCGATGGCGGCCGCATCGGCGGAGGATAGTGCGGTGAGGGACGCATCATCCTGCGCATAACCCGACGGCTTCAGCCCGCCATGGCGGATGTTCTCATGCGCCAGCACGAATCCGGATTTGCGGTAGCTCGGCTGCTGCGCCGGCACGCCGTCGAGGCCGATCGTGCGCGCGGGCTTGCGCTTCAGCGCCTCGTTCCATAGCGCCAACCCCAGGCCCTTGCCTCGCATGTCGGGCCGGCAGATGTAGAAGCCGAGAAAGGCGAAGGACGGGCCATAGTTCACCAGCGAGATGGTGGCCGCCAGTTCACCATCGGCCTTCAGGCCGAGGAAGCCTTCAGCGTCCTGTGCCGCAAAGGCTTCGGCATCCCTGAGCCCCGGGTTCCAGCCTTCCTGCCGCGCCCAGTCGACGGCGGTGCGGATGCCGTCGATTCCGAGAAACCCGATGTCGTAGCCCATGCCGCCCCACTTTCTTTTCGGATGCGCGGGTCTTTGAATCATCTTAAGCCCTGTTGCAAGACCGAAGGATTGACCGATGCCGACCATCGCGGAACTCTCCCGCCAACTCGCCGACCACAAGATCACCTCCCGTGACCTCGTCGAGCGCTCCCTGGCGCTGATCGCCGATCCGGCGGGCGAGGGGGCCCGCACTTTCGTCACTGTCGACGCCGAGGGCGCGCGCGCAGCAGCCGACTTCGTCGACAGCCAGCGCAGGCGCGGCCGCCAGGTCTCGGCCCTCGCCGGCATTCCCTTTTCGTCGAAGGACATCTTCGATCTCGCCGGCGAGGTGACGACGGCAGGTTCCAGGGTCCTGAAGAACGATCCGCCCGCCGCAGCCGATGCCACAGCCATCGCTCGGCTGAAGAATGCCGGCATGATCGTCGTCGGCCGCACCAACATGACCGAGTTCGCCTATTCCGGCGTCGGCCTCAACCCGCATTACGGCACGCCGCGCTCGCCCTTCGACCGCGCCACGGGCCGCATTCCCGGCGGGTCGTCGTCGGGCGCTGCCGTCTCGGTGGCGGACGGCATGGTGGCGCTCGGCATCGGCACCGACACCGGCGGGTCCTGCCGCGTGCCTGCCTCCTACTGCGGCATCGTCGGCTACAAGTCGAGCCATGGCCGGGTGCCGCTCACCGGCTGCAACCCGCTGTCGGCGAGCTTCGACAGCATCGGGCCCCTGGCCAACACGGTGGCCTGCTGCGCCACGGCGGATGCCGTGATGGCCGGCGACTGGGACGGCATCGTGCCGGAACGGCAGGCCAAGGGCCTCCGCCTCGCCGTGCTCCGGGATTTCGTGCTCGACGGCCTCAGCCCCCAGGTGGAGCGCGACTTCGACCGGACGCTCGCAGCCCTCGGCAAGGCCGGCGCCGTCATCTCCGACATGAGCTTCCCGGAACTGCGCGAGATCCCCACCATCAATGCCCGGGGCGGCATCGTGGCGGCGGAGGCGCTCTACAACCACCGCGCCCGCATGGCGGCGCACGGCGACGCCTACGACCCGCGCGTGCGCTTCCGCATCGCGGCAGCGGAGGCGATCACGGCCGCCGACTATCTCGACTACGTGACGCGGCGGCGCGCGCTGATCGCGTTCTTCGCCAATCGCTTCACCGGCGTCGATGCGGTGCTGCTGCCCACCACCCTCAACACCGCGCCGGCTATCGCCGAGCTGGCAGACGACAAGGACTACATCCGCTTCAACGCCATGAGCCTGCGCAACACCTACGTCGGCAATTTCCTCGACGGCTGCGCCATGTCGCTTCCCATGCAGGCGTCGGGCGAAGCGCCCTGCGGGCTCATGGCCATGGCGCCGTGGGGCCACGACCGTGATCTTTTCGGCGTGGCAGGCGCACTGGAACGGGTGCTGGAAGCCGGGCGCTGACTTGCGCCTAACGCGAGTTATTCACCAAATTGAACATTCCTCCGTACACGGCACGTTGTTCCGCTCTGTTCGGTTTTCGTCCAGCATGTTGTCATTAAGAACAATCACTTAAGCCTGTTCCATTTTGTGCTTGCGAACCGAACGGAAATAGAACATAGTCCGAACATCGGAAACGCGGCGGGGCTGAGATGGCCGCCGGTGGACCCACTGGACAGCAAGGAGTAAACCGAATGGCACAGGCATCGAATCTGCGGGTCATTGATAATTCCATGGACAAGAACAAGGCACTTGATGCGGCCCTGAGCCAGATCGAGCGGGCATTCGGCAAGGGCTCGATCATGAAGCTCGGCGCCTCCACCGCGCTCGAGATCGAGGCGGTTTCGACCGGCTCCCTGGGGCTCGACATCGCGCTCGGCATCGGCGGCTTGCCGAAGGGCCGCGTCATCGAAATCTACGGTCCGGAATCTTCCGGCAAGACCACGCTGGCGCTGCAGACCATCGCCGAGGCCCAGAAGCGCGGCGGCATCTGCGCCTTCGTCGACGCCGAACATGCCTTGGACCCGGTCTATGCGCGCAAGCTCGGCGTCATGGTCGACGACCTGCTGATCTCCCAGCCGGACACCGGCGAGCAGGCGCTCGAAATCGCCGACACGCTGGTGCGCTCCGGTGCGGTCGAGGTGCTGGTGATCGACTCGGTCGCAGCACTCACCCCGCGCGCCGAACTCGAGGGCGAGATGGGCGACCAGCTGCCGGGCCTCCAGGCCCGCCTGATGAGCCAGGCGCTGAGGAAGCTCACCGGCTCGATCTCCAAGACCAACTGCATGGTCATCTTCATCAACCAGATCCGCATGAAGATCGGCGTCATGTTCGGCTCGCCCGAAACCACCACGGGCGGCAATGCGCTGAAGTTCTATGCCTCGGTCCGCCTCGACATCCGCCGCATCGGCGCCATCAAGGACCGGGACGAGGTGGTGGGCAACCAGACCCGCGTGAAGGTGGTCAAGAACAAGGTGGCCCCTCCCTTCAAGCAGGTCGAGTTCGACATCATGTATGGCGAGGGCATTTCCAAGGTCGGCGAGCTGATCGACCTCGGTGTCACCGCCGGCGTGGTCGAGAAGTCGGGTTCCTGGTTCTCCTACAACGGCGAGCGCATCGGGCAGGGGCGTGAGAACGCCAAGAACTTCCTGCGCCAGAACCCGGACATGGCCAACTCGATCGAGGCCACCATCCGCGGCAATGCCGGCATCGTCGCCGCCGCCCTCAGCAACGGCTCCGAGAAGGACGACGCCGAGTCGGACGACTGACCGGCCTTCCGACTCCAGGCCTGAAAATCCGGACGCCTGGCCCCAAGTGGGCGTCCGGCCGCCCACGGTGTTTGCCCCACACCGCATGAGCCGGCGCCCTCCGCCACCCCGCGGGGGGCGCTGTTCCGTTTCGACTGGCGGTGCCGTCTTGCAGGCTTGCGGTCCCGTCCGGTCCTGCCGGGCGGACGTCCGGGACGGACGAGCCTGGCAGGCGGAGGGAAGACCGGTGGACAGCGCCGCCTCCCGCCATTAAGACCGCCCCAATCTCCACCTCTCATTCGCCGGGCGTACCATGACAGGGCTTGCACAGATCCGTTCCACCTTCCTCGACTATTTCAAGCGTCAGGGGCATGAGATCGTCGCCTCCTCGCCGCTGGTGCCGAGGAACGACCCGACCCTTATGTTCGCCAATTCCGGCATGGTGCAGTTCAAGAACGTCTTCACCGGCATGGAGAAGCGCCCCTACACGCGGGCCACCACCGCCCAGAAATGCGTGCGCGCCGGCGGCAAGCACAACGACCTCGACAATGTCGGCTACACCGCCCGCCACCACACCTTCTTCGAGATGCTGGGCAATTTCTCCTTCGGCGACTACTTCAAGCCCGATGCCATCGAATGGGCCTGGACACTGGTCACCTCGGAACTCGGCCTGCCCAAGGACAAGCTCACCGTCACCGTCTACTCCGAGGACGACGAGGCGCATGGGCTGTGGAAGAAGATCGCGGGGATCCCCGACAGCCGCATCATCCGCATCCCGACGTCGGATAATTTCTGGTCGATGGGCGATACCGGCCCCTGTGGGCCCTGCTCGGAAATCTTCTATGACCATGGCGACAAGATCTGGGGCGGGCCTCCCGGCTCGGCGGAAGCCGACGGCGACCGCTTCATCGAGATCTGGAACCTCGTGTTCATGCAGTACGAGCAGATCTCGAAGGACCAGCGCGTCAGCCTGCCCAAGCCCTCGATCGACACCGGCATGGGCCTCGAGCGCATCGCCGCGGTGCTGCAGGGCACGCACGACAATTACGAGACCGACCTGTTCCGCGCCCTGATCTCGGCCATCGTGGAAAAGACCGGCATTCCGGCGACGGGCGACGCCAAGGCCTCGAACCGCGTCATCGCCGATCATCTCCGCGCCTCGTCCTTCCTCATCGCCGATGGCGTGCTGCCGTCGAACGAGGGCCGCGGCTACGTGCTCCGCCGCATCATGCGCCGCGCCATGCGCCATGCCGAACTGCTCGGTGCAAAGGAGCCCTTGATGCATCGCCTCGTCCCCGCGCTGGTGCGCGAGATGGGTGCGGCCTACAACGAACTGGTCCGCGCCGAGGCGCTGATCACCGAGACGCTGTACCTCGAGGAAAATCGCTTCAAGAAAACGCTGGAGCGCGGCCTGCGCCTGCTCGACGAGGATTCTTCCGGGCTCGCCCAGGGCGACACCTTCTCGGGCGAGACCGCCTTCAAGCTCTATGACACCTATGGCTTCCCCCTCGACCTGACCCAGGACGCGCTGAAGTCGCGCGGCATCACCGTCGACACCACCGCCTTCGAGGCGGCGATGGAAGCCCAGCGCGAGGATGCGCGCCGCGCCTGGAAGGGCTCGGGCGATGCCAAGACCGAGACCGTCTGGTTCGAGCTCAAGGAACGTTTCGGCGCCACCGAGTTCCTCGGCTACGACACCGAGATGGCGGAGGGCATCGTCCGCGCCATCGTCGTCGACGGCAAAGAAGTCCACGACCTCGCCGAGGGCCAGAAGGGCGCCATCGTCGTCAACCAGACGCCGTTCTACGGCGAGTCCGGCGGCCAGACCGGCGACCAGGGCGTGATCCGCACGGCCGACGGCGCCAGCTTCCTCGTCACCGACACGCAGAAGCGGGTGGGCGACGTGTTCGTCCACATCGGCGAAGTGGTGCGCGGCAGCATCAAGCCGGGCAATGCGGTGGAACTCACGGTCGACCATGCGCGGCGCTCCGGCAACCGCATCCACCACTCGGCCACGCATCTCCTGCACGAGGCGCTGCGCCTGACGCTCGGCAGCCACGTGGCCCAGAAGGGCTCGCTGGTCGAACCCAACCGGCTGCGCTTCGACATCTCGCACAACAAGGCGATGAGCCCTGACGAGATCCACCAGGTGGAGCAAATCGCCAACGCCATCGTGCTGCAGAACGACCAGGTCTCGACCCGCCTGATGACGGTGGACGCCGCCATCGCCGAGGGCGCCATGGCGCTGTTCGGTGAAAAATATGGCGACGAGGTCCGCGTCGTCTCGATGGGCCGCAACGAACATGGCGCCGGCCGCCCGATCTATTCGCTCGAACTCTGCGGTGGCACGCATGTCCGCCGCACCGGCGACATCGGCCTCGTCAAGGTGGTGGGAGAAAGTGCGGTTGCCGCCGGCGTGCGCCGCATCGAGGCGCTGGCGGGCTCCGCCGCGCGCGCCTATCTCGAGGAGCAGGACCGCCGCGTGCAGGCCGCGGCCGCCGCACTGAAGGCGCCGGCGAGCGAGATCGTGACGCGCATCGAGACGCTGATGGACGAACGCCGCAAGCTCGAGCGCGAACTCGCCGAAGCCAGGAAGCAGCTCGCCATGGGCGGCGGGGCCAAGGGCGGCGGCGACGAGGGCATCTCGGAGGTCAATGGCGTCAAGTTGATGGCGCGCGTGGTGAAGGGCATCTCGCCCAACGACATGAAGGGCCTCGTCGACGAAGGCAAGGCCAAGCTCGGCTCCGGCGTCGTGGCGCTGGTCGGTCTCAACGACGAAGGCCGCGCCGGCCTCGTGGTCGGCGTCACCAACGACCTCGTGACGCGCTTCAACGCGGTCGACCTCGTGCGCGTAGGCGCCACCGTGCTCGGCGGCAAGGGCGGCGGCGGCAGGCCGGACATGGCCCAGGCCGGTGGCCCGGACGGCGCCAAGGCCGACGATGCGCTGGCCGCGGTGAAGGCCGCGCTGGGGTGACGCTTACGGCCACGGGTGGCCGCTGCTGCCCGTTTTCACACTCACCTTCGCCGGGCTTGACCCGGCGATCCTTTTTGGTGGTGGCGAAAAGGGTGCCCCGGTCGAGCCGGGGCAAGGTGAAGACAGGTAGCGTTGCCCAGAGGCGTGCTAGGCAGTGACCGACAGTGGCGGCTACCCCTTCACCGGCCACTCTTCCGTGTCGTGGTCCGGATGCTGCAGCGAGGCGAGCTTCGTCAGGGCTTCCGGCGTGCGATCGTCCTCGGTGCGCTTCGCGGGTAGCCCGGGCAGCGAGTCGGCCCAGTGCAACTTGCTCTCCACCCCCACCACATGGTCGGGCGCTGCGGCATTGGGATCGTCGAGCGAGCCGATCGAAAGCTCGATCGGGCCGAAGTCATCCTCCAGCATGAACAGCGGCGTGCCGCAGTCGCGGCAGAATCCGCGCGCCACCACGGGCGAGGACCGGAAGGTGGCGGGTTCGCCGCGGGTCCAGCGGAACTGCTGCGGTTCGACGCTCACCAGCGGCGCCCCCAGCGAGCCGAAAGCCTTCTGGCACATGCGGCAATGGCAGAAGCCGGCATCGCCCAGCGGCCCCTCGATCCGGTAGCGGACGGCACCGCACTGGCAACCTCCGGTGTGTATCTCGATCATGAACTTCTCCTCACGGCGTGGGAACGTAATGCTTACGCTTCCGAAAATGCAAGGCTGACTTGCTCGAATGGCGCGGGTAAACCTATGGGCGAAGGCGCATATCGCCGCTCTTGCTGCACTGCAGCATGAAGAGGAGGGTCATATTGTGACCGCTGTGAACGACGTGGGCGAAGCCGCCGAGGACGCATCCATCGCGGGACACCATCCCCGACCGCCCGGATTTCTCGTTCTCGCACTCGGCTCCATCGGCGTGGTCTATGGCGACATCGGCACCAGCCCGCTCTATGCGCTGCGCGAGGCGGTGCTGGCCGGCATCCGCAAGGATGGGGTGATCTCCGAGGCGCTGGTTCACGGCGTGCTGTCGCTGATCATCTGGTCGCTGATTCTCGTCGTCACGGTCAAATATGTGCTGATCCTGCTCAACGCCGACAACAAGGGCGAGGGCGGCACGCTCTCCCTCATGGCGCTCGCCCAGCGCGCCTTCGGCAAGTCCATCACCTGGATCGCGGTTCTCGGCATGATCGGTGCCGCCCTGTTCTACGGCGATGCGATCATCACGCCGGCAATCTCGGTGCTCTCGGCGGTCGAGGGCCTCAACGTGGTCACGCCGGATTTCGAACCCTTCGTGCTGCCGTTGACGCTCATCATCATCTTCGGCCTGTTCCTGGTGCAATCGCAGGGTACGGGCCGGGTGGCGGCCTTCTTCGGCCCCATCACGCTGGTCTGGTTCCTGGCCCTGGCGGCGATCGGGCTCTATCACATTGCCGGCAATCCCTCGGTGCTGATGGCCTTCAATCCGCTGAAGGCGGTGCACTACCTGCAGAACCACGGCGTCGTCGGGCTGATCACGCTGGGCGCGGTCTTCCTCGCGGTCACCGGCGCCGAGGCGCTCTATGCCGACCTCGGGCATTTCGGCAAGAAGCCGATCCGCTCCGCCTGGCTCGTGGTGGTGCTGCCGTCCTTGCTGCTCAATTATCTCGGGCAGGGTGCCCTGCTGCTGGCCAATCCCGGCACCATCGACAATCCGTTCTTCCGCATGCTGCCCGACTGGGGCCTCGTGCCCATGGTGGTGCTGGCCACCGCCGCCACCATCATCGCCAGCCAGGCGGTCATCACCGGCGCCTTCTCGCTCACCCAGCAGGCGATCCAGCTGGGCCTGCTGCCGCGCATGGAAATCCGCTTCACCTCGGAGTCGCACGCCGGGCAGACCTACCTGCCGCAGGTGAACTGGATGCTGCTCGCCGGCGTCATCGTGCTGGTGCTCGCCTTCAAGTCGTCGGGCGCACTCGCCAGTGCCTATGGCATCGCGGTCACCGGCACCATGGTGGTCACCGCCATCATGGCCATCGCGGTGATGTGGAAGCACTGGAAGTGGCCGCTGTGGGTGGTGCTGCCCATCATGCTGCCGCTGCTGGCGCTCGACCTTGTGTTCTTCGGCGCCAATTCGCTGAAGATCGTCGAGGGCGGCTGGATGCCGCTGGCGCTGGGCGGCGCGATCTTCCTGCTCATGTGGACATGGCGCGAGGGCTCGCGCCTGCTCGCCGAGAAGACCAGGCTGTCCGAAGTGCCGCTGAAGGATCTCGTCGGCTCGCTGACGAGGCGGCCGCCGCCCACCGTTCCGGGCACCGCGGTATTCCTGACGGGCGACACCGAAAGTGCGCCCACCGCGCTACTGCACAGCCTCAAGCACTACAAGGTGCTGCATGAGCGCAACGTCATCTACACGGTGAAGAGCGCCACCGTGCCGGTGGTGCAGGCCAACCGGCGGCTGAAGATCGAGCCGCTGTCGGACCGCTTCTGGCGCATCGAGGCCACCTTCGGCTTCATGGAGAATCCCAACGTGCCGGCAACCCTGCTGGCGATTCCCAAGGACCAGATGAGCTTCTCGATGATGGACACCTCGTTCTTCCTGTCGCGGCGCAGCGTGCGCGCCTCGAAGTACCAGGGCATGCCGGCCTGGCAGGACAAGCTGTTCATCATGATGGCGCGCAATGCGAACGATGCGAGCAGCTATTTCCGCCTGCCGCCGGGACGGGTGATCGAGGTGGGAAGCCAGGTGACGGTGTAGAGATCGGTCCTGGTAGAACCCTCTACTCACCTTGCGCGGACTTGATCCGCGCATCTTTTTGGGCACGGTAAAGAGGCTCACGGGTCGAGGCCCGGGGGACGTGTTTTCCGGGCAGCGCGCCTAATCCCTATCCGGATGCTGCCGGCTCTTCAGCCTCTCGCGGAAATCGGCGGGGATGTCATCCTCCGTCGTCGATCCCGGCAGGGTGTGAAGCCTCTCGAAAGCGGGGAGGCACGACTCCAGTCCGTACTGCCGAACCGGCGTCACCGCCTCCGGATGATCCAGCGAGCCGATCGAAACCGCGATCCTGTCCTTGGTGTCATAGGCGAAGGTCAGCGGCGTGCCGCAGTCCTTGCAGAAGCCGCGTTGCACGATTTCGGAACTGCGGAAGAAGGAGGGCTCGCCCTTCGTCCAGGTGAGGCCGCTCCTCCGTGTGCTGACGAAAGCGGCGAAGTAGTTGCCGACCGCCTTCTGGCACATGCGGCAGTGGCAGATGTGCGGGTTCTCGAAGGGCTCGGTGATGATGTAACGGACGGCGCCGCACTGGCAGCCTCCGGTGGCGAAGGTGTCTGTCATGCGAGGAGTATCGCGCAGAACGGGGCGAGGGTCGACATCAAAACGTGCCGTCATGCCAGCGCAAGCTGGCACTCCACGCCACCGACGGAATGAATATGGCCGGGACGAGCCCGGCCATGATGAATGGGGAAAGTCAGCCGCTCAACCCATTGCCTTCTGCAGGTTGGCGTCGACCGCATCGAGGAAGCCCTCGGTGGTGAGCCAGCTCTGGTCCGGACCGATGAGGACGGCGAGGTCCTTGGTCATCTTGCCTTCCTCGATGGTCTGGACGACGACCTTCTCGAGCGCGTCGGCGAATTTCGAGAGCTTCTCGTTGCCGTCGAGCTTGGCGCGGTGCTTGAGGCCGCCGGTCCAGGCATAGATCGAGGCGGCCGAGTTGGTGGAGGTCTGCTTGCCCTGCTGGTGCAGGCGGTAGTGACGGGTCACCGTGCCGTGGGCGGCCTCCGCCTCGACCGTCTTGCCGTCGGGCGTCATCAGCACCGATGTCATGAGGCCCAGCGAGCCGAACCCTTGAGCCACGATGTCGGACTGCACGTCGCCGTCATAGTTCTTGCAGGCCCAGACATAGCCGCCGGTCCACTTCAGCGCCGAGGCCACCATGTCGTCGATCAGGCGGTGCTCGTAGAACAGCTTGCGCTTCTCGAACTCGGCCTTGAATTCGGCGTCGTAGATCTCCTGGAAGATGTCCTTGAAGCGGCCGTCATAGGCCTTGAGGATGGTGTTCTTGGTGGAGAGATAAACCGGGTAATTCCGCATCAGGCCATAGTTGAACGAGGCGCGGGCGAATTCCTTGATCGACTCGTCGAGATTGTACATGGCCATGGCGACCCCCGCACCCGGGGCCTTGAACACTTCCTTCTCGATCACCGTGCCGTCCTCGCCGACGAACTTCACAGTCAGCGTGCCCTTGCCCGGGAAGGTGAAGTCGGTGGCGCGATACTGGTCACCGAAGGCGTGGCGGCCGATGACGATGGGCTGGGTCCAGCCGGGAACGAGGCGCGGCACGTTCCGGCAGATGATCGGCTCACGGAAGATCACGCCGCCCAGGATGTTGCGGATCGTGCCGTTGGGCGACTTCCACATCTGCTTGAGGTTGAACTCCTTCACGCGCGCCTCGTCCGGCGTGATGGTGGCACACTTCACGCCCACGCCATATTTCTTGATGGCGTTGGCGGCATCGATGGTCACCTGGTCATTGGTGGCGTCGCGGTTTTCCACCGAGAGATCGTAGTAATGCAGGTCCACGTCCATGTAGGGCAGGATCAGCTTCTTCTTGATGAGGTCCCAGATGATCCGGGTCATCTCGTCGCCGTCCAGTTCGACAACCGGGTTCTGGACCTTGATCTTCGCCATGGGGAAAGCCTTCTGTTGCGCTGCGGAATATGGTGCACCGCCTATAGCAGCCTCGCCGGGGGGCGGCAAATCAGACTGTAGGCGGAGACGTCGTGCGTCCATCACGCTGCGAGGGCTTGAAATCGGGTCTTCGCCCGGTCCACTGTGCCGCCGGGACGCGGTTGGTTCGGGAGATTTCATGATGCAGGTTTCGGAGCCGAGGGTGATCGACGGGGGCGCAGCCGTCGAACTGTCGCTGGGGGCCGAGCGCCACCGCTTCCACGCCCTGTGGCTGCGCGACAATGCCCGCGACGACAAGACCCGCAGCCCCGGCAACGGCCAGCGGCTGATCACCATCCTCGACATTCCGGTGGAGACGAAGATCGCGGAGGCGAGCGTCGCTGGCGGCACCTTGTCGCTGCGTTTCGAGCCGGAGGACAGGGTGATCGACTTCGATGGCGGCTGGCTCGCCCGCCACGCCTATGACCGGTCCGTTTCCCGCGAGGCGGGCTGGACGCCGGACGACATCGAGCGCTGGGACTCGAGGCTCCTCAACCACGTGCCGGTGGAAAGCTGGAACGACGTCTCCACGGATCGCCGGGCGCTGGGCCGCTGGCTCGCCGCGGTGCGCCGCTACGGCTTCGCAGTGATGACGGAGACGCCCACCGCGCCCGGCACGCTGTGCAAGGTGGCGGAACTCTTCGGCTATGTGCGCGAGACCAATTACGGCCGCTTCTTCGAAGTGCGCGCCGAGGTCAACCCCAACAATCTCGCCTATACGAACCTCGGCCTCCAGGCCCACACGGACAATCCTTACCGCGACCCGGTTCCGACGCTTCAGATCCTCGCCTGCCTCGAGAATTCGGTCGAAGGCGGCGACTCGATCGTGGTCGACGGCTTCAAGGTGGTGGAGCGGCTGAAGGCGGAGAACCCGCGGGGTTTCGAACTCCTGTCGAGCCATGCCGCGCGCTTCGCCTATGAGGGCTCGGCCGGCGTCAGGCTGCGCGCCAAGCGGCCGATGATCGAACTGGGGCCTGACGGCGAACTGGTCGCGGTGCGCTTCAACAACCGCTCGCTGGCCGCCGCCACCGACATTCCCTACGCCGACATGGCGGATTACTACGCCGCCTACCGCCGCTTCGCGGAATTGATCGAGGACCCCTCCATGGAGGTCACCTTCAAGCTCAAGCCGGGCGAACTCTTCATCGTCGACAACACCCGCGTGCTGCATGCACGAAAGAGCTTCTCCGGCACCGGAAAGCGCTGGCTCCAGGGCTGCTACGCCGACAAGGACGGACTTTACTCAACACTCGCCGCAATCGTGGAAGAAGGACTGCTGCCATGACCGCGCCGAAGCTCGACCGTTCCAACATCGTGGAATTCATCGCCGACATCTTCGAGCGGCGCGGGGCTGAATCCTATCTCGGCGAACAGGTTTCGATGTCGGAGCACATGCTGCAGGGCGCGGTGCTGGCCGAGGCCGAGGGTGCTCCCGAGGAACTCGTCGCCGCCGCGCTGCTGCACGACATCGGGCATTACACCTCGGAGTTCGGGCCGATGTCGCTCGGCGACGAGCGCGACAATTATCACGAAGAGTCGGGGGCCATGGTGCTGGCTCCGTTCTTTCCGCCGGTCATCACCGAATGCGTGCGGCTGCACGTTCCGGCCAAGCGCTATCTCTGCGCCACCGACAGGGGCTATTTCGACCGTCTCTCCGATGCCTCGAAACACACGCTGGTGCTGCAGGGCGGTCCGATGACTGCGGAGGAGGTGGCGGCCTTCGAGAGCAACCCATTTCACAAGCAGGCGGTGCGGGTGCGCGTGTGGGATGACGAGGGCAAGAAGCCGGGGGTGGAGACACCGGCCTTCCGCCACTACGTGCCGCTTCTGAAGCGGGTGGTGGAACGTCAGGGCAAGGCGAATTGATGGTCCTGCCCAGGGGCATGGCGGAATGGTGGCGGCCTTCCCCCGCCGCCTGCATGGATGTCGCCCGCGTCGACAGCACGCCAGCCCTTGTGCTGCCGCGCAGTCTGCAGTAGCGGCTTGGTTGTGAACGCCTTGACCCAGCTGCCGCCGCGGAAACCATCCCCATCGTGAAACTCAGTATCGTGATCCCCGCCTATAACGAAGAAGCGTACCTGGGGGAGTGCCTGCGGCATGTACTGGACGAAGTCGCGACCTGCGAGTGCGGCCCGGTCGAGGTCGTGGTCATCGACAATGCCAGCACCGACCGCACGTCCGAAATCGCCTCCGGCTTCCCCGGTGTGCGCGTCGTCCACGAGCCTGACAAGGGTCTGACAAAGGCCCGGCAGCGCGGCCTCGACGAGGCGCAGGGCGTCGTCATCGGCTACGTCGATGCCGACACCAAGATGCCGAAGGGCTGGATCCGCACCGTGGTGGAGAGCTTCGAGGCCGACCCCGGCACGGTCTGCGTCAGCGGTCCCTATGTCTATTACGACCTGTCAGCCGTCTCGAAGTTCCTGGTGCGCGGCTACTGGTGGCTGGCCCTGCCGGTATCGGCAATGACCGGCTACATGGCGGTGGGCGGCAATTTCGCGGCGCGCCGCGAAGCGCTTCTCAAGATCGGCGGCTTCGACCAGACGATCGCCTTCTATGGCGAGGATACCGACATCGCGCGGCGGCTCTCGGCGGTGGGCCGGGTGCGCTTCTTGATGGAGCTGGTGATGCAGACCTCGGCCCGGCGGCTGAAGGCCGAGGGACTGTTCCGCACCGCCGCCGTCTATGCCCTGAACTTCCTGTCCGAAGCGGTGCTGAAGCGCCCGGTGACCAGCAGCTACCGCGACATCCGCTAGGCGTCAGGTGGGCGGCAGCTTGGAGGCGAGCGGGTTGCCGTTGCGCAGGGGGCCCATCACCCACAGCAGCAGGATCGACACCGCGGTGATCGCGGCGAACATCAGCCAGGCCTCGTTGATGGCAAGCGTGACGCTCGCGTCCTGGATCGCATCCATGATGGAAATCAGGCCCATGGCATCGTCGGGGGCGGGCACGTCGCTCACCGGCAGGCCGAGGATGGGCGCGGCCTGCGCGGCATCGCTCTTGATCAGGTCGGTGAGGAACTCGGCGTGGATGGGGGCGCGGCTGAAGATCACCGTGTCGGCGAGCGCGATGCCGATGGCGCCGCCGAGATTGCGCGACAGATTGTAGAGCCCGCTGGCGTCGCTCACCTTGTCCACCGGCAGGAGGCCAAGGGAAAGCCGCGTCAGCGGCAGCATGCACAGCGCCATGAAGGAGCCGCGCACCACCTGCGGCCAGTACATGGCGTCGTAGTCGGTGTTGACATTCTGGAAGCCGCTCATGGCGAGGCCCACGGTGAGGCCGGCGAAGCCGATGGCGGCGAGCGGCCGGGCGGGAAAGCGCCGGTCGAGCATCACCGCGATGGGCGCGGTGATGAGCTGCGTGATGCCGGTGACGAGGATGATGGTGCCGATGTCCAGCGGGTCGTGCTTGCGCACGAAGGCGAGGAACACCGGCATGATGTAGCCCGAGCCATAGAGGCTGGCGCCGAGCAGGAAGCTCACCGCGCAGCCGAAGGCGAGGTTGCGGTTGCGCAGCAGGGCGAACTCGACGACCGGCTGCTTGCGCCGGGTGGCCCAGCCGATGCACAGCGCCGACAGCGCCAGCAGCGCCAGCACCTGGGGCGACAGCCAGCCGTCGTTCGGCGCGTTCTTGAGGCCCATCTCGATGGCCGCGAGTCCGGCCGCGATGGCGACGAGCGACATCCAGTCCATGCGGCGCAGCAGCCCGAACTGGCGCTCGGCCGTGGGCAGGCACAACAGGCCGACGGCCAGGCTCAGGATGCCCGGCAGAACGTTGACCAGGAACAGCCAGTGCCATGACAGGTGATGCGTGATGTAGCCGCCGCCGATCGGCCCGAAGGCCGGGGCGAGGATCGCCAGCACGCCGGCGATCGAGGTGGCGATGGTCTGCTCCAGGCCGGGCCGGAAGAAGGTGAAGATCGCGGAGAACACCAGCGGAATGAGCAGGCCGCCGCTGAAGCCCTGGATCACCCGCATCACGATGAGCGAGGCGAAGCCGTTGCTCATCGCGCAGCCGATGGAGGCGAGGGTGAAGCCGGTGATCGCCAGGGCGAAAATATATTTGAGCGAGAAGATCCGGGTGAGCAGCCCGGTGAGCGGAATGGCGATCACCTCGGCGATGAGGTAGGCGGTCTGCACCCAGCTCATGACGTCGGCACCGATGCGCAGCGCGCCCTGGATCGCCGGCAGGGAGGTGACCACGATCTGGATGTCGAGCACCGCCATGAACATGCCGAAGGACATGGCGGCAAAGCCGATCCACAGCCTGACGGACGCGGCAGGCGGGCTGGCGGCCTCAGTCATGCTGCTCATCGATCACCCGCGGGCATGGGAGGGGCGGTCTGGCACGTGACGCGATTGCGACCTTCGCGGGTCTTCCGTCGCCGGCACGCGCATTGGTGGAATTTTCCCTTGTGACAGGTCCGCCGGGGCAATGGGCCGCCGGGCAAGCGGGCCGGGGGGTCGGCCTGTGGTGGAAGGGCTCTGAATCATGTCGGGCGATGTTAGGTGCCTTCGCTGCGCTGTTGCAAGCAATGTTCAAGAAATATCAGGCGGTTCTGCGACGTTCCGTAGCGTGGGCGACGACCCCTGCCGGGGCCCGTGGCAACAGCCGGGAATAGTGGGTGCATCGGACATTGTGATCTTCTAAGCAATCGCCATGACGACACTTCGCGCCTCCGCCGAGAACAATGCACTTCGGCATCCCAAGTTCGTTCTGTACTGGATCGCCATCGGCTGCACATCCTTTGCCGTGCAGATCATGTCGGTCTCGGTCGGCTGGGAGATCTATGACATCACGCGTGACCCGCTCTACCTTGGCTATGTCGGGCTGGCGCAATTCCTGCCGCCGCTGCTCCTGGTGCTGGTGACGGGGCTCGCCGCCGACCGCTTCAACCGCCGCCTGATCATGGCGGCCTGCCTGACGCTGGAGGCGCTCTGCGCGCTGGGGTTGCTGCTGTTCACGATGTCGCACCCCAGCAACGTGACCCCGGTCTTCGGCATCCTGGTGGTGCTGGGGATCGGGCGGGCCTTCATGAACCCGTCCTCCGACGCGCTCGCCCCCAACCTCGTGCCGAAGGAGGCGATCGCGCATGCGATCTCGCTCACCACCATGATCTGGCAGACGGCGAACATCGCGGGGCCGGTGGCGGGCGGCCTGCTCTATGGCATCGCCGGCCCCGTGGCCTTTGGTGTGGCGCTGGCATTGGTGGCGATCGCCGCGGTGCTGATCCTCGCCATCGGGCGGGTGCCGCAGACCCGCGAGACGGCCGCCGAGGAAACGACACTCGGCACGCTGTTTGCCGGCTTCGCCTTCATCCGGCGGGAGAAGATCGTTCTGGGGGCCGTCTCGCTCGACCTCTTCGCGGTGCTGCTCGGCGGCGCGGTGGCGCTGCTGCCGGTCTATGCGCGCGACATCCTCGACGTGGGGCCGTGGGGGCTGGGCCTGCTGCGCGCCGCACCGGGCGTCGGCGCGGTGTCGATGGCGCTCTACCTGGCGCGCTACGGCATCAGGGACCATGCCGGGCGCATCCTCTTCATCTTCGTGGCGCTGTTCGGACTGTTCACAATGGTGTTCGGTCTCTCGAAGTCGGTGCCGCTGTCGATCGCCGCGCTGGTGCTGATGGGGGCCTGCGACATGGTCAGCGTCTATATCCGCGAGACGCTGCTGCAGCTCTGGACGCCCGACGAGGTCCGTGGGCGGGTGAACGCGGTGAACCGCGTCTTCATCGGGGCTTCCAACGAGCTGGGCGAGTTCCGTGCCGGCATGGTGGCCCGGCTGATCGGGGCGGTTGCAGCGGTGGCGGCGGGCGGGGCAGGCACCATGGGCGTCGCCTTCTTCTGGTCGCGCTGGTTCCCGGAACTCAGGACCGCGCGGCGGCTCGACGGGCGGGGCTAAGGTCCGTCAGGCGCCCCGCGCACCCGCCGGCGCGAGCACACCCGAGATCTGCTCGATGTGGCGGTGGTCGGTGCCGCAGCAGCCGCCGAGCACGCTGATCTGCGGGTGCCGCGCCAGGAGGGCGGCATAATCGGCGGCCAGCTCCACGGGGTTCCCGGCATCGAGTTCGGTGGCGGCGTCGAGTTCGGCGTGGCTCTGGCGCGAGGCATTGGCCCGGATGCCGCGGAGGCGTTGCATCCATGCGGCGTCCCCATCCAGCCCGTCGCGGAAGTGCTCCGGGTGGGCGCAGTTCACCATGTAGTAGGCGGGGGCGCCCGCCGTGGCCTCGTCGGTTGCCGCAATGGCCTCGGCGAGCGTCTGGCCGGTGGGCAGGCGGCCATCGGTCTCGACGGTGAAGGAGACGACCACCGGCAGGCCGGCGTCCAGTCCGGCCTGCGCGATGCCGGCAGCCTCCCCGACGTGGGTCATGGTCGTGGCGGTGGCCATGTCGGCGCCGGCCGCAGCGAAGCTCGCCATCTGCGGCAGGTGATAGGCCCGGGCCTCGGCCGCCGTCATCAGGCTCTCCGGCCGGTAGCCGTCGCCGCGCGGGCCCAGCACGCCGTTGACGACGATGGGTGTTGCCGCCGTCTCGGCTTCGGCCCGCAGCGCCAGCGCCGTGGCGACGGCCTCGCGGTTGATGCGGTCGAGTGCGGCGGGCGAATAGCCGAGCCTGGCGCCCCAGTCGGCGTTGGCGCGCCAGGTCGGCGTGTCGAGGATGAAGCCGCGCCCGTCGCGCAGCGCGATGGCGAGGTGGCGCTCGGCGTAGCGGGAGAGGGCGGCGCGTCCCGCGGGCTGATCGAGCAGCGGGAAGGCAGCAAAACAGGGAAGATCGATGCCCTCGAGGAAGACCAGCGTGGTCTCGAGGCCGCTGTCGGAGAGGAAGGGACGGCCATCGAGCTGGGGCAGGCTGGCGCGGTACTTGCTCATCGTGGCTTCTCCTGCGGGCGAGGATCCGGCACGGCACAGCACGGATTGAAAGCGCGAGCTTGCGCCGCGGCCGGCGGGACCGCCACCACACTCCGGTAGTGCCGGCGGCAGTTCGGCCCGGCGATCAACGCGCTGGCGCGGCCCCGGCAATTTCGCTAATTCCCGGCCATCATGGCTGGAACCGACAAGACCAAGAATCAGGTGCTGGGGCCCGCGCCGATCGCGGTGCTGGTGAACCCGCAGCTGGGCGAGAACATCGGCACGGCGGCGCGCGCCATGGCCAATTTCGGGCTGCACGAGATGCGGCTGATGGACCCGCGCGACGGCTGGCCGAACGAGAAGGCGCTGACCTCGTCGTCGGGCGCCAACTGGATCATCGAGAACGCCGCGGTTCACCAGACGCTCGACGACTGCCTGAAGGACGTGAACTACGTCTATGCCACGACGGCGAGGCCGCGCGGCATGATCAAGGAAGTGATCACGCCGGAGCAGGCGGGCGCCGACATGCGCGCGCGCGTAGCCCGGGGCGAGAAGGTGGCGATCCTGTTCGGGCGCGAGCGCACCGGGCTCAACAACGACGAGATCTCCAAGGCCGACGTGATCGTCACCGCGCCGGTGAACCCGGCCTTCGCCTCGATCAACATCGCGCAGGCGGTGCTGCTGATGAGCTATGAGTGGTACAAGGACCAGGCCGAGAGCCTGGGCCAGAAGACGCCGGAGCTTCCTGCCCTCGAAGGCCCGGGCCTGCAGACGCCGGACACGCGTCCCGCCACCAAGGAGGAGCTGTTCGGCTTCTTCGACCATCTCGAGCATGAACTCGACGTCGCCGGCTTCTTCAAGACCGAGGACAAGAAGCCCGGCATGATGCGCAACATCCGGAATGTTTTCGGCCGGGCCGAACTGACCGAGCAGGAGGTGCGCTCGCTGCGCGGCATCGTGTCCTCGCTGACCCGCGCGCACGAGAAGCGCAGGGAGCAGCGCGAGAAGGACTTGCTGGCGAAGGAGACCGGAGAGGGATGAGCCAGGCCCGCATCCTGCTGTTCGACAGCGGCATGGGCGGGCTCACCGTGGCGCGCTCGGTGCGGCATGAGCTGCCCTTCGCGCAGCTGGTCTATTCGGCCGACAATGCGGCCTTTCCCTATGGCGCCTGGGAGGAGCAGGCGCTGGTGCAGCGCATCCTGTTCGTGATGGGCAGGCTGATCGCGCGGGTCGAGCCCGACATCGTGGTGATCGCCTGCAACACGGCGTCCACCATCGCGCTCGCCCAGCTGCGGGAGAAATTCAAGGTGCCCTTCGTGGGCACCGTGCCGGCGATCAAGCCCGCCGCGGCGCAGTCGAAGTCGCACATCATCGGGGTGCTGGCGACGCCGGGAACGGTCAGGCGCGAATATACGCATACGCTGATCCACGACTTCGCGTCGCACTGCCACGTGACGCTGCATGGCGCGCCGAAGATGGCGGAGATCGCCGAGCGCAAGCTCAAGGGCGTGCCGGTCGACCTCGAAGAGCTGAAGGCCGAGATCGCTCCGGTGTTCGCGGAGGAGGGGGCGAAGCGCACCGACGTCGTCGTGCTGGGCTGCACGCATTACCCGTTGCTGGCCGACGAGATGGCGAAGGTGGAGCCCTGGGTGGTGCGCTACATCGACCCCGCACCGGCGATCGCCCGGCGGGTGGCGGACGTGCTGAAGGACGTGGTGCCGAAGGCGGCGACGAAGGATGTGCCGCCGCACAATGCGGTGCTGCTGACGTCGACGAAGGACGCGGCGGAAGACGCGCTGCCGGCCTATGCGAAGATGAGCTTCCACCTGCCGGAATTTCTGGACCTAAAAGTCTAGCGCGGGATAAAAGTCCTTGACAGCGCGCGCTCGATGTGCTAGGTTCAGGCATACTCGATAAGTGGGTTTCAACAGGTCCCATCGAGTTTTTTCGTTGAATTCGTCATCGCCGGGCCTGTCCCGGCGTTTTGCGTTTTGGGGGCGCTCTTCATGTTTCACCTTGCCCCGGCTCGACCGGGGCATCTTTTTTGGTGGCGGCTGATAAGGATGCGCGGATCAAGTCCGCGCAAGGCGAGAGGGTGGGGAGGTGGGGCGCCTGGGGTCGGCAAAGCTGGGCCCCAGCTTTCGCTGGGGTGACGGTATTGAAGGCTGGGGTGACGGCATTGAAGGGTGGAGTGACGGCGGGGGAGAGGGCGGCGGCCTCACCCCTTCGCCAGCCCCATGGTGAGGCCTCGCACCAGGTGGCGCTGGACGAGGAGGACGAAGAGGAAGGCGGGGAGGATGCTCGCGGTGCTCAGTGCCGCGGTGAAGCCCCAGGTCTGGGTGACGACGAGGCTCAGTTGGATGGGGAGCAGGCGGATGGTGCTGGTGAGGAACAGGGCCATGAGGAACTCCGTCCACGAGAAGATGAAGCAGAGGACGGCAGTGGCGGCGATGCCGGACCTGACGAGGGGCAGGTAGATGCGGGTAAAGCACTGGCGGCGGGTGGCGCCGTCGAGGGTGGCGGCCTCGCCCACTTCGCGCGGCACGTCGTCGAAGAAGGATTTGAGCAGCAGCACGGCGAAGGGAAGGTTGACGGCGGCATGGGCGAGGATGACGCCGATGCGCGTGTCGCGCAGGCCGACCTGCGTATAGGTGAAGACGAGGGGCACCAGCACGGCGATGGGCGGCAGGATGCGGTGGAAGAGCACCCAGAGGAACATGGCGCGCTTCCGGGCGAAGTGGATGAGCGAGAGGGCGAAGGCGGCCGGGAGCGCCGCGAGGAGGGTGAGGACCGTGGCGCCGGTCGCCACCAGGACCGTGTCGAGGATCGCCTGGCGGGAGGCGAAGAAGGCGGGGCCCTCACCTCCGAGAGTCACCCGGTAGTTGTCGAGGGTGGGGGTGAAGTCGAACCAGGTGACGCTGAAATTCTCGAAAATGGCACTGGCGGGCTTGATGGAATTGAGGCCCCACCAGAACAGCGGGAACATGAACAGGGCCACCGTGGCGACGGCGGCGAGGTCCCGGAGATGGCGGAGGACGGTGGAGTGGGGCATCTAGGGAGGATTGTCGTGTTTGATCAGTTGGTTGTCAAACGAACCACCCACATGGCCGTCATGCCAGCGAAAGCTGGCACCCCGCTGACTTTGGGCGCCCGAAACGGGGCCCCAGCTTTCGCTTGGGTGACGGCTTGGAGAGGGGGTGCTGATGGATTTGACACCACCCCCGGCTTCGCCTATATGCGCCGCAGCACGGGGCCTTCGGGCTCCGTCGCTGCTTGCCCGTGCCCCTCGTGGGGCTGTCGGCCGGGAGACCGGTGCCAGGAGGGTGGGTTCTCAACGTCACTCCAGGAGACCGTAAATGACGAAGCGCGCAAACGCGAAATACAAGATCGATCGCCGCATGGGCGAGAATATCTGGGGCCGCCCCAAGAGCCCCGTCAACAAGCGTGAATATGGCCCCGGCCAGCATGGCCAGCGCCGCAAGGGCAAGATGTCGGACTTCGGCACCCAGCTGAAGGCCAAGCAGAAGCTCAAGGGCTATTACGCCAATCTTTCGGAACGCCAGTTCCACAAGGTCTATGACGAAGCCGTGCGCATGACGGGCGACTCGTCGGAAAACCTCATCGGCCTGCTCGAGCGCCGCCTCGACGTGGTCGTGTACCGTTCGAAGTTCGTGCCGACCATCTTCGCCGCACGCCAGTTCGTGTCGCATGGCCACGTGAAGCTCAACGGCCGCCGCGTGACGATCTCGTCGATCCGCCTCAAGGCCGGCGACGTGATCGAGCTCACCGACAAGGCCAAGGGCCTCGCCACCGTGCTCGAGGCCGTGCAGCTCGCCGAGCGTGACACGCCGGACTACATCGAAGTCGACCACAAGGGCATGACCGCCCGCATGGTGCGCGTGCCGGCCCTCTCGGACGTTCCCTATCCCGTCCAGATGCAGCCGAACCTGGTCGTCGAATACTACTCGCGCTAAGCGCGTCGGGGCCGGGGACGAAGCCTCCGGCCCGACGGTACAGTTCAGGGGCCATCACGTCGCGCGACGTGGTGGCCCTTTTCGCATTCCGGTTCAGCGCGGGGATGGGGCGGGCAGGCCGACGGCGAGGAGCTGGTTCAGCAGCACCGCGACAATGACGGCGAAGGACAGCGACGTGCCCATGACCGGGTGCACGAAGGCCGGCACGTTGGCATAGACCTGGGGCACCATGTCGTGGCTGAAGCCGGCGAAAAGGCCCAGCCCGATGGCGAAGGTGCGGCGGTAGTCGAGCTTCTCGCTGGTCATGATCTGGAGGCCCGACATGATCATGTAGCAGGCGGAGAAGACGAGGACCGCGCCGGCGACGGGTGCTGGCATCACGGCGAGCAGGCTGCTGACCTTGGGAAAGAAGCCGAGCACGATGAAGATGGCGCCCGTGGCATAGGCGATGACGCGGCTGGTGGCGCCCGAGGTGCCGCTCAGCACGACGTTGCTGGAAGAGGTGTCCGATGCCATGCCGCCGAGGACGCCGGCCCCCGCCAGGGCCACGCCGTCGGCGATCAGGCCGCGCTGCATGCTGCCCATGTCGGGCTCCTTCCACTCGGGGTCGTTGACCTTCTCGGCCAGCACGAGATTGCCGAAGCTCTTCAGCGCGCCGCAGATCGAGACGATGATGAAGGTGGGAATGAGATCGGCGCGGAACGCGATGCCGCCGAGGCTGGCGAAGTCGGGCATGCGGATCCACGGCAGGCTGGCGATGAGGTCGAGGTCGGACTGGCCCACCATGCCGGTGGCGAGGCAGAGGACATAGCCGGTGATCATTCCGATCAGCACGGCGAAAAGCCGGAACAGGCCCTTTCCGCGCACGGTGAGCACCATCATCAGCAACAGCACCGCAAGGGCGATGCCGGTGGCGGGGCGGTTGGCGACGTCGCTGGCGAACTCGACGCTCATGAGCTTGGAACTGCTCACCGGCACGAGTCCGACGCCCACCATCATCACCACGAGGCCGAGGATCTCGTTGGGAAAGAGGAACTTGACGCGGCGGATGAAGCTCGAGAACAGCACCTGGAACAGGCCGGCGAAGATGGTCATGCCGCGCATCAGCGGCACGCCGCCGATCCACGCCGCCGACATCGAGGCGGCGAAGAAGTTGGGGCCGACGACGTTGGGAACGAAGTAGCCCGACCCCATGAAGGGCAGCCGGATGGCCTGCAGGATGGTGCCGAGGCCGCAGGCGATCATCGACAGGGCGACGACGGTCTGCGCCTCGCCGCGGCTGCCGCCGATCTCGGCGATCAGCACCGAGGGCAGGACCAGCGCGCTGGCCATGAGGCAGACATGCTGGAAGGCGAGCAGCAGCAGCCGCACCAGCGGCGGACGGTCGAGCAGGCCATAGAGCAGGGGCTGGGAGGAGGGAGACGCCATGGCGCTAGTTCATCCAGATGGGAGTGGGCAGGAGATATTCAGTTCCGACAATGTAAGTCTTGCCGCCGGACGCGACCTTGCGGGCATAGATCGCCTTGCGCTGTGGAACGTCGTTGGGATTGGCGCGCCAGAAGAACATGGTGGAGGCGGTGTCGGCGCTGGCGAGCTTGCCCAGCAGTTCGCTGACATAGGCGCGGCCGATCGCGTCGGTCATGCCGGAGAGATCGCGCCCCGGCATGGTGGGGAAGGAGGGGTCGACCAGCGTATGGCCCTGCATGTCGAGCACGAAGGCATAGGAGCCGAGGACGTTGAACCGCGAGGATGGCTCGGCGATGGCCTTGAAGGCCGCGTCCGGTCCCTCGGCCGCCAGCATGGCCGCGGCCGCATCGACGCCTTCGGTGACGAAGCGGCGCTCCATCTTGAGGTTGGAGCGGCCGCTGCCGACGACGACGACACGGCCATCGGGAAGCGTGGCCTTCACGTTGTAGCTCGTCTTCCAGAGGGGGGTGAGCACGTTGCCTTCCTGGAACAGGAAGAACACCCAGTCCGCCGCATGGGGATCGGGGTTCGCAGCGATCGCCATCAGCTCTTGCACCACCGGACGGCCGCCCACGTCGCGGTAGTCCTGCATGGCCTTGCCGACGAGTTCCGGCTGCCCGCTGTTGAACAGGCAGCGGCCATCGGCGGAATAGACATAGAGGTAGTCCGTGCCGTGCAGCCAGCGCGACGCGGGCTCAGCGAAGTCGGCGAAGGCATCGGTCCCGCGTGCGGCCAGCATCTGCGCCGCGTCCTCGACCGTCGAGACCAGTTCGCGGGTGTCGCTGTATTCGTAGGATGCGGCCGCGGACGTGGCGCCGGCCCGCACCGCGGTGCTGGACGTGGACAGCAGGGCAAGGACGACACCGAGCACGATGGCCGACCGGTTCACTGACATGGGTGCACTTTCTCCGGGAATGCGGTTTCATGAGTGAAAGGACTTTCAATGTCAATTGAACCAAGTTGAGACTTGCTTGACAAACTATCGCCAAGACACAACAAGCCCCCGGGAGCGGGCTCGCGACGGCAATCTGCAATCCCCGCGTTTGCTGCGGAGGCAAATGGGACAGGCGGCAATGACGACGGCACGGAGCACGGCGCCCACGAAGCTGGGCCTCGCAGTCTATGCGCCCGCCGTGCTGCAGCACTTCGGGCTGGGGGCGGTGACGCTGGTCATCCCTCGGCTCATGGCGCAGGCGGCAGGGCTCGACGGTGCGGCGGTCGAAAGCTATTGCCAGCTCGCCATGATCGCGGTGGGCGTCGCCACGCTGCTGCAGGCCTGGGGCTGGCGCGGCATCGGCTCGGGCTACCTGCTGCCGGCCTGTTTCGGCGGCATCTACGTCGCCCCGGTGCTGGCCGTCGCGGGTTCCCAGGGGCTGGGCGCCGTGGCGGGCCTCACGATCGTGGCGGGCCTCACGCAGGTGGTGCTGTCACGCATCCTGCGCCATGTGCGGGGATTCATTCCTGCCGACGTGACGGGCGTTGCCGTGGTGATGATCGGGCTGGGCTGGGGCATGCTGGGTCTCAAGCTCATCTGCGGCGTGAGTGCCGGCCAGGTGGCGGCACCGCTCGAATGGCTGGCCGCGGCGGCGGCGCTGGTCACCATGGTGGCGCTGTCGGTGTGGGGCGGCACGGCGCTGCGGGCCGTCGCCGTTCTGGCGGGCATGGGTGCGGGCTGTGCGGCGGCCGCCGTCCTCTACATGCTGCTCGGCACGCAGGCGCTGGCCATGCCGAGCTTCATGCTGGCGGTGCCGCACTGGCCGCTGGTGCCGATCAGCTTCACCGGCAGCTACCTGCCGGGCTTCATGATCGGGGCGGTGGCGAGCTTCCTGCGGGTGGCGGGCGACGTGGTGGCGAGCCACCAGGTGTCGGACCGCAACTGGAAGCGGCCCAATACCCGCTCGATCGCAGCGGGCGGGCTCGCCGAGGGACTGGCCAACATCGTCGCGGGGCTGCTCGGCTCGATGCCGGTCAACACCAATTCCGGCAGTGTGGGCCTCGTAGCGGCGAGCGGCGTATCGGACCCGCGGATTGCACGCGGCGTGGGCGCGGTGTGGATCGTGCTCGGGCTGCTGCCCTTCGGCCCGCCGCTGCTGCTGCTGATCCCGGCCTCGGTGCAGGGTGCCGCGGTGTTCTTCACGGCGGGCTTCGTGATGCGCGCCGGCTTCAACATGCTGACGCAGCGGGCGATCGACAACCGCCGCGCCATCACCATCGGCTCGGCGCTGATCATCGGACTGGCCTTCGACGACATCATGCACGCGCTGCTGATCCCCGCGGTGGTGAAGACGGTGTTCAGCTCGGCGCTGCTCACCTCCGTCGCCGCGGCGATCGTGCTGACGGCGGTGTTCCGCATCGGCGTTCATCGCAAGGTGGCGACGACCTGGCGGGCGACCGAAGGTGACCAGGTGCTGAAGTCGTGGATCGACGGCAATGCCAGGCTGTGGGGCGCGCGGACCGAACTGGTGGCGAAGGCGGAAGCGATCGTCGAGGAGACGGCGCATGCCATGGCGGCGCTGGCGGAAGGGCCGGTGGAGGTTGCCGCCCAGTATGACGAGGTGGCCCTCAGGCTCACCTTCGGCTGGACCGGCAAGCCGCTCCCGGCCACTGTGGCGGACCTCATCGCGGCCGGGACCGACGATGCGGCGGCCGCATTGCCGCTGGCCGTGGCGATGATCCGGCACCTCGCCGACCACATGTCCGAATCAGCCCTGCCGGGCGGGCGCCGGGGGCTGGCGCTCACGCTCGACGACCTCTAGACCCCGGAATTCCCTCACCGGCTGCAGATCCCGCCCGATGTCCTGTGGAACGGGCCGCGTTGCCTTTGCCGCTGCGGCACATCAATCTTAAACTGAGAAATGGGTTGAAGCCTGTGCGCAGGTGGCCCGTGAGCAAGGGGGTAGCATATGGACATCGTAGGTTTGATCATCCAGCTGATCGCCGGTGCGGTCGGCGGCAACGTGGCTGGCAGGGCCAATGGCAAGTTCGATCTCGGCGGTGCGGGCAACTCGATTGTCGGTGCGCTGGGCGGCCTTGTGCTGGGCCAGATCGTGGAGCGCATGACGGGCGGTGCCGTCACCGCCGACCAGGCGGCAGCGGCCACCCAGGGCCTCGACATCGCCGGCATCCTGTCGAGCCTGATCGGCGGCGGCGCCGGTGGCGCCATCCTCTCGGCCATCGTCGGCGCCATCAAGAACCGCTCGGCCTGACATCACTCACCATTGCGCGGGCTGCCGGAGGTTTCCGGCAGCCCGCTGCATTTTGAGGCTGCAGGGAACAGCCGCCACAGCGTGGCATTGTGGCAGCATGTCTAGCGATGGCACATCCATGGGCCGATCGGGCCTCTCGCCCGTTCTCGCCCGCAACATCCGGCTGCTGAGCGAGCGCAAGAAGCGCGAGGAGAAGCAGGCCTCCTTCGAGGGGCGGGTCGCCGTCCGGGTGACGCGCTTCGCCGGCAGCATGATCTTCGTCTATCTGCACCTCGCCTTCTTCTCCTTCTGGATCTCCGCCAATCTCGGCCTCATCCCGCATGTGCCGCGCTGGGACCCGTCCTTCGTGATGCTGGCGACGTGGGTCTCGGTGGAAGCGATCTTCCTCTCGACCTTCGTGCTCATCGCGCAGAACCGGATGTCGGCCACGGCCGAGAGGCGCGCCGACCTCGACCTTCAGATCAGCCTGCTGGCAGAGCACGAGATCACCAAGCTCGCCGGACTGCTGGAACGCGTGGCGCGGCAGGTCGGCGTTCCGGCGGAGACCGACGCGGAGTTGCAGGAGGTGAAGCAGGACGTGGCGCCGGAGGAGGTTCTCGACCACCTCGAGTCCGTTGCGCCGGATGCTGGCTAACTCAGTCTTGGCAGGCACGCCGCGGCAGGCGATAGTCGCGCGATGACAGTTTCTCCACGACACCGACCCTATCTCACGGCTGGTGCAGCCTTCGAAATCGGGCTGAAGCCCATGGACATGACGCAGTGGCTGGACGTGGGGCCGGACCATGCCAGCTTCATGGCGGCAAAGCGGGCGCGGCTGGCGGGATCGCCGCCGCTCTATTTCCGCACCATGCCGGGTTCGCAGCGAGCGCAGGCGGAACTGCTGGGCACCGTCGTGGCGCATCTGCTGGCGGACCACGCCACCGCCTTCGGCGGCGATGCGGCCCAGGTCTTCGACCGGCTGGATGGCAGCCGCCACGAGATCGCTGCGTCCGTCCGCGAGCCGCTGGCGACGCTCTCCGACCTCGTCGAGGAAGACTTCGTGCTGTTCGAGGGGCAGGGGCAGGACACGGTGATCGCCGCGTCCAACGCCTATACGAGTTCGGGGCGGATCGTGTCCTGCGTCGGCCGCAACATGCACTTCGCGCATGAGCCGGTGCCGGGGCTGAACGCGGCGCTGGCGGCGCGCATCGACCGGGTGATCGGCAATGTGCAGGCCGGCCGCCCGGTCGTCCGCTTCAACTGGTTCGTGACGCCGATCGCCAGCCGGCTGTTCCCCGAGCGCTCGCATGCGGCGAACATCGCGGCCGGCGAGGCGGCGGCGCGGGCGCTGGCGGAGGATTACACGAGGGCCGGCGACACGCTGTGGCTGCGCGTCGAGCGGCAGACGTTCCTGCGCCTGCCCGAGACCGGTGCGCTGGCCTTCGGCATCCACACCTATTCCGACCCGCTGTCGGTTATCGCGCAGGACGCCGACAGCCTGCGCGCCATTCACCACCTGCTCGGCAGTTACAGCGACGAACGCCTCGCCTATGGCGGCATGCTGGCGACGCGCGGCGCGATCACCCGGTGGATCGAGGACCGGCTGGCGGCCTAGTGCAGCTTCCACTCCGCGCCGACGTGGCGGAGTTCGACCGGGCCGATGAGACTGGCATGGGCGACGCGCACCTGGGCCAGCGGGCCCTCGAGGTTGTGCGACCAGAAATCCAGGAACTTGATCAGGCGGGGGAATTTCGGGGCGAGGTCGTAGTCCTGCCAGATGTAGGTCTGCAGCAGATTCTTGAAATCCGGCATGCGGTACATGATCTCCGCCGTGGTCAGGCTCCAGCCCTGCATCTGGCGTTCGAAATCCCGGTCGCCCATGTAATTCCTCCGCAGGTTGTTGAGACTCAGGGTCAATGCTGCCAAGCGGGGACGGTTCGCGTCAAGCCTCACATTTCACAATTGCGCGTGAATTCAATGTGTTAGCAGCTATACCTCAGGAGTGCTGCCAAGATCACTGGGCGAGGTTGGCGACCTTGGCGTCAGCGAAGGCGAAGCAGCCGGCGAGCATCGGGCTCAGCGGCAGATCGCGATAGGCCCCGAGGGCGCCCTCGCGGCGCAGCCGCCCGGCGAGGCCCGGCTGATCGCCGGCCACCACCCAGATGAAGGACAGGCCGCTCGGCTTGACGATGCGCGCGTCGGCCCGCGTGAGGCTGGCGAAGACCACGTCCTCGGGCGTACCGGGTTCGAACACCGCGAGCATGGTGCCGCTGGCCTCGGGCGGCAGCGCGGCGTGGCGCATGACCACCGCCATGCCGGCAAGCCAGACGGCGATGACGCCCGCGAACAGCGCCAGGGCCAGCCGGTGCCCGGAGCGTTTCATCACGCAGCGGCGAAGCGCGGCTGGCGCTGCTCGCGGATCGGCAGGTTGATGAGGAAGGCAAAGACGCCCAGTCCCACGCTCAGCCACCACACGATGTCGTAGGAGCCGAACTGGTCATAGAGCCTTCCCGCAAGCCACACGCCGAGGAAGGAGCCGAGCTGGTGGCTGACGAAGACGAAGCCATAGAGTGTCGCCATGTAGCGCGTGCCGAACATCACCGTGACGAGGCCCATGGTGAGCGGCACGGTGGAGAGCCAGAGCAGGCCCATCGAGCAGGTGAAGAACAGCGTCGATGCCTCGGTGACGGGCAGCAACACGAAGATGGCGGTGATCGCGGCGCGGACCAGGTAGATCAGGGCCAGCGGCACGTGCTTTTCACCGCGCCCGCCGATGATGCCGGAGGCGTAGGAGCCGACCACGTTGAACAGGCCGATGAGCGCCATGGCCCAGCCGGCGAACTCCCGCGAGATGCCGTGTTCGGCGAGATAGGGCGGCATGTGCACGGTGATGAAGGCGAGCTGGAAGCCGCAGACGAAGAAGCCCGAGACCAGCAGGATGTAGGAGCGGTGGCCGAAGGCCAGCCCGATGGCCTGGCGCATGGTGAGATCGGCCTCGGCCGCGCTGGGCCGGCTGGGGGTGACGTTCTGCTTGAGCAGCGGGGCGGCGAAGACAACGATCAGCAGCGTCAGCCCGGCGAGCACGGCGAGCGCCTGCTGCCAGCCATAGGCGGTGACCAGCAGGGCGCCCAGCGGCGCGAAGATGAACTGGCCCAGCGAGCCCGAGGCCGTGGCGATGCCGAAGGCCCAGCTCCGCCGGTCCGGCGGCACGATGCGGCCGAGTGCGGCCATGACGATGGAGAAGGACGAGAAGGCGATGCCGACGCCCACCAGCACACCGCCGGCGAGGTTGAACATGAGCGGCGTACCGGCCGTCGCCATCAGCAGCACGCCGATCGCATAGACGATTGCGCCCGCCATGAGCACGCGCGCCGAGCCGTAGCGGTCGGCCAGCATGCCGGCGATGGGCGTGGCGATGCCCCACACGATGTTCTGCAGGGCGATGGCGAAGGAGAAGATCTCGCGCGGCCAGCCATGCGCTTCCGACACCGGCACGGTGAAGAAGCCGAAAGAGGAGCGGACACCGAAGTTGACGATGGCCACGAGGCAGCCCGCGACGATCATCGCGGTGACGGTGTGGTACCACGGGGTGGTGTCGGTGGAGCGGCTGGCGGCGGTCATGAGCCCTCCATAATCGGCTCCGCCCCCTCCCTCAAATGCCTTTTGCTGATGGGTGCAACACGGTTTCTGATGAGTGGCCCGAACTGCGCCACGGCGACGCCGAGGATGATGAGCGCGCCGCCCAGCAGCAGCGGCCAGGTCAGGTGTTCGCCGAGGATCAGGATGCCGCCGATCGCCGCCACCACAGGCTGCACATAGAGGAAGACGCCGGCAATCGAGCTGTCCATGGTGCCGAGCGCATAGTTCCATGCAGCGGTGGCGAGGAAGGTGCCGAAGACCACGACGAAGCCGACGGCGGCCCATGACGTCAAGTTCATGGCGGCGAGGGTTTGTGGAAAACCGCTGGTGACGAAGAGTGGCATGGGAAGTGCCGTGATCGCCATGGCGAGGCAGGAGACGGGAAGCGCGCCGTATTTGCGCGTCGCCGGCCTGATCACCACGGTGTAGATGCCCCAGCCCATGGTCGAGAGCGTGACCAGCACGAGGCCGAAGAGCGAGACATCGGAAGAAGGTGTCAGCGTGCTGCCCAGCATCAGCGCCGCGGTGCCGAGCATCGAGACGAAGATGCCGCCCATCAGCCATGGTGTCAGCCGGTCGCCGGCGAAGGCCACGGCGAAGAGCGCGATGAAGACGGGCTCGAGCCCGAAGATCAGCCCGGTCCAGCTGGCCGGCACCGACTGCATGCCGAAGGCGGCGAGGATCTGGTAACCGAGGTTTCCGGCAAGGGCCGCGATGGCGATGCGCCCCCAGTCGCGCCATTCGATCTGCCTGACGCCGGTGAACAGGCAGACGGTGATGGCGAGCAGGCCGGCGGGGTAGAGCCGCAGCACCATGGCCGTCTGCGGCGAGAGTTCGGCGATGAGGTAGCGCATGGCGACGGGGATCAGCCCCCACATGGTGACGGCGAAGAGCACGGCGGCGAGCGCCGCGAGGCCTCCGCCGAGGCGCAGCCTGCCGCCGAACTGCGCGATGGCGACGCCCGCGAGGATCAGTGCGCCGCCGATGATCATGCCGGAGGTGACGTGTTCGCCCAGCAGCAGCGCGCCGGCGGCGACGCCGATGGGCGGCACAAGGTAGAGGAATGCGCCTGCCGCCGCTGCGGGAATCCGCGCCGCGCCATAGTTCCAGGTGACCATGGTGAGGGCGGTCACGAAGAGCACGAGATAGGCCATCTCCGCCCACAGGCGCGGCGTCATGGCGGCGAGCGTGGTGAAGGTCGAGGGCCGGCCCAGCAGCAGGAGAAGGGCGAGCGACGTGATGACCACCGACATGGCCGTGACCTCCAGCGAGCCATATCGCTGCGACAGCGGCTTGCTGGCCACGGCGTAGATGGCCCAGCAGCTGCCGGAGACGAAGATCATGGCGCAGCCGATGAGGAACTGCGTGGCATCGCCGGTGACGCCGAGCTGGTTCCAGACGAGGAACACGATCCCGGCGAAGCCGATCAGCAGGCCCGCGATCACCGCCGGGGTGAGCCTCTCGTGTGCCGCCAGCGAACCGACCAGCGCGATGAGCAGCGGCTGGGTGCCGATGATCAGGCTGCCGGTTCCGGCGTTGATGCGCTCGAAGCCGAAGGCGGATCCGAGATTGTAGGCGGTGAAGCCGGCAAGCGAGACGAAGAGCATGCGCGGCCAGTCGGCCCTGGCGATGCGCCAGCCGCCGGTGACGACGAGCACGCCCACGAAGATGAGGCCCGCCAGCGCATAGCGGATGGCAAGGTGGTCGGCCGGCCCAAGGGCCAGCGACAGCGAGCGGAAGAAGACGGGGCTGACGCCCCAGACGATCATGGTGAAGAGCAGGGCAAGGATGGCGCGCAGGTCCATCCGCTCAGCGCCTGGCCAGCAGCGCGGGGCCGAATTGCGCGGCGGCGACGCCGGCGAGCATGAGGAGGCCGCCCGCCACCACGTAGAGGGTCACCGCTTCGCCCAGTACCAGGGCGCCGGCCGCCACGGCGATGACGGGGATCAGATAGAGGAAGGTGCCTGCCGCCGTGCTCGACAGGTGCTTGGCGCCGAAGTTCCACAGCATGGTGCCGGCGAGGCCGGAGCCCAGCACGAGATAGGCGACCTCGAACCACTGGCGGGCATCGAGGCGCAGCGCGAGCTGCGGCAGGGGCTCGCTCGCCGCACCGATCATGATGGGGGCGGCCACCAGCATGGTGACGGCGGTGACGGTGAAGCTGTCATAGCGCCCGAGCAGCGGCTTGGTGGCGATGGTGTAGATCGCCCAGCTGGTGCAGCACAGCAGGAGGAAGAACAGCCCGCGCCCGGAAACGGTCTGCGGCGCGGTGGAGGTGAAGTCGGGCCAGAACAGCACGAGGGAGCCGAGGATCGCGAGGACCACGCCGAGGCCGACGTAGCGCGTCAGCTTCTCGCCCAGGGTGAGGGCGGCGAGAATGGCGATGAGGAGCGGCTCGATCATGGTGACGAGGGTGCCGATGCCGGCGGGGACGAGCTCGAAGCCGGCATTCACGAACCAGTTGTAGCCCGCCATGCCGAGGAGGCCGGCGATCAGGAAGCGCGGCCAGTCAGCCCGGGGGATGCGCCAGGTGCCGAGCCACAGCAGACCCGTCACGTTGATCATGCTGAGGATGAGGTAGCGCATCGCGATGGAGTTCTCGTGGCTCAGGGCGAGCGCCAGGGTGCGCATGAACACTGCCGCACAGCCCCAGATCAGCATGGCGGCAAAAAGGGCGAGAATGGCGCGGGTCCTGATGCTGATCATGCGAAATCCGATGCGGAGTCCCTGCGTGCCCGATGTTCAGGCAGCGGTCAATCAGCGAGGCATGCGGGGGAGGACGGGCTGCCCCCGTCACCGTCATGCCAGCGAAAGCTGGCACCCCGCTTTGGATGGCAGAAGCGGGGCCCCAGCTTTCGCTGGGGTGACGGAGAGAGTGGGGCGTCCCTCGGAGATCACCTTGCGCGGGCTCGACCCGCGCATCCTTTCCGTTGCCGCCAAAAAGGACGCCCGGGTCCAGCCCGGGCGAGGTGACGTTTTGTCCGGTTGGTTTGGACTGGCCTTACGCCACGCCCTTGTCGGACATGAGCTGCTTCAGTTCGCCCGACTGGAACATTTCCATCATGATGTCGGAGCCGCCGACGAACTCGCCCTTGACGTAGAGCTGCGGGACGGTGGGCCAGTTGGTGTAGTCCTTGATGCCCTGGCGAAGCTCGGCGGAGTCGAGCACGTTGATGCCCTTGAACGGCACGCCGAGGTGCTGGAGGATCTGCACCGAGCGGCCCGAGAAGCCGCACATCGGCATGTCCGGCGTGCCCTTCATGAAGAGGACGACGTCGTTGCTTTTCACTTCATTGTCGATCTGGGTGTTGATGTCGGTCATGGGTCAGTCCTCTGGGGTGCTGGTCTGGAGTGCGAGGGCGTGCAGCTCGCCGCCCATGCGGCCCTTCAGGGCGGCATAGACGATCTGGTGCTGCTGCACGCGGGATTTGCCCTTGAAGGCGGCGGAAACGACATTGGCCGCATAATGGTCCCCGTCACCGGCGAGGTCGCGGATGGTCACCTGCGCGTCCGGCAGCGCCTCCTTGATGAAGCGTTCGATGTCGGTGGCGGACATGGCCATGGATCGGTCCCCTTAAAGCTCGCCCGACATGTAGGCCGGAAACCAGCCCTCATGCGCCGAGCGCAGATCGGCCACAGATATAGAGGGGCCGCCCGCGATCTTCAATGTAGCCTCGGTGGTGACGGTTCCGACCTGCGCCACCTCAACCCCGGCCTTCGCGGCCTCGGCCAGAAGGACGGCGGCGTTGTTGGGGGACGTGGTGACGACATAGCGGGCCTGGTCCTCGCCGAAGAGCTGTTCGTGGTCGAGCGCCACGACGCTGGCGCCCAGCCCTGAGGCCATGGCCATCTCGATGACCGCGAGGCCGAGGCCGCCGTCGGAGACGTCATGGACGGCAGAGAGCTGGCCGGTGCGGATGAGCTGGCGGACGAAATCGCCGTTCTTCTTCTCCAGCGCCAGATCGACCGGCGGGGGTGCACCTTCCTCCTTGCCGAGAACCTCGCGGAGATAGACCGACTGGCCGAGGTGGCTGCCCTGGCCGCCGACCAGCAGGATCACGTCATCCGCGGTCTTGAAGGCGATGGTGGCCATGATGTCGAGGTCGGAGATCAGGCCGATGCCGCCGATCGCCGGGGTCGGCAGGATGCCCTGGCCATTGGTCTCGTTGTAGAGCGAGACATTGCCCGAGACGATCGGGAAGGAGAGGACGTTGCAGGCTTCCGACAGGCCTTTGATGGCGTGCACGAACTGGCCCATGATCTCCGGGCGCTCGGGATTGCCGAAGTTCAGGTTGTCGGTGATGGCGATGGGGTCGGCACCCACGGCGGTCAGGTTGCGCCAGCATTCGGCGACGGCCTGCTTGCCGCCCTCGAAGGGATCGGCCTCGACATAGCGCGGGGTGACGTCGGTCGACACCGCGATGCCCTTCTTGCCGCGGATCCTCACGACGCCGGCATCGCCGCCGGGGATCTGCGCGGTGTTGGAGCCGATCAGGCTGTCGTACTGTTCCCACACCCACCGCCTGGAGCACATGTCGGGCGAGCCGACGATCTTGAGGATCGCGGCCTTCAGGTCATTCGGCGCGGGCACGTCCTTGAGCACCGGCTGCTTCTTCGGTTCCACCCAGGGGCGGTCATATTCCGGCGCCTCGTCGCCCATCTGCTTGATGGGGAGATCGGCCATCACCTGGCCCTTGTGCTTGATGACGAAGCGCAGCGTGTCCGTCGTCTTGCCGACGATGGCGAAGTCGAGGCCCCATTTGTGGAAGATCGCTTCCGCCTGCTTTTCCTTGGAGGGGTCGAGCACCATGAGCATGCGCTCCTGGCTTTCCGACAGCATCATCTCGTAGGCCGTCATGCCCGCCTCGCGGCAGGGCACTTTGTCGAGGTCGAGCTCGATGCCGAGATCGCCCTTGGCCCCCATCTCCACGGCGGAGGAGGTGAGGCCCGCCGCACCCATGTCCTGGATGGCGATGACCGCTCCGCTCGCCATCAGTTCGAGGCAGGCTTCCAAGAGGCACTTCTCGGTGAAGGGATCGCCGACCTGCACGGTGGGGCGCTTCTCCTCCGCGTGATCGTCGAATTCGGCGGACGCCATGGTGGCGCCGTGGATGCCGTCACGGCCGGTCTTGGCGCCGAGATAGACGACGGGAAGGCCAACGCCCTTGGCCTTGGAATAGAAGATCGAGTCGGCGCGGGCGAGGCCCACCGCCATGGCGTTGACGAGGATGTTGCCATTGTAGCGGGCGTGGAAGTTCACCTCGCCGCCGATGGTCGGCACGCCGAAGGAATTGCCGTAGCCGCCGATACCGTGGACGACGCCCGCGACGAGGTGGCGCGTCTTGGGGTGCGACGGCTCGCCGAAGCGCAGCGCGTTCATCGCCGCGATGGGGCGCGCACCCATGGTGAAGACGTCGCGCAGGATGCCGCCCACGCCGGTTGCCGCACCCTGGTAGGGCTCGATGAAGGAGGGGTGGTTGTGGCTCTCCATCTTGAACACGATGGCGTCGCCGTCGCCGATGTCGATGACGCCTGCGTTCTCACCCGGTCCCTGAATGACCTTCGGGCCCTTCGTCGGCATGGTCTTCAGCCACTTCTTCGACGACTTGTAGGAACAATGCTCGTTCCACATGGCCGAGCAGATGCCGAGCTCGGTCAGCGTCGGCGCGCGGCCGAGCAGCTTCACGAAGCGCTCGTATTCGTCGGGCTTCAGGCCGTGGCTCTTGACGAGCTCCGGGGTGATCTTGGTGTCATGGGCGAGGGTCATGGGGACGGGCTTTAGCGCCTCGGGGGGCGAATCTCAAATGCGTTTCAGGCGGGTTCCTGACGTCCTCTCCCGCAAGGCGGGAGAGGAAGGGGACCCAACGAAGTTGGGGAAGGTGAGGGGACGCGGAATGAGGCTTTCGAGCGTGCCGACATCCCCTCATCTCCCCGTTGCTGCGCAACGGGTCCCTTCTTCTCCCGCAGAAGGAGCGGGAGAAGACGATTAGCCCTTCACCTTGCCGATCCAGTTTTCGAACGCCGCAAGGAAGCTCGTGAGGAAGCTCGCCGTCTCGGGCTTCACGAAGCCGCCCTTGCCGTCGAGCAGGGTCTGGACCTGGGCGATATAGGCTTCCGGCTGCTGCAGGGTGGGCATGTTCAGGAACACCAGCGACTGGCGCAGGTGGTGGTTGGCGCCGAAGCCCGAGAGAACGCCCTGCGAGATCGAGATCACAGCAGCCGGCTTGCCGTTCCACGACGACTTGCCATAGGGCCTGGAACCCCAGTCGATGGCGTTCTTGAGCACGCCGGGGACTGAGCGGTTGTATTCCGGCGTGGCGAAGAGCACGGCGTCGGAAGCCTCGATGGCCTGCTTGAAGGCGGTGACGGCGGCGGGCGGGGCGGCCTCGTGGTCGGCGTTGAACAGCGGCAAGTCGCCGATCTCGACGACGTTGAGCTTCAGCCCGGCCGGCGCGATCCCTTTCAGCGCCGTGACGAGCTGGCGGGTGAGGGACTCCTTGCGGAGGCTGCCGATGAGGACGGCGACGTTGTAGGCCATGAGCTTCTCCTGTCTGTAACTGATTGGATTACAGATAACCCGAAACCATCCGCAAGTCACTTGGTAAGATGCCGATGCGACCACTTTGGCAACGGTGCTGCAGATTGCAGGAGCGCAACTTCCCGCTGAGACCGCAACCTCCTTGCGGATTGGAACGGTTGGACGGGCGCGATAAGCTGGACCGGGGTCTGGCGTGGGGAGCTGCTGATTTGACTGCAACAAGCGTGAGGGACGGATGCCTGGAGGAAATCAGGGTCATTCTGCCCCAACCCGAAAGCTATTCCGACATTGCCGCAGGCAAGCCCCTGCTGCTGTCGGCGGGCATCGATTCCATCGCCATGGTGGAACTCGTCCTGCGGCTGGAGAACCGTTTCTCAGTTGAAATCGATTCCCAGAATCTCGAGGACGTGTTTTTCAACATCGACAGTCTTGCGCGGTTCATCGATGACAAGCGCAGCAACGCGTAACCCGAAGCAGGGCGAGGGTCCCGCACCACGCGGAATCCTGAAGCACTGGGCCAGCCAGGCCGGGGAACGCCCTGCCATCGTCACGCCCGAGGGGGCAGTCCTGGACTATGCCGGCCTCTACGCCCTGTCGCTGCGCGCCCAGGAGGCGGCAGCGGCAGCGGGGGTCCACGCCGGGGACCGGGTGGCGCTGGCGCTTCCGAACTCCGCCGATTACGTGAACTGGATTTTCGCCATCGTGCAGGTTGGCGCGACGGCGGTGCCGATGGACCCGCGGCTGCCCGGGGCCGAACGTGAGGGCCTGCTCGCGGATGCGCGCTGCTCCTTCAGGATCGCGCATCGTGAAGAGCCTGCGGGCGGATGGCAAAACGTTGCGGAGCATGGCGCCTGCGTGATCCAGCGGCGGACGGGTCCCGTGCCGTGGCAGCCCGGCCGGGGCGGCCTTCCGCTGTTCGTCCAGTTCAGCTCGGGCTCGACCAGCAGGCCCAAGCACATGCTGCGCCAGGATGCGCAGATGGCGGCGTGCTATTCGAACCTGGTGACGCTGGGACTGGACGCCGACACGCGCTATCTCGGCCTGTGCCCGTTCTACCATGCCTATGGGGCGCAGGGCCTGTGGGCGACGCTGTTCGCCGGTGGCACGGTGATGCCGGTCAGCCGCTTTCTTCCGGCCACGGTGCTCGACTGCGCCTGCAGCTTCGCACCGACGCTGCTCCTCACCACGCCGCAGATGATCAATGCCCTGGGGAGATGTCACCTCAAGCCCGCGCAGGAGACGGCCTTCGCCGCCGTCGAGGTTGCGCTGTGCGGCGGAGCCGTGCTGGCGGAAGAGGATTATCGCCGCTTCAAGGAACGCTTCGGGGTGAGCCTCAAGATCCAGTATGGCTCCACCGAAACGCTGAGCGTGTCGATCGTGCGGGATGGGGTTTACGCGCCGGGGCGCGTCGGCCAGCCCTATCCCGGTGTCGAGATCGCGATCTTCGACCAGGACGGCACGCAATTGGCGCCGCTGCAGACGGGCAAGGTGGGGATCCGCAGTGCCGCATGCTGCGAAGGCTACGGCTCGGACGTGGTGGAGCCGCTGGCGAACCACGATGGCTTCGTGATGCCGGGCGACGTGGGCTTCCTCGATGCGCAGGGCGAGCTGTTCCTGAGGGGCCGTGACGACGTCATCAACATCGCCGGGTACAAGGTGGCTCCGGCGGAACTCGAAACCCTGATCGGCAGTACCTTCAGCGTCGGCTATGTGCGGATCCTGCCTTTCGACCGGGGCGGCGTTCCAGCACTTCGTGCGGTGATCGAGTCGCAGGACCCGAATATCTCCGAGCGGGCCGTGATGGAGCTGTGCGCGAAGAACCTCTTGGCCTACAAGGTTCCCGCACGGGTCGACATTTTCGCGAAGATCCCGCGCAACGAAGGGGGAAAGGTGACGATGGCCCAGATCAACCACCTTCTGGACCATGGCTGACGACACGGATTTCGACCGGCAGACGGCGCGGATCGAGGGCCTGATCCGGCAGCGTGGCGAGATGAAATCGGCGCTGCGGGCAATCTGGGAGTCCGAGCCCATATGGCCGGCCGTCCCGGCGCTGGCGCCCTTTGCTCGCGGCGCGCTGGGCGTGAAGGAGGACTTCCTTCCCACCTGGTACAAGAACGCCTGGTGGGGACTGCATGCGGCCATCATGGTGCGCGGAAAGATGTTCTCCGGCCAGATGCAGGACGTGCTGGCGCTGGTCGACGACGACATCAGCTTCGCGCCGCTGACAGCGGCCCTGGCCAGGGGGCGTGGTGCGATCCTGCTCGATTCCCACCTCGGGCCCGGCTACGTGCCGTCCTTCGCGGTCCGGCGCGCCGGGTTCGCCAGCAAGGGCATTGCCAGGACCAAGAGCCCGACGCGCCGTGCCGAGGACTATATTTTCGTGACGACGCCCGGCGAGCGCAAGACCAGCCTGGTGCAGGCGGTGAAGCACCTGCGCCAGGGCGGCGTACTGTTTGCAGCGCCAACCGGACAGGAAGGCGAGGCCTGCACCGTCGTCTCGTTTCTGGGCCACCCGCTGCGCGTCTATCACGGGATTTCCGAAATCGCCCGGATTTCACAGGCGCCGGTGTTCTGGTCATCGGCGAGCTGGACGGAGCCAGGCCGGCTCAGGCTGATCCTCCAAGAATTGCCGGCGACCGGCAGCGGCGAGGACGCCGGCTGGCGGGAGCGCTTTCACATCGCTTACCTCACGCGGCTGGCACGGCAGATGCGCTCCAACCCCGCCGACCTCGGATTCTTCGGCGGCTTCTGGAGAGACCTACCGTGGCATCACAAGATTGCCAAGGGCGACGAGAAAGCGCCGGCGTGACCGAGGAGAGGGCAGGGAATGCCTAGGCGGCGAGCAGGCTTTCGAACAGCGGCCGGCAGTCGGTGCGGCCGTGCAGCGGCTCGATCATGTTCTCGGGGTGGGGCATCATTCCGATCACGGTGCCCGCATCGTTCATGATGCCGGCGATGTCGTTCAGCGCGCCATTGGGGTTGGTGCCCTCGGCATAGCGGAAGACCACGCGGTTCTCGGCCTCGAGCCGCTTCAGCGTCTCGGGGTCGCAGATGTAGTTGCCCTCGCCATGGGCGACGGGGCAGGAGACGATGGCACCCTTCTGCATCCGGTTGGTGAAGAAGGTCTGGTTGTTCTCGACCTTCAGCTTCACCTGGCGGCAGACGAAGCGCAGGTCTCTGTTGCGCACCAGCACGCCCGGCAGCAGGCCCGCCTCGGTGATGATCTGGAAGCCGTTGCAGACACCCAGAACCTTGAGGCCTTTCAAGGCCTTGGCGCGAATGTCTTGCATGATGGGTGAACGCGCTGCAATGGCGCCGCAACGCAAATAGTCGCCGTAGGAGAAGCCGCCCGGCACCACCACGAGGTCGACCTTGGGAAGCTCGGTCTCGGTATGCCAGACGGAGATGGGCTTCGAGCCGGTCACGGTCTCGAGCGCCAGCATCATGTCGCGCTCGCGGTTGATGCCGGGGAAGACGACGACGGCGGATTTCATGTCAGGCGAGCTCGATGTCGTAGTTCTCGATGACGGTGTTGGCGATGAGCTTTTCGCACATCGCTTTCACCTGTTCCTTGGCCTTGGCCTTGTCGGTTTCGGCCAGCTCGACCTCGAAATACTTGCCCTGGCGGACTTCGCCCACGCCGCCGAAGCCCAAGTGGCCGAGAGCGCCCTCGATGGCCTTGCCCTGGGGGTCCAGCACGCCGTTCTTGAGCGTGACCTTGATCTTCGCCTTCATCAGTTCAGATCCGTCTTGACGAGCTTGGGCTTGGAGCGCTCGGGCTTCTCGCCCTCGGCGATGATGCCGAGGCGCCGGGCCACCTCCTGATAGGCCTCGACGAGGCCGCCCATGTCGCGGCGGAAACGGTCCTTGTCGAGCTTGTCCTGGGTCTTGATGTCCCACAGGCGGCAGGAATCGGGGCTGATCTCGTCAGCCAGCACGATCCGCATCATGTCGTTCTCGTAGAGCCTGCCGAACTCGACCTTGAAGTCGACGAGCTTGATGCCGATGCCGAGGAAGAGGCCCGACATGAAGTCGTTGATGCGGATCGCCATGTGCATCATGTCGTCGATCTCCTGGGGGCTGGCCCAGTTGAACGCGGTGATGTGCTCCTCGGAGACCATCGGGTCGCCGAGCTGGTCGTTCTTGTAGTAGAACTCGATGATGGAGCGGGGGAGCGGCTGGCCTTCCTCGATGCCGAGACGCTTGGCCAGGGACCCCGCGGCGACGTTGCGGACCACCACCTCGAGCGGCACGATCTCGACCTCGCGGACGAGCTGCTCGCGCATGTTGAGCGAGCGCAGGAAGTGCGTGGGGATGCCGAGCTCGTTCAGGCGCGTGAAGATGAATTCGGAAATGCGCTGGTTCAGCACGCCCTTGCCCTCGATCACCGCCTTTTTCTGGGCGTTGAAGGCGGTTGCGTCATCCTTGAAGTGCACAATGATGGTGCCGGGCTCCGGGCCTTCGTAGAGGATCTTGGCCTTGCCCTCGTAAATCCGGGTGCGCCTGCTGTTCATTTGAAATATCCTCGTCAAATCCCTGATCTACCTTCCGTGCTTAGACCCGGAAGCACATCTTCGCCAGTTTTGTTACGGATTCGGGTCGCAATTTCCCCAATCCTCTGGGGGTCCATATCGCATCGTGCTGCGCTGCACAACGCCCACCGCCTGCCGGGTTGATTTGGCGGGACTGGATGTCTAATTCAAGGCCTTGATCTGAAATGGAGCCGCCATGACGACCTTCGACGACCGCGAAGACACCTTCGAGAAGAAGTTCGCCCTGGACGAGGAGTTGCAGTTCAAGGCCATCGCGCGGCGCAACAAGCTGCTGGGCCTGTGGGCGGCCGAAAAATTGGGCATTTCCGGCGCCGATGCAGAGGCTTACGCCAAGGCGCTGGTGCTTGCCGACGTGGACAAGTGCGGTGAGTCCGAGGTGTTTTCCCGGATCCGTGCGGATTTCGATGCAAAGTCGGTGCAACAGTCCGACCACCAGATCCAGCGCACCATGGATCAGCTGATGATCACCGCCGTCGAACAGATCCAGGCTGCGGGCTGATGGCGGCCGATCATTTCGACCTGCGGACGCGTCTCGCCTCCGGAGCACCCTTTCTGTTCTCGTGGATGAGCATTCCCTCGGCGGCGCTGGCCGCCCAGGTGGCGCGCCTGCCCTTCGACGGGGTCTGCCTCGACATGCAGCACGGGATGATCGGCTTCAGCGATGCGGTGGGCATGATCGCCGCCATCAATGCAGCGGGACGTCCGGCACTGGTCCGGTCGCTGTGGAACGACGCGGCGACGCCTGGGCAGTGCTTCGACGCCGGTGCGAGCTGCGTCATCGCACCGATGGTCAACAGCCGGACCCAGGCCGAGGCGCTGGTGCGCGCCGCCAAATATCCGCCGATGGGCGCCAGGAGCTGGGGCGGCTACACCGCATTGCAGGCGTCGGGCCTTGCCTCCGGCGACTACCTGCGCGCGGCCAACCGGCTGACCATGGTCTTCGCCATGATCGAGACCGTGGAAGCGCTCGAGAACGTCGAGGCGATCGCGGCGACGCCTGGACTCGACGGGCTGTTCGTCGGACCCTCGGACCTGTCGATCACGCTGTCCCGCGGGGCGGGGATCGACAAGACGGGCCGCGAGACGCTCGCCGCCATGACCAGGGTGGCAGCGGCCGCGAAGGCCAACGGCATCGTGGCCGGCGCCTTCGGCGGCAGCGCCGACGTGATCACCACCTATCTCGGCCTGGGCTACACCTTCATCGCGGCGGCTGTCGATGTCGACCTGATGCAGTGGGGCGCAGCCGAGCTCAACCGCACGCTCGGCGTTTGACGCCTGCGGCGTTCCGCGCCAAGGTGCGCCACCATGGATCAGCGTGCTTCTCTCATTCCCGGCGCCGAGGCGATCCTCGATCGCCTCATTGCGCTTGCTCTCTGCGCCGGCCCCGTTGCGGCGCAGACCGACAAGTATTTCACCAACACCAGCCGCATCGTCGGCGCCAATGGCGATTCGAAGGTCACCTTCGCAGTGTTCATGCGTCGGCGCGTGGTGGCGGCGCTCGAACCCGCGATCCGGCTGATCCGCCACTTCGTGCCCGACGTCGAGATCAGGCGCTTCTATGCGGAGGGCGACATCGTCCCTTCCGAGTCGAAGATGCTGGAGATCACCGGCTCGATGCAGAAGCTCTCGGAGATCGAGACGCTGATGCTGCAGAAGATCGGCTTTCCCTGCGTCTCCGCCAACAATGCCTATGAGATGTGCCGGGCCATTCCGTCGGCGGCATTCATGGACATGCATGCCCGCCACGGTTCGGGCGCCGAGATGAACATCCTCGCTGCCTATGGCGCCGCCGTGGGGTCGGCCGCGGCCCGCAAGGCCGATCCGGCGGTCAAGGGTTTCGTCGGCTCGTCCCAGGACCTCACCGCACCCTTCTTCGGGGCGAGCAGCGGCATGGGAACCATGCCGCATGCGCTGGTGGGCTATACCGACGGCGACGTGCTGAAGGCGATGAAGCTTTTCGCCCGGAGCCTGCCCGAAGTGAAGAACCTGACGGCCCTCGTCGACTATACCGGCCAGGAGGTCACGGATTCGATCCGCTGCGCGCGCTGGTTCTATGACGAGGCGAGGCTCGACCGGCAGGGCCGGAGCTTCGGGGTGCGCCTCGACACCCATGGCGGACGCTTCGCCGAGGGGCTGGATTACGAGAAGTCGGTCGATACGGTGGGCCAGTGGCTGGGCGTTCACGGCGAATACAACATCGTGGAGCAGGTGCTGGGGGGCAGGGCGTTCCAGCTCGATCCCAACAACATCCTGGTCGACAAGGTGCGCCGCATCCTGTTCGGCAAGGGTGTTTCGGCGGCGGCGATCATCCATGTGCGCCGCGCCCTCGACCAGGCGGGCTATGCCCAGGCCACGATTGTCGGGTCTTCCGGCTTCGACCCGCAGAAGTGCCAGATCATGGGCGCGGCACGGGCTCCCCTCAACATGGTGGGAACCGGAAGCTTCCTGCCCGCGACGTTAACGGAAACTTACGCGACGGCCGACATAATCCGCTATGATGGCATGCGCCGGGTGAAGGTTGGCCGGGAATTCCTCCACGACGACGCCGGCTGAACATCGGGACGCCGCGGGCCGGAACACCCGGTCCGACGTGGGATGGAGACGAAGCGATGAAGAAGGTTCTGGCCCTGCTGGCGGGGCTTTTCATGCTGGCCTGCGGCCTTTCGGGGGGCGAGCCTGCCGCCGCCAGTCCGAAGCCCGCGGAAGTCGAGATTTACGTCGATATCTCCAGCCAGACCATGACGGTCGACGTCGATGGCTGGACCTATGGCCGGTGGAAGGTTTCGACCGCGCGCGACGGCTATTACACCCCGCGCGGGACGTGGCGTCCCTTCATGATGAAGAAGATGCATTACTCGAAGAAATACGACAATTCGCCGATGCCGAACTCGATCTTCTTCCTTGGCGGCTATGCGATCCACGCCACCTACTACGTGAACCAGCTGGGCCGGCCGGCCTCGCACGGCTGCATCCGGCTGCATCCGCAGAACGCCGCCAAGCTCTATGCGCTGGTGCAGGAACACGGGCTCGGCGCCACGCGCATCACCATCGGCAACTGAACCCGCCGCCAAGCGACCGGATGCATCACTTGCAGCCGGGGATGAACGGCCCGGTGACCCAGAGGGAGCCGTTGCTGTAAAGCGCGGTTCCGGTGTCGTCGGTGTAGCCGTGCGAGTTCTCGTCGGGGTGAAGATCGCTCCGGGGGACCGCCCGCCCGTTCACCCTGATTTCCCTGATGAAGATGTTGCGGTCACCCGGCTTGTCGGGGCCGCCCCAGCTGTCGTTGATGTAGCGGACTTCGATCGCCTGTGGGCTGGGACCGCCTGCGACATCCGTCTTGAAGGTCCTGGTGCCGGCGGCGGCAGCCTTCAGCTCCTTGATCGAGTCCTTGGCGACCCGCGCCGTGCTTTCGGGGCCAGGGACTTCGAATTCGGAGAGCACCTTTCCGTCGAGCACGAGCTGAAAGCGCGGCGCACCCTCGTGGCTGGTTCCGGCGGCATCGACCTCGATGCTGTCGATGCCGCAGCCGGGAGCTGCAATCGACGCCTGCGCGATCAGCTGCGCGATATGCGGCCGTTGCGTCTGCACCCAGTTGGCAATGGGCCCGAGGATCGCGGTCTGATCGGCGCCGTCCCTGAACAGGTTGGAGCGTTCGCCGGGATCGCTGGCGAGGTCGTATTCCTCGATCTTGCCGGTGGTGCCGTTGAAAATCACCTTCTTGTCGTTCTCGCGATAACCGAACTGCACGCCGCGCCAGGGCGCGAAGAAGAAGGTCCGCTCGGGCCGGTTCTGGCTGAACAGGCTGTGGCCCTGCCATTGCTTTGGAAGCGGAATGCCGAGAATGTCGAGAATGGTCGGTGCGATGTCGATCACGCCTCCCAGCGTCTGGTCGACCTCGCCATGGAAAAGCTGCGGGTTGATCATCATCAGCGGAATATGAACGTTTTCCTCGTAGAGCGCGCTGGCGTGGCCATAGTTCTCATGCTCGCCGAAGGCTTCGCCATGGTCCCCCATGACGACGACCAGCGTTGAATCGAGACGGCCCGACTTGCGAAGCGCCTCGAGAATATCGCCAAGCGCGGCATCGCCGATCCGCAGCGCATTGAGGTAGGAGTTGAACTTCTCGTCATCCGAGTAGTGGACGAGCTTCTGCCCGCCGGGCAGCTCGGTGGAATCGGGGCTGGCCGTGACCTGGTAGGGGTAGTGGGTCATGGCGGTGAACATCATTGCAAGGAAGGGCTTGTCCGGATCCTTGTTGATCCAGTCGAGCGTGGTTGCGGCGGTGCAGATGTCGCTGCCGTAGTCGGCATTGGGAAAGGACTCCGTACTGATCTTGAACACCGGCGTGGCGCATTGCTGTCCGCGGTAGTCGGTGATGATGTCGAGCCCCTTGTTGAGCAGGAATTCGTCGACGTGCTGAAAGCGCGAGTCCGCACTCCAGAAGAAGCCGGTCCGGAAGCCGTGTGCCGAGAGCGTGTTCGACAGCGAATCGAGCTTGAGATGGGGATTGCTGCTAGTCATTCCCGAATAGGAAATGTCGTTGTAGATCGACGAGAACAGCGAAAACAGCGTGTAGTTCGTCGATGGCGCGTGCGCATAGATCCTGGCGAAGCGGACGGAGGAGTCCACTTCGCTGTTGAGGCTGGGCGTCACGGGGTATTGGCCGCCGAAGGGTTCCACATATTTTGCGGGCACCGACTCCATGATGAACAGCAGCACGTTCTTGACGGGGTTGGGCGCGGGGGCCTTGAAGCGCGACGTTTCGGCAGGCCTGTCGCCGACACTCGCGAGGGCGGGATCGTTGCTGTTGGCGGGCATCGTCATGACGACGGGTGTCGGCGACATGAGCGCGGATTCGACGAAGGTGACGATCGGGTTCTGCAGCTTGCTCGCCGGCAGTCCTGCGGCATGCACGTGATAGCCCGTGCCGAGCGCAGCGAGTCCGACGCCAACCGCCACGACGCCGAGCATGACGCGATGGCCGGTGGCGCCGAGCTGCAGCCACAGCCAGGCGAAGACACCACCCAGGGCAAGCACCAGAACGATCGACAGGCTGAGAATCGTGAAATCGCGAAGGTTGAAAGCGTCCGACATGGCATTGCGCGCATCGGCGTTCTGCAGGAAATCGCCGTAGACCAGCCATTGATAGGTGAAGGGTTCGCCCAGGATCTTGACGAGATTGATGTTGGCGAATCCCCAGACCAGGGTCAGCGCATTGATCAGATAGAAGAACACTAGGATCCCGATGCACGCGGCCCGGCTGGAGCGGAAGAAATGGAGCAGGGCAAGGACCACGAGCGTGAGGACCATCACGAACAGCAAATCATAGTGGCTGGCGAGGATGCCCGTGAGCGCTTGCGCGACATGGCCTCCGGCGGTCGCTTCGGAGTCCACGATGAAGCCACGGTAGACACCAAGCAGCAGCCACGAGAGCACGGCCGTGCAGATGGTCACGGCACTCATGGTGCGGAAGTGGGCATCAGCCGCCCTCCCACGGTCTGAATTGCGCGATTGCGTCTGCTGCATCGTTACGATCCGGTGCCCAAGGGTTGTTGATTGCAGCCTGTCATGAATCTGACAAAAATGTAAACTTTGCCCTGTCTGAAGGTAAATCCGCGATCGACGCGTTGTTGAGTTGCTGCGCAGATCAATCGGTAACGGCGGTAGAATAAACCAGCGCGTGCAGTGTGGTGTCAGGCTGCGGGCTGCCGCGGAACAGCCGCTGAATTCAGTCGTTGCCTCCCGTCACGGAGGAGCAGAGACCATGAGAAGACTGACCGCGGCTGCTGTCGCCATCTGGGTGCTGACCGGCGCGGCCCTTGCCGACGAGACGCCCGATCCAGCTGCGCAGCGGGCTGCGGCGGAAGACAGCATGCTGGGCCTGCTGACGATGAAGGCGGGGGCCGAGGCCTCGGAGGCCGACCACGGGTTCACCCGCGCCCTGCAGGCGTTGCAGCAGAACCTCATGAAAACCGAAATGTCCGGCGACGCCGGCGGAGATTTCGTCCGCATGATGCTGCTGCATGAGCAAAGCGCCATCGACATCATCGACGTGCTGCTGGCGGAGCATGACCTGCCGCCGGAGCTGCGCAAGATGGCGGAGGACATGCGGAGGCAGCGCGCCCGCGACATCAGGGACCTGCAGGACTGGCTCGACAGGCACCACGGCTAATCCGGACGCGGCCGCACAGCCGGTTGCCTGGCGCCGGGCTGCGGCGCTAAAGCTTGCTGCATGAGGACGCTGGTCATGCTGCTCGGGTTCGTCGCCATGCTGGGCGGCGCTTTCATCACGTATCCACTGGTGACCGAGGAAACGCAGTCACCCTGCAAGGCGCTGGAGCGCCGGGCGCTCACGCTGGGGGCGCGCGACGGCGGGGCCGAAGGCGTGATCATCGCGGCGCTGGCGCACCAGCTGCTGCATCAGGGGAAGGGGCGCATCGCCGCCGAATTTTCGTACCAGCGAAATCCAGACATTCCGGTGGCGCTGTCCTGCACCCTCAATTACTGGCACAGCCTCTACGACCGGGCCTGGCTGGCGAACGCCATGCGGCAGATCGGCAACTGAAAGGGGCCCCGCGGCATGCGCAGGGCCCCCCGAAGCAGAGCGATTCGCGATCAGAAATTATACTTGGCCGTGGCCCGCACGACGCTGAAGCGATAGTCGACGTTGGTCTTGAAGGTGGAGTCCATTGCCGAGCCGCTGTTCTCCTCAGAACCGAGATCGACATACAGGTATTCCAGTCCCAGAGACCATTTGTCGATGCCGTATTCAACACCGCCGCCGGCGGTCCAGCCGACGCCGACCCAGTTGTCGGTCCTCATCCGGTCGCCGTCGAGGTAGCCCTTGGAGTCAAAATAGCCATAGGCCAAGCCGCCGGTGCCGTAGATCAGCACATTGTCCATGGCGAAGCCGGCGCGGCCGCGCACGGTGCCGAACCAGTCACCCTGATAGGTGACCTTGGCCGTGCCAAAAGTCGCGGATCTGTCGGAATAGGTGGTCTCGGCGTCACCGCTCGCGCCACCGTAGTTGAGGTCGGTCTCGATGCCGAGCACCAGCTTGTCGATCTGCCAGTTGTAGCCCAGCATGCCACCGCCGGTGAAGCTGATGTCGGAGGTGTTGTCGTTCTTCGAGCCATTCTTCGTCCAGGCGCTGTCGCCGCTCAGGTCGGCGCTGGCGTTGCTGTTGTCAATGAGCATGCCGGCATTGAGCCCGGCGTAGAAACCGCTCCAGTCATAGGCTGGCGCCATATCGGCCGCCAGCGCCCCCGATGCCATCGCCGAACGCCAAGGACAGCCGTTCCGGCCAGCAGGATAAACTTCATCGATAATCCCCGTTCACTAATCATTCATGGTGAGCCCCGCTCAACGGGCCCGGCTTCAGTCGGCGCGTCACGATGGTCAGCGACACAACAACTGCGTGCACAACGCCATGCAATTAGGGCAAGAATAAGTTTCCCATTCGGCTCTCCTTGACCCTCGCCGGGGAAGCGAATAGCCATTCGTCATGACATCTCGCGACACCAACCTGCAGCAGGTTCTCGACCTGTCGCGCGGCATCATCGCGCACAGCGGCGTTTCCGCTGCGGTTGCCGCAGGCGCCCGCGTTTTCGGGCGTCTGGAACATCCGGGCACCGAGGTCGCCGTTGCGGCGGAGCGGCTTCCCGCCTGTCAGCCTGCGATCGGGGCGGCGCTTTCCGGGCTGGCAGCCTGCCCGTCGCCCTTGCCTGACCTCGCCAGCGCCTTTGCCGCCGTCGAAGCCAAGCTGCGCTGGACGCACCGCAGGAATTCCGGGACGCTGGGCGCGCGTTTCCGCGATGGCCATGGCAATGCCATGCTGATCGGGCCGGGTGGCATCGAGGAGCGCAGCGACGTCTGGGTGGGAGCCACTGTCATGGCGCCGGACATCACCTATCCAGACCATGATCATCCGCCGGAGGAAGTCTATATCGCGCTGTCGCCGGGTGAATGGTGGAACGCCGCGATGGACTGGACCGAGCCCGGACCGGGCGGGATCATCTACAATCCGCCCGGCATCCTGCACGCCATGCGCTCGGGCGCGCAGCCGTTTCTGGCCCTGTGGTTCCTGCCGATCGACTGATTAGGCCTCGCCGAAGACTCTGGCGAAGATCGTGTCGACGTGCTTGGTGTGATAGCCTAGGTCGAACAGGCTCTCGAGTTCGGCGGCGCTGAGCAGGGCGGAGACGTCCTTGTCCTTCTTCAGGAGGTCGAGGAAGTTTCCTTCGCCGCGCCACACCGGCATGGCATTGCGCTGCACGGCGGCATAGGACTCCTCGCGGCTCATGCCCTTCTGGGTGAGTGCGAGCAGCACGCGCTGCGAATGGACGAGGCCGCCCAGCCGGTCGAGATTGCGCTGCATGTTTTCCGGATAGACCAGCAGCTTGTCGATGACGCCGGTCATACGCTTCAGCGCGAAGTCGAGGTGGATGGTCGCGTCAGGCCCGATGCCGCGCTCGACGGAGGAATGCGAAATGTCGCGCTCATGCCACAGCGCCACGTTCTCGAGCGCGGGGATGACGGCGGAGCGCACGAGGCGGGCGAGGCCTGTGAGGTTCTCGGTCAGCACCGGGTTGCGCTTGTGCGGCATGGCGGAGGAGCCCTTCTGGCCGGGCGAGAAATATTCCTCGGCCTCCAGCACCTCGGTGCGCTGCAGGTGGCGGATCTCGGTCGCGAGCCGCTCGATCGACGAGGCGACGACGGCGAGGGCCGCGAAATACATGGCGTGGCGGTCGCGCGGGATGACCTGGGTCGAGACCGGCTCGGGCGTGAGGCCCATCTTCTCGGCTACGTATTCTTCCACGCGGGGGTCGATATTGGCGAAGGTGCCGACGGCGCCCGAGATGGCGCAGGTGGCGATCTCCTTGCGCGCCATCACCAGGCGCTCGCGGGCGCGCTGGAACTCGGCATGGGCCTGGGCCAGCTTGATGCCGAAGGTGGTTGGCTCTGCATGGATGCCGTGGCTGCGACCGATGCAGACCGTGTTCTTGTGCTCGAAGGCGCGGCGCTTGAGGGCGGCGAGCAGGCCGTCGACATCCTCGATCAGCAGGTCGGCAGCACGGGTCAGCTGCACGTTGAGGCAGGTGTCGAGCACGTCGGAGGAGGTCATGCCCTGGTGCACGAAGCGCGCCTCGGGGCCGACGATTTCGGCCAGGTGGGTGAGGAAGGCGATGACATCATGCTTGGTGACGGCCTCGATCTCGTCGATACGGGCGACGTCGAAGACCGCGTCCTTGCCCTTTTCCCAGATCCTGGCCGCGGCGTCCCTTGGCACCACGCCCAGTTCCGCCAGCGCATCCGTGGCATAGGCCTCGATCTCGAACCAGATGCGGAAGCGGGTCTGCGGCTCCCAGATCTGGGCCATCTCTTTGCGGGTGTAGCGCGGGATCATCGAACGCCTTTCGGGTGGAAACTGGCGTCCGCTTAACAAATCACAAGGTCTGGTGCGAGTGCGAAGTTGGCAGTGGTGCCGCCCATGAGTGCCGTCACCCCAGCGGAAGCTGGGGCCCCGCTTCCCGCGTCGCTACTGCCCGAAGCGGGGTGCCAGCTTTCGCTGGCATGACGGCGGTTCGGGTCAGTCGCTGAGGGTGAAGGGCACGGCGATGAAGCGGTGGTTCAGGCCTTCGAAGCCGCGGGCATAGACGCCGATGAGCGCCACCAGCCGGTCGGTGACCGGCATGCCGCTCTGGGCCACCACGGCGGCGACGTCATAGGCCGCGGGGCAGTTGCGGCTGTCGGGGATGGCCTTGTCCTCGTAGATCACCCGGCTGGTGCCGAGCTGCAGGTCCTTGAGGTTCACGCGGACGCCGAAACTGTCGCCGTCGCCCTCCGGGCACTGGGCGGGGCGGGGCAGCGGGATCTTCTCGACGGAAAGGTCGAAGCGGACACCGAGCTGGCTCTTTTCGGTCGAACGCGCGCCCAGGCTCTCATACCAGCGGTCGAAGGTGAGGCGCTCGCGCTCGGGCACGGCTTCGGTGGAGGGATTGGCCGCGATGAGCTGGGCCGGTTCGGTGATGCCGAGATCCTTCAGGGCCGGTGCGGCGGCGGCGCGGGCCTGGTCGCGGGCGGCGGAAACCTTCGCCGTCTCGCTTTCCAGCAAGGCGCGGTAGGGCGAACCCTTCACCCATTCGTTGGACTTGAGGTCGATGACGAAGACGTCCCAGTAAGGAAATCCCGATCCGTCCTGCACGCCATATTGCTCGAAGGCGAAATAGCGGCTGTCCGGCGAATAGCCGATGGCGTTGAAGGCCGCGCCGTCCGCCGCCAAGACGCGACCGCAGCCGATGACCGCACACAGCAGAAGGAGGAGGGCGCGCATCGCTCAGAAGGCCTTGAAGGTGATCAGCGTGTAGGTGTCGCGGATCCCGGGAATGGTCTGGATGCGGTGCGAGACGAACTGGCCCACGTCCTCGCCGTCGTTGAGGTAGAACTTCACCAGAAGGTCCCAACCCCCTGCCGTGGAATAGATTTCTGACGCGATCTCGGCATCGGCGATGGCTGTTGCCACGTCATATGACTTGCCGAGTTCGCATTTGATCTGGACGAAGAAGGCGCGCATGGGCGGGTGAGCTCCAGTCAGGGTGTGGTGTCGAGGACGGGGGGAAGCAGGGTCTTGGGATCAACCTCGACGTAGCGGCCATCCACCCATTTGAACCAGGCAATGGCCGGGTTGGCGAGATCGCCCCTGGCGTCGAAGGTCACCGGGCCGACGGCGGTGTCGAAGCGGTTTCCGCCGCGCAGCCATTCGGCCATCCGCGTGCTGTCGAGCCCGCCGGTGGCCTCCGCCGCCGCAGCGAGCGCCTGGACGGCGGCATAGGCATAGAGCGTGAAGCCTTCGGCCGTCTGGTCCTGGTCGCGCAGGCGCTGGACGATGCCCTGGGCCGCCGGGAACTTGCGGGCGTCATAGGTGAAGGTCGAGAGCGTGCCATCAGCGGCATCCTTGGCCTGGTTGCCGTAATCTTCGGTCACCAGGGAATCGCCCGAAACGATCTGCGCCTGTGAGCCCGCGGCGCGCAGCGCCTGGGCGATGAGGCCGCCTTCGACGTAGGTGGCGGGCAGGTATACGACGCCGGCGCCGGCGGCCTGAACCTGCTGGGCCAGCGCGGTGAAATCCTTGGTGCCGGCCTTGAAGGTCAGCTGCAGGGCTGGTGTCACGCCCTTCTGCTGCAGGGCCGCCGCAAATTTTGCGGCGAGTGCCGCGAAGGCCGGGGCCTGGTCGCTGACGATGGCGACGGACTTGCCCGGGAACTTGTCGAGCACCAGGGCTGCTGCCGCCACCGCCTGCGCGTCGTCGCGCGGAACCAGCCGTACGACATTCCAGCCGCCTTCATCGGTGTATTTGGGATTGGTGGAGGCCGGGCTGATCTCGAGGATGCCGGCCTTCTGGTAGACCTTGGAGGCGGGGATCGAGGCGCCCGAGCAATAATGCCCGATCACCGCCTTGACGCCCGCCGAGACGAAGCTGGTGGCGACGTCGATGGCCTTGCGCGGGTCGCAGCCGTCATCGGCGAAGGTGACGGCCAGCTTCTCGCCGCGGATGCCGCCGGTGGCATTGATGTCGTCCACCGCCGCCTGCACGCCACGGCGCAGCTGGTCGCCCAGTGCCGCGTTGGGGCCGGAGAGCGGAGCCGCCGCACCGATCTGGATATCGGCGAGGGCCGGGGCCGCGCCCAGCAGGAGGGTGAGCAGGAGAAGCGGGAGGCGGGGGCTTTTCATCATGGTCTTTCGGTTGCCCGCAGTATCGGTTTTTCGCCGTCAGCGCGCAAGAAAAGACCCGCACACCGGGGTGCGCGGGTCTTCGTTTGCGGAGAAGCCTGTCCTACTTGATATTGGCTTCGGTGTAGTTGCCGTCCTTGAAAGTGTACCAGACATAGGACGGGTTGGTGACATCGCCCTTGGGGTTCAGCTTGATCTCGCCGATCACCGTCTCGACCGGGTTGCCGGCGCGCAGCCATTGGGCGATCTTTTCGCCGTCAGTCGACTTCGTGGCCTCTGCCGCCGCCTTGTAGAGCTGGAAGGTGGCGTAGGTGTAGAGGGTGAAGCCCTCCGGATCATAGCCGCCCTTTTTGAACTCCTCGACGATGGCGTTGGCCGCGGGGTTCTTGCGCGGGTCGGGCGCGAAGGTGAAGAACAGGTTGGTGGCCGAAGGGCCGGCGATGGCCCAGAGCTCCGCCGTGTTCATGCCGTCGGCCGAGTACATCTTGGCGTTCAGGCCCTGTTCCGACATCTGCTTCAGGATGAGGCCGGCCTCGGGGTGATAGCCGCCGTAGTAGATGGCCTCGACGCCCGCGTCCTTGAGCTTCGACACCAGCGCGGAATAGTCCTTCTCGCCGGCGTTGATCGACTCGTCCATGACTTCCTTGAGGCCGCCGGCATTCATTGCTTTGCGGGCTTCGTCCGCCAGGCCTTTGCCATAGGCGCCCTTGTCGTCGATGATGGCGACCTTCTTGCCGGCATAGGCCTTGGCGATGTAGTCGCCCGCCACCTTGCCCTGGGCATCGTCGCGGCCGCAGACGCGGGCCACATTCCAGCCGCCGTCATCGGTGAGCTTGGGATTGGTGGATGCCGGCGTGATCATCAGGATGCCCTCGTCCTCATAGACCTTGGAGGCGGGGATCGAGGCGCCGGAGCACAGGTGGCCGGCGACGAACTTGACGCCCTTCGAGGCCATCTGGTTGGCGACGTTCACGGCCTGCTTCGGGTCGCAGGCATCATCGCCGATCTCGAGGACCAACTTCTCGCCATTGATGCCGCCGGCGGCGTTGATGTCTTCCACGGCGCGCTTGGCGCCCTGGTTGCCCTGTTCGCCCAGCGCCGCCACCTGGCCGGTGATCGGGCCGACGAAGGCCACTTCGATGTCGGCCAATGCGGCCCCGGCATTGAGTGCCGCGACGAGGCCGAAGGCCGCTCCGGCCAAAAGAATCTTCTTCATGCACGTTCTCCTTTATGCAGTTCTTCCGCTCCTTCTCCTGGTTCGCCGCCCTGTGTTTTCTTGTTCTTTGAAGTGAAAGGCTGCCCGCCTTGCTGCGGACGCTCCGTCCTATAGACCCAATGGCCTGCCTGATCGAGCGATCCCCGGCCTGTTTGCCATGCTTGACGGTATGCCAGCCATTCAGTGGCTTCAGGGTAGGGCGCCATTCGGCGAGACGCCGCATCTCGCTTCTTGCTGGTCCCCAAACGCAAAAGTGCCCGCCTTGCGGCGGGCACTTCCGACTGTGTGTGCCTTTGTGAGGCTTACTTCATGTCGGGAACTTCGGCGTAGTTGCCGTCCTTGAAGTTATACCAGACGTAGACCGGGTTCACGATGTCGCCCTTCTTGTCCAGCGTGATCGTGCCGAGAACCGTCTGCGTCGGGTTGCCGGCGCGCAGCCACTCCGAGATCTTCTGGTTGTCGTTCGACTTGAGGGCTTCCGCCGCCTGCTTGTACATCTGGAAGGCAGCGTAGGTGTAGAGCGTGTAGCCTTCCGGATCGAAGCCGTTCTTCTTGAACTCGTCGACGATCGCCTTGGCTTCCGGAATGTTACGGGGCTCAGGCGCGAAGGTGAAGAACATGTTCTGGGCGGCCGGGCCGGCGATGGTCCAGAGCTCGACGTTGTTCATCGAGTCACCCGAGAACATCTTGGCGCCCAGGCCCTGTTCGCCCATCTGCTTCAGGATGAGGCCGGCTTCCGGATGGTAGCCGCCGAAATAGACCGCATCCACACCGGCGTCCTTGAGCTTCGACACCAGCGCCGAGTAGTCCTTCTCGCCGGCGTTGATCGACTCGTCGAGCACTTCCTTGAGGCCAGCGGCGTTCAGCGCCTTGCGGGTCTCGTCGGCGAGGCCCTTGCCATAGGCCGACTTGTCGTCGACGATGGCGACCTTCTTGCCGGCGAAGGCCTTGGCGATGTAGGCGCCGGCAACCTTGCCCTGGGCGTCGTCACGGCCGCAGACGCGGGCGACGTTCCAGCCACCTTCATCGGTGAGCTTGGGGTTGGTGGAGGCCGGGGTGATCATCAGGATGCCCTCTTCCTCGTAGACCTTCGAGGCGGGGATCGAGGAACCCGAGCACAGGTGGCCGGCGACGAACTTGACGCCCTTCGAAGCCATCTGGTTGGCGACGTTCACGGCTTGCTTCGGATCGCAGGCGTCGTCGCCGATCTCGAGCGTCAGCTTCTCGCCGTTGATGCCGCCGGCGGCGTTGATGTCGGCAACCGCCTTCTTGGCGCCCTGGCTGTACTGCTCGCCGAGGGCGGCGAGCTGGCCGGAAATCGGGCCCACGGTGGCGACCGTGATGTCGGCCAGCGCCGTGCCGGCGCTGAGGGCTGCGGCAAAGCCGAGGGCGATGCCGGTCAGTACGAATTTCTTCATGTCTTGAGTCTCCCTGATCTTCGTTTGCTTTTTGGCCGTCTAGGTTTTGAAATGCCCGCCCTCCTGGAAGAGGGCGGGCACTCCGGTGGGTAAACTTAATTCAGCGACGTATCTTCGAAATACTTGCCATCCTTGAACGTGTACCACACGTATTTCGGATTCACGAGATCGCCCTTGGAGTCGAGCTTGATCTCACCCAGCACCGTCTGCACCGGGTTACCGGCACGCAGCCATTCGGCGAGCTTCTGGTTGTCGGTGGACTTGGTGGCTTCCGCCGCGGCCTTGTACATCTGGAAGGCGGCGTAGGTATAGAGGGTGTAGCCCTCGGGGTCGTAGCCGCCGGCCTTGAACTCGTCGACCACCTTCTTGGCGGTGTCGAAGTTCCGGGGCTCCGGCGCGAAGGTGAAGAACAGGTTGGTGGCGGCGGGGCCGGCGATGGTCCAGAGCTCCGCGGCGTTCATCGAGTCGCCCGAGAACATCTTGGCGTTCAGGCCCTGTTCCGACATCTGCTTGAGGATGAGGCCGGCTTCCGGGTGGTAGCCGCCGAAGTAGATCGCATCGACGCCCGCATCCTTGAGCTTCGAGACGAGGGCGGAATAATCCTTCTCGCCCGCATTGATCGACTCGCTCAGCACTTCCTTGAGGCCCGCGGCGTTCATCGCCTTGCGGGTCTCGTCGGCGAGGCCCTTGCCATAGGCCGACTTGTCGTCGACGACGGCGATCTTCTTGCCGGCGAAGTTCTTGGCGAGGAAGGCGCCGGCCACACGGCCCTGGGCATCGTCACGGCCGCAGACGCGGGCGACGTTCCAGCCGCCTTCCTCGGTGAGCTTCGGATTGGTCGAGGCCGGCGTGATCATGAGGATGCCTTCATCCTCATAGACCTTGGAGGCGGGAATGGACGAGCCGGAGCAGAAGTGGCCGGCGACGAACTTGACGCCCTTCGAGGCCAGCTGGTTGGCAACGTTCACCGCCTGCTTGGGGTCGCAGGCGTCGTCGCCCACCTCGAGGGTGAGCTTCTCGCCATTGACGCCGCCCGCGGCATTGATGTCGGCAATCGCCTTCTTGGCGCCCTGGGTATATTGCTCGCCATAGGCGGCAAGCTGGCCGGTGATCGGACCGGCGATGCCGACCGAGATGTCGGCAAAGGCTGCAGATGCGGTGAGAGCGGCGCCAAAGGCCACCGCGATGCCCGTCAGAAGATAGGTCTTCATGTCAAGGACTCCCAAACTGGTTTTTATCTTTGCGTGTCCGTCCCGGGGATCATATTTGCGCAAAGAAGGCACCTTGGAAAGGGGGTAAATTATTGTTAACCCTTGTTCTTCCAGCCCAGCGGACCGGCTGCTTCATACAGCCATGGATATTGCCGCAGCATTTTGCTGGTGATGGTCAGGCGGTAGCCCAGCAGGCAGAAGGCCAGGAGGATGATGAAATCCGTGATCAGGAACTGCAGCGAGGTGAGGTCCTCGCCGAACAGGGCGTAATGCAGGAAGCGCAGGCCCAGGGTGAGCGGCACCATGGCCAGAACCGGCATCCAGACGGGGCGCCACTTCATGGCGAGGCCGCGCCCGGCCAGGAAGGCCGCACCCCCGCCGCCGATGAGCGTGAGGAACACGAAGATCCAGATGTTCTGTTCGCCAATGAACGACATGCTCAGTGACCTCCCTCGAGATAGGCGGCGCGGACTTCCGGCCGTGCCAGCAACTCCTTGCCGGTGCCCGACATGGTGATGTTGCCGTTGACCATCACGTAGCCGCGGTGGGCGAGCTTCAGGGCGTGGAAGGCGTTCTGCTCGACGAGGAACACGGTGAGCCCCTCGGTGCGGTTCAGTTCCTTGATCGCCTCGAAGATCTGCTTGACGATGAGCGGTGCGAGACCCAGCGACGGCTCGTCGAGCAGCAGAAGGCGCGGGCGTGACATCAGCGCGCGGGCAATGGCCAGCATCTGCTGCTCGCCCCCCGACAGCGTGCCGCCGCGCTGGCCCTGGCGCTTCTCCAGAATGGGGAACATCTTGAAGGCGCGGGCGAGGTCCTCGGCGAAGAATTTCGGATCGCTCACCGTGGCGCCCATCTGCAGGTTCTCGAGCACCGTCATGCGCGGGAAGATGCGGCGGCCTTCAGGGCTCTGCGAGATGCCGAGCTGGGCGATCTTGTGCACCGCCGTCTTGGTGATGTTCTTGCCGTCGAAATGGATCGAGCCGGAACGGGCCCGCGGTGTGCCGCAGATGGTCATCATCAGCGTCGACTTGCCGGCACCGTTGGAGCCGATCAGGGTGACGATCTCGCCCTGGTTGACGTCCATGTCGATGCCCTTGAGGGCCTGGATCTTGCCGTAGAAGGTCTGAACACCCCGGACCTTGAGAAGCGGTTCGGTCATGCTTGGTCTCCCAGGGCTTCGGCCACCGCCTTGGCGGCGAGCGCGTCCCTCTCTTCTTCTTCCTCGTCGACGCCGAGATAGGCGCGGATGACGGCCGGGTCGGTCTTCACATGCTGGGGATCGCCGTCGGAGATCTTCTGGCCGTAGTCGAGCACCACGATGTGGTCGGAAATGCCCATGACCACGCTCATGTCGTGTTCGATCAGCAGGATCGACACGTCGTTCTCGGAGCGGATGGCGCGCAGGAGCTTGTTGAGCTCCTCCGATTCACGCGGGTTCAAACCCGCCGCCGGCTCGTCGAGGCAGAGCAGGCGCGGGTCGGTGCACATGGCGCGCGCGATCTCGAGGCGGCGCTGGTCGCCATAGGGCAGGTCGCCCGCCGGATCGTCGGCGCGGTCGATGAGGCGCACCTTCTCGAGCCAGGCCTTGCACAGGTCGATCGCCGCCTTCTCGGCGCGGCGGTAATGGCCACTGCCGAAGATGCCGGCGACGGTATAGCCGGATGCCAGCATCAGCTTGTTGTGCTGGGCCACCATCAGGTTTTCCAGCACCGTCATGCCGGAGAACAAGCGGATGTTCTGGAAGGTGCGCGCCACCTTGGCATGCTGAGAGATCTTGAAGTCGTCCATGCGTTCGAGAAGGAACTCCTTCCCGTCGGCATGGCGCAGCGCGATCTTGCCTTCAGTCGGCTTGTAGAAGCCGGTGATGCAGTTGAACACCGTGGTCTTGCCGGCACCGTTGGGTCCGATCAGCGCGGTGATCTCGTTCGGGTAAGCCTCGAAGGAGAGGTCCGACACGGCGGTGAGGCCGCCGAAACGCATCGTCACGTGCTCGACGGCGAGCACCGGGGTCTTGTTCGCGGTTGCCATGTCAGCCGTGTCCTTCCTTGACGAGATCACCAGACACGGCCCGGCGCTCCTTGAGGAACACGGTGGGCTGGCGCCTGGTCACGAAGCCGCGCGGCCTGAAGCGCATCATCAGCACCATGGCGAGACCCACCGCCAGCATGCGGAAGTGCACGGGGTCGGTGCCGTCCGGCAGATAGTCCTGGAACACGGTGAGTTCGCGGAACATCTCGAAGGAACCCATGATGGCGATCGCCGCGAAGACGATGCCGATCTGCGAGCCGAGGCCTCCCAGCACGACGATGGCGAGGATGATGGCGCTCTCGATGAACACGAAGCTTTCCGGCGAGACGAAGCCCTGGCGGGTGGCGAAGAAGCAGCCCGCGATGCCGCCGAACATGGCGCCGATGGCGAAGGCCGTGAGCTTGGTGTTCGTCGTGTTGATGCCGAGCGAACGGCAGGCGATCTCGTCCTCGCGCAGCGCCTCCCAGGCCCGCCCGATGGGCAGCCTGCGCAGGCGGTTGGTGACGAAATAGGTCAAGAGCGCCAGCAGCAGGATCACGTAGTAGAGGAACATGTAGTAGTAGATGCGGTCGTGCTGGATGTGGAAGAAATCCGCGAAGCCGCCGGGGCCGGCCTTGAAGGGCAGGCCGAAGAAGGTGGCCTTCGGCACCTCGATGCCCTGCGGGCCGTTGGTGAAGCTGAACCAGTTGATGAGCACCAAGCGGATGATTTCGCCGAAGGCCAGCGTCACGATGGCGAGGTAGTCACCGCGCAGGCGCAGCACCGGGAAGCCGAGGATCACGCCCCAGCAGGCGGCCAGCAGGCCGGCGATGGGCAGCGTGATGTAGAAGGCCCAGGGCAGGATGCCGTCGCCGAACCAGTAGGGGAAGTAGACGGTGGAGAGCAGCGCATAGGCATAGGCGCCCACCGCGTAGAAGGCGACGTAGCCGAGGTCGAGGAGGCCGGCGAGGCCCACCACGATGTTGAGGCCCCAGCCGAGCATGACATAGGTGAGGATGTAGATGCCGAGGTCGATGGGGCGGCGCTCGAAGTGGAAGATGAAGGGCAGCGCCACCGCGAAGGCGACGAGCACCGGGAACACCCAGGGGCCAATGCGGTCCGAGAGCGTTGCCTTGGCCGGGCCAGCGGGCTTGGCCGAGGCGGCGACCGGCGAGGGCGCCCGGTTCCACACGAAGAGGTGCATCGCCAGGCGGGTGGCGAGGATGATGGCGAGGATGATGAACACCGTGTCCCAGCGCGACACGAGCACCAGCGAATACTGGGTGATGACCGACTTGTAGGCGACCATCGGCACCATGATCAGCAGCGACACGAAGGCGGTGCCGAGCAGATCCTTGATGATGGCCGTCCAGTCGTAGCCCTGGGCCTTGGGCGCGGCGACGTCTTGGGCAGTCATGGTCAGACCTTCTCCACTTCGGGTTTGCCGAGCAGGCCCTGGGGCATGAAGATCAGCACGATGATCAGCACGGTGAAGGCTGCGACGTCCTTGTACTCGACCGTGAAGTAGGCAGACCACATGGTCTCGATCAGGCCGATGACAAGGCCGCCCAGCATGGCGCCGGGCAGCGAGCCGATGCCGCCCAGCACGGCGGCCGTGAAGGCCTTGATGCCGGCGAGGAAGCCCACGAAGAAGTCGGTGACGCCGTAGTAGAGGAAGAACATCAGGCCGGCGAAGGCGGCGAGTGCGGCGCCCATGATGAAGGTGACGGAAATGGTGCGGTCGACGTCGATACCGAGCAGGGCGGCCATCTTCTGGTCCTGCTCGCAGGCGCGCTGGGCGCGGCCCAGCGAGGTCTTCTGGATCAGCACGGTGAAGACCGCCATCAGGACCAGGGTCGAGACGATGATCAAAATCTGCATGTTGGTGAGCTTGACGATGAATTCGCCCGATTCTGTCACCCGGCGCATGATCTCGTAGCCGCCGGTGACGATGGGCTGCACCGGCTTCGGCCGGCCTTCCTGGTTCACGCGGACGAATTCCTGCAGCACGATCGACATGCCGATGGCCGAAATCAGCGGGGCCAGCCGGAAGGAGCCACGCAGCGGCTTGTAGGCCAGCCGCTCGATCGTCCAGTTATAGGCTGCCGCGACGATCATGGCGATGACTGCCACCAGCACGAGCGCCACGAGAATGAGCAGCAGGCCGCTGCCTCCCGTCAGGCCAATGCCGAGGACAACCAGAAATGCGGTGACCGACCCCACCATGAACACGTCGCCATGGGCGAAATTGATCATGCCGATGATGCCGTAGACCATCGTGTAGCCAATGGCGATCAGGCCATAGATCGACCCGAGCGTAACTCCGTTGATCAGCTGCTGGAGAAAATACTCCATGAGCCCCCCTGTATGACTGACTTTGGCGCCGCATTTTTTTGGCTGCCGTAGAATTGTCATAGATGGATCGGTTTTCGAACACAAGCACGTGAGTTCACCCGTAATACTGGCAGATTCCGCCCCGGGGTCCCTTGTGGAGTATTCTCAGCCGATATATATCGACCCGGTATCTATCGGGCTGGCATATATCGGATCGGAATGGGAATGAACGTCCGCACACTCTGCCTCGGTGTCCTCTCCTCCGGAGAGGCGTCGGGCTATGCGATCAAGAAGGAAATCGAGGAGGGGCTGTTCAGCCACTTCATCGATGCGAGCTATGGCTCGATCTACCCGGCGCTGACGCAACTGGCGGGCGAGGGGTTGGTCACGGTGCGGGCCGAGGAACAATCGGGCAAGCCCGACAAGAAGGTCTATGCCATCACACCCAAGGGTGTGGACACGCTGGCGCGCTCAATCTCGGTCATACCGGGACGCGATAAATACAAGTCAGAGTTCCTTTTCCAAATGCTCCTGCAGGAGTACGTCACACCCGCGACGATGCTGGCGGCCATCGACAAGCAGCTTACCGATCTGCTGGCCGACCTCGCCCGTATCGGCGAATGCAAATGTGCGGAGCACCCCCATGCTGGGGCGCGCTTCGTGGCGGACTATGGCAAGGCCGTGCTGACTGCCGCCGTCAGCGTCCTCAATGACAAGAAGGCCGAACTCCTGCGCCAGGCGACGCCGCAGGCAGCCGAATAATCGATCCGGGAACGAAGCACATGATACGCCGCATCCTCTATTTCCTCCTCGTCACCGTCGTTCTGGGCGGCCTTGCCGGAGCCATTGCCTTCTATGCCTTCGACTTCAAGCCGAAGATGCTTGCGACGGTGATCCTCGGCGCGCCGCGGCCCCCTGAGACGATTTCCGCCGAAGCGGCCCGCACCGACACCTGGCAGCCGCAGATCGGCGGCATCGGCACCGTCACCGCCTTCCAGGGCATCGACGTCACCCCGCAGGTGGGCGGCGTGGTGACCCAGATCAATTTCGAATCCGGCCAGGACGTCAAGAAGGGCGACCTGCTGGTCAAGCTCGACACCGGGACCGAGGAAGCCGACATCCGTTCGATCGAGGCCGAGATCGCCAACAACCAGACCGAGCTCAACCGCCGCGAGGGCCTCGTCACCAAGGGCATCGTCGCGATCACCGATCTCGACGCGCTGAAGACCAAGCAGCGCGTGCTGCAGGCGACCCTCGACCGGCGCAACGCCGAGATCGCCCAGAAATACATCTATGCCCCGTGGGACGGCCGCGTCGGCCTGCGCGACATCGCGCTCGGCAGCTACCTGGCGGCGGGCCAGAAGATCGTCTGGCTGCAGAAGATCGACCCGGTCTATGTCGACTTCAACGTGACCGAGGGCGACTATGCCCGCATCAAGGAAGGCGAGAAGGTCACCGTGATGCTCAACGCCTATCCCGACCAGACCTTTGCCGGCAAGATCGTGACCACCGACGCGCGACTGTCCGACACCAACCGCATGATCATGGTGCGCGCCGAAATCCCGAACCCCGACAAGAAGCTCGTTCCCGGCATGTATGCCAACGTGCTGGTCGACGTGGGCGAACCGGAGAAGGTGGTGACCGTGCCGCAGACCGCCGTCACCTATTCGCTCTATGGCGACAACATCTTCGTGGTCAACGCCACCAAGGCGAAGGACAAGGACGGCAAGGACGTCGACGAACTCGTGGTCGAGCGGCGCTTCGTCAAGGCGGGCCCGGTGCGCGACGGCCGCGCCTCCATCATCAGCGGCATCAAGGACGGCGACAAGGTCGTCACCGCGGGCCAGAACAAGATCGACCAGGGCAGCAAGGTGGTGATCGACAATTCGATCGCCCTCAAGCTCCAGGACACGACGACCATCCAGTAAGGACACGGGCGATGCATTTCACCGACATCTTCGTCAAGCGCCCCGTCCTCGCGACGGTCGTCAGCCTGCTCATCCTGCTGGCGGGCCTCCAGGCCGTGCTCAAGCTGCCGATCCGCCAGTTCCCGGAGGTGTCGGACACCAAGATCGAGATCACCACGGTCTATCCCGGCGCCAACGCCGACCAGATCAAGGGCTTCATCACCACGCCGCTGCAGCAGGCGGTGGCCTCCACCGAGGGCGTCGACATCATCGAGTCGCGGTCCTCGCAGAATGTCTCCACCATCACGCTGAAGCTGCGGCTCGACGCCAATGCCGACCGTGCGCTCGCCGACGTTCTCTCCAAGGTGAACGAAGTGAAGGGCGTGCTGCCGGAGGAGGCGAACGACCCCGTGGTGAAGCGCACCACCGGTGCCGGCTTCGCGCTGATGTACATCTCGTTCAAGTCGGACCAGATGTCGGCGCCGCAGATCTCGGACTACCTCGACCGCGTGGTGAAGCCGAAGCTGCAGGCGATCAACGGTGTCGCATCGGCCGAAATCCTCGGCGGCTCGACCTTTGCCATGCGCGTCTGGCTCGATCCGGAGAAGATGGCCTCCCTCGGCATCACCCCGCTCGACGTGCGCAACGCGCTCGCGTCGAACAACTTCACCACGGCAGCGGGCGAGGTGAAGTCTGACTTCACCCAGCAGAACATCAACGCCCAGACCTCGCTGGCCACGCCCGAGCAGTTCGAGAACCTCGTCGTCGCCACGCGCGGCGACACGGTGATCAGGTTGGGCCAGGTCGCGACGGTCGATCTGGGGCCCGAGAACTACGACACCAAGTCCGCCTTCGACGGCCTGAAGGCCGTGTTCATGGGCATCCAGACGACGCCCGACGCCAATCCGCTCACCGTCATCAACACGGTGCGCAACACCATGCCGGAAATCCAGCGGCTGTTGCCCACGGGTCTCCAGGCCAACATCGCCTATGACGCGACACTGTTCATCAATGCCTCGATCTGGGAGGTCGGCAAGACCCTGCTCGAGGCGGGCATCATCGTCATCGTCGTCATCTTCCTGTTCCTCGGCTCGATCCGGTCGACGATCATCCCGGTGGTCACCATCCCGCTGTCGCTGATCGGTGTCGCCCTGGTGCTTGTGGCGCTCGGCTATTCGATCAACCTCTTGACGCTGCTCGCCCTGGTGCTCGCCATCGGCCTCGTGGTCGACGACGCGATCGTGGTCGTCGAGAACATCCACCGCCACATCGAGGAGGGCATGACGCCCTTCGACGCGGCGCTGCGCGGCGCGCGCGAGATCACCGGCCCGGTCATCGCCATGACCATCACGCTGGCCGCGGTCTATACACCCATCGGCTTCACCTCGGGCCTGACCGGCGCGCTGTTCCGCGAATTCGCCTTCACCCTGGCGGGTGCTGTCGTCGTGTCGGGCGTCATCGCCCTCACACTGTCGCCGATGATGACGTCGAAGATGTTGAAGTCGCACGAGAAGCTGTCGTGGTTCGGCCGGATCGTCGAACGCGTGTTCGGCGGGCTGCAGCGCTTCTACCGGCGCCGCCTCGACGGCACCATCAAGCAGCGCTCGGTCTTCGCCTGGGTCGCCGTGATGATGATCGTGCTGTCGGGCGTGCTCTACAACGCCATCGGCCGCCAGCTGGCGCCGGCGGAAGACCAGGGCGTGCTGTTCGCCTTCGTCAACGCACCGGAGCACACCAACCTCGACTATCTGACGACCTATACCGAAGACCTGACCAAGACCTTCATGGCCATTCCGGAGCGCCAGAACCTCTTCGCCATCGACGGCTTCCCCAACACCCACCAGGCCTTCATGGGCCTGATCCTCAAGCCGTGGGACGAGCGCAAGCGGTCCGACCTTTCGGTGATGGGCGAGCTGCAGCCGAAGTTCAAGGCGGTGTCGGGCGTCAACATCTTCGCCACCGCGCCGTCGGCCATTCCGGTCGGCGCGGGCGACCTGCCGATCGAGTTCGTTCTCACCTATCCGGGTGACTACACCAGGCTCGCCGACACGCTCGACAAGCTGAAGGCGGAGGCCGACAAGTCGGGCCTGTTCATCTTCACCAACGCCGACCTGCGCTTCCAGACGCCGCAGGTGGAGCTGGTTGTCGACAAGGACCGCGCCAACCGGTTGGGCGTCACCATGCGCGACGTCGGCGCCACGCTCGCCACACTTCTGGGCGGCAACAACGTCAACCGCTTCACGGTCGATGGCCGCAGCTACCAGGTGATCCCGCAGGTGCCGCGCACCGATCGCTCGACTGTGGACCAGATCCTCAGCTACCGCGTGCGCGCGGCGGATGGGCAGATGGTGCCGCTTTCGGCCTTCACCGAAGTCTCGAAGACGGTGCAGCCCAACGGGCTCGCCACCTTCCAGCAGCTGAACTCCGCCATGCTGCAGGGCGTGCCGTTCCCCGGCCGCACCATCGGCGAGGGCATCGCCTTCCTGCAGCAGAAGGCGGACGAGATCATGCCGCAGGGCATGGCCTATGACTTCAAGGGCGAGAGCCGCCAGTTCGTGAAGGAAGGCAACACGCTGGCCATCACCTTCGCGGTGGCGCTGCTGCTGATCTACCTCGTTCTGGCCGCGCAGTTCGAAAGCTTCCGGGACCCGTTCATCATCCTGATCGGCCTGCCGGCCACGGTGTTCGGAGCACTTCTCGTGCTGTTCATCCTGGGCGAGATCAATGGCGCGATGATGAACAACCCGCCGATCAACCTGGGTTCAGGCACGATCAACATCTACACCCAGATCGGCCTCGTGACGCTCATCGGCCTCATCGCCAAGCACGGCATCCTGATGGTGGAGTTCGCCAACAAGCTGCAGGAGACCAAGGGCTACGACAAGGACACGGCCATCAAGGAAGCCGCCGCCACGCGACTGCGGCCCATCCTGATGACGACGGCCGCCATGGTCATCGGCGTCACGCCGCTGCTGGTCGCCAATGGGGCCGGCGCCAAGAGCCGCTTCGACATCGGCGTGGTCATCGCCGCCGGCATGACCATCGGCACGCTGTTCACGCTGTTCATCACGCCCGCGATCTATTCCTTCGTGGCGCGCGACCGCCGCCACATGCACGACCGCGAGAACGCCTCCGACGTGCTGGCCCCGCATCTCCCGGCGCCCGCCAATGACCGCGAGCCCGTGCCGAAGGCGGCGGAGTAGGGGTTCAACGGTCTGTCAACTGCGGGGGCCCTCATCCGGCCTTCGGCCACCTTCTCCCATCGGCTTCGCCGACGGGAGAAGGACTCGTGGGGAGATCGCGCGCGCGCGCCCCGAGTCCTTCTCCCGTTGCGCAGCAATGGGAGAAGGTGCCCGACAGGGCGGATGAGGGCTCGTCGGCAGTGACGGGGCGCTAGACCAGCGACCCCAATCCCTTCTGCATCCTTGCCATGGCCTTGCCGATTTCGGCCTCGCTGCAGGCGAAGGACAGCCGGATCGATCCGGGTGCGCCGAAGGCGGTGCCGGGGACGGTGGCGACGTGGTGCTCATCGAGCAGCCAGTCGCACAGCGCATCCGCGGTATCGAGCACGTGGTTGCCGGCCTTCTTGCCGAGCAGGGCGGAGACATCGGGGAAGGCGTAGAAGGTCGCTGGAATGTTGCCCATCCTCACGCCCGGAATGGCGTTGAGCCCACCCTGAACCATGTCGCGGCGCAGCCGGTATTCCTGGCGCATGCGCTCGACCGAGTCACGCGGGCCCTCGAGTGCCGCGACGGCGGCGCGCTGCACGAACTGGTTGGCGCCTGCGGTGATGGTGCTCTGCATGCGGGCCATGGCCCTGGCGATGGGTTCGGGGGCCGCCGCATAGCCGAGGCGCCAGCCGGTCATGGCAAAGCCCTTGGAGAAGCCGTTCACGGTGATCGTCCGCTCGCGCATGCCGGGCAGCGAACCGATCGAATTCATCTCGCCGTCGTAGATGATGTATTCATAGATCTCGTCCGACATCACCATCAGATGCGGGTGCGCCCTGACGATGTCGGCCAGCTGCTCGAGCTCCGCCTTGTTCCACACCGCGCCCGAGGGGTTGGACGGCGAATTCAGCACGATGAGCTTGGTCTTCGGCGTGATGGCGGCGGCGATGCGGCTGGCCGGCACCTTGTAGTTCTCCGCGACACCGGACTGCAGCACGACGGGCGTGCCGCCGGCAAAACGCACGGTGATCTCGTAGGACACCCAGAAGGGCGCCAGCATGATCACCTCGTCGCCCGGCTCGATGATCGACAGCATGGCATTGGCGATGGCCTGCTTCGCGCCATTGGCCAGCACGATCTCGTTCGCCGCGTAATCGAGGCCGTTTTCCGACTTGAGCTTCTTCGACAGGGCGGCGCGGAGTTCCGGAATGCCCATGACCGGCGAATAATGGGTGAAGCCCGCTTTCATCGCCGCCGTGGCCGCCTGCTGGATGTTGTCCGGCGTGTCGAAGTCAGGCTCTCCCAGCGTCAGGCTCACCACGTCCGCACCGCCGGCGCGAATTTCGCGGGCGCGCTGCGACATGCGGATGATGGCGCCTTCATCGGCGGTCTTCGAACGGGAAACGAGCAGGGCGGCGGGGTCGAACTGGGTCATGGCCCCCTATACGTCACTGCGCTTGCCCGGTCGAGGCGCGGCAGGCATAAGGCGCCCATGCAAAAATTCAGGCCCGGCTTGATTCTTCTCGTGGTGGCGCTGGGCCTCTCGGCCTGCAGCCAGTCCGACGTGCGCGTGACCCATGACAAGCCGGCCGCCCAGGCGGTGATGGCGCCGCGCAGCGAGCCGATCTTCTACAACGGCAAGACCTATCACCTCGATTTCGCACCCAAGGGGCCGGGTCTGTTCGATATGGCGGTGTCGGGCATGGGGCCGTCGCAGCAGAAGGATGCCATCGCCGTGGCGACCTCGTCGCTCGGCTATTTCGCCTGCCCTGAAGGCCAGAAGGGCCAGTTGCAAGCCAACCCCACGTTTACGGGAGGCAAGTGGCACATGCAGGCGCGCTGCGGCTGAAGCTCAGTCCTCGGTGACGAGGCGAAGTCCCACGTGGTTGGGCGGCGTGCCTGCGGCGCAACCGCCGTTGAAGGGTTCGCGCACGAAGACCGACAGCGCCGTCTCGTGCTGGCCCTCGACCTTGTAGGCGGGGCAGCGGTCGGGTGCGAAGCCGTCCTTGGCGCAGGTGGCTGTCCACTCCCAGACATTGCCCGAGAGGTCCGAGATGCCGTTGGGCAGCGCGCCGAATCCGCCGCTGGGGCGGATGACGCCGGAGATCGCGGGCATCGAACCGTAGTCCGCCGCCCAGGCAAGGCGCGGATCGTCGAACAGTTTGCTGAACTTGGCGCGGGGCAGGGCGGCGGCGAAGTCTTTCCACTCGGCCGCTGTCGGCAGGCGGAATTCGTGGCGGCTGTTGGCGTTCACCCAGGCGAGATAGGCCTCGACGTCGAAGCGGTTCACACCCGTCATCGGCTTGTCGGGTTCACTGGCAGCGATGGCGCCGGTGAGGTCCTCGCAGGACCCTGCATCGGCACAGGCCTTCCACTCGCGCCGGGTGACTTCGCGGGTCATGACGATGAGCGTGGTGCCATCGGCCATCGCTACCGGGCGGAAGCGGACGTGGTCGGGCGCAGGCTGATGCAGGCCCAGCAACGCAGCCACGGCGAGGCCCGAAAGCCCCGCCGCTGCTGCAGTCCACTTTACCATGCTCACGAGGGCAAGCATGCTTCTTCTCCTTACGTGGCCTGGATGGGGCCCGGCTTCTGCACCTGGGTCATCAGGTCGTCGTTCCACTGGCCTTCCACCACCACATGCGCGGTGGCGCCCAGCATCACGGCCTCGATCAGGTTGTGGTTCACATAGGCGTAAACGCCGGGCTGCTTGAAGGTATAGACCATGGCCCCGGCGGAGCCGCCGCGGATCAGCCAGGTTTCGAGGTTGGTATCGGGCTTGTCCTTGAACGAGCCACCTTCCCAGACGAGTTCACCGTGGCCGCCGATCAGGTGGGGCCGGGTGTCGCGCGTCGCCTGCGAATGGATGAACATCACGGTCTCGCCGACCTTGGCCTTCATCGCATTCTCGCCGGTCAGAGCGCCCACCTTGCCGTTGAACACTTCATGGGTGGGGATCAGCGTGCGCATCACGTCCAGCGCATCCGCCATGTCGTCGCCCGCACTCTCATACTTCTTGTAGGTGCCGTCCTTGTCACGGGGCACGTAGAAATCCTGCTCGCCGACGAAATAGGCGCGGTCATAGGTGAAGGGCTTGCCCTCGGCATCCTTCAGGCCTTCGCGCGGCAGCACCATGATGGCGCCGTTCATGCCGTGGGTGACGTGATAGGGGATCATGATGTCGCCGGGCGCGCAGTGATAGACGAAGACGCCGGGCTTGATCGCCTTCCAGCGCAGCACAACCTGTTCGCCGGGCTGGATCTTGCTCAGTGCACCGCCGCCCAAGGCGCCGGTCGCTGCATGGAAGTCGATGTTGTGTTCCATCAGGTTGGTGGCGAGGTTCTGCAGCGTCACCTCGACGTAGTCGCCCTCGTGGACGACGATCATCGGGCCCGGAACCGTCCCGTTGAAGGTGAGGGCCCAGACCTCGGTGCCGTCCTCGTCGATCTGCAGCTTCTTCTCGTGGATGGGCAGCGTGATCTCGACCACCTTAGGGCCGCCCGTGGCGACCTGCTCATGCTGCGGCAGGAAGGGCGGATCGACCAGAACCTGCCGGACGCGCGGCAGCTTGGCGATCTCGGCCGCCACGGCGGGGTCCGGCTGATGGGCGGGCTTGGCCGCATCTTCCGCCACTGCGGCGGTACCGGCCGCGAGAGTCATGAGGCCGGCAAGGCCCGTCGCCTTCAGAAAGCCGCGGCGGCTTTCCATGGCCTGGCTCAGAATCTTCGACATGTTCGTCTCCTACTTTCGAATTTGTTGCATAATACATACAAGTTATTCGACGCAGGCGTTTGACCGGGATCAAACAGCGGAACGATTTATGCGGAGGTGAGGCCGAGGTGGCGAAGCAGGGCCTCGCGGTTCACGCAGACGTCGGCAATGGTGTACTTGCCGAGAACGTCGAAGAAGGCGCGGCGGGCTTCGGCGATCACGCCCTTCAGGCGGCAGGCGGGCGTGATGACGCAGGTGTTGCGCGCCGCATCGAAGCATTCCACCAGGGGCTGTCCGTCCTCCCCGAACTTGACGATCTCCGAGACCAGGATCTTGTCAGCCGGCCTTGCGAGGGTGAAGCCGCCGGAGCGCCCGCGCTGGGTGACGAGGAAGCCCGCCCGCCCCAGCTCATTGATCACCTTGATCAAGTGGTTACGCGAAATCCCATAGGCTTTCGCCACCTCGTCGATGGTCACTTTCTCCGGGTGGCGGATCGCCGCCTGGATGAGAACCCGCAGGGAATAATCGGTAAACACCGTGATGCGCATCGCCTAAACTTACAGGTTCGGTGCAACTTCTGGCAAGCGATCAATCGCCGCGCCGGCGGGCGTATACGAGGTCGTCCGGCCACTCGCCCTTGAACCACGCCGTTTCACCGTACACTCCAGAGCGGACAAATCCTGCCTTCTCCAGAACCCTGCAGGAGGCGCCGTTCAGGGGATCGAGTGAGGCCGTGACCATGGTGATGGGAAAGTGGGAAAACGCATAAGAGGCCAGCCCCGACACCGCCTCACTCGCTAGACCCCTGTTCCATTGGGCGCGAACGATGGTGTAGCCGATGCGGGCGAGCCCTGGGTCTTCGGCATGAACATCGAGGCCGCAGTCGCCCACGAAGGCCTGCGTCTCCTTCTCCACCAGGGCGAACTGAAACCACCCCGGCTGACCCGGCGCCCGTTCAGCCAGCTCTGCAATGAACACGCGGCCGGCCGCCTCGTCGTAATTCTCCCAGCCCTGAAACCGCGCCACCTCGGGGTCGCTGCGCATCGCGACGAAGTCTGCAAGGTCGTCGGGCCGGAAGCGCCGGGCGATGAGCCGCGCCGTCTCGAAGATCATCCGAAACGCCGGTCGATCCAGTCGCGGGTGCGGAAGTAGCGCCCGATCCACGGCAGGAACCAGGTGTTGCCGGTATAGAGCGCGTGGTCGGGAAATTCCGGCCGGTCGAAGGCGCAGACATGGTTCACCTTGCCGGCGATCTTGCGCGCCGTCTGGTGGCCGAGATAGCTCATCATGGCGACGCCCGAACCGTTGCAGCCCAGCGCATAGTGCATGTTGTCGAACTTGCCCATGTGCGGCATCTCGTCGAGGGTGAAGGCCACGTTGCCGGTCCAGGCGTGGGTGATCTTCGTTCCCTTCAACTGCGGGAAGCGGTCGGTCATGAAGCCATAGAGAATGGGGGCCGTTTCGACCGGGTCGGTGTGGCCGAATTTGGCGCGGCCACCGAAGATCAGCCGCTTGCCGTCGGGCGACATGCGGTAATAGGTCAGCACGCGCCGGGTGTCGGCGAAGGAACGGTTCTTCGGACTGATGGTCTTGGCGAGGTCCGGCGGCAGCACTTCCGTGGCGATGATGTAGGAGCCGACGGGCACCACGCGGCGCTTCAGCTCCGGCGTGACGTCGCCGGTATAGCCATTGGTGGTGATGATCACGTCGCCCGCCTCGATCGCGCCGCGCGGCGTGTCCACGCGCCAGCCGGCGCCGGTCTGGGTGAGTTTCGTCGCCGGCGTTTTCGTGGCGATCGGGATGTTGCGCTGCTGGCACAGCGTCAGCAGGCCCTTGAAGAACAGCGCGGGGTGCAGGTGGCCGGCACGTCCCACCACCAGGCCGCCGCGGTAGTAGTCCGAGCCGATCTCCTCGCGCTGTTTCTCCGGCGGCACCAGATAGGCCTCGGCACGTGCCGTTTCGTTGAGCAGCTCCACCTTGTGGGCCATGCTGTCGTAATGGCTCTTGCACCAGGCGCCGAGGAAATAGCCGGCGCGGTGCCAGCCACAGTCGATGTTCTCGCGCGCGATCAGCTGCTCGACATGGGTGAAGGCATCGGCCGCATCGTTGAGGAAGGGTGCTGCCTCCTGGTCGGTCATGGCCTTGGCCATGTAGCGCTTGCCGACGTTCACGCCGCCCGACACCATGCCGCCATTGCGCGAGGAGCCACCGAAGCCCGGCTCGTTGGCATCGAGCACGATGCAGTCCAGCCCCTCGCGGTTCAGTTCCAGCGCCGCGTTGAGCCCGGCATAGCCGGCGCCGACGATGACGACGCGCGCCTGTTTCGGCAGCGCCACCTCGGGCAGCGGCTTTGGTTCATGGGCCTCCCACCAGAAGGGGCGGGGCTTGAAGTCCTTGGTGAAGATCGCATTGCTCATGACGGGCAGATTGCGCGAGGACGCTGCGGGTGGCAAGCCATCGCCGGAGCAACCCGGCCTTGCCAAGGCGGCTGGGCTGTGGTCCTAAGGCGCCCATGAAATCCGTCATCAAGGCCATCGTCATCTTCATCGTCGCCGTTACCGTGGTCTTCTATGGCGGGGCCTACGTGCTGCCGGGAGAGGCGCATGTGGAGCGCATGATCGACATCGCGGCGCCACCCGACAAGGTCTTCGCCATCGCCGGCGACCTGCGCCGCCTGCCGGAATGGACACCCTGGGTCAAAACCGATCCCCGCACCCGCTTCGACTTCGCAGGACCGGAACAGGGCGTGGGCCAGATCATGCGCTGGTCCTCGGGCAATCCCATGGTCGGCAGCGGCACGCTGCAGGTCACCGCATCGGATCCGAACACGCGCCTGGCGACCCGATCGGACTACACCGGCTTCGGGACGTCGACGGCGATCATGAATTTCGCTCCGCTTGCTGCCGGCACGCGGGTGACCTGGGTGTTCGAGACCAGCCTGCCGGGGGTGATCGACCGCTGGGCCGGCCTTGGGATCGATCGCAGCGTGGGTGCGGAATACGACAGCGGCCTGCGAAGCCTGAAGGACCTAGTGGAACGATCTTCCGCAAACGGTGAATAAAACACTTTATGGTTGAATTTCTGCTCTCATCGCGTAACCCTAGGGCAGTCACAATCGTGGAGTGCCCATGTTCCGCCTCAGTGCAATTCTTGCCAGCCTGATCCTGACCTGCGCCGTCGGCGTGACCGGTGCCGCCGCCTCCAATGCCTGCCAGCGCGAAACCGGTGGCCGTTGCAAGGGAGGACAAACCGCGCCACCCGCCAGTTCGACGACCGGGACGGTCACGCGGAAGCCTGCCCCGCCGGTTTCCGGGCACCGGCTCAAGCCTTATGACGACTACACCGCCGCCCAGCGCGAGAAGATCATGGAGCAGGCGCGCGAACTGTGCCGGAGAAAATACGGCGCGCCATCGCGGCTCTATCGTATCGACTATGCGCAGAACCGGATCTGGTGCGAGCCACCCTCGTACTGAAGGCAGGGCTGCCTTTCCCGCATGCCAACGCCCCTTTGAGACTGTCGCCCGGATCACCTAAGCTCGACGCCGGAGTGAGCGGGGAACAGTGATGGCTGAGACACGATACGCGCTGGTCACGGGCGGCGCGCAGGGCATGGGCTTCGCGGCGGCGAAGGCATTCCTCGAGATGGGTTTTCGCGGCGTGCTGCTGGTCGACCGCAACGCGGCGAAACTGGCAGCGTCCGCCGCGAAACTGGCGCCGCTGGGCCGGGTCGAGGCGCTGGCGGGCGACCTGCTCGACGTCAGCCTTCCCGCCCGGGCGGTGGCTGCCGCGGTTGCCGCCTTCGGCCGCCTCGACGTCCTCGTGAACGCGGCGGGCAACACCGAGCGGGCGGGGCTCGACGACACCACGCCCGAAGCCTTCGAGCGGCTGTTTGGCGTCAACGCGCGCGCACCGCTGTTCCTGATGCAGGAGGCCGTGAAGGTGATGCGCCGGCAACGTTCCGGCACCATCATCAACATGTCCTCGATGCTGTCCTATGGCGGGCCGCCCAATCTCACCACCTATTCAGCGTCCAAGGCTGCGCTGAACGTGCTGACGCGGTCCACCGCCCACAAGGTGGCCCGTCACGGCATCCGCGTTTTCGCCATCAATCTCGGCTGGGTGAACTCCGAGGGCGAGCATGCCCTACAGACGGGCTATCACCGCATGCCGCAGGACTGGGCCACGGCCATCGGCCGCCGCATGCCGGCCGGACGCATGATCACGCCGGACGATGTGGCGGGTCTCGTCGGCTATCTCGTTTCACCTTCCGCCGCCATGATGAACGGCGCCATCATCGATTACGAGCAGGTGCCGGCAGGCGTGTTCGAGGGGCATCCGGCACTCGCCCCCGAATGAGCCGCGAAACCCGCACACCGCTCCTGCTGCTGATGCTGTCGATCGCCGCGGTCGGCATCCAGGCGCTGATGCTGTCGCCGCTCCTCACCGACATCGCCGCGGGGCTGGGCACCGAGGCCAAGGAAATCGGCTTCGCGGCCTCGGCCTATGGTGTGGGCGTCGCCGCCGCCGCCCTGCTCGCAGCACCCCAGCTCGGCCGCTGGCCGAAGCGCGGCGCCATCCGCATCGCCTTCGCGGTGCTGGCCGTGTCGCTGTTCCTCTGCGCCTTCGCCTGGGATTGGCGCGTGCTGGCGGCAGCACAGCTCGTCGCGGGCCTCGCCTCCGGCGTCATCATCCCCGCCACCTATGCGCTGACGGGTGACATCGCGCCCCCCGACCGGCGCTCGCAGGATCTCGGCAAGGTGCTGTTCGGCTGGTCCATCGCCATGGTGGCGGGCGTGCCGCTGGCGGCACTGCTGTCGGCCGTCGTCGGATGGCGCGGCACCTTCGTGATCGTCGGACTGGTTGCCGCCACCATGCCGTTCGCCGGGGCATTGCTGCCCAGGGTTTCGTCCTTCGGCACCGTGGGAGAGCGGGTGCGCTACATCGACGTTCTGCGGCTGCCCGGCGCCTGGCTGGGCTATGTCTCGACCTTCGCCTACATGATCGCCTTCTACCAGACCTACACCTTCATCGGCGACCATGTGCGCCAGACGCACGGGGCAGGGGCCTGGCTCGGCGGCACCATCTCGCTCGCCTACGGCATCGGCTTCGGCCTCGGCGTGGTCTTCGACAAGTGGATCGATCACAAGGGGCCCACCCGGGTGCTGCCGCTCGGCCTCACGCTGGTGGGCATCAACTACGTGGTGCTGCCCTTCGCGGCCGAACGCATTTTAACGGTCGCGCTGTGGCCCTTCTTCTGGGGCCTGGCCAACCACTTCTGCATGACCGCGCTGGTGTCCTACATGAACACCCTGTCACCGCGCCTGCGCGGCACCATCATGGGGCTGTTCTCCTTCACCACCTACGTCTCGCTCGGCACGGCGGGGGCAGTCTACGGCCCGGTCTACCAGGCTTACGGATTCTATGCCGTGTCCTTCGCCTCGGCGGCAACGGTGGCGGTGGCGGCGGTGATCGCGCTGCCGCGGAGCCTGAGCGTCAGCCCTGGCTCGCTGCGGCCTCGGCAATGATCCAGTTGCGGAAGGCCTTGGTCATCGGTCGCTCGGCGGTGTCGCGCCGCGTGATCAGGTGATAGGCGAATTGCGCGGGGCTGCGCAGTGACAACTCGAAAGGCTTCACCAGCCGGCCCGAGGCGATATCGTCGCCGACCAGCGTCGAGTCACCGAGCGCCACGCCGTGGCCGTCGATTGCCGCCTGCAGCGCCAGCGAGGTCTGGCTGAAGTGCAGGCCGCGGGTGTCGTTGAAGTCCTTCACGCCGGCCGCCAGCATCCACATGCGCCAGTTGGGCCAGACGGCACCCTGGGCCTCCCAGTCGAGGTGGATGAGGGTGAACTGCAGGAGGTCCTTCGGCTCCTTCAGCGGCTTGGCGCCCCTCAGCAGCTCGGGCGAGCAGACGGGGAACAGCGTGTCGTGAAACAGCTTCTCCACCACCAGGTTCGGATAGTTGCCGTCGCCGAAGCGGATCGCCACGTCGATGTCCTCGCGGTCGAAGTCGAGGGGCTCGGAGGAGACGTCGATGCGCACGTCCGCACCCGGCACGGACTCGAGGAAGCGGTCGAGCCGCGGCACCAGCCATTTGGCGGCGAGCGAGGGCGAGACGGTGACCCGCACCTGCGTCGGATTCTCCACCTGGCGGAGTTTCTGCAGCGCGCGGGTGATGCCCTCCAGCGCATCGGCGATGGCGGGTTTCAGCACCTGGCCCTGGCGGGTCAGCTGCATGTGGCGGCTGGTGCGCTGGAACAGGGGGACACCCACTGCATCCTCGAGTTCCTTGATCTGGTGGCTCACCGCGGCGGGGGTGACATTCAGTTCGGCCGCTGCGCGGGTGAAATTCAGGTGGCGGGCCGAGGCGTCAAAGGCCTTCAGTGACTGCAACCCCGGAATGTGGCGCAACATGGGCAATCCTCAAATGAAGTTTGAAGATTAATCTAGAAAGCTTCGTTTGTATACCGCTAGGTTGGGGCCTATTTTCAGGGTCAGAGATTGAACCCTTAACAAAGATTGAAGATCATGAGCCGCCTTTTTGCCGCCGCCGCGCCCGCCCCCCTCTGGAACAGCTTGGAGGCTGCGGTGCGCCACACCTTCCGTTCGCTCACCGCTCCCGCCGCCGAGGCTTCGGTGTTCGAGGCGCTGGAAAGCGAGCAGGCCCGCATCCGCCAGTCCAGCCGCATGTGGCTGGTCGGCTGAACCCTCTCTCCCCTGAAGGCCCCGGTGTCACAGCCGGGGCCATTTTTTTGGTTTTCCCGTTTCTCACCTTGCGCGGACTTGATCCGCGCATCCTTTTTGGTTGCGACGAAAAAGGATCCCCGGGTCAAGCCCGGGGGAAGTGAGTTCTTGAGGTGAAGCGCGTCCCGCTAGTCCCGCCGCGGGTTCCCCGCCGTCGTCCCGCCATCGATCTGGAACGCCGCCCCCGTCACGAAGCGCGCCTGATCGGACGCGAGATACAGGATCGCACTCGCGATCTCCTCCGGCCCCGCAATTCGATTGAGCGGCGCCGCTGCCGCCAGCGCCGCCTCGGCCTGTGCCGGGTGCGCAGAGGCCTCGATGCCCTGCCGCACCATGTCGGTGTCGACGTAGCCCGGGCAGACGCAGTTCACCCGGATATCCGGCGCCAGTTCAAGGGCCAGAGCGCGGGTGAGGTTCACGACCCCGCCCTTCGACGCGCAATAGACGGCGAGGCCCGCCTCGCCGATGAGCCCCGCGTCGGAAGCGAGGTTCACCACATTGCCCCGTGACATGCGCAGGAAGAGCAGCGCCGCCTGGGTGCAGAAGAAGGTGCCCTTGAGATTGGCGTCCAGCGTCGCGTCCCACAGCGCTTCGGTCACCTCGTCCACTGGCCCGCCATGCGCGATGCCGGCGCAGTTCACCAGCACGTCGAGCCCGTCCATCTGCCGCGCGGCATGCGAGACCATCGACCGGCAGGCATCGGGTTTTGCGATGTCGCCCGGTGCAGGGATCGCGCCCTTTCCGATCTGCGCCACTGCATTGTGCGTCGACTCCTCGGTGCGGCCATTGATGGCGACCTGCGCCCCCGCCGCGAGGAAAGCCTCCACCGCCGCCCGCCCGATGCCGCGCGTGCCGCCGGTGACGATGACGCGTTTTCCGGAAAAGTCGAAGCTCACTTGCCCTTCCACTGCGGCTTGCGCTTTTCCGCGAAGGCGCGGGCGCCCTCGAGCTGGTCCTCGCTCGAATAGAGCACGTCCACCGTCTTGAGCTTGCGCTTGGTCACCATGTCGAAGGCCTGCTGCACGGGGAGGTGCGCGGTGTCGCGGGTAATTTCCTTGATGGCGGCGAAGACCAGCGGCGGGCCGTCGGCCAGCTGGTCGGCCACTTCGCGGGCGCGCTCCATCAGCGTATCAGCCGGCACCACCTCGTTGATGAGGCCCCAGTGCTTGGCTTCCTTGGCGTCGATGCGGCGGCCGGTGAACAGCATCTCCATGGCGACCGCATAGGGAATGCGGCGCGGCAGCTTGATCGAGGCGGCATCTGCCACCGTGCCGGAGTTGATCTCAGGGAGCGCGAAGGTGGCGTGCTCGGCCGCGATGATGATGTCGCAGGAGATCATGATCTCGAAGCCGCCGCCGAAGGCGAGACCATTCACCGCGCAGATGACGGGCTTGTTGAGGCCGGGAAGCTCCTGCAGGCCGCCGAAGCCGCCCACACCGTAATCCGAGTCCGGCGCTTCGCCCTCGGCCGCCGCCTTCAAGTCCCATCCGGGGCAGAAGAATTTCTCGCCGGTGCCGGTGAGGATGGCGACCCGCAGCTCCGGGTCGTCGCGGAAGCCGGCGAAGACGTCGCCCATGATGCGGCTGGTCGCGGCGTCGATGGCATTGGCCTTGCCGCGCTCGATCCTGACTTCGAGCACGCGGCCGCGCTTCGTGACGATGATCGGTCCCGTGGTGGTGTCCTTGACGGTCATGGCTTCCTCATCTTGATCAGGGCATCGACGGCGATGGCGCCGTCCTTGAGAACGAGCAGGGGGTTGACGTCGACTTCATCGACGAGCCCGCGATTGGCGTTGGCGAAATCGGCGACGGCTTCCAGTGCGCGGATCACGGCTTCCTGGTCGCCGGACTTGCCGCGGAAACCCTCGACCAGCTTCCAGACCTTCAGCGTCTTCAGCGCGCGCTCGATTTCCGTGCGCGTCGTCGGCAGGATCAGCGTCACCGTGTCCTTGAGCAGTTCGGTGAGGATGCCGCCCGCGCCGACCACCAAGGCGGTGCCGAACTGCGGGTCGGAGGTGAGGCCGATGATGAGCTCGGCGACAGCGCCCGTCACCATGCGCTCGACGAGAACATCGGGCGCGAGCTTTGCCATGCGCTGTGCGGCTTCCGCGACCTCGGCGCCAGTGCGCAGGTTCAGCGCAACGCCACCGGCTTCCGTCTTGTGGGCGATGGCGGCGGAGGAAACCTTCAGCGTCACCGGGTAGCCGAGCTTCTCGGCGGCGGCCACCGCATCGGCGGCGGGACAGACGATGCCTTCCGGCACCGCGAGGCCGTGCTTCTTCAGCAGCTCCTTGGCGGCGGACTCGCTGAAGACGTGTTCCTCGGAGCCCCGCTTCACCGGCGGCAGCATCTCCGGCGGCGCTTCGGCGCGGGCCCAGTTGCGGCCGATGAAGGCGGCGGCCTCGAAGGCGGTGAGCGCATCGTCGAGGCCCATCATCGGCGCCACGCCAAGTGCCGAAAGCTCGGCGGCGAGCGACAGCGGCATGCCTTCCGACAGCGAGGCGACCACGGCGGCACGCGCCCCCGTCGCCTTCGATGCGGCGGCCATGGCGCGGGCCGTGGTGGCCCAGCTGTCCGGCTTCATCTTGGGGTGGGTGGGCGTGTCGAGGATCACCATGCCCACGTCGAAGCCGCCCTTCAGCACCTCGGTGAAGGTGGCGGTCAGCTTCTCGGGCTGGCCCCAGATGAAGGTGTGGTAGTCGAGCGGATTGTCGATCGCCACGTATTCATTGAGCGTCGCGGCGACAAGGGGCTTGGTCTCGGCGTTGAACGGCGGGAAGGAGACCTTCTTCTCCAGCGCCATGTCGGCGACCAGCGCCGCTTCACCACCGGAGCAGGAGAGCGACACCAGCCGCGAGTCCGCGATGGGGCCGCCATTGTGCAGGAACTTCAGCGTCTCGGCGAAGGCGGAGACGGACTTCATCCGGGCGATGCCATAGCGCTCGAACAGCGCGTCATAGAGCGTGTCGGCACCGGCGAGGGAGGATGTGTGGCTCATCGCCACCTTGGCGCCCTGTTCCGAGCGCCCTGTCTTCAGCACCACGATGGGAACCTTGCGCTGGCGCGAGATGGCGGCGGCCTTCGCAAAGGCCGCGACGTCGGGCAGGCCCTCGACATGGAGGCCGATGGCCGAGATGCGCGGGTCGGCGGAGAGGGTCTCCACCATGTCATGCATGCCGACGTCCACCTGGTTGCCGATCGAGAACACGGCGGCGACGGGCAGGCCGCGCATCATCATGGTGAAGTTGCAGGCGATATTGCCGGACTGGGTGATGAGCGCCACGCCGCGCTCGACGGGTTCGAGCCCCGTCTCGTCCGGCCACAGCGCGGCGCGCGACAGCGTGTTGACGAAACCATAGCAGTTCGGCCCCATCAGCGGCATGCCATTCGCCGCGGCGAGCAGCTTGCGCTGGAGTTCGGTGTTGCCGGTCTCGGCGAAGCCCGCGGCATAGATCACCGCACCGCCGCAGCCCTTGGCGGCGAGCGCCCGGACCACCTCGATGGTGGGCTCGTTCTTCACCGCGATGAAGGCGGCGTCGACGGCTTCCGGAATGTCCTCAGGGGATTTCAGCGTGGGCACGCCCGAGAGTTCGTCGCGCTTCGGGTGCACGGCATAGATGGTGCCGGTGAAGCCCAGCTCCTTGGTGCGGCGAATGGCGATGGCGCATTCATTGCCGCCGATGAAGGCGATGGATTTTGGGTTGAGGAGGCGGGTGAGGGATTTCATGCAGATTCCATTGTTCAATCCCGTCATGCCAGCGAAAGCTGGCACCCCGCTTCGGGCCGAAGAAGCGGGGTCCCGGCTTTCGCCGGGATGACGGTCATAAAATTAACCGCCCAGCGGCCTAAGCAGCGCGCGGCTGATGATATGCCGCTGGATCTCGCTCGTTCCTTCCCAGATGCGCTCGACGCGGGCATCGCGCCAGATGCGTTCGAGCGGCAGGTCCGACATCAGGCCCATGCCGCCATGGATCTGGATCGCCTCGTCGGCGACGAAGGCCAGCATCTCGGTGGCCTTCAGCTTGGCCATGGCCATGTCCATGTCGGTCACGGTCTTGTTGTCGAACTTCCACGCCGCTTCCAGCGTGAGCAGTTCCGCCGCCTTCAGCTCCAGCGCCATGTCGGCGAGCTTGAAGGACACGCCCTGGAACTTGCCGATCTGCTGGCCGAACTGCTGGCGGTCGACGGCATATTGCTTGGCATGGTCGAGTGCCCGCTCGGCTCTCCCGATGCAGGTGGCAGCGACCTGCAGGCGGGTGGCGCCCAGCCAGTCGTTCGCCACCTCGAAGCCCTTGTGCACCTCGCCGAGGACCTGGGATTTGTGCACCCGGCAGTCGGTGAACTCGAGGATGCAGTTGTTGTAGCCGCGGTGCGAGACGTTCTTGTAGCCGGGGCGCACGGTGAAGCCGGGCGTGCCCATGTCGATCAGGAACGCCGTGATCAGTTTCTTCTTGCCGCGCGGGGTGTCTTCCTCGCCGGTGGCGGCGAAGAGGATCACGAAGCTCGCCTCGTCGGCATGGCTGATGAAGTGCTTGGTGCCGTTGATGACGAAGTCATCGCCATCCCGTTTCGCGAAGGTCTTCATGCCGCGCACGTCGGAGCCGACGCCAGGCTCGGTCATGGCGAGGCAGTCCGATTTCTCGCCGCGAACCGCGGGGAAGAGGTACTTGTCGCGCTGCTCGCCTTCGCAGGCCATCAGGATGTTGGAGGGGCGCGCCACGCAGGTCCAGTGGAGCGCATAGTTGGCGCGGCCCAGCTCCTTCTCGTAGAGTACCCAGGTGAGCGTATCGAGGCCCGCACCGCCGACTTCGGTGGGCATGTTGGCGGCGTAGAGGCCGGCCTCGATGGCCTTGGCCTTGATCTGGTCGCGGAGGTCGTGGCGCAGCACGCCCGTCTCCTCGATCTCGGCCTCGTGCGGGTAGAGCTCGTTGGTCACGAAGTCCCGCGTCGTCTTGACGATCATCTGCTGTTCGTCGGAGAGATTGAAATCCATCAGATGTCACTCACTTGATGTGGAAGGTCTCGACATGGCCGTCGATGGCGATGTCCTGACCGTTGATCATGAAGGCGGCGGGCGAGGCGAGGAAGACGGCGAGAGCGGCCACCTCATGCGCCTCGGTGAGGCGTTCGAGCGACTGGTTGCCGACGATCTCCTTCGCCACCACGTCGAACGGCACGCCGCGCACGTCGGCCTCGCCCTGGATCACACGGTTGATGCGGTCGCCCTTGACGGAACCCGGGCAGATGGCGTTGGAGCGGCAGTTATAGGGGCCGAGCTCGATTGCCAGCGACTTGGTGAGGCCAATGACGCCCCACTTCGCCGCCGCATAAGGCGTGCGGTTGCCGAAGCCGTGCTGGCCGGCGTTCGACGACATGTTGAGGATGAGGCCCGACTTCTGCGCCTTCATCACGGGTGCCGCACGCCGCGCGCAGAGGAAGTAGGAGTCGAGGCAGATTTCAAGGCACTCGCGCCAGCCGTCGAGCTCGATGTCCTCGACCGGGGCCGTGGGTCCCTTGATGCCGGCATTGTTCACCAGCACGTCGAGCCCGCCGAGGTCTTCCAGCGCGTCGTCGAACCAGGCGTCGATCTCGCCCTCGCTCCGGACATTCACCTTGCTGGCGGCGATATCCGGGAACTCACGGCGAAACTGTTCGAGTGCTGCCTCGTTCACGTCGCAGATGTGGACCTTCGCACCTTCCGCCGCGAAGGCACGGGCAATCGACTTGCCGATGCCGTCCGCCGCGGCGGTGATCATCACGCGTTGCTGGGGCATTGGAACCTCCTCAGGCCTTGGCCTTCTTCTTGCGCGCCTTCATCTCGCGCTCGAGCACGAGGCCCGAGCCGATCTTGTGCTTCTTGAAGACCTTCATCATGTCGACCAGCACGGCATTGCGCTTGGCCTCGATCTCCGCGACCTTGCGCCCGGCGGCCTGGGCCTCGCAACCCTCGACCAGGCGGGTCTCCAGCGCCTCATTCCACTTGGGGAACTTGAGGTCGGTCCAATCCAGATCCAGCGTCGGGTCGAATTGCTTGATGAAGTCGCGCATCCCTCCCGGTCCGCCGGCGAGGTGATAGGTCATGAACGAGCCCATGAAGGCCCAGCGCATGCCGGCGGAATAGACGATCGAGTCATCGATGTCGCCCGTCGTGCCGATATCCTTGTTGAGGATGTGCAGCGCCTCGCGCCACAGGGCCTCCTGCAGGCGGTCGCAGATATAGCCCATGATCTCCTTCCTGAGCCGCAGCACATGCATGCCGATGGCCTCGAAGTATTCAGCGGCGCGATCCATGGCTTCGGCCGAGGTCTTCTCGCCGGGCACGAGCTCGACGAGGGGGAGGAGATAGACCGGGTTGAACGGGTGGCCGATGACCACGCGCTCCGGGTGCCTGCACTGGCTCTGCAGGTTGGTCGGCAGGAAGCCAGAGGAAGAAGACGAGATCACCACATGCGGGGCCGCCACAGCGTCGATGTCGCGGAACAGCTTGATCTTCAGCTCCTCGCGCTCGGGTGCGGCCTCGTGGATGAAGTCGGCCTTGGACGCCATGACCTTGAGGTCGGTGGTGAAGCTGAGCTTGCCCTTCTTCTTCGGCTTGCCCAGCAGGGCCTCGAGCGAGGGCCAGGCGGTCTTGATCTGGGCCTCGAGCTTCGCCTTCGCGGTGGGGGAGACGTCATAGGCGATGACGTCGTAGCCGCGGAACAGCAGCCGCGCCGCCCAGCCCGCGCCGATGAGCCCGGTGCCGGCGATGCCGACGGTCTTGATCTTGGGGGATTTGGTTTTCTTTGCAGCCTTGGCCATGGAGCGCCTCCCTGTCGGTTCTGGTTTCCCTCCCCCTTGTGGGGAGGGGTAGGGGTGGGGGTGATGTCGGACCGGACTCGTGGACCCCCACCCCTAGCCCCTCCCCACAGGGGGGAGGGGAATTACTCGTATCTTACTGTCTCGGCTTGAGCTTGAGGATCTCGCGGCCCTCGTCGGGCGTCGCCACATTGGTGCCGAGCAGCTGGATGATCTTCACCGCCTTCTCGACCAGCGTGCCGTTGGACGCGTGCACGCCGCGCTCGAGCCAGAGATTGTCCTCGAGGCCGACGCGCACGTGGCCGCCCAGCAGCACAGCCTGCGCCACGGCGGGGAACTCGTTGCGGCCGATGCCGAAGGCGGCCCAGACCGCGCCCTCGGGAAGCTGGTTCTTCTGGTAGGCCATGGTCTCGGTGTCATAGGGCGCACCCCACGGGATGCCGAGGCAGAGCTGGAACATCGGCGGGCCGTCGATCAGGCCTTCGGCGACCAGCTGCTTGCCGAACCAGAGGTTCCCGGAGTCGAAGATCTCCATTTCGGGCTTCACGCCATAGGACCTGATGAGCTTGGCCTGTTCGCGCAGCTGGGCCGGCGTCTGGACGACGATCGAGTTGCCGTCGCCGAAGTTCAGCGTGCCGCAGTCGAGCGTGCAGATCTCGGGGCGGAGTTCCTTCACGTGGATGAGGCGCTCCTCGGGGCCCACGCAGTCGGTACCGGGGCCGAAGTCGAGGGGCTTCGCGCCCGAACCCACTTCCACGTCGCCACCCATGCCGGCGGTGAGGTTGATGATCACTTCCTTGTTCTTCGCCCGGATGCGCTCCATCACCTCGGCGTAGTAGGCGACCTTGCGCGAGCCCTTGCCGGTCGAGGGTTCACGCACGTGGCAGTGAACGACGGTGGCACCGGCGCTGGCGGCCTCGAGGGCCGAGTTGGCGATCTGCTCCGGCGTCACCGGAATGGCCGGGTGCTTGCCGACGGTGTCGCCCGCTCCGGTGACCGCGCAGGTGATGATGACTTTGGGCTGCATGGAATCCTCCTGATCCTGTGGCGGCGGAGGCTAGGCCCGCGGTGAAATGAGCGTTTGACTTTTTCCGCCGCAGGGTTTCCTATTCTCGCCATGGCCCATTATGACGTCGCTTTCCTGCTGGTGCCGAAGTTTTCCATGATCGCGCTCTATGGCGCGCTGGAGCCCCTGCGCGTGGCCAATCGTTTCGCAGGTGCGAACACGTTCGCCTGGCGCTTCGTCTCGGCTGACGGCCAGCCGGTTGCGGCCTCGAACGACATTCCCGTCTCGGTCTCGGGCACGCTCGCCGACATCGGCAAGCCGGACATGGCGGTGATCTCGGCGAGTTACGAGCCGGAGAAGGGGATCACGCGGCCGATGCTCTCCGCCATCAAGGCGCTGGCGCGAAAGCGCGTTCTTCTGGCGGCGATCGACACCGGGCCTTTCCTCCTCGCCCAGGCGAGCCTGCTCGACGATTATCGCGCCACCTGCCACTGGGAGAGCCTGCCGGGCTTCCGTGAGAGCTTCCCGCGGGTGCAGGCGGAGCAGGCGCTCTACGTCACCGACCGGGACCGCATGACCTGTGCGGGCGGGGCCGCGGCCATCGACATGATGCTGGACTGGATCGGCCGGCTGCTCGGCCGGCCGCTGGCCGTTCTGGTGGCGGACCAGCTCGTTCACTACCGCTCGGCCGAGCAGCCGGGCGAGGCACGACTTCCCGCCGCCGCGCGCTACGGCACCACGGACGCCCGCCTGCTGCGGATCATCACCGCCATGGAAGAACAGGGCGAGGATCCGCTGGACGCCGAAGGCCTCGCCGAACTGGCGGGGATCTCGGTGCGGCAGATGGAGCGGCTGTTCTCCGAGAAGCTGGGCGAGCGGCCGATGGGCTTCTACCTCAAGCTCCGGCTCGAGAAGGCGGAGCGGCTGATCACCTATTCCACCATGAGCATGCGGGAGATCGCGGTGGCCTGCGGGTTCTCGTCGCTGCCGCTGTTCTCGCGCAGTTTTCGGGCGCGCTATGGGCGTCCGCCTTCGGCTTTACGGGCGTGAGCAAGTGGCCGCCGGGTCGGCAATCGGTCCTGGCAGAGATATCGTCCTTGACTTTCATGCGTTCCTATGGTAGGAACAAAGACGTAGATGCCCTCTGCTGATTGACATCGTGAATCATTTTCCACCCCGGCCGATCGGGACGGTCGGGGTGTGGCCAAAGCGTAAGGACAACCCTTCCGTGCCGCAAAATTGCATCGTCACATCGCACTTCGTTCTCCACCTGTGGATAAGCCGTGCACCGCTGTGGATGAACCACATTCGCGTCCATTTCCCGCCACTCCGACGTTGACGACCGCGCGGTGCCCGCCAGTATCGGCATCGCATCGGGGGAGTTGCTGTGATGGATCTGGTGGTCTTCTTCGTCGTGTTCTGGATTGCCATCGTGGCGATCCTCTCGCTCATCCTCATCGAACAGGCGACCGACCGGCAGCGCGACCGGATGTTCCTCCGCCAGCTCCAGAACGAACGCCAGCGCATGGCGCGGCGCTACGGCATCAGGCTCCGGGACTGACGCCCATCTGCCACTGGCGGATCGACTCCAGCGGCCAGACCAGCATGATGATGTTGAGGGTGAGGTTGTCGCGGATCACGTATCCGACGACGAGTTCCATCGTCACGGCGAGCAGCACGGTGGCCCAGACCGGCAGGCGGCTCGCCAGCCAGAAACCCAGCACCATGGCCAGCATGTCCGAGACCGAGTTGATGACGCTGTCGCCGAAATAGTCGAGCGAGATCGTCTCGGCGCGGTAGCGGTTGATGATGAAGGGCGTGTTCTCGAACACCTCCCACGAGGCCTCGATGAAGGTGGCGATGGCGAGGCGCGTGCCGAAGGGCAGGCGGCGGGCGGCGAGCCACAACAGGCCGTAGAACAGGAAGCCGTGAATGATGTGGGAGGGGGTGTACCAGTCCGACAGGTGCTGGGAGTTGCCGGAGCTCTGCACATTGCCTTCCCACAGCTTCACGTAGCCGCAGGTGCAGATCGGCACCCGGCCCATCAGCCACAGCACCAGGGCAGCCGTGGCGATGATGCCGGCAGCGGCGATCAGCCCGCCCCGGCCGGACCGGCGCGCGTCGGAAGGCGCTATGGCCATGGACCCACCATGGCGCAATTCTGCACCGGCCGGGCGGCGAACGCCAGCAACAGGTTTACCCGCGGCAAGCGGAAACCTATGCTCCTCTGCGAGCGAAGCGGGCAGATTCGCGGTGGGGGGTGGTGTGTCGGAAACGGCGGGAGCGGTGTCGCCGCGAGGGGCGGAGGCGGGGCGGGCCGGTGCGGCCACGGTGCTGTTCGGGGTGACGCTGTTCACCAGCGCCTTCCTGATGTTCCTCATCCAACCGATGTTCGCCAAGATGGCCTTGCCGCGGCTCGGCGGCAGTTCGGCGGTGTGGTCGCTGGCGCTTGTGTTCTTCCAGGGCGTTCTGCTGCTGGGCTACGGCTATGCCCACCTTCTGGTGCGCGGCCTTGGACTGCGCACCACGGTGATTGTCCATCTGCTGGTCACCGCCGTGGCGCTGGTGAGCCTGCCCATCGGCATCGCCGCGGGCTGGGACGCACCGCCCGATCATGGCCAGGCCTATTGGCTGCTGGCGCTGTTCGGCGTGTCCGTGGGCCTTCCGTTCTTTGCCATCTCTGCCAACGCACCGCTGCTGCAGGCATGGTTCGCGCGCGCCGGGCAGGCGCGTTCGCGCGATCCCTATTTCCTCTATGCCGCGAGCAACGCCGGCAGCTTCATCGCACTCCTCGCCTATCCCTTCATGGTCGAACCCTTCGTCGGGCTCAGGCCGCAGAGCTGGGGCTGGAGCTTCGGCTATGGCACGCTGATCGGCCTCATCGGCCTGTGCGGCATCGTCGCGCTGCGCGTCGCGCCGCGCAGCGGGGGAACCGTGGAAACCCTGGTGGCGAGCCCGCCCGTATCCAGCTTCGACCGGTTCCGCTGGGTCCTGATGAGCTTCCTGCCCACCGGGCTCCTGGTGTCGATGACGGCCTTCATCACCACGGACCTCGTCGCCGCGCCCTTCCTCTGGGTGATCCCGCTGGCGATCTACCTCTTGACCTTCGTCATCGCCTTCCAGACGCGGCCGGTGATCGGCCATGCCTGGCTGATGCGCCGCATCGGGCTCTATGGCGCGGCACTGGGCATCGTCGCATTGCTGCCGGTCAGCAGCATCTATCTCGTGCCGGTGCACCTGGTGCTCTGCTTCCTGCTGATGCTCGCCTGCAACGGCGAGCTGGCGCGGCTGCGCCCGGCCGCTGCGCGGCTCACCGAATTCTATTTCTTCGTCTCGCTGGGCGGCGTGCTCGGCGGGATCTTCGCCAGCCTCGTGGCTCCCAATGTCTTCAGCAGCGTGATCGAGTATCCAGTGCTGCTCATCGCCACCCTGGCGGTGCTGGGGCTGGCTGCCGGCCGCAGCCGGGCGATGACACCGGTGTTCGCGCTGTCGTGCCTGGCGCTGCCCGTGCTGCTGCTGTTGACGGTGGCGCCGCACGTGCTGCCGCCGGCAGTGGCGACCATTCCCTACTACGTCTGGCTGGCCCTGCTGCTGGTGTGGCTGGGGCTCGCCCGCGACCAGCCGCTGGCGCTGGCGGTGCTTCTGGCGGGGGTGATGGGAAGCTTCAGCCTGCTCACCGGGGAATCGGCCCCGCTGGCGCAGACCCGCAGCTTCTATGGCGTCCTCACGGTGCGCGCGCTCGAGGACGGACAGTTCCATGCCCTCATCCACGGCAACACCAAGCACGGCTGGCAGCGCATGAAGCAGGCGGACGGAAGCCCGGTCACCGGCCGGCCGGAAGCGCAGGCCTATTATTATGACCGGGGTCCCTTCGGCTCGGCCATCCGCCACCTTCGCGAGGTCCGGGGAAGCCTGCCAGCGGTGGCGCTCGTGGGCCTCGGGACCGGATCGATGCAGTGCTTTTCGGAGCCCGGCGAAAACTGGCGCTTCTACGAGATCGACCCGCAGGTCGTGGCGATTGCCGAGAACCCGGCCTATTTTACCTTCCTGCGCGACTGCGGGCCGGCGGGCGGCATGGTGATCGGCGACGGCAGGCTGCAGATCGCGCGTGCTCCGGATTCGAGCTTCGACATGATCGTGCTCGACGCGTTCTCATCCGACTCGATCCCGGCGCATCTGCTGACGCGCGAGGCGCTGGCGCTCTACATGTCGAAGCTCAGGCCGGGCGGCATCGCCGTGTTCCATGCCACCAACCGCTTCATGGAGTTGAGCGGGGTGATCGAGGGTGCCGCCCGCAGCCTCGGCCTCGATGCCTGGCACGACGTGATGGATGACAGCCTGTGGCCCCGCAGTGCGGAGAATGGCGACGTGCTGGCCAAGGTCGTGGTGGTGGCCAAGACCAAGGGATCGGTGCCGGGTTTCGATTCCGACCCGGCCTGGAGGCACGCCGCGGCTGACGGGCCGGAAGCCTGGACGGACGACTATTCCAACATTCCCGGTGCGATCTGGCGGCAGCTGATGGCGCCCGCCACGCCCAAGCCGGCGCCGTGACGATCAGGCACTGATGTCGGGCGAGCGCACCAGGGCGCAGCCGGTGATTTCCCAGCTGCCGTCGGGCTGGCGTTCCATGGTGTAGATCGCCTCGTAGGTGAGCCCGTCAGGGCCGACGATGGTGACACGCTGGATCGGCCGGCCCGAGGCGGAGAAGCCGGCCTTGCCGAAGCTGTAGGACTTCGCCCGGTAGACCGGCTGGTAACCCTGCTTGACCATCCCCATGAAGCGCTCGGGGTCGGGGAAGAGCTCGCGGATGATCGGCGCGGCATGGCTGTAGGCGCGGGCGGAATCGTCGGCCTCGAAGGCGGCGATCTGGTCGGCGATGACGGCGCGGAAATCCGCCTCGTCCTGGGCGGAGAGGGCATCTGCGCGGACCGGCAGCGCGAGGGACAGGAAAACGGCGAGCAGGCACATGATCAGGCGCATGGCAGACTCCGTGGGCTGGCTGATTTCGAGGCAGTTACGCGACAAGGGCTGCGGCGGATTTGCGTGTGCGCTGCAGCAACGTTGAGTCATAAGACTTTTTGCTCACTCCGGGCATCCTGCGCACCCTTGACGGTTCGAAATTCGCGGTTGAGTATGCAACCCGGCAATCAGAGAATTCCTCAGGACCGGACAACTGCGCGTGTCTGCGCGGTTGCGGATAAACCGGCCTGCGGAGTCCAAATCGGGAGGACCCATATGCCTGCAATTTCCATGACTGTGAACGGCCAGGCCGTTTGCGGCGACGTCGAGGGGCGCACGCTGCTCGTCGAATTCATCCGCGAGAAGCTGGGGCTGACCGGCACCCACGTCGGCTGCGACACCAGCCAGTGCGGCGCCTGCGTCGTGCTGGTGAACGGCAAGGCCGTGAAATCCTGCACCGCCCTCGCCATCGCCCACGACGGCGCGGCCGTGACCACCGTCGAAGGCCTGGCCCAGGACGGCAAGATGCACCCGATGCAGGAAGCCTTCCGCGACAATCACGGCCTGCAGTGCGGCTTCTGCACGCCGGGCATGGTGATCGCCTCGATCGACATGGTGAACCGGCTCGGCAAGAACCTGTCGGAGGACACCATCCGCCACGAGCTCGAGGGCAACATCTGCCGCTGCACCGGCTATCATAACATCGTCGCGGCCGTGAAGGCCGGCGCGGCCAATATGTGATCGGGGAGGACCAGACAATGGACAACGGAACCGGCATCGGCGCGCGCGTCAAGCGCAAGGAAGACCATCGCTTCCTCACCGGCAAGGGCAACTACACCGACGACATCAACCTGCCCAAGCAGACCTACGCCTATTTCGTGCGCAGCCCCCATGCGCATGCGACGATCAACAAGATCGACACCTCGGCGGCGAAGAAGATGCCGGGCGTGGTCGGCGTGTTCACCGGTGAGGACGTGGCGGCCACCAAGCTCGGCGGCCTGATCTGCGGCTGGATGATCCATTCCAAGGACGGCTCGCCGATGAAGGCCGGCCCGCACCCGATCCTGGCGCTCGGCAAGGTGCGTTATGTGGGTGACCACGTGGCCGTCGTCATCGCCGAGACGCGTGACCAGGCCAAGGCCGCCGCCGCGGCGGTCGATGTCGACTACGGCGTGCTGCCGCACGTCGTCGACGTCGCCGAGGCCATGGGCCACAAGGCGCAGATCCACGACGTGGCGCCCGACAACCGGGTGTTCAACTGGTCGATCGGCGACGAGGCCGCGACGGACGCCGCCTTCAAGCGCGCCGCGCATGTCACCAAGGTCGACCTGGTCAACAACCGCCTGATTCCCAACGCCATGGAGCCGCGCGCGGCCATCGGCTACTACGACACGGGCGCTGACCATTACACGCTCTACACCACGAGCCAGAACCCGCACGTGGCGCGTCTGGTGATCTCGGCCTTCCACGGCCTCGCTCCCGAGCACAAGCTGCGCGTCATCGCGCCCGACGTGGGCGGCGGCTTCGGCTCCAAGATCTTCATCTATGCCGAAGAGGTGGTCTGCGTCTGGGCCTCGAAGTTCGTCGGCGGCCGCCCGGTCAAGTGGACCGGCGAGCGCAGCGAGAGCTTCCTCGCCGACGCGCATGGCCGCGACCACGTGACCCATGCCGAACTGGCGACCGATGCCGGCGGCAAGATCATCGGCTTCAAGGTCCACACCAAGGCGGCGATGGGTGCCTACCTCTCGACCTTCGCGTCCTGCGTGCCGACCTATCTCTACGCCACGCTGCTGTCGGGCCAGTACAACATCCCGGCGATCTATGCCGAGGTGGATGCGATCTACACCAACACCGCCCCGGTCGACGCCTATCGCGGTGCCGGTCGTCCGGAGGCCACCTACGTGGTCGAGCGCATCGTCGAGACCGCGGCGCGCGAACTGAAGATGGATCCGGCGGAATTCCGCCGGAAGAACTTCGTCTCATCCTTCCCGCACCAGACGCCGGTCATCATGTGCTACGACGCGGGCGACTATGCGGCGGCCCTCGACAAGGCGCTCGAGATCGCCGACGTGAAGGGCTTCGCGTCGCGCAAGGCGGCCTCCGCCGCCAAGGGCAACTTCCGCGGCCTCGGCTACTCGGCCTACATCGAGGCCTGCGGCATCGCGCCGTCGGCGGCGATCGGTTCGCTGGGTGCGGGCGTCGGCCTGTGGGAGTCGGCTGAAGTGCGCGTGAACCCGGTCGGCACGGTGGAGATCCTCACGGGTTCCCACAGCCACGGCCAGGGCCACGAGACGACCTTCGCGCAGCTGGTGTCGGACCGCCTTGGCGTCGACATCAACAACGTGGCGATCGTCCATGGCGACACCGACAAGGTGCAGTTCGGCATGGGCACCTATGGCTCGCGCTCGGGTGCGGTCGGCATGACGGCGATCTCCAAGGCGCTCGACAAGGTCGAGGCCAAGGCCAAGCGCATCGCCGCCGCCGTGATGGAAAGCTCGGTCGACGACATCGAGTTCAAGAACGGCACCTTCACCGTGAAGGGCACCGACAAGAAGATGGCCTTCGGCGAGGTGGCGCTGTCGGCTTACGTGGCGCACAAGTTCAACTCGGCCGAGATCGAGCCGGGCCTGAAGGAGAGCGCCTTCCATGACCCGTCGAACTTCGTGTTCCCGGCCGGCGTGCACATCGCCGAGGTCGAGATCGACGGCGACACCGGCGTCACCAGCGTTGTCAACTACACGGCGGTGGACGACTTCGGCAACGTCATCAACCCGATGATCGTCGAGGGCCAGGTGCATGGCGGCATCACCCAGGGCATCGGCCAGGCGCTGGCCGAAGGCTGCGTCTATGACAAGGAGTCGGGCCAGCTGCTGACCGGTTCCTACATGGACTACCAGATGCCGCGCGCGTCCGACGTGCCGTCCTACAAGCTGGGCTTCACCTGTACGCCCTGTCCGAGCAACCCGCTCGGCATGAAGGGCTGCGGCGAGGCCGGCGCCATCGCCTCTCCGGCAGCCGTGATGAACGCGGTGACCGATGCGCTGGGCGTGGTGGACGTGCCCATGCCGGCGACGCCGCACGTCGTGTGGCAGCAATTGCAGCACCTCAAGAAGGCTGCGGAATAAGGCGGGAGGACCAGACACATGGACAACTTCAATTACCATCGCCCCGCCTCGGTCGACGACGCGGTGAAAGCGGCCAAGGCCAAGCCCGAGGCCAAGTACATGTCCGGCGGCATGACGCTGATCCCTGCGATGAAGCAGGGCCTGGCCTCGCCCTCCGACATCATCGACCTGGGTGCGCTGAAGAACAGCGGCATTTCGGCCGGTGCCACCTTGGTCATCAAGGCGGGCACCACGCACGCCGAGGTGGCCAACAGCGCCGACGTCAGGAAGGCGATCCCGGCGCTCGCCGCACTGGCGGGCGGCATCGGCGACCCGCACGTGCGCCACAAAGGCACGATCGGCGGTTCGGTCGCCAACAATGATCCGGCGGCGGACTATCCCTCCGCCTGCCTGGGCCTCGGCGCCACGATCCACACCAACGCTCGCACGATCAAGGCGGCCGACTTCTTCACCGGCATGTTCTCGACGGCGCTTCAGGACGGTGAGGTGATCACGGCGATCGAGTTCCCGATCCCGAAGAAGGCGGGCTACGCCAAGTTCCCGAACCCGGCCTCGCGCTATGCCATGGTCGGCGTCTTCGCGGCGGATACCGCGGATGGCCCGCGGGTCGCGGTGACCGGGGCAGGGGCCGGCGTGTTCCGTGCCTCCACGCTGGAAACAGCACTCGGCAAGGGCTTCGCCTCCGCCTCCCTCGCCGGGGCTTCGGTTCCGGCCAAGGACCTCAACAGCGATCTCCACGCCTCGTCCGAATACCGCGCACACTTGATCACGGTCATGGCCAAGCGCGCCGTGGACGCGGCGAAGTAAGCTTGACGATTGCATGAAAAAGGCCCGCGCATCGGTCGCGGGCCTTTTTCTGTTTTCCCCAATCGGCGTCATGCCAGCGAAAGCTGGGGTGACGCCATCATAAGGTGGGTGAAGAATGACCAGCAAAGTGCCGACCAGCATCGACGACACCGTGAAGCTCCTGCGCTCGACGGGCTATATCGCGGGGCGCGACCTCGCCACCGTGGTGTTCCTGTCGCTCAAGATGGGCCGGCCGCTGTTCCTCGAGGGCGAGGCGGGCGTCGGCAAGACCGAGATCGCCAAGGTGCTGGCGGAGACGCTGGGCCGCAAGCTCATCCGGCTGCAGTGCTACGAGGGCCTCGACATCAACTCGGCCGTTTATGAGTGGAACTATTCCGCCCAGATGATCGAAATCCGTTTGGCCGAAGCCGCGGGCGAACTCGACCGCGAGCGGCTGGGCAATGACATCTTCGCCGAACGCTTCCTCATCAAGCGTGCCCTGCTGCAGGCACTCGAAGCGCCGAAGGGGCAGGCGCCGGTGCTGCTCATCGACGAACTCGACCGCACGGATGAGGCCTTCGAGGCCTTCTTGCTCGAAGTGCTCTCCGATTTCCAGGTGACCATCCCCGAGCTCGGCACCATCAGGGCGGAGGAGCCGCCGATCGTCATCATCACCTCCAACCGTACCCGCGAGGTGCATGACGCGCTGAAGCGGCGCTGCCTCTACCACTGGGTAGGTTATCCGGACGCCAAGCGCGAGCTGGAAATCGTCAAGGCGCGCCGCCCGAAGGCCTCCGACGACCTCGCGAAGGAGGTGGTGCTGTTCGTGCAGTCCCTGCGCGGCGGCGATCTCTACAAGGCGCCGGGTGTCGCCGAGACGCTGGACTGGGTAACGGCGCTGCACGAGCTCGACGCACTGTCGCTCGACCCGCAGATGGTGAACGACACGCTGGGCGTTCTCTTGAAGTACCAGGACGACATCAGCCGCATGCAGGGCACCGAGGCCAAGCGCATCCTCGATCAGATCAAGGATGAAATCCGGACGATGTCGCATACATAAGGGCCATGCAGAACCCGTTCTCCACCCCCGCCAACGAGAACCAGCGCCCGATCTCGGGCCGGCTGGCGGAGAACATCATGCATTTCGCCCGCGTGCTGCGCGAGGCGGGCATTCCGGTGGGGCCGGGTGCGGTGCTCGATGCGCTCGATGCGGCAATGTCGGGCTCGCTCCGGACGCGCGATGATTTCTACTGGACGCTGCATGCCGTCTTCGTGAAGCGCCGCGACCAGCGCGAGGTCTTCGACCAGGCGTTTCACGTGTTCTGGAAGAAGCCCAAGATGCTGGAGCAGCTGATGCAGCTGTTCTTCCATTCGATTGCCCGAAACGCCCCCGAGGAGGCGAAGAAGGCCGGCTTCCGCCGCCTCGCCGAAGCGATGTTCGATACCCACGAAACCCAGAGCCAGCAGCGCCAGAAGAAGGACGAGCTCGAAGTCGACGCCACCTTCACCGCCTCCGCCGACGAGGTGCTGCGCCGCAAGGATTTCGAGCAGATGACGGTGGCCGAGCAGGCGCAGGCGCGGCAGGCCATCGCCCGGCTCCGCATGCACCGGACCGAGGTACGGACGCGCCGCTGGCAGCGCGCAGCCGTGGGCACCGCCATCGACATGCGCCGCACCCTGAAGGGCTCGCTGCGGGCAGGAGGCCATTTCATCGATCTCGAGCGCCGCGAGAAGCAGTGGCACGAACCGCCGCTCGTGGTGCTGTGCGACATCTCGGGCTCGTGCTCCAATTATTCGCGCATGTTCCTGCACTTTCTCCATGCGCTCAGCAATGACCGTGACCGGGTGCATGTCTTCCTGTTCGGTACGCGCCTTACAAACGTGACGCGCGAGCTGCAGCGCCGCGATATCGACGAGGCGATGACCAAGGTGTCCTCCGCGGTGAAGGACTGGTCCGGCGGCACCCGCATCGGCACAACGCTGAAGGATTTCAACTATCACTGGGCGCGCCGCGTGCTGACCCAGGGCGCCCAGGTGCTGATCATGACCGACGGCCTCGACCGCGAGGACGCGGGCACGCTGGCCCACGAGATGGAGCGCCTGCGCCGCCAGACCAAGCGCATCGTGTGGCTGAACCCGCTGCTACGCTTCGAAGGCTTCCAGGCACTGGCCGGTGGCGTGCGCGCGATGATGCCTTATGTCGACGAGTTCCGCCCGGTGCATTCCCTCGACAGCCTGCAGGATCTGGCCGGCGCGCTTGCGGGGGCGCCGGGGCCGGAGCATGATCCCAAAAGATGGCTGCGGCAGGTTTCACCCCCACCTTCCGTCACCCCGGCGAAAGCCGGGGCCCAGCTTTCAGGGCCCGAAGCGGGGTCCCGGCTTTCGCCGGGATGACGAGCCGAGTTTTCAAAGGAGCCAACCCATGGCCGCGTCCGATCATACCATTCTCGAACAGGCATCCGACTGGTTGAAGGCCGGGCGCAAGGTGGCGATTGCCACGGTGGTGGAAACCTGGGGCTCCGCCCCGCAGCCCATCGGCAGCCAGCTCGTCATAGACGATGAGGGAAACTTCATCGGCTCCGTCTCCGGCGGCTGCGTCGAGGGCGCGGTGGTCACCGAGGCCGTCGACATCATCGCCAGCGGCAAGCCGAAGCTGCTGCAGTTCGGTGTCGCCGACGAGACGGCCTGGAAGGTCGGCCTCGCCTGCGGCGGACGCATCGGGGTCTATGTGGAGCCGATCAATTGAAGCGCGACATCCTCGAACAGCTGCTGGCGGCGCGTGCCGGCCGGCAGGCGGTGGCGCTGATCACCAATCTGGAGACCGGCGAACAGCGCATCGTGCCGCGCGGTGCGGCGGCAGCGGACCCGCTGGCGGAGAAGCTCGACGAGGCCTTCCGCTTCGACCAGTCGGGAAGCCATGACGGGCAGTTCATCAACATCCACAATCCGCCGCTGCGCCTTGTCATCATCGGCGCCGTCCACATCGCGCAGAGCGTGATCCCCATCGCGCAGCAGCTGGGCTATGACGTCACCGTCATCGATCCGCGCGGCGCCTTCGCGACGGGCGCACGCTTCCCCGGCATCGCGCTTCACGCCGAGTGGCCGGACGAGGTGATCCCGCGCATCGGCCTCGACCCGCGCACCGCGCTGATCGCGCTGACGCACGATCCGAAGATCGACGATCCCGCACTGCATGCCGCCCTGAAATCCGACGTGTTCTACATCGGCGCCCTCGGCTCGAAGAAGACGCAAGCGTCGCGCGGCCAGAGGCTGCGCGATCAGGGCTTCAGCGAGGACCAGCTGGCGCGCATCCATGGTCCGATCGGCCTCAACATCGGCGCCAAGGGCGCGCCCGAGATCGCGGTGTCGATCATGGGCGAGGTGACGCGCTGCCTGAGGCTGGGCAGCTGACATGACCTTCGGGGAACTGCCGCTGGACGATGCCGAGGGGGCCATCCTCGCGCATTCGTTGAAGCATGACGCCGGCATGTTCAAGAAGGGCCGTACGCTGACGGCCGACGATATCGCCGTGCTGAAAGCCTCGGGTGTCGGCCACGTCTTCGCGGCGCGACTCTCGCCCGACGACGTGCCGGAGGATGACGCAGCTGCGGCGGTGGCGAAGATCGTCGGTGCGGAGGGCACCACGGCGCAGGCCCCGTTCACCGGCCGCGCCAATCTCCATGCGACCTGCCACGGCCTCGCCATCGTCGACGTCGAACGCGTGCGGGCGCTGAACCGCCTGCACGAGAGCCTGACGCTGGCCACCGTGCAGCCCTTCGCCATCGTCGAGGAGCGCGAGATGGTGGCCACCGTGAAGGTGATCCCCTTCGCCGTGCCGCGCGCCGTGCTGGCGAAGGCGCTGGCGATCATCGGCAACGAGCCGCTCGTTCGGGTGGCGGGTTTCCGCGACAAGCGGGCGGGACTGGTCATCACCCGCCTGCCGCAGACCAAGCCGTCGATCATCGCGAAATCCGAAGAGGCCATGCGCGAGCGCATCGCCGCGCTAAGTGGAACACTGGCCGCCGTGCGGGTGGTGGAGCATGACATCGCCGAGGTGACGGCCGCCATCGCCGCGATGAATGCGCTGGGCTGCGACCCCATACTGGTGTTCGGCGCGTCGGCGATCACCGACCGTGGCGACGTCATTCCCATGGCGGTGAGCAAGGCCGGCGGCATGGTGCTGCACCTCGGCATGCCGGTGGATCCGGGCAACCTGATGATGTTCGGAACCCTCGGGGACGTGCCGGTGATCGGCGTTCCCTCCTGCGCGCGCAGCCCCAAGCTCAACGGCTTCGACTGGGTGCTGGCGCGCGTGATGGCCGGGCTGACGGTGACGCCCGAGGACATCATGGACATGGGTGCGGGCGGTCTCCTCGCCGAAATCCCCACGCGGCCCAGCCCGCGCGAGGGAAAGCCCAAGCCGCAGCGCGCGCCGCGCGTCGCCGCCGTGGTGCTGGCGGCCGGCCAGTCGTCGCGCATGGGGTCGAACAAGCTGCTCGCCGACGTGCACGGCCAGCCGATGATCCGCCGCAGCGTCGCCGCGATGCGCCAGGCGGCGGACCTGACCGTGGTGGTGACCGGGCGCGATGCGGCGGCGATCGCCGGGGCGCTCGACGGCCTGCCGGTGACGCTGGTGCACAATGGCCGTTTTGCCGAGGGCATGTCGACGTCGCTGCGGGCTGGCATCGAGGCCCTGCCGCCCGACACCGACGTGGCGGTGATCGCGCTCGGCGACATGCCGCTCGTCGGTCCGGAGGCGGTTCGCCGGCTGATCGCCGCCTACAGTCCGGCGGAGCACCGTTCGGTCTGCGTCCCGGTGTTCAAGGGCGAGCGCGGCAATCCGGTATTGTGGGGGCGGCAGCATTTCGAGGCGCTGAAGGGCATGACGGGCGACAAGGGCGCGCGCGCGCTGTTCGAAGCGCTCGCGGACGAGGTCGTCGAGGTGGCGATGGCGGACGACGCGGTGCTGGTCGATGCCGATACGCCGGAGGCGCTGGAGGCGCTGCGGGGGCGGTAGGCCGACTCGCGGACGCAGGCCCTCATCCGGCCTGTCGGCCACCTTCTCCCATCGGCTGCGCCGACGGGAGAAGGGCTCGTGGCGCGATCTCCCGACGAGTCCTTCTCCCGTCCCGCAGGGATGGGAGAAGGTGCCCGACAGGGCGGATGAGGGCCGGTGTCGCTAGATCAGCCCGTTCGACCTGAAGCTGAAATGCCCCTTCCGTCCCACGATCACGTGGTCATGGACGACGAGGCCCAGCCGCTGGCCGGCATCGACGATCTTCTTCGTCATTTCGATATCAGCCAGCGACGGCGTCGGGTCGCCCGAGGGGTGGTTATGTACCAGCACGATGGCCGAAGCGCCCAGTTCCAGCGCCCGCTTGATGACTTCGCGGGTATAGACGGGGGTGTGGTCGACCGTGCCCTGCTGCTGCACCTCGTCGGCCACCAGCTGGTTCTTCTTGTCGAGGAAGAGGATGCGGAACTGCTCGTTGTCGCTGAAGGCCATGGCGGCGCGCACATAGTCGAGGATGGCGTTCCAGGTGTTGAGCACCGGGCGGTTCAGCACTTCACCGCGCAACAGCCGCATGGCCGCGGCATGCACGACCTTGATCTCGGTGGCGACGGCCTCGCCCACGCCGCGCACCTCCATCAGCCGCCCCGGCTCGGCACTCAGCACCTCGGCGAAGGTGCCGAAGCGGGCGAGCAGCTGCTTGGCGATGGGCTTGGTGTCGCCGCGTTTTATGGCGCGGAACAGCACCATTTCGAGCAGCTCGTAGTCCGGCATGGCGTCCGGGCCGGACTCGCGGAAGCGTTCCTTCAGCCGCTCGCGATGCCCCAGGAAATGAGGCAGCGGCTTGTTGCCCGCGTCCTCGAAGCCGGACATGCGGGTCAGACCTTGTAGGGCGGGTGGTCGAAGCCCTTGGGCGACAGCGTGAAGATTTCCACGCCCGTCTCGGTGACGGCGACCGTGTGCTCGAATTGCGCCGACAGCGAGCGGTCGCGCGTCACCGCGGTCCAGCCGTCGCCGAGGATCTTCACGTGGGGCCTCCCCAAATTGATCATCGGCTCGATGGTGAAGAACATGCCGGGCTTCAGCTCCACGCCCTCGCCCATGCGGCCGTAATGGAGCACGTTGGGATGGTCATGGAAGGTGCGCCCCAGCCCATGGCCGCAGAAGTCGCGCACCACCGAGCAGCGCTCGGCCTCGGCATAGGTCTGGATGGCGTAGCCGACGTCGCCCAGGTGCGCGCCGGGCTTCACCATGGCGATGCCGCGCATCAGGCACTCGTAGGTGACCTCGACGAGGCGCTCCGCCTTGCGGTTGACCTCGCCCACCATGTACATGCGCGAAGAGTCGCCGTGCCAGCCGTCGACGATCAGCGTCACGTCGATGTTGACGATGTCGCCGTCACGCAGCGGCTTGTCGTTGGGAATGCCGTGGCAGACCACGTGGTTGATCGAGGTGCAGATCGACTTGGGATAGCCCCGGTAATTGTAGGGGGCGGGGATGGCGTTGTGCGCCTTGGCGAAATCGACGATCACCTGGTCGAGCTCGTCGGTCGTGACCCCGGGCTTCACCAGCGGCACGAGCAGGTCGAGCGCCTCGGCGGTCAGCCGCCCGGCCTTGCGCATGGCCTCGAAATCGGCGGGGCCATGGAGCTTGATGCGGGTCGAGCGGGACGGGGTTTCGTCTTCGGCATAGGTCATTTCGTGAATCATCCGGCCCGATGCGGGCGTCAAAGGTCAATCAGGTCAGTTTACAGGATCAGGAAGCAGCCTCAACTGCTGCTTTTCGCCATCTGCAGTGGAGATAGGGCTGGCCGGAGCCCGGCGCAAGTGCGAAGGCTGCGACATTGACAGGCCATGGCCATCGCTGGCACAGCCAAGGGGAAACAGGGGCTTGGAATGACCAGCGCACAACCCACCGCCGCCGTCCTGCTGATCGGCGACGAAATCCTCTCGGGCCGCACCAAGGACAAGAATCTCGGCTTCATCGCCGATTACATGACGGCGCTGGGCATCGACCTGCGCGAGGCCCGGCTGGTGCCCGACGTCGAGGAGGAGATTGTCGCGGCGCTGAACGCGCTGCGCCAGCGCTACAGCTATGTGTTCACGACCGGGGGAATCGGCCCCACCCACGACGACATCACCGCCGATGCCGTGGCGAAAGCCTTCGGGGTTCCCTGCGAACATGACCCGCGCGCCGTCGAGATCCTGCTCGCCTACTTCAAGGAGGCGGGGAGGGAGCCCAACGAGGCGCGCATGCGCATGGCGCGGATGCCGCGGGGCGCCACGCTGATCGACAATCCGGTGTCGCGCGCGCCGGGCTTCCAGATGGGCAATGTCTTCGTGATGGCGGGCGTGCCGAAGATCATGAACGCCATGATGGAGGACGTGGCCAGGCGCCTGACGCCGGGCGTTCCCATGCGCTCGCGCCAGGTCGAGTTCCGCGGCGGCGAGGGCGATGCGGCGCAGCCCCTGGGGCAGATCCAGCGGCTGTTTCCCTCGGTGGTGATCGGGTCCTACCCGTTCCAGGCGCCCGATGGCTTCGCCACCAACCTGGTGCTGCGCTCGCGCGATGAGGCCGCACTCGAGGAAGCCTATCAGGCGGTGTGCCGCATGGCCCAGGCGCTGACCGCCGAAGGCAAGGCGCGCGGCTGGTCGTGACCGTTGCACCCGCTCTCCCGGGCGGGCATAAATCCGAAGACCAACAGAGGGCAGGTCACATGGACGAGAAATGGCAGAAGAGCTTCCCGGTATCTTGGGACCAGTTCCATCGTGATGCCCGTGCGCTGGCCTGGCGGCTTTCTGCCGCGGGGCCGTTCTCGGCGGTGGTCGCGGTCACCCGCGGCGGCCTGGTTCCGGCGGCGGTGGTCGCCCGCGAACTCGGCATCCGGGTGATCGAGACGGTCTGTGTCGCCTCCTATGAATATGACAAGCAGGGCGAGATCCAGGTGCTGAAGTCGATCGCCAGCGGCATTGCGGGCGCGGAGGGCGGCAAGGGCGTCCTCATCGTCGACGACCTCGTGGACACCGGCGCCACCGCGCGCGTGGTCCGGGAAATGCTGCCCAAGGCTCACTTCGCCACGGTCTATGCCAAGCCCGCAGGGCGTCCGCTGGTCGACACCTTCGTGACCGAGGTCTCGCAGGACACTTGGATCTACCTGCCGTGGGACATGCACCTCACCTTCGCGCCGCCCATCGGCGACAAGGCGACGGCGTGATGAGCGAGGCCGGCCTCGATGCCGCACTGGAGGAGGCGAAGGCCGCCTTCGCCGCAAAGCGCCCCAAGACACGTGCAATGCACGAGCGCGCTTCACACGTGATGCCGGGCGGCAATACCCGCACCGTGCTGTTCACCGCGCCCTTCCCGCTGCGGGTGGAGACGGCGGCAGGCGCCGGCATCACCGACATCGACGGCCACAGCTATCTCGACCTCCTCGGCGAGTACTCCGCCGGCATCTACGGCCATTCGCATCCGCGCATCCTCGAAGCCGCGCGCGCGGCGCTCGACAATGGCCTGAACTACGGCGCCCACCACGAGGGCGAGGTGAAGCTGGCCGAGGTGGTGACCAGGCGATTCAACATGGACTTCGTGCGCTTCACCAATTCGGGCACCGAAGCCAACATGATGGCGCTGGCCGCCGCCCGCTGCTTCACCGGGAAGAAGAAGATCATGCCGATGGCCGGCGGCTATCACGGTGGCACGCTCTATTTCAGCCACGGCGCCTCACCGGTGAATGCGCCCTTCGACTGCGTGATGGGCGAATACAACGATGTCGCGGCCACCCGAAGGCTCATCGCGGAGAATGCCGGTGATCTGGCGGCGGTGATCCTCGAGCCGATGCTGGGCGGCGGCGGCGGAATCTCGGCCAGCGCGGACTTCCTCGCCATGCTGCGCAAAGAGACGAGAGAGCGCGGCATCGTCCTGATCTTCGACGAGGTGATGACCTCGCGGCTTGCTCCCGGCGGGCTTTCGGCCAAGACCGGAATCGAGCCGGACCTGAAGACACTCGGCAAATACGTGGGCGGCGGCATGAGCTTCGGGGCCTTCGGCGGCCGCGCCGACATCATGGCGCTGTTCGACCCGACGAGCCCCACGGCGCTGCCGCATGCCGGCACCTTCAACAACAACACGCTGACCATGAACGTGGGCCACGTGGCGATGACGGAAATCTACACGCCCGAGGCCTGTGCTGCGCTCAATGCCCGCGGTGACCGCCTGCGCGACAGTCTCAACGATCTGTTCATGCGCTACCAGGTAAAGATGAAGGCCATGGGGCAGGGCTCGATGATCGTCATCCACCCCACGGCGGGCGAGATCAACTCGCCGCATGACATCGAGCATACCGACAAGCGGCTGCGCCAGCTGCTGTTCCTCGACCTTCTGGAGCAGGGCATCTACATGGCCGAGCGCGGCTTCATGGCGCTGTCGCTGATGGTGACCGACGCCGACTGCGACCGCGTGGTGGGGGCGGTCGAAGGCTACGTCAACCGCCGCCGCGAACTGCTGGTCTAGCTCATCCCTTCTCTCGTTGTGGCAGGCGATGGGAGGAGGTGGCCGATGGCCTGAGGCACAAGGAAAAGTCACAGGTTAGGTGATGTTCGTGCGCTGGCCATTTGCGCCGTTTTGTGATATTGAACGGCCATTCAACTTCAGGAGGAGATCGCATCTTGCTGCACCAGGCTGGCAACCGCTTCAACGCCCAGGAACTCTGGCAACAGGACCATGACCATGTCCTGCATCCCTATCAGCACTTCGACAGCTTCAAGAAGGAAGGCTCGCTCGTCCTCGTCGAGGGTGACGGCTGCTACGTGACCGATGCCTCCGGCCGGCGCTATCTCGATGGCATCGGCGGCATGTGGTGCGTCAATGCCGGCTATGGCCGCAAGGAAATCGCCGAGACCATGGCCGAGCAGGCGCTGCAGCTGTGCTACTCGAATTTCTTCGTCGACGTCACCAACGCCCCGGCCGCACGTCTGGCCGCCAAATTGGCGGAACTGGCGCCCGGCACGCTCAACCACGTGGCCTATGCCACGTCCGGCTCCTGCGCCGTCGACACGGCGATCCGCATGGCGCATTTCTACCAGTCGCGCCGCGGCCAGGGCTCGCGCCGCTATGTCATCTCGCGCAAGAATTCCTATCATGGCTCGACCTATCTCGGCATGACGGTGGGCAAGCGCGACGGCGACCAGTCCGAGCATTTCAAGTATATCCCGGACCTCGTCCATCACCTGTCGGCACCCTATCCCTATCGCCGCTCCGAAGGCATGAGCCTCGAGGCCTTCAGCGATTTCCTCGTCGCCGAGTTCGAAGCCAAGATCGCCGAGCTGGGTCCGGAGAACATCGCCTGCTTCATCGCCGAGCCGGCGCAGGCCTCGGGCGGTGTCACCATGCCGCCGCCCAACTACCTGCCGCGCATGCGCGAACTGTGCACGAAGCACGGCATCCTGTTCATCGCCGACGAGATCGTCACGGCCTTCGGCCGGCTTGGGCACTTCTTCGCCTCGGAGGCCGAGTTCGGAATCATCCCGGACATGATCCTCTGCGCCAAGGGACTGACGTCGGGCTATATCCCGCTCTCCGCCGTCATCTTCTCGGACGCGGTCTATGAAGGCATTTCGGCGGCCGACCCGGACGTCTGGTTCACCCATGGCTACACCTATTCGGGCCATCCGGTGGCCTGCGCCGTGGCGCTCAAGAACATCGAGATCATCGAGCGCGAAGACCTGTGCGGCAATGCCGCCCGGGTCGGCGACTATCTCGAGAAGCGCCTCGGCGAACTCCGCGACTTCGACATCGTGGGCGACGTTCGCGGCCGCCGGCTGATGATGTGCGTCGAATATGTGAAGGACAAGAAGACGCGCGAGCGGCTGCCCGACAGCTGCAACATCTCGAAGCGCATTTCCAACGCCTGCGAGGCCGATGGCCTGCTGGTGCGCCCCATCGGCCACCTCGACGTGCTGTCGCCGCCGCTCACCATCACGCGGGAGCAGGTCGACTTCGTCGTCGACACGCTGAAGCGCGCCATCATCAAAGCCAGCGCCGAACTCAAGGCGGAAAACGTGATCTGACAAGCAGTCCGGACTGACCCCGCCAGGGGACATCCGCGACCGGGGGACGCAGCCGGAAGCCCACAGGCTTTCCGGCTGCCGTCTTTTCTACGGTGCCCGTTTGAGTTCCGCGCAAACGGTTGCTACAACCCACCGCAACAGACTGCAGGTGGCCTTGATGACGCGATACGTGCTGTGCCGACCCGAGTGCGGCCTCAATGACATGCTGAACCAGATCGAACATTGCTGCCGCTACGGGGAAGCCTTCGGCCGCACCGTCATCGTCGATACCGGATATCGCAACATCGGCCACTTCCGCAGCCCGTTTTCCAATTATTTCGTCTCGCGCCAGCCCACGCTCATCCTGTCCAATCCCTTCAGCGACGCCGAACTCGACAGCTTCGATGTGGTGCCGCGGGTCCTGAAAGGCGTTGTCAGCAGCTACCGGTCACGCTGGATCGAGGAACGCCGTCTGGTCTGCCACATCGGGTCCGGTGCGCCGGTGGCGTTCGACTTCCGCAAGGAGTATCCGCAGCCCCTCCTGGTGCATGGCCAGTGCGGTGGCGGCCTGAACTCCCTATTCGCGCTGTTGCGCATGCGGTTGCACGACCGCGTGGCCGACCAGCTCGTCCTGCGCCTGCGCGCGATGCCGCGCAACTACGTCGCCATGCACGTGCGCAACACCGACCTGACCTCGGACTACCGTCCGGCGCTGACCCAGATCGCGGAAAGCGGCGTCACCGACCTCTTCCTCGCCACCGACAATGTCGAGGTGATCCGCGTGGCGCGCGAGATGCTGCCCGCGACCACGGTTCATTCCTTCTCCGATCTCCCCGACATTGGCGGCCGCCCGCTGCACCAGCAGCCCGACCCTGCAGTCGCCGTGGCGCGCAATACCGACAGCATCCTCGATCTCTTCACCCTGGCGCTGGCCCGCAAGCTGATCATTCTGCGCGCGCCGGGCCAGGTGAAGACGGGATATTCCGGTTTCTCGATGCTGGCCAATGCACTGAACGTCAACCGCTCGCTGATGCGCTCGATCCTCGACCGGGCCGACCTGTGGCCTTACGTGGACGGGGCCTGAGGCCGCCTCAGAGTGCAGCCCGCAACGGCCTGGCGAGCGGCCCAGTCGCTGCCGCCGCGACATCGGGCAATCCCAGCCAGCCGGCCATCAGCCGCAGTTCCCCCGCCAGCGCCGCGGCGGTCTCCGTGGGATCGGCATGGGCTTCGACATGGCTGGCGTTGGCGCGCAGCACGCCGGCCTGCCGGTCGGCCTTGAGGCAGACCCGCCCGGCGATCCGGTCACGGTGCAGGAAAGGCAGCACGTAGTAGCCGAATTTCCTTTTCGCAGCAGGGGTATAGATCTCGATCCTGTAGTGAAACCCGAACAATCGTTCGGCCCGCGACCGCTCCCAGACGATCGGGTCGAAAGGCGACAGCAGTGCCGTGCCGCCGGCTTTGCGGGGGAGTGCCGCGTCGCGGTGCAGGTAGGCCTGGTGTTTCCAGCCCTCGACCGTGACGGGAATGAGCACGCCATCCTCGACCAGTTCGGCAAGCGCGCGCCTGGTCTCCGGGATGGGCAGGCGGAAATAGTCCCTGAGGTCGATCTCGGTGCCCACGCCATGGGCCTGGGCGGAGAGGGCGAGCAGGGCGCGGATGGCGTCGGGCTCCGCGGGGGTGGGGCGCGCCAGCACCTCGGGCGGGATCACCCGCTCGGGAATGTCATAGAGCCGTTCGAAACCGTCGCGCGAGGCGGCGGTCACCAGCCCCTGGTCGAACAGGGTCTCGAGCGCCAGTTTGCCCTTGGACCAGCCCCACCAGCCGCCCTCCGCCTTGCCGCCGCCCGGCACGTCGCCCGCCGCGGTGGGGCCGTTGCGGGTGACGAAGTCCAGCACCTCGTTCACGTAGGCGCGCTGCTCGCGTCCGAACTGGTCCATCGACTTGTAGGTGCCATCGCCGGCGCGGGCGCGGGCCATGCGCCAGCGCATCAGCGGGTGCAGGTCGAGCGGCAGCAGGCTCGCCTCATGCGCCCAGCATTCGAACAGCGCCCGCCTGCTGCGCCCGAAGGCCCGTGCGTCGAGCGTCTCCTGCGGGTAGGCTCCGAGGCGCGAGAACAGCGGCAGGTAATGCGAACGGGCAACGACGTTGACACTGTCGATCTGCAGCAGGTTCAGCCGCCGGATCATCGGACCCATGTGGGCCCAGGTGACCTTGCCGGTGCGGTCCGCATGCGAAAACCCCTGCGCGGCAAGTGCCACGCGGCGGGCTTCCGCAATGGTCAGCCGATCACGCAGCCTGGTCGTGCCAGTGGGCGTTGGCGGGGATCGATTCCGTCGGAGCCAGCTTCGGATTGTGCTTGTAGAGGGTGGAGCAATAGGGGCAGATCGCCTCGCTGTCGGCGCCCATGTCGATGAAGACGTGCGGGTGGTCGAAGGGCGGCAGCGCGCCGATGCACATGAATTCCCGGGCGCCGATCTCGATGACGGCAAGCCCCGTCTGGTTCTGGAAATGCGGTGTCGCGCCGGCTGCCATGTGGTCCTCGAACTGCTTGTTTCGGGGGCGGATTAGCATATTCTCGCGGGCATGCACACATTCAATTCGGGCGGCGTCGCGATCGCCTACCAGACGGCGGGCGAGGGTCCTCCGGTCCTGCTCATCCACGGTTTTGCCTCCACCGCGCGCGTCAACTGGTGGGACACCTCATGGGTGAAGACGCTGACCGCTGCCGGACGCACGGTCATCACCTTCGATCACCGCGGCCACGGCGCGAGCGAGAAGCTCTATGATTCCGCCCTCTATCCCGCCGCCGAGATGGCAGAGGATGCACGCCGCCTGCTCGACCATCTGCAGATCCCCCAGGCCGACATCATGGGCTACTCGATGGGAGCCCGCGTCGCGGCCTTCCTGACCATCGCGCACCCGGACCGGGTGCGGCGTGCGGTGTTCGCGGGTCTGGCCTCGCGCATGATCACCGGCGTCGGCGGGGCGGAGGCCATTGCCCGGGCGCTCGAGGCGCCTTCGAAGACCGATGTGACCGACATGGCGGCCCGCGGCTTCCGCATCTTCGCCGAGCAGACGAAGAGCGACCTGAAGGCGCTCGCCGCCTGCATCCGGTCCTCGCGCGAGAAGATCGCGGTGGAGGAACTGGCGACGATCCGCGTGCCGGTGCTGGTCGTGGCGGGCGAGAAGGACGAGGTGGCGGGCGACGTGGCGACGCTGGTCAAGGCCATCCCCGGCGCGCAGGGCCTGACGTTGCCCGGCCGCAACCACATGAATGCGGTGGGCGACCGTGGCTACAAGGACGCCGTGCTGGCGTTCCTGGCGTGATCCTGCCTCAGCGGCCCCGGAACACGGGTTTCCGCTTTTCCGCGAAGGCCTTCCGGCCCTCGGCATAATCCTCGCTGTCGAAGCAGCGGGCGGCGAGCCAATTGATTTCGGCATCGTCCTCGTGGCCGGGCCGTCCGGAGATCAGGTCGAGCGCGCGCTTGGCATGGGTGATGGTGAGGGGCGCCCCCTGGGCGACCTCCGCGCACAGCGCTTCGGCCTCCGCAACGGCGTCCTCCGCCACGCGGTCGACGAGGCCGATGCGCAGCGCCTCCGCCGCGCCGAGACGCCGTGCGGTGAAGATCATCTCCTTGGCGGCGGAGGGACCGATGGTCGCCACGAGATCGCGCAGACCGTCGAGGGGATAGGCAAGGCCCAGCCGCGCAGGGGGCAGCGCGAACAGCGCGCCCGGCGCCGCCACCCGCAGGTCGCAGGCCAGTGCGATGGCGAGGCCGCCGCCGATGCAGAAGCCCTGGATCATGGCGATGACCGGCTTCGACGTGCCGCGGATCGCCGCCAGCGCCTGGCCGTTCAACTGCTCGTAGTGCGCGGCCGAGGCAGCATCGCTGCGCGCTTCGCCGAACTCGGAAATGTCGGCCCCTGCGGCGAAGGCCTCGGCCCCGCCGCCGCGGATGACGATCGCCCGCACATCAGCCTGCCCATCAAGGCTTTTCATCAGTGGCGGGATTGCGGCCCACATGCCGGCATTCAGCGCATTGCGCCGCTCGGGCCGGTCAAGGACCAGCCAACCCGTTGAATTTTCGACATAAGCTCTGACGAAGGGGGAAGAGGACTGAAGCTGTGCCATGGCCCGAGGCTAGGCCCCTGCGGTGGGCTTCACAATGCTGCGATGGGATACACATATGACGGTCATTCCGATATAATGATGGCGCGAAGTGCGGGGAGTGAAACATGCGTCAGGCCACCAAGACCCAGTCCGTCGAAAGGCTCGACCCGGTGTGGAGCCGCATCCGCGAGGAAGCCGAGGACATCGCCCGCAAGGAGCCCGCCCTCGGCGGCTTCATCTTCTCGCTCATCCTCAACCACGACAGTTTCGAGGAGGCGCTGAGCCACCGCCTCGCCCAGCGGCTGGGCAATGCCGACATCGGCGCCGACCTGATCGTCCATGCCTTCCGCGACGCCCTCGAGGCGGAGCCCGAGATCGGTCATGCGGCGCGCGCCGACATCATCGCCACCTTCGACCGCGATCCGGCCTGTGACCGCTACATCGACCCCTTGCTCTACTTCAAGGGCTACCAGGCGATCCAGACGCAGCGCATGGCGCACGGGCTGTGGAACCTCGGCCGCAGGGATTTCGCCTATTACCTGCAAAGCCGCCTGTCGGTTCTGACCTCGATCGACATCCACCCGGCCGCCCGCATCGGCAAGGGCATCATGGTCGATCACGGCCATGACATCGTCATCGGCGAGACCTGCGTGATCGAGGACAATGTCTCGATCATGCAGGGCGTCACGCTGGGTGGCACCGGCAAGGAGGCGGGCGACCGCCACCCCAAGATCCGCCATGGCGTGCTCGTCGGCGCCGGCGCCAAGATCCTCGGCAACATCGAGATCGGCCACTGCTCGCGCGTCGCCGCCTGCTCGGTGGTGCTGCATGACGTGCCGGCCAACACCACCGTGGCGGGGGTGCCTGCCAAGGTGGTGGGCTATGCCGGCTGCACCGAGCCGGCCCGCGCCATGGACCATAATGTGGAGCAGGTTGCGGGCACCGGGGAATAGGGCTATTCGGGCGGCAATCCCCCTGTTGCTGTGAGGCCGCCTTGAAACCCGATGAAATCGCCAAGCTGACGAAGTTCCTGCGCGCCAAGTTCGAGCTGCCGTCGATCAGCGTCAAGAAGCGGCCACAGAAGAACGATTCGGCGGAGGTCTATATCGGCGAGGAATTCGTCGGCGTGATCTTCCGCGACGAGGAGGACGGCGAACTCTCCTACAACTTCTCCATGGCCATCCTCGACTTCGACCTCGAGGACTGACCCGCGTGACGGTCTATGCGCTCGACGGCGTGGCGCCGGAACTGCCGGAGGAGGGCCAGTACTGGATCGCCCCCACGGCCTCGGTCATCGGCAAGGTGAGGCTCGAGCGCTTCGCCTCGGTGTGGTTCGGCGCGGTGCTCCGCGGCGACAACGAACTGATCACCATCGGCGAGAACTCCAATGTGCAGGACGGCGCCGTCATGCACACCGATCCCGGCTTGCCGCTCAACGTGGGCCGCGACTGCACCATCGGCCACAAGGCCATCCTGCATGGCTGCACCATCGGCGACAACACGCTGATCGGCATGGGTGCGGTCATCCTCAACCGCGCGCGGATCGGCCGCAACTGCCTGATCGGCGCCAATGCGCTGATCACCGAGGGCAAGGACATTCCCGACAATTCCCTGGTGATGGGCCAGCCCGGCAAGGTGGTGGGCGAGCTCAACGAGCAGGCCATCGCCCGGCTGACGGTCTCGGCCGAAACCTACGTCCGCAACTGGCAGCGTTTCGCCGCGGGGCTGAAACCGGTCTGACGGGGCTGCCGGCCTCAGCCCGGCCGCGCGGCGCCCAGCGTCTCATCGGTGTCGTCGAGGAGTGCGGTGACCGCGGCGCGCGCCGCCTCGGGTGCGCCGGCGGCGATGGCCTTCACCACCTCGGCATGAAGCGGCAGCATCTGCTCGGGATGGACGGCATGGCTCGTCGTATAGGCGAACATGCTGGCAAGCGCCTGCTCGATGACGATGCCGAAGGGCACCAGCAGTTCGTTGTTTGCAGCCGCCAGAAGGGCGAGGTGAAAGCGCACGTCGGCCTCGACCATCGCCGCCGAGTCGACGGCGGCCGCCTGCATGTCTGCGAAGGCCCCCTCGAGGGCCGCCAGCTGGCCAGGCGTGCGGCGCCGTGCGGCCAGCACGGCCGCACCCGGTTCGAGGATGCGGCGGATCTCCTGCAGCGAGAGAAGGAAGGTGCGTTCGTCGAGCGCCTCGCGGTGCCAGGCCATCACGTCGCGGTCGAGCAGGTTCCAGCGCCCGCGCGGCTCGACGCGCGAGCCGATCTTGGGGCGCGAGACGAGCAGGCCCTTGCCGTCGAGCGTCTTGATCGCCTCGCGCACGGCGGTGCGCGAGGCGCCGAAGATCTGGCCCCATTCGGCCTCGTTGGGCAGCAGGGAACCCGGCGGATAGGTGCCGTCGAGGATCTTGCGGCCGATGCCGGCGGCAAGCTCGCCATGGACCCGGCTCCCGGGCTTGCGTCGCGGCGTGGCAGCCGGCCTCGTGCGGCGCTGGCCCATGAACCGTCCCCTGTCTTTTATCCTACAAAACTATCGCACCGGTGCGCGGCGCTTGGCAATGACGCAGAAGCCTGCAGGGCAGAAGCGGATGTTGCGTTGAATACAACTGCGGCGAGGGGGCCGAACCCCGTAGTTATGCTTATTGTGGTGCGGGGGGCATACTACTAATACACGCCGCTCGCCGCCTACGTATAAGTCCCCGTAACCACAAAGAATTTCACCAATTTTCCCGGCCAGGCCGCAAGGAGTAACGAATGAAGCGCGTAGTTGCCGCAGCCGCAGCCATGTTTTTACTGGGGTTCGGCGCGGCGGAGGCCTGCACCTTGCCGCAGCCCGCAGGCACCGCGCAACTGGTCGTCGACGGCATGATCAACGAGTGCAACGAGGGCCTCGAGGTTCACCTCGACCAGGCCATGATCTCGGCGCTGCCGCACAAGGAGATCAAGACCGAGAATCCGTGGGAACAGGGCGACGCGACCTATGAGGGCGTGCTGCTGCGCGACCTGATGAAATACGTGAAGGCCGACGGCAAGGTCGCCACCATTTCAGCGCTCAACGACTACCGCGCCGACCTGACGCTGGCCGACATGACCAAGTACGACGTGATCCTCGCCTACAAGCGCGACGGCACCGACCTCTCGGTGCGCGACAAGGGCCCCTATTTCGTGGTCTTCCCCTTCACCGACGTTCCGGAACTCGCCACCGAGGCGCGCTACGCGCAGTCGGTCTGGCAGGTCAACCGCATCAGCATAAAGTAGGCGCAGTTGCCCGGCCCGCAGCCAGCATCGCACATGCCGCGCAGCAGGCGATTCAACCGCTGGACGGTCGCCTTCGTGCTCAGCATGCTGGTGCTGATCGTGGTGGCGGCCCTTCTCGGGATGTTCGGCTACAAGGATCTGGTCGACCTCGAGAAGCCGCAGGACGATGCCGGCTGGACGATCTTCCAGATGGGGTTCGAGCATAACCGGCTGTTGCTCGCCGCCGAGACCGGGCAGAGCCAGGCCGAACTCCGGCTGCGCGGCGACATCTACCTGAGCCGGGTGTTCCTGCTGCGCGATGCGCCGATGCTGCAGGACGTGCGCGAGGCGATGAACAAGGACGACCTGCTCGCGCTGTTCGCCTCGGCCCAAACCACCGACACGCTGATCGACCACGCCAATACCCCCGAGGGCCGCCAGCAGCTGCTCGACGAGTTGCGCAAGGACGCGAAGCCCGTCCGCGAGGTGATGGTCGACATGTCGAACCTCAACCGCCGGCTCCAGAACGAAGATCGGACCCGCCGCACCCAGTCGCTGCTGTTCTATCTCGCAGCCCTCGAAACGCTGATGCTGGCGCTGCTCGGCCTCGGCGTGCTGGTGCTGCGGACCACCGCCAAGCTGAAGGAGGCCAACCTCGCCATTGCCGAGCAGCTGGACACCCAGGATGCCATCCTGCGCTCGGTCGACGACGTCATCATCGGCCTGTGTCCCTGCGGCGAGGTGCTCTATTCCAATCCGCGCGCCGTCGAGTTGCTGGGTCCCAGTGCGGCCAGCGGCCAGGTGCTTTCGGCCACCGGCGAGGGGGCAAAGCGGCTGGGGGCGGAACTCATCGGTTTCGTCGGGACCGAGTTCGTGCCCGACAAGGACCGCGTCTTCGCCAGCACCAAGGTCACCATCACGGAGGAGGGCGGGCCGCGCCATTTCCTGATGTACAAATACCTCGAGACCTCGTCCAAGAACCGCCATTGCGACGGCGAGTCGCTCATCGTCTCGATCACCGACGTCACCGCCTCCGAGGAGGCCAACCAGCGCCGCGACGACTATGACGCGCGCATCGGCGAGATCAGTAGGCTGCTGGCCTATGCCGCGATCTCGGGTGGCATCGTGCACGAGATCAGCCAGCCCCTGGCGGCGATCCGCAACTATGTCTACGCCCTCAAGGTGTCGCTCAACCTGCGTCCCGACACCGAGGAACAGCGCGTCGTGGCCGATCACCTGGGGGTGGAGGTCGACCGTGCCATCGAAGTGGTGCGCAATGTCCGCCGCATGGGCCCGCAGGACCCGCAGGACCCCGGCATCTGCGACATCAGGGAAGCGATCGAGCATTCGATGCGACTGGTGACACTGGGCCGCAACCCGCCGCCGCCCATCGTCATCGACCAGCGCGGCGAGGATATCTGGGTCAAGGGCTCGCTGCCGCTGATCGGGCAGGTTGTGGTCAACCTTCTCAAGAATGCCCTCAGCGCCTCGGCCGCCGCCGGGCGGCCCGGGGCCGACGTGGTGATCACCGCCGAGGGCGGGTTCGCCCGCGTCGACGTGGCCGACTACGGTGCGGGGGTGTCCGATGACGCCGCCAAGACGATCTTCACGCCATTCTCGAAGTCGGCCCGCGGCGGCATGGGGCTGGGTCTTGCCATCTGCCAGCGGATTGCGTCAACATTGGGCGGTTCGCTTTCGTGGAAGAACAGCGAGGCCGGCGGCGCCGTCTTCACATTTACCGTTCCACTCGAACAGGAAGAGAAAACATAATGACCGGCAAGACCATCATGATCGTCGACGACGATCGCGGCTTCGCTCAATCGCTCGCCAACATGCTGGGCGCCTCCGGCTACCGCACCTGCGTCAGCTATGATCCGGCGAGTGCCCTGGCCCAGTCGCGCACCCACCAGGTGGATTGCGCGCTGATCGACTACAACCTCGGCGCCACGCTCGGCACCACGCTGATCACCCGCCTGCGCGAGGAGGGCCACGGCTTTCCGATGATCATGCTGACGGGCTATGGCGACGTGCGCACCGCCACCCAGGCGATGAAGCTGGGCGCTGCCGATTTCGTCGAGAAGCCCTATGAGCCGGGCGAGCTGCTGGCCTCGATCGACACCGCCATCGGCAAGGCGCGCGATTCGTCCCAGGCCGCCGACGGCATCCGCGAGGCGCGCCGCATGCTGCGCATGCTGACCGACCGTGAAAGCGAAATCGTCGACGCCATCGTCGCGGGCAATTCCTCGAAGCAGATCGCGGAAGCGCTGGGCGTCAGCCAGCGCACAGTCGAGGCGCACCGCGCAAACGTTCTCCAGAAGCTCGGCATCTCCAACACCGCGTCGCTGGTGCGGCTCGCCGTGCTGGCCGGCCTCGGACCGCCGCAGGGCTGATCCGGGGCGCGGCAGGGCGCAATCGTTTTCGGTTAGATGAAAGCCGGGTCGAGGCTACCGACGAAGGCGAGTGACGCAATGGCGCGGCGGGTATCGCGCTCGACATTGCGCGCTCCCTGCAGCGAGGTGGTCTTCACCAGTTCCGGCACGTCGCCGATCATTTCGCGCAGGCTGAGGCAGAGCTCGCGGCCAAGGCTCATGTCCAGGCTGCCGGGCTGCTGCAGGGCCTGCAGCAGGGCGCTGCGAACCAGCACGAAGCGGCGCAGGCCCTCGACCTCGGTGAGGAGCTGCATGCGGTCGAGCGTGTCCTGCGATGCGGTGTATTTGGCGAGCAGTCTTCCCACCTCGGCCACGGCCACGGCGACGCCCTGCTGCGGGTTGGCGGTGGAAGCTTCGAATACCGAAGCGCTGCTGCTGGTCTGCTGGGTCTGGGTGTCCATTGAAAAATCCTATTTCCCGATGAACACGAGAATAGATTGCAGTTTATGGTTGGGGGATGGGGAAAGGCCGCGCCGCCACTGGTAAAACTACTGGCGTAGGAATGGCTCTTTCACTGGCGAAAACCCTCCTGCGATCAAATATTTCCGGAGATTGTCGAAGTCTCCCGAAATGGGTGGAGCCGGCACAGGGTGGGGCTGTGCCGGCTCCCGCGGTCCCGGGCCGGTGGGGAATGGTGGGGGACGCCGACCGGGCGCGTAAGCATGATTTGAGGGCAAGTCCTAACGTGCGGATCTGACGGCGACGGTGCCGGACGCCTCCGGCGCATCGGGCGCCAGGGCCACCCAGTCGCGCGGATCGGCCTGGGACTGGCGCTTGAGGAAGGTGTAGTCGCTGTCCGACCAGCGCCGCACGCCGTCCCTGCGGTTGTCGAGGATGAAGTCGCCTTCGCTGGTGGCCAGCGTCAGCACGGCATGGCCCTCCTGCTTGTCGTCGAGCACCACGGTGAGCAGCAGGGCCGAGCGCGGCAGGCCCAGCGCCTCGAGATAGCGCTGCTTGAGCAGGGCATAATCCTCGCAGTCGCCCCGCGTCGTCGGATACTCCCAATATTCCGCCTGGCCATAGACCTCCTCGTCGCTGGCGGGCTTCACCGTGGCGTTGACATAGGCATTGACCCTGGTGACGAACTCCCACTGGCGCGCCGTCAGCTGCGGGCGCACCGCACCTTGGGGGCGCGCGGCGCAGGCCGCCGGATGGCGGCCGCAGAAGCCGACGAAGCCTACCGGGGGCAGCGTGCGGCCATAGGTCGGCGCATCGGCGACAGGCGTTTCGCCGCTAGTCGACGCATTGCCCGTGGCGGCCTCAGAGGGCGCTCCGAAGGCCAGCATCACGATGCCTGCGGCGATGCCAATCCTCGTCCTCATCGGTGTCCCCATCAGCCTTTCCATGCTGCGGAGGATAGGGCGCAAGCCTTTGAGATCACGTTCAGATAGGCGCTCAAATGCGCGCGGCCGCGGTAGCAAAGCATTCACCACGGCCGGTCTCCCAAGGGCTGACCGAAAGGGGTTGATTAATCCCAAACCCCCTGTTAGACACCGCGCCACCAACGATATGGCGTGCGGCCATGGCGGAATTGGTAGACGCACTAGCTTGAGGTGCTAGCGGGTAACACCGTGGAGGTTCGAGTCCTCTTGGCCGCACCATCGTTCCCCTTCAGGAATGCATGGACAACCACACCGGGGCGCATCGCGCCCGCCGGTCAGTAGAGCTGATGCGACGTGCGCGGGCTCGCCGGTTGCGACGCCGTGGTGCAGCGATATCTGCGATGTCCGTCAGCCGCCGTGTACCATTGCGCCACGGCAGTCCCCATGCACTGCGACGAAGCCTTGCCCGCAACGGCCGCCGCCGCGGCAGGCTGGCGCTTCGCTGCGGCGGCCTTGGCCGGCGACCGCTTCTGTTCCGGCGGCATAAGCGTCGCCACCTTCTTGACGGGCACGGGCTTGGCGGGCGGGATGTCGGGCGTGTTCACGTCGGACGCGGCCGGCGCGGCGGCCACCTCCGGAGTGTCATCCGCAGCGGCGCCATCGCCCGATGCTTCCTGCGCCGACGCTTGCTCCGTGGACGGAGAAGTTGCGGGTGGGGGAGATACGGCGGGCGCTGCCATACTGGCACCTGGGCGCCCTGCGGGATTCACTACGGGCGGCTTGATTTCAACCGTCGGGGAACCGGCCGGCGCCCAGGCGGGGACGATCTTGGTGCCGGCAGCGGTGAGGGGATCGCTGGGCGCGGCGCGGAAACGCTCGGCCGCCGCCACCACCTGCGGATCCTTCGCGGCGGCGCCCGGGGTCACCGTCATGGCGCCCGTGTCGGTGTCCTTCTCGATCACCACGGCGCATTGCACCTTCGCGGCGTCCGTCGTCATCTGGGTGTGTTCGACCGGGCTCACGCAATGCGCGCCCATGAGCATCACGACCTCGACCAGTCTCATCGGCTCGGCTCCTTGTTCGCTGGGGGCTAGAAACAGCAGAAAAGGGGCCTCAGCATGGTCCGGATGCGGTCAGAATCTGGCAGCGCCCGCCACAATTCGTCAGAGTGCGGAAGGTGACGGAAAGCGGGCCTTGTTCCGCTGCGTCGCCTACGAGGGCGTTTCCTCGGTCGCGTGGACGGAGGCATCGAGCAGCCGCTGCCTCATCTCGTCATCGTCCTTTGCCAGAAGATCGATGCTGCGCTCCAGCCGGACGATCTTTTCCTGCAGGAGGCGGACCTCCTCGGTCTTGGCGTTCAGGTGCAGGTACAGCGTCTTGGCCTCGATCTCGGTCCGCGTCACGACGATCTCCACCGCCAGGATCAGCAGGGCTGACAGGATGCTGAAGGAGACGGCCGCGAGCAGGATGCGCGACGACGTCGCGTTCTCCACATGGGCCCAGAAGAAGCCCGCAAGCAGCGTCGAGATCAGGAAGCAGAACACCGTTGCCAGCCGAATGCGCCGGCACGTCTCGCACACCTTGAGCGGCGTGGCAGGGGTCATGACCGTCTCCCGTTCCGGAAGCAAGCCCGGAAGCAATTTGATGGAGCGCTTTTGGGATAAAAGATAGATCGATTGCTGTGGCCGAATGGCACACCCGTTTCAGCACCTCCGATACGACCTGGCGTTAGGTACGCTGCCGATTTTGCGCCGCGGGTTGGCCCCGTGATCACGGTCCGTGACATGGTGCGGGCGGTGGGACTCGAACCCACACTTCCTTGCGAAAAGCGGATTTTAAGTCCGCTGCGTATGCCATTCCGCCACGCCCGCGCCTGTCTTATCAAATAGTTAGACCGGGGTGGTGCCCCGGCCTTTGTCACTTGTTGTCACCTTTGTCACAGCGTTTGTCACAGTTCAAGGCCAAGGTGGGCCGAGGATAACTGCCTTGATCCCGGCTGCTGTCGCTGCCTCACCACAGGGGTCACACATATAGGTGTGCCCTTCGATGAACAGCCACGCACCACGTGCCTTATCCCCTGCCTTACGCAAGGCGACCACCTCGGCGTGGCCTTCCTGCTGGCACACGTCGATGCACAGTTGATAACCCTTGCCTGTCGGCATCCCTGCCCGAGGACAGGTGGGCTGTGGGCGGCGGCAGTTGTTGGTCCCGACGAAGCGGGTGCCATCAGCGGCGATGATCGTGGCCGTCACAGTCTGCTTCACACAGGTCATTCAACCACCTTGAGCTTGGGTTTCGGGGGAGCGAGGGCATCGTCAGTCACCGTCGCCATGTCATCCAGCGCACCCGTCACCAGCTTGGCGTACTTGAGCGTGGTCGTGATGGTGCGGTGGCCGAGCCACGTCTGCACCTTCTTGAGGTTGCCCGACTTTTCGAGCAGCCAGGTTGCACAAGTGTGGCGCAGGGTGTGGATCACCACGTCATCCCACCCCGTGTGTGCCCGCATGGTATCCCACATGGTGCGGAGGTGGCCCTGATCCTTGAAGTGGAGGAAGGGACCGTGGCTGTCCGGGTATCGCTGCCGCATGAACTCCATCGCGGTGATGGCTGACTTGCTCATGGGCAGGGTGCGGATGGGCGACCGCTTGTCCTTGTTCTTGAAGATCACCTTGGTGTAGCCGGGTGCGAAGTCCGACCACCTCACCTGTAGCAGGGCACCGAGACGAGCGCCGCAGTGAAGACCGAAGACGGTGAAGGCGTGAAGCTCGGGCTGATCCCATGCCAGCCACAGGTCGAGCAACTGACGTGCCTCTTCGTAGGACAGGAAGCGGATGCGTTCGTTGCTCTCCCGTACGAAGGGGAGCTTCACCTTCTTCTGGATGACACCCTTCTCCAACGCCACGGCGAGCAGCTTGGATAGGCCCGAGAGTTTACGGTCGATGGTGGCATAGCTGTGCCCCTTGGCAAGCTCAGCCTTCACCAGTTCCTTGACCTTGTCTTCGTCGATGTCACGGACGCGCTGGTTCCTTCCCCATAGATCGACGCAGCACCGGGCTGCAGCGATGGCAGTGTCAGGGTCAGTGACCTTGGGGTTGTTCTTCCAGTGTGTCTCACACACGTGATCGAACAAGGCACCGAGGGTGGACAGGGCACCGCCTGTCTCCGTCTTACCATTGCTCACAGGTGGGAGCGTTTTGCCCATAGCAATAGCGGCACGGGTCTCATGCTCCCATGCTACTGCTTCGGGTTCGCTGTGAAATGTCTCGCGATACCGAGTACCGGCGACCATGAAGTCAGCCATGTACCCGGAGCCACGCTTGCGAACGGCCATGTGTTAGCCCTCCATGCTCTGCTTGAGGCCAGCCCAAAGGCGACGGCCCTTGGGTGTGAGGAAGACCAGCTTAGCCCTCACGTCGTCGGGATCGGGCGCTGTCATAACGAGGTCGAGGCCGGGAAGCTTGTTGTTCCCCGCCCGCTTGACGCTCAAGGCATTGACCACATTGGTGCGGGATGCGGAAGCGAGGCCGAGCCTGGTCCCGAGTTCCGTCATGTTCATACCGGGGCTGTCATCGTTCGACATAGCGATGGTGATGAAAGCCTTGAGGGTCTGGATAGTAACGAGCGGTCCCACCGTTTCCATAAGTGAGACCGCGTCGTTGAGTTTGGCACTTGCACTCTTAGGCATAGGCTACTCCATGTGTGGAGGTAGTCTAACCTGACTGCTTGAGTGTTGACAAGAGGAGTTGCGCCGAGGCGATGATCTTGTCAGCGCCCTTCTGATCACCCCCGTAGGAGGTGCCGTTGGGCATCCAGCAATAAAGAGATCAGGTCAGACAGGTTGAACAGTAGATGGTGGCTCATTCGTGTTCCTGAGTGAGAAAGAAAGTGCAGGAGGTGACGGCTGCCACCCCCTGTAGTTCTGTCGTAGTCGCCGCTAGGTCAATCTACTACCCGCCATAAGTGTGATCCGCAATACTCATTTCGACATGAGCATCATGATCAGACCTACCATGATGAGGGTAGCTATCATCCACAGGGCGAGAGGGATCACGCCGCGATGGCTTCGGCGACGTTACCCTTGATGTAGTACCGGGCGTAACGCTGGCCGGTGGTGTCCTTCGACAGGTCACGGACGATCTTGTAACCGGCCTGCTTGAGGTCAGTGATGCGACGCGAGAGGGAGCGGATGCGGTAGACACCCGCCGCTTCCATAGCCGTCACCGAACCCTTCGCTTGGAGGAGGTCGAGGAGCTTCTTGCACTGGGGCGACAGCGCCTTCTTGTCCACCGGCACGGTGCGCTTCACTGCCTTCTCGGGCTTGGCCGGGATCACCAGTTCGAGACCTTCGTTGGAGATGTACCAGCCGTAGCCGCCGTTGTTATCCGGCCATCCGTACTCGCCCTTTGTCGCCTCATAGAGGCCCGTCGCATCGATTGCGACATTTCCACCGCCGTGCAGCACCTCGAACACCATGCCCACCAGCGCGGTGTAGGAGTTGCTCGGGTGAGAGATCACACGAACGATGTCACCCTTGTTGAACTTCGTCATTCTACTTCTCCGGTTTTCTGTTTGGATTGAGGTTAAGTCGTAGCCTTGCACACGTCACAGAAGTGAGCGTGGTCACGCAGCAGGGCGATGAGGTCATCGACACTCACCGTCACTGCCTTGGTGTCAGCCCTGCGCCGATTGATCACGTCCCATAGACGGTCGAGCGAGGCAGGGGAGGAGAGGGTGTCCGTGGGACCCCACTTGCGTACGCGGTTGTCACTCACGGCAGCACCAGCTTGATGGCGTCACGCCTAGTGTCGGAGACGAAGCAGTTGTACGGGGTGACCTGACGGGCAGCACCCATGGCAGACTGCACACGACCAGCCGGGAGGAACCGCTGGTCGAGCAGGATGTCACGGAAGGCATCGAAGTGCGAGGCGTTGTCCTTGAGAGCGTCAGCGATGCGCGTACACTTCTCGCGGAAGGACTCGCCTTCCTGTCGGTACTTCATCTGGTCGAGTTCGATAGAGATGGGAAGGGTCGGCCCCTGCATCAAAAGTCTCCTGGTGTATTCGGGAATGGGTTGTCGCCCTCTGCTTCCGCAGCGGCGTAGGGGTCGTGGTCAAGTTCGAGCAGCATCCCTCTGGCACCATCGTAGCCAAGGAAGATGGTCTGGCCTGTGGCTCGACCTGTCTTGCGATCCTTGAGGACACGGAAGGTGGTGACCTGACGGAGCTTCTCGTTCTTGTCCTGCTGGTTACGTTCGAGGCCAAACATGAAGTGCGACCAGTAACCGATGGCACGGCTGCCCTTGAACTGTCGGATCGTCACTCGACCACCTTCCTCATGCGGCGTACCGTCTGGGGTAGTGAGGTGGCTGATGAAGTGGATGATGATCTTGAGTTCCTTGGCGAGGCTTGCCATCTCGGCCATGATCCGTTCGAGGCCAGTGCGCTCGTCGTCCTCGGCTGCAGCTAGGGCAGTAAGGTGATCGACGTAGAACAGCCTCACGCCTTCGCTGTGTGCGAGGAAGCGGATGGTCGAAGCCACCACCTCCCAATCGGTAGCGCCGAAGCTGTCGTACATATAGAAGCGACCACTGCCTTCGAGCTTGTCGATGGCTGCGACTAGGTCAGAGGGTTCCCATGAACCGTCAGGCACATGGAACGTCTTGCCTTCCATCTTGCCGCACACACGTTGGAGCGTTTCAGCCGGACCTTGTTCGAGCATGAAGGCAGCGACAGGTTCGTTGAGGTGAACCACGTCGTGCATCATCTGCTGAGCGAAGAGGTCAGACTTGCCTACGCCAGTGCCGGCTCCGAAGGCATACACCTCAGTCGGGCGTCTGCCGTACGTGGTCTTGTTCAGCTCTTCGAGGAACCACGGGTAGCCTGCCTCGGGCGGTGCCAGTGCAGCGGCACGGACGTCGGCCACGGTAAGTACACCATCTGGCCGGAATACCTTTGCACCGAAGATAGCTTCGATGATAGCGCCCGTGTCACCAGCCTTGAGAGCATCGTTCGCATCCTTGTACTGAGGGTGGAGCTTGGCGATCTTGCACTTGCCGGGAGGGAACAGCAGCGCACATTCCTGTGCAGCCTTCTGCCCCGGTTCGTCGTTGTCGAAGAAGAGGATGATCTCTTCAAACGTGAGCAGCCACTTGATCTGCAGGGACAGGGACTTCTTAGCACCCTGCGCTCCGTTCGGTACGGACACGACCGGGTACTTGTTGCCCTGCGCCTGGCTCACGGAGAGGGCGTCGATCTCTCCCTCGGTGATGACGATGCGCTTACCACCTTCACGCCACAGGTTCTGACCATAGAGGCCAGCTTCCTTTGTGGTGCCGAGGAAGCGGAAATCCTTGTTAGGCCAGCGTACCTTCTGTGCCACGACGATGCCGTTCACACGGTAGTTGGCGACCTGTACCTTCGAGCCTTTGAACTCAGAGACGCCGTAGCCCCAGTGGGCACAGGTCTCCAGCGACAGGCCGCGTGAGGTGAGAGCCTGCGGTGTGCCCTCGTCAATCAGGTCCTTGGTCTCGAAGACTCGAGTTGTCGGTTGTTCTGTCACGCTGTCTCCTGCGGGTTCATAGTGCTGGCATCCGAAGCAGTAGCCGTGACCATCCGAGTAGCGGGCTAGGTTGTCCCTAGACCCGCACTCAGGACACGACTCCTTGTAGAGGAAGTCGGAGTCATCGTTCATGCTACGCCGTGATCAGCGCCTTGATCTTCGTGGCGGCGTTGTTCGCTCGGTCGGCTTCGGCCTGATGATCGTTCATCTGTTCGAGCAGGGCAGAGACGTGGTCACCCTTGATGGTGCGGGTGGTAAGCTCACGGGTGGCGATGGCTTCGAGGTCATCGACCAGCTTGTGGAATGCGCCGAGTACCGACGCGACGTTCTTGGGCTTCTTGAAGATCACTTGCTTGCGTCCTTGATTGCCTGGAGTTTGTCCTTGCTGACCGGCTCAGCGATCCACTTGGTGGGAACCAGCTTGTCTGCCCATGTGAAGCCATACTGCTCACACCAGTGGGCGTAAGTAGTCTTGCTCGTCTTGGACAGGCGGGTGGTGGATCGGGAGAACACGAAGCGCACGTCGAGGTGAGGGTGTTGATCCTTCAACCACTTGTGCTTCTGTCGGTCGGCAGTGAGGAACCTTCCCTTCGTCTCAATCACAATGCCGTTGGGCAAGATGAAGTCAGGTGTGTACCGTGACGGTCGGGAGGGCTTGGTGTACTTGAAGGTGACAGCTTCGTACTGGACGGGGACGCCAGCGGCAGCGAGTTGTGCTGCCACTGTGTCCTCCAATCCAGAGCGATAACCGTTGGCTAGGCCGTGGTTAGTCCGGGGCTTAGAAGTCGCCATTGCTCCCGTCAGCTTCACCACCACCCTGCTCCGAGGTTGGAGCGGTAGAGGCGAAGTCGGACTCGTCCCAACTGTCATCGATGTCCTCGCCATCGTAGCCCTCTTCGGACCCGAAGCCGTAGGCATCAGCGCCGCGCTGCGGAGCATCACCGTACTTGAGGATTTGCACCGCGCCGAGGTTGGCACGGAGACCGAAGGCACCATCGACCGCGGCGAAGTAGAAGCCGTAGTCAGACAGTTCGATGTCGAATGCAACGCGAGCGACCGTGCCACTGTAGATCAGCTTCGCCTTGGGATGCGGCTTGCCGTGGTGCGGCGTACCGGGCGCGTTGATGAACAGGGGGAGCGGCTTGCCGGAAGCGGAGAAGGCGGTGGGCCGTGCCATCCAAGGCTTGCCTGCCTTGGTCACACCACCGGCACCCATCTTGAGCTTGATCTTCACGGTGTTGAGAAGCTCCTCGGTCTTCTCGTCATACATCTCCTGGATCAGGGGACGCAGGCGGATGCCGTTCGGAGGGTTCTTCTCCTTGAGTTCCTTGCGGGACTTCACCGGAAGCTCAGCGTACTTGCCCTCGGCAAACACACGGGCGCTTTCATAGAGCGGGTCCAGCTTGGCAGCGAAGGCTGCGAACTCCGGGTGTTCCTTGTCCATGATGATCTCAGTCTCGAAGTTGCCGTTCTTCACGGGGAACTTCTCGGTACCGAAGTTGATCTTGTTGAGCTTCGGCCATCGCAGGGTTCCCGGCGGGGTGGTCAGCTTGAGGCGTTCAGTTTTCTGAGCCATGTCAGTCCTTGTTGTTGTGCAGCTTGGTGAAGATGCCGTTGGAGTTCAGTCGTGCTTCAACATCGATCGGCACCTGTCGATCAGCGATGGTGCAGAGGGCGGTGAAGCTGTAGTCACGTCGGACGGTGCGGGAGATGCGCCTCACAGAAGCTCACCCCGCATGTAGTCCTCGGCTGCGATCAGTTCGGGACGGTCCTTGTTCCGTGCCTTGATTACACGGTCAGCGACGGCGAACATCTCGGGGGCCGACACACCGAAGGTAGAGCAGAGCAGGATGAAGAACGCTGCTGCGCCCACCACCTGTTCTTCCTTGGTGTAGTCTTGCACTGCATCAGTGATGCCCATGGTCACATTGCCGACCTTGCGAAGGCCGACCATGTGGAGCTTGTCGTTGTCGAGGAGTGCCTTCATCAGAACATCTCGACGGTGGTCTTGATGGTCTTGGCCCTACCGACAGCCTTGAAGATCACGAACTCTTTGCCGGGATGCTTCTCTGCCATCTCAGCAGCGACGGCCTTGGCCTGGGCTTCCGAAGTGTAGGTCTTCGGCTCAGTGGCCGGGAGGTAGGTGCTGCCCTTCTTGAGGACGAGGATGAAGGTGTCACCCGTGACCGGGGCCGGGACCTTCTCGAAGAACCGTCCGGTCCAACGCTGCGATACCTTCGACGGGTTAGGGTTGGTCTCGAAGCGGACGTCACCAGCCGAGGTGATCTCCGTCACACGGAACGGGCCGTGGTTGTAGCGGAAGACACCGAAGCGGTTGACTTCCTTGCGCTGGACGTAGTCACCGACCGTGTAGTTGAGCTTGGTCATTAGCGGAGTTCCTTGTTGAAGTAGCCAGCGTTGGTGAGGCCGCCGACCAGCATCCGGGTCAGCTTGTTCTGTTCGGGTCGGGTCATCTTGCTGCGATCAAAGGTGTGTCCGTCCACGGTCACGTCGTTATGCAAGGCACCGAGCCTGATGGTGATGTTGGGTTTCACTTGGGTGTTTCCTTTCATGTCGCTTTAATGAAGACGTCTAGCTCCAGACATGGAGCGATCTAGGCGAAGAAGAAGTCTGAGTTGAGGACCTCCTTGATTTCCAGATTTCCCTTGACAGGTGGGCGAGGGACGTCGGTGCCTTCTGGAACCTGTGCCACTATGTCAGTGTGCAGGTTCTCCAGCACGTCGTGTTCCTCATAGAGGTTGACGAAGGCGTGACGGATACAGGCAGCCAGCACTTGCATGTCGGCAGCGTGTGTCCCGTAGCTATCGTGAACGGCAGCGAAGGCGGTGACCCCGTTGTCGTTCGCCAGGTTGACAGTCCCGATGAGCGCCGAGGCGTCGAGGCTGTGGACGAAGTTGGGTGAGAACCCGTTGACGTGGTTTGAGACGGCGGGTTTGTCAGTCTCCATATCCACCCGAGGCTGGAACCGTACCTTGCCGAGGAATGTGAGGCGAAGCTGCTTGCTCTCGAAGGCAGTGTAGGTCTGCTCGACCTTCATGCCTGTCGGTGTGCGCCACCATATGGACTGTGCCCCGTGCTTGAACACAAGGCGAGCCATCGATTGGAGCCACTTCATCGCAGCCTTGGCACCGATGACAACGTCACCGATGCTGGCCCACACTACCTTGGCAAGATGGTTGATAGCCTCTCGCTCACCGTCCATGTCTCCATGCCAAGGCGTCGGTCCCTTCTCGCGGACTGCTTCTTCAACGTAGTCACGACAAGAAGAGAAGGTTCCCCCGTATGGTAGGACCATGACCGAACGCTTGGTGATCTTGCGGTCGATCCCGAAGGCGAGCCACTTGTCTCCAAGGTCGGAGCGTTCTGCACGGAGTCGTGCCTTTGCTGCCTCTGCGACCGCACCGTAAATGTCAGACGGCTTCGGTGAGGGGACAAGGTTTGTTGCACGTCCTCCAACCTCATCTCGTAGCATTGCAGAAAAGTGTTGAATGCCATTGCATGACCCGTCCACCATAACCGGCAGACGCGACATGAAAGTTCCTCCAACTCCTGCACGGGTAGCAGCAAGGTAGCCTGACCACTCGAAGCAGAAGGCGAGAAAGCACCAAGGCGAATCCGCCTCCGTCCACCACAAATGCTGCAGCGGGTCCGATGCGACACGATCAATATCTGTGGAGTGCTGTTCAATCCAATCGATCCTTTCTTCGAGAGAGACTTTGTCCACGCCGAAGCAGTTGGCACCGTGGATGGCGAGCCACCCTGGTCCTTGGTCACTGCCAATAGGCTTGGCTTCCGAGAACTCGAGCAACCCCTTCACGCTGTCGCTACCCTGTGGGTGAAGCCACTGGCTGATGGGATACACTCGACCACGGAAGTCCAGTGAGTGAGGGAAGTAGATGGCATCGTACTTAGCGTACTGCTCAGCCACACCGAGGCTGCGATAGACGATGATGCGCTTGCTCTTGCGAGCGGCGTTCTCACCATAGGCAGCCGAGGCGGTGGCACGGTATGCCTTCCGTGCTTCCTCGTTGGTCGCAATGTCATCCGGCTTGGGCGGGATGGGCACGTCAGCCAGCGGTGGCAGTACACCGAGGTGATCCATGCTGTCGTAGGTCACCGTCCTCATCACTTCGAGGACACGTTTGTTGACGCGCCACGCTGTGTCCTGGAGGTGATTGACAGCCTCGACTACCTCGGAGGGTACTAGTTCCTTGTACCTCGCCCGCACCAGCTTGAGCGGACGGATGGTGACAGGTGACCAGTACCCTCCATCACGTCCCCGATTATCCCACGGCTTGGGCGGGACGATGCAGGGGCCAAGAGCAGGAGTGGTGCGGGAGAAGTAGCCTTGCTTCTCAGCGAGGGCAGCGATGGCTTCGGGTGTGAAGCGCACCACCTGGTTAGGGCTGCGGCCACTGGCTGAGATGGCTTCCGTCAGGATGAGGCCCGACGATTGCACCATGATCTCAATCATCTTGATCCCGACCATGATGCGGATGACCTTCGACCACCGGGGCGGCTCGAAGTTTTCCTTCCGCATCAGCGCCATCAGCACACGACGGCGGTGCCCTTCATGGGACGTGGTTGCGTCCAGCTTGAGCAGGGCACGGTCAACGGCGTCGGCATGCAGGTGACGGAAGGCGGCCACCATATTCTCGTTGTCCAGCGCCTCGCCTATCGCATGGGACAGGGAGGTCAGCAGGACCTGCGACTTGCCGGGACGGCACAGCCAGTTGATGGCGGTCTTCACTGCCACCGCTGCCGCAACGTCAGGACCTAACCCTTGGAGGTAAGGGTATGCCTCAGCCCTGTGTTGAGGGCGCTTGTCTTCCATTGCGGTGAAGAAGGTCTGCACCCCGGCTGACACGGCATCGACCACGGCGGTGACGAGGAAGGCTGCTGCCCCCACGTCAGAGGCACGGCCCGAGGCCGCTCGCTTCTGTTCCATGTGGACGTAGGACGTGGCCCCGGCTGCCACCATGTGGGCTTCGAGGTCTAGCTGCTGTGGATAGAGATGGTGATCGATCAAGGCTTCTCCTTCGATTGTCACAGGGCGATTGTCACAAAGGGTGTTTGTCACAAATATCCGCTCTATGTGTGGAGCGATGGTGATGCGGCTTTAATGAAGACGTCTAGCCGCTGATTTCACTGGGGTTTGGGGATTGCTACGGGGGTTGGAGCGAGGGGTTGCAGGATTTTAAGTCCGCTGCGTCTACCGTTCCGCCACGCCCGCCGCCTCCGAAAGACAGATACCTACAGCCTGCCACCTTCGGAACAATCAAAAAATTGGAACCCATATGTCATCCGGGGCCCCTGATACCCTGTCCAGGATAGCCTTCAGAGCCGCTTCGATGGCGCTCGCCGCGGCTGAGGCTCCAGCCCTTGGCCTGAAAACCTTGAACGGAGCGAGCTGGGACTGGACCATGAAAGCGCAAGCCGGATCGTGAAGCTCGCGGCTCGACGCAATCCCCGGAAAGTTCAATGACTGCTGTTTGCTTCAGCCTCTTGGCTTATGCCGGGCACATTGCTGCTATCCAGTTCAGTGTGAACGGCGGCAACACGGATGGCTGCGGAGAGGCGATCTAGGCTCGCGCCTTCGGCAACGTCAGCCAAAGAGGTGAGAAGTTCGATGATGTACGCTGCGGCCTCGGACCGACTGTCGAAGTGATCGGCGATCTTGTCAGACCTGGAGACCGGCGGCGCCTTCCATTTTGCCGATGATCCCACGTCGACAACCCTCCCATGGTGTTCTTGCTGACGTCCGCTAACCGTCTACGGCGATCGCGGAGAATCAGGACCGCAACGCCCGCACAGCAAAGAATGGATGACCCCTCCGCAGAGAATTGAACACTCTTGAGGATGTCGTCAGGATGAGCGCCGAGGGAGGCTTAGAAGTGATAGTTGATGCCCACCTTGAACGTGTTCACTCCATCGATGCCGATTTTCTGCTTGTAGCCTGGATATTCATCATCTTGAATATTCATCGTTTCTGTCTGGTCCAGTTGGAACCGAAGATATTCAAGCTTCACGGACACGCTGGGGCTGTAGGCGTATTCGACGCCGCCTCCATATACCCAGGTATTCAAGAACTCACTGCCTGAAGCGTGCGCGTCATAGCCCGGGTCCTTCCAGTTCATGTCGGCGTTCATGAAGCCCCAGCCGGCCTTTCCGTAGAGCAGGAAGTCACCGACGATATATCCGAGGCGCCCGGCGACCGTGCCGTAGTAATTCATGTCGACGCTGGTCTTCGGCAAATACGGGTCATAGTATGTGGTATCGGTTGCCGAACCCGAAATCTTGCTGATGCCAAGTTCGCCTTCAACGCCCAGCAAGATCTGCCCGGCGGTGAAATTGTAGCCGACTGTGCCGCCGCCGATAATGCCATTGGTATCGGACCCATAATTGGCTTCGCAATACCAACAATGTGAAGAGCTTTTGTCGTAGTTGGTGAACTCTCCATCGGCATAGCCGAGGTGAGCGCCCAAGTAGAACCCATCCCAGCTTATCGGCGCAGCCGCACTGATATCCGCAGCGAACACCGAACCGCTGGATGCCAAGATCGTTGATGCTGCCAATATCGAACCGACAAGAGACAACCGCATTTCGATGATTCCCCACCCTTTGACGTCCTCGATTTGCTATCATAGCGGGTAGGATGCTTCAAGCTGCCGAGCGACATTTGCCCCCGTTCGGCCTCGCCCCGAGCGCCACTTTCGCCAGGCAGCCGATCGCAACGTCATCGTGATGCAGAGCCGTCTGTGAATCTTGAGCTCCGAACGCAGCAAAATAGGCGATCTACTATACCAGCGGGATACCCATGAAGGCACATGTGGATCACACGGTAACTGCTGCTCTGTTGCGAAGCGCCCCTTCACTGGTCAGATGAGGCGTTGCCAGTGAAGGGGCTGCGACTCGGGACTGCAATCCTGCTCGCGGGTGGATAAAATCACTCGGCATGAGGACGGGCAATGCTCTGCCTGGCAGGGCAGCCCTGTGGGAAACGCCGAAAAAATCCATTCCGCGAAGTTTGAAACATGAAGATGCCAGCGAAGCTATTGCTCCTGGCACCCAAATACTTCGATTTACGCTTCACGAGGCTGGGAGGAACGCTAAGGGGCAAGCGCTGCCAGATGCTTCGCGTTGAGAGGTCATCCCGAGCGCCAGAGGCAAGCTAGCGCCGCACGTAAATGAGCGCCATCCAACCGATGACAATCACGCAGATGACACTCATGACCAGGACGACAAGATATTCGGCATTCCGGCGTTCCAGCTTCCTCACAATTCCCATCAACCTCAACCGATCTGCCGCGAGGGAGCGATTTCTCTCTTCGGCGCTGAGGTCTTGCCACTGCACCGCGGGAAATTCGTGTGGCAGCAGGATCGAAGGCGGGTCGTCGGCCGCATGGCGCTCGACACTGTAGACCTCTACGCGGCAGTCTGCATAAACCTGAACTGGTCCGTGGAAAGTATCGACATAAGTGAGTTGGTGGGCTCTGGAAGAATGCACTGCACGTTTCCTCACGTCACGGCCTGCGGGACCCGTCCTCTATGCCCTCGAGATTGTCAGAAAGCCACCCGCCACGTCCACATGTGTCGTGTTCGTGAGGGGGAAGTCGGTCAGATTTCCAAATTCCAAATGGCGCTTCGAGCAGAGCGAGCAGTCAGCGCAACCATGCAACCGCGAGAGGCTCTGCAAGAGTGTGCCCGGTCGCGCTCTCATGCCGCGGCATAGAGGCCTCCCAGCACGAGGGCGAAATGCTGACTCACGATTTCGCTGCAATTGCACGAGCGGTCCTTGAGGGCCTGCGAGTCCCTGACCACCAGGCGGCCGCGGCGGATGGCCAGGATGTCCTGATCCTGGAAATGCCGCAGCACGCGGTTGATGTAAGTGCGGCCGACCCCCAGCCACGCCGCGATGCGATCCTGCGTCAGGACGACGTCCAGCGTGCCGGCGCGCTCCATCGCCGCGCAGAGCAGCCGCGCCAGGCGTTGCTCGATCGTGTGTGCGGCGTTGCACGCCGCCGTCTGGACGATCTGCGCAGCAAGACAGTCGGCATAGCGTGCAAGCAGCATGTCGAAGGCGGGCGAGATGGCGCGGAGCGCACCCAGCTCGGCGACAGGCAACGACAGGACGTCTCCGCCCAAGGGTGAGTGGACACGGCAGAAGGAGGGCAATCTGCCCCAACTCCCGAACCCGCCGACCGCGCCTTCCCGCCCGATGCCGAGAATGTCGACGTCGATGTCGGGGCCGGCCGCGACGCTGAACACGACCTGCGTCTGGTGGCATGGAAAATAGATCGTGTGGATCGCGTCGCCGCTGCCATAGAGCTGTTCGCGGGGCTGAAGCGTGCGGTATCCGAGCCTCGGCTTCAGCGCCGCGACATCGCCGGGGCTGAGCAGTCCCAGCAGGGCGTTGCTGGTTGTCAGGATGTCGATTGCCGTGGAACGGGGCTTGAAACTTTCCATCTCACCGGGATCACTGTTCATTGCAGCCCGGTAAGTAAGTTGAAGCAAAATTGCTCACCACCTCATAGTGAACAGAACCGATGTTAAGTTTCGGTTATTATCGGGGCAGGCGCGTCGCCTGGCCTAGGCAGGCGGCGTGACCTTACCCTGTAAACCGGCAACCGGAGGGCAATCCGAAATGCCGGCCTCCAGCCTGGCCTCTCGCAGGTCACCTGGAGGGGACGATCGCTGTTGAGCTCAAGTTCGAGCTCGCAGCTCGAGACGGCTGATGTTGGCGAGCTTCGCTCTTCGGCAGACCGTCAGGAGGCCCCGGGTGACCGGGGCCTCCGTTTTCTCCGTGTCCCGCACAATAAAACGCTCCCCCCGTGGGCAACGGAGGGAGCGTGGTCTATAGCGTTCTTCGGACTTAGTAGACCTTGATCACCTTGTGGGTGGTGCGGTCGACCAGCACGCGGTGGTCGTTCAGCATCACGTAGCCATAATTCCTGTAGACCGGGACGTCCACGATCTCGACCGAGTCAGGCACCATCGTACCCACCATGACGTCGCCCTCGACCTTCGAGCTCTTGCCCGACTGGCTCATCGCCCAGGCATCGATCTGGGTGCGGCACTTTTCCGAGAACGAGCCATAGCTCGACGTCGCGGTCTCGTCGCTGCACTGGTTGTCGCCGCCGTTTCCGTTGGCGTTGGCGCCGGCGTTGGAACCCGCACTATTGTTGTCGCTCGACTGGGCGAAGGCCGAGATCGGGGCGGCCACCAGGAACAGGGCCGCGGCAGTCATCGCAAGATACTTCATGATCGTTTCTCCTCATTGTGAAGTGAGAGGGAAACGACAGCTTTTCGGTGAAGTTCCGACGCCAAGATTGCGAAACCAGACAGATCGCAAACGATTGTGGTGTCCGGCCGCTCCCGCCGGGGGGCAATCCTCAAGAGCGACCGGCACACACAATCTGTGTCTCCGGAGAGACAAGCACATCCAAATGCGGCTAGGCGCCCTTCGGTTCCATGGGTTCGGAAGTTTTTTCGCTTGCCGCGGCGGGGGCGGGCACCGCCTTCGGGTCGAGTGCCGAATAGGCCTCATAATAGGCCGCGTCGAGCGATTTCACGACCCGCTCGAAGCCCGCCTTGCCGGCGATCTGGCGCAATTCCGCCAGCATGGCCGCCACATAGGAGGCGGCGTCCTGGCGGTACTTGATCTCGTGCGCCGGCGCGGTCACGGCGCCGTCGGCCCGGCGGGCGCTGTTGCGCTGGCTCGCCACGGATGCGTAGACGTTCATTGCTTCTCCTCCTGATCCTTGTGGTCCGGAGCGACCTCCTGCTGCTTCTTCGGCCGCGGCGGCGATCCGCTGCGGACGGTGCGCGAATAGGACGGCGGGTCGCTCGCCGGGAAGGAGTCCTCAATGGCCTCGTCGATGCGCTCTTCGGTTCGTGGGCGCGGTTTCTGCACCGGAATCGTGCTCATGCTGTCACTCCTGTTCACCCTTTGCCCGTCCCCAACGCGCGGGCGAGGGGATGGTTCCACCAAGAGGGGGCGTCCGGGTGTAGCCGGGTGAGGATGGAACCAATCGCGCTGCAGCGCATTGTGACGAGGCGCAGCTTGCAGGAGCGGGAGGGCTCACCCATATGATGGCCACACGGTTTCCGGCCGGACAGGTCTCATGCCCCGTTGTGCGAGTGCCTTCCACATCCAGCACCCATACCGGCGAAATTGATCGGCGCTGTGCCCCGGGCACGCCGCTCAGGCGGTCCCGAAAGGAACTCACGTGCAGACAGGAACCGTGAAGTGGTTCAATGCCCAGAAGGGCTATGGCTTCATTCAGCCGTCGGCGGGCGGCCCGGACGTCTTCGTCCACATCAGCGCGGTGGAGCGGGCAGGGCTTCCAGGCCTCAAGGACGGTCAGAAGGTCTCCTATGAGATCGTCACCGACCGGCGCAGCGGCAAGGCCTCCGCCGACCAGCTTCGCACCGAATAGCTGACGCTCACGAGATCGCTTCCGGCGGTCTGGCACACCACGGATGTACTGGGTGCCGGCCGCCGAAGCCCGGCCGGAACAGTTCCGGCCTGCAGGGCCGCGCCTCCGGGTGCGGCCCTTGCTCGTTGCGGGGCAGTCTCAGGCAGGCGTGCCGTTGCCCGACAGGATCTGTGCCGCACCCCCCACGCCGTTGCGGAAGGCGGCGTCGAAATTGACGCCCTCGATGCCCCAGCTCCGCTCCGTGCCGCCGCTGGCAAGTCGCCAGCGCGCCTTCCACGCCAGCAGCGGCTTGCTCCAGTCGAGCTGGCCCACCAGCGGAACCTGGCCGACCTTGCCGTCGACGAAGGGCAGCAGCGCCGCGATCTTCACGCCCGGCGTCCCGTCCACCGTCAGCCCGGACCTGGCGATGGTCTCAGGCGCGGGGATCACCACCTCCATCGCGGCATTCCAGGCGGCGTCCTGGAACGATTCGCGCATCAGTTCGCCCTGGTCGATCATCGAGTTCAGCATGAAGGTCGTGCCGATGTGGTGCACGGCGAGGAACACCACCAGCCGTGGCCGCTCGCCCAGCCACGGCTTCGACCCCAGCTTTGTGAGGATGGCGTCGATCTCTGACGGCACGTATTCGACGGTCATCTCATAGGGCCGGTCGCGCGTGCCCTGTTCGTCCTTGATCGGGCGGAAGGCATAGAGGTCGCGGTAGGAGAAGGTCTTCACCGCCGTCTTCGGGGCATCGGCGAACTGGGCGAGGCCGGGGTGCTGCGCCAGGCGGGGATCGCCCGACACCCGCACCAGCACCTGGGCAAGGCAGCGCAACAGGCCGGGATTGGTGGTTTCGGGCCGCCGTCCGGTCACGATGGTCCGGCCCTGGTAGAGGTCCGCCACGGCATCGGCCCGGGCAGGGCCGCCGAGCGCCGCAGCGGCGGCGAGGGTGAGAAGCGAACGGCGGCTCAGCTGCATGCGTCGGAACTCCGGCTCGATTGCGCGATGATAGGGCTGCAACTGAAGGCGGTCCATCGTCCGCAGGCTGTGCCGCGCCGCCCCGGCCGGGCTCACATCTGCAACCGGAAGGAGAATTCTCGCCACCTCCGGCTGCCCGCCATCGGGCGGCAAGACTCAACAGCCGGGAGCATGGGCTTGATTTGGCCGCAAAACCCGCCTAAGAGCCCGCAATTCCCGTTCATTCACAAGGAGTGCACGAGCCCCATGGCGCGCGTCACCGTTGAAGACTGCATCGACAAGCTCCCCAACCGCTTCGAACTCGTGCTGCTGGCCGCCCATCGCGCCCGCCTGATTTCGCAGGGTGCACCCATCACCGTCGAGCGCGACAACGACAAGAACCCCGTCGTTGCCCTGCGCGAGATCGCCGACGAGACCATCGTGCCGGAAGACCTGCGCGAGGAATACATCCACTCCATGCAGAAGCACGTCGAGGTGGACGAGCCGGAAGCGACCGAAGTGCCGCTCATCCAGCAGTCGGGCGACATGTCGATCGTCAACGACGCCGCCGACGAGGATTCGCCCGAAATGGAGCGCATGACCGAAGAGGACCTGCTGCGCGGCCTCGAAGGCATGCCCCCCGCCGAAAGCCCCGGCAGCCAGCGCAACGGCTACTGAACGGCCTGGCCTTCACGGCGGGGCGAATCCCTCGGGGTTCGTCCCGCATTTTTTCCCAAGCTTTCGATTTTTTTTGTCCGGGCCATCAAGATTGTTTGCAGCGGAACTCCCGCTATTTTCTTCCGCGAGTTGACGTCTGGTTATATAACCAGTCAGTCAAAGGTCATGTGACACCGGCTCTTTCAGAGACAAGGATGTTCGAGGATACGATCGTCTCGGCCCCTGCCGCCGGGCCGGAGGCCACATGGCCGACCGAGGCCCGGGTCTGGGTGCTGGTCGGCAACAAGCTGGGTGACAACAGCCAGCTCACCCGCGCCGCGGAGGCGATGGGCGTTCCCTGCGTCTACAAGAACATCGTCCTTAAGCCTGGTGCTGAAACGCGGGCGGTGTGGATCAGGCCGAGCCTCGCGCAGGTCGACACCGCGCAGTCCTGCCTCCTCGCTCCGCCCTGGCCCGATCTCGTGGTCACGGCGGGCCGTCACCTGTCCTGCGTCGCGCTGTGGATCAAGCGGCAATCGGGCGGCAAGACGCGTGTCGCGCTGTTCAATCCGCCGCGTGGCCGGCATGATGCGTTCGACCTCATTCTCGCTCCGTCCCTCTACGACGTCGAGGGTCAGGCGAACGTCATGCGCTATCAGTTTCCCCTGACGGGGCTGGCCACCGGGCCGACGGGTGGCGCGGCGGAACAGCGTCCCGCCGAACCGCCGGACGATCAGTTGCACGTCCTGCTGCTCGGCGGTCCCACCACGGGCTTCATCCTGAACACCGCCACCGCCGCCGGCATTCTCGATGCCATGCGCCAGGGACACGCCCGGGGCGGGCGTATCGCCGTCGTCACCTCGCGCCGCACGCCGCGCCCGGTCGTCGACGATCTGGCGGCGCGTCTTCAGCCGGGCGAAAGCCTGTACCGCTGGGTCCCGGGCGACAAGGACAACCCCTACTTCAGCCTGCTGGCCAGCGGCGCCACCGTCACCGTCACCGGCGACAGCATTTCCATGCTGATGGACGTGGCCAGCCGTGGCAAGCGTCTGGTCATCGCCCAGTTGCCGCGAGCGCGGAGACCGGCCCTGGCGCTGGCGCCGCGCCTTGCGGCGGTGTCGCAGTGGTTCTCGGAGCGGCTGTCGCTCTGGCCGTTGCCGGTGCCGCCCCGGCGCGACTTCGCGCAGCTTCACCAGCGGCTGGTGAGCCAGGGCTATGCGGTGCTGCTCGGCACGATGCCCCGCCCGCCGGTGAGCCCCCTGCCGGACGAGTCGGGTGACATCGCCGCCGCCCTCAGGGGCCTGCTGCGCTGAGCGCCGCGTTCAGGCGGGACTCCACGTCCCGTACCTCGGCGTCGGCATCGACCGGCATCACACCCACCACCGAATCGAGGTCGCTCACGTAGCCTCCGATCTGCTGGCGCAGCGCGCTGCGGATGCGGTCCGCAGTGACGCCGGCGCGGTCGAGGTCCTCGGCCAGCGTTGCCGGCTTGCGCACATAGCCCGTCAGGTCGGCGATCTCGAAGCCGGCGCTGGGCGTGGCGGGTCCGCCGTCGCCGTAGGAGAGGGCGCCGATGGCGATGGCCCGTCCCACCGCCGGTCCAGCCGCGATGGCCGCCAGGCGGCGGGCGCTGACGACGTTTTCGGCAGCCCGCCGGACAACCGGTGTGGCGAGGGCAGCGCGCCAGTCGGCGAGCGTGTAGGGGCCGAGAACGAGGCTGCCGTCACCGGTGGCGAGCGTCCGGTCGTCAGGCCGGCTCTCGTGGAAGCAGAAGCGCCGGGCGTCCCGCGCATGCAGGATCTTGATGCCCAGGGCTGGCACGAAGAAGGCCCAGTTGCCGCGCCGGATGGCGTGGACCTGTCCGTCGATGCGGCACTGGCTGCCGCTGACCGTGCAGTTCTCATAGACCAGCGGCGGCGCTGCCGCCGCGCCCGAGGGCCGGGCACAAAGGAGCCAGTCCAGCCCGGAGCGGCGCTGGCCGGTGATCGCAAGGCCCATCTGGCCCAGTACCTGTCGCGCCAGCCGGGGCGTGCAGACCAGGGGCGCGGGTGAAACGGCCGTGGCCATCGCTCCGGTCAGCCGGCCGGCCCGCCATGCCCAGGGGCTCCGCACCAGGATCTCGCCGCCACCCGCGGTGATGAGGGGCTGGAGGACGCTGGCCAAGGCCATGGCATCGCCGATGGGGCGCATGCCGGCGGCGGAAGCGGCGATGGGCTGTTCCATGTTCCGCTCAACTCCGCGCCGGCGGCAGGATCGGAGTATCGGGCTGCGCCTCCATCCAGTCGAAAAGCCGCTCGAAGTCACCGCGATAGGCCTCGATGCCGTTCATCAGGGCAGGAATTTCGGACAGGTCGTCGGCCACCGGCAGGCGGACGCCCGCCATGGCCAGAAGCGCGGTGACCTTGTGGTTGTTGCCCTTCAGCACCACGAAGGGCGTGCGCGTCCGGCAGGCGGCATAGACGGCGTGGTGGCGTCCGGTGACCAGCAGCCGGCTGGCCGCCAGCTTGCCGAGCAGGGAGGGCCACGTCTCGTCCGCCATCGACACGTGTTCGGCGCCCGCGATGTCGAGGTTCCGCCTCTCGAAGCGGCCTTCCTTCACGAGGAAGAAGTCGGTCACCAGCACGCCCTCGCCACGGGTCACCCGCGGCAGGTCGAGGGTGAGGAAATTGGAGGCGTCGATCTTCACGCTGGCGGCGATGCCATGCTCCTCGCGGAGAGCGCGCTGGCTGCCCGCCTCGCGCACCTGGATGCCGCTCAGGCGGCGCAGCACGTCGTCATAGTCGGCCACGTTGTCCTGCCAGATGGTATTGACGAGGTAGGCGGGCTTGCCGGCCTCCACCGCCATCTTCAGCACCTCCATCTTCTTGGTGAAGACGTTGCGGAAGCCGTGGCGGCTGCCGTGCATCGAGCCCTCGCCGTTGACCACCAGGATGTCGAAGGCCTCGTAGCGGCCGGCCAGCCGATATCCGGCGCGCTGGCAGTTCTGCCGGATGCTCTCGATCGCCGCCCAGCTTCCGCAATGATAGTTCGAATGGTCGCCCAGCACACGCACCTTCGGTGGCTCCGCCGGGGTACGGCGGAAGCGCGGGCGGGAATAGGCATAGCGCGCGTCGCCTCCCAGCCACCAGTCGCGCAGCGTGCGGCGCAGGGTTCGGACCGGCGGCATGGTCATCCACACGTTTCCACGCCGGCGTCGGACGCCAGCCCGGCACTGCCGGGAACATTCACGCGGTCCGCCACCGGCGCCCAGGCTTGGCTCGGGGTTGTCACGATGAAGGAGGCGCTTCCCGTCCGCGCGATCAGCCCCGACGGAATGCCCGCCGCCTCGCTGACCAGGGTCGGCAGCTGCGCGAGGATCACGCGGACGGGGCGTGTCCCCTCCGTACGGAGGAAAATCGACAGGACATTTCGCATCAAGAGGTCGGGCTTCCGGTGGTCGCGGGGCAGGCCTTCGCGAAGCGGTGCCTGCCGGGCCGGTTTCTTAGCCCACGCCACGGTCTGCCGACAACCGGTTCGCGCCGCGGCGGGCGGCCGCGAAAACCATACCGGAGATTGCACGCCGGATTTCCGCCGCAAATGGGACGGAATTCCGTGACCCGTGGTCGCAACAAGTCCAAACCCCACTCGCCAAACGATTAAACCACGCTAAGATCACTTTCATGATGCGTCAGTACGAGCTTGTCGAGCGGGTCACCAAATATGACCCCGATGCGGATGAGGATCTCCTCAACCGTGCCTATGTCTATGCCATGAAGGCGCACGGCAACCAGAAGCGCGCCTCGGGCGAGGCCTATTTCAACCATCCCCTCGAAGTCGCCGCCATCCTCACCGAGATGAAGCTCGATTCGGCCACCATCGCCGCAGCGCTGCTTCACGACACGGTTGAGGACACCGAGGCAACCGAGCAGGAGATCGAGGAAAAATTCGGTCCCGAGATCGCCTCCCTCGTCGATGGCCTGACCAAGATCGCCAAGCTCGACCTGGTCACCAAGGAGGCCGCCCAGGCCGAGAACCTGAGGAAGCTGCTGCTCGCCATGTCGCGCGACGTGCGCGTCCTCCTGGTGAAGCTCGCCGACCGGCTGCACAACATGCGCACGCTGGAGCACGTGAAGCCGGAGAAGCGCGTGCGCATCGCCCAGGAGACGATGGACATCTATGCCCCGCTCGCCGGCCGCATGGGCATGCAGGCGGTCAGGGACGAGCTCGAGGACATCGCCTTCAAGGTGCTCAACCCCGACGCCTACACCATCATCATCGCGAGGCTCGCCAAGCTCCACGCCGAATCGGGCGGCATCCTCAAGTCGATCGAACAGGAGCTCACCCAGAAGCTGGTCGAGAACGGCATCAAGGCAGAGGTCTACGGCCGGGAAAAGCGCCCGTTCTCGATCTTCCGCAAGATGGAGCGGAAGCTCCTGTCGCTCGGCCAGCTTTCCGACATCTTCGGCTTCCGCGTCATCGTCGGCACGGTCGACCAGTGCTATCGGGCACTCGGTATCATCCACCGCACCTATCGCGCCGTTCCGGGCCGCTTCAAGGACTACATCTCCACGCCGAAGCAGAACGACTACCGCTCGATCCACACCACCGTCATCGGCCCCCACCACATGCGCGTCGAGATGCAGATCCGCACGCGGCTGATGCACGAGATCGCCGAGCGCGGGGTCGCCGCCCACAACATCTACAAGGACGCGCCCGACGCCAAGGAGGCACTCGACGGCTTCCGCGCGCCGGCCGCCGAGTCCAACGCCTACCGCTGGCTCCGCCACTTGGTCGAGATGCTGCAGGAGGGCGAAAGCCCGCGCGAGTTCCTCGAGCACACCAAGCTCGAGCTGTTCCACGACCAGGTCTTCTGCTTCACCCCCAAGGGCAAGCTCATCGCGCTGCCCAAGGGGGCGACGCCCATCGACTTCGCCTATGCCGTCCACACCTCGGTGGGCGACAGCTGCGTGGGCGCCAAGGTCAATGGCAGCCATGCGCCGCTCGTCACCGAATTGCAGAACGGCGACGAGGTGGAGATCATCCGTTCCGACGCGCAGACGCCGCCCGCCGCCTGGGAGGGGCTCGCCGTCACGGGCAAGGCGCGCGCCGCCATCCGGCGCGCCACCCGCGCCGCGGCCAGAAAGCAGTTCGCCGGGCTGGGCCGCGAGATCGTGCAGAAGATGCTGGCCAAGATCGGCAAGGACTACGTCGACAAGCAGGTGTCCGCCGCCATCGCGCGGGTCGGCCACAAGAACGTCGACGACGCGTTGGCCGCCATCGGCCGCGGCGAGCTTTCCGCCGTCGACATGCTGAAGGCCATGGGCCACACCATCGACGACACGAAGCTGAAGGAGCTGCGCCGCAAGTCGCCCTCGAAGAAGACCGACCCCGACCTGTCCGTTCCGGTGCGCGGCGTGGCCCGCACCACCGCCCTCAAGATCGCGCCCGAGACCGGGGCGGTGCCGGGCGAGCGCATCGTCGGCATCCTCATGCCGGGGGAGGGGATCACCATCTACCCGATCTTCGCCAAGGCGCTGGAGCAGTTCGACAACCAGCCCGAGCGCTGGGTCGACCTCGCCTGGGATACCGGTGCGGAGGAGCAGCGCTTTCCCGCGCGCCTCACCGTCACCATCCTCAACGAAGTCGGCTCGCTCGCCCAGATGACGCAGGCGATCAGCGATCTCGGCGGCAACATCGATGCGCTGATGATGGTGGCGCGCGAGGGCGCGCGCGACTTCTACGACGTCGACATCACGCTCGAGGTCCATGACCTCAAGCACCTCAACGAAATCATGACGGCGCTGCGCGGCAAGCCCTCCGTCAGCGACGTGAGCCGCAAGACAGGATAGAACACGATGACGCAAGACGAGGTACTGAACGAATTCCGCGCCGCCGGCGCCTTGCTCGAAGGACACTTCATCCTGTCCTCCGGGCTGCACTCCAGCCGCTACCTGCAATGCGCCCGCGTGCTGATGGACCCGCAGCGCGCCGCCAGGCTCTGCGCCGTCCTGGCCGAACAGGTGCGCCAGATGGTGACGGGCCACATCGACCTCGTGGCCTCGCCCGCCATGGGCGGCGTCGTCGTCGGCTACGAGATGGGCCGCCAGCTCGGCGTGCCGTCGATCTTCTTCGAGCGCGTCGACGGCAAGCTCACGCTGCGGCGCGGCTTCGACATCGTCAAGGGCGCGCGCGTCGTCATGGTCGAGGACATCGTCACCACCGGCCTGTCCTCGCGCGAATGCATCGAGGGCATCAACGCCGAGGGTGGCGTCACGGTTGGCGCCGCCTGCCTGATCGACCGCTCCGGCGGCAAGGCCGATGTCGGCGTGCCGCTGGCCGCACTGACGAGGCTCGACATTCCCACCTACGCCGCCGACAAGCTGCCCCCCGAACTCGCCGCCATCCCCGCCATCAAGCCGGGGAGCCGCGGCCTCAAATGATCATCGGCATCGGCAACGACGTGATCGACATCCGGCGCATCGAGGAGACGCTGGCGCGCTATGGCCAGCGCTTCATCGACCGCATCTACACCGATGTCGAAATCCGCAAGTCCGAGAAGCGCGCCCAGCGCGCCGCCTCCTACGCCAAGCGCTTCGCCGCCAAGGAAGCCTGCTCCAAGGCACTCGGCACAGGCTTCCGCAAGAGCGTGTTCTGGCGCGACATGGGGGTGGTGAACGAGCCCTCCGGCAAGCCCACCATGGTGCTCACCGGCGGTGCCAGGGCCCGGCTCGACAGCATGGTGCCGGCGGGCCACACGGCGCGCATCCACCTCACCATCACCGACGATTTCCCCTATGCCCATGCCCTCGTGATGATCGAGGCGCTGCCGGGGTGATCCCCGCTTCCGTCGGGTTCCCCCTCTCAGCCGTCACCCCAGCGAAAGCTGGGGCCCCGCTTTCTACGTGACAGCCGCCCGAAGCGGGGTGCCAGCTTTCGCTGGCATGACGGCAGAAGGGGAGGGATGGCACCCTTGAACCCCCTCAAACTGTCACTATTTGGCAACAGTGGACCTGCTTGAGCGTGGTTGCGTTGCATCGCTGGCGGGAAACGGTTTATAGCCGGGATTCTGAAGTCCCGGCAATTGATAGCCAGGCAGAATGTTTAAGAAAGACCATAAGATGGCGGCGGCACAGGACACGCGGCGCAAGTCAGAGGACGGTTTGTGGGAAACCGTCAAGGTCATCATCCAGGCGCTGCTCATCGCCTTCGTGGTCAGGACCTTCCTCTACCAGCCCTTCAACATCCCGTCGGCGTCGATGTATCCGACGCTGAAGGTGGGCGACTACCTCTTCGTCTCCAAGCTGTCCTACGGCTACGGGCGCTATTCCTTCAACTTCTCGCTCGGTCTGTTCGGCCACGAAATCGTCACCTGCTGCAACCTGGATTTCCCCGGCCGCATCGTGCTTGCGGATGATCCCAAGCGCGGCGACGTCGCGGTGTTCAAGCTGCCGAGCGACACCAACATCGACTACATCAAGCGCGTCATCGGGCTGCCGGGCGACCGCATCCAGATGCGCGACGGCGTGCTCTACATCAATGGCCAGGCCGTCAAGAAGGAGCGCATCGAGGACTTCGTCGATCCGGCCGAGCCCGGCCTCGAGAACCCGGTTCCGCAATATCTCGAAACCCTGCCCAACGGTGTGCAGTACCACGTGCTCGACACCGTGGCGGAAGGCGATGCCGACAACACCGACGAATACGTCGTGCCGCCCGGCCATTATTTCATGATGGGCGACAACCGCGACAATTCGCAGGATTCGCGCTACCCGCGCGTCGGCTACGTGCCGCTGGAGAATTTCGTCGGCCGCGCCGACATCATCTTCTTCTCCGTGGCGCCCGATGCCAGCCTGTTCCAGGTGTGGGACTGGCCCTTCGCGATCCGCTGGAACCGCTTCTTCACGCTGATCTGAGAAGGCCTTGACCCCGTTCACCCCGGCGCGGCGCGAGGAGATTGCGGAGCGGCTCGGCTACCGCTTCACCACCGACGCGCTGTTGACCGAGGCGCTCACCCACGGCTCCACCCAGAAGCACAAGGGTGACTACCAGCGCCTCGAGTTTCTGGGCGACCGGGTGCTCGGCCTGGTTATCGCCGAACATTTGTTCCGCCACCACCCGAAGGAGGGCGAGGGCCACCTCACCCACGTGCTGAGCAGCCTGGTGCGCTCCGAGGCCTGCGCCGAGGCGGGCGACGGCATCGGGCTTCCCGATCTCGTCATCATCGGCTCGGGCGAACGCGCCAAGGGCATGAACCAGAACCGCTCGGTGCTGGGCGACGCCATGGAGGCGCTGATCGCCGCGATCTATCTCGACGGCGGCCTGGAGGCGGCGCGCGCCTTCGTGCTGCGCTGCTGGGACGCGCAGCTGAAGGCGCCGAAGGCCGCGGCGAAGGACCCCAAGACCTTCCTGCAGGAATGGGCGCTGGCCCGCGCGCTGCCGATCCCGTCCTACCGGATCGTCAGCCGCCAGGGCCCCGAACACGAACCGGTCTTCGTGGTCGCGGTCGAAGTGAAGGACAGGCCCGCCGCCGAAGGCACGGCCAAGAGCAAGCGGGCGGCCGAGATGGATGCCGCCGAACAATTCCTGAAACGCGAAGGAATCAGGCCATGAGCGACGAAACGAAGCAGCCCGACGGCCCGACGCGCGCCGGCTTCTGCGCCATCATCGGCGCACCCAATGCGGGCAAGTCCACGCTGGTCAACCAGCTCACCGGCTCCAAGGTGTCGATCGTCAGCCACAAGGTGCAGACGACGCGTGCGCGCATCCGCGCCATCGCCATGGAAGGCAACGCCCAGATCGTGCTGGTCGACACGCCCGGCATCTTCAAGCCGAAGCGCGCGCTCGACCGCGCCATGGTCGACAATGCCTGGGGAGGTGCTGGTGACGCCGACGCCGTGGTGCTGCTGATCGACGGGCGCCCCGGCCTCACCGAGGAGGCGAAGGAGATCATCGCCCACCTCCAGCACACCAAGACCAGGGCCGTGCTGGTCATCAACAAGATCGACCTGATGTCGCGCGAGCGGCTGATGGAGGTGGCCGCCGAATTCAACGCGGCTTACGCCTTCGAGCAGACCTTCATGATCAGCGCCCTCAATGGCTCGGGCACGCAGGACCTTCTCAAATACCTCGCCGGCAAGATGCCGGAGAGCCCGTGGCTCTATCCCGCCGACCAGGTGGCCGACGTGCAGCTGCGCTTCATGGCCGCCGAGATGACGCGCGAGGTGATCTACGAGCGCCTGCACGAGGAATTGCCCTATGCCTCGACCGTCGAGACCGAGACCTGGGAGGAGATGAAGGACGGCTCCGTCAAGATCGGCCAGATCATCTTCGTCCAGCGCGACAGCCAGAAGGCCATCGTGCTCGGCAAGGGCGGCCAGACCGTCAAGCTGCTGGGCCAGATGGCGCGCAAGGAGATGGAGGCGCAGTTCGGCCGCCGGGTCCACCTTTTCCTGTTCGTCAAGGTGCGCGAGAACTGGCCCGAGGACAAGGAGCGCCTGCGCAACATGGGCCTCGATGTCTGACCTCCGCGGCGCATACCCCTTTGACGCCGCTGGGGTGACGGCACATTCCTTCGCCGCGCGCCCGGCGAAGGCCTGAGATGGAGTGGCGCGACGAGGGGGTGATCCTGTCGGTCCGCCGCCACGGCGAAACCAGCGCCATTGCCGAAATCCTCACCTCCGGCCATGGCCGGGTCATGGGCCTTGTCCGCGGCGGGCGCTCGAAGCAGCAGCGCCCGGTGCTGCAGGCCGGCAACGCCGTCCAGGCGGTGTGGCGCGCCCGCCTCGAGGAGCAGCTCGGCACCTTCGTGCTGGAGCCGCTCGACCTCAAGGCGGGGGCCATCATGGAGGAGCCGTTCCGGCTCGCCGGCCTCGCCACACTCTCCGCCCTGGCGCAGCTCCTGCCGGAGCGCGAGCCGCATCCCCGGGTTTACGAGGCCCTGCGCATCGTGCTCGACGCCATCGGCGATGACGCCGTATGGCCGGCCCTGCTGGTGCGCTGGGAGCTCGGGCTTCTCGAGGAACTGGGCTTCGGCCTCGACCTGTCGAAATGTGCCGCCACCGGAACCCGCGAGCACCTCGTCTATGTCTCGCCCAAGAGCGGCAAGGCGGTCTCCGCCGAGGCCGGCGAACCCTTCCGCGACCGGCTGTTCGGCCTTCCCGCCTTCCTGCGCGAGGCGGGGGCCGCCGCTCCACCCCGGGACGTGGCCGAAGGCCTGAAGCTCGCCGCCTATTTCCTCGAGCGCCACTTTTTCGAGCCGCAGGGCCAGCATTTTCCGGAACAGCAGGACTGGATCATCCGGATCTTGGCCGAAACGCCGCATTGACCGCGGGCGCAGCCTCCCGCAAACCCGCCCGGACTGGAGAAATGAACGATGCTCGGACGTCTGAACCATGTGGCCATCGCGGTCCCTGACCTCGCCAGGGGAACCGAGGTCTACCGCACCATGCTCGGCGCCACGGTCTCCGCCCCGCAGGCCGAGCCCGCGCACGGCGTGACGGTGGTCTTCGTCGAACTGCCCAACACCAAGATCGAGCTCCTAGAGCCCCTGGGCGAGACTTCGCCGATCAGGGCCTTCCTCGAGAAGAACCCGGCCGGCGGCATCCACCACGTCTGCTATGAAGTGGCCGACATCCTGGCGGCGCGCGACCACCTGAAGGCGCAGGGGGCCCGCGTGCTGGGCGACGGCAACCCCAAGACCGGTGCCCATGGCAAGCCGGTGCTGTTCCTCCACCCCAAGGACTTCTGCGGTACGCTCGTCGAACTGGAGCAGGCATGAAGACCGGAAGCGCCATCGCTGTCTACTTCATCACCTGGTGGCTGTGCCTGTTCGTCACGCTGCCCTTCGGCGTGAAGAACCCGCATGAGGCCGGCGAAACCGTCGAGCTCGGCAACGAGCACGGCGCCCCGGTGCAGCCGATGCTGTGGCGCAAGGTGCTGGCCACCACCATCCTCTCGACCATCGTCTTCGCCCTGGTCTATGGCCAGGTCACCTACCACTGGGTGAGCTTCGACGACCTGCCTTTCGTCAAGGCGATCACCACCGACTGACGCGCCTTCCGCAAGCGTGCCCGGCGCAAGGACGGGCTTCCGGTGACATGCGAGGCCCACAAAGAAAAAGGCGAGGCCTGAGCCTCGCCTTTTCCGTCGACTCCGTGGTTTCTCTTCTGCCGGTGACCGAACCGGCGGGGCTGCTGCCTTGCGGCGCGCCCGGAAACCAACCTCCCCAGACCTGGGTCACCTTTGAGTGCTCACCGTGGTCTTCTTTTCTTATTGGTAGAAACGCTATCACAAGACATGAGCTTGTCACGTTAAAAGTGTCACAGGCTTGCCACAATCCTGCGCGCGCATTCGTCGAGCAGAGGATGCGACTTCAGGTTGAACGGCGCCTGGCACGGCACGCCCGTCTGTCCCCCGGTTTCCCAAGGGCTCGGCTTGAGTTCCGGGGCGTTTCCCGTAAAAGAGCCGCAAACTCCTCCGAAGCAGGATTCCCATGCGCCTTTCCCAGTATTTCATGCCCATTCTTCGGGACGATCCCAAGGAAGCGGAAATCGTCTCCCACAAGTTGATGCTGCGCTGCGGCATGATCCGCCAGGAGGCGGCGGGCAGCTATTCCTGGCTGCCGCTTGGGCTTCGCGTGCTGAGGAAGATCGAGCAGATCGTCCGCGAGGAGCAGAATCGGGCAGGGGCCCTCGAAGTGCTGATGCCGACGATCCAGCCCGCCGACCTGTGGCGCAAGTCCGGCCGCTACGACGCCTATGGCAAGGAGATGCTGCGCATCAAGGACCGGCATGACCGCGACATGCTCTACGGCCCCACCAACGAGGAGATGATCACCGACATCTTCCGGCAGGGCGTTCAGTCCTACAAGGAACTGCCGCGCAACCTCTATCACATCCAGTGGAAATTCCGCGACGAGGTGCGCCCGCGCTTCGGCGTGATGCGCGGCCGCGAGTTCCTGATGAAGGATGCCTATTCCTTCGACCTGACGCGCGAGGCCGGCCAGCACTCATACAACAAGATGTTCGTGTCCTACTTGAAGACCTTCGCCCGCATGGGCCTGAAGGCCGTGCCGATGCGCGCCGAGACCGGCCCCATCGGCGGCAAGGACAGCCACGAGTTCCTGATCCTCGCCGACACCGGCGAGTCGGAAGTCTTCCTCGACAGCACCTTCCACGACATGGACTGGTCCACCTTCGAGATCGACTACGACAATGTCGACGCCGTGGCCAAGGTCGTCGACGAATTCACCTCCAAGTACGCCGCCACCTCGGAAATGCATGACCAGGCCGATTACGAGAAGCGCGTGCCGGCTGACCGTCGCGTGACGGGCCGCGGCATCGAGGTCGGCCACATCTTCTTCTTCGGCACCAAGTATTCGGAGCCGCTGGGTGCGGTGGTGCAGGGGCCGGACGGCAAGATGGTACCTGTGCAATCAGGCTCCTACGGCATCGGCGTGTCGCGCCTCGTGGGCGGCATCATCGAGGCGAGCCATGACGAGGCCGGCATCATCTGGCCGGAACCCGTCGCCCCCTTCAAGGTCGGCCTCATCAACTTGAAGGTCGGCGATGCCGACACCGATGCCGCGTGCGAAAAGCTCTACAAGGCGCTCGAGACCAGGGGCGTCGACGTGCTCTATGACGACCGCGACGAGCGGGCAGGCGCCAAGTTCGGCACCATGGACCTGATCGGCCTGCCGTGGCAGGTCATCATCGGCCCGCGCGGGTTGAAGGACGGCATCGCCGAAGTGAAGAACCGCAAGACCGGCGAGCGTGAAAACGTGGCCATCGACCAGCTGGTCGCGCGCTTCGCCACGTAATGGACAAGAGCCTTCCCGATACCAAGCCCTTCGCGCCCTTCGAATGGATGCTCGCAGGGCGTTACCTGAGGGCGCGCCGCCGGGAAGGCTTCATCTCCGTCATTTCGCTGTTCTCGTTCCTCGGCATCCTGCTCGGCGTCGCGACGCTGATCGTCGTCATGGCGGTGCTCAACGGCTTCCGCGGCGAACTGCTCGACAAGATCCTCGGCTTCCAGGGTCATATCAGCGTCTATCACGCCGACGTGTCGCCCATTGCCGACTATGACGATCTCGCGGCGCGGCTGGCCAAGGTGCCCGGCGTCAAGAGTGCCGTGCCGCTGGTCGAGGGCCAGGCCATGGCCTCGAGCCTGCACAACAACACCGGCGCCCTGGTGCGCGGCATTTCCGAATCCGCCATCGAGAAGCTGCCGAGCGTCAACAACAAGGACCTGCGCACCGCCTTCAACAAGGACATGCTCCCCGACGAGACGCCCTCGTTCAAGGGCTTCGACACGGCGGGCGGCGTTGCCATCGGCGAGCGCATGGCCTGGCGCCACCAGCTCGGCCTGGGCTCGCGCATCACCATCATCTCGCCCGATGGCCCCGACACGGTGATCGGCAACGCCCCGCGCATCCGCGACTATCCGGTGGTGGCGATCTTCAAGGTCGGCATGTCCGACTACGACGAAAACGTCATCTACATGCCGCTCGCCGAGGCGCAGGACTATTTCGTCACCGACAATGGCGTGAACCAGATCGAGGTGATGGTCGACGACCCCGACAACATCGACCAGTACACCATGCCGCTGATGACCGCGGCGGGCGACGGCATGGCGGTGTCGACCTGGAAGGACCGCAACTCCACCTTCTTCAATGCGCTGGCCGTCGAGCGCAACGTGATGTTCCTGGTGCTCACCATGATCATCCTGGTGGCCGCACTCAACATCATTTCGGGCCTCATCATGCTGGTGAAGGACAAGGGCCGGGACATCGCCATCCTGCGCACCATGGGTGCCACGCGCGGCACTATCCAGCGGGTGTTCTTCCTGACGGGTGCGGCGATCGGAACGGCCGGCACCATCGGCGGCTTCCTCGTGGGCCTCCTCATCTGCCTCAACACCGAGCGCATCCGCCAGTTCATTTCCTGGGTCTCGGGCGTCGATCCCTTCAACCCGGAACTCTATTACCTGGCGCAGCTGCCCGCACGCATGGATTCCTATCAGACGGTGCTGATCGTCGCCATGTCGCTGTTCCTGTCCTTCGCCGCAACGCTCTATCCGTCGTGGCGCGCCGCCAAGCTCGATCCGGTCGAGGCGCTGCGCTACGAATGACCGCCATCACCCCAGCCCTCGAACTGAAGAACGTCGCGCGCTCCTACGCCGAGGGCAAGGGCCAGCTCCACGTGTTCAAGGATCTCGATCTCACGGTGCGGGCGGGCGAGATCGTGGCCCTCGTCGGCCAGTCCGGTTCCGGCAAGTCCTCGCTGCTGCATATCGCCGGCCTGCTCGAAGCGCCGACGGCGGGGGAAGTCTTCATCGCCGGCCAGAACTGCTCGAAGCTCGACGACAAGGCGAGGACGCGCATCCGCCGCATCGGCATCGGCTTCGTCTACCAGTTCCATCACCTTCTCCCCGAGTTCTCGGCCGTCGAGAACGTGATGATGCCGCAGCTCATCGCCGGCGCGTCGCGCGCCGCGGCGAGCGATCGCGCGCGGGAACTCCTGACCCGCATGGGGCTGGAGCCGCGGCTCGAGCACCGTCCTTCGGAACTCTCCGGCGGCGAGCAGCAGCGCGTCGCCATCTGCCGCGCCCTGGCCAACCGTCCGCTGCTGCTGCTGGCGGACGAGCCCACCGGCAACCTCGACCCCGAAACCGCCGCCCGCGTCCACGACGAACTCCTCCGCCTGATCGCGGACGAGGGCCTGGGCGCACTCGTCGCCACCCACAACCTCGATCTCGCCCAGGGCATGAGCCGGATCGCGCGGCTGGAGCGGGGGATGATCGTCTCCTGAGCCCCGCCTGGGCAGGCTGGGAGGGGGGTATGGCGGTGTTCCCTTGGCCTGAGCTAGGGGTGTAGCGGGCAAATTTTCTGCCAAAATCAATCGTTACGAACGTGTTTGAGGTCCGTCATCCCGGCGAAAGCCGGGACCCCGCTTTCTCTCCGTGCATGCTGAATCAAAGCGGGGCCCCGGCTTTCGCCGGGGTGACGGCGTTTAGAGTGTGCATCAGCGAGCGGCGGCACGTGCATCGACCCCCACCCCCGGGCTAATATCCCCCCATGGCCGAGTCCCGCCCCATCTTCGTGCACCTGCGCACCCATACCGCCTATTCGCTGTCCGAGGGTGCCCTCCAGATCAAGGCGCTCGCCGGCCTCGCGAAGGACGCGAAGATGCCGGCCGTCGCCATCACCGACACCGGCAACCTCTTCGGCGCGCTCGAATTCTCGGAGGCCATGTGGGACAAGGGCATCCAGCCGATCATCGGCTGCACGCTCAGGGTCGATCTCGCCGAGCAGAAGGAGGGTGGCCTGCGCCAGATGGGCGGGCTGCGCCGCATCCCCTCGCTCGCCTTCCTCGCCAAGGACGAGCAGGGCTACCACAACCTGATGAAGCTCTCGTCCCGGGCCTATCTGTCGAGCCCGGAGAATGCCGAGCACCACGTCACCTGGGACTATCTCTGCGACCATGCCGGCGGTCTCATCTGCCTCACCGGAGGGCCCGAAGGTCCCGTCAACGACGCGCTGCTCGCCGGCCAGGGCACGCTGGCGGCGGAGCAGATCGAACGCCTCAAGGCGCTGTTCGGCGACCGTCTCTACATCGAACTGCAGCGCCACGGCACGCCGGCGGAGCGCCAGACGGAGCAGGGCCTCATCGACCTCGCCTACCGTCTCGAAGTCCCGCTCGTCGCCACCAACGAGCCTTACTTTGCCAAGGCCGACGACTATGCCGCCCACGATGCCCTGATCTGCATCGCCGAGGGCGAGGTGCTGATCACCGAGGACCGCCGCCGCCTCACGCCCGAGCACTATTTCAAGAGCCAGCAGGAGATGGCGGCACTCTTCGCCGACATTCCGGAGGCGGTCGAGAACACGATCGAGATCGCCATGCGCTGCGCCTATCGCGTGCGCTCCCGCAACCCGATCCTGCCGCGCTTCGCCGACAATGACGAGGCGGAGGAGCTGAAGCAGGAGGCCTATGCCGGCCTCGAGCAGCGGCTCGCCACCCGCGGCCTCGTCGAGGGCCGCACGCGCGAGGACTACGTCAAGCGCCTCGACTTCGAGCTCGACGTCATCACGAAGATGAAGTTCCCCGGCTACTTCCTCATCGTGTCGGACTTCATCAAATACGCCAAGGTGAACGGCATCCCCGTCGGGCCCGGCCGTGGTTCGGGTGCGGGTTCGCTGGTCGCCTATGTCCTCACCATCACCGACCTCGATCCCTTCCGCTTCAACCTGCTGTTCGAGCGCTTCCTCAACCCCGAGCGCGTCTCGATGCCGGACTTCGACATCGACTTCTGCCAGGACCGCCGCGGCGAGGTGATCACCTATGTGCAGCAGCGCTACGGCAGTGACCGTGTCGCCCAGATCATCACCTTCGGCAAGCTGCAGGCCCGCATGGTCACGCGCGACGTGGGCCGCGTGCTGCAGATGCCCTATGGCCAGGTGGACCGGCTCTCCAAGCTGATCCCCAACAACCCGGCGAACCCGGTGACGCTGGCCCAGGCCATCGACGGCGAGCCCAAGCTGCAGGAGGAGCGCGACAAGGACCCCACCGTCCGCACGCTCTTCGATCTGGCCTTGAAGCTCGAAGGCCTCTACCGCAACGCCTCGACCCACGCCGCCGGCGTCGTCATCGGCGACCGGCCGCTGGAAGAGCTGGTGCCGCTCTACCGCGATCCGCGCTCCGACATTCCGGCCACCCAGTTCAACATGAAATATGTCGAGAAGGCCGGACTGGTGAAGTTCGACTTCCTCGGGCTCAAGACGCTGACGGTGATCGAGAAGGCGCAGAAGCTGATCCGCCTGCGCGAGCCTTCCTTCCACATCGACAACATTCCCTACGACGACCAGAAGACCTACGAGATGCTGGGTCACGGCGACACGGTGGGCGTGTTCCAGCTGGAAAGTTCCGGCATGCGCGACGTCCTCAAGAAGATGCGCGCCGACAGGATCGAGGACATCATCGCCATCGTGGCGCTCTATCGCCCGGGCCCGATGGACAACATCCCGCGCTACATCGCCTGCAAGAAGGGCGACGAGGAGCCCGATTACCTGCACCCGCTGCTCGAGCCCATCCTGAAAGAGACCTACGGCATCATGGTCTACCAGGAGCAGGTGATGCAGATCGCCCAGGTGCTCTCGGGCTATTCGCTCGGCGAAGCCGACCTGCTGCGCCGCGCCATGGGCAAGAAGATCAAGGCCGAGATGGACGCGCAGAAGGAGCGCTTCGTCTCCGGTGCGGTGAAGAAGGACGTCGACGCAGCCCAGGCCGACAACATCTTCGAGCTCGTGCAGAAATTCGCCGGCTACGGTTTCAACAAGTCGCACGCTGCGGCCTATGCCGTGGTCTCCTACCAGACCGCCTATCTGAAGGCCAATTACCCTGTCGAGTTCCTCGCCGCCTCGATGACGCTCGACATGGGCAACACCGACAAGCTCATGCTGTTCCGCCGCGAGGCGCAGCGCGTCGGGGTCAAGGTCATCCCGCCCTCGGTGAATGCGAGCGGCGTGGACTTCGCCGTGGTCGACGGCGCCATCCTCTATTCGCTCGCGGCCTTGAAGAATGTCGGCGCCGGCGCCATCGATCACATCGTGAAGGCGCGGGAGGAGGGCGGTCCCTTCAAGTCGCTGGGCGACTTCGCCAAGCGCATCGACTCGCGCATGGTCAACAAGCGCGCGCTGGAAAGCCTCGCCAAGGCAGGCGCCTTCGACGGCCTCAACCCCAATCGCGCCGCGGTGCTGGATGCAGTGGAGTCGATCCTCTCCATGTCGAGCCGCGCGGCGAGTGCCGCGCAGGCCGGACAGAACGACCTCTTCGGCGGCATGGCGAGTTCGTCGGACGATCTCGTCCTGCCGCGCCGCGATGCCTGGCTGCCGATGGACCGGCTGGCGCAGGAATTCGAGGCCGTGGGCTTCTACCTCTCCGGCCACCCGCTCGACGACTACATGAAGCCGCTGCAGAAGCTCTCGGTCGACACCTACCAGAGCTTCTACGAGAAGGCCCTCACCAAGGGTGCGCGCGCCGCGAAGCTGGCTGGAACGATCACGCATCGCCAGGAGCGCCGCTCCAAGTCCGGCAACAAGTTCGCCTTCGTCGGCTTCTCCGATCCGACGGGCCAGTTCGAGACCATCTGCTTCTCCGACACGCTCGCCGCCTGCCGCGACCTGCTTGAGCCCGGCAACGCCGTCATCGCCCGCGTCGAGGCCGATGTCGAGGGCGAGGAGGTGAAGCTCCGCCTGCAGGGCGTCGAGATGCTCGACAAGGCGGCGGCCCAGATGGTGACCGGGCTCGAGATCTTCGTGCGCGATTCAAAACCGCTCGAGTCCATCGCCGCCCGCCTGACGAACGGCGGCCGCGCGCCGATCCGCCTCGTCGTGCTGATGGAGCAGGGCCGCGAGGTGCACGTCTCGCTCGGCAACAAGTTCACCGTGACCCCACAGATCAAGGGCGCCATCAAGGCGATCGCAGGCGTGGTGGACGTGCAGGATCTGTAAGAAATTGCCTCCGTCACCCCAGCGAAAGCTGCGGCCCCGCTTCGGGCGACGGAAGGAAGCTGGATCCCAGCTTTCGCTGGGATGACGGTTGTTGAGAGTGGCGCCCGACTACGCCGCAGTCATCCGGCTCAGATAATTCGCGAAATCATAGTTCGGCCGTTCGAGATGTGACAAGTGCCCCGGCACCGCCATGTCGGAGCACAAGCCGCGATAGACCCGCTCGGTGCAGCCCTTGTCCTCGACGTTCACCTTGTCGAGCAGGCCTTTCAGCGTGGCGAAGAGTTCCGGCACGTCCGGGTCGTTGAGGAAGTCGTTGGACATGCCGCCCCCGAAGGTGACCTCCACCTCGCCGACGCTGCGCGGATGGAGCGACAGATACCAGAAATACCCGGGCGTCAGCGTGATGAGGAGCGAGGGATAGAGCGCCAGCAGGAAGGTCGTGCGCCTGAGGTCGCCCGCCATGCGATCATTCGACGGATGCGCACAGGCGATGCGGAAAGAGGGCTCCTTGAGGATCGTATGCCAGTTGAAATGCGGCGGCGAGGGCGGGCAGATCATCTCGTCGAGCTTCGACAGCCCGCCGATCGTTCCCGCATGGCAGACCGGCAGGTGGTAGCTCTCCATGAAGTTCTCGGCCAGCACCTTCCAGTTCGTGTTCCACACGAAGCGCTCGTTGAACCATTCGGTGTAGTTCGTCAGGTCATAGGGCCGGATCAGCTCCTCGACATCGGCGAAATGCGTGGCGACGGGCGTGGCGTCGGGGTTCAGCGACACCATGATCCAGCCGAGCCACACCTCGCACTTCACCTGCGGCAGGCGATAGTTCTCCTTGCAGAAGCCCTCGTTGGCCTTCATCGCGGGGGCGCCGCGCAGCTTGCCGTCGGCCTCGTAGGTCCAGCCGTGATAGGGGCAGGTGATGAGCCTGGCATTGCCGCGGCCCTCGAGCAGCACCGACATGCGGTGCAGGCACACATTCGACTGGCAACGGATCGTGCCGTCCTTGCCCCTGATCACCATCAGCGGCTGGCCGGCGAGCTCGAAGGCGACGTAGTCGCCCGCCTCCTTCAGCGTCGAGGCGCGGCCCACGCAATACCATTCGCGCGCGAACACCTTCTCGAGCTCGGCGTCGAGGAAGGCCTGCGAGGTATAGACGCTCTTCGGCATCGCGCGGGCCTTCTCGAAGGGCAGCGCGACATTGGCCGCAAGCTCGGCAACGGGGTCGACGGGGCTGTGGACGTTCATGGCGGGCACCTCTGATGGACGCAGATTAGTGTAATCAGCTGCGCCGCAAGAGGGATTTCTGCTCATAGGTGCCATGAGCCGTCTTCGAACCCGTCATCCCGGCGAAAGCCGGGACCCCGCTTTCTCGACCGCGCGTGCCGACGCAAAGCGGGGCCCCGGCTTTCGCCGGGGTGACGGTTCAGGGGAGGGACTGCAGACTAGGACGCGGAGATTGCACTGTATGTCCTACAGCAGCCCCCGCTTCGCGAGGTTCCGGAACAGGTGGCTGGCCCCGAAGGTCCAGGGCGGGGCCTTGTCGGTCCAGGTCATGCGGTTGGCGAGCGTGCCGAGTTGCGGGGCGCTCACCGTCACCACGTCGCCCGGCTTGTGGGTGAAGCCCTTGCCCGGCGCGTCGCGGTCCTCGACGGGGGCGAAGAGCGTGCCGAGGAACAGGATGGCGCCGTCCGGATACTGGTGGTGCGGGCCCACCATCTGGCCGACGAGGTCCGCCGGGTCGCGGCTGATCCTCGACATGTTGGAGCCGCCGTTCAGCACATAGCCGTCCTCGCCCTCGACCCTGAGGGACAGCTGCATCTGCCGCACGTCGTCGAGCGAGAACGAGGCGTCGAACAGTCGGATCATCGGCCCCACCGCGCAGGAGGCATTGTTGTCCTTGGCCTTGCCGAGGAGCAGCGCCGAGCGGCCCTCGACGTCCCTCAGGTTCACGTCATTGCCGAGCGTCGCGCCGACGATGCGGCCGGTGGACGCCACGACGACCACCACCTCGGGCTCAGGGTTGTTCCACGACGACACCGGGTTCAGCCCCGCCTCCATGCCGCTGCCGACGGAAGCCATGATCTGCGACTTGGTGAAGATCTCGGCATCGGGCCCGATCCCCACCTCGAGATATTGCGACCACGCGCCCCTTTCCATCAGCACGCGCTTCAGCTCCATCGCCTCCGCCGACCCGGCGCGCAGCTTCGAGAGATCGTCGCCGATCAGCGTCCCGATGGTGGCGCGGATCTCGGCGGCGGCCGCCGGGTTGCCGCGTGCGCGCTCCTCGATCACGCGTTCGAGCATCGAGGTGGCGAAGGTGACGCCCGCCGCCTTCAGCGCCTGCAGGTCGACGGGCGCCAGCAGCCAGGGCTTCGTGCCGTCCCGCGTCTCGGGATCTGTGTTGGCCATGATGGCGTCGATGCTGCCGAGGCTCGGCCCCGTCGCCGAGCCGGCCGCGGCGGCGGGGTCCGGCGCTTCGCACAGGTCGCGCATGGTGGGGAAGGTGGTGGTGATGTCGACGAGGGTGCTGCCGACGCGCTTCACCACGCAGGGACCTTCGACCGCGGGGTTCCACACCCGGCCGACCAGCAGACCCTCGGCGGGAAGCGAGGATGACGAGAGATAGGGCGAAAGCGACGGCATGGGAGGTCCCTGATCTGTGAGCGATGAACTCTATCGCTCAGGACAGCGCGCTGTCGAGGTCGCTGCGCTCGAGGGGTGTGAGGAATTCGATGGCGAAGCCGTCCGCGAAGTGGCGCACCACGCGGCCCTTCATGCGCCCGAGCGTCACCGGCGATCCGAGGCTGGGCTTGATGCGCGAGCGCACGCCCGCCCCCGACAGCGAGATGTCGATCACCTCGCAGGATTGTTCGCGCCCGCCGGGCAACGTGAAACGGGCGGACTTGTTGCGCGGCTCGAAGCGGGTGTGGCGGCGTTCGGCGGCGGCAAGCCCGCGCTCGCGGCGGATCAGCCAGCGCAGGTGCCGCACGAAGCGCGGCTGGCGGCTGGCCGGGATGCTGAAGCTGACCCAGAAGCCGCCGTCGGCGGCCTCGCCCGCTGCGCCATCCACCCGGCCGATCTCCTCGATATAGGCGATGAGCGGTGTTCCTTCGGCCACCGGCTCGGCCGCCAGGAAGAGCGCGCTCTCGGGGTCGATGGCGGTGACCTCGCAACGGCGTTCGCTCGCGTCCGGCAGCAGGAAGCGCGCTGGGAAGCTCTGCGGCATGAGGGCGGCGGACTGGGCGGCAGGGGCCAGCCGCTTGCCGAACTGCGTCACACGTCAACTCCGCCAGGGGGCTTCAGGGAAGGTCGAGACCACCCGATATCAGGCGGAACTTGCGGGGGGCCTGCGCCCCGGCAAGGCCCGGCATGTCGAGCCTGCCCTCGAACAGCCGCAGCGACGCGAGATCGGCGGGCGCGAGGCGTTCATAATGCCAGATCTCGGGGTTGGCATGGGGAAACAGGCCGCCCAGCACATGGACGGTGATCCCGTCGCGCGCCAGAAGCGGCAGGGCCAGCATGTCGGCGCCGATGCGCTGGCCGCCATCGGTCAGGAAACGGATGCGGAAATGCGCCGGCTGCAGCTTGCCCGTCACCGCCGCCAGCGCCCGCGTGATCGCGCCGCGCTCGAAGCGCTCCCAGCCCGACAGGAAGTCGCTGCCGGTGACTTCCCGCTTGAGGAAGCTGCAGACGGCGGTTCCGGCCAGCCGGTAGCGGAAGGAGCGGGCCTCGCCCGCAGGCTCCAGGATGAACAGCCAGGGGGCCTGGCGCGGCACCTGTCTCAGATCGAGATCGCCGCGCCGCGGGGCAGGGCGCTCGCCCTTGAGGCCCGCCCAGGTGGCCAGCAGCTTGCGGGCACCCGGGTGGAGGATCAAATCCTCTTGGCTTCCCTGTGCCTCCCCGCTAACCCACATGCGCAAACCCTTTTCCGGCGCCCAGGGGGCCCGGTGTTTCAGAATGACCTCACGGGGGCTCACGCTGCAGCCTTCGTGCCACAGGAAGGACCAGCGTGTCGGAACAACCCTCACAGCGCGGCAACTGGGGCCCTGCGAAGCCGCCGCCGATCTTCAACGTACCGCCCGTCGTCGCGGCGGTGATCGGCCTGCTCGTCGCCATCCACGCCGGGCTGTGGTTTGCCGGGCAGGACTGGCAGGTGTGGTCGGTCTATGCGCTGGCGCTCATTCCGGTGCGCTTCACCATCCCCGGCTATCCCATGCTGCCGGGCTCGCAATACTGGTCGCTCGCCACCTACATGCTGCTGCACGGCAGCTGGCTGCATGTCGGCCTCAACAGCCTGTGGCTGCTGATCTTCGGCACCCCGGTGGCGCGCTATTTCGGCAGCTGGAAGTTCCTCCTCGTCTGCCTCGTCTCCGGGGTGGCCGGCGGGCTGTGCAGCCTCGCCCTGCACTGGGGGCAGGAGGTGATCGTCGTCGGCGCCTCGGGCGCCGTCACCGGCCTCATGGGCGCGGCGGTGCCCCTGATGTATGGCGCGCGCCAGCCTGACGGCCGCTGGCGGCCGCTCAGCTTCCCCGAACTGATCTCCAACCGCAGCGCGCTGATGTTTACCGGCGTCGTGCTCGCGCTCACCCTGTTTTCGGGCGGCACCGGCTGGACCGGCAATTCCTTCATGGCCGAGGGGTCGATTGCCTGGGAGGCCCATATCGGCGGGTTCATCGGCGGTCTCGTCGCCTTCTACCTGCTGGCGCCGCGCGTGCGCCCGGCGTGAAACCATGTTAGGCTCGCTTCCGTTCACCTTGCAGGAAGAGGAGGCTCCCCAATGGCAGTTGCTCACATCCTCAGGCAGAAGGGCACCTCGGTCGTCACCGTGGAGCCTTCGGATTCGGTACAGACGATCGTCGATATCCTGGCGCGGCACCGCATCGGCGCCGTCGTGGTGGTCGATGGCGCCGGCGGCATCGCCGGCATCGTGTCGGAGCGCGACGTGGTGCGCGCCATGGCGGGACATGCCGCCGCCGTGCTGGACAAGACCGCCAAGGACATCATGACGGTCAAGGTCCTCACCTGCGGCCCCGCCGATTCAGAGGCCGAACTCATGCAGCTGATGACGGAACACCGGATCCGCCACCTTCCGGTGATCGCCAATGGCCGCGTCGCCGGCATGATCTCGATCGGCGACGTGGTGAAGCTCCGCATCGAATCGATGGAGGCGGAGGCCCACCACATGAAGAGCTATATCGCCTCGGCCGGCTGACCCCGGCGGTCCGCGCCGCGGCGAACGGCTGGGCGTCGCCACGAAAACTGTGGCGATGGTTCCGGGTGCGGCTAGTAGACCCGCTTCGGATCGAACAGCCGGTCATTGTCGACGAAGGCCAGACCGTCACCCTCGACGCGCCGGTAGAAGCAGCTCCGCCGCCCGGTGTGGCAGGCCGCACCCTTGCCCTGCGGCTCGGCCCTGACCAGCAGCACGTCCTGGTCGCAATCGGTGAGGATCTCGGTGACCTTCAGGGTCTCGCCCGAGGTCTCGCCCTTCTTCCACAGGCTGTTGCGGCTGCGGCTCCAGAAATGGGCGAGGCCGGTTGCCTGCGTCAGGCGCAGCGCTTCCGCGTTCATGTGGGCGACCATCAGCACGGCATTGTCGCGCGCATCGCTGACGATGGCGGTGATCAGGCCGCTGGAATCGAACCTCGGCTGAAACCTGTCGGTCTCGTCGAGGCCCGCTGACATCTAGAGCGAGAAGCCGTTGCTCGGCGCGCGGACGAGTTCCATGAAGCGCGCCTGCAGCACCGGGTTGCTCTTGAACTCGCCGGTGAACTGCGTGGTGATGGTGGCCACGTTGCGCTTGCCGATGCCGCGCATCGACATGCAGGTGTGGACCGCCTCGACCAGCACGGCGACGCCGCGCGGGTTGAGCGAGTCGGAGATCGCATTGGCGATCTGCGCCGTCATCGTCTCCTGCGTCTGCAGGCGGCGGGCATAGATCTCGACCACGCGGGCGAGCTTCGAGATGCCGACGACCGCGGTCTTGGGCAGGTAGGCCACGTGGACGCGGCCGATGAAGGGGGCGATGTGGTGCTCGCAGTGCGAGTTGAACTCGATGTCGCGCAGCATGACGATGTCGTCATAGCCGCCGACGTCGGTGAAGGTGCGGGCGAGGGCTTCCGCCGGATCGTCCTCGTAGCCCGAGAAATATTCGCGGAACGCCTTGGCCACGCGCTTCGGCGTGTCGAGCAGGCCTTCCCGGTCCGGGTTGTCGCCGGCCCAGGCGAGCAGCGTGCGCACCGCCGCCTCGGCTTCTTCCTGGGAGGGACGCTTCACGGGCTTCGCGGGGATCTTCTTGACGACGGCTTCCATAATCCTGACTTCACTTTCCGCATGACAGGCCAGACTTGCGCCTGTGGACAAGCCGCCCCCATATCATGGGGCAGCCCCCGCTGGCAAACCGCCAAACGACTGTTTCCGGCTTCAGGCGAATGGGCTAGGATGTTGGAATGATTAACGAGATTTACAACCGCCAGATTCTGGGCTTCGCAGCAGATATTCCAAGGTTGCAACGCTTGAGCGCGCCGGATGCCACGGCGGTCGCCGTGTCCCGCCTGTGCGGCTCCAAGGTCACCGTCGACCTGGCCATGAAGGACGGGGTGGTTTCGGACTTCGGCCAGGAGGTCAAGGCCTGCGCCCTGGGCCAGGCCTCGTCCTCGATCATGGCACGCCACGTGGTGGGATCGACCGCCCCGGAACTCCGTGCCCTGCGCGACCAGATGTACCGCATGCTGAAGGAGGAGGGGCCGGCCCCCGGCGGCAAGTGGGCCGAGCTCGAGGCGCTGCTGCCGGTGCGCGATTTCAAGGCCCGCCACGCCTCGACGCTCCTCACCTTCGACGCCGTGGTCGATGCCGTGAATCAGATCGAGGCGAAGCAGAAGGAGGCCGTCCATGGCTGAACCGATCCGCGCACTTGACCAGCCGGCCCGGACGAAGACCATCTATCCGCCACCCTATGACGCGGCCCTTGCCGGCCGCGCCAAGCGGGCGCTGGGTGACGTCTTCAACCTGACCCAGTTCGGCGTGAACCTCACGGTGCTGGCGCCGGGCGCATCCTCGGCCCACCGCCACTGGCACGAGAGCGAGGATGAATTCGTCTATGTTCTGGACGGCGAGGTGACGCTGGTCGACGATCAGGGCGAACACGTGCTGACCGCCGGCATGTGCGTCGGCTTCAAGGCCGCCGTGCCCAATGGCCACAAGCTGGTCAACAACTCCGCTGCCCCCGCCACGTATCTCGAAATCGGCACCCGCATGGAAGGCGACCGCGCCCACTACACCGATGCCGACATGCTGGCGGTGAAGGAGGGCGGCAAGTATCGCCTGACGCACAGGGACGGGACGCCGTACTGATATCGAGGGCGTCACCCCAGCGAAAGCTGGGGCCCCGCTTCGGGCGCCCGATCCCGCGGAAAGCGGGGTCCCCTGAGTTCACAAACGAAGTGCAACACCAGCTTATGGTGTTG